>NZ_CP092104.1:0-1200000 GCF_016918765.2 Flagellatimonas centrodinii
TAAAGCCGGTGTGGCCATCCGCCCCCAGCCGCTCGAAGTCTCTCATCATCGGCCTGCTGGCCGGCCTGGTGCTGGGCACCGGTATCGCCTTTCTCATCCACCTGCTGCGCAACGGCGTGGATGACCCGGCCGAAGTCGAGAAGCGCCTGGGCCTGCCCACTTACGGCACCATTCCCTACTCCCCGGAACAGGGCAAGCTCGCCAAGATCATCGAAAAGAAAAAGCTGGCGCCGGTCATGTTGGCGCTGTCCGAGCCCAAGGGGCCGGCGATGGAGGCCATCCGCAGCGTGCGCACTGCCCTGCATTTTGCGGCGATGGATGCGCCCAACAACATCATCATGCTCACCGGCCCCGAGCCGGAGCTGGGCAAATCGTTCGTCAGCATCAACCTGGGCGCCGCCCTCGCCGACGCCGGCCGGCGGGTGGTGGTGGTGGACGCCGACATGCGCCGCGGCCACCTGCACAAGATGGTGAACAAGACCCGCGAGCCCGGGCTGTCGGAACTGATCAGCGGCAGCGCCAGCGCCGAGGAGTGCATCCGCAGCACGCCGTTCCCCAACCTGCACGTGATCCCCACCGGCACGCTGCCGCCCAACCCGTCCGAACTGCTGGTGAACGAACGCTTCGTGGAGCTGCTGAACGGCCTGTCGCGCATGTTCGACCACGTGATCGTCGACACCCCGCCGGTGCTGGCGGTGACCGACGCCGCCATCATCGGCCGCCATGCCGGCATCGCCCTGATCGTGCTCAAGGCCGGCCAGCACCCGATGCGGATGATTGAAGAAACCGCCAATCGCCTGCACCGCGCCGGCGTACAGGTGCGCGGCACCCTCTTCAACCAGGTGGGCCGCGGCCGCCATGGCCGCTATGGATACAAGTACGGCTACTACTACGGCGGCTACAAGTACAACTACGGCACCAAGACCTAACCGGTCCGCATCAACGAAAAAGCCCGCGAAAGCGGGCTTTTCATTGCGCATCCATCCTTCAGCACTGTCATTGCGAGCCCCCCACCACCTTCCCTGTCATCGCGAGCCCAACCACCTTCCCTGTCATTGCGAGCCCCCGCCACCTCACTGTCATTGCGAGCCCCCGAAGGGGGCGCGGCAATCTCGTCCTTCAGCACTCATCACACATCACTCACCACTCGGCGCTGAAGCCTTTCCGATCGCCGCCCGATACGCCCCCACCACCAACCCCTCATCAAACTCCCGCGCCATCTTCGCCCTGCCCGCCCGGCCCATCGCGGCCTGCGCTTCCGGTGACATCGCCACAAACCGCAGTACCGCCGCCGCCAAATTCTGCGCATCGCGCACCTGGCAAAGCAGCCCTGATACTTCATGGTCCACCACCGAACGGCAGCCGGGCACATCCGTAGCAATCAGCGGTCGCGCCATCGCGGCAGCTTCGATCAAGGTGCGGGGCGCGCCTTCCCGGTACGACGGCAACACCACACAACTGGCCGCGACGATGAAGGGCCGCACATCGTCGGTGGTTCCCAGGTACTCCACAACGCCTTCCGCCACCCAGCCCTCAACCGTCGAACGCTGAATGGCGGTCCGGTTCTCGGCATCCACCGCACCCAGCAATTGGAACCGGGCCTGAGGATGCAACGCTTTGACCTGCCGGGCGGCCTCGACGAACTCCACCACGCCCTTGTCGCGCAACAGCCGCGCAATCATCAGGAACACCGGCGCAGGCCCGGCAGAAGGCATCTCGACCGCCGCAAACCGCTGAAGATCGATCCCCGAACCCGGCAGCAACTGCGCCTGTCCCAGCAACACCAAGCGTCGCCGCACGAACAGATCGCGGTCATCGCCATTCTGAAAGAACACCAACGGGAGGCCCTTGAAAGCATGGCGATACAAGCCTTCAGCCACCGCCTGCAACAGCCCCCCGGACAGGAATGCCGTGCCCAGCCCCGTCACGTTGGGAATGAACCGCACCCCAACCGCTCGCGCCGCCATGGCCCCGAAGATGTTGTTCTTGATGGTGTACGACAGCACCACATCCGGCTGCAGCACCCGAAACTGCTGCTTGAAGCGCTGCACCAGCTTCACCCCCTCCAGCGGGTTCAGTCCCTTCACATTCATCTGCAAAGGCACGAAGGCACAGCCCATCTCCTGCAGCGCCGCCGCGCTGTCATCCGCCTGCGCCAGCACCGTAACCTCGTGCCCATCTGCAAGCAGCGCCGCCACCAACGGCCGCCGGAAGTTCCAGATATTCCAAGCCGCGTTAACCGTCAGCAAAACCCTCACCGCAGTTCCTCAGCACTCATCACTCGGCTCTCGTTACTGTCTTTTTCTCTCAGCACCATACTTACAATCAGCGCCGCTGCCATATGACCCTGCTACGGTGAATCCTTGAGACCGTCGGAAGCCGTGCTGCCGAGAGGCGAGGTTGATGTCGGAGATTTCGAGATCGCACCTATTTTTCTGTCATTGCGAGCTCGCAAAGCGGGCGCGGCAATCTCACCCCGCCGGCACAGTGCCCGCCAACGAGATCGCCACACGGCTAAGCCGCTTGCGATGACAATTCGTCGCTGCTGCTGCTCCTGCCACTACGCAGCATTCAGCACCATCTTCTGTTGCTGTTGCTGTTACTCGGCAGTCAGAACTCGTCACTCCGCCTTGCACATTCACCACAAATCCCGATAGCTCCCAATTCGAAACCCCGCTTCATTCGCAACCGCGGCCAGGCGCCCCTTGCGGAGATACTCGAACTCCGCGAAGCCAACCTGCCCCACTCGTGTAAAGCCCTTCATCGCACCAGCGTCTGCGACTGGGTGCACCATCAGCTCATGCACGGGCAGCTCGGTCGGCATGACAGCGAGAATCTGCTGGTAGTGAAGATCTTCCAGATACGGGGGGAGCGTGCCCAGGTCGAAAACGCTTCCGAGACCATCATTCCAGCGAACCCTGCCCTGCCACTGACTAGCTACGCGCCCCAAAAGGCCCGCCAGAGCGGCCCGCTTGATACGTCGCACCGGTGACGCTGCACGGTCCGGCGCGACCCACGGCACCCGCATGGGTACCTTCCGCGCCATACACAGCTCGGCGATCGCCGAAAATACGGGGCCGAATGCATGAACGTGTTGATGGCTATCGATATGTGTCGGCGCTACACCGCTGGCGACGAGGCGCGCAAACTGCGCCTGCAGTTCGCATCGAATCTCGTCCGCTCGTAATCTCCCCAACAACAACCGCGCTGCGATCTCACGCCTCGAAGTAAAACGCCCGTGCGCATCAACCAGGGATGCGACCTGACTCGGCGGTAACACTGGCTCGCCCCACGTGAGGTTGAAATGAAGGCCGACACCAAGAGACGGGTGTGCTTTCGCGAGTAGCACTGCGTCGGAAAATCCTGGTGCATTCACCATCACCGTCGTGCTGGTAACTGCGCCCGCCTGATGGCACGCAACAATTCCCGCATTCGCAGACGCATTCAGACCGAAATCGTCGGCATTGACGATCAACAGTCTCACTTGCGTCGCATCCAGGCCTTACGGAGGAAGCCAAATGGCTCTGCAACCGCAGGGAGCATGTCTCCAGGTGAGAAAACAGGCCAACTTGTCGCAGTCATAGCCCGAGCTGTCGATACATCTGGCGGAGGGAAGACAAAGTCCTTTCCACTACGGCGGTAAAACCGGGCAGACGCGATGTCCTTCAAGAGATAGCGCCAACATACATCCGTTCGTTGGTCGCCCTCGGGAAGGGGCGGCTTGCCAGACATGTCACGCCAGGCCGCCTCGACGATGCGCAAGCCTGCATCGTGCGCGATCTGAAACCAAAGGGTCGGGCGTGGGTTGATCTCGATGATTTTCAACCGGCCATCACGAGGGTCGCGTTTGAACTCTGCGCCGCAGACTCCCTGAAACCCGATCCGCTGAAGAAAGCCCAGCGTCAACGTCCGCGTTTCATCGCAAGGCTCACTGGTCACCATCGAAGCAGAGCCGAAGCCCGACGGATACTGCCGCAACTTTCGGCCGGTAAACACCTGCCTCGCAATGCCATCTCGCCCGATATATCCGCCGAACAGCGTGATCTCAGATTCAGGGCCCGGGATGACTTCCTGCACCAACCATCCTCCACTGTCGTCAGGTATGCGGTGCACTTGCGAGACAAACTCCTCTCGCGACCGGCAGAGCAGCACCTTTTTGCCACTCAGAAATGCCTTGGCCTTGTGAATCAGCTTGGGCTTCAAGATGCAGGGGAATGGCACTTCATCCGCGAGGGCGAGGAGCCGCTCGGTTCCCACCGCCTGCCAGACCCCCGGGGTCAAAAATCCATGCTGGTGACAAAGTGCATGGAACCGTTCCTTGTCGAGCAGATCAGCGGCAACCCCACGGTATCCACCGAGCACCTCAAACGAATGACTCAGGCGCTCTGCATTCGCCATCACAAATTCGATGAACACATCACTTGTGGGCAGCAGGAGTGGGCGTGAGCCGCCTGCTCCGCCGAACTTGGCCAGCCAAGTCGACACGTCACCCGCAGTTGTAACAACTCTTGACTGCTGAACGCAGGACGACCTAAACGCGCAGCCACGTTCAAAATCTGCAATGGCAACCCTGCCCGCCACTTTTGAGGCCTCGCGCGCGGCATACAGTGCTGTCGGCGAACTGCCGAGCACTACAATGTCGGCAGTCTCACCAAGTCTCACAGCAGCCAACTGTTGTAGGGGACATAACAAGAAGTCGCGTGCCGTGAGAAAACGAACCACGTCACGATATAGACACCATAGATCAGGAACGGGAGCGCACGCGCAAACCGACGACTTCCCGACGAGAACGCGGCGTCCGAAACGCACAACAAGCACAGCAAGCTGACTGGCAGAACGTAGTAGACGAGACGGTGCAACGCCACGCTCGAAACCAGCCCTGCCCCCAGCAGCCCCAGACACATGAGCCCGAACAGCTTCAGCAACGGGTACAACTCGGGATACCGCATAGCTACGCGATTTCGCTTCCAAGCCATAACGACAAAAGGGAGTGATGCGATGGCATATCGAATCCAAGCGCCACCAGAGGCGTTCTCGCCGTAGATCTGCTCGATATACCGGTCGCTATAGACCTCTAGCCGTTCCCCAAGCAACCATCCCGCCAGCGGAGAAAGCAGAACCACTGCCCCAATGACATATTTTGTTGAAATATTGGTGCGTGCCAGGGCTGCGATGGGCAGGAACGCGATGGACGATGTATGGAACTGTGACGCAAGACCAATCCAGCCGCCCGTCACGAACTTTTTGCCCTTCACGAATGCAACACAGGCCAGCATCAACATTGCTGTGGCCAGCGCCTGCCGCATACCGGACATTCCCAGCTGAATAATCAGGATCGGAAATGCAATGGCAATCAGTGAGGCTGGATGTGGTGCCAGGTAAGAAAAGCGAACAAGCGCTGAAATGTAGATGATGGCCGCTGGCAACACAACGCCATTAAAGCCCCACCCTGCATCGTAGGCGACTAGATTGATCAGGTGGAACCCTCCCTCCCCAAGTCGAAAACCCTCAGCCCATCCCTCGATATCGGCGTACAGACTATTAAAGCGCAGCGTATACGCCCACCAGTCGCACCCAACCTGAAAGCGCGTCCCGATGAACAGTACAAGGAATATCCCGAATACCACAGCCAACACATTACTCTGCTTGCTTGAGAAGGCCAGGTACGCAGCCACCGCCAGAAGTACATAAATGGCTAAGTAGACGCTCACGCCCTTCCACCCTGCCGCGCGTCTTCCAGCGCGTGTTTTAGCTTCTCTGCCTGCAGCCGCGGAGAGAACCTGGACAGCACCTCCTCGCGTGCAGCAGCGGCCATGCGCGTCCTCCGGGCCGCATCTAGAATCAAAACGCCCAACGAGCGCTCCCAGTCCTCAAGATTCGCGCAAAGCATGCCTGTGCGATCATGATCAATAAGTTCCAGGTTGTACCCTATCGCCGAACATACTGGGACCACACCTGCTGCCATGTAGGTTCTAGCTTTTCCACCAGACTTGCCCATAGCCCAATCCTCATTAGGCAATGGCATCAGCCCGATATCAAAGCGCGCGAGCGCTGGAACCTCACCGGACAGAGACCAATTCTCCAGCTCCCAAGGCACGCCAGACATCTCGAAATCACCACCCCCCATGAGTTGGAACCGCACCGAAGGGAAGCGCTCATGAATCCTCTTCAGGACCGACTCAATCAGCTTCAGATACTTCACGGTAGACGGAGAACCCAGCCAACCAATGGTTACCTGCTTTCCGATTCCGGCCGCCTTCTTCGGAACATATCTTGAAATGTCCTCAGCCACTTCGACAGTGACTGCATTCGCACCATTTAGCGCCGCCTGATCCCGCAACCAGTTGTTGCCCGCCACAACTAGGTGCACCAGTCGAAACACCTCCAGTGTTTTCTCAGGGGCACGAAAGAAAGTCGCAAGCGGGTTGTAACGGCTGGCCTTTTTGATGAAAAGCGCATCGTCATAGTCGAATATAAGCACCGCACCTCGACGTCGAAGCCAGCGCTCGACCAACGGCGGACCAAAAGGGAAAAGCTCGCGCTGCAGGTAAATTACATCGTAATGACGCCAACGTCGCAGCGTCGCAAGACGTCGGAAAACAGCCTCCGCGGTCGCCATGACCTTGGCAGCCGTGCGTCCCGGCTTGATGCTTAGGTCATACAAACCTGCATCCATGAAGCTTTGGACGGTACAGTCCACTCCCAGCTCGCCGAGATAGGGCAAATACTGGAAAACTCGATAGCGGCTGGATGCGCCTTCAACCGGATAGCGGGTGAGGAAGAGCACTCGCATTGGCGCGAGGGGCACGGGATCAGCGTGGGTCAAGGCCTTGCCTCCAGACTCCGGTAAACAGCCTGGTAGCGGCGCACGCCCTCATCCAGGGAAAAGTGCGCCTGCGCGGAAGCAACGCATCGTGCGCCTACGTCGGGGTCGGCCACCAGCGCAAGCAGCCTAGACATGCCTTCCCGAATGGAGGAGGGCTGGAAATCGGCAATAGCTATACCAACCTGGTCGGCTTCCATCAATTCCGCCATGTCGCCCACGCCGGAATTGGCCAGGCAGGGAATCCCGCAGCCCAGGAACTCGCCCAGCTTGGTCGGTGCCGAGGCTTGTTTGGAAAACACGGGTTTGATGAAGAAGATTCCCGCATGCATCCGGCAGAGATATTCAGGAACTTCAGCGTGGGTTGCAGCGATGATCTCGACAACCTCCAGCGGCACGCCGCCAACCTGAAGCCGTTCGCGGACGTAGACGTGGTCGTTGCGGTTGATTACCAATAGCCGGGCATCTGGCCGGAGTTTGAGGAGTTGGCAGAAGGCCATAACCACTTCATCAAACAGGTACCAGGTGCCCACCGAACCCACGTAGCCCAACACCAGCGCCGAGGACTTCCGGCCTCGGGGTTTGAATCGCGACAGGTCTGCGCAAGTGGGAATCACGGTACATGGGGGCATGGCACCACGCATGTAGTCGAACTTAGCGAGTTCGCGGATGCCCGCCTCAGTAAGCGAAACCACGTGGTCGGCGGCCAGCAGAAACCTACGTTCGAACCACTTGGCGGTGCGATAGATGTGCCCACCACGCGGCCATATACCGCCGTCCACCCGTTCGTCCACCCAGAACCCGCGCATATCGAACACGTAGCGCACGCCCGAGAGCCGCTTGATCACCACCGCCATTACTGAGGGCACATAACTTCGCGCATGCACAATGGCCAGTCCGTGCTTTTGTACCAGGCGCCAGCCCGTGAAAGCGCCACAAGCAATGTCCCAGAACGTCGCCAGCAGCGACAATCGCTTGTGATAGCGCAGCGGATGCCAGTGGATGCCGGCGTCGGCCATACGTTTGGCGACAGCGTCGCGCTGGGCGATATCGGCCCAGTCCCTCGCCCGTTCAAAGCTTATGATATGGACAGGATGGTCGGCAGCCAGGCGCTCTTGGTACGCGAGCACTTGTGACTGACCGAGCGGCTCGAGCATTCCGCTGTAGGAAAGGTACAGTACTCCGCGATTCATGCCGTTTCCTTACCCCACCAACCCGGCATCAAGACGTCGAGATATCGAGCAGAAACAACGTCAACTGAAAATTCCCGTGCACGGGCCAGTAGGGCAGGCTTGTTGATCGGTGTCCGAAGCATGTCCACCATTGCGTCGGCCAGCGCGCTTGGATCGTTGACGGGCACCAGCCTCCCGAAGGCGCCGCCGTGCAGAACCTCTCTCGGGCCCGAAACGCAATCCGTGCTGACTATGGGAAGGCCATACTCCATGGCCTCCACTAGCACGTTGCCAAAGCCTTCGTAGTCGGACGAAAGAACGAACTGGTCGGCGCCGGCGTACCAGGCGCCGACATTCGCAGAGTAACCAGGCAGCAGCACTCGACCCTTCAGGCCCAGCGACTTCACCTGCGCCTCCAGCGAGGCGCGCTCAGCCCCTTCGCCCAATATGCACAGCGTGCCCCCCACCCGTGATGCCACCAAAGCGAAAGCATCGATCAGCCGGTCATGGCGCTTTACAGCCTTCAGGCTGCCCACCGTCAGGAACAGTGGCCTCGCAACGCCAGCCAACGCGGCCGGCGCCGGACACGCGTTGATCGCACCGCCTAGCGCCACCGGGTTGCCAATCACTTCGAAGCGCTGCCTCGGCCGACCGGAAAGTGCGGCCAAGTCATCCGCCACGCCGCAAGACACCGCGACACAGGCGTCTGCCAGCCCATAGGCAAACCATTGACTAGAACGCAGCAGTACGCGGTGCAGCAGTCCCTTCGATGCGTAGGCTACGGAAAGCGGAGAATGCTCACTGATCACCACCCGCCCCCGAAATCCCGACATACGCCCGGCGACAGGCGCGATCACCGTCAACGGCCACATTGCCGCAAGCAAGCCATTGGGCTTCTCTCGACGAAGGTACCTCGTCAGCGGCCTCAGAAGCCCCCTGACCCGTGGCACGGCCAAGTCAACGACACGCACCCCAATGGGCAGTTCGTCAAGCAGTTCCCCAACAGCATTACGCAGGACAAAATCTACATCCAGTCCGCGCTCAACCCAATCACGGGCGAGATTCACATGAAGGCGTTCCGCGCCACCTGGTCGCAGGTCGGGCAGCAGGACGGATATTCGTCGCCCTTTGACGGGACTGATCATTGATCCTGGGCTGCCGGCGTCCCGTCCAATCCAGCCAGTGGCTCGCACGTTGCAATGACCAGGCTATAAGGCCGATCTTCCGGTCTGTCCACCTGTCGGAGGGAAAGTTCTTGGCCCTTGGCAATACGGTAGATAGCCCTAAGCAGCTTTGACCCGTAGGGCGACCTCACACGCTCGATGACGTAATAGTTCGCATAACCGATGCTGTTAAGGTGGTCCGCGATGGCGTCGCTTCCGGAGTCGCCTCTGGCGCCATGGGATTCGAACAGCACAATCGGGCGGTGTTTGGCGAGCAGGCCGGTCATTCCCTTCAATACCGATAGTTCATGGCCCTCCACATCGATCTTCACCAAACGAACAGGAAGGCCATCCAGCATCTCATCAGTTACGGCTTCGTCCGCCACCCGAACCTGAACGGGAAAACTCCGGGACTTCCGGAGAACTAGCGAACCGGTTACCCCAGACTGGCCCAGATTTCCCGCCAGATTTAACCGGAAGACCAACTCCGCGTTGCTTTCGCTCAAGCCATACCCGAGGGCTTGTATGTTCTCAGCACCGTTGAGCATTGCGCTTGCCTCGATAAGGCGCGTGCAGATCGGATTCGGCTCGAAAGCCAGCACTCTTGCGAACCGGCTCGAAAACCAAAGGCTGTGGTTGCCAATATTGGCGCCGATGTCCATTGCCAAGCCTGCCTTGAACTCGGCCGCCTTCGGCGCCAGTACGACGCCAAATAGGCCCTCAAGCAACAGATCCTCATAGACACCATGGGCGATGATGTTATCGCCGATGTCGTCCCCCGGAAAGCAGGCCAACCTGATTGGCGTCCGAGCATTCCGCCAAGTGGTAAGGGATCGCGTCTTCCAAATCCGGAATACACGGGCCAGAAATGCAAGTCCACTGAGTCTGGAAACGGGAAACGACATAATATTTTCCTAGGGCGTGTTCTACCGGCGCCGGGAGCGACTACTCGGCAGTAGCATGGCCCCCAGTGTAACCGGCCGGGTCGAGGGTTCGAATCACCCGTGCGGGAACGCCACCAACCAACACACCGGCAGGCACATCCCGCGTGACCACAGCACCGGCGGCCACCACCGACCCTCGCCCGATGGTGACGCCCCCGACGATCGTGGAACCGGCGCCAATCCACACTTCATCTTCAACCACGATGGGGGCAGATGTCCTTCCGCGGCCCACGCCGGGAACGTACACCAGGCCATGGCCCAACGTCTCGAAGCTGACGCGGGGCCCGATCTGCACACGCTCGCCAATGGTCACAGTGTCGTAATTTACGCAGAAGTTAGTCGCCACATTCAGAAACGTACCAGCGCCTATCTGGATGTTCACGCACCCGCCGTAAGGCCGCACAGACACCGGCCCAAAAATTGTGCACTCGCCGCCCTGCCGGATTCCGGCAAGTCGATACAGAAGGTAACGATAGCGATCGAATACCCAGAGCCGCGGCAGGTTATTGGCGGCTACGAGCCAGACCGCTTCCCGAAGGGAGAAGAAACTCTGCGAACTTTCCCGCCCTTCATGCGAGTCCTTCTTTGGCATAACTCGTCTCCATTTCATAAATTCAGCGCAACATCCTCCCCTCCCGCATGCTCCGGCACCCTCTGACTTCTAGGTCAAGAACAGCGCCTTGCCATCCAGCCACGCAGGACGTCAAACGCCAGTGGGACCGCCGGCAGAAAACTACTATCGATACCCAATCGCATCTTGGCTATCAACCAGAAAGCAAGGTTCCAAACCAGAATCGATGCCACGCTCGAAATAGCTGCTCCCATCATTCCGAGCACGGGCACCAACACAAACGCAAGTACGATGTTGACCAGCGCGGAAACACTCAACCAGCGCGCTGCGTCGCGCTCGTAACCCACCATGCCAAGCAACGCCCCAACACAGCCAAACATGGCGTTGACAGCCTGCCCAACCGTGAGAACTGCGAGCGGAAGGAAGGCACTGTCATATTCTTCGCCATAGACCATTCCAATCAGTCCCCGTCCGCCCGCCAGGAATATCACCAGAATCGGAAGCGTTAGCGCCGTACTCACCAACGCACCAAGTGCCGTCAACTTCTTGAGGCGCTCCACATCGCCCATCGCGTGCGTTCGCGCCAAGTGTGGCGAAAGCACCATGGTGGCCGTTTGCATCCCGAAAAGCGCAATCGTGGCTGCCGACGCGGCGACCTTATACAGTCCCACCTCGGCTTCGGGCCTGAACAGCGCAAGGACAATAACGCCGCACTGACTACTGACCACTTGGAGGGCCGAGATCAACGCCAGAGGCAATGCGGCTCGCCACCAGCCGGCAGCGCCCGCCATGTCCGCGCACACGCTCGCGAGTTCCCGAGGTCGCGAGCGCCTAAGGATCTCACCACCCACCGCATAGGCCAGTACAGCCGCCAGCGCGTGGAAAGCCATCACCGAATCGGCAGTCACGGGTTGCCCCCCTGCCCAAACCGCATACACAAGCAAAACCAACACTAGCGGTCTGATGACGCTTTCGGGGAGCTGCCCTCGCACAATATGGCGAAGGCCTCGCAGGGCGGCACCGCGTGCGTTCCCCAGCGCGATAAGTGGCACCAGAACCAGCCCTGCCAGGATCGCCCACAGCAGGTCGGGCTTGATGGGCCTCGGGTAAAGGAACAATGCCAACGAGCTTCCCGCCGCAATCACCAGCGAACTCACCAAAATAACGCGCGTTGACCAGCGCCACAGTCCCTTCATCTCAGACCATTTTCCAGCCGCTTGGGTCCTGGCGGTCTCTCGAACCAAGAGCGTAGGAATGCCCACTTGCGCTGGGAGCGCAAGTATGGTCACTATCGCGAGAGCTAGGGAATAAATCCCGAACGAGGCGGGACCTAACGCACGAGCGAGCACCACGGAGCCAAGAAGGGTTGCGGCGAGCGATCCAACGCGAATGAACATGCTGCCCCGCGCGGCGCCCCAAAGCTGGTTACGAAGAGTAGACATGTAGGGCTTCAGCGCCGTAGATCAGTGCGCACAAAGGCTTGGGCGCCGGCCTACGCTGGCTGGCGGAAGGCAACTCACTCGACACAATAGTATTAGCGATACCCGAATAAAAATCGGCGTACTCCCTCGCATGGCTGGCCAAGTCGGTCTCGATTTGGGTGTAGTTCGGGTTAGCCGTGCAGCGTACCAAACGGGGGCCTAATTCAGGTTGACGTAGTAGTAGTCGCTCATGTTATCGAAGGCAACCAATTCGAAGCAGCCTCATTGCGAGATGCGAACCAATGAATCCGTCAACACCCATCACTAGGGTCTTGATTTTCTACGCTCTAATCTCGATGGTTTGCGGCTCGGGAAGGATTGGCTTCCGTCGAAGCTGCCTCCGGACCAATGTCTAGGGCAACTCGCAGGTCCCGCGTGAGCCAAGGTGCAATGAATGCCGCTCCCCTCCGGTTCAAGTGTCCGTGGTCGAAATAGTAGGGGCGTCCGTGCTCGTCGGCGTAGTTGCATCGGGTTTCGACGCAGAACCAAGACTCAGGGCTGACCACGCCAAAGCCATCGTCGCCTGCCAATGCCGAAAACACCGCCCTCGGCTTCCGGGAAGCCTCCCGATGCACGGAATAGGGGCTGATTGGCATCGCATCGCCCTTCATGGCCGCGATGGCCATCCGGTAAGGCACGCCCCAAGGGTACACAGGAACCTGTTCGATTACGACAACGCGAGTGCCCGCCAGCGCCTGCTTCAGGCTCGCGGCACTAACCTCAAGTGGGTCGCCCTTCGCGCCGCTCTCCAGGCTCAGGATGTAGCCTGTCTTGGGGTCAACGTATTGGTTCCAGGCAGCGGCAACCACCACGGTGTCGATTCGGTCCACACTCGAAAGTGCCGCCATCACGTCCTTGTTGAACGCCACACACTTCCAGTTGGCACGCCCCCGAAGTGAAACCGAGACACCGAGAAGAGGGGGGCATCCGCTGCGACCGACAAATGCGCCGGAAAGCCCCAGTTCCCGAAAGGCCACATCCAGAGCCGGCATCATCGCGTGAGCATAGGAATCACCCCAAACGAGCACGGTGGCTGGGCCTTCGGCGCCCACGTGGCAGGCAGTCTCTACTGAGATTTCGCCGCGCCGGTTAAGGCATTCATCCCGATGGCTGACCCGCGCCCTTTCCCTGTCTAGGGCAACGACCTGATCGGAGTACCGACTCGGAACGCCCTGGGTCAGCACCAACGCGGCGGCCAAGCACGAGACGACCACACCGCTGCCTATACCCCAAGCTATCATCCCATAGCGGGAAACAGAATCACGGCTTCTAAACGGTGTTTCGACATAACGCCATGACAACACGGACAGCAGCACCGCAACGGTCGCCAGCATAATACGCACCGACAACGGCACCGAACCCCCAAGGTAGTGATGGCGCGCGAATGCGATCAGGGGCCAGTGCCAAAGATAAAGCGAATAGGAGATCAGGCCCACAACGACCATCGGACGGTTCGCGAGTAGGGCCTTGGATACGGCGTTGCCACGCACACCCGCCCAGATGACCAGAGTAGCGCCCATGCAGGGCAACAGGGCCGAATACCCGGGGAAGCGAGTTGTGGAATCAAACAGCACTCCCGCGACCAAGATCACGCCGATTCCCAGCGCCGCCGCGACATTGCGCACCGCGGCACTGGCAACATCAGGGAGTCTCGTCACCGCCAGCCAGCCGCCGAGAGCAATCTCCCAAACCCGAAATGGCGTCCAATAAAACACCTCATGCGCGCGATACAACACGAAATAGCTCGCGCCCGCCAGCGATAGCAGCGTCACCAGCGCGAACGCGTGCGGCACGCGGTTGGGCGCGAATCGCTGCAGCAGCAGGTAGAGGGGCGGCATTGCGAGGTAGAACTGCTCCTCCACCGACAGCGACCAAGTGTGCAGCAGCGGCGCCAAATCCGATGCGGGGCCGAAGTAGCTTCCCTGAGACCAAAAGTAGAAATTGGAAACAAAAAAGAGGGTGGCGCCAAGGCTGGCGCCAAACCGTTCCAGGTCGCTCGGCAGCAGCATTGCCATCGCTGTGACCTTACAGGCGGTCAGAACCACTATTAGAGCTGGCAGGATCCGACGCGCGCGCCTTTCGTAGAAGTCAAGAAAAGAGAACCCAGACGCACCCGCTTGGCGGTGGATGATTCCTGTGATCAGGTAGCCCGAGATCACAAAAAACACGTCTACGCCTACGAACCCGCCGGAAACACCCAACTCGAAGTGGTACAGCACAACAAGCAGGACCGCGACCGCTCGAAGGCCATCAATGTCTCGTCGATAGTCGGTCGATGGATAGCTCACGACGGGCACACCGCCGGTAGCGCCGACTCAGGAGAAGCCCGAATCAGCAGACGAGACATCTCTGCGCGCCCTCTTAACAGCATGTAGCCCTCATAAGCCGCGCAGTAAGCCTGCGCTGCCGCGACCAAACACAAGCGCATTGCCAGAATTGCGAGTTCGGGGGGCATGGACGGAACGACGTCGCGTCCATCTTAATCAGGAAACGCGCCATCATGTTGTCCTCTTATTAAAAACTCAGCAAGCCTGCCGCCCTGAAGACCCTCGTGCACCATAAGTCGGATCACTTCGCCACTCACGCAGGCTCCTCTCTTTTCATCGATACGCCGCGCGGACCCAGAATAAGGGCGCCCATCAGCGGCTGTCAGCTTCAACAGTGGTAGAACTCGGAGCTACAACTGAGCGCCTTTCCGACGATACAAGGATCCTTCGAGCCAACCGAAGCCCATGCTGCTCGTAGAAATAGTAATAAGCCAACCCAGCCAGCAATGCGGCAGTTGAGATCAAGGAGAAAGCTGCCAACGGGTCAATGCCTGGAAGGAATCGTTTTACGACGCGGACCGCTGCCGCAAGCAGCGGGTTGTGGACAAGATAAATTGAATACGAGGCGGCACCCACAAAGAGCACGCCCTGACCAGGACTCCATCGCTGCGCCCAAGTGGACAGCGCACATACGATGAAACCTGAATACCCCAGTGCCAACAGCCAGCGTTGCGGAGCGATCTGACCGGCCTCGAGCGCAAGGATGAGGATGCCACCCACCCCACCGGCAACAGAAACGAGTGTAGTGACTCCTCTGTGAGTAAAGTGCTAGACGACCACTCCCAGCAGAAAACAGAGGTTGAGAGGCGAAAGAACGTACCTCAATGCCGACTGCAGTGGTTGCCCATCCACCGCATGGTAAGAGATCAATCCGGCCCAAGCCGCCAGCAGCACCCACAGCAGACGACGCGAAACAAAGATCAGTGAGTACAGCGCATAGAACAGTATTTCATGGATCAGGGTCCCGGCCACGGAGAGCGCAGGCGGCTTGTCGGTTGGCAACAGGGTCAATAACATCTGCAGGCCAGGAGACCGGTCGGCGGTGCTCAGCCCTGGAAACAGCAGGTACAAAAGCAGTACCCCGATACCGACAGGTAGTTAGGGCACATAAATGCGTATCAAACGGGCACGCGCGTAGTCACCGAAGCCGCGCCCCTTCTCCGGCAGGTTGTGACTGGAGAACGCGACGATGAACCCCGAAAGAACGAAAAAAAATCTATGCCTAAATAGCCGTTTGCGATCACCGCAGTGCCGGCCCCCAAAGGCCCGATAAACGCGGTGACAGATTGGTTTGCATGGCTCACGAGAACCCAACATGCGGCGAGCGTACGCATTGGTTCCAGCCATTGCAGTTTTCTATTCAAGGTCAGAGGGGAAATCAGGCTGATAAAACGATCCCGTATCCAGCCGCGAGAGTAGTCGAGCTACAACGAAATCGGCCCCCAGAACACTGAGGTGTCCTCCATCGCGGTAAAGCAACTCCCCTTGTTCGTCTAGATATCGGCACACTCTGCTGTCACAAAACCAGCTCATGGTATCGATCACAACTATATTGTCGAACGCTTCGACATACTGTGCAGCCGTCCAGAATGGTTGCGCCATCCGCTGAAAGTCATCCTTCCGAATTCCGTCTGGTGGGGTTTTTGCGACTGCCAACTTGAATGGGATATCCGCGGGTGCCCCCGGGGTAGGGCCGATAATTATTACTGACTTACCGAGCGAGCCTGTTACGATCGATGTGCGTTTGAACGCTGGTGCGAATGTCGCCACGTTCCCACGGCGTCCTTCACTGTCGAATATCGAGTATCGCCCCTCAGGTCCTGAATAGGCCGGCCATGCCGCTGCCATAATAATCAAGTCAGGCTTGTTTGCTGCCAGCCAATCGTGGGTCGCATTGTTGTCGTCATGGCAGCCTGGGTCTGACGGATTATGGATGCCCAACAATGGCGGGCAGGCTGAGTTTACCGCCAGGATGCCGCGCAGCCCTTGTGCCTTCAACATCGCATCAAGCCCAGGTGCCCAAGCGAGCGCATAGCTGTCTCCCCACAATATGGCAAGATGCTCTGAATCACGATCACCTATGACGCAGTCTGGGTTCCTGCTATCGGGCCAACGACCATCGCAGTCGTCCTTGAATGGAATATGTGGATACCGGGCGCTGTCGTAAGCCAGAACATCTGGCGCAAATCGATCTTCCCATCCTTGGTTCTGGGTAACCGCAACAGCTGCTCCGCCCAGGAGGCCCATCACTGCTGTACTTGTGGCGAATAGATGCTGTCGGCCATTAAGCTTCGCTTTGTCATTTCCGTGCTTTCGAAATGGAGTTTCAACATACCGATAACTTGCTGAAGCCAGCGCCATCGCCACCAAGAACAGCGCCCAAGCACCGCCTTGAGGAATTGGCTCCATGCCATTGGAGTAACGCGCGATGGTCAGCAACGGCCAATGCCATAAATAGAGTGAATAGGAAATGATGCCTACGAGCACCAATGGACGCCATTGGAGCACCCTGCGCACTGCACTATCGCCTTCGCCACCGAGATACAGCAATGCAGCAGCTGCCAATACAGGCGGTGCTGCCCACACCCCTGGGAATGCAGGACCTGCTTTTATAAAACATAGACTACCCAGCAGTACCAGGAATCCTAAGGCTGCTAGGACCTCCCGCCAAATGCGGCTTGCCAGCCTAGGCACTAGGGAGGATACCAACTGCAAGCAAGGAGCCCAGCAATAGCTCCCACGCGCGAGAAGGTGATAGGAAAAAGGTCGCAGAGGGATGGTCTGCCTGCATCAAGACGCAAAGCGCCAAAGATCCCAGTACGCCGGCAACCAAAACCGGCTTGAGAGTACGCGGCGCAACACGGTGAACCAGCAAGAGAAGGATCGGCAACCCTATGTAGAACTGCTCTTCGACCGCCAATGACCATGTATGCAGCAGCGGGTTGTACTCCGACGCGGTATTGAAATAGCCGGTTTCACGCCAGAACAGGACGTTGGAAACAAAGAACAACGTAGCCAACGTCGAATACCCGAGTCTTACCAAGTCGCTTGGCAGAAGGAGCAAAACCCCCGCAATGAGGGTTACAAATAAGACGGCGAACAGCGCCGGAAAAATTCGGCGGACCCGCCTTTCGTAGAATCCCGTGAACGTGAATTGTCCCAGTGATACTTCCCTTTGAATGATCGACGTAATCAGGTAGCCAGAGATCACAAAGAACACATCGACGCCGACAAACCCTCCATGTACCGGCCCTAAACCGAAGTGATATAGCACCACACCGAGGACGGCAATCGCTCTGAGGCCGTCAATGTCTGGCCGATAACTCAGCGATGTGGCCATTTATAACCGCCCATCGACCGCATCGCGTGGCAGGACGTACTTGACGTCGTACAGCACTGCACCGGGCTTGCCGTAGGTGCGGATGCCGTCGGCGCCGAGGTCGCGGAATGCGTCATGTCCAACGGCCATGACGATAGCGTCGTATTCGGCCTCGCGCGGCTCGCAAAGGATCAGGCCGTATTCATGCTCCGCCTCGCCAGCATCCACCCAAGGATCGCAAGTATCGACACAGGCGTTATAGCCCTTCAGCGCGTCGATGATATCGACAACACGCGTGTTCCTCAGATCTGGGCAGTTCTCCTTGAAGGCCAGGCCGAGGATCAGCACGTGGGCGTTCACCGGATTGATGCCTTTGCGCACCATCAGCCTAATTACTTCGCTCGCCACATAGGCGCCCATACCGTCATTGGTGCGGCGGCCGGCGAGGATGACGTCCGGGTGGTGGCCGACTTCCTGTGCCTTATGGGTCAGATAGTAAGGGTCGACGCTGATGCAGTGGCCGCCGACCAGGCCGGGGCGGAAGGGCAGGAAGTTCCATTTGGTGCCGGCGGCTTCCAGCACTTCCAGGGTGTCGATGCCCAGTTTGTTGAAAAGGATGGCCAGGTCATTCACGAGCGCGATGTTGAGGTCGCGCTGGGTGTTTTCGATGACCTTGGCGGCCTCCGCCACTTTGATGCTACTGGCCTTATAGGTGCCGGCGGTGATGATGCTGGCGTAGAGGCTGTCGACCAGGTCGGCCACTTCGGGGGTGGAGCCGCTGGTGACTTTTTTGATGTCGGGGAGGCGATGGGCTTTGTCGCCGGGGTTGATGCGTTCTGGGCTGTAGCCGCAGAAGAAACCGTGAGGGGTGAGGGGTGAGGGGTGAGGTGGGACAGCAACGTCAACGGCAGAGGCAGCAGCTAGACGTTCGGTGCACTGGTAGGTGAGGCCGGACACCTTTTCCAGGACGGGGACGCAGTCTTCTTCGGTGGCGCCGGGGTAGACGGTACTTTCGTAGATGACGATGTTGCCGGGCTTCAGCACTTTGCCGATGGTTTCGCTGGCTTTGAGCAGCGGCGTCAGGTCCGGGCGTTTGTGGGCGTCGATTGGGGTGGGAACGGTGACGATGTAGATGTTGCAGTCGGCGATGTCCCCCGGGTTGCTGGTGTACCGAAGCTGCGTGGCTTCGGCCAGTTCTTGCGGGCTCATCTCGCGGGTGTGGTCCCTGCCCTGCCTCAGCTCGTCAATGCGTTTGGCATTGATGTCGAAACCGACGGTTTTGTACTTCTTGCCGAATTCAGCGGCCAGGGGTAGGCCGACGTAGCCCAGGCCAATGACGGCGATGTGGGCGGTTTGGAGTGTTGGGAGCATGGGCCGTATGGGGTGAGGAAGGCGCCATTGGCGCCGGGAATCGGGAATCGGGAATCGGGAATCGGGAATCGGGAATCGTTGGGGGCTAAGGCAACTGCAGACGATGAAGCCGAACGCGTCCCGGGTTAGACGCCATAGAACTGGCGATACCAGGCGACGAAGTTGGCCACGCCTTGTTTGACCGGGGTGGCGGGTTTGTAGCCGACGGCGGCTTGCAGTTCGGTGACATTGGCGTAGGTGTCGGGCACGTCGCCGGCTTGCAGGGGCAGCAGTTCCTGGATGGCCTTTTTGCCCAGGGCGTCTTCAATGGCTTCGATGTAGGCCGACAACTTCACCGGGTTGTTGTTGCCGATGTTGAACAGGCGCCAGGGGGCGTTGCTGGTGGCGGGGTCCGGGTTGCCGCTGTCCCAGGCCGGGTTGGGCTGGGCGATCTGGTCGCTGGCGCGGATCACGCCTTCGGCGATGTCGGTCACGTAGGTGAAGTCGCGCGTGTGGTTGCCGTGGTTGAACACCTGGATGGGCTTGCCTTCGAGGATGTTCTTGGTGAACAGGAACAGCGCCATGTCCGGCCGGCCCCAGGGGCCATACACGGTGAAAAAGCGCAGGCCGGTGGTGGGTAGGCGATACAGGTGGCTGTAGGCGTGGGCCATCAGTTCGTTGGCGCGCTTGGTGGCGGCGTAGAACTGCAGCGGGTGCACGGTGGGGGCGTGCTCGCTGAAGGGCATGTCGGTGTTGGCGCCATACACGCTGCTGGTGCTGGCGTAGGTGAGGTGCGGCGTCTGGTTGTGGCGGCAGGCTTCGATGATGTTCACAAACGCATCGATGTTGCTGCGTACGTAGGCCCGCGGGTTCACCAGCGAGTAGCGCACCCCGGCCTGGGCAGCCAGGTGGATGACGCGGTCAAAGGGGTGCTGGGCAAAGCAGGCATCGACGGCGGCCTGATCGGCCAGATCTTGCCGCACCAGGGTGAATTTCGTGCCGGTCTCGGCCGAGAGCTTCTGCAGCTCCACCAGGCGCGCTTCCTTCACGGCGGGGTCGTAGTAGTCATTGACGACGTCAAAGCCGACCACCTCGTCGCCGCGCTTCAGCAGTTGGGTGGCGACGGTGTATCCGATGAATCCGGCAGCGCCGGTGACGAGAAATTTCATTAGTGAGCAGTGAGGGTGGGCGCCGGTGGCGCCGGGAATGGGGAATCGTTTACAGCTTACGTGCCGAGAGGTACACCAAGGTCGGCGGCACGCGGAACCTCCACTCGCAGCACACAGCCTTTGGCGCGAGCCTGTTGCTGCAGTTTGCGAGCGAGGGTTTGTTTGGCGTCCGGGTCGCCGTGGACGAGGCGGACGGTGCGGGGCCATTTTCGCATGCCGGTGGCGAAGGCCAGCAGGCCGGCCTGGTCGGCGTGGGCGGAGTAGCCGCCGAGGCTGGTGATGTCGGCCTTGATGTCGAGTCGCTGGCCGTCCAATTCCACCCAGCCGCCCTTGGGGCCGTACTGCTGAATGTCCCGCCCCGGCGTGCCGGCGGCCTGGTAGCCGACGAACAGCACGTTGTGGCGCGGCTCGTCGAGCATGGCTTTCAGGTAGTTGACGATGCGGCCGGCGTTGCACATGCCGCTGCCGGCCACCACCACCGCGGGGCGTTTGGTTTTGGCCAGGTGCCGCACCATGCGCAGGTGGGCGTCGTGGCGGTCCACCGTCAGCAGTTGCGCAAACCCCAGCGGCTTGCGGCCCTGGGTGACGCGCTTCAGGGCTTCGTCGTCCCAGTAGGGCTGCAGTTGCCGGTAGACGGTGGTGAATTTGCTGGCCAGCGGGCTGTCGAGGATCACCGGCAGTTGGTCCCAGGGCAGGTTCCGTTTGATCTTCTTCTGCTGGTTGCGAAACAGGATGTCTTCCAGCTCGTACAGCAGTTCCTGCGTGCGGCCAATGCTGAAGGCGGGGATGAGCACCGTGCCTTCATCCTGCAGGGCGCGTTGCAGGGTGCGTTCCAGCCGTTGGCGGCGGGTCTTGCGGTCTTCGTGGTTGCGGTCGCCGTAGGTACTCTCAATGACCAGGGTGTCGCAGCCATAGGGGGGCTTCGGTGCCGGCAGGATGGGCGCATGCGGGGCACCCAGGTCGCCGGAAAACACGGTGCGGTGCTTCGGCTGGCCGGCGGCCTTCACTTCGCATTCCACATAAGCGCTACCCAGAATGTGCCCCGCCCGCTGCAGGCGGATGCGGGCTTTCAGCTTTGGCGTTTCCAGCACCGTGTGCCAGCGGTTGTAGGGAATGGGCTGCAGCCGCTGTTCCACCAGCTTGCGGTAGCGCCGCACCTCGGCCGGTTCGCGGGTAAAGCTCAGCTTGAAGGCATCTTCCAGCACGATGGGCAGCAGCTTGGCGCTGGGCGGGCTGCACAGGATCGGCCCCTCGAAGCCCGCCGCCAGCAACCAGGGGATGCGGCCAACGTGGTCGATGTGCACATGGGTGGCGATCAGCGCCTGCACAGTGCGGAGGTCGAAGTCGATGGCGAGGCGCTCACGCCCTGCCCGGCCGCTGCCGGAGGTTTCCGCCCCCTGGAACAAACCGCAGTCGATGAGGAAGCTGTGGTCGGCATCCACCTGCCATTCGTGGCAGGACCCGGTGACGCCGGTGACGGCGCCGTGGTGGTGGATCTGGGGGAAGTCGGGCGTGGGCGTCATGCCGGGGTCACTCCATGTGGCGATCGCGTGCCACGGCGGTGGCAGCACTGCGGTTCATCTCCAGCTTCAGGGCGTCGAGCTCCGCCTTGAGCTGTTCGTATTCGTCCATGCGGCGCTGCAGGTAGTCCAGGGTGACACGCGCCTTGTGTTCCAGGCCGGTGGGCGTCAGTTGGTACAGATACCCCAGCCGGTTGCGACTGTTGCGGAAGTTGCGCGCTTTCACCAGGCCTTTGTCGAGCAGGCCCCGCAGCAGATAGTGGGTCTTGCCCAGGCTCACCCCGAGCGCATCGGCCAGCTCGCGCTGGGTGATGTCCGGCTGCTGGGCCAGCAGCTTGAGGATGCGAACGTGGGTTTCTTCGGCGGACATGACGGGGGTGAACGGCTGTTCAATCAATGAACGGTCTTGGCACAACTTCAATGGGCTGTCATCGCGAGGGGCGTGAGCCCCGTGGCGATCTCATGGGCACGGGCACTGCCCTCCGGACGAGATTGCCGCGCCCCCTCCGGGGGCTCGCAATGACAGGTGAGAGGTGCGGGCTCGTAATGACAGGGAATGGACTGTCATCGCGAGGGGTGTAAGCCCAACCTTTGTCATCGCGAGGGGCGTGAGCCCCGTGGCGATCTCATGAGCAAGGGCACTGCCCTCCGGATGAGATTGCCGCGTCCCCTGCGGGGGCTCGCAATGACAGGTGAGGGGTGCGGACTCGCAATGACAAATGAAACGTGCGGGCTCGTAATGACAGGTGAGAGGTGCGGGCTCGGAATGACAAAAGAAACGTGCGGGCTCGCGATGACGCGATGAAAGTGTTGAGGTGCCCCCAACTAGGTTCGGGGTGCGGGTTCAGACTCGGAGACGCGCGACTGCTGCACGAAGATGCCGGGAACGCGGAAGGTCACGACGGCGCGGTAGGCCAGGCCGTAGGTCACCACGAACAGGCCGCATGACGCGGCGGCCCACAGGGCATTGTTCCAGAACACCACGGCGGGGATGGCCGACAGGCCAGCCAGCAGCCATAGGTAGGGGCTGGTGCGGGCATTGCGCCAAACCTTTTCCGTGCCTGCGGGCCGCGGGCCGTAGCGGCGCACCATGCGCCGCATGATCAACTGGTGCAGATGCAGGGCATCGGGCTGCGAAATGCTGGACAGCTGATGACGACCACGGCGGAAGATGCTGAACAGGGTCTCCCACACCGGGTACACCATCACCAGCAGCAGGGCCCAGGGCGACACCTCGGGGTTTCGCACCACCAGCATCAGGCTGAGGATGGCCATCAGGCAGCCCAGCATGTAGGCCCCGGCGTCACCCAGAAAGATTCGGCCATTGGGGAAGTTCCAGAACAGGAAGCCCAGGGTCGCCCCGGCCAGGATCAGGGCGGCGCCGGTGACGAACGGGTCCCCCGCCTGCGCGGCGATGCCGGCGATGGCGCTGAGGGCGATCACGCACACCCCACCCGCAAGGCCGTTGCAGCCGTCGATGATGTTGGTGGCATGGGCCACACCCCCCACCGCCACCATGGTGACGGCCAGGCTGATCAGCACGTGGGCATTCAGCACGGCGTCGAGCACGGCCACATCGGTGCGCAGCATGCGGGCATCGAGCAGCCAGAACGCCATGGCGGCCGAGACAAACGCGACCCACAACCGCAACGCAGGGCTGACACGGCGGGTCAGGTCTTCGAGCAAGCCGGCGGAGAAAATCGGCAGTGCGCACACGATGAGACTGGTGGCCAGCATCGTGTAGGCAGGATGGGTATACCAGGCCCAGCACATCACGCCGACGAAGGCGGCGACGGCAATCGGCACGCCACCCAGGCGCGGCACCCAGTGGTCATGAATCTTCTGCAGGCCGTCGGACTCGTCCGCCCCCAGGCGCAGCTCGCGGGCGGCATACAGCGTGAGGGCGCAGGCGCCAAAGGAAAGCCCGAGCGTGGCCAGCGAAATCAACAGCAACATCGTCATGGTGTGGTTATCGCCCCGGCAGATCAGCGGCCTTCTGGCACGCTCCCGCCCTCCGAATGAGAATCGGTCTCAAAAACTTGTCGCCCCACCCCGCCACCGCGTAGCTCAGTTGGCGGCGAGGTACAGGTTGTCGACGCGGGTTTCCACCTCGCGCCCCAGCATCTGTATCAACATCACACTGCGGTGCTGGCCATCGGGTTCCAGATAGATGGCCTCGACATCCACAAACCCACCACCGTTGAGCCGCAAGCGCTGCCCATGCGAGAACCGCGCCACCGGAGTGTGCGGCGTTTCGCCAGTCGCTTCTGTGCGCTGGCGCAAGTTGTGCACCACGGCCGGCGGTACCTGCAGCAGGCGGCCGGCGCTGCGGACGAAACCGCTCACACCCGGCAGGTACTGCAGGTGGTTGTAGGGGGTGTGGTCGAAGTCGACCTGGACGAACACGTAGCGCGGGAACAGCCACTCGTCACGCAGGGTGCGTTTGCCGTTGACCCAGCGTTCACAGGGGATGGTGGGGGCCAACCGCGGCAGGTTCAGTCGATCGAGATGCGCGATGACCCGGCCTTCCATGCGAGGACGGCTGGTCAGAAGGTGCCAGTGCTGGCCTTCGGCGATGTCGATCACAGTAAGCGTCCCTGCCTGTGAATTTCGGCAAAAAACATGATGAAACCCCCGCCCCTGAACCGCTGTGCGTCGCAAGGACTTACGCCCCTACTCTACTGGGTAGGGCGCATTGCCACAAAGTCAATCGAAACACGTTGTTATGTGCACAACTTTACGTTAACTGTCGCCAAAGATAACCCCCTAGATGGTCAGGCGCGTGACAAAACCTGACGAGTGGTGCGACCACCGTCACGGTTATCGGGGTGCGCGAGGCGCTGGTTTGCGTGCTTTCGCACGATTTCGACCGGGTTCTAGTCGCGCTTCAGGCGCTGAGGGAAATACAGCCCAAGCTTCTCCACCTTGGGCAGGGCGGCGAACTGCACGTAGGGCTGCCCGGGGTTCCGCGCGGCGTAGTCCTGGTGATAGGCCTCGGCCGGGTAGAAGGTGGTGAGCGGTTCCAGGGTGGTGACGATGGGCGCCGGGAAGGCACCCGCGGCGTCCAGCACCTGGATGTAGTCCGCCGCCACGTTGCGCTGGGCCTCGTCGGCATAGAACACGGCCGACCGGTACTGGCGACCACGGTCGTTGCCCTGGCGGTTGAGCGTGGTGGGGTCATGTGCCACGGCAAAGAACACCTTCAGCAGCTCGCCGAGGCGGATCTGGCTGGCATCAAAGGTGATGCGGATCACCTCGGCGTGGTCGGTGGCGCCGGAACACACGGCATCGTAGTTGGCAGTGGCAGCCGTACCGCCGGCATAGCCGGAGACCACCGACTTGACGCCGGCGATGGCGAGATACACCGCCTCGGTGCACCAGAAGCAGCCACCGCCCAACACCAGCGACTGCTCGGCACCGGCCTCGGGGCCGATGTCGTGCGGCGGATCGGGGAAGTCTGCAGGGGTCAGGGCGTGGCCGCGGGTCATAGGAGAGTGCCGAGTGGGGGCGCCGTTGCGCCGGGAATCGCTAGCCTCAAAAGCATACAGCTACCAACGTCACGAAGGGCATAGACCACTTCTGTCATCGCGAGGGGCGTAGCCCCGCGGCGATCTCGTGATCGAGGGCACTGCCAACCGGAGGAGATTGCCGCGCCCGCGTTGCGGGCTCGCAATGACAAATGAGGGATGGGGCTCGCAATGACAAATGAGGGATGGCGCTCGCGATGACAAATGAGGGATGTGGCTCGCGATGACAAATGGGAGATGGGCCTCGCGATGACAAACGGCGGATGGGGCTCGCGATGACGGCGGACTCGGGCCGACTACAGCAGCGGCGGGTTGATCTCGAGGGGGTTGAAGTCGGGCTCGGCCGGCGGCGGGGCGTCGGGGACCGAGGGGGTGATGTCGCCCTCGGGGGTGTCGGCGTCGTCGGCCAGTGAGGGGCGGCCTTCGGTGATCCACACCAGCATGTCGTAGAAGGTCCGCACGTTGGCCACGTAGTGCAAGGCCTCAAAGCCCCGTGCGTAGCCAAAGCGGGTCTGGCTGTGCCAGCGCTGCTGGGTCAGCAGCGGCAGGCTTTCGCGGACGTCGAGCCAGCGGTTGGGGTCACCGCCGCGCTTTTCGGTCAGCGCTCGGGCATCAATGAGGTGCCCCAGCCCCATGTTGTAGCCGGACAGCGCCATCCAGTAGCGGTCCGGCAGCGGCACTTCGGGAATCTGGTCGAGCAGGCGGCGGAAGTAGCGGGCGCCGCCGAAGATGCTCTGGCGCGGGTCTTCGCGGTCGCTGACACCGAGAAACTCGGCGGTGGCCAGGGTGAGCATCATGATGCCGCGAACACCGGTGGGGCTGACCGCGGTCGGGTCCCAGTGCGACTCCTGATAGCCCATGGCGGCGAGCAAGCGCCAGTCGATGTCCTGCTGCGCGCCAGCCGCTTCAAAGTGCCCCCGATATCGCGGCAGGCGGCTGTCGGCGTGCTTGGCCAGCGCCACACTGCTGACGTAGTCGAGCTGTTCGACATGGCCGAAATGCCGGTCGTGCAGGCCTTCGATGACGGCCGGATCGAGCGACTCGATGAAGTCGCGCGCGGCATCAAACAGGCTGCTGTCGCCGCGGCGGGAAAAGGCCCAGGCCAACGGGGTCTCGTCGTCGAGGTCGAAGGCCACCATCAGTTGCGGGTAGTAGCGCTTGTTGATGGCAACGATGTCGGAATAGGCGATGGTGTAGTCGAGCTCGCCCTGGGCCACCGCGTACAACAGGGCTTCGGACTCCAGCTGATCGGTGTCGTCCCACTGCAGGTCCGGCAGGTCATCGCGCATGGCTGCCAGGCGTTCGGCCGGCACCGAATCGCGCACCACCCGCAGCGTGCCCTGCAGGTCTTGCAGCTGCTTCGGCCGCGGCTGCCCCATGCGGTAGACCAGCTGCGAACGCACGGTCTGCAGGGGCGGCGTGAAGTAGAAGCGTGACTGCCGCTGCTGGCTGACTCCGAGCCCGGCAGCGGCAAAGTCGGCCTCCCCCGCCATCACCCGGTTGAGGGTCTCCGGCGGCGTCGGGCTCAGCACCAGCTCCAGCCGGACCCCCAGGTGTTCCGCAAAGCGCTGCGCCAGGTCGTACTCGAAGCCGGTCGGCCCGTCCCGCCCCTCGTAGTACGTCGTGGGGCTGTTGACCGTGGCCATGCGCAACACGCCGAGGGTCTGCACCTGGTCGAGCCGCGACGCCGTGGGCGAACAGGTGCCCAGGGTCGCCATCAGGGCGAGCAGGATCAGCGCCACCACGCCTGAGCGCGCGTGAGCCCGCGCGATGCGTAGCGCTCGCAGTGCAGCCCTCATGTTCCTCCGACGGTAGCGCCCGTACCGGCGCCTCAGCCGCTACGCTAGCACAGCCTCACCCCGCACCAACCGCCCCATTCGGGTGGCGCCCGACGCGTGGCACGCATACAATCGCGCCCCCGGAAACGGGAACGAGTTCAGGAGAGGTACCGAAGTGGTCATAACGGCGCCGACTCGAAATCGGATGGTCTCCGAAAGGAGGCACAAGGGTTCGAATCCCTTCCTCTCCGCCAACACCAAAAGCCCCGCGCAAGCGGGGTTTTTCTTTGCCCCGACCCTGTCATTGCGAGCCTGCGCAGCAGGCGTGGCAATCTCGTCCGGGTGGCTATGCCCTCGATCACGAGATCGCCGCGGGGCTTCGCCCCTCGCGATGACAGCTATTGGCTACGCCCCTCGCGGTGAAAGGTGTTGGCTGTACCCCTCGCGATGACAGGCGTTGCTTGCGCCCCTCGTCGTGACAGGAAAGGGCGTCGCGACTGCACGCCCCTCCATTGTCATTGCGAGCCTGCACTGCAGGCGCGGCAATCTCGTCCGGGTGGCTGTGCCTTCGATCACGAGATCGCCGCGGGGCTTCGCCCCTCGCGATGACAGGTATTGGCTATGCCCTCGCGGTGACAGGTGTTGGCTGTACCCCTCGCGATGACAGGCGTTGCTTGCGCCCCTCGTCGTGACAGGCAAGGGCGTCGCGACCCCACGCCCTCCATTGTCATTGCGAGCCTGCACCGCAGGCGTGGCAATCTCGTCCGGGTGGCTGCGCCCTCGATGATGAGATCGCCGCGGGGCTTCTCCCCTCGCGATGACAGTTATTAGCTATGCCCTCGCGGTGACAGGTGTTGGCTTCGCCCCTCGCGGTGACAGGTGTTGGCTTCGCCCCTCGCGATGACAGTTATTGGCTACGTCCCTCGTGGTGACAGATGTTGGCTCCACCATCTCGATGACTGGCGGTACTCCGCGACACTTGCATCCGACTGCCATCAATTGCAGGCTTTTCCTCCACGCAGGACGCGAGGAGAGCATGCATGGCCGATAACCCGACGTATTGCGTCTACATCCTGACCAATACGCACAATCGCGTGCTGTACACGGGCGTCACCCGGAACCTGGCGCGTCGAATGTACGAGCATCAACATCACTTGGTGCCCGGCTTCACCGCCCGATACAACGCCACCAAGCTGGTCTACTTCGAGTGCGGCACTGACATCAGCGAGGCCATCCAGCGTGAGAAGCAACTTAAGTCGGGCTCGCGTAGCCGGAAGATTTCATTGATCGAATCGGTGAATCCGGAATGGCGGGATCTCACGCCATTTATCGAAGGCTGACGGGGCTGGTGATCGTTCGTCCGTTGTGCGCGGCCGATGAGATCGCCACGCCGCTTCGCGGCTCGCGATGACAGGGGGAAGGGGCGGCCCGCGATGACAGGGGGAAGGGGCGGCTCGCGATGACAGGGGGAAGGGGCGGCTCGCGACAGGTGAAGGGCGGCTCGCGATGACGTGCCCTACCCTGTCATTGCGAGCCTGCACCGCAGGCGCGGCAATCTCGTGCCGTTGGCAGCGCCCTCAACCGGGCGCGAGATCCTTCAGCTTCAGCCGCTCCACCACCTCTCCCCCGACGATGTGCCGGTCGATGATCTCGTCGACATCATCCTCGTCCACGTAGGTGTACCAGACCGCCTCCGGGTAGATGACGATGCAGGGGCCTTCTTCGCAGCGTTCGAGGCAGCCCGCCTGGTTGATGCGGGTGTTTCCCGGTGCCGCCAGGCCCAGCGCCTTGATCCGCTTCTTGGCGTAGTCGCGCACCCGGCTGGCGCCGGCGTCGTTGCAGCAGACGCGCTCGCCGGGCTTGCGCTGGTTGCAGCAGAAGAAGACGTGGTGGCGGTAATGGCTCATACGGCGCGCGCTATGACTTGCCGAACTGATACGACAGATTGACCGCAGTGGCGGTGTCGGTCTGTTCGGTGCCCACGGGCACGTCGGAGTTGTTGCGGACGGTGAAGGAGATGCCGGCGAAGATATTGCCGACGATGTTGAGCTTGAGCTCCGAAATCGACTCGGTGAAGGTGTTTTCGTCGCCCGACTCCACCTTCAACGACTGCAGGAAGGTGCTGGTGTCGGAGATCTTCCACTCGTAGCGACCGGACAGCCGGGCGATGGCGTCGTTCTCGCGCTCGCTGGCGCCCTGCGCCAGGGTCTGCCGCGCACCGGCGCCGATTTCGGCGTTGAGCTTGTGGACCGGGCCGGTGAGGATGCGGCGACCGTAGCCGACCGTCTCGGTGGTGCGTTCGCGGACACCGCCGTAGAGGTCCTTTTCGGCATCCAGCGCCAGGAAGGCGTAGTTGTTCTCGTCGAAGTTGTAGTCCAGCTTGTTCCCGACGGTGTAACGCTCGGCGGTGCGGACCTGTTCCTGTTCACCATTCAGGGCGGTGGCGCTGAAGGTGTTCTTGAAACGGGTCACCGAGTAGACCGCTTCGGTCTTGGCATTCAGCGAGGTCGAGCTGGAGTTGCCGGAGGTGGAGAGGAACCCCACCGCCACGTCACCGCTCCAGGGACCTTCGGCCAGGGCAAGGGTGGGCAGGCAACACAGCAGAGTGATCAACCGCAAACGCATGGAGAGGCATCCTTCTTCTTCGGGCGGGTTACCACGACGTCGGGCCGCGGCGAGCCCGTATTATACGAACCATGCCTTCCCTGCCGCCCTTCCCTGCCGCCGCCGCGGACCAGTGCGTGAAATGCGGCCTCTGCCTGCCGCACTGTCCAAGCTATACGCTGACAGGCCATGAGGGTGATTCCCCGCGTGGCCGCATCGCGCTGATGCAGGGCCTGGCCGAGGGCCGACTGGCGGCGAGTGACCGCCTGCAGCAGCATCTCGACGGCTGTCTCGGCTGCCGCGCCTGCGAACCGGTGTGCCCGGCGCGGGTGCCGTATGGGCAGATCCTTGATGCGGGCCGCGCGCAATTGGCGATGGCCCGTCCGGCCCGATGGCACCGCGCGGCCCTGCGGGGTCTGACCCATCCGCTGGGGCAGCGACTGCTGCAGGGCCTGCGCTGGCTGTGGCAGACGCTGCGCCTGGCGCGGCCGGCCGGCGCCCTGGGGCTGTTCAGGCTCGGCGCACTGGGGCGCGCGGCGTCGCTGCTACCGGCCGCTCGACTGCCCCAACCCGCGGCGCTGCCGGCCCCGGCGGCGAGCGCTGACCGCGGCGAGGTGCTGCTGTTCACCGGCTGCACCGGCGCCGCGCTGGAACCCGAGACCGTCGCTGCCACCGAGGCGCTGTTGTCTGCACTCGGCTTTACCCCGCGCACACTCACCGGGTTGTGCTGCGGTGCGCTGCAAACCCATGCCGGGGATGCCGAAGGCGGTGCCGCGCGGGCACGGGCGGCCGGCGATGCCCTGGCTGGCGATGCGCCGATCATCAGCATCGGCACCGGCTGCGGTGCGCAGTTGCAGGAACACCCGATGGCTTCGGTACGGGAACGCCATGTCGACGCGCTGCAATTCATCCGCCGTCACTGGCCCGAAGGCGTGACCCTGCAACCGCTGCCGCAACGGGTGGCGCTGCATGTCGCCTGCAGTCAGCGCAACGTGCTGCGCAGTGGCGATGATCTGGCCTGGCTGGGCCGGCAGATTCCGCAGGCGGCGGTGTTTGCGCTGGATGCCAGCGGCCGCTGTTGCGGCGCGGCGGGACATCACCTGCTACAGCTGCCCGACGTCGCCGATGCCCATCTGGCCCCGAAGCTGGCGGCAATGCGCGACACCGCGCCGCAGTGGGTGGTGAGCAACAACATCGGCTGCAGCCTGCATCTGGCCGGTGGCCTGCGGCGCGACGGCGCGCTTACTCCGCAGGTGATTCATCCGCTGGTGTTGCTGGCGCGTCTATGGCCACGGCGCTGAGCCGGGCTTCCAGCCGCAGCAGAATCAGCTCGGCCATCTCGGCCTGAATGTAACGCCGCAGCCGTTCCTCTTCCGCCTCCTTGGCCAGCACCTGTTCGGCGTTGAAGCTGAAGTCACGCACCACGTCGATGTGGTCGGTGGCCAGCAGCAGGCGGCCGTCGCGGCGCACTTCATAGTCGGCGCCGGTGACCAGCGCGAACTCCAGCGCCTTGCCGTCGATGCCGATCGACAGGGTCTCACGCACGGTGTTGAGGTTGGACACGCGGATTTCGGTGACACCCTCGCCGCGCTTGTCGCGGACATCGGCGCCGCGCCGCGCCAACAGCGCACGCAGTGAGGTTTCCAGCGGCGGTTCGCTGACCCGGTAGGGGGCGATCAGGTCGACATGCACGGTCTGCAACGCCAGCGGCAGCGAGCGCTCGCCGGCCAGCCGGAAGCCGCAGGCACTGATGAGCCCCAGCAGCGCTACCGCGACCGCCGCGCGCAGGGCGTTCATACGACCAGACTCACCAGCTTGCCCGGCACCACGATCTGCTTGCGCAGCGGCCCGGTGAGGAACTTGGCAACGGTGGGCTCGGCGATGGCGGCGGCGATGATGTCGTCCTTGGCGGCGGCGACCGGCACTTCGATATGGCCACGCAGCTTGCCGTTGACCTGCACCACCAGCTTGATCACGTCGGTGGTCATGGCACCGGTGTCGGCCTGCGGCCAGGCCGCATCGATGACCGCGCCCTGCCCGCCCAGCGTCTGCCACAGCTGGTGGCAGATGTGCGGAACGATCGGCGCCAGCCCGCGCACCAGCGCATCGGCGCCTTCGCGCAACACGGCGGCGGTCTGCGGATGACCATCGTCATCGTGTCGGGTGAGGCTGTTGAGCAGCTCCATGCTGGCGGCAACGGCGGTGTTGTAGGTCTGGCGGCGGCCGTAGTCGTCGTCGAGCTTGGCGAGGGTTTCATGCACCTTGCGGCGCAGGTCCTTCAGGGCCGGCGACAGCGCGGCGGGGTCCAGCGTCGGGGCCTGCGGCAGCCCGGAGACGAAGGCCCACAGCCGTTTGAGGAAGCGGGCGGCACCCTCGATGCCGGCGTCGTTCCACTCCAGGCTCTGCTCCGGCGGCGCGGTGAACATCATGAACAGGCGCACGGCGTCGGCGCCGTGGCGCGCCACCATGGTTTCCGGGTCCACCCCGTTGTTCTTGGACTTGCTCATCTTCTCGCGACCGCCGATCTGCACCGGCTGGCCGTCTTCGCGCAGCACGGCGCTGGCGGGCGCGCCCCGCTCGTCGAAGCTGACCTCGACATCGGCCGGGTTGAACCAGGTCTTGCGGCCTTCGGCATCCTCGCGGAAGTAGGTGCCGGCGATCACCATGCCCTGGCACAGCAGGCGGGTGAAGGGTTCGTCGCCGGCCACCGGCAGGCCGACATCCCGCATCAGCTTGTGGAAGAAGCGGGCGTAAAGCAGGTGCAGCACGGCATGTTCGATGCCGCCGATGTACTGGTCCACCGGCAACCAGTGGCGGGCGCGCTCATCGAGCATGGCCTGGTCGTTGTCCGGGCAGGCAAAGCGGGCGTAGTACCAGCTGGACTCGAAGAAGGTGTCGAAGGTGTCGGTCTCGCGCCGCGCCGGCTGGCCGCAGCTCGGGCAGGCGCATTCGTAGAACGACGGCGTGCGCGTCAGCGGGCTGGCGGCGCCATCCGGCTTGAGGTCTTCCGGCAGCACCACCGGCAGCTGGTCTTCGGGTACCGGCACGTCACCACAGGCATCGCAGTAGACGATGGGGATGGGGCAGCCCCAGTAGCGCTGACGGCTGACACCCCAGTCGCGCAGGCGGTAGTTGATGCGGCCGCGGCCCTGCGCTTTCTCGACCAACGCGGCTTCGATGGCGGCAAAGGCGGCATCAAAGCCGAGGCCGTCGAAACGGCCGGAATTGAGCAGCGGGCCGTGCTCGGTATAGGCGGCCTCGGTGATGTCGGGCGCAAGACCCTCGGCGGTGCCGATGACCACTTTCTTGGGCAGCCCGTGGGCGTCGGCGAAGGCCCAGTCGCGTTCATCATGTGCCGGCACCGCCATCACGCAGCCGGTGCCGTAGCCCATCAGGACGAAGTTGGCGGCCCACACCGGCACCGACGCACCGGTGAGCGGGTGGATCACCGACACGCCCAGCGGCACGCCCTTCTTTTCCTGCGTGGCGAGGGTTTCCTCGGCGGTGCCGCTACGGCGGCATTCGTCGACAAACGCCGCTACCGCGGGGTCACGTTCGGCCGCCGCCAGCGCCAGCGGATGCTGCGCCGCCACCGACACGAAGGTGACGCCCATCAGGGTGTCGGGACGGGTGGTGTAGACGGTGAGCTGGCCGTCGCCCTCGGCCATTCGGAAGTCGATTTCGAGTCCGCGCGAGCGGCCGATCCAGTTGGCCTGCTGGGTTTTCACCGCCTCCGGCCAGCCGGGCAGCGTGTCGAGGCTGTCGACCAGCTCGTCGGCGTAGTCGGTGATGCGGAGGAACCACTGTGGGATCTCGCGCTGCTCGACCAGGGCGCCGGAACGCCAGCCGCGGCCGTCCACCACCTGCTCGTTGGCGAGCACGGTGTTGTCCACCGGGTCCCAGTTGACCACCGAGTTCTTGCGATAGACCAGGCCTTTCCGGAACAGCTGCACGAACAGCCACTGCTCCCAGCGGTAATAGGCGGGGTCGCAGGTGGCGAAACTGCGCGACCAGTCGAAGCCCAGGCCCAGCGCATCGAGCTGGCGCCGCATGTAGGCCATGTTGTCGTAGGTCCACGCCGCCGGCGGCACGCCGGACTTGATGGCGGCGTTCTCGGCTGGCAGGCCAAAGGCATCGAAGCCCATCGGCTGCAGCACGTTGCGGCCCTTCATCCGCTGATAGCGGGTCAGCACATCGCCCAGCGTGTAGTTGCGCACATGGCCCATGTGCAGCCGCCCGGAGGGATACGGGAACATCGACAGGCAGTAGAACTTCTCGCGACGGTCGTCTTCATGAACACGAAAGCAGTCGTGCTCGGCCCAGTAGCCCTGGGCGGTGCGCTCGATGTCGGCGGGAGTGTAGGCGGGGGTCATGCGGAGCCCGAGGCGGCAAAAGCGGGGAGTATAAGGGGAGCACCCCCGGCGGGGGCGGGGGTGGGTTTGCCCGCCCGCCGTGAAGTGTCCGTGCCACGGTCATTGGCAGCGGCCGAAGAGTCTCTAAGCTTGCGGCCCGTTCTCCCCACTCGAACCAGGACTCTTCCCATGCCGGCTTACAAGGCACCGCTGCGCGATACGCGCTTTCTTCTGAATGAAGTGTTCGACTTCCCGGCGCATTACGCCGGGCTCTCCAATGGCAAGGACGCTGACCCGGAGACGGTGGGCGCCATCCTTGAGGAATGTGCCCGCTACTGCGAAGAGGTGCTGTCGCCGATCAACCTGTCGGGCGACCAGCAGGGTTGCACGCTGAAGGACGGTGTGGTGACCACGCCGAAGGGCTTCAAGGATGCCTATGCGCAGTTCGTCGCCGGCGGCTGGCAGGGCCTGTCGCACCCCACCGAGTACGGCGGCCAGGGCCTGCCGATGTCGCTGGGGCTGGTGAAGTCGGAGATGATGGGCACGGCCAACTGGTCGTTCACCATGTACCCGGGCCTGTCGCTGGGCTGCATGAACACCATCATGCAGTACGCCAGCGAGTCGCTGAAAAACCAGTACATGCCGCCGCTGACCGAGGGCCGCTGGTCGGGCACCATGTGTCTCACCGAGCCGCAGTGCGGCACCGACCTCGGCCAGATCAAGACCAAGGCCGACGACAATGGCGATGGCACCTACGCCCTGACCGGCACCAAGATCTTCATCTCTGCCGGCGAGCATGACCTCACCGAGAACATCATCCACATCGTGCTGGCGCGGTTGCCCGACGCACCGCCGGGCACCCGCGGCATTTCGCTGTTCATCGTGCCCAAAGTGCTGGTCAACGACGACGGCTCGCTGGGCGAGCGCAATGCCGTCACCTGCGCGTCGATTGAACACAAGATGGGCATCAAGGCCTCGGCCACCTGCGTGCTCAACTTCGACGGCGCCCGCGCCTGGTTGATCGGCGAGCCCAACAAGGGGCTGGAGGCGATGTTCACCTTCATGAACACCGCCCGTATCGGGACCGCCGTGCAGGGCGTGGCGCATGCCGAACTGTCCTTCCAGGGCGCCCTGCCCTACGCGCTGGAACGCCGCTCGATGCGCGCGCTGTCGGGCAAGAAGGAACCGGACAAGGTGGCCGATGCGCTGATCCACCATGCGGATGTCCGCCGCATGCTGCTGACCCAGAAGGCGATCGCCGAGGGCGGCCGGGCGATGATCTACTTCGCCGCCCAGTACGCCGACCACATGGTCAACGGCATCATGGAAAACGACCCGGCCAAGTACGCGCTGTGGGACGACAAGCTGGGTTTCTTCACGCCCATCCTCAAGGGCTTCCTCACCGAGATGGGGCTGGAGGCGGCCAACCTCGGCATGCAGGTGTTCGGCGGCCACGGCTACATCAGTGAGCACGGCATGGAGCAGATCGCCCGCGATGCCCGCATCGCCACGCTGTATGAGGGCACCACCGGCATCCAGGCGCTGGACCTGCTCGGCCGCAAGGTGCTGCTGACCACCCGCGGCGCCTGCGTCCGCGAGTTCACCGGCCAGATCGGCCGCTTCGTGCTCGAACACGTGACCAACGGCAAGACCCGCCGCTTCTGCACCGACCTCGGCCGCTACGCCGCCGAGTGGAACGTACTGACGCTGCGGCTGATGATGATGGCGCGCAAGGACCGCGACGTGGTGTCGAGCGCCAGCCATCACTTCCTGATGTATTCCGGCTACGTGATGATGGGGTACTTCTGGGCGGTGCAGGCGGCGGTAGCCGCCAAGCGACTGGCGGAGGGCGGTGACGACACCCCCGAGTTCTACCAGTCGAAACTGGACACGGCGGCGTTCTATTTCGATCACCTGCTGCCGCGCGCCAAGGCCCATGCAGCGTCGATGACCAAGCCCAGCAAGAGCATGACCCGGCTGGCGCCGGATCACTTCGCTTTCAGCTGATCGACCGGCAGGACCTGTGACGACCCGCGGGCCTCAGGCTGGCGGGTCGTCACCGGGCCGCACCCGGACGGGGATCACCCCTTCGGCCACCTGGACGTCGAGCGCCACGCCCGGCGCCACCTGTTGTGGACTGCGCACCAGGCTGCCGTCGGCCTGGCGGACGATGGCATAACCCCGCCCCAATACCGCCAGCGGGGACAGGCCCTGCAGGGTCCGCTCAGCGCTGCTCAGACGATGACGCTCACGCTCCAGCCGCCGCGCCATGGCCACCTGCAGCCGGTGTTCGCTGGCCGCAGTGGCCGCCAGCAGCGGCGCCAGCCGGCGGCGCGGGTCGGCGGTGCGCAGGCGCTCGGCCAGCACCGCCTGACGGCTGGCACGGTCGGCGAGCTGGCGCCGTATGGCGCGGACCAGGGTGGCCTGCCAGTCATCAAGCCGTTGCGCGGCATCCTGCAGGCGCCGCAGCGGCCGCTGTCGGGCCAGCCGGCCGTCGAGCTGGACCAGCGTCTCGCGGTCGCGCTGCAGGCGCCGGCGGATCGGCCGCTGCAGGTCGAGCTGCAGGCGTTGTAGTGCCTCCTGCCAGGCCCGCAGTTCCGGTGCCGCGCGTTCGGCCGCGGCGGTGGGCGTCGGCGCCCGCAGGTCGGCGGCGAAATCGGCGATGGTGGTATCGGTCTCGTGACCGACGCCGCTGATCACCGGGACCGCGCAGGCGCGGATGGCACGGGCCACCGCTTCATCATTGAAGGCCCACAGGTCTTCCAGTGAACCGCCGCCGCGCACCAGCAGGATGACATCCACCGGTGCCCGCCCCGGCAAGCCCTGCAGGGCCGCCACCAGCGCCGCCGGCGCGGCCTCACCCTGAACCGGCACCGGCCACAGGTAAACCGGCGCCAGCGGAAACCGCCGCGCCAGGGTGGTCAGTACGTCCTGGACCGCGGCACCGGTGGCGGAGGTGATGAGGCCGATGGCGCGGGGTACCGCGGGGATCGGCCGCTTGACGGCCTCGTCGAACAGGCCTTCGGCGGCCAGGCGACGCTTGAGGTCTTCGAAGGCCCGCAGCAGCGCGCCCTCGCCGGCCGGCTCCAGATGCTCGCAGATCAACTGCAGGTCGCCGCGCGCGGTGTAGAAGCTCACCTGTGCGCGCACCAGCACCTGGTCGCCGTTCTGCGGTGGCGGCCGCACGTGCAGGTTGGCGCCGCGGAACATGGCCGAGCGCAGCTGCGCCGAGCCGTCCTTGAGGGTGAAATACCAGTGGCCGGAGGCCGGACGCGAAAGGTTGCTGATCTCGCCCTGGACCCAGACCCGCGGAAAACTGTCCTCGACCACGCCACGCAGCAACTGCGCGAGTTCGGAGACGGCGTAGACCGTACGCGGGGGAGTGCCAAGCATTTTCGTATAATAGCTTTTTGCCGGAGCGCGACCCCCCATGACTTCCCGGATTGCACGAGAAGCCCTGACGTTCGATGACGTCCTCCTCCAGCCGGCCTATTCCGAAGTACTGCCGCGCCAGGTGGATACCTCTACCCAGCTGACGCGGCATATCCGCCTGAATGTGCCGCTGTTGTCCGCCGCCATGGACACCGTGACCGAGAGCGGCCTGGCGATTGCCATGGCGCAGGAGGGCGGCATGGGCATTGTCCACAAGAACCTGCCGCCGGAAGCCCAGGCGCAGGAAGTCCGGTCGGTGAAGAAGCACGAGTCCGGCGTCATCGTCGACCCGATCACCGTCGACCCGACCATGACCATCGGCGAGGTGTTGCAGCTCACCCGCGCCAACAAGATCAGCGGTGTTCCGGTGGTCGATGGCGACGATCTGGTCGGCATCGTCACCGCCCGCGACCTGCGCTTCGAGACCCGCTTCTCCGAACCGGTGTCGCGCATCATGACGCCGAAAGCCCGGCTCATTACCGTGCAGGAAGGCGCCTCCCGAGAAGAAGTCCTGCAGAAGCTGCATGAGCACCGCATCGAAAAGGTGCTGGTGATCAACGGCAACTACAAGTTGCGGGGGATGATCACGGTCAAGGACATCCAGAAGTCCACCGACCACCCGCTGGCCTGCAAGGATGAACGCGGCCGCCTGCGGGTGGGCGCCGCCGTCGGCACCGGCGCCGACACCGACGAGCGCATCGCGCGGCTGGTGGAGGCCGGCGTGGACGTGGTCGTGGTCGACACCGCCCACGGCCATTCCAAGGGCGTGATCGAGCGGGTGCGGGCAATCAAGCTGGAACACCCGGAATTGCAGGTGATCGGTGGCAACATCGCCACCGGCGACGCGGCCCTGGCCCTGGCCGATGCCGGCGCCGATGCGGTGAAGGTGGGCATCGGCCCCGGGTCCATCTGCACCACCCGCATCGTCGCGGGTGTCGGCGTGCCGCAGATCAGCGCGGTGATGGCGGTCGCCGAGGCGCTCAAGGCGCGCGGCATCCCGCTGATCGCCGATGGCGGCATCCGCTATTCCGGTGACTTCGCCAAGGCGATCGCCGCAGGCGCCTACGCGGTCATGGTGGGCTCTATGCTGGCCGGCACCGAAGAGGCCCCCGGCGAGGTCGAGCTCTACCAGGGCCGGTCCTACAAGAGTTACCGCGGCATGGGTTCGCTCGGCGCCATGGCGCAGGGTTCGAAGGACCGCTACTTTCAGGACACCACCGCCGAAGTCGAGAAACTGGTGCCGGAGGGCATTGAAGGCCGAGTCCCCTACAAGGGATCGATGGCCGCCATCGTTCACCAGATGATGGGCGGCCTTCGCGCCTGCATGGGCTATACCGGCTGCGCCACCGTCGACCTGCTCCGCACCCAGGCCAGCTTCGTCAAGATCACCGGCGCCGGCATCCGCGAGTCCCACGTCCACGACGTGGCGATCACCAAGGAAGCGCCGAACTACCGGATTGACTGAAAAGCCGGGAATCGGAAATGGTGAATCGGGAATCGTAAAGGCCACCGACCGCTCGCTTCTGACGATTCCCGACGCACGATTCCCGATTCCCGAACGCATGAATATCCATACCGACAAGATCCTCATCCTCGACTTCGGCTCGCAGTACACCCAGTTGATCGCGCGCCGGGTGCGCGAGCTGGGGGTCTATTGCGAACTCCACCCCTGGGATATGGCGGATGACGACATCCGTGCTTTTGCCCCCAAGGGCGTGATCCTGTCGGGCGGGCCGGAGTCGGTGCTCGACGCCGGTTCGCCACGGGCCGCCGAGGCGGTGTGGGCACTGGGCGTACCGGTGCTGGGCATCTGCTACGGCATGCAGACCATGGCCGTGCAGCTGGGGGGCACGGTGGCACCGGGCACGGTCAAGGAATTCGGATATGCGGAGATCCGCGCCCATGCTCACTCGCCGCTGCTCAACCAGATCGAGGACCGCGTCAATTCCGAGGGCCACGGCCTGCTCGACGTGTGGATGTCGCACGGTGACCACGTCGACGCACTGCCCGAGGGGTTTGTCCGCATCGCCTCGACCAAGGATGTGCCGCTGGCGGGCATGGCCGATCCGGCGCGCCACTACTACGCGCTGCAATTCCACCCGGAAGTCACCCACACCCCGCAGGGCGGGCGCATCTACTCGCGCTTCGTGCACGACATCTGCGGCTGCGGCAACGCCTGGACGCCGGACAACATCATCGACGATGCCATCGCCCGGGTCCGCGAGCAGGTGGGCAATCGCAACGTGTTGCTGGGACTCTCCGGCGGCGTCGATTCCTCGGTGGTGGCGGCGCTGCTGCACCAGGCGATCGGTGACCAGCTGACCTGCGTGTTCGTCGACCACGGCCTGCTGCGGCTGGACGAAGGCGACCAGGTGATGGCGGTGTTCGCCCGCAACCTGGGTGTGAAGGTGATCCGCGTCAACGCCGAAGCCCGCTTCATGTCGGCGCTGGCCGGCGTCGATGACCCGGAAGCCAAGCGCAAGATCATCGGCCGGCTGTTCGTCGAGGTGTTCGACGAGGAGGCCGGCAAACTGCCCGATATCGACTTCCTCGCCCAGGGCACGATCTATCCGGATGTCATCGAATCCGCCGGCGCCAAGACTGGCAAGGCGCACGTCATCAAGAGCCACCACAACGTCGGCGGCCTGCCGGCGCACATGAAACTGAAGCTGGTGGAGCCGCTGCGCGAGCTGTTCAAGGACGAGGTGCGCAAGATCGGCGTGGAGCTCGGGCTGCCGCGCGAGATGGTCTACCGCCACCCCTTCCCGGGCCCCGGCTTGGGCGTCCGCATCCTCGGCGCTGTCACTGCGACCGCCGCCGAGACCCTGCGCCGTGCCGATGCCATCTTCATCGAGGAACTGCGCAAGGCCGACTGGTATGACAAGACCAGCCAGGCCTTCGCCGTGTTCCTGCCGGTGAAGAGTGTCGGCGTCACCGGCGATGGCCGCCGCCACGAGCCGGTGATTGCGCTGCGCGCGGTGCAGACCATCGACTTCATGACCGCCCAGTGGGCCCACCTGCCCTACGAACTGCTGGATGTCTGCGCCCGCCGCATCGTCAACGAAGTCCCCGGCATCTCCCGCGTCGTCTACGACATCTCCGGCAAACCGCCGGCGACCATCGAATGGGAGTAGCCCCCCCGAACAGCGTGCAGGGTCCCACGCACAGCGTGGGATGCTAGCGTCGTGAGGGGGGCCCTAGCGCACCGACCGAGCCAGCAAATGACCCCCTTCGCTAGAGCACAACACAGCGTGCAGTGCCCCGCGCGCAGCATCGGATGCTAGCGTCGTGAGGGCCCCCCTGCCGCAGCACCCTGCCGCACCATGATTGACGACGACAGCCGCTGGATGGACCACGCTCTGCAGCTCGCCCAGCGGGCCGCGGCCGAGGGTGAGGTACCGGTGGGGGCGGTGCTGGTAAAAGACGGCGACATCCTCGGCGAGGGCTGGAACCGGCCGATCGGCCTGCATGACCCCTCCGCCCATGCCGAGATGCTGGCATTGCGGGCCGCCGGCGCACGGATCGGCAACTACCGCCTGCCGGGCACCACCCTCTATGTCACCCTCGAACCCTGCGTGATGTGTGCCGGGCTGATCACCCACGCGCGGGTGCAGCGGCTGGTGTTCGGCGCCGCCGACCCCAAGGCCGGCGCGGTTCACTCGTTGTATGACGTGATCGGCACGCCGCGTCTGAACCATGTGGTGGAGTGGACCGGCGGCGTACGCGAGCCCGAGTGTGCGACGCTGTTGCGGGATTTCTTCCGCGCGCGCCGGGGGCGTTAGCCTTACTGGATGCCACCGTCCAGCAAGGACACCAGTTCGACATGGCCACGCTCGCGGGCGATGTCGGCCGCGGTCTTGCCATCTTCGGTTTTCGCCGAGCGGTCGATGCCGCGGGTGAGCAGCAGACGGCACAGCCCGGAGAAGCCCCGTGCCGCCGCCAGGTGCAGGGCATTCACGCCGCTGCCGCCGACATGATCGACCTCGGCGCCAAATCCCATCAACAACGGCGCCAGCTGTTCCCCGGCAGCACCGGCCAGTGCGGCGTGCATGGGGGTATTCTGCATCGGGTTGTCGCTGATCGAGTCAATCGGCGCACCCAGGCCCACCAACACCAGCACGGCATCACGGCGCCCGAAGAAGGCGGCGAGATGCAGGGGCGTCCAGCCGTCGGCGCTATGACGCCGCAGGGCCTCGGGATCGGCCAGCAGGATCTCGGCGATACGCCGAGCGTCATCGAGGGCAGCGGCTTCGAACAGATCCAGCGGACGCAGCGGTCGCAGCAGCTCGGCGATGTCGTGGGCGCCGTTGTAGAGCGCGAACATCAACGGCGACAGCCCCCCCGGCAAGGGTTCGGTGCCCTGGCCCTCGTCCCGCGCCAGTGCCGCACGCGCGGCGTCGAGGTCACGGCTTTCAATGGCCAGCATCAGGGGGCGAACGTCGCTCATGGGCAGGGGCTCGGGCAAGGAAGCCGCGGAGGCTACCGGGGATGCCGCAATTCCTCAACGGTGGAGTTGACGCCCCGCCCCGGCGTCACGATAATTCGCCCCCCCGGACGGTTAGCTCAGTGGTAGAGCATCGCCTTCACACGGCGGGGGTCACAAGTTCGAGCCTTGTACCGTCCACCAGCTTTTCGTGACTGTCTCGAAAGATGCTTTCGGGACAGTCACGCAGCCGGTCTCCCCCCAATCTCCGCTGTCCAACTTTTGCAGACGCGCCTGTTCACCTGCGTGCGGCTGCCTCCGTGCCTGCGTGTTGCTCGAAAGACCGTCTTGGCGCGGCGAGCACCCGTGCGCTGGCATGCCGACCGGGGCGGCCACCTGAAACCGGCTTTGTTGTCGCCTCTGCATCCGTCACACTGGGGCATCAAATCCGTTCATTAGGGGCGCCGTTGGCGTCAGGCCCGGAGATTCCCGTGCGCAACAGCAGTGCCTTTGCCATCAGCCTGATCGTGACCCTGCTCGCGCTGGCGCTTGCCGTGCTGGTGGACGGCGGGACGCAGCGCATCGCCGGCCTCCCGGTGCTCCCGGCACTCGCCCTGTTGGCCTTTGCGGTGCAGTGGCTGGTCTTTGTCCCCTCTTTTCTGCGTCAGACCGAGCACTACTACGATCTGGCCGGATCGCTCACCTACGCCATTGTCATCCTGCTGGCGGCGGGCCTGAGCGCACCCGACGCGCGCGGCTGGGTGATCACCGCGCTGGTGCTGATGTGGTGCGGCCGGCTCGGCAGCTTCCTGTTCGCCCGCGTCAAACGCAGCGGCAAGGATGGCCGCTTCGACGACATCAAACCGCACTGGGGCCGCTTCTTGATGGCCTGGACCTTCCAGGGGCTGTGGGTGTTCATGACGCTGCTGGCAGCGCTCATCGTGATCACCGGGCCGGCCGCCGCGGGCTGGGATGTATGGGCCACGCTGGGCCTGGCGGTCTGGGTCGCGGGCTTTGCCATCGAGGTGATCGCCGACCGTCAGAAGGCCGCCTTCCGGGCGAACCCCGCCAATCGGGGGCAGTTCATTCGTCAGGGTCTCTGGGCATGGTCGCGCCACCCGAACTACTTCGGCGAGATCGTGCTCTGGACCGGCATCGCGCTGATGGCAACGCCGGCGATGGCGGGTTGGCAGTGGCTGGGATGGGCATCGCCGCTGTTCGTCTTCTGGTTGCTGAACAAAGTCAGCGGCATTCCGATGCTGGAGCAACGCGCGGACGAGACCTGGGGTGGCGACCCGGACTATGAAGCCTACAAGGCCGCTACCCCGGTGCTGTTTCCGCGTCCGCCGCGGGTCTGATCGATGATCGAATCCATCCTCGCCTGGGCCGGCGAGCATCGCGAGCAGGCGATCTGGCTGGTGCCGCTGCTGGCCTTCATGGAGACCTGCGTCGGCATCGGATTGTTCGTCCCCAGCCTGATGCTGGTCGTCGTGACGTCGGTGTTCTACGCCAACGACTGGGCCAACCTGTGGCTGATGGCGGGCATGGCGCTGGCGGGTTCGTCACTCGGCGACCACGTCGGCTACTACGCCGGTCGCGCTGTCGGCCACCGGGTGCAGGGCTGGCGCATCATCCGCCGCAATCCGACGCGCTGGGAACGGACCGAGGCCATGGTGCGCCGCTTCGGTCCCTGGGCCATTTTCATCGGCCGCTTCCTCCCGGCCATCCGCAGCCTGGTGCCGGCCATGATGGGGGTGACCCAATTCGACCGCACCCGCTACACCCTGCTCGACATCGCCGCCTGCAGCCTGTGGGCCTTGGGGCTGGTCGCCATCGTGCAGGGCGCGCATCAGCTCTTCCTGCCCTAAGCCACTCGCGATGACATGCCTTCCCCTGTCATTGCGAGCCTGCATTGCAGGCGCGGCAATCTCGTCCGGGCGGCAGTGCCTTGATCAGGAGATCGCCACGCCGCTTCGCGGCTCGCGATGACAGGTGGGGGCGGTTCGAGGTGACATGCCTTCCCCTGTCATTGCGAGCCTGCACTGCAGGCGCGGCAATCTCGCCCGGGCGGCAGTGCCTTGACCAGGAGATCGCCGCGCCGCTTCGCGGCTCGCGATGACAGGTGGGGAAGGCTCGCGATGACAGGTGGGGAAGGCTCGCGATGACATGCCTTCCCCTGTCATTGCGAGCCTGCATTGCAGGCGTGGCAATCTCGCCCGGACGGCAGTGCCTTCGATCAGGAGATCGCCGCGCCGCTTCGCGGCTCGCGATGACAGGTGGGGGCGGTTCGAGGTGACATGCCTTCCCCTGTCATTGCGAGCCTGCACTGCAGGCGCGGCAATCTCGCCCGGGGCGGCGGTGCCTTCGATCAGGAGATCGCCGCGCCGCTTCGCGGCTCGCGATGACAGGTGGGGGCGATTCGAGGTGACATGCCTTCCCCTGTCATTGCGAGCCTGCATTGCAGGCGTGGCAATCTCGCCCGGGCGGCGGTGCCTTGATCAGGAGATCGCCGCGCCGCTTCGCGGCTCGCGATGACAGGTGGGGGCGGCTCGCGATGACAGGTGGGAGCAGTTCGAGCTGCCATGCCTTCCCCTGTCATTGCGAGCCTGCATTGCAGGCGCGGCAATCTCGCCCGGGCGGCAGTGCCTTCGATCAGGAGATCGCCGCGCCGCTTCGCGGCTCGCGATGGCAGGTGGGGGAAGCTCGCGATGACACCGCACAGCCCGCATGGCAGGAGCAGCCCGTATGATCGACACTTCCTCTCGCGCTTGCGGCCGTTTCCATGTTCTCGCTCCGATTCCCGTGCCTTGTAGCCCTTTCCGCACTGCTGGTCGGACTGACGGCGGGCTGCAGTGACGACGCTGCCGTTCCGCCGCCGGACGGCATTGCACTGGGTGGGCGGATCAGCGGGCTCAACGATGCCGGGCTGGTGCTGGCGCGTGGGGCCGAACGCCTTGCGATCGCACCTGGCCAGACCAAGTTCAGCGCTACCCCGCTGCCCCCGGGCACGCTCTACCAGATCACCGTGTCACAACAGCCCGAAGGCCAGCGCTGCAGCATCTTCCGGGGCAGCGGGCGAATCCCGGAGACAGCCACCGTCACCGACATCCGCATCGTCTGTGCAAGCTGCCGCGACGGTCTGCCCCCGGTCCACGAAGTGCCGATGGTGCGCGCCGAGACCTCCGGAGGTCGCCTGTATCTGGCTGACGTCTGCGACGAGCGCCTGCAGCTGCGCGGCGTCAACGATCAGTTCATTGAACGCTATGGGCCGGCGTTCGACCTGTTCACCGACGACAACCTGATGGCGGTGACCGGCGGCCAACGCCGGGCCGGCGCCAATGCCATTCGCATCGTCTGGTATCCGGACGGTGGGCCCCGCGATCCGGATGCTGACGGTGATCGGATCGGCGATGTGTTCGGCGGCTCGGTTGCGGCGCTGGACCGCCGCATTCAGTCGGTGGTGGATCACGGCATGGTGCCGATCCTCGACATTCACGACTACACCGGCGCCGACCTGACCGGCGCCGACGATGACACCGACGACCCATCCGACCCGCTCAACCGCACCGTGCGCTGGCTGTTGCGCGAAGACGTGCGTGCGCTGCTCGACCGCCATGCCGCCTACCTGCTGCTCAACCTGCTGAACGAGGCCGGCACCTGCTACCTGCAGACACCCGAGGACAGCGATCCCTTTTTCAACAACTGCACCGAGGCCGAGCGCTTCCGCTTCCGCGATGCCTACCGCGATGCGCTGTCGCAGTTGCGGGCCGCGGGCCTGCGCCTGCCGGTCATCATCGATGCCCCGGATTTCGGGCAGAGCCTGGAAGTACTGCGGCGGGTTGGCCCGGCGCTGATGGCCGGCGACGACATCGACGCCGACACCGCCGGGGCGCAGCCCAACCTGATGTTCAGCGCGCATCCCTACTGGTATCGCTATCCGCCCGGCCTGGTCGACGGCAGCGACGGCTTCGATGCCGCTGAACTGCGAGCCCACCGCGACGAGTTGCGCTGCGCCGTCGGGCTGCCCCGGGAGGGCGGCCTGCCCTGCGGCTTCGCCGCCAATCTGGCACTGCTGCTCGGTGAGGTGGCAAGCACCCAGGACGGCGCCGAGGGCGAGAGCCTGCCGCTGCCCTACCGCAATATTCTCGAGACCGCGGTCGACCTCGACCTCGACTACCTGTTCTGGACCTGGTTCAACGATTTTGACGCGGACCGCACCTTGACCCGGGTGGTGCAGTCACCGGCGGGCGACTGCCTGCCGGTGACACCGCCAGAGCGCAACAACTGCGGCCTGTTCCGCGATGGCCTGCCCGATTTCGACGGCACCGACCTGACCGCCTTCGGACGCGATGCCGTGTTCGGCTTGCCCGACGACGCCCTCCCCGGCGCCCCCGCGGCGGACTACCGCATGGCCACCGCGCCGCGCAGCTTCAGCATGATCGCGCGGGATCGCTATCAGCTCGACACCGTGCCCTGACATCCGGGGCCGCACCCGGGCCAAGGCGGAATAAACGCCCCCTGAAATCAGGAAAATCAGCCCATCGACGCGCGCGCGTCGGTGGGCTGTGGTGAGATCGCCGGAACGGCCGCCACGAGCCGCTCCGGAGGAACTCCATGTCGTTGTCCCCAACCCGCCTGCCCCTGGCGGTCCTGTTGCTGTCGTCGGCGCTCTGCGCCTGTAGCGCGGGCACCGGACTGACACCCCCCGGCGCTGATCAGCGCGCGACCGACAATCCCTTTGCCACCGCCGCCGCGGCCGATGCGGCACCGCGCTATCGGCTGGCGAATGGCTGTTACCGGCTGATCACGGCTGAGGGACGGGGTCACGTCAGCGCCTTCGATGACGGTTCGCTGGCCGTGATCGGCAGCGATGCGCCCGCGGCGACGCCGTTCTTCATGAAGCCGACCGGCCTCGGGCACTACGTCATCTATGGGCCGCAGGGCCGCTATCTGACGCTGGCAGCATCCGCCGAGGACCTCGCCACCGGGTTGGAAGGGCTGGTGTCACAACTGGGCTTCACGGCATCCGGTGTCGGCGATCTGCTGGAACTCACCCCCAGCGTCGCCCCGGCGGCTGATCTGGTGAATGCACTCGGCGATGTGGTGAGCGGCCTGGGCGGCAGCCTGGCGGCGGTGCTGACCGCGGGTGACCGCAGCCTGGTAATGCAGACGACGCCGGTCGATGGCTCGGAGTGGACCGTGCTCGAAAGCGCGCAGGACGGTGTGTTCCGGGTCGAGAATCGACTTACGGGCGACCCCCTGTTGCCACACACCGGCGGCAGCGGCTTCCGCTTCATAGGCACCAGCGGCTGCCAGCCGTATCCCGAGGCAGCCCTCAACGCCACGGGCACGCCCTTCGCCGGCACCCGACCCGACGGCACGGTGTTCGGGTATGCGGAAACCCACATGCACCTGGGCGGCACCGAGATGTTCGGCGGCAAGCTGGGCTACGGCCGGCCTTTCCACAAGTTCGGCATTCCCCATGCACTGGGAGACTGTGCCGTTCACCATGGCCCCGGCGGCGTCCTCGGCGCGCTGGATACCGCGGTCGACCCCGAGCAGGGGCTACCCCCACATCAAACCGAAGGCTGGCCCCACTATCCCGACTGGCCCAGCTGGGGCAGCCAGATTCACCATCAGACCTACTATCGCTGGCTGGAGCGCGCGTGGATGGGTGGCCTGCGACTGATGGTGAACCACCTGGTCTCCAACGAGGGCCTGTGTCTGATCTGGCCGGTGAAGGGCACGGACTGCAACGAGATGGAGAACATCGAGCTGCAGCGCCAACTCACCCTCGACCTGCAGGACTACATCGATGCGCAGGCCGGCGGCCCGGGCAAGGGCTTTTTCCGCATCGTCTATTCGCCGTTCGAAGCACGTCAGGCCATCGAGGCCGGGCAGATGGCGGTGGTGCTCGGCACCGAAAACGAGAAGATCTTCAACTGCGGCGAATTTCTCGACCAGCCTGACTGCAGCGTGGCCGACATTGACCGCGAACTGGCACGCTGGTGGGACCGTGGCATCCGCGCGATCTTTCCCATCCATCTGGTGGACAACGCCTTCGGTGGTGCGCGGCTGACTGATGACCCCTTCCTGTTCCAGCTCTACAACCTGGCGAATACGGTGGACACCGGACACCCCTATGCCGGCGTGCCCTGCGAGGGGCCCGACAGCCTGGCGCCGGGCGAGGCCATGACCCAGTCCGCCGGCATTTTCGACACCGTGCTACGGCTGCTCAACCCTCCGTTACCCCCCGTCACCGGCTGCCGCCGCAACGCCCGCGGCCTGACACCGCTGGGGGAATACTTCATCCACAAGCTGATCGACCGCGGGGTGATGATCGAGACCGATCACACCGGCGTGCTGGCCCGCAACCGTATCTTCGACCTGGCCGAGGCGCGCGGCGTGCCGGTGTTTTCCGGCCATACCGGGACGATCTCGATCGCCGACAAGGACAGCGACCGCATCCTGCAGACCGGCGGCATCATTTCCAACCTGCCGGACGATCCGTCGCCGGACACAGTGGCGTTCATTCAGGATCTGGAGGCGCTGTACCAGGCGACCTTCGGCCACACCCGGGGGCTGTCGACCGGCCTGGGTTCCGACATCAACGGCATCCACAACCAGGCGCCGCCGCGGGCGGATGCCTCCGAGCGTCCGCTGCAGTATCCGTTTCGGTCATGGGACGGCCAGGTGACCTTCGACCGCCAGACCACCGGCGAACGGGTGTTCGACCTCAACACCGACGGGGTTGCCCACTACGGCCTCTATCCGGACTACATCGCCGACATGCAGATGCAGCCCGGCGGCGAGCAGGCGCTGCGGTACCTGTTCCGCTCGGCGGAAGGCTATCTGCAGGCCTGGGAACGGGTCTGGGCCGCCGCGCAGCCGTAGGCGGCGATGATCAGGCGATCTGCCGAAGCCAGTCCTGCAGGTTGTAGTAGTTGCTGACCCGCGCGATGCGGCCATCGCGCAGTTCGAAGAAGGCGCCGCCCGGCAAGGTGTAGGTCTGCCCGCTGGCCTCGGGCAGGCCCTCGTCGGTTTGCAGGTAGGTGCCGGTGACGGTGTACTCGGCGGCGGCCCGGTTGCGGTCCTCGCCGAACAGCAGGGTGATGTCGACGATCTGCTCGCGGTAGCAGCGGGTCATCCGCCGCATGAAGGCCGCGAAGGCGTCACGGCCCTGCTCGCGATGGCTCTGGTTGAGATCGTGGACGACGTCGTCCGTGAGCAGCGACAGAAAGGTGGGCCAGTCTTCGCGGTTGAAGGCGGCGTAGTAGGTTTCCAGCAGTTTTCGATGGGCTTCGAGCACGGGTTCGGCAGGATTCGGATGGGGACGAAACTGTAGTACAGACGCCGCCACGTCGCGCCGACAGGGCATCCGGCCCTATCATTCGCACTCCGGCCGCCTGCGGCCCCGCGAGATCGATCCGTGCAGCGCAAGCGCTACTTCACCCTGTCCTTTTCCTGCCCCGACGGCATCGGCATCGTCGCCCGGGTCACCGGATTTTTCCGTGACCACGGCGGCTGGATCCTGCGGTCGAGCCAGCATGCCGACGAGGACAGCCTGCGCTACTTCATGCGGATGGAGGTGCTGGCGGAGTCACTACCCTTCGATCTTGACGAGCTGCGCAGCCGTTTCACGCCGGTGGCGGAAGAATTCGACATGGACTGGCGCATCGATGACAGCGCGGTCAAGAAGCGGGTGGTGGTGCTGGTATCACGGCAGGAGCACTGTTTGTACGACCTGCTGGAACGCTGGAAGAGCAAGGAACTCGATATCGAGATTCCCCGCGTGATCTCCAACCACCAGAGTTCGCGCGGATTGGTGGAGTGGCACGGCATTCCGTACCACTATGTGCCGGTCAATGCCGACAACCGCGAGCAGGCCTTCGCCGAGATCGACCGGCTGTTCGTGGATTGCGGCGGCGACACCATGGTGCTGGCGCGCTACATGCAGATCCTCACGCCCGAGCTGTGCCGCCGCTACCCCGGCCGCATCCTCAACATCCACCACAGCTTCCTGCCCAGCTTTGTCGGTGCCCGCCCCTACGAACAGGCCTACAACCGGGGCGTGAAACACATCGGTGCCACCTGCCACTACGTCACCGAAGACCTGGATCAGGGCCCGATCATCGAGCAGGACGTCAACCGCATCGGCCACGGCGATTCGGTGAGCGATCTGGTGCGTTTCGGCAAGGACATCGAGAAGGCGGTGCTGGCGCGGGGCCTGCGATATCACCTCGAAGGTCGGGTGCTGATCAATGGCAACCGCACGGTGGTGTTCCGCTAGCCCCGCAAGCCCCCGTGCCCCGGGCGGTGGTCGATACGCCGCTGCGCCTAGACGCCCTGTCGTACCGACACCGACGCGCCGTTGCCATTGCTCGCTGCCCCGGCCCGATGCGTCTGCGACGACGACGGGCGCGCCTGGCGACCGAGCTGGCCGCGCAGGTCTTCAAGCAGGGCCTGCTGTGCAGCCAGCTGCTCGCTGAGCTTGCGGATATCACGATCGAGCTGGGCCATCAGCCGCGTTGGCGCTGCCGACGTACCGGCATGGCCGTAGCGGGCGCGCCAGTAGTAGTAGGTTTGCCGCGAGATGTTCATGCGCTGACAGGCCTGGGCAATCGAGCACTCGCGGCCTTCATCGATGTCGCGCAGAAACGCCATGATTTGCCGTGGCGTGTAGCGCGATTTGACGCGGGCGTCGGTGTCGCTGGCGACGTCGCGCCGTAGCGAATTACGTGTCATGCCTCAGTCCTCCTGCGGTTCGGTGGCCGCCAGACTGCTGCTGGCCTCGGCATCTGTATCGGCAGACTGCGGGTCGGCATCACCGGTGTCGGGCCGGGCCCAACCGACGGCCTGCGGCGACGCCAGCCGGGTCCAGGTCTGGCTGCGGCCCAGCAGGGCAAAGCCGACGAATCCGCGCACTTCCAGGGTGTTGCCGTCGTCACTCAACTCAGCCTTGCACTGGTAGGTCTTGCCGTCCTCCGGGTTATAGATGGTGGCGCCCTTCCACTCGCCTTCGCCTGCAGGCTTGAAGCCCTCGATCAGCTTGAGTCCCTCGATCGGTCGCTTGCGCAGAATCTCGGTCGGGTTGAGGACATCGGTCTTGACCTTGCCGACCAGTTCAGGCGGCACCACCTCGCCAGTGACCGATACCTCGCCCTCGACAAACCGGGGGTACTTCAGCTGAAGCACGCGGCCGTCGAAGGTCTTGCCGTCGGGGTAGATTTCGATGATTGCACTCTTGTGCGGATCCTCGGTCTCCTTCAGCCAGTAGCCGACGATGGATGGCGCGGCCACAGCCGTGCCGGAGATCAGGGCTGCAAGTACCCCACCCAGTAGCGCGATAGTCGTTTTATGGTTCATGGTCGCCTCCGTGGCGATGCGTCAAAGGATCAGCCCTCACGGGCCAAAATGCTCCAGAGGCCTGCCAGCGCACCGCTGCCGTCATCGCCCTTGATACTGGAGAAGATTTTCAGCGCTTCCTGCTTCATGCCTGCCATGTAGTAGGCATGCCCCAGTCGCAGTCGCGCCTCGTTGGGCTGCACCAGCCCGCCCTTTTCAATGCCCCGGTTCATCAGGGCGATCCCCCGCTGATACTCGCCATACCCGACCAGGTTGTAGCCGGTGTTGACGAGGGCATCTCCGCTGTCGGCCTGCGCCGCCAGTGCCTCCCCTTCCGCCAGCGTGGCGCGATCTTCCGCGACCTTGCGATCCACCAGCTCTCGCAGTCGCTCCTGCCGCTCCTTGCCGACATCATCGTCGCGGCCGAGCACGCCACGCACGTAGCCACTCTGCAGCATCCGCTGGGCATCGCCGGGGTACCCGGCCTGTAGCGCCAATTGCACGGCTTCCATGTAATCGCTGGGTTCCAACAGGGTGCCGGTCTGTTCCCGCAGACGATAGACATCCAGGGTGTAGCGGTCGGAGAAGTCGCTGCGCTGTTCGGTTCGAATGATCAGGTCCAGCCAGGTGGTGTCGGCCGGGAAGTAGGTCACCATCAAGCGCAGTGCAGCGAGATAGCCATCCAGATCTCCGTTTTTAATGGCGCTGCTGGCGAGCACCTGCAACTCCTGTTCACTTGGCTGAGTGCCGGCATCGATCTTGCGCTGGACCTGCCGCCCCATGATCGTGGCGGCCTCGTCATACCGCTTGGCCAGATAGAGTGCCTGCGGCTCGATTTCCAATGCCTCAGGGTCGGTGCCACCGGCCTCGCGGTAGCGGGCCACCGCGCGGACTGCCGTGTCGTAGTCACGTGCACTGAAGGCCATGCGGACCATCGCGGCCAGAATCGGCAGCTGCTGCTCGGTTGGCATGAAGCTGGAGTCCAGCACGATGTTGAAGGCCTTGTAGGCCAACGGCACGTTGCCGGCACTGGCTGCAGCACTGCCGCGCAGATGATTGATGATGTAGAGCTCGTAGGGGGTCAGCGGATCGCCCTGCACCTGTTCGGCCTGATCGATCAACGCCAGGGCCTCGCTGAAACGACGGTCGTTGATGGCATTCCGCGCGTCCTTCAAGATCTCGCCCAACGCCGGACGCACGGCCGGTACATAAGGGGGCGGGCGGTTGCCGCCGATGGTGTTGGCCTGCGCCGGCGGCGGGGTCGCGAAGCATGCGGCAACCACCAGGGCAAGCAGCGCAACGAGGCGTGTGGGGGTGTGAGTCGACATCATGTCCGGTCTCCTACAGGTAGTCCTCGCTGCCGACCACGCCGATCGAGGTGATGCCCAGACGTTGGGCTGCGGCCAGAACCCCGGCGACATGCTTGTACTCCACCAGCCGGTTGGGGCGGATGTGCAGCTCTGCCTGCAGCGGGTTCTGGGCTTCATTCCACAGGCGCCGCTCAAGCGCTTCGCGCGAGTCCAGCGCGACGCCGTTCCACAGCACGGTGCCATCGAAGTCGACTTCGATGTTGACGATGGGCGGCAGGTCCTTGGGCGGCGGCGCGTCGACCACGGGCATGTCCAGTTTCACCGCATGGGTCTGGATCGGGATGGTGACGATCAGCATGATCAGCAACACCAGCATCACGTCGATCAACGGGGTGGTGTTGATGTCGACCAGCACGTCGTCGTCGGAGTGGGCGGGACCCGCCCGCATGCTCATGCCCATCTCAGGTCCTCTGTGGCGGTTCGGTGAGAAAGCCGACCTTGCGAATGCCGGCCCGCTGGCAGGCCACCACCACGTTGCCGACGGCGTAGTAGCGCACGTTCATGTCACCGCGGATGTGGATCTCCGGTTGCGGCACCTGCACCGCCGCCCGCTTCAACAGTGTGAGCAGTGCGGCGGCGTTGGCGACCTTGCGGTCGTTCCAGTAGACGGCGCCGTCACGGTCCACTGCCACCACGATGTTCTGCGGCGTGGTCTCGGTCGGTACGTTGCGCTCTTCGGGCAACGCCACCGGCACGGTGTCGGTGACCACCGGGATGGTGATGAGAAAGATGATCAGCAGCACCAGCATCACATCGACCAGCGGCGTGGTGTTGATCACCGAGATCACTTCATCGTCGTCGGCACAGGACCCCAGGCTCAGACTCATGACGCCCGCCCCCCGGTGGCCACGGCGTCCGGCCGCTTGAGGTCACCCACCCGGCCACCCGACAGCAACACGGCGTGCAGGTCGGTGGCAAAGGCGCGAACCTTTTCCATCGCCATCTTGTTGCGCCGGACCAGCCAGTTGTAGCCCATCACCGCCGGCACCGCGACGAACAGTCCGAGTGCGGTCATGATCAACGCCTCGCCCACCGGCCCGGCCACCTTGTCGATGGAGGCCTGGCCGGAAATGCCGATGGCCGTCAGCGCGTGATAGATCCCCCACACGGTGCCGAACAGGCCGACGAAGGGCGCGGTCGACCCCACCGTCGCCAGTACCGCCAGGCCGCTTTGCATGCGCAGGCCGATCTCGTCGGTGGCGCGGGTCACGGTCATGCTGACCCACTCATGGAGATCGATGCGTTCCACCATGGTGCCGCCGTGATGCTGACTGGCACTCATGCCGCGGTCGGCGAGGTACCAGAAAGGCGAACCGGGCTTGAGCTGGGTGAGGCCTTCTTCGAGACTGGCGCTGGACCAGAAAACTTCGGTGGCTTTGCGGCTCTGACGGAACAGCTTCTCCTGCTCGATGAGCTTCACGAAGAGGATGTACCAGGTCGCCAATGACATGACCAACAGCACGATGAAGGTACTTTTCGACACCATATCGCCCTGCGTCCAGGCCGCCTTGATGCCGTAGGGATTGTCCACTTGCTCGGTACGCGGTGTCAGCTCACCGAAGGCGGCAGCGGGTATCGAATCGTTGTCGAGCAGTATCGGCGTGGCGGTCGGGGTCATGTCGATGGCCGCTGCAGACGGCGTCGGCAACACAATGGGCTGGGCATCCGCCGGTACCTGGGCCGCGGCCCATGGCACCACCGCCAAACCGGTGATCAATGCCAACACCTGCAGCCCGGGCCATGCCGCGCCACCGTCCATCTGCCTCATCAGGATCTCCTCGCACTGCTTCATATCGTTCTAATGTCGTTCTATTGCTACCACGTTATCAGCACCTCTACGCCTGCCGCGCCAGCGTTCCCGCCTGCTCCTTATCAGCGGGGAATCTTCCATGTGTAGAGCAGATTGGCCCAACTCTCTTCGACCCGTCCATCCACCGTCCCGGGAATGAACCGGCACCGACTCAGGGCCCGTCTCGCCGCTTCGTCCAGCCGCGGAAACCCGCTGGACTCCTGAATTTTTGACTCTTTCACCCGACCGTCTACACCGATCAGGAACGCCAGCATCACTGTGCCGCGTTCGCTCAACCGCAGGGACAACGCCGGGTACTCCGGTTCCGGGCAGTTACGCCGCGCGTTGATCACCGGTGTTGTCCGTTTCGGAACCCGCTGTACCACCACGCGTTCCTTCGGCGTCACCGCCTTGATGGCAGTACTCGGTGGCGGCGGCGCCTGCACCACAACCTCGGGTGGTGGAATGAACGCGGCTGGCGGGATGTCGATGGTGGGCGGTGGCGGCGGTGGCGGTGGCTCCATCTCGTGGGTCTGGATCTCCTCGACGATCTTGGTCTGTATCGGCGCCGGCATGACCTCGATGGTGCGGTGTGCCAAACCGATCACCAGCAGATACAGCACGGCGAGATGCAGCACGACGACAAAGCTGATCCCCATCAAGCGCCGCCGGGTGTCGGGCTGCGTGCCGAATTCCATCCGTGGTCTCGATCTAGTGTTCAGGGATCTGCTGGGGGGACACCTGGCGCTCCGCTGTCGTGCGTATCAACGGTTGCTCTACTTAAGACGCATGAGCGGAGGTTTCCCGCACATGTTTGTCAGGATTTTGTCGCTTGTCACTAATTTATCTCACAATTTCCTGACGGCCGTCGAACGGCCGAGATCTGGCGGCCGTCAGGCCACGCCGCCCGGCCGATCAGCCTTGAAGGCGCGAGGCTTGAGGGACCGCCGCAGTCGGAACACCCCTTCGCGCACTACCCGCGTCAAGACGATGTCGACCAGGGTCGTTTCGTTCGGGCGCAGGTATGGCAACACATTGCCGCTGTACGGCGGCAGCGTCGCAGGGCAGTAGGTTACGGCATCGTCGGGATGTCGCGGGCTCAGGGTCAGACCATAGGGCCCGAAGGGGGCCAGCGCCGGCCGAATCAATGTACCACCGGTATCAACCACCGGCCCCGCGCCTGCCAGTACCGCATGGTTGAGGTAGAACGTGAGCACGCCACTGCCGCACCGATTGGCCTGGCGGTCGACCAGAAAGCCGCGCGGCATGCGATCAGCACCCCGGGTCCCGGGCCGGGTGAGCAACACGTCGATGTCATCAACCACCGCACCGTGGTCGTCGCGGATGCGCAACATCAACTGGGCACACGGGTCGTGGATATGGTGGCGGTCCGGCAACACGGGTACCCGCTCCACTTCAAGGCGATTGGCTTCGGCCTGATGCCGGGCGTTCTCGGCATCAAACGCCCGCGTGAGCGCGGCGTAGCTGCGCGCATCACGGACCCGTAGACAGCGCATGACGGCATCTACGGTGGGGTGGTCGCCGCGAGCGGCAACGCTGCCCATGATGCCGATGCGCGTTCCGCTGTGCGCCAGGCCCGGCAGGATCTTGAACGCGGTCGGTGCGGCGCGAGTGGTCGAGACCATCGACAGCGTTTGCAGCCGCTGACGCGCAGCCGCCATCGAGATGCCGGATGGCACCGGCGGCTGACGGATCACCAGGTGGCTGGCGTTGAGATTGGCAGCGGCCAACCGCACCACGCCATCGGAGCCGGTTTCCCCGGTGTAGGGATTGACGTGATCGTAGAGCTTGCGGTCGATGGCATCGCCACAGAGCACGAAGGACCAGGGCGCCTGCGCCCGGGCATCGAGCTGGTGGATGTGGTCGTGATTGCGCCGCCATGCTTCGGCGCTGCCGAGCTCCAGCCAGTCGAGCACGCGCTGGCCCGGCTCGACCCCGGCGAAGGCGGCCTTCAGGCGCCCCACCCGCGCCTTGCCGAGCTGCGCCAGTGCCGAGCCGAAGTTTGCAGGTGCCAGCATCACCAGATGACTGATCGGACAGCGGGCAGTGTCGGTTTCCGTCTGACGGCGCGCCAGCCATTCGCGAACCACCGGGCCGCCGGTGGAATGGGTGATGCAGACAGCGCGTTGGCGGCCGGACGCTTTCAGCACCGCCCGCAGCGCAGCATCGAAGGCATGGGCGATGTCCTCGACCCGCACTTCATCGCGAAAACTGATGTATTCACCCAGGTACAGGTGGGCAACGTCGATCGGCAGCCCGTCGGCCTCGGCTGCCTGCTGCAGCCGGGCCGGCAGGCCGCCATAGGTTCGGGTGTGCTGCACGCTCCAGCCATGCACGAAGACCACCAGCGGCTGGGTCATCTGAGATCCTCTCGAATGCGGCCGAAGCCCTACCCTGCCACAGGCATTGGCCCGTGACCACGCCGAACCGTGAAATTTGACAATTTTTTCCTAGACAACACTGTCTCACACCTATACAACGGGTGAGCAACATGGTCACAGCATGGATGCAGGGAGGCCGCTATTTCGGGAACCTACGACAGTGCGTTAGTCGTGCTCTCCATCCTGGTGGGGGTGGTGGCGTCCTATGCTGCGCTCGACCTGGCGCGCCGGGTCGGCGCCGCTACCGGCCTCGCCGCCCGGCTATGGGGTCTGGGGGGTGCAGCGGTGATGGGTGCCGGCATCTGGGCCATGCACTTCATCGGCATGCTCGCCTTCGTGCTGCCGATCCGCATGGCCTACGACCTCGGCCTGACGCTGCTCTCCCTGCTGGTGGCAATTGCCGCCTCCGGCACCGCGCTGATGGTGGCGGGCAGCGCCCGAGCCGGGCCCTGGATGCTGCGCGGCGGCGGCCTGATGATGGGTGTGGGCATCTGTGCCATGCATTACATCGGCATGGCCGCGATGCGCATGTCACCACCGATTCAGTACGACCCGATGCGGGTCGCACTGTCGCTGCTGATCGCTATTGGCGCCGCCTATGCCGCGCTCTGGCTCGCCTTCGCCTTGCGCAACATGGCGTCCGAGCAGCAGCTGACCAACCGGCTACTGGGTGCCGTGGTGATGGGTTTTGCCATCAGCGGCATGCACTACACCGGCATGGCGGCAGCCGACTTCGCGCCGGGTGCCTATTGCGCCGTGCCGGGCGAACATGAGATCGACAACCAACTGCTCGGCTATGGCATCGGCATCCTCATGCTATGCCTGCTGGCGGTGGTCCTGTTGATCTCGTCGCTGGAGTCGCGCATCGCGCAACGCACCGGCCGCACCCTTCACATGCTGCGCAAGAGCAATCACCTTCTGCGCCGAGAGATGCGCGCGCGCGAACGCCTGCAGCGGATGTATGCGGTGCTGTCGGCCACCACCACGCTGATCATGCAGAGCCGAACCCGCGACGCTCTGCTGCAGGGCAGCTGCCGCATCGCCACCGATACCGGCGGCTTTGCGCTCGCCTGGATCGGCCTGCTACGCGATGGCAGTGTGCGCCCCGATGCCGTGGCCGGGCGGGTGCAGGCGACCCTGCCCACCTTGCGCTTCTCGATGGCGGCGGACGGACCCAACCATGACGGCCCCACCGCCCGCGCCCTGCGCAGCGGCCAGCCGGTCGTCTGCAATGACGTGAGGAACGAAGCCGGGCTGTCTGCCTGGCAGGACTGGTTCGCCGAGCATGACCTGCATGCCTACGCCGCGCTGCCCCTGGTGGTGGCGGGCCAGGTGCAGGGCTGCATGGGCTTGTTCGCCGCCACGCGCGACAGCATTGGCGATGACGAGCTCAAGCTGCTGGTGGACATGGTCGGCAACCTGTCGCACGCGCTGGCCGCACTCAGCCGCGATGCCCGGCTGAGCTTCCTGTCGGAGCACGATTCGCTCACCGGTCTGCCCAACCGCAACCACTTCCGGCGACATCTCGACGAACGGCTCGCCCGCGACCCCGGCCGGCCACCGCCAGCCGCGTTGGTGGTGATGGACCTGCGGCTCTTCAACCGGGTCAATGCGGCGCTGGGCCGTACCGGTGGCGACCAACTGCTTCGCGAGGTCGCACGACGGCTCACTGCCCTCGTCGACAACGACGCGTCGAGGATCTCGCGCGATGCCGCCGACCGCTTCCTGCTGACCGTGGACAAGGCGCCCGATGAAGAAGCCCTGACTCTCTTCACCAACAGCTTCGATATCGCTCTCGACAACCCGCTGCGTATCGGGCATCAGGACATCCACATCGACTTCCGCCTCGGCATCGCCCGCTACCCGGCGGATGGAGACACCGCAGACGCGCTCATTCACTGCGCCGAAACCGCCCTGCAGGCGGCCCGCCAGCGCCAGGAACGGGCGGTGTTGCACACCCCGGCGCTGGCCCAGGCCAGTGGCGTCCAGAACCAGATCATCCAGCTGCTGCCCGAAGCACTCAACCGTGGCGAGCTACGGCTGCACTACCAGCCCAAGATGGACTGCGGGACCGGCGCCGTGTGCGGCGCCGAGGCGCTGCTGCGGTGGCAGCATCCCAGCCTTGGCATGGTGCCGCCGTCTGCCTTCGTCACCGTGCTGGAGGACAGCGGCCAGATCGTCCCGGTGGGCGCCTGGGCCATGACCCAGGCCCTACGGGACCACAACCGCTGGCGGGTCGAGGGGCTGGCATCGCCACGGGTGGCCGTGAACGTGTCAGCGGTGCAACTTCGACAGGCCCGCTTTGTCGACGACGTCCGCAATGCCATTGCCTACCTGCCCCCCGAGCTGCATGGGCTGGATATCGAGGTCACCGAGTCGGTGGTCATGTCCGACCCTGAGGGCGCGGCCAGCAAACTGCGCGCGCTGCAAGCCATGGGCATGAGCATTGCCATCGACGACTTCGGCACCGGCTATTCGTCCCTCGCCAAGCTGACTCGACTACCGGTGAACGCACTGAAAATTGATCGCTCCTTCATCGTCGACCTGGACCGCAGCGGCAAGGCCGCCGACATGGTGGCGGCGATCATCGGCCTTGCCCATGGGCTGGGCCTGAAGGTGATCGCCGAGGGGGTCGAAACCCCTGAGCAACTGACGCTGCTGAGGCAACTGAACTGCGACCAGATCCAGGGCTTCCTGTTCAGCCCCGGGCTGCCCGCCGACGATTTCAGCGCGCTGCTGGCAAGTGGCCGCCTGCTGCCGGTAGGATGAGCGCATGAGCACCGCCAACAACACGCACAGCAAGGTCATCGGCTATCTGCTGTGGATCATCGGCTTCATGGGCGCCCACCGGTTCTACTACGGGCGGCAGGTCACCGGCACCATCTGGTTCTTCACCCTCGGCGTGTTCTTCATCGGCTGGATCGTCGACCTGTTCCTGATCCCGTCGATGGACCGCGAGGCCGACACCCGCTACACCGCCGGTGCCACCGACTACTCCGTCGCCTGGCTGTTGTTGGGCTTTCTCGGCATCTTCGGCGTCCACCGCTTCTACCAGGGCAAATGGATCACCGGTCTGCTCTACCTGTTCACCGGCGGCCTGTTCCTGATCGGCTGGCTGTATGACCTGCTGACCCTCAACGGACAGATCGACGCCCTCAATCGCGGCGCCTGACCGCGCCCGCCCGGCTCGCCACCCGTCGCACCGACGTCCGGCTGCGGGTCACAAGCCAGCTCATCACGGATACCGCGCCGATGGCACTCACGGCCACGCTGCATACCTTCACCCTGCAGATCGCCGACATGGACCGCAATGTCTTCGCCGATGTTGAACTGCGGGTCGCCCGGCAACCCTCGGAAACCCCCGAGTTCATGCTGGTGCGGATTCTGGCCTATGCCCTGGAGTACGAAGACGGCATCGCACTGACGGAAGGGGTGGCCGCCGTCGACCAGCCCGCCGTCTGGGTGCGTGACCTCACCGGCCGTATCACCGCCTGGATCGAGGTGGGCGCCCCCGACCCCGAGCGTCTGCACCGCGGCAGCAAACAGGCCGACCGTTGCGCCCTCTACACCCACCGGGACCCTGCACCACTGCTCGCCCACTACGCCGGCCACAAGATCCATCGCGCCGCCGAGCTGCCGGTCTACGCCTTCGCCCGCGGCTTCCTCAACGATGCCGCGCCACGCCTCACCCGACGCTCCGCCCTCGCCATCTCGGTGACCGAACGTACGCTATATCTGGATATTGACGGGCATTCGATGAGTAGTGGGATCGAGGCGCACGCGCTGGGGTAGGCGCAGCAACAGAACACGCGCGCCCGGTGAGGTGGTCAGTTCAGCAACGCCGCCGCCAACACCCCACACCCCGCCAGCTCGAACAGATACGTCAAGCCCGCCGAAATCTGACGCAGCCGGAGCTGCGAGGCCAGCATGCTGTAGGCGTGCCCCAGCTTGACGGCGAGAAAGCCGAACACCAACACCGCCAGCACCGTCCCCTGCACGCCCGCCTGCACCAGGGCCAGCAGCAGCAGCCCGAACGGCAACGCGTGTTCCAGCGTGTTCATGTGCGCCCGGTTGGCAATCTTCAGGTCGCGATGCTCGTGACCGTTGGCAATGCGTTCCTTGATGCGAATGCGGGAGACGTTCATCGCCAGCAAGGTCAACGTCAGGACCACCACAAACGCGTAGATCTGGAAGTACAGCATGGATTCCTCCTCGAACTGTGGGGCCTGGGAATATGGGCCTGCAGGCAGCGAGCATGGCAGGCCTGTACAGCGGGCACAAAAAAGGCGCCCCGCAGGGCGCCTTCAATGGTGCGATGCCGAGGGTGGGTCGGCGCAGTGCCGGCCCACCCTCGCAATGCTTACCGCGTGCCCTTGTCGCGCAGGGCGTTGGGAGTGAAGTCCGACGGGTTGCGCTTGATCGGCTGATACACCGTCTGCTCATCGTTGCGGATGGACAGGGCGATGTAACGACCCGACTGCAGGTCGTGCTTCACTTCCAGACCGGGCGCGACAAACGGGACGTTGTAGTAGCCGTAGGAATGCAGCTCGTCGACGCGCCACAACTGGTCACGATTGTCGTACTTGTCCTGGACGTGGATGATCCAGCTGTCCTCATCGAGGTAGAAGGTCCGGCGCTTGTAGAGATGCGAGGTGCCTTCCTTGAGGTTGGCCTCGACCACCCACACGCGATGCAGCTCGTAGCGCGCATGGTCGCCGTTGACATGCCCTGCCTGCAGCACGTCGCTGATTTCCAGCGAAGGGCCGTTGATCTTGTAGGCGTTGTAGGGGATGTACAGCTCCTGCTTGCCGACGAGCTTCCAGTCGTACCGATCGGTGGACCCGTTGTACATGAAGAAGTCATCGTTGGTCCGCAGACCGTCGGCGGCGGTACCCGGGTTGTCGTAGGCCACACTCGGCGCCAGGCGCACGCGGCGCTGACCCGGGTTGTAGGTCCACGCCTTGCGCGGTTCCCGCACCTGGTCGGCGAAGTCATGCACCAGCAGGATGGAGCCCGCCAGACGCGCCGGTTCCTTGACGATCTGCAGGAAGTAGAACAGCAGGTTCGGCGTGCGCTCTTCCGGCGTTTTGCTCTGGTTGCCGTAGACGAAGTCGTACTCGTAGTCGAACTTGACCAGGTTGTACGAGCCGTTGGCGGTCACCGGTGCCTGGGCCCACGAGGTGGCGTAGGTGTCCCCCTTGTAGATGGTCAGGTGGTTCCAGATCGTCTCCAACCCCGACTGCGGGATCGGGAACGGCACGCCGCCGGTGGTGCCGGTGAAGCCGTTGCCGCCATCCACCAAATTGACGGCCGTGGCGTTCGCCTTGGTTTCGTCGTAGACGCCCTGTGGGTACGCCGCACTACGGTGGGTGGGATAGACCTTCATCTTCCAGTCCGGGTAGCGCTTCAGCAACGCCACCTGGCCCGGCGACAGGTTGGCCTTGTACTTCTCCATGTTGGTGCTGTCGATGGTGAACAACGGCTTGTCGCCGGCATAGGGGTCAGGGTAATGACCGCCTTCGGAGAAGCCCGCCGGCACCGTGGTATTGCCGCCTGTCCATGCGGGGATGGTGCCAGCCGCGTTGGCGGCCTTCTCGGCCCCCATCGGTGTCAGCGTGGTGCCCAACTGCTGCGCCTGTTCGGGCGAAACAGCGGCCATGGCCACAGACGACACCGCGGCTGCAAAAAGCCCTGCGGTGAGATGTTTGAAATTCATGAGATAGCCTCCGTTCGGTACAGATCAGAACGCGTAGGAAATGTTGACCGCGAGGAAGTCGCGATCCTTGTTCGGGTTGGCGCTGATGGCATAGCTGGGGTCCTGGCTGGCAGCACCCGGAGCCTGCACGCCCGGTGCCAGTACGGTTCCCGGTGGCACCGCGTCGGTGCCCGAGAAGGTACGACCGCCGGTGAACACGGTGTAGGCGATGTCCGCCTGCCAGCGCTGCAGGTAGTTGAAGCCGATGCCGACGCCGATGGCCTTGTTGCCTTCGGTGAAGTTGGGGCCGACGCCGTTGACGTCATGCACCCAGGCCAACCGCGGCGACACGCCGACCGGACCGAGCAGGTTCTCGTAGTCCAGACGGGTCACCGCGCGATAGCCCCAGGAGCCCCGCGTGGCATAGCCCTCGTCATGACACGCACCGCCCGAGGCGGCCGCCAGAACCGGTGCAATGTTCTGACACGAGGGCAGCGGCGTGCCGGGTCCGGCATAGGCCTTGCCGTCTTCCAGATCGAGGTGGTTGTAGCCCGCCTCACCCAGCAACACGAACTGCTGTGCACCGAACATCGGGCCGAAGGCCTTGGTGCCGGTGAACTGGACCTGATGCGCATTCACCGCATCCCAGCCCCGGGTGTAGCCGGCGCCCACCGGCAGCACGCCATAGCCGCCGTAGTTCGGGTTGCCGAGCACTGCCAGCAGGACTTCCGTCGCAGCAATCTGCACTGGCAGATTGGGACGGTAGGTGTACTCTCCCTGCAGCGCCACACCGAACGGAACACTGGTGTTGAAGCTCAGGCCGTAGGTGTTGATGCCCTCGGGATACTCGACGAAATAGCGGGTATCGCCGTTGAGCGTAAAGCCGGCCGGGGCCGGTGGCGGCGCATAGGCACTGGCACCGCTGGTGCTGCCGGGGATGCCGGCGGCACCGCCCCGGATACCCGACACCAAGGGCACGCGGCTGTGGTAGCGCAGGTAGTACAACCCGAACTCGGTGTAGTTGAGGTTCTCGGCGAAGTAGCGCAGGGCAATACCGTACTGCTGCTTCTCGTCTTCCACCTCCCGGTCCGGATCACGGTCGACCCAGAGCTGGGCTTCACCGGAGGTTCCGATACCGGTCGGCGGCTGGTTGTCGTCAAAGCGACGGCCGAAGCCGGTGAAGGCCTTGGTCGAGTCATCCGATGCCACGTCCGAGGTCGAGAAGTAGGAGCGCCGTGGGTCAATCTCGATCTCGTCGAAATTGAGCATCCACAGGGCTTCCACCGACAGGTTGTCGGTGATGCTGGTCGACAGCGTCAGGGCGGTGATCGGCAGCAGTGCTTCTTTCAGCTCGGCGCCAGGTGCCCGCAGACGGGACACGTCAATCGGGTTGATGACGTTGAGGCCGTTCTGGATGAAGGTGCTCTCGCCCCAGCTCACCACCTGCTTGCCGATTCGCACATTGAGGGCGCGGCCGCCGAGGTCGAAGCGACCATAGGCGAAGAGGTCGAGCAGCTGCGAGTCGGACTTCAGACGGTCATTGGCCTGTGGGCCGAGCGCCTGCGGACCGGTGCGATCGTCGTTGGAAATCTCGAAGTCGTAGAAGTAGCTGTAGCGGGCGAAGACCCCGAAATCGCGCCACTTGAGTTCGAGGTCCTGGGTGGCCTTGGCCACGGCGCTGACCACGTCACCCTTCTCGTAGCGGAGATTGCCGTCATCGTCGTTCACCGAGCGGGAGGTCCCGCCATTGGTGATACCGATCAGCTCGGCGCTGGGGTCCTGCATGCGCCAGATGGCGCCGGCCGAGACCGTGGTGTCGAGCTGAACGTCCAGCTCGCCGATCTGGAAATTGTAGGCACTGGCATACCAGGGAATGGCGAGCATCGCGCTGCCGACCCCCGTATGAAGTACGCCCTTGATGAGCTTTCGCATCGTGCAGTCTCCTCTGCTGTGATCATGGCCGCCGTACCGATCGGTCTCGACGGATGAAGCGGTAAAACCGCCCGCTGGAGGCGGACACAGCTCTCCCTCACCGGCCGCTTGCGAAACGCGCCGTGTGACTGAAAGGACAGAAGGGTTCTCCTCCATCTGTGTCTCTCCAATCGGGTTTCCCGACCCTTGGGCTGCTCATGACAGCCCTTACTCGTTGTGGGGCCATTGTGAACCAAAAACCCGTCGCTGGGGGATGGCACAATAACCGTTCGTCCGCTGCCCGCATCATGCCGTCGGAATCCCGTGCTGATGCGGGTTTCCGCTCTACTACTTTGGTCGTATATGGCGTCCTCCGACCTTGCCGTCCGCCTCGACAAGTGGCTCTGGGCCGCGCGCTTCTACCGTACCCGCAGTCTCGCCAAGGCCGCCATCGAGAGCGGCCATGTCCGCGTCGATGGCGACCGCAGCAAGGTGGCCCGCGAGGTCAGGCCCGGCATGCTGATCCAGGTGCGCCAGGGCTGGGACGAGAAGGAAGTGGCAGTGGTGGCGCTGTCGGATGTCCGCCGCGGGGCGCCGGAAGCCCAGGCGCTGTATGCCGAGACCGAGGCCAGCCTGGCCCGACGTGAACGCGAGCGGCTGGCCCGCCAGGCCGAGCCGCGGCCGGAACCGGCAGGCCGCCCCAACAAGAAGATGCGGCGGCTGATCAAGCGCTTCAAGCAGGACTTCTTGAGTGACTTGTAAAGCGGAGTGATGAGTTCTGAGTTCTGAGTTCTGAGTTCTGAGTGCCGAGTAGCGGCAACGGCAATGCCGACGGCGTGGCCGGTCGTCAGTGCCAACCTGTACCGCCTTCATCTGTCATTGCGAGCCCGCGAAGCGGGCGCGGCAACCTCATCCGGTTGGCAGTGCCCGCGATGACGAGATCGCCACGGGGCTGCGCCCCTCGCGATGACAGAAAAATGGAGGTCGCGATGACAGAGAAATGGAGGTCGCGGTGACAAGGGTTGGGCTCTGCCACTACCAGAAGGCGATCACCATTGCCGCGGTCAGCGCCACCAGCCCCCAGGCGGTGGCGCGCAGGGCGGCCGACTGCGGTGGGGTGGCGTCGACGTCGCTGACGGCGGCGGTACCTGCCGCGGCCGGCAACAGCGCCTGCCAGACCACGGCGGCGAGGGCCGACAGGCCGGTCAACAGCCCCGCGACGATGGTGAAATGGATGTCCAGCCAGCCGATCTGGGTGGCGATGAACCACGCCAGGCTGATGCCGTGCCCGGTGACCACCGCCCGCAGTGCCGCCGATGCCGTCAGTGACGGCCAGAAGCGCCCCAGCAGGAACACCGCCACCAGCGGCGGCGTGACGTAGGCGAAACCCTGTTGCAGGTAGTCGAAGAGGCCGGGAAACCGGTCGATCATCGGCGCCCAGATGGCTGCCAGCGCCATCAGCGTCAGTGTAATCACCCGCCCCAGTCGTGCCAGCGCCACCGGTGTAATGGCCGGGTTGCGGGCACGCACGAAGTCCACCGAAATCAGGGTGGAGGCCGAGTTCAGCGCCGAGTCGACACTGGACATGATGGCGGCCATCAGCCCCGCGAGAATGAGACCGGACAGGCCCACCGGCGCGTATTCGGCGATCAGGCGCGGAAACACCGTGTCGGCGCGGTCGAGGTCGGTGAACAAGGTCGCTGCCAGCGCCCCGGGCAGTACCATCAGGAATAGCGGCAGCAGTTTCAGCGCCGCAGCCAGCAGCGCTCCCCGGGTGGCGGTTTCGACATCGCGGGCCCCGAGCAGACGCTGTGCCACGTACTGGTTCATGGTCCAGTAGTAGAAGCCGAGCACCGGCAGGCCGATGAGCGTGCCCAACCACGGCAGCGACGGATCATCGATCGGACGGATCAGCGACAGGTGCTCCGGATCGAGCGCATCGGTGATCCGCGCCCACGAGTAGTCGAACTCGCCCAACACCAGCACACAGAGGATCGCCGAGCCCACCAGCAGCACCACGGTCTGCAGCACGTCGGTGTAGACCACCGCGCGCAGGCCACCGGCGGCGGTATAGAGCCCGGCAAAGATCGCCATCGCCGCACAGGTCCAGCCGAGGGTGAGGCCGGGGATGAACAGCATCAGCACCAGCGCACCGGCGTACAGACTGCCGGCGGTGTCGAGTACGATCGACAGGAAAATGCTGACCGCAGACAGATATTTGCGCAGACGCGGATCGAAACGCTGCTCCAACCATTCGGGAAGGGTGGTAACCCTCGCCCGCAGCAGTTTCGGCAGGATGAAGAAGGCGCTGAAGATCAGCACCAGCGCCGCCATCCACTCGTAATTGGCGACCGCAATGCCGCTCTGCCAGGCAGCGCCCGGCAGACCGATCAGGGTGGTGGAGGAAATGTTGGAGGCGAACAGCGACAGCCCCACCACGCCCCAGCCCAGCGACCGTCCGGCGAGAAACAGGTCATCGGCATCCGGGCTGCGTCGGGTGACCCGCCAGCCGATGACCGTGACCACCACGAGATAGCCGACAAGAACGGCGTAGTCCGCCGTGTGCAGCGCGCCCATGGGCACCCCTCCGTGGAAAAACGAGGCCCGGACCTAAGCACATCGACCGGTGAGGGGCAAGGCGCGCGCTGCGCGCGGCGCCGGGAATCGGGAATCGGGAATCGGGAATCGGGAATCGGGAATCGTAACGGCAACAGCAACAGCGTCACTCGACGTGTCGGCGCCAAAAGCACCCAACGCTGTTTCGGTTGCTTCTAACGATTCCCCATTCCCGATTCCCGATTCACGGCGCGCGGCGCGCCTTCCGGCGACGCCAGAAAGGTCTCGGCAAACGCGGTGAAGTTGCCGGCTTCCAGCGCCTCCCGAATCCGCTGCATCAAGCGGTGGTAGTAGCGCAGGTTATGGATCGTGTTGAGCCGCGGCCCCAGCATTTCGTCGCACTTGTCGAGATGATGCAGATAGGCGCGTGAGTAGTTGCGACAGGTTTCGCAGTCGCAGGCCCGGTCCAGCGGGCCGTCATCATCACGATACTTGGCGTTGCGCAGCCGGATCACGCCCTCGCTGGTGAACAGGTGCGCGTTGCGGGCGTTGCGCGTCGGCATGACACAGTCGAACTGGTCGATGCCGCGGGCCACCGCCTGCACCAGATCACGCGGCGTGCCCACCCCCATCAAATACCGCGGGTGGGCTGCGGGCATCAGTGGCGCCAGGCCGTCGAGCACCTTGATGCGTTCATCTTCAGGCTCGCCGACCGACAACCCGCCGATGGCGTAGCCATCGAAGCCGATCCCCCGCAACTGTTCCAACGACTGCTCGCGCAAGGCCGGATACATGCCGCCCTGGACGATGCCGTAGAGCGCATTGGGGTTGTCGCCGTGGGCCGTTTTGCAGCGCAGCGCCCACCGCGCCGACAGCGCCATGCTGGCCTCGGCCTGCCGTTCGCTGGCGGGATACGGCGTGCACTCGTCGAACTGCATGACGATGTCGCTGTTGAGCGCGTGCTGCATCTCGACGGCCCCCTCCGGCGACAGGAAGATGCGGTCACCGTTGACCGGGGAGGCGAAGGTGACGCCGTCCTCGGTGATCTTGCGCAGGGTCGAGAGGCTCCACACCTGGAAGCCACCGGAATCGGTGAGGATGGGGCCGTCCCAGTGCATGAACCGGTGCAGCCCCCCCACCCGTTCAAACGCGGCCTTGCCGGGCCGCAGCATCAGATGGAAGGTGTTGCCGAGGATGATCTGACTGCCAACGGCGCGCAGGTCTTCCGGGGTCAGACTTTTCACCGTGCCATAGGTGCCCACCGGCATGAACACCGGCGTTTCCACCACCCCATGCTGCAGTTGCAGGCGGCCGCGGCGGGCAAAGCCTTCCGTCTTGAGTACCTCGAATTTCACCGGCGTTCATCCTCTGCAGGTCGTCGTACGAACAGGCCGGAGACGCGTTCGTCATGGCCGGCGGGGCCCGGCTGAAAACTGAAGACGGACTGCAGGGCAGCCGCCACCTCGGCCAGTCGGGCCGGCGACCAGCCGGCATCCCAGTCGACCAGAATGCTGTCGATCGCCCAGGCCTGGGGCAGGTCCAACGCGTCGGCGCCGGCATGGTCGTACCAACCGCGGATCGCCTCGAACCGCCGCTGCTCGGCTGCCGCATCGCCACTGGCCTGGGCGGCATGATGCACCCAGCCAGACACCGTGGCCTGGCCGGCCAGCATCGAGGTCAACGGCGCCAGCGTGTAGGCACTGGCCCCGAGGCGTTCCAGCGTGCGCCCGTGCGGACGGTGTTGCAGCGCCCGCATCAGAAAGCCGCGGTCGGCCCGCAGGGTGAGACGGTCGGCGCCCGACCAATCGAAGGCGGTCTGCCCCTTGTTCCACTGCGCCCACACCACGTCACGACCGTGCAGCGCTGCCGACAGCAGCAACGGCACCGCCAGCAACCAAAGCCCGCGTGCCCGTCCCCGCAGACCGGCGAGGGCATACACCCCGAACCCCAGGGCGAGGAAGTGCAATGGGCTCCAGACCTTGAGGACACCATTGAAGCGCGCGCCGGAACCCCCGTTGTCACCCTGGCTGAAATGCAGGACCTCCATGCTCAGGGCCAGCAGGGCGATGCCGAGCAGTACCCAGGTGCTGCGGTCGCGACGCAGCGCGGCGCCCAGGCCCAGCAGCAGGGCCGGTCCCCAGATGATCAGCAGCGCCGGAACGGGCGACCGCAAGGCGGCCGGCAGCCCCTGGATGCTGACACCGCTGTCGCGCAAGGCACTGTGCAACATCAAGGGCGTGACCAGTGCCCAACTGATACCGAAGCCGACCAGTGCCGCCCGCCATTGACGCCGCGCGAGGGGGTCGCCCAGCAGCAAGCCGGCGGCAAGCAGACCGACATGCGGGACGGTCCACGGGTTGGCGGCCCAACTCAGCCACGGCAGCGCCGCCAGCCAGGCGGCATGACGGGCATCGCCGCCCGGCTGCGCGCGGTGAGCCCAGGTCCACAGCAGCATCGCCATCATCACCAGTGTCAGCAGCGGCGGATGCAGATCGCCGAGGTAGATCGCGACATGCAGCGGCGTCTCCACCGGCAGCGACGGGCTTGCCTGCACCAGCGTCTGCAGCCACGGCCAACTGAATTCGTCGGGGCGCATGTCGAACAGGCGCACGTGGGGATACCCGAGCATCATGCTGTCGGTAGCATGCACCGGCGACCACAACAGCAGTGAGACGCCGGTGCCGGCCGTCAGCACCGCGCCGGCACCGACGGCGGACCAGACCGCACCGGCGCGGGTGCGCAGGCTTTCGTACAGCGCCGTCCACAGGGTGGCGAGGATCAACGCCAGGCTGAGACTGACTGCCAATGGCACCGGCAGCAGCAGGGCCCGCGACAGCAACGCTGGCAGGTTGTGTATCAACGTGTAGTAGGTGGCGACCGTCGCACTGGCCTGCCACACGTCCGGCGCGGGGTAGGTGTTCGCCAGCCGCAGGCTCTGGACATACCGAAGCGAAAAGATGTTCTCGCCAAAGCTGTCGAATCCGGGGGCAAGACCGCGCAGCAGCAGGACCAGCAGCAGCACCGCGGTGAACAGCCCGAGCCGACGCCATGACACCGTCGCCGGCGCCCGCAGGGCCGCCCAGATGCCGAGCGGCAGCAGCAGATAGCCGCAACCCGGAAACAACAGCGGCAACCCCAGGTGACGCAACGCACTGTCGAGCAATGGCAGGCCCAGCACCGCCAGCAGCAGTACCGGGCTCAGGCCCCACCGGGCCGCGCCGAGCTGGGCCATCGCGGCGACCAGCAGCGCCATCGCGGTGACGGCCGCCAGCAGCAGGATCAGCGACATCACGCGCGAGCGTCCTTGTCGGGCGTGATGAGCATGGCATCGCCGTAGCTGAAGAACCGATAGCGCTGTTCCACCGCGTGGCGATAGGCCGCCATCAGCCGGGCGTGCCCGCCAAAGGCGCAGACCAGCATCATCAGCGTTGATTGCGGCAGATGGAAATTGGTGAGCAGCCGGTCCACCGTCTTGAAGCGATAGCCGGGGGTGATGAACAGGCGGGTGTCACCCGGCCCAGGAGTCGGCAACCCTGCAGCGTCGGCCGCGGATTCGAGCGCCCGTGCAACGGTGGTGCCAACCGCCACCACCCGCCCGCCGGCAGCACGGGTGTCGATGATCGCCTGCCGTAGAGTCTCCTCGATCCGGTACCGCTCGAGGTGCATGCGGTGCTCGCGCAGATCATCCACCCGCACCGGCTGGAAGGTGCCGGCGCCAACATGCAGCGTGAGGGTGGCACGACGCACGCCGCGGGCGTCGATGGCGGCCAGCAGCGCGGCATCGAAATGCAGCCCCGCGGTGGGCGCCGCCACGGCGCCGGGATGACGCGCAAACACGGTCTGGTAGCGCTCGGCATCATCGGCATCAGGGGCATGCGTGATGTACGGCGGCAAGGGCAGCTGGCCGGCAGCTTCCAGAAAGGCCGGCAAATCGGCGGCGCCCTCCAGCCGCAGGTGGAACAGGTCGTCCTCGCGGCCGAGCACGGTCAACTCACGACCGCCGACGTGGAGCACGCCGCCGGCGCGGGGGGATTTGCTGACCCCCAGTTGTGCCCAGAAATGACGATCATCGTCGAGCCGCTCCACCATCACCTGCACGCGACCCCCGCTGGCCTTGTGCCCGAACAGGCGGGCGGGGATCACCCGGGTGTCGTTGAACACCAGCAGATCGTCCGGCGACAGCCGTTGGGGCAGCGCACGAATGACATCATCCTCTGCGGCGGGGCCGTCAAGCACCAGCAACCGCGCACCGGCCCGCTCGGCCGTCGGGTGCTGGGCGATCAGTTCGGGCGGCAGAAGGTAGTCGAAGTCGCTGCGACGCATCGGCGCATCTGATTTGGCAAAAGGGCGCGTATAATGCCGCGCCTCAGCGCCCGGGTGGCGGAATCGGTAGACGCAGGGGACTCAAAATCCCCCGAGGCAACCCCTTGTGAGAGTTCGAGTCTCTCCCCGGGCACCACGCTGAACAGGTCGGCTCAGTCGGCCGGCACCACACGCAGTACCGCACCGTTGTCGTCGTCGGTCAGGAGGTACAGCGCACCGTCCGGCCCGCTGCGGACATCGCGGATACGGGCCCCCAGCTCGGCAAACATCCGTTCCACATCCCGCAGTTGCCCATCGGCACTGACGGTCAGCCGGTGGACGGCCCGATCCGCCAGGGCGCCGACAAAGAAGCTCCCCTGCCAGGCCGGAAAGGCATCGCCGCGATAGCGCGTCAGACCGCTGGGCGCGATTGAGGGCGTCCAGTGCAGCAGCGGCTGCTCCATGCCCGGCAAGGCGCGATAGGGCGAAATCTGCGCACCGGAATAGTCGACGCCATGGGTGATCGCCGGCCAACCGTAGTTGTTGCCGGGGGCAATACGGTTGACTTCGTCCCCGCCGCGAGCACCGTGCTCGTGGGCGTACAGCGCCCCCTCCACCGAATCGAAAAACAGGCCCTGTACGTTGCGGTGGCCATGACTCCAGATCTCCGGCCGGGCACCCTCGGTATCAACATACGGGTTGTCGGCCGGCACCGAACCGTCGGCATTCAACCGCACCACGGTGCCCAGGTGATTATCCAGTTTCTGCGCCTGCTCGCGAAAATTGTAGCCATCCCCCAACGCCACCATCAGCGTGCCGTCCGGGCGCCAGGCCATGCGGCCGCCATAGTGCACCGGCGTGTTCTTCAATGGCTGCGCGGTGAAGATGGGCGTAACCTCCTGTAGCCCGTTGCCGACCAGCCGCGCCCGCACCACCCGGGTGTTGTTGGCCTTGGCGGTGCCGTGCGCAAACGACAGATGGAGCAGGCCACTGTCGGCGAAATCGGGTGCCGGCAATACGTCGAACAGGCCGCCCTGACTGGCGACGAACACCGGCGGTAGACCTGCGACCGGTGCCGACTGGAGCTGTCCGTCGGCGATCACCCGGAGACGCCCGGCCCGCTCGGTGACCAGCATCCGCCCGTCCGGCAGGAACGCCAGCGACCACGGGTGGTCGAGGCCGTCGGCGACGGTTTCGACGCGGTAGTCGGGCGCATCGGCGGCGCCGGCGCAGGCGGTCACGGCGGCAAGCACACCGGCGGCGGCAAGACTGCGGACTCGGGACATCAGGGTCTTCCGAAAGGGCTGAGCGCCGAGGATAGCGCGTCCCCCGGATCCTGCCGCATGCGGCATCATCGCGGCGAACACCTCACCGGATGCTGTGCGTGAAACGCCTGATTCGCCCCACCCTGGCCCTGCTGGCCGCCGTGTTGCTCACCGCCGTGCTCGGCAGCGCGCTACAGACCCACTTCAACCTGGCGGCCTTGCGCGCGCTGGATGTCGCGGTGCCAATGGCGGTGCAACTGCGGACCACCGGCGCCGACCTGCTGGGCTTTGCCCCCGGCTATGCGGGGCTGGTGGCCGCAGGCTTTCTGGTCGCGTTCCTGGCGACCGCGCTGCTGCGTCGCCGCTGGCCGGGACGCCGCAGCCTGTGGTTTGCCTGCGCCGGGGCGGCATCGCAACTGGCGATGGTGCTGGTGATGCAAGCGGTGTTCGGCCTGACCGCGCTGTCGATCGCCCGCAGCAGTGCCGGCGTGGCGGCGCTCATGCTCGCCGGCGCCGCCGGCGGCCTGCTGTACGCGCGCCTGGGCGCAAGGCCGACAGCGGCCTAGGCATACTCGGCAGCATGGCCCAGGACGACACCCCGCAGCTGGTCCCCTTCATCACCCTGCCCAACTGGATCAAGGCGGCCACTGCCTGCGGCGTCAATATTCAGGCGGTGTTCGACCGGATGGGCATCGCCACCGACCTGATGCGGTTGGAGGACGCCACCATCGAGCGTGCCCAGCTGGCCCGGGTAATGGCCGCCTGCGTGCGGCAGTCGCAGCGCCATCACTTCCCCTTCGTGCTCGGCGAAACCTATGCGTTCGAGTACCTGCCCGACCTCGAGACCTTCGTCACCACCAGCCCCAACCTGCGTGAAGCGGCGGTGGTGTTCGACTGGGTGCGGGCGCTGATCAATCCCTATATCGACGTGCGTCTGCGTGAGCAGGGCGACAGCGCACGCCTGGTGCTGCAGTTTCTTGGCACCGACACCGAGACCCCGACCCAGCCCTGGTTTGCCGAAACCATGTTTACGGCGATCCACAAATTCGCTCGCCAGCTGGTCGGCCCGACCCCGCAATTCCGCGAACTGCGCTTGCGCCATCCAGCGCCCGCCCATGCCGACGCCTATGCGCAGCAGTTCGGCACCGTGATCCGCTTCGATCAGCCGGAGGATGCACTGGTCTTTGATCGCGCGTTGCTGGACCAACCGCTGGCGGGCGACTTTCCGTCGCTGCATGCCCAGGCCCGCAGTCGCATCGAGCAACAGCTGCGCAGGCTGCTGCCGCAGGACACGCTGGTGGCGGCAATCGAACGGGCGCTGGAACGCCGCCCCGCCCTGTTCGGCCAGGGTGCGTCGGCGATGGCGGAAGAACTGGGCCTGCACCTGCGCACCTTGCAGCGGCGATTGCGTGATCGCAATGAGCGTTTTGACCAGATCCAGGACCGCGTCCGCTTCCGGCTGGCACGCGCGGCGCTGCGGGACCCCGATGTCGAACTGGACCAGCTCAGCGAGCGCCTCGGCTTTTCCGACCGCCGCAGCTTCACCCGTGCGTTCTGCCGCTGGAGCGGGGAGACCCCCAGCGCCTACCGGGCCCATCGTCACGACGGATGAGGCTGTCGCGATTTGTTCCCTGCGGTCGCCCGCGGTCATGGTGCTGCCCGGCGGTCACGCCTAGGATCAGGCCAGATCAAGAACCTGGCAGGAGTCACACATGGACGGACGTCACCCCCCCGCAGACATCGTGCCGCGCAAAGGGCCGGAGCTCGGCCTCGACGGCGACATCCCCATCTACTGGCTGGACGGCGACGCGTTCAAGAGCCGCTTCTTTGACGCCATGTCGATCCTGTTTCCGGAGGGCGAAAAGTTCTTCATTGCCTGTGTCCGTGACTACCGTGACCGCATCACCGATCCGGCCCTGCAGGCCGAGGTCAAGGATTTCATGTACCAGGAAGGCCAGCACGGCATGGTGCATACCCAGTTCAACAACCGCCTGAAGACACAGGGCATTGCCGTCGATCACATCCTGGAAGAGCAGAAACGCATCATGTTCCAGGTGTTTCGACGCCGCTTTCCCAAAACCTTCACGCTCGGCCAGACGGCCGCCGCAGAGCACCTGACCGCGCTGATGGCGCATGGCTTCTTTGCCAACGGTCTGTTCCGCAATGCCGACCCGCGCATCCGCGCCATGTATGCCTGGCACGCCGTCGAGGAAATCGAGCACAAGTCAGTGGCATTCGATGTCTTCCGTGACGTCGCCAAGGGCAGCTGGCTGACCCGCGCCGCCAGCATGCTGCTGGTGTCGGTCACCTTCCCGATGCACACCTTCCTGATCATGCGCCACATGTTCGCGGTGGATGGCCTGAAGCAGCGCTGGAAGGTGTGGGCAAAGGGCCTGTGGTGGCTGTATGGCCCGGGTGGCCTGTTCCCGCGGATGATTCCGGCCTACCTCGCGTACTACAAGCCCGGCTTCCATCCACGGGATCATGGTGAGCTGGACATCTATCACTTCTGGCGCCGGGCGTATGAAAGCAATGGTCAGGACGCGATCGCGGCCGGCAACGCGGTGATCGCCTGGACCACCGGTGATCAGCCGGGATTGTCGGCCGGCACCACCTGATCGCGGCCCTGCCGCTTGGCCCGATACAGCGCCTCATCGGCCAGGCGGTAGGCCTCGCTGAGGGCCGTGCTGGCGGTGACAGTGGCCACGCCGATACTGCAAGTGACGACGCCGGCGGGCGCGTCCTGATTCTCGATGCCCATCTCGCGCACCAGCGTGCACAGGGCCTGCGTCCGTTCCAGCCCATCGCGCGCCGAGCAGTCGTACAACACCAGTGCGAATTCCTCGCCACCGACTCGCGCAGCCAGATCGAGCGGGCGTCGCGCGAACTGGGACAGCGCCACCCCCAACTCCGACAGCACGCCATCCCCGTAAGCATGACCATAGCGGTCATTGATGCGCTTGAAGTGGTCGATATCGATCAACGCCAGCACCAGGGTCGGTCGGCCCTCGCGCCGGAGGGCCCGGGTCGCCGACTCGTAGTGGTCATCAAGGGCGCGACGGTTGGCGAGCCCGGTCAGGGCATCGCGGAACGCCATCAGTCGTAGCGTCAGCATCGCGGCCCACTGCCGCCGCGCGGCCACCGTCGCCCAGCCGGTCGAGGCCAGCGCCACCCCCAACACCAGCGCCTCGAGCAACCAGGTGGAGGCTTCCTTGCGGGCACCGAGGGGAGCAAAGTAGGCGGCCAGCGCAATCACCGTGGCGACATACCCGGCGAAGAACAACGCCACCCGCGACAGCCGGATGCGGGTCAGTGACACCACCGCGAGCGGCACCAGCAACGCCATCGACGGATTGAGGGGGTGCCCGGCCAGCTCGCTGCGATGTCGCAGAAATTCGATCAGCGCGGTCTCCAGCGCGAAGGCGGTCAGCATCACCCACTCCGACCAGGCCGTACGGACATACCGATACTGGATGTAGGCATTGGCCAGGAACACCGGCACCAGCATGCCGAAGATCAGCGCCAGAACCAGGCCCTGGCGGACCTCCGAGCCGTGCCCCAGCACCAGCGGCAGCCACAACGGGGCGGTGGCGAAGGCGAGCATGGTGAGCAGGCTGATGTTGAGCCGCGCCGACACACTGCTTTCGCGAACGAACTGCTGGAACGCGGTCTCCAGCGCCGCGGGGAACCGCCAGGGATAGCGTTCGCCGCTGGCGATACTGGCCAACAGACGGACCTCGCGCTGCGCGATCTCGTCGACGTTGAGCCGCGCCAAACCCACCCGTCGTCCCGAGATCCCCAGCAACCAGCGCCAGGACCATCGATGACGGTCCCGGACACGGGCATCTGCGGTGGGTGGCGTCACGACCGGCTGCATCATCCGCGGAGACTACCAAGCCCTTTGTCCGGCCGTGCGCCGTCAGGCCAATTTTTTCGCTCCGGCGGCGGCAACGGTAGACTGTGCCAACGGTCCCGAATCCGCCGCCCCTGATCCACCGACCGGGCTCGTCATGCGAGCCCCTGCCCCGCCCATGAAATTCTGCTCCGCCTGCGGACACCCCGTGACCCGACGCATTCCCGACGGCGATACGCTGCCGCGTGCGGTCTGCGATGCCTGCAACACCATTCACTACGTGAATCCGAAGGTCATCGTCGGTTGCGTACCGGAGTGGGAGGATGGGCGCGTGCTGATGTGCCGGCGCGACATCGAACCCCGCCGCGGCAAGTGGACCTTCCCCGCCGGATTCCTCGAAATCGGCGAGACCAGCGGTGAGGGCGCGGCACGCGAGACCCGTGAGGAATCAATGGCGGAGGTCGAGATGGGCGAGGTCTTCTGCGTTTTCAACGTACCCCGCATCCACCAGGTCTATCTGCTACACCGGGCGCGCCTGCTGCGTCCGGACTTCGGGCCGACACCGGAAAGTTCGGAAGTCTGTCTGATGCGCGAGGACGAGATCCCCTGGGACGAGATCGCATTCCCCACCGTTTGGCACGGTCTGCGCTACTTCTTCGCCGATCGCGCCGCCGGCCGCCCCGGCTTTCGCAGCATGGACATCTGAAGGCGTCGAAATGACGGCAGTTCCATTACAATCGCTTCCGGCCGGTCCGACGGACCGAGCCCCGACCCAGCCCGCCGCCCAGGACTGCCCAACATGACCTTCGTCGTCACCGACAACTGCATCAAGTGCAAATACACGGACTGCGTGGAAGTCTGCCCCGTGGACTGCTTCCATGAAGGCCCGAACTTTCTCGTCATCGACCCGGAGGAGTGCATCGACTGCACCCTCTGCGAGCCGGAATGTCCTGCCGAGGCCATCTTCGCCGAGGACGATGTTCCGGAGGACCAGGCCCACTTCACCGACCTCAATGCCGCCCTGTCGAAGAAATGGCCGGTCATCACGGAGAAGAAAGACCCCCTGGCCGATGCTGCCGACTGGGATGGCAAGCCCGACAAACTCGCCTTGCTCGAACAGTAACCCGACTGACCAACAGCCCCTCTCCGTGAGGGGCTGTTCATTTGAGATGCCGTGTCCCGTCAGCTGCTGACCCCCACCGACCTCGCCGCCCGCGAAGCCCGCGCGGACGATGCGCTGGCGCACCGCGAACAGGGCGAAACCGTCTGGCAGCCAGCACAGGTCGACAGCCTGTCGCAGTGGGTCGAACAGCAATGGCTGCGGCACTGGCCTGCGCAGCAATTGATGACCCGGATCCCGCTGCTGGCCCTGTGGCGCGCCGTAATCGAGGCCGATGGTCGGCCGTTGCTGTCGCCGCAACAGTGCGCGCAGCTGGCATTGGCGGCCGATCAGCTGGCGCGACGCCACCGTATCGACCCGCAGCGCAGTCCGGCCTACACCGAGGAACACCAGGCCTTCCGCCGCTGGGCTGCCGAAGTCTCGCAGCAATTGCAGACGCTGCAGGCGGTAACCGTGGCGGACCTGCCGGACCGCATCGATGTCGCCGCAATCGCACATCCGGTGCGGCTGCACGGCGCCTGGCCGGCACGCCCACCGAATGAAGCGGATCTGCTGCGACGACTCAACCTCGAATGCGCGGCGATTCCGGCGCCGCCGCCACCGACCGCGGCCTGGTGCTACCCCGATGCCGACCGCCAATATCAGGGCCTGGCCGAACAGTTGCGGCCGCGACTGGCGGCCGCCGAGGATCGCCCGCTGCGCATCCTGCTGGCGGTGCCGGACATCGACAGCGCCCGCGTCGCCCTCGATGACGCGCTGGGCGATGCACTGGCCCCCTGGCGGCACCGTCCCGGCGAGAGCGGCTTGCTGCCGTGGCGCTGGGCCACGCCGACTGCCCTGGGCGACCGTGCCTGGGCCCGCGGCTGGCAACAGATGGCGCAGCTGCACCGCGGCCCGCTGGATTTCGCGCAGTTGCAAGGCCTGTTGCTCAACCCGGCGGTGTGGGCCGGTGAGCGCCGGGTGGCGGCAGCAGTGCTGGAGGCCACATTGCGGGACCGTGGCTGGCCCCGTATCGACCTCGCCGACCTGGCAACGCTGGCGGCACGAGTGGCGCCGGCATTGTCGGCACCGCTGCAGCGGCTGGCGACGCAACTGGGGCGCGAGCCAGCACGGGCACTGCCGGGACAATGGCATCTGCACTTCGTCGAGCGCGCCGATGCACTATTGGACGGGACGCCGATGGCGCTGGATTCCACCGCGTTCCAGATTCGCCGTGCCACCACCCTGGCGAGCAGCCGTCTGGGGAGCCTCGACCGCCTGCTCGGCAGGGTCTCGGCCGCCACCGCGGCGCACTGGCTGGGCGAGTGGCTATCGCAGCCGTTCCAGCCACGCGTGGAGCACCCACAGCCACTGTTGGTCGGCCGCCCGCAAGATCTTATCGGGATTCCCTGCGACCTCCTGGTCATCGCCGATGCCACCAGCGAGACCCTGCCCGGTCGAGCGTCGTTCAATCCGTTTCTGGCGGTGGAAGCGCAACGCGCCACCGGTGTTGCCGAAGCCCATCCCCAGCACTGGCTGAACCACCAACGAGGTCTGTTGGAAGGCTTGCGACAGGGCGCGGCGGAATGCTGGGTGACGCGGCCCGAGGTCGATGCCCGGGGGGCGCCGACCCTGCCCTGCCCCTGGCTGGATCTCGACTGGCAGGCGCCTCCGACGCCAGGCCTGACGCCTGCCCCCGCGCCGCTCGATTGCCCGGATATCGATCCGGTGCCGGCAGTCAGTGCTGCCGAGGGAATCGTCGCCGATGCCGGACTGTTCCAACGGATGCTGGCCGCCCCTCTGCTGGCACTCTGTGTCGATCGTCTGGGGGCACACGCGATGACGGCGCCACCCGGGGGACTTCCTGTCTGGTTGCAGGGCACCTTGATCCATGCGGCGCTGGCCGATGTCTGGGGTCGACTGCAGACCCGTGCGCGGCTGCTCGGCCTCGATGCCGACGCCTGCACGGAAGCCGCCACCACCGCGGTCGATGCCCAGCTGCCCCGCCTGCTGCCGACGGCGCGTTTTGGCGCCGTGCTGGTGGCGCTGGAGCGCCAGCGCGCCATCGACCTGGTGCGCGACTGGCTTCGACACGAGCAGCGCCGCGATGCGCCCTTCACCGTCATCGCCCGCGAGCAGTTGCTGGAAGGCCAGATCGACGCACTGCCGGTGCGCCTGCGGCTGGACCGTGCCGACCGCGTGCAAACGCCGGGCGGCGATCAGGTTGTGCTACTGGACTACAAGACCGGCCGGGAGGCCAATCCCCGCGGCTGGCAGGCCGACCGCATGGACGCCCCTCAGCTGCCGCTGTACGCGGTGCTGGCGCAGCGTGATCCGACCCTGCAGCCGCTGGGGGGCATCGGCTTCGCCCATCTCAAGGAGGGCCACCCGGCGCTGTCCACCCAGACCTGCTGGACCACCCGCCTGATTGACGGCAGCGACCCCAAGCCCGACAGCGACTGGCCAGCCACTTTGGCCGGTTGGCAACACACTCTGGAGAACGCCGCGCGCGGCTTTCTCGCGGGCCATGCGGGCGCCGACCCGAAGGTGCTGACACGGGGCCTGGCGCCGTATGCCGCCCTGCTCGATCGCCCGCTTGATGACGACGACGACACCGAGGCGCCGGCATGACCCTGAGTGATGCAGCCGCCCGCCGCGACGCGCTGGATCTGGGACACCACATCCTCGCGGTGGCGCCCGCCGGCTCGGGCAAGACCGGCCTGCTGGTGCAGCGGATGCTGGCGACACTGGCCACCGTCAGCGAGCCCGAACAGGTCGTCGCCATCACCTTCACCAACAAGGCCGCAGCCGAGATCCGCGCACGGGTGCTGGAGGCCCTGGCATCGGCGGCTGAGCCGGCGCCCGCCGATCCTTTCAAACAGCAGACCTGGGCCCTGGCCCGGGCGGCGCTGGACCACGCGCGGGCCCGCGGCTGGTCACTGCGCGAGCAACCCGAACGCATCCGCGCCCAGACCATCGATGGCTTCAATGCCGCCATTGCCGCCGAGCTGCCGCTGTTTTCGGGCATCGGTGGCCGTGCCCGCATGAGCGAGGACGCGCGCGGGCTCGCCGACGCCGCGGTGCAGGGTTTGTTCGAACGGGCCCTGGCAGAGGGCGCCGATCCGACACTGCAACAGGCTGCCGCTGCCTGGCTGCGCGCTACCGGCAACCGGCTCGACCGATTGACGCCGGCCTTGTCGGCGCTGCTGGAGCGACGCGAGCAATGGATCGACCCACTGTTCGACGATGACCATCCCGATGCCGGCGACAGCCTGCTGGTGGCACAGCACGTCGCCGCCCAATCCGCCCTGCGGCAGGCGCTCGGGCCCGATGCCGAGGCGCTGGCGGCCCTGGCCCGCGCCGCCGCCGAAACCGCTGACGATGCGGGCCCACTGGCCTGGGCGCGGGCGCTCGATGGCTGGCCGGCACCGGGGCCGGCATCGGCCCGCCAGTTTGACGGTCTGGCGCAGCTGCTGATCACCGCCGATGGCAGCCTCCGCAAGGCCGGCGGCATCAACGTCAGACTCGGCTTCGTGGCGAAGCAGCCGGCCACCGTCGCACTCAAGGCGCTGCTCGACCGCCATGCCGACCATCCGGCGCTGGCGATGACGGCGCGGCAGGTGCGGGTCTTGCCACCCGCAACCTTGCCGCCGGCCCTGACCGCCCTGCGCGAGCATCTGCGGGTGCTGCTGAAACACCTGCTGGCGGAACTGCGGCTGGCCATGAGCCAGCGCGGCGAAACCGATTTCACTGAAGTGGCGCTGGCCGCACGTGCCGCCCTGCGGCCGGAGGGCGGTTACGGTGAGGCCCTGCTGCGACGCGACGCGCAGCTGCGCCACCTGTTGGTCGACGAAATGCAGGACACCTCCGAGGCGCAGATCGGCCTGCTGGCGCAGCTGACCCAGGACTGGCAACCGGGCGACGGTCGCTCGCTGTTCCTGGTTGGCGACCCGCAACAGTCCATCTATGCCTTCCGCAAGGCCGACGTGCGGCTGTTCCTGCAACTTCTGGAAACCGGCCGTCTGGGCGCACTGGCCCTGCACTGCCTGCGACTGGATGCCAACTTCCGATCCGATCCGGCAGTGGTGCAATGGGTCAACCAGCAGCTCGGCCCCTGCTTCCCGACGCAGCCCGACACCGTCAACGGCGAGGTGCCGTTCAACCCCAGCCAGGCGCAGCGACCGGCGGCCGGCGGCATCGTCAGCCTCAATGGATTTCACGATCCAGCCGCCGCCGCCGATGCCACGGTGGCGCGGGCCCGGGCGGCCTTGTCAACGGGCGCATCGGTCGCCGTGCTGGCCCGCAGCCGTAACCATCTCGCGCCGATACTCGATCGGTTGCGCAGCGCCCAACTGGACTATGCCTGCGTCGAGGTCGACGCGCTGGCCGCGCTGCCGGGTGTCCGCGACGTGCTGGCCTGCACGCGGGCGCTGTGGCATCCAGCCGACAGTCTGTCCTGGCTGATCTGGTTGCGGGCGCCCTGGGTCGGTCTCACCTGGGCCGACCTGCTGCGGCTGTCGGTCGGCCGTCGCAGCCTGCCCTGGCCACAGCGTCTTGCGACGCCGCCGGACGATCTCAGTGATGACGGCCGGCAGCGCCTGAACCGTCTGATGTCAGTCCTTGACGCCACCCGCGACGATGCCGGCCTGCAGGAAGACCTGGCGGCGCGGGTGCGGGCGGTCTGGACCCAACTCGGGGGACCCGACTGCGTGGCCAGCCGCGAACAGGCCGATGTACGCCGCTGCTTCAGCCTGATTCACGCCCACAGCCGTGGCGGCAGCCTGCGCGACGAAGCGGCGTTCAGCCGCGCCATCGACACGCTCTATGCACAACCGGCACCCGGGCGACTGCAACTGATGACCATCCACCGCGCCAAAGGGCTGGAGTTCGATGAGGTGCTGCTGGTGGGCTGTGGTCAGGGCGCCCGGCGCGATGGCAAGCCGCTGCTGCACACGCTGGACACCGAGGCCGGCCCGCTGCTGCTGCCAAAACCCCCCGATGCGGTGGCGGCCGATGACCCCTGGCATCGCTGGTTCAACTATGCCCAGCAGCGCCAGAGTGGCGCACGCGACGCCGAGGCTCTGCGCCTGCTGTACGTCGCGCTCACCCGCGCCCGGCAGGGCCTGCACCTGTTTGCCCACGGCGAACCGGACCCGGACGATCCCGACGCCCTGAGGCTGCCGGCCGCCAGCTTCGGCGGCTTGCTGCAGCAGCGCTTTATTCTTCAGGGCGTGCCGTCAGCCACGATGGCGGTCGAGGTCGACCTGCAGCGGGCGCCCCGGGCGGCACGGCTACCCGCGGACTGGCAGCCATCAGCGGACGACACCCCACGTTTTCGCCCGCGCGAGCGGCGCCAACTGCGCCCCTCCGAACAGGTGCTGGAGGGGCGACGCGCCGAGCGCGTGGACGAGGATCTCTACGCACAATCGGTCGGCATCCTGTTCCATCAGGCAATGGAGCGGATTGCCGAGACCGGCATCGCCGCCTGGCAGGCAGCAGACGCACAGCGACGGCAGTCGTTGCAGGCGGCGCTGTTCCGCATGGGCGTGTCGCCGACACGGGTGCCGGACGCGGTGTCACGGGTGATGACGCTGGTGGCGCGAGCGCTGGCCAGCCCGATCGGCCGTGCCCTGCTGGCACCCCGGGCCTGGGCCGGATCGGAGTATCCGCTCGCCGGGGTGCATGAGGATCGCTGGATCAGCGCGGTGATCGATCGCTGCTTCGAAACCGACGACGCGTTGTGGGTGATCGATTACAAGACCACCGCCTTACCCCTCGCAGCCGAAGACCACGACACCTACTGTGCAGAGGCCAGCGCCCGATATGCAGCGCAACTCGACAGCTATCGCCGCCTGCTGGCGGCACACCGGCCCGGCAAGCCGGTTATCGGCGCCTTCTATTTTGTCGAGCCGGACCGGCTGATCGCCGCCGACGGCACCGGGCTGACGCCGCCGGACTGAACGGCCCTCAACCGCCCTCGACCGCGGCCGTCGCCTGCTGCGCCTGCAGTGCTTTCACTGCGAACTGCGCGGCCAGCGTCGGTGCCGGCACATAGCCATTCACCACTTCACCGTCCGGCAGCACAATCAACGGCGTGCCGCGCAGGCCGATTTCCTTGCCGAGCTGGTATTCCTGCAACACCGGGTTGTCGCAGTCGCTGGGACCCGCCACCGGTTTGCCCGCCTTCGCAGAGGTGAAAGCCGCCTTGCGGTCATCGGCGCACCACACGGTTTCGGCCTTGCGGAACGAGTCGGTACCGGGACCCGAGCGCGGATAGAAGACGTAGCGCACACCAATCCCGGCCTGGTTGTAGTCGTCGATCTCGCGATGCATCTTGCGGCAGTAGCCGCAGTCCAGGTCGGTGAAGACGGTGATGACGTTCTGCGCACCGTCGGGCACGAAACGGATCATGTTGTCGTCGCCCAACTCGTCGAGCAGCGCCAGTCGCATGGCCTTGCGGCTGCGTTCGGTCAGGGCCTCGCCGGTCTGCAGATCCAGCAGGTCACCATAGACGACATGCTGACCGTCGGCCGTGACATAGGCGAATTCGGTCCCCCAGCGGGCTTCCAGCATGCCCGGGGCGTCGGCCTCGCGCAGGGCGTCGGGGGGTACACCGACCAGCTTCTCGAGCCGCGCACGAATATCGGGGTGGGCTCCCGCGGGCAGGGCCGGCGGCAGCGTCGGCGGCGGGCTGACGGCGGTCGCGGTATCCGGCAGCGGGTCGGCGCAGCTGGCGAGCAACAGCGCGCTGAACAAGGCAACAGCGCCCGAACGGGAAATGGGGAACATGAACACTCTCACTGACAATCAGACGGAAGTATGACACCGGCGGGGCCGGGAGTTCGCCGACTCAGGCCCGCGGATGATGCGCCGCATGCAGTCGTGCCAGCCGCGCTTGAGCCACATGGGTATAGATCTGGGTGGTCGACAGGTCGGCATGTCCGAGCAGACGTTGGACACTGCGCAGATCGGCACCGTGATTGAGCAGGTGGGTGGCGAAGGCATGGCGCAGGGTGTGCGGCGACAGCGCGCTGCGAATACCGGCCTGGCGGGCGTGCAGGCCCAGGCGTTGCCAGAAGTTCTGGCGACTCATGGCGTCGCCGCGCTGCGACAGGAAGACCGCGTCATGCGGTGCGCCGCGCATCAGCAGCGGCCGCGACTGCCGCAGGTAACGCGCCAACCAGTCTGCCGCCCATTCGCCCATCGGCACCAGCCGCTCCTTGCCGCCCTTGCCCTGCACCTGCAGCAGGCCGCGTGCCAGGTTGACCCGCGGCATCGGCAGACCCACCAGCTCGCTGACCCGCAAGCCACAGGCGTACATCAGCTCCAGCATCGCGCGGTCGCGCAGACCGAGTGGATCGTCGACATCCGGCGCATCCAGCAGCCGGGCCACCTCGTCCTCCTCCAGCGTGCGCGGCAGACGGCGCCCAAGCCGCGGCGCCTCGATACGGGCGGTAGGGTCGTCGCTGCGCTGACCCTCGGCCAACTGCTGCCGATAGAACTGTCGCAGCGCCGACAGCCGACGCGCCTGGGTGCGACTGCCGGTGCCGGCGCCGACCGCCGCGAGCCAGGCTCGGAGATCGGCTTCGCTGGCAGCCTCCAGTCGGACCTGTCGCGACTGCAGCCAGCGCGCCAACAGCGCCAGATCGGAGCGGTAGCTGGCGCGGGTGTTGGGGGACGCCCCCCTTTCCAGCCACAAGTGGTCGACAAAGCGGTCGAGCGCCGCGATGTCATCCGGTTCGAGGGGCGCAGGGACGGAACGGGCACGGGCCATGACCTATGATACGGCGCTTCGTATGCAGGCCTGGAGGCCCGCAGCCCTTGCATCTCGTCTACGCCATTGTCTCCGCCCCGCTGTTTGCCGGGGTGCTGTTCCTGATCTGCTGTCCGCTGATCCTGCTGCTGCCGACACTGCGGTGGCGGCGCGCCATGGGCCGGCTGTCGGTGCGTCTCAGCCTAGGGGTGATCGGGGTGCCGATCCGGGTCCGCGGGCGGCAGCATCTACCCGAGGGTCCCTGCGTGGCGGTGGCCAATCACACCAGCTATCTGGACGGCCTGGTGCTGACAGCGGCCCTGCCCGGTCACTTCACGTTCATGGTGCAGGACGGGGCTGCATCCTGGCCTTTCGTCGGCGCGGTGCTGCGGCGCATGGGCGTCGCCTTCATCAATCGGACCGCCGTGCGCGAAGGTGCCCGACAGACCCGAGCGCTCCTGAAACGACTGGCACAGGGCGAGGCCCTGGCGATCTTTGCCGAAGGGACCTTCGCCGATACGCCGGGCCTGTTGCCCTTCAAGACCGGTGCCTTCCTGCTGGCAGCCCGCGCCGACGTGCCGGTACTGCCGGTGGTGATCCGGGGAACCCGCCGCCTGCTCGGCGAGGGGCGCCGCAGCCTGCGCTGGTCGGTGGTGGAGATCGAGATTCTGCCGCCGCGGATGGCAGCCGGCAGTGATCGAAATGCGGTCACAGCCCTGCGCGACCAGGTCCGGGCCGACATCGCCCGGCACTGCGGGGAACCCGACAAGGGGCCACCCGGCGCCGATTGATGCACCGCACAAGCGGGGCGTGGGAGGGGTATCCTTATCATTCGTTCAACTCTTCAGGCGCCTGTGACTGCCCCGAATCCCCGCTCCCTGCGCCGTCCCGGCGCCGCCTGTGCCCCGTGTAGCCCCGATGCGCCGTAGCCTCGCCCCGCAACCCTGGGAGAACTGGGCACGTACGGTCGCCTGCGAGCCGGCCCACCGCGCCTACCCGGTGACCCTCGAAGAGGTCCAGGCCGAGGTCCTGCGCTGCGCCGAAGAGGGCGAACGACTGCGGGTCATCGGCCGCGGGCATTCATTCACGCCGCTGTGTCACAGCGACGAGAACCAGATGTCGCTGGACCGTTTCACCGGCATCGACGGCGTCGACATGGCGCAGCGCCGGGTGTGGGTGCGGGCCGGTACGCGGCTCCATCGGCTCGGCGAGATGCTCGCCGATCGCGGGCTGGCGCTCGACCTGTTCAGCGACAGCAAGCAGCAGACGCTGGCGGGCGCCATTTCGACCGGCACCCATGGCACCGGACGCACCGTCGGCAGCCTGTCGACGTTGGTCACCGGCCTGCGCATGGTGCTGGCGGACGGCTCGGTCCGCACCTTCACCGCCGATGACGGCGAAGTGTTCGATGCCGTGCGGTTGTCGCTGGGCGCCCTCGGGGTGATCACCCATGTCGAACTGGCCTGTCGCGACAGCTATCGCCTGGAGGTGCGCCGACAGCGAACGGTGCTGGACACGGTGCTGGCCCAACTCGACGACCTGCGCCGCGAGCATCGCCACCTCAGCCTGTACTGGTACCCGTTCACCCGCCACGTCCAGCTGATCACCCGCAATGAAACGACTGCGCCGGCCACCCGGGTTCCAACGCAACGCTTCGTCCAGGACGTCCTGACCGACAACGTGATGGGCTGGGGCCTGTCGCGCATGACCCGCAGTGTGCCGGCCATGGCCGAACGCAGCAGTCGGCTGGCCACCCGCGGTCTGCGTGACCATCACTGGGTGGCCGAGGCCCACAATGCCTTCGCCGCTCCGCGATGGGTGCGCTACGTCGAATCGGAGTACGCAGTACCGGTTGCCAACCTCGGGTTGGTGCTGCGGCAGATGCAGCGGTTGATCGAGGCGTTGCAGTTCCGCGTCCACCTGCCGGTGACCATCCGCTTCGCGCCTGCCGACCCCCTGTGGCTGTCCCCAGCCCACGGACGCGACGTCGCCTACATCGCCATCCACATGGCACACGGCATGCCCTACGCCGACTACTTTGCCGCCATGGGCGACCTGTTCGACCGTCACGGCGGCCGCCCCCACTGGGGCAAGCTGCACGACAAGACCGCCCGCGAACTGCGCAAGCTGTATCCGCGGTTCAACGACTTCCTGGCCCTGCGGCAGCAGCTCGACCCCCGCGGGGTGCTGCTCAACCGCTACCTCAGCGGCCTGCTGGACGTTCGCGAGCGATGAGTCGGCCGCCGTCCCCGGCGACCCGCTACGCCGCCGACCTGCAACAACCGGGATTCCAGGCCGATGCCGCCCAGGCCGAGGCGGTGGCGGCGCTGCAACAGGTGTACGAGCAGTTGCTGCAGCGCAAGCCCCGTCGCAGCCTCTCCGGTCGCCTGAAACGGCCCTGGCCGGCGGTTTCGGGGCTGTATCTGTGGGGTGGCGTCGGCCGCGGAAAGACCTATCTCATGGATGCCTTCTACGAGGCCCTGCCTTTCCGCGGCAAGCGACGGACCCATTTCCACAGGTTCATGCTGGACGTGCAGGCCCGCCGTCGTCGCTACCCCGACACCCCTGATCCGCTGCTGCAGGTCGCACGCGAAATTGCGACGGAGGTGCGGGTACTCTGTTTCGACGAGTTCTTCGTCTCCGACATCGCCGATGCAATGATTCTGGGCCGACTGTTCGAGGCGCTGTTTGCGGAGGGTATCTGCCTGATCGCGACCAGCAACCTGCCGCCGGACCAGCTCTATCGTGACGGCCTGCAACGCCAACACTTTCTGCCGGCCATCGACACCCTGAAGCGACATGTGCGGGTGCTCAATGTCGATGGCGGCGTCGATTATCGGCTGCGCACCCTGACCCAGACCGAGATCTACCACGCCCCCTGCGATGCCGCCGCCGAAGCCAATCTGGCCCATTGGTTCAGCCAGCTGGCACCGGACCCCGGCAAGACCGATGCAACGCTCACCCTGCATGATCGTCCGATCCGCGCCCGTCGCCTCGCCGAGGGCGTGGGCTGGTTCGATTTTTCCCAATTGTGCGAGGGTCCGCGGGGGGTTGCCGACTACATCGAGCTGGCGCGAACCCACCACACCATCCTGCTGTCGCGGGTGCCGCAACTGGGGCTGGATGGCGAGGATCCAGCGAGACGCTTCGTTCACCTGGTGGACGAGTTCTACGACCGCAGTGTGAAACTGGTAATGGCGGCAGATGTCCCCCTGGTCGCCCTCTACGGTGGAGAAAAGCTCCGCTTTGAGTTCGAGCGAACCCGCTCCAGGCTGCTGGAGATGCAGTCAGCCGAATACCTGGCCCGCCCCCACATTCCGTGAGCGCTACACTGTGCGCTTTCCTGAACGAGCGCGCCCCGGCGCGCCCCCGCAACGAGGTCCGCTGTACATGATGCTTCGCCTGCTTGCCCTGCTGATCGTGGCCACCGTGCCCGCCCTTGCAGCCGCCGCTTCGGTGCCGGAACCGCCCGACATCGAGGCCAGCAGTTATGTGCTGATGGATTTCCACAGCGGTCAGGTTCTGGCCACCCGCAATGGCCGAACTGCGGTCGAGCCGGCCAGCATCACCAAGGTGATGACGGTCTACGTGGCGTTCGACGAACTGAAGGCCGGCCATATCGCGCTGGACGACGAAGTGCTGATCAGCGAGCGTGCCTGGCGCAGCGAGGGCTCACGCTCGTTCGTCGAGGTCGGCAAGCGGGTGCGGCTGGAGGACCTGTTGCACGGCATCATCATCCAGTCCGGTAACGATGCCAGCATCGCGCTGGCGGAACACATTGCCGGTGATGAGAGCGTCTTCGCGCAATTGATGAACAAGCATGCCAAGCGCCTCGGCATGAAGGACACCCATTTCACCAACGCCAGCGGGCTGCCCGATCCCGATTTGCTGACCACCGCGCACGATATCGCGCTGCTGTCGCAAGCACTGATTCGCGACTTCCCCGATCTCTATCCCTGGTTCAAAGACACCGAGTTCGTCTACAACGGCATCCGTCAGCGCAACCGAAACCTGTTGCTGTACGAAGACCGCACGGTCGACGGCATCAAGACCGGCCACACCAACGCGGCTGGCTACTGTCTGGCCGCCAGCGCCATTCGCGACGACCGCCGTCTGATCACCGTGGTGATGGGCACCGAGAGCCCGCGTGCGCGCACCCGCGCATCCCGCGCACTGCTGGAGTACGGCTATCGCTTCTTCGAGACTGCTCAGCTCTTCGGGGCCGACCAGCCGGTGGATACCCTGCGCATCTACAAGGGCGCCAGCGAGCAGCTGAAGGTCGGCGTTACAGCGCCGATTGCGCTGTCGCTGCCACGTGATGCCGGCAGTCGCCTGCAGGTCAGCCATACCGTCGAGGGCCCGCTGGAAGCCCCGGTACAGGTCGGACAGCGGGTCGGTACGGTCACCGTGACACTGGACGGCGAGACCCTGCGCAGCCAGCCGATGGTGGCGCTCGAAACCATTGCCGAGGGCTCTCTGTGGCAGCGCGCGGCCGATACTGTGCGCCTCTGGCTTGCCGACTGACCTGCCTCCGGTGCCGGCGCCACTGCAGCGCTGGCTGGGCCAGGTCGACTATGTCGACAGTCTGGCGGCGATGCGCGCCTTCACCCAACAGCGTGGCGCCACCACGGCAGACGAATTCTGGATCCTCGAACATCCGCCCGTGTTCACCCAGGGTCAGGCCGGTCGGCCGGAACACCTGTTGATGCCGGGTGAGATTCCGGTGGTGGCAAGCGACCGCGGTGGCCAGGTGACCTACCACGGGCCCGGCCAGTTGGTGATTTACGTCCTGATCGATCTCGCCCGCATGGGTATCGGCGTGCGGCGACTGGTCACCGGCATCGAGCAAGCCATGATCGATCTCCTGGCCGATCTCGGCCTGACGGCTCGCGCCGACCCCGCCGCGCCCGGGGTCTACGTGGGTCGCGACAAGATCGGCTCGCTGGGGCTGCGGGTGCGTCGGGGCTGCAGCTATCACGGCCTGTCGCTGAACGTCGACATGGACCTGTCGCCGTTCGGCCGTATCAATCCCTGTGGCCATCAGGGCCTGCGGATGATCCAGCTGAAGGACCGCGTGCCGGGCATGGCCGTGGCCGCAGCGGCGGAATTGCTGATGACCCATCTGTACCGCCAGTTCGGCTACGCGCCTGCGGCCGACAATGCGCGAGCCCGCAGTCTGCCTACAATAGCGGCATGAAACTGCTCGCCCCACCCCAGCCGGAGTGCCCCGCATGAGCGTCGCTCCCACGCCCAAAGATGTGCTGGTCCGCGTGCGCGGCCTGCATTTCCGGCTCGGTAGCCGCAGCATCTACAAGGGCATCGATCTCGACGTTCCTCGCGGCAAGGTCACGGCGATCATGGGGCCCTCGGGCACCGGCAAGACCACCCTGCTGCGGCTGATCGGCGGCCAGTGGCGGCCGACCGAGGGTGCCGTCGAGTTCGACGGCACCAATGTTCACGCGCTGGGCCGCCGCGCGCTCTACCAGTTGCGCAAGCGCATGGGCATGCTGTTTCAGCACGGTGCCCTGCTGACCGACCTCAGCGTCTTCGAGAACGTGGCATTCCCGGTGCGCGAGCACACCCGCCTGCCGCCGGCGCTGATTCGCGACCTGGTGCTGCTGAAATTGCAGGCAGTGGGGCTGCGCGGGGCTGCAGACCTGATGCCGGAACAGCTGTCGGGCGGCATGGCTCGCCGGGTCGCGCTGGCGCGAGCGGTGGTGATGGACCCCGACCTGGTGATGTACGACGAGCCGTTCACCGGCCAGGACCCCATCAGCATGGGCGTCCTGATGCGGCTGATTCGCAGCCTCAATGATGCCCTCGGACTGACCAGCATCGTGGTGTCTCACGATGTCAACGAGGTGCTGTCAATTGCCGACTACGTGTATGTGGTTGCGGGCGGCGAGATCATTGCCCGCGGCACGCCGGAGGAACTGCGCGCCTCGGAAAATGCGCTGGCACAGCAGTTCCTGCGGGGCGAAGCCGATGGTCCGGTCGCCTTCCACTATCCGGCCGCCTCGCTGGCCGAGCAGTTGATGGGAGCCCCTGAATGAGCCTGATCGGCAACCTGTTGGCCGGGCTTGGCCGCGCACAGTTCTTTTTGCTGCAGATCCTCGTCGCCCTGCCCGCCACCCTGCTGCGACCACGGCTGGTGATCCAGCAGCTCTATTCGGTGGGGGTGTTGTCGCTGATCATCATCGTCATCTCCGGCAGCTTCGTCGGCATGGTGCTGGCGCTGCAGGGCTACCGCACGCTGATTCGCTTCGGCGCCGAAGAATCACTCGGGGTGTTTGTCGCGCTGGTGATCGTGCGCGAACTGGGGCCGGTGGTGACGGCCCTGCTGTTCGCCGGCCGCGCCGGCTCGGCCATGGCGGCCGAAATCGGGTTGATGAAGGCCACCGACCAGTTGTCGGCGATGGAGATGATGGCGACCGACCCGATGAAGCGGGTCATTGCCCCCCGCTTCCTGGCGTCGGTACTGGCGATGCCGTTGCTGGCCTGCATCTTCTCGGTGATGGCGATCGGTATCGCCGGTGGCCATGCCATCGGGGTGGAACTGCTGGGCGTGGACGATGGCGCCTATTGGGGTCAGATCCGCGCGGCGGTTGAAGCGCAGGATGTCATCGACAGTCTCATCAAGAGCACCATTTTCGGCATCGCGATCGCCTGGATCGCGGTCTATCAGGGCTATCACGCGGCGCCCACTTCCGAAGGCGTCTCGCGCGCCACGACCGGCACCGTGGTGGTGTCGTCACTGGCGGTGCTGGCGCTCGACTTCATTCTTACGGCATTCATGTTCCGTTAAGTGCGGACAAGGACACTCATCATGCAATCACGTGCCCTGGAGATCCTCGTTGGCTTCTTCGTCTGCATCGGCGTCGCGGCTGTTTTCGTCCTCACCTTCCGGGTCGCCAGTCTCGATTCGGTGGGCACCGGCGAAGGCGTCTACCGCGTCACCGCGCAGTTCCAGAACATCGGCGGTCTCAAGCCCGGCTCAGCGGTCACCATGGCTGGCGTTCGCGTTGGCCGGGTACAGGACATCGTGATTGATCCCGACACATTTCAGGCCCGGGTCACCCTGGCACTGGACGGTCAATACGATGCCATTCCAGAGGACAGTTCAGCCTCCATCCTCACCGCGGGTCTGCTGGGCGAACAGTACATCGGTCTCACGCCCGGCGGCATGCTCGACCCGCTCAAGGACGGCAGCGAGATCATGCTGACGCAGAGCGCGCTGGTGCTGGAGAACCTGATCGGACAGTTCCTCTCGAACATGGCGTCGAAACAGGAGTAATTCCATGTCTCGCTTCCTCAGTTTCATCGCTGTCGCCGTCTTCAGTGTCGGCGCCAGTGCGCAGACTGTCACCGCCGCGACTCCACCTGACGAACTGGTGAAAACCGTCACCGCCGAACTGCGTGCCGACATCGCCGAACACCAGGCCGAGTACAAGGCAAATCCCGAAGCCCTGTCGACGCTGGTGGACGAGAAGGTCGTGCCCCATTTCGATGTGCCGCGCATCAGCCGCCTGGTGCTGGGGCTGCACGGCCGCAAGGCGACACCGGAACAACTGGAACGCTTCGGCAACGCCTTCAAGAACATGCTGTTCCAGTCTTACGCCACGGCCTTGGTCGACTACCACGATTCAGTCGAGATCGAATGGAAGCCGCTGCGCATGGCGGACGATGCCACCCGCGCCACGGTGCAATCGACGCTGATCCGCAAGGATGCACCACCGGTGCCGATCGGCTTTGTCATGCACAAGTCCGAGGCCGGCTGGAAGGTCTTCGACATCACGGTGGAGAACATCTCGCTGGTGAACAACTTTCGTGCGCAGCTCAACGGCGAGATCAGCAAGAACGGGCTGGACGCCGTGATCGAGAAGCTGGAGGGCGGCCAGATCGACCCCAAAACCGAGACCATCAAGGACGCGGCTGGATGATCGAGGGCGCCCTCAGCTTTGTGACGGTACCGACGCTGCTGGCCGAGCGCGGCGATGCGCTGGCCGCCGCCGGCACCCTGGATCTCTCCGCAGTCGATCACGTCGACAGTGCCGGCATCGCTTGCCTGCTGGAGCTGCGGCGCCGCTCCGGCGGCACCTTGCAGTTGACCGCCATCCCGGCACAGATGCAGGCGCTTGCCGATTTTCTCGGCGTCGGTACCCTGTTGGGACTCCAGGAACCCTGACCCTCAATGAATCGCTCTGCCTCCGCCGGCCTGCTGCGCCTTGCGCCTACCCCCTTGGCAGCTCGCTCTAGGTGCCCATCAGTGCGAAACATTGCTCTAGCGCTTGTCACCTGCCTCGCCCTCGGCGGCTGTGCGCATCGGCCCAGCTATGAGCCCGCCGATCCGCTGGAGCCGGTCAACCGCCAGATCTTCGCCTTCAACAATACCGTCGACCGCTATGTCGCCGAGCCGGTGGCGCGTGGCTACGTGAAGGTGATCCCGGCGCCGGTCCGCGGCGGCATCAGCAATTTTCTCGATAACCTCGGCTATCCGGTGGTGATCGTCAACGACCTGTTGCAACTCAAGCTGTGGCAGGCGACCCGTGACACAGGCCGCTTTCTGTTCAACACCACCGTCGGTCTCGCCGGCATACTCGACCCGGCGACCGACATCGGGCTGCATGCCAACAACGAGGATTTCGGTCAGACCCTCGGACATTGGGGGGTCGGCGAAGGCTGGTTCCTCATGTTGCCGTTTCTCGGGCCCTCCACCAATCGCGACCTGGTCGGCAGCGTTGCCGACGGCTTCGCGACCCCGGTCTACTATCTTGAAGGGCCCTACCAGGAAGAAACGCGTGTCGGGCTGATCGTCATCGGCGCGATCGATAGTCGCGCCGGGCTGCTGGGCACCGAAAAGCTGATGGCCGACCAGCTCGATCCCTACGTCTTTCTGCGCAGCGCCTACCTGGATCGGCGCTACAACCTCCTCCACGACGGCAACCCGCCGGTGGAAGAGATCAACTACGACGAATACTTCGACGAGTAGCGGCGGCGGCCTCAGCCCACCCAGCGACGGGCGTTGGCGAACAACTGCAGCCACGGCGTGGTATCGCCACCACGATGGGCCGATGGCCACCACGAACCGGTGACACCCGCCACCGTCCGCTCCGGATGCGGCATCAGCACGGTGACCCGGCCATCGGAATTGCAGAGGCCGGTAATGCCCTCGGGCGAGCCGTTGGGGTTGTCGGGATAGCGCAGGGCCGTCGCGCCGTGACGGTCGATGAAACGCAGCGCCACCTGTCCGCCCGCCTCACAGGCGGCGCGATCGTCGGTTTCGGTGAACACCGCCCGGCCCTCACCATGGGCCACGGCGATCGGCAGCCGGGCGCCGGCAAGGCCGTCGAAGAACAGCGATCGCGACGGCGGCACTTCGACCATGGTCCAACGCGCTTCGAACTGCTCGCTGCGATTGCGGCGGAACGTCGGCCAGTGCTCGGCACCCGGCACCAGCGACTTCAGCGCCGCGAACATCTGGCAGCCATTGCAGATGCCCAGGGCGAACCGGTCCGGCGAGGCCAGAAACTCGGCGAAAGCCGCCCGTGCCTGCGGGTTGAACAGGATGGACTTGGCCCAGCCCTGGCCGGCGCCGAGCACATCACCGTAGGAAAAACCGCCGCAGGCCACCAAGCCGGCGAAATCCATCAGGGCGACGCGCCCGCCGAGCACATCGCTCATGTGCACGTCGATGCTGTCGAAGCCGGCGCGATCAAACGCCCAGGCCATTTCCGCATGACTGTTGACACCCTGCTCGCGGAGAATCGCCACTTTCGGCCGGCCACGCAGCACGGGGACCGGCGCCAGCGCTAGCGGCAACGACACCGTGAGGCCGGGATCGGCATCGTCCGCCAACGCCTCGTAAGCCTCGCGGGCGCAGTCCGGATCGTCCCGCAGGGCCGCCATGCGGTAGCTGGTTTCCGCCCAGATCTGCTCCAGTTCGGCGCGTGATGCCGTGAAATGCTGGGCCCCGTTCATGCAGAAGCGCAGCGGCCCGTCGGCCTGGACGCTGCCGAGCCGCTGGATGGTCAGCCCGGCCGCCAGACCCTCACTGGCAAAGCGGTCGGCATCGGCTGCGCGAAGCTGCACCACCATGCCCAGCTCTTCGGCGAACAACTGGCCCAGCAGGTCGCCCTGCGGCAGGTCGATGTACAGGCCGCAACGGCCAGCAAACGCCATTTCGCAGAGGGTGACGAACAGGCCACCGTCACTGCGATCGTGATAGGCCAGCACCTGTCCATCAGCATTCCAGCGCTGCAGCAGGTCCCAGGCCGCCCGTAGCTGCATGGGCTGGTCGAGGTCCGGTGCGATCTCGCCGAGTTCGCCGTAAACCTGCGCCAGGGCACTGCCACCGAGCCGGTTTCGGCCGTTTCCGAGGTCGACCAGCAGCAGCACGCTGTCGGCCTCCGGCTGCAGCTGCGGCGTCAGGCTGCGACGCACATCGGCCACCGGTGCGAACGCCGAGATGATCGCCGACACCGGCGCCGTCTGCTTCTGTTCGACACCGTCGGGCGAGGCCCACAGCGCCTTCATCGACAGCGAGTCCTTGCCCACCGGGATGGCGATGCCGAGCGACGGACACAGCTGCTCGCCGATTGCGCGCACCGCATCGAACAGGCGCGCATCCTCGTCATCGTTGCCGCAGGCCGCCATCCAGTTGGCGGACAACCGGACGTCGCCGAGCTTGGCAATCGATGCCGCCGCCAAATTGGTAAGCGCCTCGCCCACTGCCATGCGTGCCGATGCCGCGGCATCGAGCGCGGCCAGCAATGGCCGCTCGCCCATCGCCATCGCCTCACCGGTGGTGGCGGTGAACCCGGTTGCGGTGACCGCGCAATCGGCGACCGGCACCTGCCAGGGCCCGACCATCTGGTCGCGCACACTCAGGCCCCCGACGGTGCGATCGCCAATGGTGATCAGGAAATGCTTGGCAGCGACCGCGGGGAGTCGCAGCACCCGGCGCGCCGCCTCTTCCAGCGTGATTCGCGGCAACGGGCGGGTCAGCGGCGGCTGTCGGCGGGTGTTGCGCTGGAGACGGGGCGGCTTGCCCAGCAACACCGGCATCGGCATGTCGACCGGAAAGCTGCCGTCACGCGCATCCTCGACCCGCAGTTGCGGCTCGACGGTTGCGCGGCCGACCACAGCCATCGGGCAGCGCTCGCGAGTACAGGCTGCCTCGATCACGGCCAGGCCCTCGGGCCGGATCGCCAGCACATACCGCTCCTGGCTTTCGTTGCACCAGATTTCCATCGGCGACAGCGCCGGGTCGGCCGACTGCACGTCACGCAGCTGAAAGTGACCGCCGCGTCCATCGGCGTCCACCAGCTCCGGCAAGGCGTTGGAAATGCCGCCGGCGCCGACGTCGTGTATCGACAGAATGGGGTTGTCGGCACCGAGGCGCCAACAGGCATCAATCACCTCCTGGCAGCGCCGTTCCAGTTCCGGATTGGCGCGCTGCACACTGGCAAAGTCGAGCGCTTCCGAGGAACTGCCGGTGGCCATCGAGCTGGCTGCGCCGCCTCCCAGGCCGATCAGCATGGCGGGGCCGCCGAGCACCAGCAGCAGCGCGCCGTCGACCACCGGCAGCTTGTCGACATGGCCATCGCGGACACTACCGAAACCGCCGGCGATCATGATCGGCTTGTGATACCCGCGATTGCGGCCGTCCGCGGTCACCAGCTCCACGGTGCGGAAGTAGCCGTTGAGACAGGGCCGCCCGAACTCGTTGTTGTAGGCGGCAGCCCCGATGGGGGCCTCGAGCATGATGTCCAGTGCCGGTGCCATCCGCGACGGTGTCGACAGATCGGCCTCCCACGGCTGGGAAAAGCCGGGAATGCGGAGGTTGGCGGTGGTGAAACCGACCAGTCCGGCCTTGGGCTTGCCACCGCGGCCGGTGGCGGCCTCATCCCGAATCTCGCCGCCACTGCCAGTAGCGGCTCCGGGGTCGGGGCTGATTCCGGTGGGGTGGTTATGGGTCTCCACTTTCATCAGCATGTGCACGGGTTCGTCATGTCCGCGCCAGACACCATCGGCATCGGGAAACCAGCGCATCGCGGTGGGGCCCGCCACCACCGCAGCATTATCCTTGTAGGCGGACAACACACCCTCGGGCGCGGCGGCATGGGTCATGCGGATCATCTGGAACAGCGAGTGCGGCTGGCGCTCACCGTCGACGGTGAACTCGGCGTTGAAAATCTTGTGCCGGCAGTGCTCGCTGTTGACCTGGGCGAACATCATGAGCTCGGCGTCGGTCGGGTTGCGGCCCGAGGTCCGGGCATGCGCGGCAAGGTAGTCGATCTCGTCGTCCGACAAGGCCAGACCCCAATCGGTGTTGGCGGCGGCGAGTGCCGCACGGCCGCCGCCCAGCACGTCAACCACCCGCAGTGGTCGTGACGGCTGAACGGCAAACAGTTGCGACAGCGCGGCCGGATCCTCCAGCACTGATTCCATCATCGGATCATGCAGGGCGGCACGTTGCACGGGCGTGAGCGCGGTACACCCGCGCAAGGCCACCACCCGACCCCGTTCGATGCGACGGATTCCGTCCAGCCCGGCGACACGGGCAATGTCCGTGGCCTTGCTCGACCAGGGCGACACGGTGCCCACCCGCGGCACCACGTAGAGGGTCAGGTCGCCTTGCGGCAGCGCATCGACGCCGGGGCCCAGCAACTCTCTCAGACGTCCGGAGTCGGCCTCACCCTCGACCAGAAAACACTCGCAGACGTCGATGTCCGACGATCGCAGTCCCAGCGCGGCGGCCAGTCGTTCCAGACGGAAGGCGGAGAGCGGCGGCAGTCCGCTGATCAGTTGCACGGGCATGGGCTTCAGGCATCGGGGAGCAAGCCGCCATTGTCCCATTTTTCGGCGCGCCGATGCCGCGTCGGGCCATCAGGCCACCAGGTCACACCAAGCCAGACCGGCGCCCTGATCGGCACAGCGACACCAGGCCGGATCGTCTTCCAGCACATCGATGATGGCCGCCCGCGCCAGCGCCGGCGTGTTGTTCACCTCGGACAGGTGGGTGAGGATCAGGTGCTGCAGGCGGCGGCGATCCAGGCGCTGCAACAGCGCGGCCGACTGCCGGTTGGAGAGGTGACCGAAATCACCGCCCACCCGCTGCTTGAGGCGATAGGGATACGGGCCGTCGGCGAGCATCTGCGGATCATGGTTGCACTCCAGCAGTAGCGCATCGCAGCCATCCAGGCGGGCGACCACATGCGGCGTCACGTGGCCGAGGTCGGAAATCACCCCCAGCCAGCGGCTGCCATGTCCGATCCGGTACTGGCAGGGTTGCGCTGCATCGTGGGGCACCGCAAACGGTTCGATGTCGAGGGCGCCAATGGTGAACCCATGGTCGGGGTCAAACCGACGAATGTCGGGAACCGCGTCGTCATGCCAGACCCGTGCCGTACCGTGGGTCAGGTAAACCGGTGTCCGGTAGCGTCGCGCCAGTCGCCCAACCCCGCCGAGATGGTCACCGTGCTCATGGGTCACCAGAATGGCGTCCAGCTGCCCCCCCTCAAGGCCGAGACGGGCCAGCCGCTGCTCGGTGTCCTTGAGGGTGAACCCGCAGTCGATCAACACCCGGGTGCCGCCCGCCTCGACCACGGTGCCATTGCCCTTGCTGCCGGAACCGAGGGAGGCGAAGCGCATCAGCCCCGCGGCCCGCTCGGGTACAACGGGAACGGCATGATCTTGCCGCTGTCACCGGCATCGGTCACCCGTGCCGGGCCCTGGCGACTGACTTCGTCGATGCGGATCACCGAGTGAACCGGCAGATAGAACCGCTCGACACCATCAAACTGCGCCTTCAATTTTTCTTCGCCGGGGTCCACCACCACCGTGCTGCGCTCGCCGAACACCAGCTTGCCGATCTCGACGAAGCCCAGCAGGTTGCCGTGGCTCACCTCGCGCGCGTAAATCTCGAATATCTGGTCGTGATTGCGAAAGCTGACGCGGTAAAGACGGGCGGGCGTACTCATATAGTTCGATATTTTATCACTGACGCTCAAGCCGGCAGCGGAATGAACTCGGTTTCGCCGGGCACGGCCGCAAAGCGCTGCGCCTTCCAGTCCGCCTTGGCTTGCTCGATGCGTTCGGGACGGGTCGAGACGAAGTTCCAGACGATGTGCCGGGTTTCCGGATAGGGCTGCCCGCCAACGATGACCACCCGCGCACCTTCACTGCTGGTCAGCAGCAGGTCGCGGGTCGCATCCACCACCATCAGGTGATGCTGCGGCAGCGGTTCGGAATCGACCGCGAGGCTGCCGCTGGCGAGATAGAGCGCTCGGTCACCGACACCGGCCGGCATCCGCCAGGACGCACCGGGCGCCAGGGTGAGGACAGCAAACAAGGTTTCGGTACCGGTATCCACTGGCGAATGGCGGGCGCCCAACGCCCCGATCAGCAGGTGCAGCTCGCCGCCCTCGAACCGATCGACCGGCAACTCGGCAGCCGGATAGTGCATGAACGCAGGCTCTGCCTCTTCCGTCTCCACCGGCAACGCCATCCACATCTGGATCCCCTCGACCGCTTGCTGGCGGTCGCGGATATCGTCGGGAATGCGCTCCGAGTGCACCACGCCGCTTCCCGCCACCATCACATTCACCGCGCCTGGGTCGATCCGCTGCACCACACCCATGCTGTCGCGGTGCATGAACGCACCACTGAACAGGTAGGTGACGGTGGCCAGCCCGATATGCGGATGCGGGCGGACATCCCCTTCGGTGGTGCCCTGCGGAAACAGCGCCGGCCCCATGTGGTCGAGAAAGATGAACGGGCCGACCATCCACTGCTGCGCCGACGGCAGGATACGGCGGACCGGGAATCCGATATCCCGCGTTTGCGGCTTGATGACCTTGGACATGGGAGCTCCTGACAGGGGCGGGATGACGACCGCTAGGGTATCCAATCCGGGCGCTGGCGGCGCCGCTTCACGACGACAACAGCGCCTCGATGGCGTCAAGATCACCGCCATGGTTCTCGAGCAGGGCCACCAGCGTCCGCCCGACCGCCAGACCGGAACCGTTGAGCGTGTGCAGTAGCGCCGGTTTGCCGTTGTCGGGGCGATACCGGGCCAGCATGCGCCGCGCCTGGAAGTCTTCGAAGTTGGAGCAACTGCTGATCTCGCGATAGCGCTGCTGACTCGGCAGCCAGACCTCGATGTCATAGGTGCGGGCGGCGGCGAATCCCATGTCACCGGCACACAGCGCCATCACCCGATAGGGCAGGCCGAGCTTCTGCAGAATCGCCTCGGCATGCCCGGTGAGCGCTTCCAGCGCTGCCGCGGAATCCTCGGGTCTCACCGCCTGGACCAGCTCGACCTTCTCGAACTGGTGCTGGCGGATCATGCCGCGGGTGTCGCGACCGGCACTGCCGGCCTCGGACCGGAAGCACGGTGTGTGACAGACCCAACGGCGCGGCACTTCGGCGCTGTCAAGAATGACGTCGCGCAACAGGTTGGTGACCGGCACCTCGGCAGTGGGAATCAGGTACCAGTCATCGTCCCCTTCAAGGCGGAACAGGTCCTCCTTGAACTTCGGCAGCTGGCCGGTGCCCCGCAACGAAGCGGCGTTGACGATGTAGGGCACATAGAGCTCTTCGTAGCCATGCTCGCGGGTGTGAACGTCGAGCATGAACTGGGTGAGCTTGCGATGCAGCCGCGCCAGCTGGCCCCGCATGACAGTGAATCGCGCACCGGTCAGCTTGGCGGCGGCAGCGAAGTCCATCAGCCCCAGCCGCTCGCCGATATCGGCATGGTCTTCGGTCGCGGCCCCGACGGTGGGCGCCCCCCAGCGACGCAGCTCGACGTTGTCGTCTTCGTTGCGGCCATCGGGCACACCGTCCTGCGGCAGATTGGGCAGGCCCAGCGCCAGGGTCTCGAATTCGGCATTCACCGCGTCCAGCGCCGCAGCGTTGTCGCCGAGCTGGTGTTTCAACCGTTCCATGTCGGCCAGCACCGCCGAAACGTCGCCACCCTGGGCTTTCTGAATACCGATTTCCTTCGAGCGCCGGTTGCGCTCGGCCTGCAAGGCCTCGGTCTCCAGTTGCAGTTGCTTGCGACGGGCCTCCAGTGTCTCGAAGGCAGCGGCATCGAAGTCAAAGCCACGGCGGCCGAGCTGCTCGGCGATGCGCTGGGGCTCGGCACGCAGGCGTTTGGGGTCCAGCATGGGAAAGGCGTCCTGGTACGGCGAAAGAGCGCGGGATTATACCGACCCGCCCCGCCCACCCAGCGACAGCCCGAACGCGCAGGCGGCAAGGCACAACAGCAGGTGCAGGGCGACGTTGGCGAACGCGGCCGCCGGCTGCTCCCGCAGCAGCGCCAGGGTTTCGAGCGAAAATGCCGAGAAGGTGGTGAAGCCGCCGAGCAGGCCGGTCATCAGCCCGATCCGCAGCGGCTCGGGCCAGCCACGGGCAACGGCAAGCTGGGCGATCAGGCCGATGGCGAAGCTGCCGAGGACATTCACCGTCAAGGTCCACCAGGGCAGCGCACCGCCGACCCCGCGCATCGCCAGCGCGACGGCGAATCGCAGGCTGGCGCCAGCGGCACCCCCGAGCGCGACGGCAAACCACAGATTCATCGCCCGGCCCGCCGCGCGCGTAGCTGCGCCAGTTTCTCGGCGATGCGGATCTCCAGTCCCCGCGACACCGGCTGGTAGAACGTCTGGGGTGCCATGCCGTCGGGCCAGTAGGTCTGGGTCTGAGCATGACCGCCCTCGCTGTCCGGGTCGTACTGGTAGCCCTGACCGTAGCCCAGATCCTTCATCAGCCGGGTCGGCGCATTGCGCAGGTGCATCGGCACGTCCGCCGTGCCACCGTTCTGCACCGCCTGCCGTGCCGCCTTGTAGGCGGTATAGGCGGCGTTGCTCTTCGGCGCGCAGGCGAGGTAGACCACCACCTCGGCGATCGCCAGCTCCCCTTCGGGGCTGCCCTGGCGGTCGTAGGCCTCCCAGGCGGCAATGCACAGCGGCAGGGCCCGCGGATCGGCCAGCCCGATGTCTTCGCTGGCCATACGGGTGACCCGGCGGATCAGATAGCCGGGATCGCAGCCGCCATCCAGCATCCGTGCCAGCCAGTAGAGGGCGGCATCAGGATCGGAACCGCGCACGCTCTTGTGCAGCGCCGAGATCTGGTCATAGAACTGCTCGCCCTGCTTGTCGAAGCGCCGCAACCCGCGACCGATCAGCCGCTGCAGGCCGTCCTCGTCGAGCGCGACACCGGCGGACTGCCCGGCTACCACGGTCTCCAGCAGGATCAGTGCGCGCCGGCCATCACCGTCGGCCGCCTCGGCGATCTGCCGCAGCACCGTGTCGGGCAGCGCGCCGGGCGACTGCCCAAGGCCGCGCTCGGCATCCACCAGCGCCCGTCGCACCAGCCCTTCCAGCACCTCGACATCCAAGGCCTTCAGCACCATCACCCGCAGCCGTGACAACAGGGCGCTGTTGAGCTCGAACGAGGGGTTCTCGGTCGTGGCGCCGATCAGCGTCAACGCGCCACTTTCAACGAACGGAAGCAGCGCATCCTGCTGACTCTTGTTGAACCGATGAATCTCATCGATGAACAGCACCGTACGCTGCGGCAGGATTGCCTGTGCTTGCTCCACTGCCGCACGGATGTCCTTGACCCCGGCCAACACGGCCGAAAGCGTCAGGAAGCGGGCGTCGGTCACCGTCGACAACAAGCGTGCCAACGTGGTCTTGCCGACCCCCGGGGGGCCCCAGAACACCAGCGACGGCAGGTGGCCGGAGGCGATCAGGGCCGCCAGCGGCGCCCCTGGCGCCAGCAAGTGGTCCTGGCCGGTGACCTCGTCCAGCGTACGCGGGCGCATCCGTTCCGCCAGCGGCTGCGCCGCCGCCGCCGGCACGGTCTCGAACAGCGTCGCCGGTGACCGTGTCGGTGCAGAAGGCGCCGTCATCGCGGTCATCCGGCCGTGGTCACTGGATGTCGACCACGTCGACGCCGGCAGGCACGTCGAAACGGAATGCCTTGCCGGTCAGCGCCGGATTCAGGGTGACCTGCTCGAAACGGATTTCGGTGATTCCCCCCAGCGCATCGGCAAACACCATCCGCACCGGCGTCTGCGCCTGCATCCACAGGTCGATCCGCGAGAACTCACCGTCGTCGGTTTTCGGCGTCAGTCGCCAGCCGTCCTGCCCGCCTTCGGACGGCAGTGGCGCGATCTCAAAGGTGGTGGTCAGCGCCTGCCGGTCGGCCAGCAGTGCCGCCGGGGTGCCTTGCAGGGCCTGTTCGGCCGGTCGCCGGGTGACCTGGGCAAGATCAGGGTCATAAGTCCACAGGTTGACCCCGTCGGCGACGATGGTCTGGGCGTAAGGTTCAGTGTAGTCCCAGCGAAAGCGTCCCGGCCGCTGCAGTACAAAACGGCCGGCACTTTCGGCGAGCAAAACGCCGTCAACGTCACGCTGCACCTGGACGAAATCGGCCTGCAGGCCTTCGAGCGCCTGCCAGCGGGCGTCCAGTGTCGCGGCGTGGACCGGGCTCAGCAACAGCGCCAGCAAGGATAGAAAAACGATGCGCAAACACACGGGCAGGCTCCGGAACACTGGGGCCACCAGTGTCGACGGCGGCGACTGAATGCGGCCTGAGCGACGCCTCATTCACGCCCTCCCGGCACCAGAATCTCACGGTTACCGCCCGGCCCGCTGGGGCCGACGACGCCGGCGGATTCCATCTGCTCGACGATGCGCGCGGCCCGGTTGTAGCCAATCTTGAGCCGCCGCTGCACCCACGAGACGCTGGCCTTGCGGGTTTCGATCACCACCGCCACGGCGGCGTCGTACATCGGGTCGGCCTCGGCATCCGCATCGCCGCCTTCGGCCGGGCCGGCAGGTTCCTCGGCACAGATGTCCTCGATGTACTGCGGCTCAGCCACCTGCTTGAGATAGGCCACCACCTTGTGCACTTCATGGTCGTCGACGAAGGCGCCGTGAACCCGATCCAGCCGCGAGGCCCCGATGGGGCGGAACAGGCCGTCCCCGTGGCCCAGCAGAGTATCGGCCCCCATGTCGTCGAGGATGGTGCGGGAGTCGACCCGCGAGGCCACCTGAAAGGCCAGACGAGAGGGGATGTTGGCCTTGATCAGGCCGGTAATGACGTCAACGCTGGGTCGCTGCGTGGCCACAATCAGGTGGACCCCGGCCGCACGCGCCTTTTGCGCGAGGCGGGCGATCAGTTCCTCCACCTTCTTGCCGACCACCATCATCATGTCGGCCAACTCGTCGATGACGATGACGATATGCGGCATGGTTTCCAGCGGCGCACCCGCCTGCGCCTCGCCCTCGTCGAACAGGTCTCCGGGCGGTGCCTTGCGAATCGGGTCCTCGATCGGCTCGCCGGCCGCTGCGGCTTCCTCCACCTTGCGGTTGAGACCGGCCAGGTTGCGCACGCCGAGCGCCGACATCAGGCGGTAGCGACGCTCCATCTCGGCGACACACCAACGCAAGGCATTGGCCGCGTCCTTCATGTCGGTGACCACCGGCGTCAGCAGGTGGGGGATGCCGTCATAGACCGAAAGCTCGAGCATCTTCGGGTCGATGAAGATGAAACGCAGTTCCTGATGCCGCGCCCGGTACAGCAGCGACAGGATCATGGTGTTGATCGCCACTGATTTCCCGGAGCCGGTGGTGCCGGCCACCAGCAGGTGCGGCATTTTGCCGAGGTCGAAAACCAGCGGACGCCCGGCGATGTCCTTACCCATGGCGATGGTCAGACCGGAGCTGGCGTTGCGATAGGCCGCCGAATCGAGAATCTCCCGAAGGAACACCATTTCTCGCTTCTGGTTGGGAATCTCCAGCCCGATCACCGACTTGCCTTCGACCACTTCCAGCACCCGAACACTGGCCACGGACAGCGAGCGCGCGAGATCGCGTGACAGGTTGGTGATCTGCGAGCCCTTGACGCCGGCGGCCGGCTGCAGCTCGAAGCGAGTGATCACCGGGCCCGGGGTGGCATCGACCACCTCCGCCTTGATACCGAAGCTCGCCAGGTGTCGCTCGACATCGCGGGCCAGCGACTCCAGCTCCTCAGCGGTGTACCGCTGGCCGGTGAAGCGCGGCGCATCGAGCAGGGTCAGTGGTGGCAGCGGATCGCCATCGAAAACCGGCACCTCGGCCGTGTTGTCGACCTTGCGGCGGCGACTGGCTGGACGGGCGGCCGGCGATGCCGCTGGCGCCGCCTCGGCCACCCAGTCCAGTTGCTGCTCCGGTGATTCGGCGAGCTTGGGTTCCTTGCGCGTCACTTTCCGAGCCGCCCGCGCCAACAGGCGCGGCGCCGGCGAAGGTGCGGCGGTGTCATCGCCGACAACGGCATCCACGGCCTCATTGCGGTCTTCGGCAGGCTGTCGCCAGGGCGGATCCAACAGCCAGCCGCCGATCCGCTCCAGCAGCAGCAGCCAGGAAAAGGTCATCGCCAACGGCGCCGCCACCACGGCCATGGTCAACAGGACCAGTGTCGCCCCGACCCCACCGAGCCCGCCGGCCAGCGCGCCCGACAGCGCTTGTCCGGTGATGCCGCCGCTGCCCTGGGGCGCCCAGCTGGCCGGCAGGCCAACATGCAGCGCGCACAGTCCGGAGATGCCGGCGGCCGCCACCAGGGCGCTGACCAAGCGGACCGGTACCGGCAACGCCACCGGCGCCGCTGGCGGATCCCCCCGGAGAATCCGGATTCCCAGCCAGAGCACCGCCCAGGGCAAGAGGTAGGCGGTAATACCCAGCATCGACAACAGGACATCGGCGAGCCAGGCGCCCAGCGGCCCGGCCAGATTGACCACCGCCCGCCCAGTCCCCGAGGACGACCAGCCGGGGTCGTCAGGGCTGAAGCTGAGGAGGGTCATCAACAGGAACACCGCCAGCGCGGCACAGGCCAGCATGGCGGCTTCGCGCGGAAGGCGCTCCAGCCAACCGGGCCCACGTCGGGTGTCGACCGCCTGGGTCGCAGCCCCGCGGCGCCAGAATGTCTTGTGAAACCAGGCTTGCAACGCGGTCAAAACGGAAGAGTCCGGGGTCTTGATAGGTCTGGGTGACAGTGTATCAGCCGGGCGGCAGCGCCCCGGATGACCGGCGGTCTCCGCGCCAACTTGAAACTCCGGAAGAAACCTTCATATTGATCCCATGTCGAAAAGACATCCCAGCGCGGAGAACTGCTCATGAGTACAGAAGTGAGGCACTTCCTGATCACGTCGGATGGCGGCATCCGCGAATTCACCCCCGAGCAGGCGGCGAAAGTCGCCGCCGGATCGAGCCGGCTACCCGAACTGGCCGACCGGCGGGTGCGCTATCTGCAGCTCACCGTCGACGACACCGAGGTCGGCGAGATCCGGGTCCAGACCGCGGGCGCCAGTGTCGCCTTCGATGCCGAAGGGCGCGTCAGTGATGCTGGCCCACCGGCCGATGAAGAAACGATCACGCGGTTCGAGCACGACGCGGTGGTGCAGTGGGCCCTCAGGGACGTGCCGGCGGTAGCGCCAACCTTTCACTGAACCCGTCTGGGCCTGCTAGCACTCATGCGGTCGCCGCGTTGCAGGCTATTGTCTTGCCAGGCAAGGCGCGACTGAGGAAATTCTAGTGTCCCGCGGCCGCTTCCGACACCTGTCCGCCATTGCCGAGCTTGATGCCGAAGCCTGGGACAGGCTGTTCAATACCGACTATCCGTTCGTCCGGCATGCCTTCCTCGATGCCCTCGAGCAAAGCGGGAGCGTCGGGCCAGAGACCGGCTGGACGCCCTGTCACCTTCTGCTGGAGGCCGATGACGGCGCCTTGCTGGCCGCCTGCCCGCTCTATCTGAAGGCGCACTCCTACGGCGAGTTCGTCTTCGATTTCAGCTGGGCCCAGGCCAGTGAGCGGTTAGGGCGTCCCTACTACCCGCGTCTGGTGGTGGCGGTTCCGTTCACCCCCAGCAGCGGCCCCCGCTGGGCGGCGGTTGACGCGGATGCGGAAGCCCGGCTGCTCCGGCAGCTGTCGACGCTGGCCGCCGACGGTGATCTGTCCTCCACCCATGTGCTGTTCCCACCGGAGGTGGCCAGCGGGCCGCTACGCGAGCACGGCGCCCTACTGCGCCACGACGTGCAGTATCACTGGCACAACCCCGGGTACGCTGACTTCGACGACTTCCTCGGACAATTGAGTGCCGACAAACGCAAAAAGCTGCGCCGCGAGCGACGCCGCATGCCGGAGGCGGGCATCCACTATCACCGCAGCCCGGCCGCGACCCTGAGCGGACGTGACTGGGACCACCTCTATCGTCTGTACGCCAGCACTTACGCCATGCGGGGCCAGCACCCTTACCTTCAGCGTGCCTTCTTTGAACACTACGCCGCGAGCAAGGACTGCCCGCTGTGGGTATTGCAGGGACGGCTCGACGGCCAGACCGTGATGATGGCGCTGTTCTTGCAGTCCGGGGACTGTCTCTACGGGCGGCACTGGGGCAGCATGATTGAACTCAACGGCGCGCACTTTGAAACCTGCTACTACCAGGGCATCGACTGGTGCATTGAGCAGCGACTGCGGCGCTTTGATGCGGGCACCCAGGGGGAACACAAGTCCGCGCGCGGCTTCACCCCGGTAATCACCCACTCGGCCCACTGGCTCACGCATCCCCGTCTGCGCGAAGCGGTGGCTGACTATCTGGCCCGCGAGCGCCCGGCCGTGGCGGCGCATGCCGAGGCTTTGCGGCACCATGGGGCCTATCGACAGGCGCCTGCACCCGATGGATAACCCGATCCGCCTCCATTGGCTGGACCCACGCGACCCGCGCCAGCCCTTTCCGCCCGCGCATCTGGCCATGCGCGAGCCCAACGGGCTGCTGGCGATCGGCGGCGACCTCTCAACCCCCCGCCTCCTCAACGCTTATGCACAGGGCATCTTCCCCTGGTACAACGCTGATGAGCCAATTCTCTGGTGGTGTCCCGATCCGCGGGCGGTGTTGCCTCCGGAGCAGTTGCACGTCAGCCGCTCGCTGGCGCGTCGCATTCGCCGCCGGGACGTCGAGATTCGTTTCGACAGCGCCTTTGATGCGGTACTGGCCGGTTGTGCCGCGCCGCGTCAGGGCACTCGCGGCACCTGGCTCGGGGCCGACATGCAGCGCGCCTATCGTCAGCTATTCGCCGAAGGACATGCGCATTGCATCGAGGTCTGGCGCGATGACCGGCTGATCGGGGGTCTCTACGGGGTGGCGATCGGGCAGATGTTTTACGGCGAGTCGATGTTCTCGGCGGAAACCGACGCGTCCAAGCTGGCGCTCTACTGGCTGTGCCTGCACCTGCGTGCCTGGGGCTACGTGCTGCTCGACTGCCAGGTGTACTCCCCGCACCTGGGAAGCCTGGGGGCGGTCGAACTGCCCCGGGACCTCTTTCTTGAGCGGGCGCGCCCGGCCGCGCAGCGTGCGGGTCACCCCGGGCGCTGGAAGTTCGATCCCACGGTGGCCGAATGAACGACCGCGTCCATCTCTTCCTCAGCCCCGAGCATCCCTGTGGCTACCTGCAGGGCCGCGTGGCCCGCAACGCCTATATCGACCCTGCGCTACCGCTGACCACCACCCGGTACGGCTGGCTACTGGAACAGGGATTCCGCCGCAGCGGCGTACACGTCTATCGCCCGCACTGCATGGGCTGTACGCGCTGTATCCCTGCTCGAATCCCGGTGGCCGACTTCATCCCCAATCGCAGCCAGCGGCGATGTCAGGTCCGCAATGAGTCGTTGCAGGTGAAGGTGGCGCCGGGCCTGACCGATGAGCACTTCGCCCTCTATCGCCGATATCTGGCCACCCGCCACGCCGACGGCGGTATGGAACCTGACAACCGCGAGGCCTTCGAACAGTTCCTGCAATGCGCGTGGGGGGAGGTGCAGTTCTGGGAGTTTCGCGCCGAAACCCGGCTCGTTGCGGTGGCGGTGGTGGACCGTCTGCCGCTGGCGCTGTCGGCGGTGTACACCTTTTATGATCCGGCCGAGACCCGCCGCAGTCTGGGGACGCAGGCCGTCCTGCAGCAGATCGAGGTGGCACGACAGGCCGAACTGCCACACGTCTATCTTGGCTACTGGGTGCCCGGCAGCCGCAAGATGGAGTACAAGCGGGACTACCAGCCACTGGAGGTCTTCAGCGGCGGTCAATGGCGCCGATTCGAGCCGGATTGAGCCGGCCTCGCGACATTTCGCCACGGTCACGTTGATCGGGGGCGCCCATGCGCGGATAATGCGCGCTCACTTTTTGAGCCGGTTTGCTGGCGCCCTCCGCGCCGGCAGCGATTCACTGCAGGAACGAATGTCGAAAGAAGATCATATTGAAATGGCCGGTGTGGTCATGGACACGCTCCCCAACACCACCTTCCGGGTGAAGCTGGAGAACGGCCACATCGTCACCGCCCACATTTCCGGCAAGATGCGCAAGCACTACATCCGCATCCTGACCGGGGACAAGGTCACCGTTCAGCTAACGCCCTACGATCTCACCAAGGGTCGCATTACCTTCCGCGACAAGTGAGCACTGAGGCGTAAGCGGCCCTCGCCGCGCCTCACGGCGCCGCCGCTGGCGCTAGACCAGTTCCGGTGATTGCGCCCGCTCGCGCGACTCGATCTCGAACTGCAACTGGTCGTCGTCTACCGTGACGGTCACCCGTCCGCCGTGGGCCAGCTTGCCAAACAGCAGTTCCTCGGCCAACGGCCGCTTCAGGTGCTCCTGGATGATGCGTGCCATCGGGCGCGCGCCCATCCTTGCGTCATATCCCCGCTCCGCCAGCCAGGCGCGTGCCTCCTCGTCGATATCGAGTTGGACGTTCTTGGCGCCCAGCTGGGCCTCGAGCTGCATCAGGAACTTGTCGACCACCCGCAGCACCTCGCGGGCACCCAGCGGTGCGAACGCGACGATGGCGTCGAGGCGATTGCGGAACTCGGGGGTGAACTGCTTGCGGATCACCTCCAGCGCATCTGGCATGTTGTCCTGCTCGATCAATCCCATCGACCGCCGCGCCGCTTCTTCCGCGCCGGCATTGGTCGTCATCACCAGGATGATGTTGCGGAAGTCGGCCTTGCGTCCGTTGTTGTCGGTCAAGGTGCCATGGTCCATGACCTGCAACAGCAGGTTGAAGACATCAGGATGGGCTTTCTCGATCTCGTCCAGCAGCACCACCGCGTGCGGCTGCTTGATCACCGCGTCGGTGAGCAGGCCACCCTGGTCGAAGCCGACATAGCCTGGAGGCGCCCCGATCAGACGGCTCACCGTATGGCGCTCCATGTACTCGCTCATGTCGAACCGGATCAGCTCGATGCCGAGACACTGCGCCAGCTGCCGGGTAATTTCGGTCTTGCCGACACCGGTGGGACCCGCCAACAGGAAGTTGCCGATGGGTTTGTCCGGGTTACCAAGGCCGGAGCGCGACAGCTTGATGCTGGCTGCCAGCTGTTCCACCGCCGGATCCTGCCCGAAGATCACCAGCTTGAGATCCCGCTCCAGTGTCGCCAGCTTGTCGCGGTCGTTGGTCGAGACACTCTTCGGCGGGATGCGTGCGATCTTGGCGACCGTCTCCTCGATATCGCGCACCTGAACCGTCTTGCGTCGACGCGATTCCGGCAACAGGCGCAGTCGCGCTGCGGCCTCATCGATGATGTCGATCGCCTTGTCGGGCAGTTGCCGGTCGGTGATGTGACGCGCCGACAGTTCCACCGCCGAGCGCAGGGCGCTGCGGGTGTACTGCACTGCGTGGTGCTCTTCGAACCGGGACTTCAACCCCTCGAGGATCTTCACGGTGTCCTCGACGCTGGGTTCGTTGACGTCGATTTTCTGGAATCGTCGGGCAAGCGCACGATCCTTCTCGAAAATACCCCGGTATTCCTGATAGGTGGTCGAGCCGATGCAACGCAACTCACCGGACGACAGCAGCGGCTTCAGCAGATTGGAGGCATCCATGACGCCGCCGGAGGCGCTGCCGGCACCGATGATCATGTGAATCTCGTCGATGAAGACGATGGCGCCGGGCTGTTCGCGCAATTCGTTCATCACCGCCTTGAATCGCTTCTCGAAATCGCCGCGGTACTTGGTCCCGGCGATGAGCGCGCCGAGGTCAAGGCTGTAGACGATGCTGCCTTCGAGCAACTCCGGCACCCGGCCTTCCACCACCAGCCAGGCCAGACCTTCGGCGATGGCGGTCTTGCCGACGCCCGCCTCCCCCACCAGCAGCGGGTTGTTCTTGCGGCGACGGCAGAGGGTCTGCATGACACGCTCGACCTCAAGGTCGCGACCGATCAGCGGGTCAATCCGCCCTTCCGCCGCCCGCTGGTTGAGGTTGACCGCGTACTGCTCCAGCGCCGACCGTGATTCGCCGCGGTCGTCACCGCCTTCGGGACGGTCGTCCGGCGCCTCCGGCGCCTTTTCCGGTGCGGCCCCGTTGCGGGCAATACCGTGGGCGACGAAATTGACGATATCGAGGCGGGAAATACCCTGCTCACCCAGCAGATACACCGCATGGGTGTCCTTTTCGGCGAACATGGCTACCAGCACGTTGAGGGTGCTGACCTGCTTCTTGCCCGACGCCTGCACGTGGTAGATCGCCCGCTGCAGTACCCGCTGGAACGACAGGGTCGGCTGCACTTCATGGCGCTCCAGCTCACCGACCCGCTGCAGGTTGGTGCTGATGTAGTCGCGCAGCTCGCGTTCCAGTCGCTCCAGGTCGCAACCGGCAGCGGTGAGGGCTTCGGAGACGTTGGCGTCTGACAGCAGCGCGAGCAGCAAGTGCTCCACCGTCAGCAGGTCATGGCCTTCCATGCGTGCCGCGACAAATGCGGCGTCCAGTGCTTTTTGCAGATCGTCGGACAACATCACACTTCCTCCATGATCGTCAGCAACGGATGCTGGTGTTTGCGGGCAAACGCGTTGACCTGTGCCGTCTTGGTTTCGGCAATTTCCAGCGGGTAGATCCCCGCCACGCCACGACCCTGGGTATGCACATGCAACATGATCTGCACCGCCTTTTCGCGCGAGTGGTGAAAGAACTGCTGCAAGACCTGGACCACGAACTCCATCGGCGTGTAGTCGTCGTTCATCACCACCACTTTAAACTGCGGCGGCTTTTTCAGGCGCGGCTTGGCCTCTTCGACGGCAAGCCCGCCGGAGGGGTCGTCAGGCCGGATGGAATCTCGATTGCTCATGACCTCAATATTAGCGCGGCGCCCGCAAATGCAATGGCGTCTCATCCCTTGATGAGCAAATGACAGGCCGGCGACGGCCGGCGGCCGACCGGCGGCGTCAAACGCGGGCTATTTGGTGTCAAAGTCGAACACGCCATCCCACCCTGGCCCGGGCGGGTGAGCCTGCAAATGAGCAATGCGCGTACGGAACACCCGATAGACCGCGCAGCTGGGCGACTGTTCCGCCAGGGCTGCAAACTCGGCATCGGCGCGCGCCCACTCCTGGCCGCGGTAGAGTGTCAATGCGCCACGATGTCGCGCCAACTCAGTGCGCAGCGTCGGCGCCAGGTCGGCCTTGGGCCCCATTGGCTCGTAGATCGCCACCGGTTGCGTCTTGCCTTTGACCCGCACTTGGTCGATTTCGCGATAGGCCCAGTCGGCCGGGGCCGCGGTACGCGCGGTCTCCGAGACCAGCATCGACACGCCATAGGCCTTGGTCAGGCCCTCGAGCCGCGACCCCAGGTTGACCGCATCGCCCATCACCGTATACGCCATCCTGAACGTTGACCCCATGTTGCCGACATTCATCCGGCCAGTGTTCACGCCGACGCCGATTTCGAGACGCGGCCAGCCGCGGGCGGCGAACTCCTGATCCAGCTCCCGCACCGCCTTCAACATCTGGCGGCCAGCTTCGATGGCATGGGCGGCATGCTCGCCGTCCGGCAACGGCGCGCCCCAAAACGCCATGACGGCATCCCCCATGTACTTGTCGATGGTGCCACGGTACTGCTGGATGACCGCGGTCTGTTGGGTCAGGAACCGGTTCATCAACTGGGCCAACTCACGCGCATCCAGTTGCTCGGAGACGGTCGTGAACCCGCGGACATCAGAGAAAAGGACCGTCATCTCGCGGCTTTCCCCCTCCATCGACAGCGCCTCCGGGTGCTCTGACAGCTCCTCGACCAGTTCCGGCGGCACATACTGGCCGAACAGGCGTGACATCTCGCGTTTGCCGCGCGATTCAATGAAATAGCCGTACAGCAACTGCACGAGGAACAACAGCAGGATGAAGCTGATGGGCACGCCCAGCGGCAGGACGAACTGCCCACCGGTCCAGAAGCCCCAGGCCAGCAGGCCGACGATCGCCAGCAGCCCCAGCCCCAACCCGGCGCCGGCCAGTGGCGCCAGACGCGTGAAGCTCCAGGTCACGATGAGCGCGATCAGGGTGAGCTGCACTACCTCGATCCCGCGGTAGTAGGGCGCGCGCTGGTGAATCCGACCATCCAGCATCCCCGACACCAGATTGGCGTGGACCTCGACCCCGGTGAATGCCTTGCCGACTGGCGTCACGCGCAAGTCCCGCAAGCCTGGCGCGCTGGTCCCGACGAGCGCGATCACGCCATCGAGAATGGCCGGGTCAGCGCGTCCGGCAATGACATCGGCGGCCGACACGTAGGGGAAACTGCCCTGTTCGCCCCGATAGGGCACCAGCGCGGCCACCTGCTCGTCAACCGGAATACGACGATCACCCACCAGCAGCGCCTCCAGATGCAGGCTGTCGCGGGCGTCGGGCGGGTCGAAGCGGAATCCCACCTCAGGCTGCCCCAGCGCCAGCCGCGCCACCGCCAGCCCAAGCGACGCGTAGACTGCTCCATCGAACCGCTGCAGCAAGGGCACTCGTCGGTAGACACCGTCGTCGTCCAGGGTGGGGTTGTCGAAGAATCCGCAGGTGGTCGCAGCCGTTTGCAACACGGGCAGGTTGGCCGAGTAGGCTTCAGCCCGCGGAAAGTCGACCGCGTACAACTGTGCCACCTCACGGGCCAGCACCGGCGCGCAGAGCTGCCCGACATCGTCGGCACCCCGCTGTTGTCGCGTGGGCGAGAAGTAGGTGCCCAGCACCACCGGGCGCCCCGACAGGGCATCGGCAAATCGACGGTCATGGTCGAAACGTCGGGTCAAGGCGTCGGTATCCCCCTGCCATCCGGGATCGGTCGCCACGGCTTCGACGATACGTCGCCCTGAGGTGGCATCCGGCTCGACGAAGGCGATGTCGAAGCCCAGCACGCCGACCTGATACCGGTCGAAGGCTTGGTCCACCAGCCTCGCAAGATGATCGCGCGGCCAGGGAAACTGGCCCAGCTCGGCCATTGAACGCTCGTCGATGTCGATGATGACCACTCGCGGGTCGACGGTGCCGGGCAAGCTCAACAACACCCGGGCGTCATAGGTGTACCGCTCGACGGTATCGAGCAGGCGTAGCGGCAACACCCGCCCGCTGTGCAGCACGAACAGCGTCAGCACGACCAGGCTGATCGCAAAACGAATCAGCGTGCGCTGTCTCATGGCACCCTCCCTCCCCCGGTTGACCCCTAGACTGGCAAATGCGGCCCGCCCCGGCAATTGGCGCCGCCGCGTCGCCATGAATGCCATGACACCGGGTTATCATCGCGCGATGACCTCCATGGCCCCCTTCCAGGCATTCTGGCTTCAGCACCGTGAGCGCGCCCAGCGGGTCGTGCCCGTCGGGCTGACACTGCTGCTGTCGTTGCTCATCGGCTTGCAGCTGGCGCGCCTTTTCTGGTGGGCGGTACCGCCCCCGGATGCCTGGCGCCCGGTACCGGCGCTGGCGGCCACAGCCCAGGGTGGCCCAACACCAATCGATGTGGCGGCGCTGGCAAACGCGCAGCTGTTCGGCGCCGCCAGCGTCGAGGCCCCCAGCGACGCCGCGCTGGCCGACGCCCCGGACACCAACCTCAATCTGACCCTGCTGGGCATTTTCGCTGGTGACGACGATGCCGACTCGCGTGCGCTGATCGGCACCGGCAACGGCGAGGAGCAACCGTTCTCGATTGGCGATGACGTCGTCCGTGGCGCCACGCTCAAGGCGATTTTCGCGGACCGGGTGGTGCTCTCCCGCAATGGGCGCAATGAAACCCTGCGGCTCGACAAGGACGCCCCCAATCGTGCCGTCAGCAGCAGCGCGCCGGCCAGCACCGCCCTCCCTGACAGGGTGGCCCTGCCGCAGTTGGCCAGCGTGCGCGAGCAAATCCTGCAGGACCCGACCCAGGCAGCCAATTATCTTCGGGTCCAACCCGCCGCCTCCGGCGGCACCATGCGGGGATACCGAATCTATCCGGGCCGTGACCGCTCGCTGTTCAATGCCGCCGGATTGCGCCCCGGCGATCTGGTGACCGGCATCAACGGCACCGAACTCAACGACGCCACCCGGGCGCTGCAGATGCTGACGGAACTCTCGACCGCCAGCCAGGTCAGCCTGACCATCGAACGCGGGGGCAATGCCCAGACCGTGAACATCTCCCTGAACTGATGCCCATGACCTATTTCCGCCGTGCCCTGACGCAAGGGCGAAAGCCTGTCCTGACGGCCCTTGCCGGGCTGTTGCTGTCGCTGCCGGCGTGGGGCAACGTCACCCTCAACCTGAAAGAGGCCGACATCAGCGCGCTGATCGCCACGGTCAGCGAGGTAACCGGGAAGAACTTCATCGTCGACCCCCGCGTTAAGGGGAAGGTGACGGTGATCTCCAGTCGCCCGATGAGCACCGACGGGGTCTATGAGACCTTCCTGGCGGTTCTCCAGGTTCAGGGGTTTGCCGTGATCCCGGCCGGCGAGGCGCTGAAGATCGTGCCCGAGACCAATGCCCGCCAGGACGGCGGCATGCTCGGCCCCGGCGGTCGCGCCGCAGACGAAGTGGTAACGCACGTCTATGCGCTTGAGAACATCTCTGCTGCGCAGTTGGTGCCGATCCTGCGGCCGCTGGTGCCACAGTGGGGGCATCTTGCCGCCTATGCCCCGGCGAACATGCTGATCATCGCCGACCGTGCTGCCAACGTGCGCCGCCTCGACAGCCTGATCCGACGGATGGACCAGACCGGCGACCGCGAGATCGAGTACGTGCGCCTGCAACATGCCTCCGCCAGTGAGGTGGTGCGCATCCTCACCACGCTTTCGCAACAGAACAAGCAGCAGGATCCGACCATCCAGCCGGCCGTGGTCATTGCCGATGAGCGTTCCAACAGCGTGCTGATCGGCGGCGACAAGTCGGAACGCCAGAAATTCCTCGACATCATCGACAACCTCGATATCGAGATGAAGGACGATGGCAGCACCCAGGTGGTCTACCTGCGCTACGCCAGCGCCGAGAACCTGTCGCCGATTCTGGAAGGGTACGCCCAACAGGTGGCGTCGGCCGATGCCGGTGGTGGCGGTGAGGGCCAGGCCCGTCCCGCCGGAGGCGGCAGCGGGGACGTTCGTGTCCTCGCCGATACCGATACCAATGCCCTGATCATCACGGCGCCGCCGAAGGCGATGCGCCAGATTCGCGATGTCGTTGCCCAACTCGACATTCAGCGCGCCCAGGTGCTGGTCGAAGCGATCATTGCCGAGGTGAGTGCCAATACCTCCAGCCAGCTGGGCGTTGACTGGGCCGTCTTCAACAACAACCGCATCGCGGCCGCCGGCATTCTCGACCCCAATACGCTGTCGGCAATCGGCAGTGCCGCCGCCAGCGTCGCCACCGGCGGCAGCGACCTCGCCGCGCTTGGCCTGATCGGCCAGGGCATCAACATCGTCGGTGGTCGCGATGGCGGCAGCGACGGCACCTCCTTCGGCCTGCTGCTGAAGGCTCTTCGGGGCGATGGTGACACCAACATCCTCTCCACCCCGACCCTGGTCACGCTGGATAACGAAGAAGCCAGCTTCTCCGCCGGGCAGGAAGTGCCCTTTCTCACCGGGTCGTTCAGCAATACCGGGGTCGGCAGCACCACCGGCGCGGTCAACCCGTTCCAGACCATCGAGCGACGGGACGTCGGCCTCAGCCTGGGCGTCACGCCGCAGATCAACGAAGGCAATTCCATCAAGCTGCAGCTGGACCTCGAAAGCTCCAGTCTCGCCAGTGGCTCCGCCGGCGCCGCCAACCTGATCACCAACAAGCGCACCCTGACCAACACGGTTGCGGTGGAGAACGGCCAGATTCTGGTCATCGGCGGGCTGATTGATGACAGCCTGCAGGAAACCCAACGTGGTGTCCCGCTCCTCAGCGCCATTCCGTTGCTCGGCCGGCTGTTCGAATACCGCTCGGTCGACAAGGTCAAGCGCAACCTGATGATGTTCATCCGCCCCACCATCCTGCGGGGAATCGAGGATGGCAATTACTACACGCGGGCCAAGTACGACAGCGTGCGTCAGGCGCAGATCGATGCCTCGCGAGGCGCCATCCCGCTGATTGGCGGCCAGCGCACGGTGCTGCCCCCGCTGGAACATTCGCAGATCCTGCCGCCCTCGGCGACTGTCGTGACGCCGACGGTCGAGCCCGAGGCCGGGCCGGAATGAGCGAGCAGCAGACGACGGCGACCGAACACCTGCCGCTGTTGAGGCCATCGTTCGTTTTTGCCCGCAAACATGGCGTGATCGTCGCCGAGGATCTGGGCAGTCACGTGCTGGCCGTGATTCGCACTGGCGCACCGGTGGAAGCGATCCAGGAAACTCGCCGCTTCGTCGGACGCCCGCTCAAGCTGAGAGCCGTGGCACCGGACGAGTTCGATGCGCTGTTGCAACGTACTTACGAGGGGCAGACCGCCGCCAGCTCGGCATTGATCGATGGCATGGAGTCGATCGACGACCTCGATAGCCTGGCGCAGGCGCTGCAGGAGAACCAGGACCTGCTGGAGTCGAACGACGACGCGCCAGTCATCAAATTCATCAACGGCCTGCTGGTGGAGGCGATCAAGGAGAACGCTTCCGATATCCATATCGAAAGCTTCGAAACCCGGCTGCAGATCCGTTTCCGGGTGGACGGTGTGCTGCGCGAGGTATTGGCACCGCCGAGATCGCTGGCCCCCCGGCTGGTGTCGCGTATCAAGGTGATGGCCAAGCTCGATATCGCCGAAAAGCGGTTGCCGCAGGACGGACGTATCTCGCGCGCATTCGGCGGTCGCAAGGTGGATGTTCGGGTCTCCACGATTCCCACCGGTCAGCAAAGCGAGCGTGTGGTGCTGCGCATTCTCGACAAGCAGACCGAGCGCCTCGACCTCGAACACCTCGGCATGTTGCCGGAGCAGACTGCACTGCTGCGACGGCTGATCTATCGTCCCTATGGGATCATCCTGGTTACCGGTCCCACCGGCTCCGGCAAGACCACCACGCTCTATTCGGCGTTGTCGGTACTCAACGATCGCAGCCGCAACATCATGACGGTCGAAGATCCGATCGAGTACAACATTGACGGCATCGGCCAGACCCAGGTCAACGGCAAGGTCGACATGACCTTTGCCCGTGGTCTGCGCGCGATCCTGCGACAGGACCCGGACGTGGTCATGGTCGGCGAAATTCGCGACCTCGAAACCGCCCAGATTGCGGTACAGGCCTCGCAGACCGGTCACCTGGTGCTGTCCACCCTGCATACCAACACGGCGGTGGGAGCGGTGACCCGCCTCCGTGACATGGGCGTGGAGCCCTATCAGCTGTCGTCGTCGCTGATCGGCCTGATGGCGCAGCGGTTGGTGCGGACGCTCTGCGCCCACTGCAAGACACCGCACGAGGCCACCCCAACCGAGAAAGAGCAACTGGCGGTGCCCGTCGATGCGCCATTGACCCTATACCGCCCCGCCGGCTGCCCACTGTGCCGTCATACCGGGTTCCTTGGCCGCAGCGGCATTCATGAGCTGATCGAAATCGATCGCAACTTCGAGACGCTGATTCACGACGAGGCCAGCGAGCAGTCGATGGAACAACACGCCCGCAGTCGCACGCCCGGCATTCTGCAATCGGGTCGCGCCAAGGTGCTGGCCGGCCAGACCACGCTGCAGGAAGTGCTGCGCGTCACGATCGAAGAATAGGCAGGGACCGGGAATGGAGAATCGGGAATCGTTTGAAGTGGGAGACTCCGTGGCGGTCCCGATCCCCGATTCCCGATTCCCGATTCCGGGCTGAAAGCCATGGCCGCCTATGAATACAGCGCACTGGATGCCCGCGGCAAAGGCCGCAAGGGGTTGATCGAGGGCGATACCCCGCGTCACGCCCGCGCCCTGTTGCGGGAGCAGGGCTTGAACCCGTTGGAGATTCACGAGGTTTCGGAGCAAAAGTCCACCTCATCGCTGCCATTTTCACGGCGCGGCGCCGGTATCTCCAGTACTGATCTTGCGTTGTTCACGCGACAGCTTGCGACGTTGGTGAGATCCGGTCTGCCGCTCGACGAGGCATTGACGGCCGTGTCGGAACAGAGTGAACGCAAGCATGTCCGGCGGGTCGTGCTGGGTGTCCGGTCCAGCGTGGTCGAAGGCAATCCGCTGGCCACCGCACTGAACCAGTTTCCCAACGTGTTTCCGCCCCTGTTTCGCGCCACCGTTGAAGCGGGCGAGTCCTCCGGCAAGCTCGACCATATCCTCGAGCGCCTGGCTGACTACGTTGAACGGCGCCAGGCAATGAACCAGAAGATCATGCTGGCAGCCTTCTACCCGGCCATCCTCACGGTGGTCGCGGTGTCGGTGGTGATCCTGCTGCTGACCTACGTCGTGCCACAGGTGGTCGACGTCTTCTCGAGCATCGATGCGGAATTGCCGGGACTGACCCAGGGACTCATCGCCACCTCCGACTTCCTCCGCGACAACGGCATCTGGCTGTTGCTGCTGGGCGCCGCCGGTGCCACCGCCTTCTCCTGGATGATGCGCCGCGATACCTTTCGCCGGCGAGTCCACATGGGCTTGTTGAGAGTGCCACTGGTCGGCCGCCTGGTGCGTGGCACCAATACCGGGCGGTTTACCCGCACGCTCGGCATCCTGTTCGGCAGTGGCGTCCCGATTCTGGATGCCATGCAGATCGGCACCCAGGTGGTCACACATCTGCCGATGCGGGAGGCCATTGAAGAGGCTGCGGTCAGCGTCCGCGAGGGCACCTCGCTGTCGCGGGCCCTGCACGCCAGCAAGTTGTTTCCGCCGATCACGCTGCACTTGATTGCCAGTGGCGAATCATCGGGAAAGCTCGACGAGATGCTGGATCGTGCCGCCGAGAATCAGGAGCGCGAGGTCGAAACCCTGGTGGCAGCACTGATGGGCGTCTTCGAGCCGGTGCTGATCCTCACGATGGGGGGCGTTGTCCTGGTGATCGTGCTCGCCATCCTGCTGCCCATCTTCGATCTCAACCAACTGGTGCAGTAAGCCCTGGGCGCACCGCCGCGTTGCGCGGCGTCGGGCAAAAAAAAGACGCCCTTTCGGGCGTCTTTTCATTCAGCTGTGGCGGAGCGGACGGGACTCGAACCCGCGACCCCCGGCGTGACAGGCCGGTATTCTAACCAACTGAACTACCACTCCGCATATTTGAAACAATGGTGGGTGCTGACGGGTTCGAACCGCCGACATTCGCCTTGTAAGGGCGACGCTCTACCAGCTGAGCTAAGCACCCTGGCGGTACTTCCTCAGCACCCCGGAAAGACGACTACTTTATCAGGTCCTTGAGCGCCTTGCCAGCCTTAAATGCCGGCGTCTTGCTGGCCTTGATCTTCAGCGGGGCGCCGGTCTTCGGGTTACGGCCGGTCCGGGCAGCGCGCTCGCGCAGCATGAACGTACCGAAACCGACCAGCGACACCTTGTCCTTCTTCTTCAGCGCCTTGCCAACCACTTCAAACAGTGCGTCAACCGCACGACCCGCGTCAGCCTTCGACAGGTCCGCCTTGTCAGCGATGGCCGCGATCAGTTCCGTTTTATTCATTCAAAAGTCCCCTCGATTGAGAATGGCCATGTGGCCGATGGAGTGACACCGGAGCCCGTCACGTCTTGACGAACGGGCCTGCACCTTCAGCTTGACCCCTGCCGCAGGTATGCCCCGGTTGCCGAGCGTTATAGCAAGGGCTCCGGGCAAGCGTCAATCGCGCCGGAGCCCGTATTTACGAGGTTTTCCGGGCGCTGTCGGCGCCAGCATCCGGTGCGCTCCGGTCCGCCTGCCCCGCTGCAATGACCGGGTGCCCCTGCGTCCGTCGGCCGATTGACGCCGAATACGATCCCTAAGCCATTGAATATGACGAATTCGCCGCAATCTCGATGGGGTCCTGCATAATCAATGGACCGTCCGCTTTCGATTATTGAGGTGCCTCCGCGTGGAGCCGTTCAACGACCGCAGTGCCCCCGTTCTGCCGCTACGCGATGTGGTGGTCTTCCCCCACATGGCGATTCCCCTGTTCGTGGGTCGGGAGAAATCCATCAAGGCCCTGACGGCCGCCATGCAGGACGACAAGCGCATTCTGCTGGTCGCCCAGCGCACCGCCGATGTCGATGACCCGACCCCGGATGACCTCTATTCGGTCGGCACCCTGGCCAGCATCCTGCAGATGTTGAAACTGCCCGACGGTACGGTGAAGGTACTGGTGGAAGGCGTGCGTCGCGCCCGCATCCAGAGCTGGCAATTGGAAGGCGAATTCCTCAATGCCGAGTGCCAGCCCCTGGCCGAAGACCTGACCGCCATTACCGACAACCGCGAGTTGGACGCACTGACCCGCTCGACTCTGGCGCAGTTCGAGCACTACACCAAGCTCAACAAGAAGGTGCCGGCCGAGCTGCTGCCGTCCCTGGCCAGTATGGATGCCCCCGGGCGTCTGGCAGACACCATCGCTGCCCACCTGTCGCTGAAACTCGAGGACAAGCAGAAGGTCCTCGAAATCGAATCCTCGAAGGCGCGGCTGGAGCACGTGTTCGCTGAGCTCGAGGGCGAGATCGACGTGCTGCAGATCGAAAAGAAGATCCGTGGCCGGGTCAAGCACCAGATGGAAAAGAACCAGCGCGAGTACTACCTGAACGAGCAGATGAAGGCCATTCAGAAAGAACTCGGCGACAGCGAGGAAGGCCCCAGCGAGCAGGAAGAGCTTGCCGAGAAGATCGAGAAATCGGGGATGCCCAAGGAGGCCAAGAACAAGGCCCGCGCTGAGTTCAACAAGCTGAAAATGATGCCGCCGATGTCAGCGGAAGCCACGGTGGTGCGCAACTACCTCGACGTGCTCACCCAGGTGCCGTGGAAAAAGCGCAGCAAGACCGTCATCGACCTGGAGGCATGCCAGAAAAAGCTCGACGAGGACCACTACGGGCTGGAGAAAGTCAAAGAGCGCATCGTCGAATATCTGGCGGTGCAGAGCCGCGTGAAAAAGGTGAAGGGTCCGATCCTCTGCCTGGTCGGGCCACCGGGCGTGGGCAAGACCTCGCTCGGCCGGTCCATCGCCGAATCGGTCAACCGCAAGTTCACGCGCATGGCGCTGGGCGGCGTGCGCGACGAGGCCGAGATCCGCGGTCATCGCCGGACCTACATCGGCTCGATGCCGGGCAAGATCGTGCAGAACCTGTCCAAGGTCGGCACCAAGAATCCGCTGTTCCTGCTCGACGAAATCGACAAGATGAGCACCGATTTCCGCGGCGACCCGGCCTCGGCCTTGCTGGAAGTGCTCGACCCGGAACAGAACCACACCTTCCAGGACCACTACCTGGAAGTGGACGTCGATCTGTCTGACGTCATGTTCGTGGCAACTGCCAATACCCTGAACATCCCCGGCCCCCTCCTGGACCGCATGGAGATCATCCGCATTCCGGGATACACCGAGGACGAGAAAACCAACATCGCCCGCAAATACCTGTTGCCCAAGCAGGTGCGCGAGAACGGCCTCAAGGACGGTGAGCTCAAGATCAGCGAGAAGGGCATCCGCCACATCGTGCGCCACTACACCCGCGAGGCGGGCGTGCGCAAGCTGGAACAGCACCTTGGCAAGATCTGCCGTCAGGTGGTCAAGCAGCTGCTGCTCAAACCGAGCAGCAAGACGGTGAGCATCACCGAAAAGAACGTCAACAAGTATCTCGGCGTCGAGCAGTTCCGGTACGGGCGGGCGGAAGAGCAGAACCGCATCGGCCAGGTTACCGGGCTGGCGTGGACCGAGGTCGGCGGTGAACTGCTGACCATTGAAGCGGCGCTTGCACCCGGCAAGGGCAAGCTGACCCAGACTGGCTCGCTGGGCACGGTGATGCAGGAGTCGATCCAGGCCGCGCTGACGGTGGTGCGGTCACGCGCACGGGAGCTGGGGATCGACCCCAAGTTCAATGAAACGCAGGACCTTCATGTTCACGTTCCAGAGGGCGCGACCCCCAAGGATGGCCCCTCGGCCGGCGGTGCCATGTGCACGGCCCTGGTCTCGGCGCTCACCGGAATCGCGGTGCGCAGTGATGTCGCCATGACCGGCGAGATCACCCTGCGCGGCGAAATTCTCCCGATCGGCGGCCTCAAGGAAAAGCTCCTGGCTGCCCAGCGCGGCGGCATCCGGACCGTGCTGATCCCGCAGGAGAATGCCAAGGATCTTGCGGAGATTCCCGAATCGGTGAAAGCCGCCTTGCGGATCGAACCGGTGCGCTGGATCGAGGACGTGCTGAAGGTGGCACTGGAACGACTGCCAGACCCCCTGCCGGAGACGCCGCCGCCGCCGGCAGCGGCCGTGGGCAGCGCCGAACTTCCCCGCGCACACTGAGGCCCCTGTCCCGCGGCGGTGGCGCCCGGTCGCGACGATGCCGTCACCGGCAGAGGCGTGATCGGCGGCACCGGCCGCGGCTTGGCGTGCGGACACCTCTGTTATTCTGTAACAGTTCCGTGCCGCTGCCGCCATGACTGTCTACCTCTACGCCACCTTCGCCGCCCTCGCCAGCGGCCCCGCGCTGTATGCCGTTGCCCGCCCTCGGCCCCGCGTCCGTCGCGCCCTCGGCGCCCTCGTCTGGATCGCGTTGTCCGCGCTACTGGCCTTTGAAGTCATCCCCGAAGCCCTCAGTGCCGGTGGCGGGTGGGGCTTTGCCTGGTTCGCGGCCGGCCTGGCGGGGCCGACTGCCCTCGAGCAGGCCGTGCGCCGGCTGCGACGCCAGACCCACCTCGCCGCGCTGGCCGTTGCGCTGATCGGCCTGGGGCTGCACGCACTGGCCGACGGCGCGGTGTTGGCGGCGGTTCGCCCGGAGACCGCCGGCCTCGGCGCTGCCGTGGCGCTGCACAGCCTGCCGATCGGACTGACCATCTGCTGGCTGGTGATTCCGGCTCTCGGCTGGGGCCGGGCGGCGGCCGTATTGCTGGCAGTGTGCGGTGCGACCCTGCTGGGGTTTGTCGCCACCCCGGATCTTGAGGCGGCGCTGGGGCCGGTGGCCTGGGCCTGGCTGCAGATGATGGTGGCGGGGTTGTTGCTGCATGCGCTGCTCGGCCGCCCCCACGCTCACGCTCACGCCGACGATCCACCGCCGTCGGCGGGCTGAAGCCTCCGGCGCCGCCGCCGAGGCGCGCGCGATTGCACCCCAGTAGGGCCTTGTCATCACCTGAACGGCGCGAAACCTGCATGGGGGGCTCCGGCCCTCCGTTACACTCGATGCCATGACCCTCACCATCGACCTCATTCTGCTCGCCGGCCTGCTGCTGGCTGTCAGCATCCTGGCGACGGCGGTGACGCCGCGACTGGGGGTCCCGTTGCTGCTGGTGTTCCTGGCGGTCGGCATGCTGGCCGGCGAGGATGGTCCCGGCGGCATCCGTTTCAACGACTATCAGCTCGCCAACCTGGCTGGCACTCTGGCGCTGGCGGTGATCTTGTTTGACGGCGGCATGCGGACCGCCTATCGCAATTTGCGCATGGCGCTGTGGCCGTCGGTGTCGCTGGCGACCCTCGGCGTGCTGATCACCAGCGGCCTGACCGGCGCCTTCGCCACCTGGTTGTTGGACCTGCATTGGGCAGAGGGCCTGCTGATCGGGGCCATCGTCGGCTCCACCGACGCTGCCGCGGTATTCGCGCTGCTCAGCGCCCGCGCGGTCTCGCTCAATACCCGTGTCACTGCCACGCTCGAAACCGAGTCGGGTACCAACGATCCGATGGCCGTGTTTCTGACCTTGGCGGTCCTCCAGTATCTGGTGCTGCCTGACAGCTATTCGGTGACCGATTCGCTGCGACTGCTGGTCCAGCAAATGGGCCTCGGCGGCCTCATGGGGGTGGCGGGGGGCTACGGGCTGATGATGTCGCTCAATCGCCTGCGCCTGAGTGATTCGCTCTACCCGCTGATGGCCCTGGCCGGCGGCCTGCTGGTCTTCGGCGTCACTTCACGCCTGGGGGGCAGCGGATTTCTGGCGGTCTATATCACCGGACTCTGGATCGGCAATCACCGGGTACATGCGCTGCCCAATATCCGCCGCTTTCACGATGGCGTCGCCTGGCTGGCGCAGATCGGCATGTTCGTCATCCTCGGGCTGCTGGCCTCGCCGAGCGCCTTGATCGGCGTCGCTGTCCCTGGCCTGCTGATCGCGCTGGTGCTGATCGGCGTGGCGCGGCCGTTGGCGGTGTGGCTGAGCCTGTTGCCGTTCCGCTATCCACTGCGGGAACAGGCCTATATCGCCTGGGTCGGGCTGCGCGGCTCAGTGCCGATCGTGCTGGCGACCTACCCCTGGCTAGCCGACATCCCCAATTCCGCGCTGTTCTTCAATGTGGCGTTCTTCATCGTCATCGTCTCGTTGGTGATCCAGGGCTGGACGCTGGCGCCGATGGCGCGGCTACTGGATCTCTACGTCCCCAACAACAGCGCTCGCATCCAGCGTGTCGACGTCGACCTGCCGGGTGCGGTCGACCACGAGATCGTCAGTTACCGGGTGCCCCGCCATTCCGGCCTGAGCGGCATGACCATCAAGGAAATCAGCTTGCCCGAGGGCACACGGGTGGTCTGTATCACCCGGCACAACAAGCTGCTGCCCTACCGTCACTGGGGACAACTGCAGGAGGGCGACAGCGTGACCCTGCTCTGCCATCAGGATGAACTCGACGCCCTCGACAAGATTTTCGAAAGCAGTCGCAAGCCGTTGAAGAAGGCTGATCAGCGTTTCTTTGGTGAGTTTGGCATCGTCCCCGCTGCGCCGATGTCAGCGCTCGCCGATGCCTATGGGCTTGACGCCCTGCCCCCCCATGCCGCCCGCCTGACGGTGGCCGAATTCATTGCCAGCAGTCTGCCAAAACCGGTCGTCGGCGACCGTCTGCGACTGGGCGAAATGGAACTGGTGGTCCGGCGGATCGAGGGCGACGTGATCCTCGATATCGGTCTGCGCCTCCCGCATTGATCGAGGATGTGTCGGCGGGCGATCGCGGGAGGCCACCATCGGCGCGGGCACCCGCCAGCGGAAGTGGGCTACAACGGCTCACCCAGCGCCCGCAGGCGCTCCTGCACGAACACTGCATGGGGGACAAAAAGCAAGTCACTTAGCTTGCGGATCAATGCCTCTTCATGCGGGTCCAGCACCTCGTCAGCCAGCGCCACCCGCCACAGCCGGGCCAACAGCGCGCGTTTGCCGTCGGCATCAAGCGTGGCGTTGAGGGTATCGATGAGTCGATGCAGCGATGCCGTGCCCTCGGCGGTCTCGGCGGCATCACGACGCAGCTGCTCCGCCGCGGCCGGTGCCAAACTGAATGCCTCGCCAAGTTCGCGAAGCAGCTGATCGATCTCCACCTGCGCATGGTGGAAGTCGGCATGGGCTACTTCATGGAGCAGAACGGCGATCGCCTGCTGCTGCGCGCTCTCCGACGGCGGTGAGGCCTCGTTATGCAGTTCCGACCGAAGTCGTTGCCAGACCTTCGACAGCATCATGCCTCCCTTGATGGTTTCCGGGTGATGCCGGCTGGAACGGCATCGAATCGCGACCGAGCATACCAAGGGTGTTGCGACCGCCGTCGATTCAGTCCGCCAGAAACGCGTCGACGACCTGATGGATACGGGCGAGCTGACCATGAAAAAAATGCCCGACATCGGGAACCTCGATGAGCTTCGGCGCCGGGGTGTAGTCGAGCAACTTCGCTCGGGTTTCCGCGAATGACACCACCTCATCTGCCGTGCCGTGGATAACCCACCAACGTCCGCTGGGACGCGGCGGCGGTGGCAGGCGAACGTACTTGCTCAGCGGCGGTGCCACCGTCAGCACGTCGGCCGTCGGCAACCGCGCGGCCGCCCTGAGCAGCACGAAGCCGCCGAACGAGAAACCGGCCAGCACCAGCGGCAACGCCGGCAGCAGGGCCGAAAGCTGCTCCGCCAGCTGCACCGCATCATCCGTTTCACCGCGTCCGTCGTCATGAACGCCGCCACTGCCACCGACGCCACGGAAGTTGAAGCGCACGGCAACATATCCGTTGCGCACCGCCGCGCGCGCCAGCGTCTGCACGACCTTGTTGTCCATGGTGCCGCCAAACAAAGGGTGCGGATGAGCCACCAACATGGCGCCGCGCGGTGCTTCGGCCGGCATCGACAGAGCGACTTCGATCGGCCCCGCCGCGCCTGCGACCTCAGCGACGGACGACTGCCCGGGCGGTGGCAGCACGAGCGATGCCGTGCTTGCGGAAACCGGTTGAATCATGGTGCGGCATCCTCGGCCAATGCGGCTTGCAAGCGTATCAGGGCGCACCTATAGTGATTTGATCGCTGTCACAACGACGACTAGGGGAAGAACTCATGCGTATGACGCTGCTGGCCGCCACGTTGGCGGGCCTGACCGGAGCAATGGGCAATGCGGTGGCGGCAGATCCGTCGCAGCGTGCACCGACCGCCGCCGCTTTTGTCGAATTCGACTTCGGCGGGGCTGAGACCCTGTCATCCGAGAGCAGCCTGCGCTATGGGCTTCAGCTTGACCACGACCGGCGCTTTGCCGATGTCCCTGCAGCACCGATGTTCCGCATGGCGTTCACGCCGAAGGGCTTCAACAGTGCGGCCCTCAACGGCCTGCCCTTCGCCTACCGCAGCGCCACCGTCAGCCAGACTGGTGAGGCACTCGAGTACACGGTGTTCGACTACGGTCTGGTCGCCCTGGGCGCCATCGGCATCGGCTTCGCCGTCGCCGAAATCGCTGATGCTGACGACGAGACACCGGACCCCGCGCCCAGCCAGACCGGCGATGGCGAGACCTCCGGCGAGGGCAGCGTCATCGGCGACATCATTGACGGCGTGGGCGATGTGGTCGACGGCATCCTCGGTGGCGGCTTCCGCAGTGCTCCGGCCGGGTGGTCAGCGGACCGCAGTCACGAATCGGCTTGGCTGAGCGCCAGCTTCGGGCAGATGGGCGACCTCGACAGCGACCGCTGACGCCAGCGCCAAGGGTAAACTGTAGGGGGAGCTTCGGCTCCCCCTTTTTTTGTCGCCGCCAGGGATGCTGAACATGCTCGACCGCCTCGATCCGGACCGTTGGCCCCGTCTGCACGCGGTCCTCGGCACCGACCTGCGGTCGCTGGCCCTGTTCAGGGTACTGCTCGGCGCCACCCTGCTCGGCCTGACGCTGGCGCAGCTGGGGGATATCGGCACGCTGTATGGCGATGTCGGCGTTGCGCCCCGTCACACCATCCTCGAAACCAGCGCTTCCTGGACGGTGTCGCTGCATTTCATCAATGGCAGCCTACTGGCCACTCTGTTGTTCGCGCTGGCCCAGACCCTGGCCGCGCTGTGCCTGACCTTCGGTCGCGGGACCCGGGTCGCCACGATCTTCAGTCTGGTGCTGTGGGCGTCGTGGATGAGTCGCTATCCGCTGCTGCCGGGCCAGGGCGATGCGATCCTGGCGCTACTGCTGCTGTGGTCGCTATGGCTACCCCTGGGCGCGCGCTATTCGGTCGATGCCGCCCTGTCGACCCGCGCACCACCGGAAGATCCCCGTCATTTGTCCGTGGGCAGTGTCGGCCTGCTGCTCAACGTGGCACTGATCTTCATCGTCACCGCGCTGCGGATGAGCCCCGAATGGCGGAGTACCGCAACCGCACTGGCGGCTTGGCACCCCTCGGCCGCCATGCCCGACACCCTCGCGGCACTTGCGACGCTGACCAGCTGGAACCTGCTGCTGTTCGGCACACCACTGTTGCTGCTGAGCCCGTTGGCCGGCCGTTGGGGCCGCTATCTGCGGGTCCTCCTGCTGGCACTGGCGGCCTTCCTGCTGCTGGCCGCCGGTGCGCTCCCTGGTCCGGCCGGGCCGGTGTACTGCGCCTGTCTCGCCGCCCTGGCTGCGTTCATCCCCGCCGATGTCTGGGCTGCGCTGGCGCGACGCCCACGGGCGCGGCGCGCGGTCACGCTTTACTACGATGAGCACTGTCCTTTCTGCCTCAAATCGGTGCAGTTGCTGCAGGTGTTTCTGGCACTGCAACACGCCACACTGGTCCCCGCCCAATCACGGGCGCGAACGGCCACGCTGATGGAAAAACATCAGTCCTGGGTCGTGATCGACGACAACGACCAGGCACATTTGAAGTGGGCTGCCATGGTCGCCCTGCTACGGGCCTCTCCGCTGTTTCCCGGCCTCGACCAGCTGCTCGCCCTGCCCCTCTGGAACCGCCCCGGCGATGCTCTGTATGACGCGGTGGCACGCCATCGGGGACGGCTCGGGGCGCTGACCGCGATCCTCTGGCCACGGCAGCCGGTACAATTCGTGCCGGCCACCATGGCGCAGCGATTCGCCACCCTGTTCCTGTTGCTGACATTGGGATGGCAAACCGCATCGCTTGTCGGTGCCACTGGCGCCCAAAGCCTGCTACGCCCGCTACTGGCACCCCTGCATCTGGACAGCCGCTGGGGCACCCCACTGGAACAGCTGCCGACCCACAACGACTGGCTGGTGGTGACGGGAGAAACCGCCGATGGCCATGTGCAGAATCTGCTTGCCGCCGACGAGGTCATCGACTACCGACGTCCTTCGGCAACACAGGCCGAGGCGTCCTTTCGCTGGCGCCGCTACTGGCAGCAGCTGACCCTGCCGGCCAACGCGCGCCATCGTGAGGGTTATGCCGCCCTGCTCTGCCTTCAAGCCAACGGCCCGCACCCGGATGACCGCCTGCCCGGCGCCAATGCGCTGCTTCGGGTCCAGATCGACCACGTGGTGGCACCGCGTGGTCGCGGTGGCGCCGAGCGCACCACCCTATGGCAGCAGTCCTGCTTCGGGAACGGGTCGCCGAACCTCCATCATCGGGACTGAACCGCGATGATCGACATCGGGGCCAATCTGGCGAACGCCTGCTTCGATGCGGACCGTGAAGCGGTGCTGCAGCGCGCACGCGCTGCCGGTGTCGAGCACATCGTCATCACCGGCAGCTGTCGGGACAGCAATGCGCTGGCTGCCGAGATCGTGACGACGGATCCGGACTTTCTGTCGGCTACCGCCGGTGTCCATCCACACCACGCCCGCGACTGGGAGGACGCCGACGCCAGATTGATCCGCGCGCTGGCCGCGGACGGCCGCGTCGTCAGTCTCGGCGAATGTGGCCTCGATTATTTCCGCGATGTCTCACCACGCCCGGCCCAGCATCGGGCATTCGAGGCACAGCTGGCACTGGCAGCCGAACTCGGGCTGCCGCTGTTCCTGCATCAGCGCGATGCGCATGCCGACTTCCTGGCGCTGCTGCGGCCGTGGCGTCCCCGGCTTGCTGCGGTGGTGGTCCACTGTTTCACCGACACGGCCGACGCACTGCGCGACTACCTCGACCTGGACTGCCACATCGGCCTGACAGGCTGGGTCTGCGATGAGCGGCGAGGGCAGCACCTGTTGCCGCTGGCGCGAGCGATTCCGGCCGACCGACTGCTGGTAGAGACCGACGCGCCGTATCTGCTGCCGCGCAGCCTGCCGAAGCCGATGCAGAAAGCGGCAGGGCGCCGCAATGAGCCGGCCTTCCTGCCCTGGGTGATCGCTGCGCTGGCTGCCGCTCGGGACGACACCCCGGCAGCGTTGGCGGCACAGACCGCCGCCAACGCGCGCCAGTTCTTCGGCCTGGGGCAGGCCGCCTCGATCAGTCGGTAACGGCCCCACGGGACGCCGTGGTTACCGTGCGGGCGAACTTGGCGAGCACGCCGCGGGTGTAACGCGGTGCAGGCTGTGTCCAGCGGCTGCGCCGGGCCGCAATCTCGGCGTCGTCGACGTTCAGTTGCAACAGCAACTGGCGGGCATCGATGGTGATCGAATCACCCTCCTCGACAAGACCGATGACGCCCCCCTCGAAGGCCTCCGGCGCGACATGTCCGACCACCATCCCCCAGGTGCCACCGGAGAAGCGGCCGTCGGTGATCAGCCCGACGCTTTCGCCCAACCCCTTGCCGATCAGCGCGCTGGTTGGTGCCAGCATCTCGCGCATGCCGGGGCCGCCGCGGGGCCCTTCATAGCGGATCACCAACACGTCGCCGGGCTGAATACGGTCTTCGAGAATCGCCGCCATACACTCGTCTTCCGAGTTGAAAACCCGTGCCGGTCCGGTGATGACCGGATTCTTCAGGCCGGTGATCTTGGCGACCGCCCCCTCCGGCGACAGGTTGCCCTTGAGCACGGCCAGATGTCCCTGCGCATACATCGGTCGGTCGAACGGGCGAATCACGTCCTGATCGGCACGCGGCGTGTCCGGCACCGAGGCCAGCGCCTCGGCCATTGTTTCACCGGTAACGGTCAGCGCGTCACCGTGCAACAAGCCGTTGACCAACAGCATCTTCAGCACCTGCGGCACGCCACCGGCATGATGAAAGTCAACCGCCACATACTTGCCACTGGGCTTGAGGTCACACAGCACCGGCGTCTTGCGACGGATCATCTCGACGTCGTCGATGCTGAACGGCACGTGGGCGGCATGGGCAATGGCGAGGAAATGCAACACTGCATTGGTGGAGCCGCCGGTTGCCATCACCAGGCTCATGGCATTCTCGATGGCCTTGCGGGTCACGATGTCGCGGGGCTTGAGGTCCTGCTTGATGGCGGCCACCAGCACGCGGGCGGAATCGGCAGCCGAGTCAGCCTTTTCGGGATCGGGTGAGGCCATCTGCGAGGACCCCAGCAGACTCATGCCAAGTGCCTCGAAGGCACTGGACATGGTGTTGGCGGTGTACATGCCGCCGCAGGCGCCCACGGATGGGCAGGCATTCTTTTCGATCCCGATGAAGTCTTCCTCGCTCATCTTGCCGGCGCGGAACGAGCCGACTGCCTCGAATGAAGACACCACCGTCAGCGGCACGCCCTTCCAGTTTCCCGGCTTGATGGTGCCGGCGTAGACGAACACGCCCGGAATGTTGAGCCGCAGCATGCCGATCATCGCCCCCGGCATGTTCTTGTCGCAGCCGCCGACCACCAGCACGCCGTCCATGCACTGCGACGCGCAGGCGGTTTCGATGGCATCGGCGATGACCTCACGCGAGATCAGTGAGTACTTCATGCCCTCGGTGCCCATCGAGATCCCGTCGGTGACGGTCGGGATCCCGAAAATCTGCGGCATGGCGCCGCTCTCGCTGATCGCGGTGCACGCCCGATCGGCCAGCGGTGCAATACCGGCATTGCAGGGGTTCATGGTCGAATGACCGCTGGCAACGCCGACGATCGGCTTGTTGAAGTCGTTGTCGCCGAAGCCCACTGCGCGCAGCATGGCGCGGTTGGGCGAGCGCTCGAGGCCGGCGGTAATGGTGCGGGATTTCTTGTTGAGAATGTCGTTCATGTCGGACTGGGTAGCAGCGGGCTCAAATCAGGGGCGCGAGCATAGCGCCGAGGGCCCGGTTCCGCGACCGCCTGGCGTCGTCCGCCGCGGTTCAGAAGCGGTCAGGGATGTAGTCCCGCAGGAAGTCCTCGCGGCTGATCGCGAGCAGGGCGGCATCGCTCAGCGAGCAGGCATCGCTGTCGTAGGAGATCGACGCTACCACCCAGTCACCAGACACCGGGTCGCGGCTCAGTTCGCAGCTGTGCTCTGCCGCCAGTCGCATGGCCTCGGCCACCAGCATGTCTCAGGCGGCGACCGCCGGCGCCACGCCCTGCTTGCGGGCGTAGCTGCGGAGAAAGGCCATCTGGTCAGCCAGGATCCGTCGGTTCTGCAAGATCAGATACTCGGCAAGATTGGGGGTGTACGGGATCGCCAGCAGCTTCATGCTGGCCTCTTCCGGCGTGCGATCGTCCTTGCGCTGGTTGCAATGGCGGCAGGCGGTGACGCAGTTCTCCCAGGTGCTGAGCCCGCCGCGCGAGGCCGGAATCACATGGTCGCGGGTCAAGTTTCCGTTGGAAAACTGGCTGCCACAGTACAGACAGATGTTCTGGTCGCGTTGGAACAGCGTGCGATTGGTCAGCAGCGGCACACCCTTTTCGAACCGGCGTGAGCGGTCGGAAACGGCAATGATGCTACCGATCTCGATCTGCGAGGTCCGTCCGGTGGCGGCGCAGGTGCCGCCGCGAATCAGGAAGCGTTCATCGCCGGCCTCCCACCGCACACGGTCACGGGCGTAGAGCACGACAGCGGTCTGCCACCGGATCCAGCCTACCGGCAGTCCACCCGCGTCCAGCTTGAGAATGGCAGGTATCGCGTTCATGGCCCGAGTCGTATCCCGAAAGACCGCCGGCGAAAGCAGAACCGGCCTTTCAATGCAACGTCATTGGGCCATCATGACGTGACAGACGATCGAATGCCAGTCGTCAAGCCGCTGATGGATCAATCGCTTGCGCGCCAACCCGAGAGGTTCACAGCAGTCGCGAGGGCAGCCGACCGACGGCGCGGGATGACGGTCTGGCCGGGCGCTAGCGGCGCCAGACCACGCTTGAATTCATGACGAACCCCCGCATCTTGTCCACAGACCCACCCAGCGCACGCAGGAGCACGGACCATGCGAATGGAGCAACTCACCACCCGCTTTCAACAGGCCCTGGCAGAAGCCCAGAGTCTGGCCATCGGCCGCGATCACCCGGCCATCGAACCTGTCCACCTGGCCATCGCGCTACTGGCCAGCGCCGACACCGGTGCCGGTGCCCTACTACAGTCGGCCGGTGCCGACACCAACGCTGTCAAGCGTGCGCTCGATGCACTGCTGGAGCGCCAGCCCCGGCTCGGCCAGGCCGATGGCAGCCTACAAGGCTCACCGGCACTGTCTCGCCTGCTGAACCTCTGTGACCGGCTCGCGCAACAACGGCAGGACCCCTACATCGCCAGCGAGCTGTTCTGGCTGGCGGCGGTCGACGACAAGGGCGACCTCGGCGATGTCCTGCGCCAGGCCGGCCTCGACAAGGCCCGTCTCGATCAGGCAGTCGATCGCCTGCGGGGCGGCCAGAAGGTTGATTCCGCCGGCGCCGAAGACCAGCGCCAGGCGCTGTCCAAGTACACCATCGACCTCACCGAGCGCGCCCGCAACGGCAAGCTCGACCCGGTGATCGGGCGGGACGAGGAAATCCGCCGGGTCATCCAGGTCCTGTCGCGCCGCACCAAGAACAACCCGGCCTTGATCGGCGAACCCGGGGTCGGCAAGACCGCCATTGTCGAGGGACTGGCCCAACGCATCGTCGATGGCGAGGTGCCAGAAAGTCTCAAGGGCCGCCAGTTGTTGACGCTTGATCTCGGCGCGTTGATCGCAGGGGCCAAGTTCCGTGGCGAATTCGAGGAGCGCCTGAAAGCGGTACTGACCGACCTGTCGAAGCAGGACGGCAACGTGATTCTGTTCATCGACGAAATTCATACCCTGGTCGGCGCTGGCAAGGCCGACGGCGCGATGGACGCCGGCAACATGCTCAAGCCGGCCCTTGCGCGTGGGGAACTGCACTGCATTGGCGCCACCACCCTCGATGAGTACCGCAAGTACATCGAGAAAGATGCTGCGCTGGAGCGGCGCTTCCAGAAAGTGCTGGTCGGCGAACCCAGCGTCGAGGACTCGATCGCCATCCTCCGTGGCCTCAAGGAGCGCTATGAAGTCCACCATGGCGTCGATATCACCGACGGCGCGCTGATCGCCGCCGCCCAGCTCAGCCATCGCTACATCACCGACCGCAACCTGCCCGACAAGGCCATCGACCTGGTGGACGAAGCCGCCTCGCGCATCCGCATCGAGATCGATTCCAAGCCGGAAGCCCTGGACCGGCTGTATCGACGGCTGATCCAGCTGAAGATCGAACGCGAGGCGCTGAAGAAGGAAAGCGACGAGGGCGCCAAGCGCTCGCTGGCCGAGCTGGAAAAATCCATCACCAGCCTCGAACGCGAGTATGCCGACCTCGAAGAGCAGTGGAAGGCGGAAAAGGCCACCGTGGCCGGCTCGTCCAATGTGCGAGAGGCACTGGAAAGCGCAAGGCTGGAACTCGATGCCGCGCGTCGCAGCGGTGATCTCACCCAGATGGCCGAGCTACAGTACGGGCGCATCCCCGAACTTGAAAAGCAGCTTGCCGCCGCCAACACCGCAGCCGAGGGGCCCGTCGATGACGCCGGTTCAGCCAAGCTGATCCGCACAGCGGTAACGGAAGACGAAATCGCCGACATCGTGTCCCGGTGGACCGGCATTCCGGTCAGCAAATTGCTGGAAGGCGAGCGTGACAAGTTGCTGCGCATGGAAGAGGCTCTGGGCGCCCGCGTCGTGAGTCAGGAAGAGGCCATCGCCGCGGTTTCCAACGCCATCCGTCGCTCGCGTGCGGGACTGTCCGACCCCAACCGGCCAATCGGCTCCTTCCTGTTCCTCGGCCCCACGGGTGTCGGCAAGACCGAGCTGTGCAAGGCGTTGGCGAACTTCCTGTTCGACACCGAAGAGGCCATGGTACGGGTCGACATGAGCGAGTTCATGGAACGCCACAGCGTCAGCCGCCTGATCGGTGCGCCCCCCGGCTACGTCGGCTACGACGAGGGCGGCATGCTCACCGAGGCGGTGCGACGGCATCCCTATTCGGTGATCCTGCTCGACGAAGTCGAAAAGGCCCACCCCGACGTGTTCAACGTACTGCTGCAGGTGCTGGACGACGGCCGGCTCACCGACGGCCAGGGGCGGACCGTCGATTTCCGCAACGCCGTGGTCGTGATGACCTCCAACCTCGGCTCCTCGCTGATCCAGGAGATGATGGGCAAGACCGGCGGCGCCAATGACTATGCCGCGATCAAGGAGGCAGTGATGACGGTGGTTGGCCAGCATTTCCGCCCGGAGTTCATCAATCGCATCGACGAGTCGGTGGTATTTCACCCGCTGGGCAGCACCCAGATCCGGGCGATTGCCGCCATCCAGACCCGCCGGGTGGTGGAGCGCCTGGCCAGCCGTGGCCTGACGCTGCACTTTACCGACGCCGCGCTGGACCAGTTGGCCGAAGTCGGCTTCGACCCGGTCTACGGCGCCCGGCCGCTCAAGCGGGCGATCCAGAACGCGGTGGAAAACCCACTGGCGAAGGCCGTCCTCGCCGGCGAGTTCGCCAGCGGCGACACCTTGCTCGCCGACCGCGGCGCCGACGGCCATCTGGATTTCCGGCGACAGGCTGCCGACTGACCCCCGGCGGCCTACCGCCCGGCGGCGGCGGCCCCCTCCCGGACGTGAACCGGCGCACGGTACACTCGGGCAAGATACGGGATGCTTCAAGGGCAACGCGAGGGCGCTGCCCATTCCCGATCGGGGGCCCAAGATGAGCCCTGGATCGGGCGTCTCTTGCCGAGAGGGTGGAAGATGGACGTCGAGCCGTACCGCTGGACTTTGCGAACAGGGTTCACCCTGATCGAGCTGCTGGTCACCATCGCGGTGGTCGCGATCCTCGCGTCCATCGCCGTGCCCTCGTTCCAGGGCGTGATCCGCAGCAACCGTGCCGCCTCGGAGGTCAACCAAATCCTTACCCTGCTGACCGTCGCCCGCAGCGAGGCGATCAAGCGCAACACCAATGTCAGCCTGTGCCCGACACCCGACGGCGAGAAGTGCGACCCCGATCAGGCATGGGCGGAGGGCGTCATGATCTTCCTCGATCCGGATGGCAACGGAACACGCGATTCGGCGGCCGAGAGCACCGTGGAAGTGGCCCGCCCCTTGAGCCGCATCAGCACCATTACCCCCACTGCCACCTTCAGCAACGGGCTGACCTACAACTCGCTGGGCCGGATTGGGGAGGGAGCCGGTTCGATCACCGTCCAGCCTTACCCCGGCGACAGTCACTACGACAAGAAACTGGTCATCAATCTCGTTGGTCGGGCACGGGTCGAATAATGCGGATCGCACCTCACCGAACTGAGTCGCGCGTGCTCCAGACCGGCGTCGGACTGATCGAAGTGCTGGTCGCCCTGCTGATTCTTGCGATCGGCCTCCTCGGTATTGCCGGGTTGCAGACTGCCGCAGTCCAGACCAACTACCTCGCCTACCAGTACACCATGGCAGCGCGTCTGGCCGAGAATCTGGCCGAGAACATGCGGGCCAACCGAGTCGGGCTGCTCAACAACGACTACACCCTGGCCTTCGGTGCCGAGCCTGCCGACCCGGGCAGCGACTGTGGCGCCGCCAGCGCCGACTGCTCGCCTGCCGAGCTGGCCGCCTGGCAGCTGGCGGACTGGTACGGCATGCTGGCCTCGCCGGAAGAGGCCTACGAAAATGCTGCCGTCAGCCTCGCCGAGGCGCTGCCCTCGGCCCGCGGCAGCGTGACCTGCGCGGCCCCCTGCACCGACCGTAGCCTGCGGGTCATCACCGTGTATTGGGACGCCGAGCGCGCCGGGGTCAGCGGCGATGGCTGTGACCCCGACGACCCCGACGACCTGCAGTGCCTGCGGCTGGGGGTCAACCCATGAGACCGTCCCAGCGCGGCCTGTCGCTGATCGAGCTGATGATCAGTCTGGTCATCGGCCTGATCCTGACGCTGGGTATCGTCCGCGTCTTCAGCGCCAGCCAGCATGGCTATCGGGTGCAGGAAAGCACCGGCCGCCTGCAGGAGAACGCCCGCTTCGCGATGGAGACCCTCGGACGCGAGCTCCGGCATGCCGATTTCTTTGGGGGTGCTGTCCCGGAGTTCATTGAACGTCACAGCAGTATCGCCAGCCCGGGCGCCGCTTGCAGTCTGTCGTGGATGGCGGACATCTCAAGGCCGCTATTCGCCTATGCAGGCGCCGCCACCTCGCCGCTGGCAGGCTGCACCAAAACAGACTACGTCCCCAATACCGATATCCTGGTCGTGCGTTACGCCGATCCCGCCGAATATCGAACCACCGCTTACTTCGACGGCACCGATGAAGCCGATGCGCAGGAGGGCGGCCTGCTCTACCTGCGGTCCCGCATTGGCCGTGGCGGTTATTTGTTCCCCTTCACCACCGCCGTTGCCAAAGCAGCAATCACCAAGAGCCCCGTCGATGGCGATGAGAGCAATGGCGTCTACAGCTATCAATACGCCGCCAATGTGTTCTTCACACGAAACAACGGGTCACTGCCGACGTTATATCGCGTGAGCATGGACAAGAGCGGTGCCAGCGATGCCCAACAATTGATTGAGGGCATCGAGATGATGCGCCTGATGTTCGGCGTCGATCTCGACGGCGACAGTGTAGTGGACCGCTACCTCACCATCGCCGAAATGGCTGCCGACAACTGGCGCCGTGCCATGGTGGTTCGGGTTGGCCTGCTGGTGCGGGGGGACGCGCTGGACAACTTCGTCGACGACGCCACCTACACCTTCCCAGACGGCTTCACCTATACCCCGCCGACGGCCGATCGCCGGTTCCAGCGCCGCCTATTCGTGCAGGACCTGCACCTGCGTAACCGGACCGATCGCTCATGAGCCTGCCTCTCTCCGACCGCCAGCACGGCATGGCCCTGGTGATCTCGCTGATCCTGCTCACGGTGCTGACGCTGATCGCGGTGATCGCGGTGCGCGGCTCCGGACTGGAAGCCCAACTCGCCAGCAATACGGTGATGCGGGCCGAGTCGTTCAGTGTGTCGGAGAGCACCCGCCGCAACCTCGGCGAGATCATCGACGTCCACACATTCACCCGCGGCTGGCCGGTATCCCTCAATGGAACGGTTCCCAATGACGAGTTCGCCTTCACCCTGCCCCCCGGCCTCCGCCTGTGTGCCGAGAGCTCTGCCAGCGATGCTTGCGCGACGGCTGTAGCCGCGGATCCGCCGCGGGCCTGGTATCTGGGGAACTCCGAAGCCGTGACCGGCTTCGACCCCGCGGTGCTCGACTTTGACGCCGAGCAGGTGACAGATGCCTCGCAACCGCTGCCTCAGCGGGCGCGGATTTCGGTATTCAAATTGGTGACGGATCTCAACCCCGGCGCCGGCGCCGCGATGGTGGCGGGCTACGAAGGTGTCGGCAAGTCAGCCGCAGCCGGCGGCGGTCGGGTGTTCTATTACGCCAGCAGCACGGGGCAGGATCTGTCCGACACACCGCAATCTGAAACCGAAACCGGGGCGGACTACCGCCACGTCATTCGCAACTGAAATCCATCGACCCGATCACGGTCCCGGAGCTGTCCCATGCGCCCCTCGAAAGCTCACCACCGATTTCACCAACTGCTCTGTCTGACGGCCGGCATCGCACTGCCCGTGCTGGCGCAAGCGGCGGCGCTGCCCTACATCTCCGCCGATTCGATGCAGAAGTACACCGCACTGCCGGTGACCAGCGTCGATTCCGCGCAGCCCCAGGCGATGATCACCCTGTCGAAGGATCATTCGCTGTTCCTCAAGGCCTACAACGACTACACCGATCTTGATAACGACGGCGTCATCGAGAACACCTACAAGCACGCGTTCGACTACTACGGGTATTTCGACAGCTACAAGTGCTACACCTACAACACCGGCAGCAACCGCTTCGTCCCGGCCACCGTGAACGACCAAGTGGTGACTGAAGCGGGTGACAGCGCAGCCAACCTGGCGGCCAAGTACTGCGGCGGTGGGCAGTGGAGCGGCAACTTCCTCAACTGGGCGGCGATGGCGCGCATCGACGTGGTCCGCAAAATTCTGCTTGGCGGCAAACGGATGATTGACGAATCGGTCAGCACCGGTGGGGCGCGGACCGTGCTGGAGCGCACCTACCTGCCCAATGATGCCCACAGCTGGGCCAAGTACTACAAAGGCGCCGACATCAAGGCGCTGACGCCGTTTGACGTCAGCGATATCACGCTATGCAACACCACCCTCAACCCGGGCTTCAATACGGTGTCGCAGAAGGTCACCGATCCGCCGCTGCTGCGGGTGGCGAAGGGAAACTACACCCTCTGGGCCGCCAACGAGCGCTGGCAGTGCCTGTGGTCGGACGAACAATCGGCGAGCAATGACAATGACGCCGCCAAGTCCGGTATCCCGGCCGGCAGCTCCAACCCGGTCCGCAACACGGTGGCGCTGGGTTCCGGCGTGCGCAAGGGCGACTTCGCAGTGCAGGTGGAAGTCTGTGTCACCGACTTTGCTGACGGCGACCGCTGCAAGACCTATCCCGATGGCACCCCGAAACCGATCGGTCTACTACAGGAATATGGCGACAGCGAGCGCATGTGGTTCGGGCTGACCGTCGGCACCTATGCCAAGAACAAGTCGGGTGGCGATGTGATGAAGCGCATCGAGCCGCTGACCGACGAGATCAATGTCAACGTCGACGGGCGCTTCATCAAAGTGGCGGGGCTGAAACGGGCCAACGGCGCGGTGGCCAGCGATAACCCCGCACAGTCCTCCGGCATGGTCAATGCCCTCTCGCTTTATCGCATCGTCGAGTACGACCATGGCGACGGGGTGTACGACGACTGCAGCTTCCGGCTGGCCAGCTTTGATGACGGCGACTGTGCCAACTGGGGCAACCCGATCGCCGAGGCCTATCTCCAGACCCTGCGCTGGTACGCCAACCTGCAGCCCACCGGACAGTTCCGCGGCAACGACAAAACCTACATCAGCGCGCTCAACCCGCCACAGTCGTTCCAGCCGCCGTCGGTCACCGAGGCCAATGGCAGCTGCCTGTCGCTGAACACCATCGTGTTCAATTCCAGCACGATTTCCTATGACGGCGACCAGCTTGACGCCAACAGCTACGGCATCGATTCCAATGGCATGGAATGGGGGACCACATCGGAAAAGCTAGCGCACCTGGTGGGCGAGTTGGAGGGTATTCACGGCAAGACCTTCTTCGTCGGCACCGCCGGCAACACGGCCCCGGGTGATGACGGCCATCAAATCTGCACCGCGAAAAAAGTGGACAGCCTGGGCGCCGTTACCGGCATTTGCCCGGAGGCACCGCGCCTGGACGGCACCTTCAAGATTGCCGGCATGGCCTACTACGCCTACAACAACGACATCAACATCGACGGCAAGGTCAGTGGCAGCCAAGCCCTCAAGACCTATGCCGTACAGCTGGCCTCCGCCACCCCGACCCTGCAGGTGCCGGTGCCAGGCTCGAAAAAGCAGGTCACCCTGCTGCCCTCCTGCCTCAACCTCGACCTCAACCCCGATACCACCGCCAACCGAAAGCTGACCGGCGCCTGCTCCATCGTCGACTTCAAGATCGTCGAGCCGCACACGGAAGCCGCCGGGGTCGGCAAAGGCAAGGTCTACATCAACTGGGAAAACGGCGAGCAGGGCGGCGACTTTGACCAGGACATGTGGGGAACCCTGAGCTACGAAATCACTGCCAGCCAACTCAAGGTCACCACCCAGACCTTCGGCTACAGCGGAGGCGGCGCCCGTATGGGCTTCGGCTACATCGTCTCCGGCACCAAACAGGATGGCGTGCACTACCACTCCGGCGCGGGCGGCAGTAACGGCAGTGGCAACAGCGGCGGCCGCAACAGCGGGCCGTTCTTCTTCAAGAGCAACTACGGCGGCACCGATTGCAGCGTGCGGCGCTCCGGCAGTGGTGACAACGGCTGTCGCCTCAGCGATCCCGCCACCACCCGTACCTTCGACCTCGGCAACTCGGACGCCCAGTTGCTGAAGGATCCGCTCTGGTATGCGGCCAAATACGGCGGCTTCAGTGGCAAACACACCTACGGCTCCGGCACCCCGCTGCAGCAGAGCCAGTGGGACGTACTCGATGCCGAGGGCAATCCGGGCCCCGACGGCAACCCCGACAACTACTTTTTTGCGGTCGAGCCCCGGCAGCTTGAGGATGCGCTGCGCCGGGTGTTCAACGAAATCATCGGTCGTACCTCGTCCGGCACGGCAGCCTCGGTGGTCGCCAATGCCCGCGAGGGCGTTGGCGCCGTATTCCAGGCCTTGTTCGAACCCTCGAGACAGGACAACAGCGGCCGAGAAGTGGAGTGGATCGGCACCCTCCATGCGCTATGGATCGACGAGCTGGGCCGGCTGCGCGAGGATGGTAACGCCAACCGCAAGCTCGACGACCTGGCCACCGACCCGGTGGTGGAACTGTTCTTCGACGAAACCAATCCGATCGAGGAGAACCGCCGTACCCGTGTCCGTCGCTTCAAGGGTGATCCCGCAGTCGTGACCGCCGAGCTCGACGAGATTGAGCGCCTCAAGACCCTGTGGAATGGTCGCGAGCGCCTCAGCGCGCTCGCCAACGTCACCACTCAACGGAACTACAGTGCCTTGGCATCGGGGGGGCGACATGTATTGACGTGGCTCGACCTTGATCGCGACGGCATCGTCGACGTCGGGGAGCAGCAAGCCTTCGCCAGCGGCAGCTTCGGCAACGGCAATTTCGGCATCCTCAATACACAGACCCTGGCCGACGCGCAGAAGCTGGTGAACTACAGCCGTGGCCAGGATTTCAACGGCCTGCGCAACCGCACCATCGACTACAAGAACACCAATACGCCGCAGGTGATGCGCATGGGCGATATCGTGCAGTCGACCCCGACGGCGGTGTCGCAGCCGGCGGAGTCCTTCGATCTTCTCTACGACGACGCCACCTATGCGACCTTCCGCGAACGCTATCGCAACCGCCGGCAGGTGGTCTACGTCGGCGCCAACGACGGCATGCTGCATGCCTTCAACGGCGGCTTCTATGACGCGGCCGACCGGGCTTTCGACCTCACCGGCAACAACAGCGAAGTCTCCCACCCGCTGGGGGCCGAACTGTGGGCCTACGTGCCGTTCAATCTGCTGCCCCACCTCACCTGGTTCAGCGATCCTGACTACACCCACGTCTGGGGGCTTGATGGCAAGCCGCGGATCTTTGACGCCCGCATCTACGACAACAAGACCTGCGCCGATGCCACCCATCCCTGCGGCTGGGCCACCCTGCTCGTGGTCGGCTTCCGGTTCGGCGGCGGCGACCTGACACTGCCGGCGCGCAAGGGCGGATCGGTGACCAGCGGCTTCGCCGATTTTCACGCTGCCCAGGCGTTCCCCAACAACAGCACCCTCAAGACGCGGTCGGCGTTTGTGGTGCTCGACGTCACCGACCCGGAATCACCGCCCAAGGTGCTCGCCGAGATCGCGTCAGACGAGATCGGCTTCGCCTCCAGCTTCCCCACGGTGGTCGCCAACCGTGGACGCGGCCTCAAGCCGGGTGATGCCGCCAACACTGACGACGCCTGGTATCTGGTGTTCGGCGGCGGCCCCGACAATCTCGACACCACCATCACCAACCTCGGAGAGGCGCAGAGCAGCCGCAACGGCAAGTTCTTCGTCTATGACCTGAAAAAGCTGGTGGCGGCCGCGCCATCGGTGGCACCCGCCAAGGTCTATGACCTCGGGGCCACCGCTGCCAAGTCCTTCGTGACCGATCCGGTGACGGTGGACTGGGACCTGGATTTCCGCGCCGACACGGTGTACTTCGGCACCGTCTCGACCACGGTCGAGAAGCAGAAAAACAACGCCAACGAAGACACGGTGTCGGTGATCAAGGCGCAAAGCGGCAAGCTGTTCAAGCTGGACCTCAAGGAATCCAAGGTCGTCAACGACTGGGTCGCACCGAAGGTCATGCTCAACCCGGCTGCGCCGGTGGTGGCCACGCCGTCGGTGACCTTCGACGAGGTGGGCAACCGATGGGTGATGGCGGGCACCGGCCGTTTCTACGCCGATCTCGACAAGCCCAGCACCTTCAACAACTATCTCTTCGGCGTGATCGACAGCGATACCAATACAGCAGGTGCCAGCGCGCCGATCTACAACTTCGGCAACCTGGTTGATGTCTCGGCGGCACGGGTCAAGACCGACAACACCTTGATCACGCCAATCGCCATTGGTGGCGGCAACACCGCCAGCGATATCGACAGTCTCACCCAAGGTGTGATCAAAGCGGGCGGATGGAAGCTGAACCTCGCTGCACCCGGCGGCCCCACTGAGCGCAATGTCACCCAGACTTCGATCCTCGGTGACGTCTTCTTCGCCGCCGGCTTTACCCCGAGCGACAGTCTCTGTAGCGGCGAAGGCAGAAGCCAGCTCTACGGCCTCTACTACAAGACCGGCACCGCGCGTGGCGATCTGCCCATCTTCGGTGCCGTCACCGACGGCGTCACCGACATTGAAGAGGCGGTACGTGACATCGACCTTGGCGTCGGCCTGGCGGCGGCGCCGTCCCTGCACGTGGGCGCGGCTCGCGACCAACGCGGGATCACGGTATTGACGCAGACCTCCACCGGCGCCATCGAGCGCCGGGAAGCCGACGTCAGCGGCAGCGCGCGCTCGGGTGAAGTCGACTGGCGAGAGCCGCGTCCGTGAGCCGGCTCCGTACCCGGGGGGTGACGCTGATCGAGATGATGGTGGTCGTGGTGATCATCGGGATACTGGCCGCCATCGCCATTCCCAGCTACCAGCGCTACGTCGAGCGGGCACGGCAATCTGATGCCCAGGGCTGCGTACTGGAGACCCTGCAGCGGGCCGAGCGGTTCTACACGCGGGGCAACCGCTATCCCGACGTCATCGGCTCGTTGTACGGCAGCGACGCCAAGACCATCGGCTGCGGCGAGGACGATGACTACGAACTGGCCGTGGCGGACGCGACGGCTGGCTGTCCGCTGACCGGTTGTCTGGAGATCGTGGCGACGCCGGTGTCGAGCCGCATGAGCGGCACCGGCGTGTTTCACCTGCGCTACGACAGTCGTGAGCCGCTGGCCAACCGGACCCAGCGTTGGCGCCTCTACAGCGGCAACAAGCTCGACTGGTAACGCTGCGCAGCTTGCGGCTGGGCGCAGATCACCGCTGCCAGGTGCTCGGCACAAGCCGGCGCCAGGGCAATGCCGTTGCGATAGTGGCCAACGTTGAGCCACAGGCCGTCCGGCCCGCCGGGGCCGACCGTGGGCATGTCGTCCGCACTGCCCGGCCGCAGGCCTGCCCACTGTGCCAGGACCGGCGATGCCGCCTGCCACGGGAACTGGGCGTCAGCGGCACGCTGCAGGTGAATCAGCGCCTCGGGAGTCACACGGCTGTCGAAGCCCACTGATTCGACCGTGCTTCCGATCAGGACATGATCATCCGCACGCGGAATCACATAGACCGACTCGCCGATGCCGATCCGGCGCCCGGCCGCGCCGGGCACCCGCTTGAGCAGCATCTGGCCGCGAACGGGGGCGACCGATGAGGGGACCCCGATGGCGCCCAACAGCGACCCGGCCCATGGTCCCGATGCGACCACCACGGCAGCGGCCGCCAGGACGCCGCCGTCCGCCAACACCACTCCGGTGATCCGATCACCCCTCCGCTGCAACCGAGCAACCTCGGCGTGCCGGATCTCGCCACCGGCGCGCCGCACCGCGGCCGCCAGTGCCCGCCCCAACCGCGGGTTACGGACCTGGCCCAGACTGTCGCAGCACAGGGCTTCGGCATGGCGCTCGAATACCAGCCCGGCGGTCTGCAGCCAGGCCGCTGCCGCCGTCAGACGCTCGGCCAATGGCAACTGCCACTCGATTCCGCTGAGGCGATATTCGATATCGATGCCGGTCTCATCGCGCAGCGTATCGGCCAGCGACGGGTACAAGGCTCGTGACCGGTCGACCCACGACCACACCGCCGGCGGCTCCGCCCAGGGACGAAGCGGGCAGACGATGCCGCCGCCGGCCCAGCTGGCCTGCCGCGCTGGCGTTGCTGCACGCTCGAGCAGGAGGACCCGCAGACCGGCCGCCAGCAGGGCACGGGCGGTTGTCAGGCCCACCACGCCTGCGCCCACCACGATCACGTCCGTCGGTCCCTGCATGCCGCGAAGCATACCCGCAGCGACGGCGCACTGACGTACAGTAGAGCCCTCGACCGGAGCACCGCATGCGATCAACACAAGGCTTCACCCTGATCGAGTTGCTGATCACCCTGGTGGTGGCAGCCATTCTCGCCGCACTGGCCATCCCCGCGTACCAGAACAACGTTGATCGGGGTCGGCGCGCGGTGGCGGTGAACGCACTCACCGAGCTGCATACCGCGCAGCAGGGCTTCCAGCTCAAACGCCGCCGCTTCGCCGCCGACTTTGAACCATTGGTCGGGATCAAGGGGGATACCCTCTACCTGGACGCGGGCAAGCGCATGACCCTGGACAAGGGCAGTGAACCGCTCTATGAGGTCAAGCTCGAGCTCGACAGCGGCGTCTGGTCCGGATTCTCGGCGACTGCCGTCGGCATACAGGCGCGTGATGAGGACTGCACCCGCTTCCGACTCGGCGCTGATGGGCTGCAGTCGGCGGTGGACGGCGGCGGCGCCGACACCACAGCACAGTGCTGGCGGTAACCCATCCCATCGACCACCGCCGCCTGTCGGGTTTTCGACACCACGATCGGGCCGTCGTGACATGGTGGCGTCAGGAGGGCCGGCCGTGACCCGAGGATTCACCCTGATCGAAGTGCTGGTGGTGATCGCGATACTCGGTATCGCTGCCGCACTGGCCGTACCCGGCTTGCGCGCCCTGCTGAACAGCGGGCAGCGCAGCGAGGCGGCGTCGGAGCTGTATGTGTCGCTGATGCAGGCCCGCAGCGAGGCCGTCGTGCGCAACAACCCGATTTCCATCGTGCCGGTCGACGGCAACTGGTCGTTCGGCTGGCGCACCCTGGTCGATGCCGATGGCGATGATGTCGCCGATGCCATCGACATCGATGGCGATGGCACCGCCGATGCGGATGCCGGGCTGTTGTCGGAGGTCCAGTTGACCAACGTCGATCTCGACTGGCGTACCACCCCCAGCCCACTGCCGCGTATCCGTATCAACCGAAGTGGCCGGGTCACCGATGCGCTGCAGGTCCTGCTCTGTGGGCCCGATGCGCGACGGTCGCGCGAAGTCAGTGCCCGTCCGGCGGGTCAGATTCGCCTGCGTGATCTTGCCGATGACCCCGATACCTTTGCCACCGGGTGCAGCGGGTGAAACGCCGGCGCGCCCATGGCTTCACCCTGGTCGAGGTGCTGATCACCGTGTTCGTGATCGGGGTGGGCCTGCTGGGGATGGCGGGGCTGCAGGTGATCGCCAAGAAGACCGCCTATGACGCCACCCAGCGCACCCTCGCCAGCCAGGCGGTGCAGGATATCCTCACGCGCATGCGCGCCAATGCCGGGGTGGCCGGAGCCTACCTCACCGACGATGCCACCGCCCTCGAAGCGCCCGCGAGCGCCTGCGACAGCAGTGATTGCGACCCCACTGCGCTGGCAGCGTGGGACCTGTACCGCTGGGGCCGGGTGCTGTCGGAGGGCGGCGAAGTCGACGACGAGGGTGCAGCCACCGGCGGCCTGGTGACACCAACCGCCTGTGTGCTCGCCGGCGCCACCACCGGCCACTACCGGATCGCCGTGGCCTGGCGCGGCATCACCCCGTTGCCGCCGCCGGAAGACGCCGACGACCCCTCCGACCCCGCCAATGTTGCCTGTGGTGTCGATGCCTATCTCGATGCCGAGGGCATTGACGACTACCGTCGGGTGCTGGTGCTCGATGCCTTTGTGGCGGACCCCACCCCATGAGCCAGCGCCGTCGCCAGCAGGGCTTCACCCTGATCGAGCTGATGATTGCCGGTACCCTCGGTCTGGTGCTGCTGCTGGCGCTGGTGCAACTGTTCCTCGACAACCAGCGCAACCGCGAACAGAACCGTCAGTTGGCCGGGCTGCAGGACCAGGGCCGCTACGCGCTGGCCGAACTCGGCCGTGACCTCACCATGGCCGGCTTCTGGGGCGGCGTGTTCCAGGGGCGCCAGATCACGGTGGCGGCGTCCGCCGCCGATGCGCTGGCCGGCAGCGCCGACTGCGGACCCGGTGGTGCTGCCGGCTGGGCCTTCCTCACGACCGAACGCGTCGCATTCTGGGACGATGCCGAGGAAGCGGCTGTCACCGAACGCTTCGGCTGTCTCGCCAACCTGCGTGCCGGCACCGACGTGGTGGCGATACGGCGGGTGTCGGGCGAGGCCGCGCTGGAAGCCGACACTTGTATCAACGCGGTGCTGGAGCCGTTCCACATCTACCTCAAGACCAACGGTGTGCTGGGCACGCTGCTGCGACTCACCGATCCGGCGCTGGATGTCTGCACCGGTGACGAACCGCTGCAGGCACCGGTGCAGTTCTATACCTACCTGCCGCGCCTGTACTACGTCCGCGACTACGCAGTGACCGCGGGCGACGGCATTCCCACGCTCTGTCGCAAGACCTTGTCGCAAGCCAATCCGGCGGCGATGATCGATGAGTGCATTGCCGAAGGCGTGGAGGACCTGCAGATTGTCTGGGGCATCGACAGCGATGGCGACGCCACCCACGCGCCGGATCGCTACCGCAGCCAGCCGGACGCACTGGAACTGGGCCGCGCGGTCACCGCGCAGATCTTCCTGCGCGTCCGCGCGCGCGAACCCGACCCCCGCCACAGCGACGTCAAGACCTACACCTACGGCGACCGTAGTGGCGACCGTGCCTACGTGCCGCGCAACGCCGATGCCGAGGCCGACGGCACCGCGCCACGGCGCTACTATCGGCGGGTGTTCACGACTACGGTCCATCTGCGAAATCCACTGCCATGAACGTGACCCCGCCACGTCAGCAGGGTGCCGCCCTGGCCACCGCGCTGCTGTTCTTGATCGTGCTGACCCTGCTCGGCATCGGTGCCCTCCGGGAGGCTCGCCTGTCGCTGCGAATGGCGGCCAACGAGTCCTACCGGGTGGATGCACTGGAGACCTCGCAGTCGCTGGTGGACGCGCTGTTGGCCGACGTTGACGCCAACTTCCCGGTGACGCAGCAGGCCGATGTCCAGTTGGCCTGTTTCCCCGGCAACCTGACGGCGGACGCGGCGCCACTGCACGCGCCGTTCGCCTGCGGAACGGCCACCCTGACGCCGCCGGATACCCCCAACGATGCGCTCGATTCCGCCACCTACGTGGAAATCTGGCGGGAGGCGGTCAATGGCGAGGCGCTGATCAGCGCGGCGTCCATCGGCACCACCGAAACCACCGCTCGGGTGCGCTATGCCCGCTTCCGCATTACCGCCGGACTCGACCGCGCGCCGGTGGGTGAAGGCGTCGCTGAAGTGGTCCAGGGCGTGCAGATCGCCGTTCCCGCCGTTGATGGCGTCAACCTGTTCTGAGGTGCGCTCCATGACCTTCCACCGCCTGCGCACTACCCTGCTGGCCTGTGTCGTCACGATCTTCTGCGCATTCCCAGCGCTGGCCGACGACATCGATATCTACAACAACCCGACACCCAACCCGCTGACGCCGCCGACCACCGTGCTGGTGCTCGATCTCAACCTGCTGGGCATCTGCAACAACGTCCTGCTGAGCGGTGCCGACCCCGACAATCCGCAGCTCTGCCTCAATGTCACCAGCGACATGTTGCTGGGCGAGGTGCTGGGGGGCCTGACCGACAATCCCGCAGGGCTGCTGAGCGGCCTGCTGCTGGGCACGAGCGACAACAATGCGGGTCGGGCGGGCGCGTTGTGCGACCTCTACGGCATCCTCGGTATTGCCTCACCGGTGGTGAACCTGCCAGCCGTGGGGTTTCTGCTGCAGTTGCTGTTGGGCGGCGTCTCCACCCTCACCTGTGGGACGCTGGATTTTCTGCTGGGCATTCCGCTGCTCAATACCATCCTCAACGGCCTGCTCGGCGGCTTTGTCGGCCAATTGGTCACCGGTTTGCTGGACCCGCTGCTGACCACCGCCGTCGGCCAGTTGCCGGGCACCGTGACCGGACTGCTCAACACCACCATCAGTGGCGCTCTCAACCTCGGGCAGGTCGGGCTGGTCGGCTTGCTCGAATCCATTCTCAACAATCTGGTCAACTCCCGGGTGGCGATCATGGTGTCGCACGGCGATCGCGCCACCTTTGCCGGCGCACCGGCGGCAAACTGCGCCTTTGGCGAGCAAGCCTCGATCCCGACCAGTCGCCGAGAAACCCCCAACTGCAGTAACGGCGCCTACTTCCTGCTGGGGATGACCGATCTCGTCGACCAGGGCACCGTCAATCAGGTGCTGACACGGGTCATCACCCTGCTCACCAATACCCTGGCGCCGTCGAACGTGCTGAACTCGGTGACCGCCCTCGCCGGCGCCGCACTGACCACACCGACCCGGCTGCTGCCGCCCTTCCAGGGCAAGGAAATCTATGCCGAACTGGCCCACTATCTCGCTGGTGACGTCGTCTACAACGCCCCACTCAACCGCTGGGACGGCCTCACCGGGCTGCTGACCCGTGATACCAGCATCGAATCCGGTGGCCAGTACGTTCCTCCCGGTGCCACCTGCGACATCGTCAACGTGGTCAACGTACAGCTGACCAACAGTCAGCTCGATAACGATTCCGATGCCCGTATCGCCCAGTACTTCCCGGGTGCCGAGAATGCCGGCAGCTACGCCTTCACCGATGTGGTACGGGAGGCACAGGAAACCGGCTTCAGCGCCGGGGGCCAGCAGATCAAGCTGAACTCCTTCTTCGTTGTACAGGACAACCTGTCGAGCCTCGGCAGCCTGACCGGTGCCGGCCTCAATGTTGTCAACTACGCCAACAGTCTGGGGCTGCTCGGCCTCGGCGAGACCATCGCCGAACTGGTGGTGCCGACGCTGGAAGTGAATGCCTCGCTGCTGACGCCGGCAACGACACTGGACATCACCGCCCCCAACCGGTTGCTGCCACCCGCCTATTTTCCGCAGTTCCGTCCGGCCGCCAACCTGGCGCCGCGCTGGGACGGCAATCTCAAGCGTCTGGAACTGGTCAACGGCGTCTACCGCGATGTGCAGGGCGATGTCGCGGTCGGTGACGAGGGGCGTTTGCGCGACGATGCCCTGACCGGCTGGACCGCCCCCGGCAGTCTCGGCGGCGCCCCTGGCGACGGCGGGGATGTGCGGCTGGGCGGGGCCGGCAGTCGCATTCCGGCCTCCGGGCGCAGCAACACCGATGCCGGTGCCCGCAAGATCCTGTTCGACCGCGTGGTGGGCGGGGCCTTGAACCTGGTCAACTTCAACAGCGATGACGCCACCCTGCGGACCGAACTTCGTCCGGTCCTCGGCGCCGCCAGCGACAGCGAAACCCAGGCGCTGATGCTGTATGCCCGCGGCTTCGATGTCGGGACCACTGCAACGCCGGCGGCCAACCTCGCCAGCGTCACCCAGCGCGCGTGGCGACACGGCGCGGTGCTGCATTCGCAGCCGGTGGTGATCAACTACGGCGCACGCGGCGGACACACCCTGGCCAACCCCGATCTGCGCATCCTCTATGGCGCCGCCGACGGCTATCTGCGGCTGGTTCGCGACCGCCTGGCCGACGGCACCCTCAGCGGGATCGAAAGCTGGGCCTTCCTGCCACAGGCGGTGATGGGCCAGCAGAAAACCCTGCGGGACAATGCCGTCGGCGCCCCCTTCCCCTACGGTGTCGATGGCAGCCCGACCCTCATCATTCAGGACCGCGATGGAAATGGTGGCGCCGGTGATGGCGTTCTCGACGATGCCGACGACCGCGTCTGGGCCTTTGTCGGCCTGCGTCGCGGCGGCCGCGGCCTGTACGGGTTGAACCTCACCAACCCCGACGCGCCAGCACTGCTGTGGCGCATCGGGCCCAGCGGGCTGACCAGCAACACGGCGGTGCCAGACCAACTGCCCGGCTGGTACGCGGAACTTGGATTGAGCTTCAGCCAGCCCCAGGCGGCGCGCCTGCGTATCGACGGCGAAGACCGCATCGTGCTGGTCTTCGGCGGCGGCTATGACGGCGGCCGCAGCGCCGCCAATGCCCGTCTCAACAAGGATGCCGAGGCCGCCAGCGGCGGCGTGCTCGGCACCGATGACACCGTCGGCAACGCCGTCTTCATCGTCGACGCCGAAACCGGCGAGCTGCTGTGGAAAGCGGTACAGGGCACGCTCGACAGCTCAGCGCCCTTCAACCCGTCGCAGCGGCGCTTCCGCCATCCGCTGCTGCAGGACAGCATCGCCGCCGATGTCGAACTGGCCGATCTCGATGGTGACGGCTACGCCGACCGGCTGTACGTCGGCGATACCGGTGGCCGCCTGTGGCGCGGGGATTTCCCCGGCGACGACCGTGCCGACTGGACCCTGACCCCGGTGGCCAGCGTCGGCCGCCACGACACCGCCAATGTGACCAACGACCGGCGCCTGTTCCACGCCGTCGACATCGTCCCCGTGCGCACCGCCACCGCGGCCTATGACGCGGTCATCTTCGCCACCGGCAACCGGGCCGATCCCCTTGAGCGGGTCACTGCCAACACGCTCTACGTGTTCCGCGACGGCAATACCGGCATCGGCCTGGAGATCGACGACATCACGGTCGACGAGGCGACCTTGCCGGGCCATCTGGATTTCACCGACCTCACGGGCGCCTGCGCACTCGCCAGCGCGACACTCTGCGCCGCCAATGCCGACCTCTCGACCGGCTGGCGCATCCAGCTGGTGGATGCGGGCGAGAAGGCCCTGTCGCAACCTTTGACGTTGGGAGGGACGGTGTTCCTGACCACGTACGTGCCACCCGATCCGACCCTGGCCACCTGCGCACCGAGCGAGGGCAGCAGCAAGGTCTATGCGGTGTCACTGGCCGACAGTCGACCGGTGGCCAGCGGCGTGCTCGGCGTGGTCGATGGCGACACCGGCGGCGCCCTGCGCGCCCGCCCGGCGAAAGCGCCGGGACTTCCGGGAGACCTGTCGATGGCGGACGTCGGCAGCGCCCGCACCGGAGCGGAAGTGCTCGACGTGGAGGTGCCGCGCTTCTTCCCCATTTACTGGCGCGAACGACGCGGCGAAGATGAACTTCCCGTCCCGCAACCGACGCCGACCCCATGAGCGCACACCCGAACCGCGGCTTCACCCTGATCGAGATGATCATCGTGGTGACGATGATCGCCATCCTCGCCTCGATCGCCATCCCCAGCTACAAGAATTACGTCATGCGGGCCAATCGCACCATTGCCAAGACGGCACTGGTCGAGCTGCAGGCTCGGCAGGAAGGCTACTACGTCGACCGCAAACGGTACGCCACGCAGTTAACCACCCTCGCCTATCCCGCCGACCCGGCCTGGGTCAGCGCGACCGGCGAGCCAGACACCGCTCTGCAGACGGATTCGATCTATCGCATCGACCTGAGTGATGTCACGGCCACCGACTACACGCTGACGGCAACGCCAGTGGGTGCCCAATCTGATGACAGTCGCTGCGGCACCCTCAGCATCATCGCCAGTGGTCGCAAGGCGGCAAGCGGGAGTGACGGCGTCGACTGCTGGCGCTAGCCGCAGCGCGTTTCAGGCCGGGCCACGCACGACCCGGGCTCGGCTCAACGCGGGGTGCTGCCGTCGCGCACGGCCCGTCGCAGCGCCGGCGGCAGTGAAAACACGATGTGTTCGGCGCGGCCCGCCAATTCCTGCACTGTGGTCCCGCCCAGTTCCCTGAGACGGGCGATCACCTGCTGCACCAGCACTTCGGGCGCACTGGCCCCGGCGGTGACGCCAACGCGGGCACGATCGCGCACCCATTCCGGCTGAATATCTTCCGGGCCGTCGATGAGATAGGCCGGTACATCCCGCAGCGCCGCCAGTTCCCGCAGCCGGTTGGAGTTCGAGCTGTTCTTCGACCCGACCACCAACAGGACATCGCATTCGGTCGACAACTGCTTCACCGCATCCTGACGATTGGTGGTGGCATAACAGATGTCGTCCTTGCGGGGCCCGAGAATGGCCGGAAACCGGGCCCGTAGGGCATCGATGACCCGCGCCGTATCATCCATCGACAGCGTCGTCTGTGTGACGTAGGCCATGTGTCCGGGATTGTCGGGCGTCAGTTGCTGCACGTCCTCGGGGGTTTCCACCAGGTGGATGCGGCCGCCATGGCGGCTGTCGAACTGCCCCATCGTGCCCTCGACCTCCGGGTGCCCCGCATGACCGATCAGCACCACTTCCCGTGCTTCACGGGCGTAGCGCTGCACTTCGATGTGGACCTTGGTCACCAGCGGACAGGTGGCATCAAAAACGGTCAGATTGCGACGCGTCGCATCCTCTCGCACCTGCTGCGAGACCCCGTGTGCGGAAAAGATGCAGGTGGCGCCTTCGGGGATCTCGGCGACCTCCTCGACGAAGATCGCGCCCTTGGCCTTGAGATTGTCGACCACGAAGCGGTTGTGCACCACCTCGTGCCGCACGTAGATGGGGCTTCCCAGGGCCTCCAAGGCGCGTTCGACGATCTCGATGGCGCGGTCGACCCCGGCACAGAAGCCGCGCGGATTGGCGAGGACAATGTCCATCAGGATGCCCGCCGGGCCGCGCGCTCGCGGCGCCACTGCAGAATCGAGTCGAGAATCAGCAGACCGGCCCCGGTGGTAATGGCGGTATCCGCGACATTGAAGGCGGCGAAATGCCAGCCACCCCAGTAAAAATCAATGAAATCGACCACGTACCCGCGAGTGACACGGTCGATGACATTGCCCAGCGCACCGCCGAGTATCAGCACCAGGCCGACCGCCACCAGCGGCTCGCCTCGAGGATGTCGGCGTAGCCAGATCAGGATGCCGACACTGACGGCAACGCCCAGCAACACGAAGAACGCCGGCGGCGCGTCCTCCAGCATCGAAAACGCGGCGCCGGTGTTGCGCAGATAAACGAGGTTGAGATGCGGCACCAACGGGATCGACTCGAACCAGTCGAGGTGGCGCACCACCAATTGCTTGGTGATCTGGTCGACCAGCATGACCGCCGCCGACAGCCACAACCAATAGACGTTCTTGTACTGAAAGGACATGACGGGTCTCAGATGAACCGGCGGTGTTCGCCAGCGCCGTCGACATTGTCGACGCAACGGCCGCAAAGCGTCGGGTGAGCCTCGTGTCGGCCAATATCCTCGCGATAGTGCCAACAGCGTTCGCACTTGGCATACGGGCTAGCGATCGCCTGCACTGTCAAGGTATCGCCGTTATCCAGTGTGAAGGCAACGCCGTCGCCCGCCGGCCTCAGCTCGGCAGCGGAGGTCATGAACCAGAATCGCAGCTCGTCGCCTGGTGCGGCCAGCGCCGCCGCCATGGCCGGGCTGGCACTGAGCGTTACCTGTGCCGACAGGGCGCTACCGACGGTACCGGCGGCGCGGAGGTCTTCCAACACCTTCTTGACTGCCGTTCGCGCCAACTGCAACCGCGACCAGTCCAGGCCCTCTGCCGGCGTCTCGGGAAACCGGTGCCACGGCTGTGCGAAGACCGACGCACTGCGATCCCCCGGCAGCAGACGCCAGATCTCATCGGCCGTGAACGACAGGATCGGCGCGATCCAACGCACCAGACCCTCGGCGATGTGGAACAGCGCGGTTTGTGCCGAGCGCCGGGCGCGACTGGCACGCGGCGTGGTGTACAAGCGGTCCTTCAGCAGATCGAGATAGAGACCGCCGAGGTCGTTGACGCAGTAGTTGTGCAGGCCGTGATAGACCCGATGAAACTCGCGCTCGCGATAGGCGGTCTGCAGCTCGCGCTGGAGGCGGGCAGCCTCGCTGATGGCCCAGGCATCGACCGCCACCAGCTCGTCGGCAACGACCGCGTCGGTGGCGGGGTCGAAACCGTCAAGCGCGCCCAACAGATAGCGCGCGGTGTTGCGAATACGGCGGTAGGCATCGGCAATCCGCTTGAGCAGGTTGTCGGAGATGGCAATCTCGCCGGAGTAGTCGCTGCTGGCCACCCACAGGCGCAGGACGTCAGCCCCCAAGGTGCTAGTGACCTTCTGTGGCGCCACCACATTGCCGAGGCTCTTGGACATCTTGCGGCCCTGCTCGTCGACGGTGAAACCGTGGGTGAGCACGCTTTTGTATGGCGCATGCCCCTGCATCGCCACCGACGTCAGCAGGGACGACTGGAACCAGCCGCGGTGCTGGTCCGAGCCTTCGAGATAGATGTCCGCCTGCGCCGGCGGGGTCCGCCCGTTGGCGGTGAAACTGGCCTGGTGGACGACACCGGAGTCGAACCAGACGTCCAGGGTATCGGTGCTCTTCTCGTATTCGTCACCGACACCCCAGTCGGCGGTGGTGGTGCCGAACCAGGCTTCCAGTCCCTCCTGCGCCACCGCATCGGCAACCCGCCGCAGCAATGCCGGTGTATCGGGGTGCAACTGCTGGGTCTCGCGATGTACGAAGACGGCCATCGGCACGCCCCAGAACCGCTGACGGGAGATGCACCAGTCGGGGCGGCCCTCGATCATCTTGGCGATACGCGCTTCGCCCCAGGCCGGAATCCACTGCGTTTCACGAATGGCCTCGGTGGCACCGTCGCGGAGCCCGGCGGCGGTCATCGACACAAACCACTGCGGCGTTGCACGCTGGATCAACGGCGACTTGTGGCGCCAGCAGTGGGGGTAGCTGTGGTGCAGCTGGCCGAGGTGAACCAACGCACCTCGCTCGCGCAGCGCCTCGATCACCACGGCATCTGCCTTACGCACGTGCAGGCCGGCCACCACCGGCGTGCCATCAATGAATACGCCGTTGCCCGCCACCGGGTTGTAGACCGTCAGGCCGGCGGCACGCCCCACCGCATAGTCGTCGGCCCCATGGGCGGGGGCGGTATGCACCAGACCGGTACCCGCTTCCAGGGTGACGTGTTCACCGGCCAGTACCGGCACCACACGGTCGGCAAACGGATGCCGTGCCAGAGCGTCGACCAGCGCACGTCCGGGCGCGCGCGCCAGTTCGCGTGGCTCGGCACCGACCCGGGCGGCGACGGCCGCCACCAGCTCGGCCGCCACAATCAGGGTCCGCTCACCCAGTGCAACCAGCGCGTAGTCGAGGTCGGGATTGACGCAGATCGCCTGATTCGCCGGCAGCGTCCAGGGCGTGGTCGTCCAGATGACGAAGGCCGCGCCATCGGCTGCGGCGACACCGAAGCGCCGGGCCAGATCGGTGGCGTCGTCTGCGGCAAAGGCCACGTCGATCGCCTGCGATGTCTTGTCCTGGTATTCAACCTCGGCCTCGGCCAGCGAAGAGCCACAATCGAGACACCAATGGACCGGCTTGAAGCCGCGGGTGACGTGCCCATTGGCGGCAATGGTCGCCAGTACCCGCAGCTGCTCGGCCTCGAAACCGGGCTGCATGGTGAGGTAGGGATGATCCCAGTCGGCGAGAATGCCAAGCCGCTCGAAGTCGACGCGCTGCCGTTGCACCTGGTCGGCCGCATAGGCCCGGCAGTGCGCTCGGAATTGCGCCGGGCTCAGCGTGTCGCTGACCTTGCCGAACTTCTTTTCCACCTGCAGTTCGATCGGCAGGCCGTGACAGTCCCAGCCGGGAATGAGGGCTGCCTGGCGACCGTCCAGCCGCGCCGCCTTGACCACGATGTCCTTGAGGACCTTGTTGACCGCATGTCCGATATGGATGTCGCCATTGGCGTAGGGCGGGCCGTCGACCAGCCAGAATGGCTCTGCGCCCTCGGCGGCCTTCACCACCGCCGCATAGGTCTCTTCGGCTTGCCAGCGGGCGAGCATTTCCGGCTCGCGTTTGGCGAGTTGGGCCTGCATCGGGAAGGCCGTTTCCGGAAGGTTCAGGGTGGCCTTGTAATCGGTACTCACAGACGGGGCACTCGTCGGATCAAGCGGGCGGGCCCGCCAGTGTAAGGAACCGGCGCGTCGCCGTGGCGCGTGCGCAGTTCAGGAGAGGGGATCATCGGCAGCCGATTGCAACCAGTCACGGGCGGCATCGCGGTCCCGATGCATCTGCGCCTTGAGGGCGTCGAGCGACGCAAATCGGGTTTCGGCGCGCAGGAAATGGCGGAATGTCACGCCAATCTGCTGCCCGTAGAGGTCCCCCGGTGGGACCAGACAGTGGGCCTCCAACAGCGCCGGGGTTCCTCCGAGCGTCGGCCGCACGCCGAGGTTCGCCACGGCCGGAAGCGGGTGCCCGTCCACCGTCACGGTCACCGCATAGACCCCATGCCGCAGGGCGAGGCGATGATGCAGCGGGATATTGGCCGTCGGCATGTCGAGCGTGCGGCCCAGGCGCAGGCCGCCGCGGACCCGCCCCAGCAGTTGGAACGGGCGACCCAGCAACGCGGCCGCGGCGGTCAGATCGGCCGCCGCCAGGGCGGCACGCAGGCGGGTGGAGCTGCAGCGCGCGGCCCCCAGCGCCACGGTGTCGATGGTGTCGACGATGAAGCCTGCCGCCTGCCCGGCGGCCTGCAATGTGGCGTAGTCCCCCTGACGCTGGCGGCCATAGCGGAAATCGTCCCCGACCACCACGGCGCGCGCATCCAGATCCCGCCGCAGCAGCTCGTCGACAAACCCGCGGGGGCTGTACTCGGCAAAGCCGCGGTGGAAGCGCTGCAGCAGCACCTGGTCAACGCCCACGGCAGCGAGGTCGGACAGTTTGGTCCGCAGCGTGGTCACCCGCGGTGGCGCGCTGTCGGGTGCGAAGTATTCGCGCGGCGTCGGCTCGAAGGTGAGCACGGTCAGCGGCAGCTGCAGCCGGTCGGCATGGGCGCGGGCCCGCGCGATCAGGGCCTGGTGCCCACGATGGACGCCGTCGAAGTTGCCGATGGTGACCACCGTCGGCCGTTGCGCATGCGCTGCATTATGTTGTCCGCGGATCAGTTTCATGACAGCTGCCGCCGCAGGTGGTGGGGACGCAGGCCGGTGGCCGCCAGCACCAGCAGATAGGTGACACCGGCAGCCACGATAATGGTCAGCAGCCGTTCGACGCGGCCGCTGAGGCCCTCGGTCAGCCAGCTCTCCACCGGGCCGTGCAGCCAGAGCACCACCGCTGCCATCAGCCCGTTGGCGAGCAGCAGGCGCAGTGCAAATCCCCCCCATCCGGCCCCGGGGCGGTAAACCCCCTCGTGGCGAAGCCGCCGCCACAACAGGACCGCGTTGATCCAGGCCGAGGTCGAGGTCGCAGCCGCCAGCACGGCATGCGGCGCCGACCATCCCCAGTGCACTGCCAGCAGGACCCCACTCAGCGACAGCACCATGCCGCACAGCAGTGCAGTGATGGCGATGCGGACCGGCACCCGCGTTTGCTGCCGGGCATAGAACCCGGGGACCAGCACCTTGACCAGCGAGAACCCCATGAAACCGAAGGCGTAGGCCATCAGCGCCCAGGCGGTCATCTGCGCATCCTCGGGCGAGAACGCGGCGTACTGGAACAGGGTGATGACCAGCGGCGATGCCAGCAGGAACAGGCCGAGGGCCGCCGGCACCCCGACCAGCAGTAGCACCCGCAGCCCCCAGTCGAGGGTGGCGGAGAAGTCGCCATGAGCGGCACTGGCGAACTGTGCAGACAGGGTCGGCAGGATCACGGTGCCGATCGCAATGCTGAAGATGCCCAGCGGGAACTCCATGAGGCGGTCTGCAAAATACAGCCAGCTGACGCTACCGCTCACCAGAAAGCTGGCGAGTATGGTGTCGAGCAACAGGCTCACCTGTGCGACCGAGGAGCCGATCATGATCGGCACCATCAGACTGACGATGCGTCGCACCCTCGGGGCGCCCCAGCCCCACCGCGGACGCGGCAGCAGATCCAGCCGACGCAGACTCGGCAACTGGAACAGCAGTTGCAGCACGCCGGCAGCAAACACCGCATACGCCAGCACCCGCACCGACTCGGCGTCGATGAAGGCGGCGGCGATCAGGCAGACATTGAGAATAACCGGGGTCACCGCCGGCACCGCGAACTGCCCGTAACTGTTGAGGACGCCACCCGCCATTGCGGTGAGCGAAATGAACAGCAGGTATGGGAAGGTCCAGCGCAACATGTCGGCGCCGAGGGCGAACTGCGTCGGATCGTCGGCAAAGCCGGGGGCGAAAAGGCCCATCAACAACGGGCTGGCCAGACAGCCGACCAGGGTGATGGCGCCAAGAATCCCGCCGAGGGTGCCGGCCACCTGCGACAACAGCAGCCGCGCTTCCGCATGTGCACCGCGGCTGCGGGTTTCGGTGAACACGGGAACAAACGACTGGGAGAACGCCCCTTCGGCAAACATGCGGCGGCCGAAGTTGGGGATTTTCAGCGCCACCAGAAAGGCGTCCATGCCGGCACCAGCGCCAAAAGCGGCGGCGAACAGGATGTCGCGGACGAAGCCGAGCACGCGCGACAGCAGCGTCATGCCACCGACCACACCGGAGGACTTGAGGAGGGAACCGGACATAAGCGCGGAAGTGTAGCGGGATCAACGAGCGGTCGCCGCCCCGGCCGGTTGACAACTGCATGACGCACCCGGACAATTCGCGCCCTTCCATCGAACCGAATGCCGTCAGGAGTTTCCCCCTTGGCCAACATTGCCAGCGCCAAAAAGCGCGCCCGTCAGAGCATCAAGAATCGCGAGCGCAACACGGCGCAGCGGTCAATGATCCGTTCCACCATCAAGAAGGTCGTCAAGGCCTGCGACGCCGGCGACAAGGCCGCCGCCGCCACCGCATACACCGAAATGGTGCCGGTGCTGGATCGCTACGCCAACCGCGGGCAGATCCACAAGAACAAGGCTGCACGTCACAAGAGCCGACTGATCGCCCGCATCCAGGCCATGGCCTGAAACCAGGCGGCATCAGAAAAGCCGACCCAAGGGTCGGCTTTTTTGTGCCCGCGTCAGTGCTGAACCACCACCAGATTGTCGCGATGCACCAGCTCGGGCTCGCCGGCATACCCCAGCCGGGTCATTACCTCGTGACCGCGCGCGCCGAGAATGCGCCGCGCCTCGTCGGCATCGTAGTTCACCAGGCCCCGTGCCACCTCGACGCCGTCGGGCGCGAGACAGCGCACCAAATCACCGCGATCGAAACCACCCTCCACGGCGGTCACCCCCACCGGCAGCAGGCTACGGCCATCGTTGGCCGACAGCACCCGCGCCGCACCCGCGTCAAGATGCAGCGTGCCGCGAACCTGCAGCTGCCCGGCGATCCAGCGCTTGCGGGCCGCCATGGGGGTTTGCGCCGGCTTCAGCAGCGTGCCGATTTCAGCGCCGCGGGCGATCTGCAGCAAGGCGCTGGGCGCGCGACCATGGGCGATCACGGTGGCGGCGCCGGAACGGGCCGCAATCTGCGCCGCGTTGAGCTTGGTCTTCATCCCGCCCCGCCCCAGCGTCCCCTTGCTGCCGCCGGCCATGCCGACCAGCCGCGCATCCGCCAGATCCGCCTCATGAATCAGGCGGGCGTCCGGCTGCAATCGGGGATCCGCCTCGAACAGCCCGGCCTGATCGGTGAGGATGACCAGCAGATCGGCTTCGATCAGGTTGACCGTCAGGGCGCCGAGGGTGTCGTTGTCGCCAAGACGAATCTCGTCGATGGCCACGGTGTCATTCTCGTTCACCACCGGCACCACCCCGTATTCCAATAACTGCAGGAAGGTGCCGCGTGCGTTGAGGTAGCGTTGCCGATTGGCGACGTCCTCATGGGTCATCAGAATCTGCGCCGCCTTCAGGCCATGCCCCTGGAAGGCATGCTCCCAGGCCCGCACCAGGCCCATTTGCCCGACGGCGGCGGTCGCCTGCAGTTGATGCAACAGCTCCGGTCGTCGAGACAGGCCGAGCCGGGCCATGCCCTCGGCAACCGCACCGGATGACACCAGCACCACCTCGATACCCTGCTCAACCAGCGCGGCGATCTGCGCGCTCCAGTCGGCAATGGCGGCATGATCCAGCCCGCGCCCCTGGGCGGTGACCAGGGAACTGCCGATCTTGATGACCCAGCGACGATGCGGGATCAGGCGTGCACGGGCGTCAGACATGGTGGAGGACACGAGCGATCGAGCGAAATTAATCAGCCGTGGGGAGAATCGGCTGCGTTTCCGACAGCACAGCCAGGTCGGCGTCTGCCGCCGCCCGCTGGGCATCGACCCAGTCCTGGGCAGCGGCGCACAACACGTCACAGCCGGCGCCGGTGGCGGCAGAGATAGAGAACCAGGGCAGCTTCAGGCGCAATCGCCGCAGCGCCGCCTTGATCAGGGCCTGGGCCTCGGCTTCCGGTATCAGGTCGGTCTTGTTGAACACCAGCCACTGGGTGCGCTGTGCCAGTTCAGGGCTGAACTGCTTCAGCTCCTTGTTGATGGTGCGCACATTGACCACGAGGTCACTGCCATCCGGCGGCAGTATGTCGATCAGATGGAGCATCAACCGCGTCCGCGACAAATGCTTGAGAAAGCGATGACCGAGGCCCGCCCCGTCCGCCGCTCCTTCAATCAAGCCGGGGATGTCGACCATCACGAAGGACCGCAGCGGCCCCACCGACACCACACCGGGCTGCGGATACAGGGTGGTAAAGGGATAGTCGGCGATCTTCGGGCGCGCCGCCGACACCTGCGACAGCAAGGTCGACTTGCCGGCGTTGGGCATGCCCAACAAACCGACATCGGCCATCAACGACAACTCCAGCTTGAGGTCACGCTGGTCTCCGGGCGAACCTTTGGTGAACTGCCGGGGCGCGCGGTTGACCGACGACTTGAAGCGCGTATTACCGAGCCCGTGGAAGCCACCCTGGGCGATCTTCATGCGCTGTCCGGCACGCGTCAGCTCGCCGATCAGTTCCCCGGTCCCCTCGTCGACGATGCGGGTCCCCAGGGGCATCGGCACGTCCATGTCGTCAGCGTTGGCGCCACGGCAGTTGGCACCGGACCCATTGTGACCGCGATCGGCGCGGAAGCGCCGGGTGAAGCGGAAGTCCGCCAGGGTGTTGAGATTGGGGTCCGCCACTGCGTAGATGCTGCCGCCATCCCCCCCATCGCCCCCGTCCGGGCCGCCGAAGGGAATGTACTTCTCGCGGCGGAAGCCGACGCAGCCGTCCCCACCGTTGCCAGCTTCGACCCGGATACGCGCTTCGTCGACGAATTTCATGTGAACTCCCTGTGGGCACAAAAAAACCCCGTAACCGGGGCTTTTTGTACCGCAGCGCCGATCAGGCCGCCACGATATCCACGTAGACCTTGCCGCCGCGGGGTCCACGGGTGTTGAAGGTAACCTTGCCCGGCTTCAGCGCGAAGATGGTGTGGTCCTTGCCCAGGCCGGCGTTGACGCCTGCGTGGTACTGGGTGCCGCGCTGGCGAATGATGATGTTGCCCGGGATGACCGCTTCACCACCGAACTTCTTCACGCCCAGTCGTTTGGCTTCTGATTCGCGCCCGTTACGGGTTGAGCCGGCGGCCTTTTTGTGTGCCATGTGTCGAGACTCCTAAATGGTGGGCGGCGGCTCAGGCGCCGACGATGTCGGTGATCTTCACTTCGGTGAAGTTCTGCCGATGGCCCTGTTCCTTGTGATAGTGCTTGCGACGGCGATGCTTGATGATGCGGATCTTGTCGCCACGACCGTGGGCGAGGACCTCAGCATTGACCTTGCCACCGGCGACCGTGGGCGCGCCGACCTGGATGGCCTCGCCGTCCGCGATCATCAGCACTTCATCGAACGCCACGGTGGCGCCGACTTCAGCGTCGAGGGTTTCGATCTTGAGCTGTTCGCCGGGGGCGACCTTGTACTGTTTGCCACCGGTTTTAATGACCGCGTACATCGTGCACTCCGCAATAGCTGTGCCGGGAACCCCCGGCGAAAGAGCACGCGATTGTAGGGATGGCGCCCCCGCAAGTCAACGATTTGTCACGAGCAAGCGTGAAATCAGGGGATCCAGCGCATCGGCTGCAGCCCGCCGATCGGCTGGGCCCAGCATTCGCGACTGGCTTCGCCCAACAGCCAGTCTCGGAAGCTGCGAACTTCGTCGGTCAGCGTGTTCTCGGGGCCGTGCACCACATAGTAGGACGACGACATCGTCAGGCTGAGTGGAAACGGCACCGTCAGTCGCCCGCTGTTCAGCAGCTCGGCCGCCAGCAGGGGGACACCGAGGACCACCCCCATACGGTCAGCGGCCGCCTCGATAGCCAGGGTGACCTGGTTGAACACCGGGCCACGGCGGGTGTTGACGTCGGCCACACCGGCGGCCTTCATCCAGTCGGCCCATTTGGGCCAGCCGACATCCATCATGGCAACGTCGTTCTGGATATGCAGCAGGGTATGTCGGCGCAGGTCCTCGGGTGCCACCAGCGGGTGCTGGCCATCGATCAGCGCGGGACTGCACATCGGCGTGGAATGCAACACGAACAGACGCTCGACCACACATCCCGGGTAATGCCCGTCGCCGAAGCGGATGGCGATGTCGTTGCCCTCCAGCACATCGGCGGGATGGTCCGAGACCTTGCGCACCTCATCCGACATCGTCGGCCGCGCCGACAGCCGCAATTCGATATCCGGTTGGGTGTCCTGAAACTGCTGCAAGCGGGGCAGCAGCCAGTTCGACCCAAAAGCCTGCGGCACCCCGATCAGCACCCGATTACGACGTTCGGTCTTGCGGGCTTCGACCTGCTCGACCGCTGCAACGAGGTCGGCGAACACCTTGCTCAGCTTGGGCAACAGCGCCAGCCCCTCCTCCGTCAGTGCCAGGCGCCGTGGCAACCGGCGGAACAGCGCGACCCCCAGCCGTTCTTCCAGCAGCTTGACCTGCTGACTGACCGCGGCGGGCGTGACATGCAGTTCCTGGGCGGCCTTTTGCACGCTCTGATGACGGGCGGCAGCTTCGAAGGCACGCAAGGCGTTGAGGGGCGGGAGTCTCATGCGGTTTAGATTTTCTTAATTATGACCACATAAATTCTCGGTTGTTGCATTGCAGCATTATCAGCAGAATGCATCCCATCGAAGGCGCAGTAAAGCCGGATCGCCAGCCACAGTCACAACAACGAGCTGTTCGAAACGCCTCCAACGCCCTTCGAGCGTCACACCAGTCTCCTCCAGGTCCCGCACGGGATCTTTACTGGCCACCCTACCCTGGGTGGCCTTTTTTATGGTCGGCGCCCTGGACATGCAAGTCCAGTCGCAGGTACGGGTCACCGCGTCATGCGAGCCGATGCTCGCAACGGATGATTCTGGAACCGGGTGATTGGGTGGTCGGGGCGACAGGATTCGAACCTACGACCTCTTGCTCCCGAAGCAAGCGCTCTACCAAGCTGAGCTACGCCCCGACACTTCAGCCGCCGCGCACCTGATTGAACTGTGCCAGCGCCAGCATTGCGGACTTGTGGTCGGACTCGGGAAGCCCCCTCACCGCATCGGCTGCCTGACGACCGTAGCCGTCAGCGAGGGCGCGAGTGTACGGGATGGCCTGCGTGCTTTCAATCAATTTCAGTACGGCATCCAGCTGCCCGGCACCGCCGCTGGAAATCGCTTCACGTACCAGCGCACGCCCGACTTCGTCACTGTTGTCACGGGCGTGAATCAGCGGCAGGGTCGGCTTGCCTTCAGCCAGGTCGGTGCCCAGCGCCTTGCCGCTGACGGCCGCATCGGCGACGTAGTCGAGCACGTCGTCCACCAACTGGAACGCCATGCCAAGAAAGTGCCCATAACGCCCCATGGTGTCGACAACCTCCGGCGACGCCTCAGCCGCCAGTGCGCCGACCCGACAGGCGGCCTCGAACAATCGCGCGGTCTTCAATTCAATCACCCGCAGATAGCGGTCGACCTGGACGTCGGGATCACCACAGTTCATCAACTGCAGCACCTCGCCCTCGGCGATGGCGTTGGTGGCATCGGCCATGACCTGCATCACCGGCATCCGCCCCGCTTCCACCATCAACTGGAACGCGCGGGAGTAGAGAAAGTCACCCGACAGCACCGCCGCCTCGTTGCCCCACAGGGCGTTGGCGGTCTTGCGCCCGCGTCGCAGGTTCGAGTCGTCGACAACGTCATCGTGCAGCAGCGTTGCGGTGTGGATGAATTCGATGGTGGCCGCCAGCAGGGCGGGCCGGTCGCCCCGGACGCCGAGGGCTCCGGCGCTCAGCAACACCAGCGCCGGCCGCAACCGCTTGCCACCAGCCGACACGATATGGGCACCAATCTGGTCAATCAGTGCCACTTCCGAGGCGAGACGCTCGCGGATCAGCTCGTCGACGCGCTGCATGTCGGGCTGCACCGGCGCCAGTAGGGTCTTGAGGTCCATGGAACAGCCGCTGAAATGAGGGCCGGATGCTAGCAAATTGTGACCGCCCGGCGTCCGCCGTCCACCCTGCGGTTGCCGCTGTCACAGGTCACGGCTACCGTGTCGCCACGACCACCCGGTCGACCATACAGGGGACTTTCAATGATGGGCACGATTCTGACGTTCGCGTTTGTCGCGTTCGCGCTGGTGACGCTGTTCAAAGGGGTGGTCACGGTTCCCCAGAGCATGGAGTACACGGTCGAACGCTTCGGCAAGTACCGCGGCACCTTCACGCCCGGTCTGCACTGGCTGATTCCGTACGTGGACCGCATCGGCCACAAGGTGCCGATGATGGAGCAGGTGCTGGACGTGCCGAGCCAGGAGGTGATCACTATGGACAATGCCATGGTCGGCGTCGACGGTGTGGTGTTCTTCCAGGTGCTCGACGCCGCCAAGTCGGCCTACGAGGTCCACAATCTCGAGTACGCCATCCTCAACCTCACCATGACCAACCTGCGCACGGTGATGGGTTCGATGGACCTCGACGCGTTGTTGAGCAATCGAGACGCCATCAACACCCGCCTGCTGTCGGTGGTCGACGATGCCACCACGCCGTGGGGGGTGAAGGTCACCCGTATCGAGGTCAAGGACATCCGTCCGCCCACCGACCTGGTCAACGCCATGGCCCGGCAGATGAAGGCCGAGCGCGAGAAGCGCGCCAACATCCTTGATGCCGAGGGCTTCCGGGCCGCCGCCATTCTCAAGGCCGAGGGCGAGCGCCAGTCGCAGATCCTTGCGGCGGAAGCGGAGAAGCAGGAACAGATCCTCGAAGCGGAGGGTCGCAAGGAAGCCGCGTTCCGCGACGCCGAGGCGCGCGAGCGCGCCGCCGAAGCTGAAGCCAAGGCGACCCTGATGGTCAGTCAGGCCATCGCCAAGGGGGATCTCAATGCCATCAACTACTTCATTGCCACCAAGTATGTCGATGCCCTGACCACCATCGGCGCCGCACCCAACCAGAAGCTGGTGTTCATGCCGCTGGAGTCCGCCAGCGTGATCGGCGCCATCGGCGGCATCGCGGAGCTGGCGAAGTCGATGCATCCGACGGCCAAATCGGAGGCCTGAGATGGACATCCTGTTCTGGTACTGGTGGGTGGCCGGCCTGCTGCTGCTGGCACTGGAGGCTTTCTTCCCCGGCGCCGTGTTCCTGTGGATGGGGGTCTCGGCGCTGGTCACCGGCACCCTCGCCTGGGCAGCCCCGGGGTTGCCGGGCGAGTGGGCACTGGCGCTGTTCGGCGCGCTGTCGATCGCCAGCTTCTTTGCCTATCGGCGCTTCAAACCGGCCAGCCGGCCGACCGATCAGCCCCATCTCAATCGCCGCGGTGCGGCGTATGTCGGGCGAACGCTGACGCTGACCGAACCCATCGTCAACGGCCTGGCGCGGGTCCGCGTCGATGACAGCCAGTGGCGCATCAAGGGACCGGACCTGCCGTCCGGCACCCAGGTCACGGTGGTCGCCGTCGAAGGCGCGACGCTGGTGGTGCAGGCGCAACCGTGAAAACCGCGCTGGTGCTGCAGCACCTCGCTTTCGAGGACCTCGGTCTGCTGGGACCGGTGCTGACACGGCGCGGCTATCGCTCGCAGGTCTGCGAGATCGGCCGCGATGGCCTCACCGGCCTCGACGTGCAGCAACCCGACCTGATGATCGTGCTGGGCGGACCGGTGGGAGCGTACGAATCGGATCGCTACCCCTGGCTGGCGGCCGAGAAGGCCTGGATCCAGGCGCGCCTCGCCACCGGCCGCCCCTTGCTGGGCATCTGCCTCGGCGCACAGCTGATCGCCGAGGTCGCCGGCGGCCGGGTGTTTCCGGGCCATCGCAAGGAGATCGGCTGGTCACCGCTGCATCTGACGGCCGCCGGTTGCAACAGTCCGCTGGCCGCGCTCGGTGATCAACCGGTGCTCCACTGGCATGGCGATACCTACCTGCCGCCGTCCGAGGCCGTCCATCTGGCGCGCAGCGACGCCTTCGAACAGCAGGCGTTCCAGCTGGGCAGTAACGTGCTGGCGCTGCAGTTTCACCTTGAAGTACGCCCCGACCACATCGAACGTTGGTTGATCGGCCATGCCGCGGAGCTGGCGGCAACCGGTGCGGATCTGGAGGCCCTTCGCTACGGCGCAAGCACCGTCGGCGACGCCTTGGCACCGCTGGTCGAGGCCGTGTTTGCCGCCTGGTCGGCGGGCTGGACCTCGGGCTGAGCCGGTAAGGCCGCCGGGTCATAGGCCTGCACCAGATACAACGGACGCTGCTTGGTCTCGTCGAACATGCGCGCCAGATACTCGCCAATGACGCCGATGAACATCAGCTGCATCCCGCTGAAGAACAGCAAGGTCACCATGATCGTCGGATAGCCCGCCACAGCCTCGCCGAACATCATGGTCTTCAGAATGATCCACAACCCGAAGGCGAACGCGCCCAGCGCCACCAGGAAACCCAGATAGGTCGCCAGCTTGAGCGGTGCCGTCGAGAAGCTGGTGATGCCGTCGAGGGCGAAATTCCAGAGACGCCAGAAGCCAAAATGACTCGCGCCGGCAGCGCGCGGGTCACGCGCGTAGGTCACCTCGGTGCTGGGGTAGCCGATCCATGCGAACAATCCCTTCATGAACCGGTGCCGCTCCCGCAATTGCCGCAGCGCGACCACTGCACGCGCGCTCAACACCCGGAAGTCGCCGGTGTCCCGGGGCACTTCCACACGATGGCTGAGGCGGCCAATGACACGATAAAAGGCCGCCGCGCTGGCCCGCTTCAGCCATGATTCGCCGTGCCGGTGGGTGCGCCGGGCATAGACCATGTCATATCCACCGCGCGCGGTCTCCAGCAATCGGGGAATCAGCTCGGGCGGGTCCTGCAGGTCGGCGTCGATGATGACGGTCCAGCGCCCGCTGACATGATCGAGGCCGGCACTCATGGCCACCTCCTTGCCAAAGTTGCGGGACAGCAGCAACCGCCCGATACGGGGGTCGGTCGACGCAAGTGTCGCGAGCACGGCGGCGCTGGCGTCCCGACTGCCATCGTCGACAAACAACACCTCGGCTACCGTGTCGAGGTCGTCAAGCACCCGACACAGCCGCTGCCAGAACGGTCGCAGGGTTTCGGCCTCATTGAAGACCGGCACGATGATGCTGAGCTCAGGCGTGACCATGATCGCCAGGGGCAGGAAAAACCCAGTATCGCAAGCTCAGGTAGTTGACCACCAGTACCAGGCCGGTGGCGATCACTTGCGCCGGCAGATAGTGCCAGCCGACCCCGTGCACCAGTAGCGCCATGACCAGGGCATTGAGCAGGCAGCCCACGGCGAGCATCAGCACGAACCGGGGAACCCCCTCGCGATGCGGTCGGTGACTGTCGAACGTGAACCGGCGGTTGCAGGCATACCCGATCACGGCACCGGTGAGAAAACCGGCGATGGTGGCTGGCACGGCCTGCAGCGCCCCGCCCTCCACCAGCGCCGTGAGCACCAGATAGTGGGCCGCCGTGGCGGTGGCGCCGACCATCAGGAACCGTTTCAGCGAGCGCATTAGGGTCACCGGCGCACCCAGACCCCGACTGGCGCATCGCCGACGCGCCCCAGTTCGCGCCAACGATAGTGCGGCGACAACTGCGCCGACAACGCTTCACGGTGCCCGGCCAACTGCTGCGCCTCGCGCACACTCCAGACGATGTAACGCACGTCGTAGCCGAGCAGGTAGGTCGCAGGGTCAGGGTGGCGCGCCTCGAAGATCGCCCGCTGCGCATCGCGCCGCTGCCAGATCTCCGGCAACTGGCCACGCCAGGTCACCTCGTGCAGCGGCCAGCCCAGCCACAGGGGTTGTCCGGCAAAGGCGCTGTAGACGCCGCCATGGTCATAGGCGTCTTCCTTGAGACGTTCGAGCACGATGCCCTCGGGTGCCTGCCGCAGGAATTCAATGATGGCGCGGCCCCCAACCTCTCGCCGATAGATAGCCTCGGCATGTAGCTCACCGAAATCGGTGCGGCCCTCCGAGCGCCAGTAGCCGACGATGTCGGCGACGTAGGTCAAGGTCGATGCCAGCGCCAACATCGCCACCACCCGCACACTGCGGCGGCCGCTCGCCAGCACGGCGGGCGCAACCCCGAGCAGCGTCGCGGTCCAGATCCACCCCCACCATTTCATCGTGGTGTTGGTGCGCTCGTACTGCCCACCGGACAGGTCATCGACATACAACAGTTCGGACAAGCCCAGCGCCAGCACCAAGGCCAATGCCACCGGCCAGGCGACCGCGCGCAGCCGTGGCGGCACGGCGGGTGTCAGACCCAGCAGGATCAGCACCGGTGCATGCAACACCAGAAACGAAACCCACGGCGTGTGCTGTGCCGCCGACACCCATTGGAACCCAGTTTCCAGGCTGCGCTGCGAAAAGCCCGACAAAAACGGCAGCAGCAGGACCAGCATCGCCAAACCGCCCAGAACTGCGGCCCGCAACGACGGCCCGAGCGCCGCCTCGGCATGCCAACGCGGCAGCTGCCACAGTCCCCAGATCGCCACCAGCAGCAGGTGTAGCGGAAAGATCCAGGTGTTGACCGCCAGGGTCAGCGGTACGGTCGCGGCCAGCACCGCCAGCAAGCCCTGGCCGCGCGGGGATATCGGCTTCACCGCCTGCAACCCGACCATCAGCGCCAAGGCCAGCGCCAGCAACAGGAAGCCGCCCAGCGGCGGGTGGTAGTCGCCGACGTAGTACTGGTAGCCGAGATTTTCCAGCGGCAGGTCCTGCCGCTCGTGGCGGGGGGGCAGCGCACTGCCGAACACCGCCTTGCCGAGATCAGTATTGATGCGCTGGTCAAAGCCGCCGACAAAGCGCGCACTGGCCCACATGCGGTCATTGGCGGTGGCCACCGGCGTCCCTTCCCCGTTGTCGACCACCACTCGGGTCCAGGGGCTGGCGCCGGTACCGCCGATCATCAGCACCAGGAGCAGCAGGGCCGCCGGCCCCCAAGCGGTGCCCTGTCGACGGGTGGTTTCCCAGGCCAGCGCCAGGGTCAGGCCGGGCAGCAGTACGAACGCGAGGTTGTAGGTGAGTCCGCTCGGCAGGGCAAACAGTCGCCCCATCAGGGCGGCGGCATAGTGCTGCAACGCGTAATAGAAATCGAAGGCATAGGGCGGGAACCAGTGGTCTATCGGCGGTAGCCGCGTCCCGTCGAGATAGCTGGCAATGAAGTAGAGGTCGGTCACCCGCTCGGAAGTCGGATAAATACTGGGGAAATTGAGTTTCCACAGCAGCCCCCACGCCAGGGTCAACAACAGCGGCAGCGTCTGCCACCAGACGGCTGGCCGACGCAACCGTGAGCGCTCCCGCCAGATGAAGCCGGCCGCCAGCAGTGCCGTCAGCGCGCCGACACCCCGCAGGGGACCCAAACCGACGGCGTGTTCGAGCGCAAACATCAGCACGACCGCGCCGCAGACGCCGAGGGTCAAGGCCAGCGCCGGGGCTCCGGCCCAGCGCCGCAGCAACAGGCTGAGCGCGATGCCGTGCAGCGCCAACAGCACGACCAGCGTGCCCAGATACAAGACCGTCATCGGCAGAGGATCCCCGGATATGCGCGGTCGTCGTGCCGATCGACCGCGCGCGCAAAGTGCCAAGAGCTTCGCGGCTGTTCCCCCCGGCGTCAACGCCCCGGTCGGGGGGCTTGGGGATCACCCCCAACCGGTCTGCTTCGCGCTACACTTTCGGCGATGCACTTGCCGAATGCCCGTCGCATGTGGTTGCTCGCCCTGGTCCTGGTATTGGGCCAGTGGCTGACGGCTGCCCACAATCTGCAGCATGCCGCGATCGACGACGATGGCAACGAGCCGTTCTGTGCGCTGTGTCTCCACGCTCACAAGCTTGACCATGCCGCCGCCCCCACGGTAACAACGCTGACGGTCGCGACGGTGTGGCATGCGCCCGCGCCCCAGCGGCAGCCGGGGTCGAGCCTGGCGCCGCATGCAGTCCTCCCGCCCGCGTGCGGACCCCCTGACCATCCGATGTCATCGATAACCACCTGACCCTGTCGTGCCGCTGCGGCGGCACCGTCATCTGTTTTCGAGGATCGGTTCCATGTTTGCATTCCCCGCGCGACATTTCGCGCCGGTGGCACTCGCCGCCATCAGCTTTCCCTGGGCGACACTCGCCGCCCAACCCACCGCCACGCTGGACACCATCGTGGTCCATTCCAATCCACTCGGCGACAGCGCCGACGACCTGGTCCACCCGGTTGACGTGATCAGCGGTGACGCGCTGGACCAGCGCCGCAAGGGCACCCTCGGCGACCTGCTGGAGCATCGGCCGGGCCTGGCCAATGCCAGCTTCGGTCCCGGGGTTGGACGCCCGGTGATCCGGGGCCAGGGGGGGCCGCGCGTCCAGGTGCTCGAGAACGGCATCGGCGCCGTCGATGCTTCATCGGTCAGCGCTGACCATGCGGCGGCGGTCGACCCCCTGAATGCTGAACAGGTGGAGGTCATCAAGGGCCCGGCCACCCTGATCTACGGCGGCGGCGCATCAGCCGGTGTGGTCAATGTGGTCGACAACCGGCTGCCCGACGTCGTCATCCCCGGACTGCGCCTGCAGGGCGATCTGTCGAGGGGGGATAACGGTGATGAAGCCAACACCGCGCTGCGGCTGCGCTACGGTTACCAGGGCCTCCTGTTCGGGGCACGCTACGGGCTCCGCAACGCCGACGATTTCGACATTCCCGGCTATGCCACGCGGGCCGGGGCGGAGGATCTTCACGACCACGAAGGTCACGAGGGCCACGAAGACGAGGCGGCGCCTTTTGGCGTGCTCGAGAACAGCCGCTTGCGTACCGAGAGCCTGGGCGGCTCGCTGGCCTGGGTCGGCAGCCGCGGCATGGCCGGGATCGCCGTCACCCGGTTCGACAGCAACTATGGCATCGCGGGCCACAGCCACGCGCACGAAGAGGAGGGTGCCGAAGATCCCGGTGCCGAGGGCGATGGTGTCCGCATCGACATGGAGAAGACCCAGACTGACCTGCGGGGCATGCTGCTTGATCCGCTGCCCGGCTTCGACCGGCTGGAAGTCAAGGCCGGCATCACCGACTACCAACATCAGGAGGTCGAGCCCAACGGCGAGATCGGCACCACTTTCAACATCCAGGGGCTCGACAGCCGAGTGGAATTGGCCCATCGCCCGTTCGCCCACTGGGCGGGCGTCGTCGGCCTCCAGGTCGGCAACCGCGATTTCGAAGCGATTGGCGAAGAGGCCTTCGTGCCGCCGGTCGAGACCGACAGTCTTGGGCTGTTCTGGATCGAGGGCCGTCCGTTCGGCCGCCATCGGCTGGAACTGGGAGCGCGGGTCGATGACATCCGGCACCAGCCCGAGGATGCCAGCCTCGGTCGCCGGTCCTTCAATCCGCTCAGTCTATCGGCCGGCCTGCACTTGCGGTGGCGCGAACACCTGCACCTGCGACTCAACGGCCAGCGCGCCGATCGGGCACCGGCGCCGGAGGAGATCTACGCGTATGGCCCGCACCTTGCCACCCTCGCCTTCGAACGCGGCGATGCCGGTGCCGACATGGAAACCGCACACAATCTCGATCTCAGCCTGTCCCGCGACGACGGCCCGCTCACCTGGACCGTCGGCGTGTTTTACAACCGCATCTCCGACTATCTGTACCTGCAGGAGGTGGATGACGGGCTGAACGCTGACGGCAGCGGTGTCGGCAACACCGATGGCGTGGCTGACCGCGTCGACGAATCCGGTACTTTCGACCCTGACGGTGAGCTGCTGCTGCTCGACGTCACCCAGCGGGATGCCACGTTCTACGGCGCCGAGCTGTCGGCGCGACTGCAGGCGGTTCGCAGCGGCGGTTTGCAACTGGACCTGAGTGGCTTTGCCGACACCGTGCGTGGGCAACTCGAATCCGGCCGTGGGGACAACCTTCCACGCATCACCCCCGCCCGTGCTGGCGTTGCTGCAGATCTCCGCCACGGGCCGTGGTCCGGCCGGCTCACCTACACCCGGGTGTTCGAACAGAATCGCCTGGCGCCGTTGGAAACCAACACGCCGGGACATGACCTGGTCGGCGCGGACCTCGCTTACCGGTTGAAGCTTGGCGAAGCACGGGTGGTCACCCTGTACCTGCAGGGCCGCAACCTGCTCGACGAGAAACAGCGGCTCGCCACGTCCTTTATCAAGGACATCAGCCCGCAACCTGGTCGCTCGCTGTTTGCAGGCGTCCGCTTCGACTTTCGAACCCCGGACTGAGCACCGCACGCCGGTGCTGCAGTCCGAGCTGCACACCGTGACTGAAACGTTATAACACTTACTTCCATTTCTCATCATCATTGGAGCCCGACCATGTCGATCCATTCCTGTGTACACATTCTGTCCCGCATGCTGATCCCCGCTGCAGTGTTGGTCCTGACCGCCTGCAATGACGACGACGCGCTCCGCGACGCCCACGGAGACCACGATCACGAGGCGCCCTCATCGGGACGGCTGGTGATTGGCGATGCCAATGGCGCCGCGTCCCGTGCCCTGGTTCATGACCTCGACACCGGCACTACTGTCGCCAGCCTGCCGCTGCGCCACGCACCCACCGCGCTCTACGCCAGCCCTGGCGGCCGCTATGCGGTAGTGGTGCAAGCCGCCGACGGGCTGGTGAGCTTCGTCGACGGCGGCGTCTGGCTGCACGACGACCATGTCCACGCCGACACCCCGACTCTGCTCGCCTTCGAACGCAGTGGCACCAAACCCGCGCACTACCAGGTCCATGAGGATCAGGCCGCGCTGTTCTACGACGGCGAAGGCGACACCCCGGCCGGTTTCGACCTGCTCACCGACGCCAGCCTGGCGGTCTCGCAGATCGTCGCCCGTGCCACGCTGCCGGTGCCTGTTCATGGCGTCGCACAGCCCCGCGACGGGGCCGTGCTGGCGGTTGACTACTCGGCGGGAGAAGCGGCCGGCGGGGTTCCCCGCAGCGCCGTGAAGCACTATCAGTTGCACGGTGACCACTTCCACGACGAAGGGCGCTTCGCCACCCCCTGCGACAACCTGCACGGCAGCGCCGGCAACGAGGACTACACTGCCTTCGGCTGCACCGATGGCGTGCTGCTGATCCAGCAGGACGGCGAGACGTTCACTGACCGCAAGCTGTCGATCGGCCAGCGCATCACCCAGATGGCCGGCCACCATGCGGTCGAGGTGTTCGCCGGCTTCGCCAGTGACGGCACCCTCTACGTGATCGACCCGGCGACCGACACCGCGACACCGTTCGACTGGAACGGAGCGGCAGCGGATGTCGGCATTCGCCAGTACCGCTTTGATGCCCACGGCGAGCACCTGCTGATCCTCGACCGTACCGGCATGCTCCACGTACTGGAGGCCCATGGCGATCACTTCGACCGCAAGGCTGCCGTCCAGGTCCTCGCCGCCGACGACAGTGCCGCCCGCATCACCACCAGTGGCGCGGACGATCTGGCCTTCGTCACCGACCCGGCCGGAATGGCGGTGGTGGTGGTGGACCTGGCAACCGTCGACATCGTCGATCATGTCGACCTCGACTTCGCGCCGACCGGGATCACCTGGCTGGGGATTGCGCCGGATGCCGACCATGACCATGAACACGACCACGATCACTGACCGGCCATAAAAAAAACCGGGGCCCTTGCGGGCCCCGGCTTCGGGTACAGCGGAAGCAACAGGCTTAGAAGCCGCCCATGCCGCCCATGCCACCCATGTCGCCACCGCCCGGCATTGCCGGCTCGTCCTTCTTCGGCAACTCGGCCACCATGGCTTCGGTGGTGAGCAGCAACCCGGCCACCGACGCCGCGTTCTGCAGTGCCAGACGGGTCACCTTGGCGGGGTCGATGATGCCCATGTCGACCATGTCACCAAAGGTGTTGTTGCCGGCGTTGTAACCGAAGTTGCCCTTGCCCTCGGCCACCCGGTTGAGCACCACGGAGGGCTCTTCGCCACAGTTGCGCACGATCATGCGCAGCGGTTCCTGGATGGCGCGACGCAGGATGTTGACGCCGACCGTCTGGTCGTCGTTGGCACCCTTGAGCGTTTCCAGGGCCGTGGCAGCACGCACCAGCGCGACACCGCCGCCGGGGACGATGCCCTCTTCCACGGCTGCACGGGTAGCGTGCAGGGCGTCTTCGACGCGAGCTTTCTTTTCCTTCATTTCCACTTCGGTGGCGGCACCGACCTTGATCACCGCCACACCACCGGCCAGCTTGGCGACGCGCTCCTGCAGCTTTTCGCGGTCGTAGTCGCTGGTGGCTTCCTCGATCTGCGTGCGGATCTCCGACACGCGGGTCTCGATCGCCTTGGTTTCACCGGCGCCATCGATGATGGTGGTGTTTTCCTTGTTGATCTGGACCTTCTTGGCGGTGCCGAGATCGTCCATGGTGGCCTTTTCCAGCGACAGGCCGACTTCTTCGCTGATGACCGTGCCACCGGTGAGGATGGCGATGTCCTTCAGCATTTCCTTGCGGCGGTCACCAAAGCCCGGCGCCTTGACAGCGGCAACCTTGAGGATACCGCGCAGGTTGTTGACCACCAGGGTGGCCAGGGCTTCGCCCTCGACGTCTTCGGCGATGATCATCAGCGGCTTGCCCGACTTGGCAACGCCTTCCAGCACCGGCAGCAGCTCGCGGATGTTGGAGATCTTCTTTTCGCTGATGAGGATCAGCGGGCTTTCCAGCTCGACCTGCTGGCTCTGCGCGTTGTTGATGAAGTAGGGGCTGAGATAGCCACGGTCGAACTGCATGCCTTCGACCACATCCAGCTCGTTTTCGAGGCCGGAACCGTCTTCAACGGTGATCACGCCTTCCTTGCCCACCTTGTCCATCGCCTGGGCGATGATTTCGCCGATGGCTTCGTCGCTGTTGGCGGACACCGTGCCGACCTGGGCGATGGCCTTGCGGTCCTTGCAGGGCACGGCCAGCTTCTTGATTTCGGCGCTGACGGCTTCCACCGCCTTGTCGATACCGCGCTTGATGTCCATCGGGTCAACACCGGCGGTGACGCTCTTCTGGCCTTCGTTGAGGATGGCCTGGGCCAGCACGGTGGCGGTGGTGGTGCCATCACCGGCGGCGTCGGAGGTCTTGGAGGCGACTTCCTTCACCAGCTGGGCGCCCATGTTCTCGAACTTGTCCTTCAGTTCGATTTCCTTGGCAACCGAGACCCCGTCCTTGGTGACGGTGGGGGCGCCAAAGCTCTTGTCGAGAATGACATTGCGGCCCTTGGGACCGAGGGTGACCTTGACCGCGTTGGCGAGCACGTTGACACCGGCGACCATGCGGGCACGGGCGTCGTCACCAAACTTGACTTCTTTCGCTGACATTACTGAATTCCTCTAATGATTGGGGTGGAAGCGGATCAGGCGAACACGGCCATGATGTCGTCTTCGCGCAGGACCACGAGGTCCTCGCCGTCGACCTTCACTTCGGTGCCGGAGTACTTGCCGATCAACACCTTGTCGCCCGCCTTGACGTCGACCGCATGGGTCTTGCCGTCATCGGTGCGCTTGCCGGGGCCGACGGCCACGACTTCCGCCTTGAGGGGCTTTTCAGCGGCGGAGTCCGGAATCAGGATACCGCCGGCGGACTTCTTCTCTTCTTCCAGACGCTTCACGATCACGCGGTCGTGCAACGGACGCAGTTTCATCAGATATTCTCCCGATAGGACAAGGACTTGGTTAGGCTCCAGCACGAGCGCTCCGCGACATTTTCGGGCCGCTTGTTAGCACTCGCAGTGTGAGGCTGCTAATTGTTGAGGGCAGTGGCCCCGCTTTCAAGGGGGCGGCCGTGAATTTTTGATGGCGCCCCTGCCGGCTGTCGCCACGGCCAACCGGTTCACCAGAACCCGGGCGTATCCTTACTCCCACGTCAGGCCCTGTCGACAGGGCCGCCCGATCACCTTTTCAGGAGCGTTTCATGGCACAGGCCCGCAAAGTCGCCATTCTCGGTGGCGCCCGCATCCCCTTCGCCCGGTCCAACACCGCGTACGCCACCCAATCGAATCAGGTCATGCTGACGGCGGCGCTGAAAGGCGTGGTCGACAAGTTCCAGCTGCATGGCGAGCGCATCGGTGAAGTCGCTGCCGGCGCCGTGCTCAAGCACTCGCGGGACTTCAACCTCACCCGCGAATCGGTGCTGTCATCCGGCCTGGCGCCGGAAACGTCGGCCTTCGACGTGCAGCAGGCCTGCGGCACCGGGCTGGAGGCGGCCATCAATATCGGCAACAAGATCGCCCTCGGGCAGATCGACTCCGGTATTGCCGGCGGCGTCGACACCACTTCCGACGCCCCCATCGCCGTCAACGACCGGCTGCGCAAGATCCTGCTGGAAGCCAACCGCGCCAAAACCACCGGACAACGGCTGGCGGCGCTGGCCAAGTTCCGGCCGTCGATGCTGGCACCGGCGATCCCCACCAACGGCGAACCGCGTACCCGCAAGAGCATGGGCCAACACTGCGAACTGATGGCCCAGGAGTGGAACATCAGCCGCGAGGACCAGGATCAACTGGCCTATGAGAGTCACCAGAAGGCTGCGAATGCCTACGCCGCCGGCTTCTATGGCGACCTCATCGTGCCGTTCGCTGGGCTTGAACGTGACAACAACCTGCGCGAAAGCCTGAGCCTGGAGAAACTGGCCTCCCTGGGTCTGGCCTTCGACAAGAAGTCCGGCAAGGGCACCCTGTCAGCCGGCAACTCGACCCCCCTGACCGACGGCGCCTCCGCCGTCATGCTGGCCAGCGACGACTGGGCCAAGGCACACGGCTTCAAGGTGCAGGCCTATCTCACCCATGCCGAGACCGCCGCCGTCGATTTTGTCAGCGGCAAGGAAGGCCTGTTGATGGCCCCCGCCTACGCCGTGCCGCGGATGCTGGCGCGCGCCGGCATCAAACTGCAGGACTTCGACTTCTACGAGATCCACGAAGCCTTCGCCGCCCAGGTGCTGTGCACCCTCAAGGCCTGGGAAGACCCGCGCTTCTGCAAGGACCGGCTCGGCCTCGACAAGCCGTTGGGCAAGATCGACCGCAGCAAGATGAATGTCCGCGGCGGCTCGCTGGCGCTCGGGCACCCCTTCGGCGCCACCGGCGGCCGCATCATCGCCTCGCTGGCGAAGATCATTGACGAGGCCGGTGGTGGCCGCGGGCTGATCTCGATCTGCGCCGCCGGCGGTGTCGGCGTGACCGCCATCGTCGAGAAGTAGCACGTCGCAGCGGTAAGCCCAGCCCCGGCCTCGTGCCGGGGCTTCGGTGTATGGGGAATGGGTCCCCGCGGCGGGTCGCAGGTAAACTCCCGCTCTCCCTCCTCCGGATTCCCCCATGTCCCGAACGCTCGGCGTGTTGATGGACCCGATCGCGGCGATCAAGCCCTACAAGGACACCACCCTGCACCTGCTGCTGGCCGCCCAGGCGCGCGGCTGGCGCCTGCGCTACTACGAGATGGGCGATCTGTGGGTTCGCGATGGCATCGCGCTCGGCCGCGGCCGAGCGCTGGAAGTCCGGGACGACCGCCAGGACTGGTTCACACTGGGTGCGCCAGACGTGGCACCGCTGGGCGACCTCGACGCCCTGCTGATGCGCAAGGACCCACCGTTCGATCTCGACTACATCGCCGCCACCTACACGCTGGAACTGGCCGAAGCGCAGGGCTGTCGCGTGGTGAATCGCCCGGCGGCGCTGCGCGATTGCAACGAGAAATTCTTCATCACGCGTTTTCCGCAGTGTTGCGCGCCGACCCTGATCGCCCGCGATCCGACGACCTTGCGGGCGTTCCATGCCGAGCACGGCGATGTCATCTTCAAACCGCTGGACGGCATGGGCGGCAGCGGCATCTTCCGGGTCGGACCGGATGGCCTCAACCTCGGCGCCGTCATCGAAGCCTTGACCGACGGCCGTCACCTGATCATGGCGCAACAGTACCTGCCGGCCATTCGTGATGGCGACAAGCGGATCCTGATGGTTGACGGCGAACCGGTGCCGTACTGTCTGGCACGGGTGCCAATGCAGGGCGAAACCCGGGGCAACCTGGCGGCTGGCGGCAGTGGTCGACCGCAGCCCCTGAGTGAGCGGGACCGCTGGATCGCGGCACAGGTCGGGCCCGAGCTCAAGGCTCGCGGCCTGATTTTCGTCGGTCTCGACGTGATCGGCGACTGGCTCACCGAGATCAACGTCACCTCGCCGACCTGCGCTCGCGAGATTGACGCCGCTCACGACCTGGATATCGGCGGTCGGCTGATGACCGTGTTGGAACGGCAGTCGGCCGGCCCCTTGCCCTGATGGATCCCCGACTCAAGCAATTCGGCCGTCGTGCGCTGACCGGCCTGCTGATGGTGGCGTTGTTCGTCTGGTTGGCACAGCGCAACGACGACGATGGCCGGGTGATCACGCGCGACCTGCTGGGGCTTGGCACGCTGATCACCGTAAGCCTCTGGGTGCCCCCCGAGCAGACCGATGCCGATGCCCAGGCGGCACTCGACGCCCTGGCGCCGTGGCTGCAGACATTCGAGCGGCGTTGGAGCGTGCTCGGCGACGGCGCGCTGGCCACCGTCAATGCCCGGCTCGCTGAGGGTGTCGCCGCCGCACTACCCGCCGAACTGCAGCCCCTGATCCGTCGCGCCGCCGACATCGGCAGCCGCAGCGACGGCCGATTCGACGCCCGTATCGGCGCGCTGGTCAAGCTCTGGCAGTTCCAGGACCAGACCGACTTCCGCAACGCCCCCCCAAACGAGACGGCCCTGCGCCCGGCGCTGGCCGCGCTGAGCGCCGCGCCGCCGCTGGCGGCAGCAGATGTCTGGGGCCCGGCACCCGGCGTGCAACTGGATTTCGGCGGCATTGCCAAGGGCGCCGCCGCCGCCGAGATCGCGGCACGCCTGAAGGCCGCCGGCTACCCCAATCTCATCGTCAACATCGGCGGTAACGTGCAGGCGGCCGGTCGCAAGGGCTCGCAGCCCTGGCGAATCGGCATCCGCCACCCACGTCCTGCCGCCGACAGCCAGCAGATGCTGGCCCTGCTGCCCACCGACGGCGACGAAGCCATCATCACCAGCGGCGACTACGAGCGCTACTTCATTCACGCGGGGACCCGCTACCACCACCTGCTGGATCCGCGCAGCGGGCAGCCGGCACGTGGTCTGCAGTCGGTCACGGTGGTCACCGACGATCCCGTTCTCGGTGATGCCGCCAGCACTGCCCTGTTCGTCGCCGGAACGGATTGGCCGTCGGTGGCGACCGCGCTCGAACTCGACCAGGTGTTGGTGGTCCGCGATGACGGACGGCTGCAGGCCACGGCACGCCTGGCCGAGCGTCTGCTGCTGCCCGACGGCCTCACGCTGGAACGGCTGCCGTGACGGTTGCCGACCGGGTGCTGCTGGTCCTGCTGTGCGGCGGCCTGGGCACACTCTACGCCGCACTGTGGCAACCGCCGATCGCGGCGCAGGAAGCGGAAATCCGTGTGCGCGGCGAAACGGTGCGTATCGTTGCCCTCGACACGCCGCAACGCATCCGTATCGAGGGGGCCGAGGGCACCAGCGTGCTCGACGTCGCGGACCATCGCATCCGCTTTGTCGACGGCCCGTGCCGCAACCGCATCTGTATCCATACCGGGTGGCTGTCGCATACCGGGGACGGCACCGCCTGCATCCCCAACCGGGTCTCCCTGAGCCTGCTCGGAGGCGAAGGCGTCGATGCCGTCAGCTTCTGAAGGATTCAGCCGCGAGGACCGTCTGATTGCCGGTTTTGCCGGCATCGCCATCCTCATCCACCTGCTGGAGGCCGGCATCCCGTCCCCGGTGCCGGGCATCAAGCCGGGCCTGGCCAATGTGGTGACCCTCATCGTGCTGGTACGCCACGGGCTGGGCCCGGCGATCTGGGTCAACGGTCTGCGCGTACTGGTGGGCAGCCTGCTGGTCGGCAGCTTCCTCGCGCCCGGCTTCTGGCTGTCGCTGTCCGGCGCCGCCGCCAGCCTTGCCGTTCTGGCATTCGGCACCGCCTGGAACCGCCTCCTGCCGGGTGCAGCGCTATCGGTCATGGGCCTGTCGTTGGCGTCGGCCGTGGCCCACGTCGGGGGACAATTCATGATCGCCTGGGCCTGGTTCGTACCACACCCGGGGCTGGTGCACCTGCTGCCGCCGCTACTGACGGCGGCGCTGGCGCTGGGTGCGGTGACCGGCTGGCTGACCGGCCGTCTGCTGGCGCGCCTGCCGCCCCGGCCTGCGGCGGGCCCGGTACACTGCCCCCATGAGTGATTTCTTCAAGAACCAGTTCCTCATCGCCATGCCCGGCATGGAAGACGAACAGTTCGCCAACACGGTGTCCCTGTTGTGCGAGCACAACGATCATGGCGCCATCGGCCTGGTCATCAATCGCCCGCTGGAGCTCACGCTCAGCGACATGATGAAACAGATGGACCTTGATCGCGGCGACCTTGACGAGGAGGTCACCGTCTACTGGGGCGGTCCGGTGCAGCCGGAGCGCGGGTTCGTGATTCACCGGGCACCCGGCGAGTGGGAGTCCTGCCTGGCGTTGGAAGACGACCTCTTCATCACCACCTCCCGTGACATCCTGCGTGCCATCGGCGAAGGCCAGGGCCCGCGCGACTACGTGGTGGTGCTCGGCTACGCCGGCTGGGACGAGGGTCAATTGGAGGAAGAGGTCATGCGCAACGCCTGGCTGAACACCCCGGTCAACAGCGAGATCATCTTCCACCTGCCGGCGCGGGAGCGCTGGCAGGCCGCCACCCGCCTGCTGGGGGTGGACGTGACGCAACTGACGTCGACCGCCGGTCACGCCTGAGCCGGTCCCGGGCGCATGGCGGTGATGGCGTTTGACGTCGGCGAAAAACGGGTTGGTATCGCCGTCGGCGAAGCGCTCACCGGACGCGCCAGCGTACTGCCGACGCTTCCCCCCGATGACTGGATCGCGCTCAGTCGAACCTGGCGTGACTGGGCCCCCACCGCTGCCGTGGTGGGGTGGCCGCTCACTGAAGAGGGCGCCCTGCAGCCGGCGACCGAACGGGCGCTGCGCTTTGCCCGTGCCCTGCACGGCCGCTTCGGCTGTCCGGTCTATGCCTGCGACGAACGGTTCAGTTCGCGCGCCGCCGACGATCGCCTGCGTGAAGACCGTGCCAGCGGCCGCCTCGGCCGGCGGGTCCGCAAAAGCGACCGCGATGCCGAGTCGGCCCGCGTCATTCTCGAACAGTGGTTTTCGCAGGGCGGCGCGGCCGGCACGCTGCGACTGATGCCGCCGGCTTCCGGCACCGCGAATTTGGGTGATAATGCCGCCCCATGACGGCATCGCTCCAGCTCGACGATCAAGGCCGACTGCGCCACTTCCTGACCCTCGAGGGGCTGCCGGCGCCGTTGCTGACCGCACTGCTCGACCGCGCCGATGCCTTCGTCGACGAGCAGGGGACCGACAAGAAGCACGACAGCCTGCTCGGCCGCACCGTCATCAACCTGTTCTTCGAACCGTCGACGCGCACCCGAACCACCTTCGAGCTGGCGGCCAAACGGCTGTCGGCAGACGTCCTCAACCTGCAGGTGGCGGCGTCATCCGCGACCAAGGGCGAGACGCTGCTCGACACCCTCAAGACCCTCGAAGCCATGCAGGCGGACATGTTCGTGGTGCGTCACGATGCCTCCGGCGCCGCGCACTTCTTTGCACGGCATGCAGCGCCCGGAGTGGCCATTCTCAACGCTGGCGATGGTCGCCATGCCCACCCGACTCAAGGGCTGCTGGATTTGCTCACCATCCGCCGCCACAAGGGTCGGGTCAATGGACTCAAGGTCTGTATCGTCGGCGATATCCTGCACTCGCGGGTGGCCCGCTCGGACATCCACGGCCTGCGCACGCTGGGAGCCGCCGAGATTCGGGTGGTGGCTCCGCCAACGCTGATGCCGTCAGGCATTGAGCAGATGGGCGTTCGCATCTTCCACCAGGTCGATCCGGCGCTGGAGGGTGCCGATGTGGTCATCCTGCTGCGCTTGCAGAAGGAACGGATGTTGGGGGCCTTCCTGCCCAGCCTCGGAGAATTTCACCGCGACTACGGTCTCAACGCCCGCCGCATGGCGCTGTTGCAGCCCGATGCCATCGTCATGCATCCGGGGCCGATCAACCGGGGCGTCGAAATCGATGGTGACATCGCCTACGGCCCGCAGTCGGTGATCCTCGATCAGGTGCGGAACGGGATTGCCGCGCGCATGGCCGTCATGGACCTGATTCTCGGAGGGCGGCGATGAGCATCCTGATCCGCAATGCCCGCTTGCTCGACCCGGCGCGGGGGCTGGATGTGCGCGGTCATCTCGGCCTGCGCAATCGCTGCATCACCCACTTCGGCGATGCCGAGCCGGTCGAACCCTATGACGAGGTGCTGGAGGCGGACGGCCAGTGGATCGTGCCCGGCGCGGTTGACCTCTGTGCCCGCTTCCGCGAGCCGGGGGACACTGGCAAGGCGGACTTCGCCAGCGAGACGCGCGCTGCGTTCGCCGGTGGTATCACCCGTTTTGCGCTCCCCCCGGATACCCGCCCGCCGCTGGATACCCCGGCGATGGTGGTGCGGGTGCTGCGCATTTCGAAAGCGGTGCGCAGCCCCTGGGTAGCGCCCCTCGGCGCCCTGACCCGTGAACTCGCCGGCAACGCCCTGGCGGAGATGAGTGCGCTCAAGGCTGCGGGCTGTGTTGGCCTGTCCAACGCCCTGCGTCCGCTGCAGGATCCACTGCTGGCCCGACGTGCCCTTGAATACGCGCACGGCCTGGGGCTGACCATCCATGTGTTTCCGCAAGACCCTGCCCTCGCCGGCCCCGGCTGCGCGCACGAGGGCCCGGTGGCGACACGGCTCGGTCTGGCCGCCATCCCGGTAGCGGCGGAGGTCGCAGCGCTGCGGTTCTGGATCTCGCTGGTGGAGGACACCGGTGCCCGGGTGCATTTCGGTCGGCTGTCGACCGCCCGCGGCGTCGAACTGGTGGAGACCGCGCGAGACCGCGGCCTGCCGATCACCGCTGATGTTGCCGCCCACCAGCTATTTCTCACCGAGGACCTGATCGACGGCTTCAACGCCCTCGGCCACGTGGTGCCACCGCTGCGGGATGCCGTCGATCGCGACGCCCTGCGCGGCGCAGTCGGTCGCGGCGCCATCGATGCCGTCTGCTCCGACCATCAACCGCATGAGGCCGATGCCAAGATCAACCCGTTTCCGCTGACGGAGCCGGGCCTGTCAACCCTCGAAACCCTGTGGCCGCTGGTGTTGCAGCTGGTCGATGACGGTGTGCTCTCACCGTTGGCCGCTGTCGATCGCATCACCGCCGCACCGGCTCGGATTCTTGGGCTGCCGGCGCCGACACTGGAGGCGGGCGCTGCGGCCGATGTGGTCATGATCGACCCCGATGCCGACTGGACCCTGCAAGCCGCCAAGCTTCTCAGCCGTGGGCGCCATACGCCCTTCGAAGGCTGGCGCTTTCGTCACAAGGTCAGCGCCTGCTGGCACGACGGCGTCCGCCGCGCCTGAACTGCCGACCGCGCGGGGGCCGTGGTATATAGTCTGACGGCGGTCAAAAGCCGCACCGATCTCACTCCAACGCACGAGGGAAGCCGCATGGCGCGCATCATGGTGGTGGACGACTCGCCCACCGACGTGGCAAACCTGAGAAACATGCTGAGCAAGGCCGGACATACGGTGCTCGAAGCCGGCGGTGCCGAGGAGGCGATCGAACGAATCCGTGCGGAAATGCCGGATTGCGTGGTCATGGACGTGGTGATGCCCGGCGTCAACGGCTTCCAGGCCACCCGCACGCTGTCCAAGGATCCGGCAACCGCCAATATTCCCATTGTCGTGGTGAGCGCCAAGAGCCAGGAAACCGACCGAGTCTGGGCCCTGCGTCAGGGTGCCCGCGAGTATCTGGTCAAACCGGTCAAGGAAGCCGACCTCCTGAGCCGCATCAACACTGTGCTGAACGGCTGATTCCGTCTTCACGCCACGTTTCGGGGGGAACCATGGCAGATCTCAATACCGCGCGAAGCGCCCTGCTCCGGCGCGATGTCGCCTTGCTGGTGGCAGCCGTTGTCCTCATTGCCATCGCCCTGGGCGGGTTCTATTTCGGCGGTGCCCAGGAGGCCCGCGATCAGGACCTGCTCGAGCTGACTCGTCAGGCCGGCGCCGATGCCCTGGAAATTGCCGAAACCGGTAGCGCTGCCACCCGCGGGGTGACCCCGGATTTCGGGCTTCTCAGCGCGCGCGTCGAAGATTTCGACTACACCCTCGAGACCCTCCGTAACGGCGACGACATCACCGGAATCGAAGCCGCTCCGGCGGCGGTGTCCGAAGCGGTGGAGGGCTTGGCAACGACCTGGGAAACGCTCAAGGGCTCGATCAATCAAATCGTTGGTGGTGAATCGGCCTACCGCACCATTCAGCGACAGGCAGCCGAAATCGAGCAACAGCTGCCGGCCATCGCCAGCGCTGCCGAAGCGCTGTCGGAACAATTGGCCAGCGGGGGCGCCCCGGTGCGTCAGGTGCAATTGGCAACCCGCCAGCTTGCCCGTCTCGAACGCGTGGCAGGCGCGCTTCCGGCCGTCCTTGGCGAAGGCCGCAATGCTGCCGAAAATGCCGAGACCCTGCGTGTTGAGAGCGCCCGCTTTGTCAGCGCCCACGAGCGCCTGATCAGCGGCGACGACACGCTGCCGGCGCTGCGGGACCGCGACGCCATCACGGCCGCCGTCGCCCTGCAGGAACAGTACCTGCCGATTGCCAATGGCATCGGGACCATCGTCGACTCGGCCGCCACGGTGGATGAGCTGCAGGCCCGCTCGGCCCTGCTGCAAGGACAGGCAGCAGACCTGCTGGCGGCATCGAAGGCGCTCGAGCAGGCCCTGCTCGACAACATCAAGCCCAACCGTGTGCTGCCGGTGGTAAGTGGTCTGGCGCTGCTACTGGCGATCGCCGCCATCGCCGGATTCTTCGTCATCTTCGTCCGCACCGCCCAGAGTGGATCGGCCGAGAGTGAACAACGGGACGCCCGCCAGCAGCAGGCCATTCTCGGACTGCTCGACGAAATCACCAACCTCGCTGATGGCGACCTCACCGTTGACGTCACGGTCACCGAGGACTTCACCGGCGCCATTGCCGACTCCATCAATTACACCGTCCAGAACATGCGTGCGCTGGTCGGCACCATCACCAACACCTCCGAGCGGCTGGCGGACAGCGCAGGCGAGACCCGGCAGATTGCCGCCCGCATGAACCAGGCCTCCGAGCAACAGGCCAAAGACGTGACCGCGGTGACCACGCAGATCGCCGCCACCTCGCAGTCGATGCAGCAGGTCGCGGGCCGTGCCGAGCAGCTCGCCAAGCAGGCGCAGGAATCGGTCGCGGTGGCCCACAACGGGGCACAAACCGTGGACCGCACCATTCAGGGCATGAACGCCCTGCGTGAACAGATTCAGGACACCGCGAAACGGATCAAACGCCTGGGCGAGTCGTCCCAGGAAATCGGCAACATCATCGAGTTGATCAACGATATCGCCGAACAAACCAGCACACTGGCGCTCAATGCCTCGATTCAGGCCGCAATGGCGGGTGAGCAGGGTCGCGGTTTTGCGGTGGTGGCCGAGGAAGTCCAACGCTTGGCCGAGCGCGCCTCCACCGCCACCCGTCAGATCGAGCACCTGGTCAAAACCATTCAGGCGGATACCAACGAGGCCATCATCTCGATGGAGCGTTCGACTCACAACGTGGTGAGTGGTGCCCGCAGCGCCGAGGAGGCGGGTGGTGCTCTGACCCAGGTCGAGACCAGCTCCCAGCAGATCGCCCGGCTGATCCAGGAAATCTCCGGCGCCGCTCGCAACCAGTCGGCAGCGGCCACCACCATTGCCGGTCAGATGCAGAATATTCGCGAAATCGCGGTGCAGACCTCCGGGTCCGCCGGCCAAACCGCCCAGGCCATTGGCGAACTCAGCGCGCTGTCGGAGCAGTTGCGGGCATCGGTGGCCGGGTTCAAGTTGCCGGAATAAGCCCCATGGCGGTGGGCTGACGCCGCGCAGCTGACGCGAAATGCCCCGCAAGGTGACTGGCAAGTCTCTGTTTTAATTGGGCTTGCTTGCGACCAAGCGTCGTCATCCGTACCATTTGCGACCCTTTTTTGGCGAACTCGGCGCCACCCTGCGCCGGGTTCATCTGCCCGCCTTTCCACGTAAGGACCCCACATGACCTATCAGGCCGACCTCGAACAACTGCTTGGGCTCAAGACGGTTTCCTACAAGTACAACCTCAGCAAGCCGGAGCTGTTTCACGAGGCCATCGCCAACGACCGGGGACGCGTGCGCCGCGACGGTCCATCCGACGCGCAGAAGGCATACGCTACCAAGCTCGGGGTCAACGGCCCGCTGGTCTACTACACCGACCCCGACTGTACCGGCCGCCGCACCAAAGATACCTATGCGGTGAAGTGGCCGGACGTGGCCGACCAGCTGTGGTTCAAGGCCGACCTGAACCCCTACGACCCCGACCAGTACCAGGCGCTGCTGAAGCGCGTCATCGAACACGTCAACCAAAAGCAGTCGACCCTGTACGTGAAGGACGTGTTCATGGGCTCGGACCCCGCGTTCGCGGTGCCGTATCGCTTCGTCGGCGAATACGCCACCCACGCCATGTTCGTCGACAACATGTTCCCCAAGGATCTGGAGGGCGTGAACGACGTCGAGGCCCGTCGCTGGACCATGATCAACGTTCCCAGCTTCGAGTGCGTGCCCGAGCGCGACGGCTGCCGCGCCGAAGCGGCCGTGATCATCGATACCCGCAACCGCATCTGTCTGGTGGCGGGGCGCGCTGACTACTGCGGTGTCAACAAGAAAACCATCTTCACCGTCGGCAACTATCTGCTGCCACTGGAAGGTCGGCTGTCGATGCACTGCTCGGCCAACGTCGGCGAGAAAGGCGATGGCGCCATCCTCTTCGGCCTGTCCGGCACCGGCAAGACCACCCTGTCGGCCGACGCCAGTCGCCGACTGATCGGCGACGACGAGACCATCTGGTCGGATACCGGCCTGTGCAATCTCGAAGGCGGCTGCTACGCCAAACTGATTGATCTCGACAAGCAGGCCGAGCCGGTCATTGCGGCCGCCATGAGCCAGCCCGGCACCATCATCGAGAACGTGCCGCCGCTGCCCGGCAAGACCATGGCGGAGTGCCATCCGGACGAACTGGACCTCAGCGATCGCAGCATCGCCGAGAACACCCGCCTGTCCTATCCCCTGGAGGTGGTGCCCAACACCATGCCCAACGGCCGGGGCCCGCATCCGCAGACCATTGTGCTGCTGACCGCCGACGCCTTCGGGGTGTTGCCGCCGATCTCCATCCTCGAGCCGAAGGACGTGATGTATCACTTCGTCTCCGGCTTCACCGCGCGCGTGGCGGGGACCGAAGTCGGCGTGACCGAACCGCAGCCGACTTTCTCGGCCTGTTTCGGCGGCCCGTTCATGGCCCACAAGCCCAACGTCTACGCCGAACTGCTGGCCAAGAAGATGCAGCAGAACCAGGCCCGGTGCATCCTGCTCAACACCGGCTGGAGCGGGGGCGCCTACGGCACCGGCAAGCGGATGAGCCTGAAGGTCACCCGTGCCCTGCTCAACGCCGCCCTCAACGGCGAGCTGGATACGGTCGAGACCGAGCTACAGCCGATCCTCAACCTGAAAATGCCGAAAAGCTGCCCGGGCGTCGACAGCGCCATCCTCAACCCGCGCAATACCTGGGCCGACAAGGATGCCTACGACGCCTCAGCGACCAAGCTGCGCGACATGTTCCGGCAGAACTTCGACAAGAAGGGCTTTGCCGCATTCGGGATCGAAGCCCGGATCTGAACGCCGAGCAGGAATCGAGCGGCCACCCTCGAGGTGGCCGTTTTCGTCTGTGATTGGCTGTGGCGGTGGCACGAAGCGTGCTGTGACGTGGAAAACCACCGGAAGTCCGCGCCATGATGTCTCGTCCCTGCCTGCTGCTATGCCTGCCCTTCCTGATCACGGCCTGCGGGGCCGGTACAACGTTGGACGCCACACCGGCCAAGGCCTTCGATCTGGAGGAAGCCACGGTGGCCGATATCCATGCCGCCTTCGCCGGTGCGCAGCGGAAGGCGGATGGCGCTCCGCTGACCTGTGTCGCCCTCTACGAGCAGTATGTGCAGCGGATCGCGACGATCGACAACACGCCGCAAGCGGGCGGACTTCCGATCCGCGCGGTGTTGCGTATCAACCCGATGGCCAGGGACGAAGCGGCTGCCCTTGATGCCCTGTATGCGGCCGATCGGGGCATCGGCGACCGGCCGCTGCATTGTGTGCCGATGCTGCTCAAGGACAACTACGACACTTTCGACCACCCGTCGACGTCGGGCTCATACTCAATGCTGGGGCATCAGCCGTCGATTGATGCCCATGCGGTCGCCGGGCTGCGCGCGGCCGGCGCGCTGATCCTGGGCAAAGCCAATCAGGACGAGTTCGCCTTCACGGTGATGGGCACCAGCGGGCGTGGCCCGCTCACCCGCAACCCCTACGACACGCGGCAGAGCCCGGGCGGCTCCAGTTCCGGCACCGGCGCGGCAATCGCCGCCAACTTCGCGGCCATCGGTACCGGCACCGACACCTGCATGTCGATCCGCTTTCCGTCGTCGGTCAACGGGCTGGTTGGCATTCGTCCGTCCGTCGGGCTGGTGTCACAGCACGGCATCTTTCCCCTGACCCACTCGCGCGACGCGCCCGGACCGATGGCGCGCACGCTCTACGATGCGGTACTCGCGCTCAACGCGATGGCCGGTGCCGACCCACGCGACCCGAAAACACTGGAATACCAGCATCCAACCTTGCCCAAACGACCTGACGACTACACGCGCTTTCTGGATACGGTCGGCAACGGGCTCGCCGGCCGAAAGCTTGGATTCGTGCGGCAGTTCGGTACCCGCGATGCCGCCGGCGACGGCGAGCACCTGACGCTGATCGATGCCGCCATCGCCGAAATGGAGGCGCTGGGCGCGACGGTCTACGACGTCCAGTTCCCCGAATTCGTCTCGGTGGCCGCCTCGGCCATGCACTACGAATGGAACGACTACTTCGCCCAATTCGAGGCTGAGAACGGCTACGCCGCCCCGCGCCGCTGCCTGACCGCACTCAACCCTGGCATCAATCGATGCAGGCTGCCGACCGACGGCATTCTCGAAACCGGCCTGGTGAGCCCGGTGGCGCTGGCTTCCGTCGGAGCCGGCGCGCTGAGCGATCCCACCGCACCACCCGATCCCGCCCTGCTGCAACAGCATGTCGATACCCGTGCCTACGTTGAAGGCCTGATGGATGCCTGGCCGCTACCGGAAGGCGGAACGGTACGACTGGATGCCTTGTTACTGCGACCGGGGAGCAGCCCCCGAACCTGTGACTTCGGTTCCAGCACCCAGAACCCCTCGGTGGTGGTCCCCATCGGCCTGACGTCCGATGGCGTGCCGAAGGGCATCGAAATCCTGGCCCGCAAATGGGATGAGCCCACCGCACTGGGCATCGCCTATCACTATGAGCAGCAGACCCACTGGCGGACACCGCCAGCGCTGCGGCGCGATCCGCTGGCAGACACCCTGATCACCGCGACCTTCAATGCCGCCCGCGAATCGCTGTTGCTACCGTTGCTGGATGAGGATCCTCAATCGCTACCTGTCGATACCTACCTGCGCGTGATCGCCGATTACGTACGCGGTTTCGCGGAGGTCCCTGCCCCACCCTGATGAAGGCTGGAGGATAATGCGGCGGAGCCACCGGGATCCCCCATGTCCGTCAACCGCATTTTCTGCATCGGCAAGAACTACGCCGAACATGTCGCTGAACTGGCCTCGCTCGGTCTCGACGACGCACCGCCGCTGCCCGATGAGGGCTGCGTCGTGTTCATGAAACCGGTCTCGGCGATCGTCGAGGCGGGGACCGAGATCGTGCTGCCCCGGGGCTTTGGCAGCGTGCATCACGAAGCGGAGATGGTGGTTCAGCTGACCGGCGGCGGGCGCGACATCGATATCAGCGACGCGCTCGACAGCGTCGCCGGAATCACCCTCGGGCTGGATCTCACCCTGCGTGATCTGCAGGCACGTCTGAAGCGCCAGGGCGCGCCATGGGAGCGGGCGAAAGCCTTTGACGGCGCCGCACCGCTCGGCGACTTCCAGCCCTATCTCGAACAGGACCTGCAGGCCCTATCGTTCACCTGTCACGTCAACGGTACTTTGCGCCAGCATGGACACACTCGCGACATGCTGTATCCGGTGGCGCGGCAGATACACCTCTTGTCGCAGCTATGGTCGCTGGAGCCAGGCGACGTCATTTACACCGGCACGCCCGCCGGCGTCGGCCCGCTGGTCCCGGGTGACGAAGTCACGCTGGAAGGAGAGGCCCTCGGCCGTCACGTCTGGCACTGCGCGTGAGCCGCACCCGCATCCTGGTGTTGCTGGCTGCGCTCTACCTCGCCCAAGGTCTGCCCTATGGCTTCTTCACCCAGGCGCTACCGGTCCTGATGCGCGAAGCGGGCTATTCGCTGACGGTCATCAGTGCCACCAGCCTGCTGTTCCTGCCGTGGGCCCTCAAGTTCCTGTGGGCACCCTGGGTGGATCACCGCGGCCGGCGCCGCGACTGGCTGCTGCCCCTGCAGGTGGCTGGGGCAGTGCTGGCGGTGGTGCTGGCGGGACTGCCGCTGGCCGACAGCCTGGTGGTGCTGTTTGCGGCGCTGCTGCTGTTCAACGTCATCGCCGCCACCCAGGACATCGCCACCGACGGCTTGGCCGTACGCCTGCTGAGCCCGCCGATGCGGGGGTTGGGCAACGGCATACAGGTGGGGGGCTACCGCCTCGGTATGGTGCTCGGCGGCGGCCTGTTGCTGTGGCTCTACACCCGGATCGGCTGGAGCGGCATGCTGATGGTGATGGCCGCGCTGCTGGCGCTGACGGTATTGCCGGTCCTGACCCTGCGCGAGCCGGCATCGGAACAGCCTCCATCACCCCCCGCGTCCCGCTTGTGGGCCGGGTGGTGGGCGCGCCTGCAACGGCCCGGCATGGGGTCCTTCATCGGCCTGATCGGGCTCTACAAGTTCGGCGACACCATGGCATCGGCGCATATCGGCCCGATGATGCTGGATCTGGGACTGGACACGGGCCAAATCGCGCTGATCAAGGGAACGCTGGGCGCCTCCGCCGGCCTCGCTGGCGCCGCACTCGGGGGCTGGCTGGCATTCCGATGGCAACGCCGCACCACGCTGCTGGCCTGCGGACTGCTGCAGACCGCCAGCCTGCTGCCCTACCTGCTCGCCGCATCGGGGATGGCCACGCTGCCGATGCTGTGGCTCGGCGCGACGGTCGAGCACCTGTTCGGCGGGATGGCCACCGTCGCGCTGTTCACCCTGATGATGGATGCCGCCGACCCGGATCATGCCGGTACCGACTACACACTGCTGGCCTGCATCATCGTGGTGGTGATGGGGATGGCGGCCTTCACTGGCGGCGTGGTCGGCGACAGTCTCGGCTATGTGCCGCTGCTGGGTCTCGCCATCGGGCTGTCTGCCACCGGCTGCCTGCTGTTGGTCTCACGGCTGGATCGCGGCAGCGCCCTGCCGGGCGTGGCCGCCATCTGGCGGCCGCGCTAGCGCGGTCCGGCTTCGGCGAGCAGCGCGGTGATGCGATCGTCCTTGTCGCGCCACAACGCGGATATCCACTGCTGAAACCGGGCGCGCGCGCCGGCGTCGGTTTCATAACTGTCGACAAAGAACGCGGCAGGGATCTCGAGCTGGCGGACATCAACCGTGACGCGGTGCATGCGGCCACAAAGAAAATCCCAGAAACCGCAGGCGCCATCGGGATAGACGATGGTGACATCGAGCAGGGCATTGAGCTTGGGCCCCATCGCGCTCATGGCGAAGGCAAAGCCGCCCGCCTTGGGTTTCAGCAAGTGGGTGTACGGCGACTGCTGCCGTTCATGCTTGGCCGGGGTGAAGCGGGTGCCCTCGAGAAAATTGAGAATCATCACCGGCTGGTCCCGATAACGTTGGCAGGCCCGTTTGGTGGTCTCGATGTCCTTGCCCTTGAGCGCCGGGTTGCGCCGGATTTGCTCGGCGCTGAAGCGCTTCATGAAGGGATAATCGAGCCCCCACCAGGCCAACCCGAGAACCGGCACCCAGATCAATTCCTGCTTGAGAAAAAACTTGAAGAACGGTGCGCGGCGACCGAAGGTGGCCATCAGCACGAAGATGTCGTTCCAGGTCTGATGGTTGGCACAGACCAGATACTGCCCGTCCGGATGCAGGTCGGCATCGATACGGGCATCGATCGTGTAATCCAGCAGCGCCCCCCCGAAAACGGTGTTCATCATCGCCCAACGCTGGGCCACCCAGGCCACCGCGCGACTCATGCGCGACCGCAGTTGACCCCGCGGCGGCGTCAGCAGCTTCAGCAGCACCAGCGCGAACAACGGGACCGCCCAGAACAGGGTGTTGATCACCAGCAACAGCGCCATGATCACGCCCTGCAACGGGCCCGGCAGGATTCTCAGCATGTGGGTTCCTCCCGCAGGATCAGTCGCTGTCGTGGGCGCGATCGGCAGCCGCGCGGAGCGTGCCGCTCTGGTCATACAACCGCACGCCCTGCACCGGCGACTCGGGCAGCCGGACCAGCACACAGGGCTGGGTCTGCGCCTGGGTTGCCAGCGTGTCGGGTGTCGGGGTGAAGAAGGTCGCCTGCAGCATCAGCTGGTTGCCGCGCTGACGCGCAGCCGCACTGACCGCCAGACCATAACCCCCGGAAGGCCGCGCACCCATCTCCACCATGACGAAGCGGCCTGTCGGCGCCAGACGATCCTCGCCCGACAACTGCGCGCCACGCTGGTCGGCCCAGCGTTGTGCGGCGTCGGCCGAGTCCAGCAGCGTTAGGCGCGTCTCATCGGTGTCGGTTCCGCAGTGCAAGCCGCGGCGCACCTCACTGACAGCCACCGACTGCGATGGCGACAGCCAGCCGCCGATGCCGGTCGCGCAGCCCGACACCAGTACAACGACCACCATCGGCAACACTGTGCGCTTCATCTTTCCGTTCATTCTCATCCCGTCTGGTGCCATCCCCTGACCTTGAATCGCCATATTCTCGCCCATTGCGACTGGCTGTGCCCGATGCCGACACCGCCGGTCGCCCGCCTTCCGACACCCACGCCGGGAAATGCTAGCGTTACTGCATGAATGCTCCGACACCGCCACTTCGCGAACGCAGGCTGGCCCTGCGCGAACTGCTAGACGATCTGGTCGCCGACGGGGCGGTCAGCGCCCGTGATGCCCGCGAGTGCTGGGTTCGTCAGTCGCAACAACCCGCCACCACCCGCCATCCACTACTGCTGATCGCGGATTCCGCCCTGCCCCGTACCGACGGCCCGACCGGCACCTGGACCGCCGATGCGCTGTCGCAATGGCTGGCGACGCAGTCGGGCCTGCCCTACTTCCGGGTGGATCCGCTGGGCATGGATGTCAGTGGCATCACCACCCTGGTGCCGTATGCCTACGCTGCCCGCGCGCAGATCCTCCCGGTGAGGGTGACCGCCGAGGAAGTGGTGGTGGCGACCGCCGAACCCTGGTGGCAGGAATGGGTGCGCGACCTCGAACCGGTGGTCAACCGCCGTATCCGTCGGGTTCTCGCCAACCCGCAGGACATCGAACGCTATCTGGGTGAGTTCTATGCCCTCGCCCGCTCGGTCCAGGGTGCCGAGCAGGCCCGTGATCGACGGCCGATGGCCGGCAACCTGCAGAATCTCGAACAACTGGTGGAACTGTCCCGCAAGGGCAAGCTGGACGCCGAAGCGCAGCCGATTGTGGCCATCGTCGACTGGCTGCTGCAGTACGCCTTCGAAAGTCGTGCCAGTGACATTCACCTGGAGCCGCGTCGCGAACATGGGCGGGTCCGGTTCCGCATTGATGGTCGCCTGCACGACGTCTATCAGATCCCGGCGGCGGTGATGCCGCCGGTGACCAGCCGCATGAAAATGCTGGCACGGATGGACCTCGCCGAGAAGCGCCGCCCCCAGGACGGACGCATCAAAACCCGCTCGCCGGCCGGCCGCGAGATCGAGCTGCGGGTGTCGGCGTTGCCGACCGCGTTCGGCGAGAAGCTGGTCATGCGGATCTTCGATCCGGATGTGCTGGTCAAGGACTTCGCCGCCCTCGGTTTCGATCCGGCGGACGAGCAGCAATGGCGCACCATGGTGGCGCAGCCCCACGGCATCGTCCTGGTCACCGGCCCCACGGGCTCCGGCAAGACCACCACGCTATACACCACGCTGCGGATGCGGGCGGTGCCGGAGGTCAATATCTGCACCATCGAGGACCCGATCGAACTGGTCGAGCCCAGCTTCAACCAGATGCAGGTCAACCCCGCCATCGGCCTGAACTTTGCCGACGGCGTGCGTGCCCTGCTGCGGCAGGACCCGGACATCATCATGATCGGCGAGATCCGCGATCTGGAGACCGCCGAAGTAGCGGTCCAGGCGGCCTTGACCGGCCATCTCGTACTGTCGACCCTTCACACCAATGACGCGCCGGGCGCGATTACCCGGCTGATTGATCTGGGGGTTCCGCCCTATCTGATCCGGGCAACGTTGCTCGGCGCCGTGGCCCAGCGTCTGGTCCGCCGCCTCTGCGAGCACTGCAAGCAACCCGGCCCGGTCGACCTCGACCACTGGGCAGCGTTCAGCGGTGACAGCGGTGTCGCCGCCCCCGCCACCGTGTACCTTCCCAAGGGCTGCCCCCACTGCCGCGAGACCGGCTTTCACGGCCGTATCGGGCTCTATGAAATGTTGCCACTGTCTGCCGCAGTGCGGGCGGAGATCCGCGCCGATGGCGATGACGAGGCCTTGCGCCGCGCCGCCCGGGCCGCCGGCATGACGCCGCTGCGACGGGCGGCGGCCCTGCGGGTGGCGGCGGGCGACACCGCGCTGGCGGAGGGCATCGCGGTGATGCCGCCAACCCTCTAGGGTCTGGCGACGCCCATGCCGAGGTCTGCCCCTCCCGACAACGGCGTACCGGCCAGCCGCCTTCAATTGCCGGAGGGCCAATGGCCCGACCTGCTGAGTTTCCTCCAGCAGCACTTCGCCAACGTCCCGGTTGACGAGTGGCGCACCCGCCTGTTGAACGGCCGGGTGCTGGATGACGCCGGACTGGCCCTGCCGGTGGACGCACCGTATCGGGTCGGCGCGAGCATCCGCTACTACCGTGAAGTTCGTGATGAAACCCCGATCCCGTTCGAGGCGAACGTGCTGTACCGCGACGCCCACCTGCTGGTGGCGGACAAACCGCACTTTCTCCCGGTGATCCCGGCCGGTCGTTTTGTCGAGCACACCCTGTTGACCCGCCTGCGACGCGACACCGGTCTGCGCGACCTCGTGCCGCTGCACCGCATCGATCGCGCGACCGCGGGTCTGGTCCTGTTCTCGGTCAGCCGTGACACCCGCGCGGCCTACCAGCGCCTGTTCGCGCAGCGCGCCATTCACAAGGGCTACGAGGCCATCGTGCCGGCAGCGCCACGACTGCCTGACCATCGAAGCAGTCGTCTGGTCCGGGGCCACCCGTTTTTCCGGATGCATGAGATCGACGGTCCTGCGAACAGCCTGACCCGTTTCGAATACGTGAGCCAGCAGGGCGCCTGGGCGCGCTACAGGCTGTACCCGGTCACCGGGCGCAAACACCAGCTGCGGGTTCACCTGGCGGCGCTGGGCGCACCCATCCGTCACGATCCGTTATATCCCGAGGTCCGGCCCTCCGTGATGGCGGACGATCCGGCCCGGCCGCTGCAATTGCTGGCGGCTGACCTTCACTTCACGGATCCGCTATCAGGCACGCCGCGACACTTCCGCAGCGAGCAGCGGCTCGATTGGCCCAGAAGTTGAGCAAAAAAAGGCCCGGTCATCGCGACCGGGCCCCTGGCAACGGGATGGCGGAACTCAGTCTTCGCCGCCGAGGAATCCGCCCAGCTGCAGCAGACTCATGAACAGGTTGTAGACACTCAGATACAGGCCCACCGTGGCGGAAATGTAGTTGGTTTCACCGCCCTGCACGATCCGCTGGGTGTCGTAGAGGATGAGACCGGAAAAGATCGCGATGGCGGCTGTCGATACGGCCAGTGCCAGACCCGAGATGTTCAGGAAGATGTTGGCGATCGAGGCGATGACAATCACCATCAGGCCGATGAACAGGAACTTGCCCATGCCCGAGAAGTCACGCTTGGTGGTGAGCGCATAGGCCGACAGCCCGAGGAAGATCGCGCCGGTACCGCCGGCTGCCATCATTACCAGCTCCGCGCCGTTCGAGAACGCCGTCAGATAAGCCGTGATCACCGGACCGGTGGCGAAGCCAATGAACCCGGTGAAGGCGAACACCGACAGCAAACCCCAGGCACTGTTGCGCGTGGCGTGGGTGAGGAACAGCAGTCCGAACATCCCGCCCAGCATCACCGCCCAGTGCAGCGGCGGTACCCGCATCGCCATCGACATCGCCGCCATGCCCGCCGAGAACAGCAGGGTCAGCGACAACAACCAATAGGTGTTGCGAAGGACTGCGTTGGTCTGCAGTGCGGAGACCGGCCGGGCCTCCGGGCGATAGGCCCCGGGAGACGACGTCCGCACCGGTATCGGGCGCTGCGTTTCATTCCAGCTCATTGCTCGACCTCGTAATGGATCAGGAAAACAGGGACTTCAGTGTACGTTATAGACCCCGTGCGCGGCAGCAGGTTCCACGCTCGCCTGCGACCTCAGAACGGATTCTTGCTGGGTTCCCGGGTGTAGTGCACATAGCCGAGACTGGCCCCGGCCCGCAGTCCGACCCCGGTGCGGATCGGCGCCAGCACGACGTCACCGCTACGCTGGTAGTTCAGCCCGGCCCCAGCGACGACGTAAAGACTGCCGTCAACTGCGGGAAACCGCTGAAACAGGCTGTCGGTACTCCGGAGGTTGTAGACCAGCGTGAACACCTTGGAGGCGTTACCCCCGAAGTCCCAGCCGATCGACGGCCCCTGCCACCACACCGGCATGGCGCCACCTGCTTTGTACTGCAGCGTGCCCTGTCCATAGCGCAGACCGACCACAAAGGCACCGCCGCCCTCCTCACCCAGAATGTAGGCACTGGGGCGTCCGTAGTCGGCAAACGCCCGCTCCAACGCCTTGCCGATGCCTTCACTGGCGCCGTCGAAGAACGCCTCCGCCGCCTTGCGCACCTCCTCCTCGCTGTAGGTCTGCTGCGACAGCTCGGCGTCCTTCTCGGTGGAGAAGGTGCTGTAGTTCTTGCCACGTTCTTCGATCGGCTCGACATCGGCATGGACCGAGGTGCCGACGACCAACGCGACGAGGGCGAGCACGCTCACGATCAGGCGGTTCATGGTGCTTCTCTTCAATCAGTGGAACCCTATTGAACGCCTGATCGACTGAATCGTCCATGAACCCGGTTGCCGCCGACCGGCGACGCGCACAAAAAGAAAGCGGCCCCGAAGGACCGCTAATTTCCCTACCCCACAAGAGCCGGTATCAGGCGCGCGAATGCGCCGTGTCGGAAATTGGCCAGCCGAGGCGACGATAAAGATGCGCCAGCAACCACAATGGGCCGATCATCAGAAACTGCAGGTCCTTGAAAAAGGATGGACGGGCACCCTCAATGTGATGACCGATGAACTGCCCGATCCAGGCCACCACGAAAATGGTGGCGGCGATGCCGAGGAAAACGCCAGTGCCCGGGCTGACATGCTCCAGCGCGAGCACGCCGAGATAGGCCGGCACCGATGCGACAACCATCCCCGCAGCCAACCGCCAGGACAAGCGCAGGTAGTACAACACCATGAAGGCGATGACCGCCGTCGCGGGATTGAAGACCGCGTTGCCCACCGGGATTGCCTTGAACGCACACCAGATCGAAAACACGATCGGTGGCACGCAGGCCCAGTGAAAGGCCTTGTTGACGGGGTTCTGATGAGAGGCCGCGTAGTCGTCCAGCCAGGTGTCGAGTTGCCGCATTGCTCGCTCGCCGTGTGGCGTTTTCGTGAACATTGAGTATGCTCAGGGCGATGGCGTTAGACCATAGTAAAAAACCCCCCACACCGAGATCGTGATGAGGCGCCCCACCCCGGCGGATACCGTCGACCCGGTCGACCGCTATATCGCTCACCTGTACCGGTGGGCGCTGTCCATTGCCCCCGAGCATTATCGTGCCTGGGCGCTGACCGAGTGGGCGAAGCTGGTGCCACACGACTTCGCCCTGTGGGGGACCGGCCTGGTCTCGGACTGGAAATTCCACACCGTCACGATCACCGGCGGTTTGCCAGAGGACTTTCCGCGGGTGCTCGAGGAGACCCGCCCGATCAACCCCATGCTGCCGGTGATCCTGCAGAACCTTGATCGGCCCGTCGATTTCCGGTCAGTGGTGCCAGACGCCGAATTCTTCAAATCAGCATTCTATCGGCGCACCTTCGAACCATTCGGCATCTCCCGCGGCCTGTCGACTGCCCACCTTGATGGCCGTAGCGGCCTCTACTCGCTGTTGACCCTCTACCGACGCGACCGCGATGCCACATGGAATGAGGACGACTTGGCCCGCCAGCGGCGGATCCCCTACCACCTGTTCAACGCCGCGTCGCACGTCTTCTTCCTGCATCTGGCGCGCAATCACCAGCGTCTGCCGGCTGCAGCGGCGGCGGTGGTGGATTGCGAGGGACGCTTCCATGAGGCGCAGCCCCGGTTTCTCGACATGCTGGACGAACACTTCCCCGACCGTGAGGAAGCGTTCGAGGTGCCCTTCGAGCTGCCCGAACCGGACACGCCCCATCTGCTCAATGATCGCCTGTGCGTTCGCTGCGAAGCCCTCGGCGACATGTGGATCGTTCACCTGTGGCCGCCGGGTCCGCTGGACCGACTCACCGCGCGGGAACGCGAGATCGTGCTGGCAGTCTCCCAGGGCCTGTCGTTCAAGCAGGCCGCCCGCAAGATCGGCGTCGCGCCGTCCACGGTTGCCAACCACCTTTATCGGATCTACCGCAAGCTGGGCGTCTACAGCCGGACCGAACTGGCGGCGCTGGTCTACCCGGACGACTGACCCCACCACGCTGCGCTCAGGATACCGAGCGCAGCGTGGTGCAAAGGCCCCTAGCGACGGCCCTTGACGCGCGCCATCAGCCGCTTCTTTTTCTTCACCTGGCGCGGCGTCAGCACATTGACCTTGTGCTTGAACGGGTTGTCACCGGTCTTGAATTCGACCAGCAGCGGCACGCCCTTGAGCTTGAACACCTCGCGGAAATGATTCGCCAGGTAGCGCTTGTAGGCATTCGGCACGCGGTCAGTCTGATTGCCATGGACGATGATCCGGATCGGGTTGCGTCCACCCTGATGGGCGTACCGCAGTTTGATCCGGCGCCCGACCACCGCTGGCGGCGAATGACGGGCGACAGCATGTTCCAGCTCCCGGGTCAGCGCTGGTGTCGGCAGGTCCTTCATGGTTGCATCGGCCACCTCCACCACTTCCCGCATCAACACGCCAACGCCGGAACCATGGCGTGCGGAAATGTAGTGGAGCGGGGCGAAATCGAGAAACGGCAGCTTCAGGTCTACCTGGTAGCGGACCTGTTCACGCTCACCATCATCAAGGCCATCCCACTTGTTGACCGCAAGCAGTAGCGCACGCCCGCGCTGGGCCACCATGCCTATGAGACGGGCATCCTGATCCCCGATATCGTCATGGGCATCCACCACCGCGATCACCACATGGGCACGTTCGATCGCGTCCAGGGTTTTGGCGATCGAGAACTTCTCGATGACTTCGCTGACGCGGGCCCGGCGCCGGACCCCGGCGGTGTCGATGAGCGTGAAAGCACGACCCTCGACCTCGAACGGCACCTCGATGGCATCGCGCGTGGTGCCGGGAAGGTCGGCCGCCAGCATCCGCTCTTCGCCGAGCAGACGGTTGATCAGGGTCGATTTGCCGACATTGGGGCGCCCGACGATGGCGACGCGAATCCGGCCGTCAGCATCGGGCGGGGCTTCCGGGAACTGTTCAAAAGGCTGCAGCAATTCGTCGAGGAGAATGCCGATGCCGTCGCCATGCTGTGCCGAAATGGCGCGTGGCTCGCCAAGCCCGAGCGCATAGAAATCAGCGCCAATGGCGGTGCGGGTCTGGCCTTCTGCCTTGTTGACCAACAAGGTCACCGGCTTGCCCAACCGACGCAGAAACTGGCCAATGGCTTCGTCACTGGGGTGGCGTCCGACCCGGCCGTCGACCAGGAACAGCACATGGTCGGCTTCGGCCAAGGCCAGCCGCGCCTGGTCTTCGGCAAGGGCGGCCAGTGGCTCGCTCGACTCCGGCATCAGGCCGCCGGTATCAATCACGACAAAGGACTTGTCATCGTGCCGACCGGTGCCGTACTGGCGGTCGCGGGTCAGACCGACAAAATCGGCGACCAGCGCCGCGCGGGTGCCGGTCAACCGGTTGAACAGCGTTGACTTGCCGACATTGGGGCGGCCGACCAGCACCAGCCTCGGAAGCGGCGCCTGCACGTTTACAGCTTCACTCATCGCGCCGCCTCAATCTGACATCCAGTGCCGGGATCGGCACGCCACCGCTTGTGCTTGGCTATTTACTGCACACCGACCGAGGCCAGGCGGCCGTCGCGGTTCAACACCACGACGCGGCCGTCGAGCGTCGCCGGAACACCCTGAAGCGGCGAGTCGCCAACCCGCAGGCGCCCGACGATTTCGCCGGTCGACGGCGACAGCCAATGCAGATAGCCATCGAAGTCGCCAGTCATCAGGAGACCGTCGAGCATCACCGGTGCGGACAGGCGGCGATACAGCAATGCCTCCTGCTTCCAGGCAGCGGCACCGGTCCGCGCATCAAGCGCCCACACCCGGCCATCGGTATCGGTCACCACCACCTTGTCGGCGGCCAGCGTCATGCCACTGTAGCTGGAGATGCTCCGCCGCCACAGGACCTGCCCGGTTTCGCCGTCAACACAGGCCACTTCGCCGCCGACACTGGCCACATAGAGCTCAGCGCCGTCGGCCACCAGGGCAGCGTCGATATCCGCGAGTCGTTCCAGTTCGCTGCGACCGGTCGGCGCGGCAATCACCTGCTCCCACAGCACTTCGCCGGTCGCCGGATTCAGGGCAACCATGCGGCCATTGTCCATACCCACGAACAGACGCCCGCCATGCAACAGCGGTGGTGACAGCCCGCGCAAGGTCAGGTTGGGAACGATGCGGTCGAAGGTCCAGCGTCGGGTCCCGTCTTCCAACGACAGGGCATGAAGGCGACCGTCGACCGTGCGAACGATCGCCAGATCGCGAGTGCTGACCGGTGCAGCCATGACCTCGCTCGACACTTTTGTCCGCCAGCGTTCGCTGCCATCGGCCCGCGCCAGGGCAATCACTTCGGCGTCGAGGGTGCCGATCAAGACGTCCTCCCCGGCAACGGCCGGCCCAGCGATGGCGCGCGTCTCGGTTCGGGCTTCCCAGACCGGCTTTCCGTTCACCGCATCCAGTGCCCTGACCCGACCTTGTTGATCAGCGACAAACAGTGCATCCGGCGCCGATGCCACCTGCAACCGCGAGAACAGATCGCCGTGCCCCACGGAGCGCGACCACTGCCGTTCTGCCTTTACCGCCGGGCTGGCGATGTCCTGCAGTTCGGCCGGCTCTCGCACATTGTCCTTGCCGGAACAGGCCACCAGCACCAACGCCGCGATGACGACTCCAAACAGGCGGCTCATGACTGCGCCACCGGTTCGACATCGGCCAGATCATCGATCTTGAACTGCAACAGCATGCGATTCGGCGCGGTATCGTCCAGCGCCGCCAAGGCCTGGACATAGGCGGCTCGCGCCGCAACGCGGTCCCCCTGGGTCAACAGCACGTCGCCGCGCAGCTCGGCGTACAGGGCTTCAAAGCCGACAGGCTCGGACGACAGACGCTCCAGCGCCGCCTCAACCTGCCCGCGCTGAAAGTCAACACGGGCCAGGCGATGGTTGGCAATCGCCACCAGCCCGTCGTCGTCACCATTGTCCGCAACCCACAGCAGCGCCACCCGGGCAGCGTCCAGGTCCCCCTGTTCGACCGCGAGCTCCGCCTGCACCAGACGCGCCATCGCCGCATAAGGACTTCCGGAGAATTCGCGCGCCAAGGTATCGGCCATGCGGCGGACCTCGTCGGCAGCGCCGTCGGTGCGGGCCACCTGGAGGTCATCGTAAATCTGTGATGCCTGCAGCGACTTGCCCTCACGGGCACCCTGATAGCCCTCCCAGCCGAAAATGGCGGCAAGACCGATGCCCAGACCGGCGGCCAGCGCCTTCCAGTTCTCGTGCCACCACTTCTTGAGGGCGTCGATTTGTGCTTCGTCGTCGTAGTGCGTCGCCACGGTCCGTTTCTCGTCCTGATGTTAGGTGTGTAGCAGACCGCCGAGATGGCCCGGCAGTTCTGATTGGGCGATCATCGCCGGTTCTGCAGCATTCCGCAGGGATTTTACTTGAATGACGCCGTCGGCAAGCTCGGCGTCACCCAGTACCAGGGCCACTGCGGCGCCCAGTCGATCAGCGCGAGATAGCTGACTCTTGAGCTTGCCGCCGCCAGCACTGACCACCAGCCGCAGCGCCGGCAGCGCATCCCGCAGGCTCTCGCCCAATCGGGCAGCAGCACGCGCCGCAGCGTCCCCTTGGGTACAGAGCACCGCATGTGGCGCCTGCGAGGGGGTCTCTACATTCGCGGCTTTCATCAGCAGGATCAGACGCTCGATTCCGCAGGCCCACCCCACCGCCGGCGTCGCTGCGCCGCCCAGCTGGGTCACCAAGCCATCATACCGCCCGCCAGCGCACACCGTACCCTGGCTGCCGAGCTGGGTGGTGGTCCACTCGAACACGCCACGCGCGTAGTAGTCGAGGCCGCGGACGATCCGCGGGTTCACCACGAAGTCGATGCCGAGATCCGCCAGCCCCTGCTGCAGGCCATCGAAGTGCGCGCGGTCATCGTCGTCGAGGAAATCGGTGATGCGCGGCGCATCGGCCACCAGCGCCTGTGTCGCCGGCACCTTGGAGTCGAGCACCCGTAGCGGGTTGCTCAGCAGTCGCCGCTGCGAATCGGTGTCCAGCGCGGCTGCATGCTGCTGCAGAAAACCGGTCAAGGCCTGTCGATAGCGGGCGCGGCTGTCGCTGTTGCCGAGCGAGTTGATCTCGAGCTGCACGCCGTCGAGTCCGAGCCGACGCAACAGTCGCGCCGACAAGGCAATGACCTCGACGTCGATATCCGGACCGGGCACGCCATAAACCTCGGCACCGATCTGGTGAAATTGCCGATAGCGGCCGGCCTGTGGCCGCTCGTGCCTGAACATCGGTCCGGCGTACCAAAGCCGCTGCTGCTGGTTGTGCAACAGCCCATGCTCCAGCCCGGCGCGCACACAACTGGCGGTGCCTTCCGGTCGCAGACTGAGGTTGTCACCCTCACGGTCATCAAAGCTGAACATTTCCTTTTCGACGACGTCGGTGACTTCGCCGATGGCCCGCTTGAACAGCGCCGTGTGCTCCAGCAACGGCGTCCGGATCTCGCGGTAGCCATAGGCCGCGAAGGTCGCGGCGGCGGTGGCCTCAACGTGCTGCCAGATCGCCGTGTCGGCCGGCAGGATATCGTTGAAGCCACGCAGTGACTGCAACTTCACGGTGCCGCCTCACGCGCCTTGCGGCGAGCTTCGAGTTTGGCGCGCACCAGCCCTTCGAGCCGGTCCACCAGATCGTCATTGTGCGCCTTGTGCTGGATGCGGCCATCCTCATAGATCGAGTTGGGGCGACCGCCCGCCACCCCCAGCGCGGCCTCGCGTGCCTCGCCCGGGCCATTGACGACGCAGCCGATCACCGCCAGATCCAGTGGCTCGTCGATGCCGTCGAAACGTTGCTCCAGCTCGGCCACCACCTTGACCACATCGAAATTCTGTCGCGAGCAACTGGGGCAGGCCACCAGGTTGATCCCACGGTTACGCAGGTGTAGCGACTTGAGGATGTCCCAACCCACCTTGACCTCCTCTAGCGGGTCGGCAGCCAACGACACCCGCAGGGTATCGCCGATGCCTTCCGCCAGCAGCATGCCAAGCCCGATCGCACTCTTTACCGCACCGGCGCGGGCGCCCCCGGCTTCGGTAATGCCCAGATGCAGGGGCTGCTCGATCTGTGCCGACAGCTTGCGGTACGCCTCGACGGTCATGAATACATCCGAGGCCTTGAGGCTGACCTTGAACTCCTGGAAGTCCCGCTTCATCAACAGGTCGATGTGGCGCAACGCGGATTCCACCAGCGCATCCGAGTTGGGCTCGCCGTACTTCTCCTGCAGATCGGCTTCCAGCGATCCGGCGTTGACCCCGATGCGGATCGGGATCCCGTGGTGTCGCGCGCAAGCGACGATTTCATCGACCTTGCGCTCGCCACCGATATTGCCGGGGTTGATGCGCAGGCAATCAGCGCCGGCTTCGGCTGCCGCCAGGCCACATTTGTAATTGAAGTGGATATCCGCCACCAGCGGCATGTAACCGACGGCGCGCTTGATCTCGCCGAATGCACGCGCCGCGGCCAAGGTTGGTACTGACACCCGGACGATGTCGGCGCCGGCCTTCTGTGCCGCCTGAATCTGGGCGACGGTGGCGGCGACGTCCTCGGTGTCAGTGTTGGTCATGGTCTGCACCGCGATCGGCGCGTCACCACCGACGGTCACGCGGCCAACACGGATTGCCCGTGTCGGCCGGCGCACGATCTGGTGCTGGCTTCTCATCGCCACCGGAATACTCCTCCGCCTCAGTCAGCCGACAACGGCAGCTGCAAGCGCGCAGTGTTGTTGGTCTGCGTGAACGGGGCCAGATCGATGGCGGTGCCGTTCGCCAGGAGCTCAACGCCCGGGGCGTTGCCGAGAAACACCGACAATGGCGGTGTACCGCGTAACTGCTGATCCTGGCCCGGGTTCATCAGGCCGTTGATCAGCGCCGCCCCGGCGCCGTCATTGACCCGCACCCACGAGGTTTCGGTGAACCGCAGTGTCAGCTGCACCTCATCCGACGTGGCGTCCCGGGACGGCGACGACGTTGGTGTCGGGACGGGTTGTGCAACAACCGCTGCATTGTCGTCGGATACGGCCACGTCATCCGCTGCCGTCGGCGCCACTATGGCGGCATCGGCGGGGGTCGGTGACGGCGTCACGCTGCGCAGCGGGTTGACGGCAACCGCGGTCTCCGGCGCGCTGGGCACCCCCGCTTCAATCGTCCGGCCACGTTCCATCCACAGGAACACCGCCACCCCGATCACGCCGATCAACAGGACAATACTGACGAGCCGCGCCAACCAACCCGCGCCGTCCCCCTTGCTCGGTGACAGCCGGATCTTGGCGGGCATGCGCGGCGCACTGGGCGTCACCCGACTGGCATAGGCCGCCAGCAGCTGGTCTTCCGGCACGTCCAGCACCTTGGCGCATTTGCGGTAGTAGCCACGCACGTAGACAGGCTCAAGCAAGGCACCAAAATCGTCGGTTTCCAGGGCTTCCAGGGTGTTGCGCGCCAGCTTCGTCTGATCCGCCAGCGTCTCCAGACTCATCTGCCGGGCCTCGCGCGCTGCGCGGATCAGTGCGCCAGGCGAGGCCGGTGCCGGCGCTTGTGAGTGCTCGACGGGCACTTCGGAACCTTCGGGGGGGAGTTGTTCAGCGGTCATGAATTCGGCTTCTGGACGGCTTCTGGGGATTCGGGAAAATCGGCTTTCAACCGTAGCAAGTATCGTGCAGCCGCCTCCGGGTTCCCCAGGGCACGCTCGGCCCGCACCCGCAACAGCAGCGTCTCGGCGGTGGGCGGTGCGACCGCCTCATAGCGCTCGAGCAGCGCGCGTGCGCGAACCGCATCCTGTCGCGACAGGCTTATCGCGGCAAGCTGCGCCAGCGCATCGGGAAACGACGGGTCATGCTCCAGCGCCCGCACCAGATAACCTTCGGCTTCGACCGGCGCGCTCTCGCGGAGGCAAACGGCTGCATTGGTCCAGGCCGCCTCGGGTGTGGCGTAGCGCGGCGATTCGGCGGCGGCGAGCAGCAGCCTGACCCCTTCAGCCTGGCGTTCACGCTCGCACAAGAACACCCCCAGATTGTTGCGCGCCGAGGGGTCGCCGGGCGCCAGTGCCAATGCCTTGCGAAAGGCCTGCTCGGCCTTGTCCGGCTCGCCCAGCCGCTGGTGCAACACCCCCATCACCGACCAGGTGACGGACATGTCAGGCGCGTAGTGCAAGGCACGCTTGAGTTTGTCTTCGGCCTGCACGAACTGGCCACGGCGCAGGTAGTCCGCACCGAGCTGGGTGTTGATGCGTGCCGCCTCCTGCCGGTCTTCGGAGGACAGGCCCTTGCTGGCGCAGGCGGACACCGCCAGCGCGAGACACAGCACGACTGCCGTCGACAGTACCCGGACGCCCGTGATCACCGGGGATGCAGCCGTCGGGTGTCGGTGGCGGGCCTGCGGATTCATTGGCTCACCACCGGGATGCCGCGCAGGCGGTTCTTCTGGCGGGACTCCACCCGACCGACGAGTTGTCCGCAGGCCGCGTCGATATCGTCGCCCCGCGTCTTGCGAACGGTGGTGACGATGCGTTTGCCGCGCAGCACGTCTGAAAACGCCCGAATCCGTTCCGGAGAGGAGCGCCGGTAGTCGGTCTCGGGGAACGGATTGAAGGGAATCAGGTTGACCTTGGCCGGCATCCCGTTCAACAGACGTGCCAGATCGCGCGCCAGTGCCGGGCTGTCGTTGATGCCATCGAGCATCACGTATTCGTAGACGATGTGCGCCTTGCGATCCTTGCCATCGGTATAGCGGCGACAGGCCGCCATCAGCTCGGCCACCGGATACTTTCGGTTGATCGGCACCAGTTGATCACGAAGCGAATCGACCGGGGCGTGCAGGGACACCGCCAATGCGGTGTCGACGTCGGTGCGGAGGCGATCCATGAATGGCACCAGACCGCTGGTGGAGACGGTGACACGGCGCTTCGACAGGCCGAAGCCGTGGTCATCGAGCAATACGCGGATCGCTGTGAGTACCGCCTGGTAATTGGCCAGCGGCTCCCCCATGCCCATGAACACGACGTTGGAGATATTGCGATCAGTCTGGAAGTTGCACCCCAGGGTGCGCGCCGCAAACCAGACCTGGGCGATGATCTCGGCGGCTGTCATGTTGCGATTGAGACCCTGCTGCGCAGTGGAGCAGAAGCTGCAATCCATCGCGCACCCGACCTGCGAGGACACGCACAGGGTGCCGCGATAACGGCCGGCAACCCCGTCCACCGGGTCGCGGCGGCGGGTTTCCGGGTCACCTTCAGGGATGAACACCGTCTCGATGGCGTTGCCCCCCGACAGTCGCAGCCCCCACTTGCGGGTGCCATCAACCGAAGTCTGTTCTGCCACCAGCTCCGGCGGACGGACCTCGAAATGATCGGCCATGCGGTTGCGCAGATCGCGGCTGAGATTGCTCATCTCGGCAAAGTCGTCGATACCGCGACGGTACATCCACTGCATTACCTGATCGGCCCGGAACGCCTTTTCACCCATGCGGGCAAACGCCTCCCGCAGGTGTTCGCGATCAAGCCCGAACAGGTTCACCCGCTCCGCCCCCGGGCCGGTGGACGGGTCCACGACGTGCGGTTCAGGGGCGGAGTGGGCGTTCATGGGGGGATCACGGCCGAAAGCGCTCGGCCGTCGGTCTCAGCGCGTGCGCGGGCAGAGTTCGATCGCGCGGAAGAAGTAGGCGATCTCGGTCGCCGCATTCTCGAGGCTGTCGGAGCCGTGAACGGCGTTCTCGTCGATGCTCTCGGCAAAATCGGCGCGGATCGTGCCGGCTTCAGCCTTTTTCGGATCGGTTGCGCCCATGATGTCGCGATGGGTGACGACGGCACTTTCACCTTCGAGCACCGACACGACCACCGGACCGCTGGTCATGAAGCGCACCAGATCGCCAAAGAAGGGGCGTTCCTTGTGCACGGCGTAGAAACCGCCGGCTTCGCCTTCGGTAAGGTGCATCATGCGGCTAGCGACGATCTTGAGGCCGGCTTTTTCAAAGCGGGCATAAATGTCGCCGATGTGGTTTTTGGCAACAGCGTCCGGCTTGATGATCGACAGGGTACGTTCCACAGCCACGGTTCAACTCCTCGGGTCGGTCGGGCGGTGCGCCCGTGAAAAGAAAGCCCGGAAGTATACAACGCCCGTCATGTCAGCCGCCGGTGATACGGGCTTCAGACGGCGAAACTCTCTCCGCAGCCACAAGTGGCCTTGACGTTGGGATTGAGGAACTTGAAGCTCTCGTTCAGGCCGTCCCGCTGAAAGTCGACGGTGATGCCGGTCAGCTGCTGCAGATGCTCGCGCGCCACCACCACCTTGGCCTGGTGCTGCTCGAAGACCAGATCGCCATCGGCAATCGCATCGGCATAGTCGAGGGTGTAGGCATAGCCCGAGCAGCCGGACCGCTTGACCCCCACCCGCAATCCAACGCCGCGCCCTCGCGATTCCAGCTGGTTGCGGATGCGCCGGGCGGCGGCTTCTGTCAGTTGTACATCATTCATGAGGTTTCCTCGGCAAGGCGGACCATCGCCCGCACGACATCTTCTGCCATGAGACCACAGTGGGCCTTGTCGGCGCCGATTTCAAGCGCCGCCCGGCAGGTGGCGGCCACGCCATCGGTCGACGGCGGCCAAGACTGGTCCGGGAGCACTTCGGTCAGCCACTGCCCCACCGCCACCGTCACCGGGCATCCGAGGGCCTGGAACCGGGCCTCGAGGATGCGCCCGTCGACACATCGGATGCTCACCGCCAGTTGCGCGGCCGCCGCGGGGCTGCCGACGATCACCTGACGGCAGTCCGGCCCGTCAAGGCGCCCCACCCTGGCCGGCGCGACAAACCGCCGCCATACCGGCGCGGGATACCCGAACACGTTCTCCATCATGCCGGCGCCCAGTTGCGCAGGGTGCGAACGGCATCGGCTACAGCGGCAGCAGCAGCGTCGATCTCGGCGGCAGTGGTGCCGCGCCCCAACGACAGCCGCAGCGAGGCGTCGGCGAGCGCATCGGCATGGCCCAGCGCCCGCAACACGAACGAGGGTTCGCGGGTGGCGGAGGAGCAGGCCGCGCCGCTGGAGACCGCCAGACCCGGCAGCCGGGCCCGCAATGCCTCGCCATCGACACCGTCAAAACTGACGTTGAGGATGTGTGGCGCCACCGGGCCCCCTCCATTTCGCTGCAGCTGGCCCGCCAGTGCCTCCGACAGGGCTCGCCACAACCGCTCGCGAAGCGCAGCGACACGGGTAGCACCCTCGCTGCGCTGGGCAGCAACGGCGCGTGCCGCCGCGCCGAAGCCGACAATCTGGTGCGTCGGCAGCGTGCCCGACCGCATGCCCTGCTCCTGGCCACCGCCGTGCAGCTGCGGGGACAGCCGGGCGCGTGGCCGTCGACAGACATAAAGCGCGCCGATGCCCTTGGGGCCGTAAAGCTTGTGCGCCGACAGCGACAGCAGGTCCACCGGCACCTGGCGCAGATCGATCGGCAGCCAGGCAGCCGCCTGGGCGGCATCGACATGAAACAGGATCCCGCGGGCGCGCAGTTCCGGCGCCAGGGCCTCGATCGGATTGATCACGCCCAATTCGTTGTTGACCCACATCAGGCTCACCAGCGCGGTATCCGGGCGCAGCGCCGCCCGCACCTGGTCCGCCGAGATCCGGCCCTCGCGGTCGGGGGTCAGCCAGGTCACGCGATGGCCCTGGGCTTCCAGCCAGCGCAGGGTGTCGAGCGTTGCCTTGTGTTCAATGCGGCTGCTGACAAGATGGGCCCCGCGGACGCCGCGAAACTCGAGCGCCCCCTTCAGCGCCAGATTGATCGACTCGGTGGCGCCACTGGTCCACACCAGGTCGGCCGGCGCCGCGCCCATCAGGTCGGCCACCTCACCGCGCGCCTGTTCGACGGCCTGACGGGCACGTCGGCCGTCAGCATGATCCGACGCCGGATTGGCATGACGTTGCGACAGCCAGGGCCACATCGCATCCAGCGCCTCGGCGGCCAGCGGGGTGGTGGCGGCATGGTCGAGGTCGATCATGGCGTGGCCAGCGCCCGCAGTGCGTCGATGAATGCATCGATTTCATCCACCGTGTTGCCGATCCCCAGGCTGGCACGCACGGCGCCGAACGCGACGTCGGGGTCCACGCCCATCGCCAGCAGCACATGACTGGGCTCGCCGCTGCCACTGGCACAGGCCGAGCCACTGGAAACGCAAAAGCCCCGACGGTCGAGCTGCATCAGCAAGGCCTCGCCGGCCCACCCCGGCAAGGCGAACTGCACGGTATTGGGTAGCCGCTCGGCCGCCTCTGCGAAGATGCGGACCCCGGCGCACGTGCGCAGCCCGGCCTCCAGGCGCTGCCGCAGCGCCAACATGTGGTCCATCCGCGATTCCAGCTGGGCCTGCGCCTGGGCGCAGGCCGCGCCAAACCCGACGATCGCGGGGACGTTGAGCGTGCCGCCCCGCAGCCCGCCTTCCTGTGCTCCACCGTGCTGCTGGGTCTGCAGGTCCACCGGCGCCACGCGCACCAGGGCGCCGACGCCCTTCGGCCCATAGAGCTTGTGGCTGGAAAGGCTCAGCAGGTCAGCACCGAGCGTGGTGACATCCAGCGCCAGCTTGCCAGCGGCCTGCACCGCATCGACGTGCAGCAGCGCCCCCGCGGCATGGATCTGCGGTGCCAGTGTCGCCAGATCATGCAGGACGCCGGTCTCGTTGTTGGCGCGCATCAGTGACACCAGCAGGGTCGGCTGGCGCAGCGCATGCGCCAACCCTTCCGACTGCAACAGCCCATCGCCATCGACCGGTAGCGCCACCACGTCGACCCCCGAGGTCCGCAAGGATTCCGCCGCCTCCATTACCGCGGGATGCTCGGTGGCCCCGTAGGCAATACGGGCAGGCACCCCCGGGCTCAGCAGCCCCTTGAGTGCGAGGTTGTTCGCCTCGGTACCCCCCGAGGTCCAGATCACATCCTGCGGCCGGGCGCCGACCAGCGCCGCGACCTCGCCCCGCGCCTGTTCGACGGCATCACGTGCCGCCCGTCCCAACCGATGCAGAGACGAGGCATTGGCGTAGGGGCCGGTCAAATAGGGCAGCATCGCCTCCAGCACCTCGGGTGCCAACGGCGTGGTGGCGTTGTGGTCCAGGTAAATCGCCACCGGCTCAGTCGCGGTCGGCGGCGGTGGCGTCGCGGCAGAACGCCGGCAATTCCAGCGTCTCCAGATCCGCCTCGCGGATACCGACATCGTGGGCCCGCAGTGCCTCGCAGATGCGGTGCAGCTGTGCATCCTGCTGCTGGATGTGGGTCAGCATCTTCGACAGGGTCAAAGCCACCGGGTCGGGCATGTCCCGCGACAGACCGTAGGCATCGAAGCCGAGCGACTGGGCCAACGCGGTATGCGCCTCGGACGGCGGCTGCGCTTCCTGCACGATGCGGGCAGGGATCCCCACCACCGTGGCGCCCGCCGGCACCGGCTTGACCACCACCGAGTTGGAGCCGATGCGGGCGCCGACACCAATCTCGATCGGCCCCAGGACCTTGGCGCCGGCGCCGATGACCACCCCGTTACCCAAGGTTGGGTGGCGCTTGCCGTTGTTCCAACTGACGCCGCCCAGGGTGACGCCGTGGTAGAGGGTGACATCATCGCCCACGTCCGCGGTCTCGCCGATGACCACCCCCATGCCGTGATCGATGAACAGACGTCGCCCGATGCGGGCGCCCGGATGAATCTCGATGCCGGTCAGCCAGCGCCAGATGCCGGCATGCCAGCGCGCCAACCAGCGCAGACCCCGATGCCACAGCCAATGGCTCAGACGATGGGCCCAGACGGCATGCAGCCCCGGATAACAGGTCAGCACTTCCCAGGTGGTCCGGGCGGCCGGATCACGTTGGAACACGCTGGCGATGTCGTCTCGGATGCGCTGGAACATGGGAACCCCATTCCGCAGTGGATGCGTAGTGTAAGGCCGCCTCCCGGACGCTGCCCATGAAAAAGCCCGGCACTGGGCCGGGCTTGTTCACTGCAGCGGATGCTCAGCCGATCAGAAACGATGCCCGCGACTTGCCGGCAGCCTCGGCCTCGGCCAGCCAACGCGGCGAACGACCGCGGCCGGTCCAGGTTTCGCCGGTGGCCGGGTTGCGATACTTCGGCGCCACCTTGGACTTCCTGCTGCCACGACCACGCCCCTGCAGATCAGCCACGGTCAGTCCGTGGGCCGCCATCTTGTCCTTGATCTCGTTGATCACGGACTGCAGTTCTGCGCGTCGTACGGACTCGGCTTCCTGCTTGAGGTCTTCAATCTGCTTGAGAATATCCTGATACCGGGCCATTTATTCATCCATATTGAGGTGAAGCGGGCGTGCATATTAATGCACGCCATCGGCGCTTTACAACGGGATCAAGGGGTTTCGTCGATCTCTTCGTCCTGGGGCGGCAATAGATCTTCCCGGGTCACGCCCAATACCAACACCATCGAGCTGGCAATAAAGACGGAGGAATAGGTGCCTACCAGAATGCCGACAATCAACGCGATGGAAAACCCGTGCACGGCGCTGCCGCCGAGAAAGAACAGTGCCGTCAGCACGAACAGGGTGGTGCCGCCGGTCACAATGGTCCGGGCCAGGGTCTGGTTGACCGACAGGTTCACCACATCAACGGTGGATGCACGCCGCTGGTCGATGAAGTTTTCGCGAATACGGTCATACACCACGATAGTGTCATTCAGCGAGTATCCGATCAGCGCCAGAATGGCGGCAAGAACCGTCAAATCGAATTCAATCCCGAGCAACGCAAACCAGCCGAGCACCAGAAATGCATCGTGAACGGTGGCAACAATCGATCCCACGGCGAATTTCCATTCAAACCGGAATGCCACGTAAATCAGAATGCCGATAATCGCGAACAGTGCCGCCAGCGCACCGTCAGTGGCCAGCTCATCGCCCACCTGCGGACCAACGAACTCGACTCGCCGCACTTCCAGTGCCGGACCATCGGCCGACAGGGCCTCGAGAATACGAGTGGAAATCTGGCCGGCCCCCTCCGCCGCATCCGGACCCAAGCGGATCATGACGTCGGTTGACGAGCCGAAATACTGAACGGTCGCCCCGGTCAGGCCAGCATCGTCGAGGCGGGCCCGTACCGGATCAAGTGCCACCGACTCGGCATAGACCACCTCAACCAGTACGCCGCCGCTGAAGTCGAGGCCGAAATTGAGACCTCGCAGACCGACCAGCGCCAGCGAAACCAGCGTCGTGACCACGGCAAACGCCAGCATCGGACGCCGAATCGCCATGAAATTGATGTTGGGGACACGCGACAGCAAACGCATGAAACCGCCCCTCAGACCGGCAGGTCGCGCAGCGACCGGCGGGCAAACAGAAGATGAACCAGCGCCCGGCTGGCAACAATCGCGGTGAACATCGAGGTGACGATACCGATCGACAGGGTCACGGCGAAGCCCTTCACCGGACCGCTGCCGAGCGCGAACAGCACGACGGCCGCGATCAACGTGGTCAGCTGGGAGTCGGCGATGGTGAGGAAGGCCCGGCCGTAGCCGGATTCGATCGCCTCATGCGGCGCGGCTCCCCCCGCCAATTCCTCGCGAATACGCTCGTAAATCAGGACGTTGGCGTCTACCGCCATGCCCAGCGTCAGGACCACACCGGCAATCCCGGGCATGGTCAGGGTCGCCTGGATGGCGGACATCACCGCCACCACCAACACCAGGTTGAGCAGCAACGCCACGTTCGCGACCAGTCCGAAGACGTTGTAGTAGACCGCCATGAACAGCATGACCGCGACCAGGCCGATCAGCGCGGCCATCTGCCCCTGGGCGATGTTGTCAGCGCCCAGGCTGGGGCCGACGGTCCGCTCCTCGATGATCTCGACCGGGGCCGCCAATGCACCGGCCCGCAGCAGCAGCGACAGGTCATGGGCCTCCTTGCTGGTCAGCCCGGTGGTCTGGAAGCGCTTGCCGAAAACGCCGCGGACGGTGGCAATCGAGATCACTTCCTCGATTTCGCGCTGTTCCCGCATCGGCTCGCCCTTGGCGTTGTAGTTGGTCACCACCTCGCGCTCACGGAACAGCACCGCCATCGGCTTGCCGACGTTGTTCTCGGTAAACGCGAACATGCGCTTGGCGCCGGCGCCGTCGAGCGTCACGCTGACCGCCGGCTGGCCGTTCTCGTCAACCGTCGCCGAGGCATCAATCAGCTGCGAGCCCGCAGCAATGGTCTCCCGCATCAACAGCACCGGGCGGTTGCCCTCGCGGGTAAAGAACAGTTCGGTCCCCGGCGGCGCCAACCCGGTGGCGGCGGCCGCATTGGCATCGGCCTCCGAGACCGCGCGGTATTCAAGGGTAGCGGTCGCCCCCAACAGATCCTTCACCCGCGAGGTGTCCTGCACACCGGGCAACTGCACGACAATGCGCGCCTCGCCCTGGCGCTGCACCACCGGCTCTGCCACGCCCAACTGGTTGACACGGTTGCGCAGCGTGGTGAGGTTCTGTCGCACCGCAAAATCGACCAGCCGCTTGGCCTCGGCCTCGGACAGCTGCACCGACAGCTTCAAGGGGTCGTCGGGCGACGGCGTCAGCTCGATCTCCGGGAATTCTTCGACGATCGCACTGCGTGCAGCCTCGGCGCGCTCAGTGTCGGGGAACTCCAGTTCGACGCCGTCGGCCACCGCCCGCCGCCCGCTGTAGCGAATGTTTTCCCGCCGAAGAAAGGCAGGCAGGTCGTTGAGGTACCGGTCCTTCGCCTTGGCACGGATATCGTCGACATCCACTTCCAGCAGGAAGTGCACGCCGCCCCGCAGGTCGAGCCCGAGATTCATCGGTCGTGCCCCCAGCCCCTGCAGCCAGTCGGGGGTTTTCGGCGCCAGATTCAGGGCGACGCCGTATCCCCGTCCCAGCGCCGGACGCAGGACGTCGGCTGCTTCCAGTTGGTCGTCGGCCGAGGCGAACCGCACCACCCACTGGTCGCCTTCAGCCTGGTTCGAAACGGCATCGATGCCGGCATCGTTCAGCGCCGTGGCGATGGTCTCACCCACCGTGGCCGGCGGTGCGCCGCCGCTGTCGAGCACCACCTGCACTGCAGGATCGTCACCGAACAGGTTGGGAGAGGCGTACACCAGCCCGACCAGCGCTACCAGCGCCAGCAGGACGAACTTCCATGTGGGATAGGGTTTCATGACACAGCACCGGCAGTCTCCCGCCAGCGCGCTCCATCAGGGGGACGAGGCGGGGACGATTACAGCGCTTTCAGCGTGCCCTTCGGCAACACGCTGGTGATCGCCGGCTTCTGCACCTTGACCGCGACGTTGTCGGCGATTTCGACCGTCACATAGGACTCGCCGAGCTCGATCACCTTGCCGGCGAGGCCGCCACCGGTGACCACTTCGTCGCCCTTGGAGAGCGCGCCGAGCATCTGCTTGTGCTCCTTGTTCCGTTTCATCTGCGGACGGATCAACATGAAATAGAACAGCACCACCAACAGGATCAGCGGAAAGAACTGCATGAACGCGTTGGGCTGCGCAGCGGCCTGTTGGGCGTGGGCAGCGGGGATCAACCAGTCGAGCACCGTAAACTCCGGAAAAGGGTCATGACAGCGCCGGATTATCGCACAGCGCCCGCCGCCGCCGCCGCCGTGCTCAAGGCAACCGCAGGAAGGCCTCGATCTCGTCGATTCGACCATGGCTGTCGCGATACCCGAGGTCGATCAGCTCACGGGTGAACACCTGGTCGAACAGCAGATAGCTGGCAAGGTCGGCGCTCTGGGCATCCGGGGTGCCAAGGCCGTCCATCAGGTACCGGATATGCCGCGGCATGCGGTGGGACAGGGTGCGCGCCATGACGGCGATGTCGGCCGACGGCGACAGCGTCAGCGGCGCCACCACCCGCATGGGCTCGTTGACCTGCGGCGACCGCTCGGCGGCCGTTGCGATGTGCGCCGCCACCAGCTCATTCATGCGCAGCAGGTGGTCGATATCGGCATCCAGGTGATCCAGAAAGATGGCGTTGAGAAACACCCCGCAGACCTGGGCCAGCGGCGGGCTGTGGGGCGGCGCCAGAGCACCGCCCGCCGGCGCCATTTCGGTCCGCAGCAGACGGTCGGAAATCTCGGGGCAGCGCACGCCGATGGCCAGCAGGCGATCGGCCCCCAGCCGGATGGCGGGGCTCAGGGGCGTCGTCAACCGCAGCGCGCCGTCGCCGAAATAGGGCGTGGTCCCTGCCACCGCCAGCGGAACCGGTGCGAACACAATGGGAATCGCCGCCGAGGCGCGCACGTGGTCGACCGTGATGGCCGTCGCCACCGCCACCCGCCGGCGCTTGTTCCACAGGGGCAGTCCCTCACGCCCCTGGACGAAGGTGAAGGCCTTGCCGGAGTGATAGCCGGTGGCCGTAATCGCCAGGGCATCGAGGTGCCCGTCGGCGATCGCCTGGGCGATGCGATCCAGCGGCAGGTGTCGCCCCAGGAACGCCCGCAACGGTGTGGCGTCGACCAGGGAGGCGGTACGGCCACCACCGATCAGCCCGCCCAGCGCCAGATCCACCGCCAGCCGCGCCCCGTTGCGGGCCAGTGCGGCACCGTCGGTACGGAACACGTCGGTGACCTTGAGCTGACCCCAAAGCTGCGCGAGCTGCGTGGCGCCCGCGCTGAAATCGTCGGCGAAGGCGGCCATGGCGGCACCGTTGATCGCCCCGGCCGAGGCGCCGGTGATGATGCGAAACGGCACCGGCCGATCGCGCAGGGCCGGCAGCTCGCTGATCCGCTTCAGCACGCCGGCCTGGTAGGCCCCGCGGGCGCCGCCGGCGGTCAGTACCAGCCCGGTGGCCGGCGCCGTGGCAGGAGCAGTGGCGAGGGATCTGGGCATGGTGACCTCCGGCAGGGGCACGGGCGGTGCCCGGAAGCCGAAATCGGCGCAAGTTCGATGCCAGCCGGGCCCGCCACCGTCCCGCCCTACTCCGCAAAGAGGAGGCGGCGGCGGGCCGCGACCCTGACCATGCCGTCATCACAACAGGGCACCGCCCCGGGGAGCACCACACATGGCCGCCACATTCCGCGATCACAGTCGCATCCTGATCGCCTATCTGCTGTGCATCGCCGTCGGTGCGGCGGTGCTGCTCGGCAGCGATCTGCCGCCCCCCTGGGACAGCCTGGTCGCCGACCTTGCCGCCACCGTGGTGATCTTCGGATTCAGCCTCGCCTACCGCAATTCGAGCTTCTACGACGCCTACTGGAGCGTGATTCCGCCGCTGTTGGCGGTGTATTGGTATGTCGATTTCGAGGGCGTTGCGGTCGACCCGACGCGCGCCGTGATGGTGATTGCGCTGGTCTGGCTGTGGGGGATCCGCCTCACCGCCAACTGGGCCACCTACTGGGGCGGACTGACCCACGAAGACTGGCGCTATCCATTGGTCCGGGCGCGCGCCGGACGCTTCGGCACGCTGGCCGACTTCGCCGGCATTCATGTCTTCCCGACGGTCCAGGTGTTCCTCGGCTGCCTGCCGATCTACGCGGTCATGACCCGCGGCCAGGCGCCGCTGGGCTGGCTCGACGCCGTGGCCTTCGTCGTCACCCTGGGCGCCATCGTCATCGAAACCGTGGCGGACCTGCAGCTACACGCCTTCATCAAGCGACGCGAGCCCGGCAGCTTCATCCGCCACGGCCTGTGGGCCTGGTCGCGCCATCCCAACTACTTCGGCGAGCTGGGCTTCTGGTGGGGCCTGATGTTGTTCGGACTGGCGGTGGCGCCGGATCAATGGTTCTGGATCGTTCCCGGTGCGCTGGCGATGACGGTGATGTTCGTCTTCGTCAGCATTCCGTTCATGGATGAGCGCAGCGTCGTGAGGCGGCCCGCGTATGCCGAGCACATGCAACGGGTCTCGGCGCTGGTGCCGCTGCCGCCGCGTCGCGACTGACGCCACGGCGGCGTAAGCTGGGACTCCACCCCCGCACACGCCCGCCACCATGACCGCCACGATCACCGCCGTCGAAGACTGGCTGCAGCGTGCTGTTGTCGGCCTCGGGCTGTGTCCGTTCGCCGCCCAGCCCCTGCTGCAGCGTCGCGTCCGCATCCATGTCAGCCTTGCCGACACCGTCGAGGCCTTGCTGGGAGACCTGCATGAGGAATGCGTGCGGCTGGACGAGACGCCGGTCGAAGCCCTCGAAACCACACTGATTGTCATCCCGTCGATGCTGGCCGACTTCGAGGACTACAACGATTTCCTCGATCCCGCGGAGGCGCTGCTGCGTCACTTCGGCTGGGAGGGGGTCTATCAGATCGCCAGCTTTCACCCGGACTACCGCTTCGCCGGCGTACCGGCGCATGACCCCGGCAACCTCACCAACCGTGCGCCCTACCCGCTGCTGCACCTGCTGCGGGAAGCCAGCGTCGAGGCGGCCACCGCCACCCATCCGGACGCGGAGTCCATTCCCGAGCGCAATGTCGCACGTCTGCAGGGAATGTCGGCAGAAGCGCGACAAACGGTGTTCGGCGCCCGCGCGGGCTAAGCTGAGACCATGAGATACCTGTCCTGTCTACTACTGCTGCTGAGCCTTGGAGGCTGCACAATGTTCGGCCACGGTCCCGCCCCGATCCGCACCGAGGCCTCGGTCGACCTCGAGCGCTTCATGGGCAACTGGTACGTGATCGCCCACATCCCGACATTCATCGATCGTGACGGCCACAATCAGGTCGAGCACTATGCGTTGAACGACGATGGCAGCATTGCCACCACCTTCAGCTTCAACGCCGACAGCTTCGACGGCGAGCGCAAGGTCTACCGGCCCACGGGCTTCGTCCGCGAGGGCACCGGCAACGCCGTTTGGGGCATGCAGTTCATCTGGCCGATCAAGGCCGAGTACCGCATCGCCCACGTCGATGCCGACTATCAGATCGCCATCATCGCCCGCAGCAAACGGGATCTGGTGTGGCTGCTGGCCCGCCAGCCGACCCTGCCAGAAGACATCTATCAGCAATGGCTCGGGCGCATCGAGGCGCTGGGCTACACGCTTGACGACGTCGTCAAGGTGCCGCAGCGCGCGCCCTGACCCGGTTGGACAGCAGCCGACGTGCTGCATAGGCTGCATGGAATCCATTCCGATGCCGCCATGAACCGTCCGCCACCGCTGCCCACCCCGCTCGCCAAGGTTTACAGCCTCGGTGAAGAGATCGCCCACAGTCTCAGCCACGGCCTCGGCATCGTGCTCGCCATCATCGGCCTTTGCGTGCTGGTGGCGCTGTCGGTGCGCGATGGCGACATCCGCCACGTCGTGGCCAGTGCCATCTTCGGCGGCACACTGATTCTCCTCTACACCGCATCCACGCTCTATCACAGCATTCCGTTGCCCGAAACCAAACGGCTGCTGCGCATCATCGATCACGCCTCGATCTATCTGCTGATCGCCGGCACCTACACGCCGTTCACCCTGGTCACGCTGTCGGGCCCCTGGGGCTGGTCGCTGTTTGGCGTGACCTGGGGCCTGGCAGCGGTCGGTGTCATCTTCAAACTGTTCTTTACCGGCCGCTTCGAGAAGTTGTCACTGGTGATCTACGTCGCCATGGGCTGGTGTGGGGTGGTCGCGGCCAAACCACTGATGGCGGCATTGGCGCCCGGCGGGCTGTGGCTGCTGCTGCTCGGCGGGTTGTCGTATACCGGCGGCGTGGTGTTCTACGTGATGAAGCGGATGCCCTACCACCACGCGATCTGGCACCTGTTCGTGCTGGCGGGCAGCGTATTGCACTATTTCGCGATTCTGCTGTACGTCATCCCCGGTCCGGTCGCGATCCCGTCGATGCCGCCGACGCCATGAGGACCGCCCGGCTCAACGGCTCGCAAGCACTGACGCTGGCGGCCGACATCGGTGGCGACCCGGCACAGCCGCCGGTGTTGCTGTTGCACGGCGGCGGTCAGACCCGCCACGCCTGGGTCCGGGCCTTTCGCCAGCTGGTGGCCAACGGCTACTACGTCATTTCCTATGACGCCCGCGGTCATGGCGACAGCGACTGGTCACCGGCGGGCGACTATCAGACCGAGGCGCTGGTGGCCGATCTGGAGGTGGTCCTTGCCGGACTGTCACGGCCGGCCGCACTGGTTGGCGCCTCCATGGGCGGCATCACCTCGCTGATCGCTGTGGGACGCCGCGATCCGCCCCCGGTCACCGCGTTGGTGATGGTTGATGTGGCACCGACGCTGGAGCGACGTGGCATCGAGCACATTCGCCGGTTCATGACCGCCCGCCCGGACGGCTTCGGGTCGCTGGAGGAAGTCGCCGATGCCGTCGCCGCCTACAACCCCGACCGACCGCGACCCCGGGATGCATCCGGGCTGATGAAAAACCTGCGGCGCGGCGATGACGGCCGGCTCTACTGGCACTGGGACCCGCGCATCATCGCCGACAGTCGTGCCGAGCATGTGGCCTATCTCGAAGCCTATGAGGCCCGCATGGAGGACGCGGCACGGCAGGTCCGGGTCCCCACCCTGCTGGTCCGCGGCAGTCACAGTGACGTGGTCAGCCCGGAAGGCGCACAACGGTTTCGGGAACTCATCCCCCAGGCCGAGGTGGTCGACGTGCAGGGGGCCGGGCACATGGTCGCCGGTGATCGCAACGATGCCTTCAATGCGGCCGTGCTGGATTTCCTCGTCCGCCACCATCGCTGAGTCGCCACTGGCACCAAACTTGCAGCGAGACCTCCGGGTTTTCCGTAGGGCACTCGATGAAACGGCCGGTCGTCACAGTGGCATTGCTGGGAATGCTGGACCCGGAGCGGCGGGTGGTGCTGTCGGCCATCACCACCCTGTCGGCCGCCAATGCCCTTCCCGCGGCGCTTGAATGGACCGAACCCGAAGATGCCGACGTCCTGGTGGTCGATATCGACCACGGTGAGACCGTCGACGTGGTCGACGCCCTGACCCAAGCCCGACCCCGTTCACTGGTGCGCTACTCGGCACAACGCGGCCCGCAGGTCGACGTGTCGCGCCCCATCCGGGTGCAGGGACTGCGCGACGCCCTGATACGGGCGGTGGACGACACCCTGGCACGTCCACTGCCGGCGCCGGCTGAAACGCCCCCGGCCCTGGCCGGGTTCCGCTACCGCGGCGTCGCCCTGCTGCAGCGGGCCGGCGCTGCCATGGCCGACACCGGTGCCGGCTCCGCCCCCGGCGAGCAGCGGTATCGCGGCAAGCCGCTGGCGCCGGAAAGCAAAACGGCCAGCGACGCGACGTCGCTGGCCGTTCAGGAACCCGCCGGCGTGCGGCGGGTCTACCGCGGCAAGGTGTACTAGACGCCGAGGCCCAGCAGGCCGCAGGCGATGTACAGCATCAGCAGCACCTGGACGATGAAGAACGTCGCACGCGCCAGCACCAGCGGGAAGCTGGTGCCCACCAGATGCACCGCAACCTGACCGACACGGGCATACAGGATGAAGGCGGCAACACTGTCGGCGACAGCCGTCTGCCCCATGGCAACCGCCACCAGCACGATGGCGGCGAACGGCGGCAGCCCTTCGAGACAGTTGAGGTGAGCGTGCTGGGCGCGGATCAGGAAGCCGGAATCGGCGACCGCATTGCCGCGGGTCCAGGCGTCAGCCTTGCGCTTGCCGAGCAGTACCAGCGGCACCCGCGGCAGCGCATAGGCCAGCGACAGAATCAGTGTAAGTGAGGCAAACCAGACTACCGCGGTCAGTGCCGTCATTGTGTTATCCCCCAGGATTGTGATTGGAGGCCATAAGGTAGCACCGACGGAACAAAGTGCGTAGTTGTTCCTCGCACTTTGCCCGCTGATGGCTCAGTTGCGGTAACCCTTCACCCGCACCTTGAAGCTGGTGGCCGGCCCGGGCGTCGGTGCCGTCTTGGTTTTCAGCTCATAGCCCGGCGGATCGAGCTCCAGATCCAGCTTGTGGAACAGGCGCGCCATCGATAGCGCGATCTGCACCTCCGCCAGGCTCTTGCCGAGGCAGGTGTGCGGCCCGCGGCCGTAGGGCGAGTAGGCGCCAGGCTTGAGGTGCTCCGCGCGGCCCTTGGCGTAGCGGTCGATGTCGAACTTGAACGGCTCGGGATAGCACTCTTCCATGAAGTGCGGCACCGAGGTGCCGACGTAGATCATCTCGCCCTCGCGCACCTGGCAGCCCTCGAACACGAAGTCCTTGGTGGCGGTGCGCATCTGCGCCACCGCGATCGGGTACAGGCGCATGGTCTCCATGATCGCCCCCTGCAGCGAGGGGATGCGCTGCATCAGATGGTCTTCGCTGATCTCGCCGTCGGCAAACAGAGCGTCCACCTCGGCCAGCACCCGCTGCTTCACTTCGGGGTGCTTGAGCACGGTGTAGACGATGGCGGAGGTGGTGTTGGCAACCGTGTCCAGCCCAGCCACGTAGGGGCCGGTAATGGTCACGATGAGATCGCTTTCCGGCATCACCTCGGGGTGCTTGACGTGCGCCTCCATGATGTCGTCGATGAGGTTTTTCTCGTCGTCGGGGCGTTCACCGCTTTCGTTGTAGCGCTTGCGCCAGTCATCGATCATCGACTGACCCAGCTCGATGACCCGTGCCTTGGCCTTCTTGTATTCCGGGCGCTGCAGCAGGATCTTCGGCCGTTGCCGGGTCACCAGAACGTTGAGGATGTAGAGAATGGCGGTGCGAATGTCGCTGACGTATTCCAGCGGCGCGGCGCCGGTAAGGATGCTGCCCAGCTGATCGGTAACCATGTACTGCATGGCCGGCAGCACGAACACCGACTCGCCGACTGGCCAATCGCGCTCGAAGCAACGATCGGTGATGCGGACCAGCTCGTTGTAGCGCCCCTTGATCGATTCCTTGGAGTAGCCCCGACGCATGACGTCGCGCAACTCCTTGTGGCTCTCACCATCTTCGCCGGTGAGAATGCGCTTGGCGCCGTATTCGTTCACCAGGCCTTCCCAGAACTCCTTCGATCGGAGGCTGTCACGACCCTCGCGGGTACCCATGAAGGTGGCCGCCTCGATGCCGCTGATCACCGTGTAGGACTTGCCCAGCACCGAAATCTTGCAGACCGGCCCGTACTTGCGATAGCAATTGACGAAGAACTGGGTCGGGTCACGCGCCATTTCCAGCGTGTTGCCCAACAGTGGCAGACCGCGAACGCGGGGGGGTTCCTTGGCGGGGGGCGCTTCGATGACAGCACTCATGATGTGACAGACCCTTGGCAGGCAAACCGGTGATCGCCGGAGCATAGCGGCCTGCTGGCCCGACAAACTCATGCAATCGGGCGAGATCGCAGTATTCAGCTCGAGCGCTACACTGCGCCACCGAAGCTGCCGACAGTCGCCGGGCAGCCCCTGAAGAATGCTGCGAGAACCCCCTATTCATGACAGTCTCCCTTGGCCCCCGCGTACCCCGCCGTGGCAACGCGTTTTCGCGCTGGCTCGCCGGCAGCGTGCTGCGGCTGGCCGGCTGGCAGATCGAGGGCGAGATTCCCGACCTGCCCAAGCTGGTGCTGATCGGGGCACCGCATACCACCAATCTCGACGGCTTCTTCGGCATCGCCACCCTCATTGCGCTGGGGCTTGATGCCACCACCATGATCAAGGACAGCGCGTTCCGAGGCCCGCTGGGCGTGTTCCTGCGCTGGGCCGGGGCGATTCCGGTATTCCGCAGCCAGGCCCGCGGCGTCGTCGAGCAGAGTATCGATGCCTTTCGCAGCCGGCCGCGCATGGTGCTGCTGATCGCGCCGGAAGGCACCCGCAAGGCTGCCGGTGACTGGAAACGGGGTTTCCACCATATCGCGCGGGCCGCCGGCGTCCCTATCGTGCCGGCGGCCATCAACTACCGCAGCCGACGCATTCTGTTGGGACCACCACTGACCCCCGGGCTCGATCTCGAACAGGATCTCGAACAGCTCTGGACATTCTTCGCCCGCGAGGGGTATCCCCACCACAGCGGGCGGTTGTCGCGCCCGCTGGCAGAGCGGATGGGCCTGCCGTGGCAGGATGGCCGCGACAACTGACGCCGGCATCAACGCTGACGTACCCTCTTTCTCCCCTTACCGTGAGACCCGCATGAGTACCCAGGTCGACGCTGCCCTCAACCTGATTGCCGGCACCCTGCGCGGCTGGCGTGGCGCTGCCAGCTTCGCCCCGGCGCGGCAGTCCCCCGAACAACCACTCAAGCTCTACGACATCGAGGCCTGCCCCTACTGCCGACTGGTGCGGGAAGTGCTGTCGGAGCTCGACCTCGACGTCATGATCCTGCCCTGCCCCAAGGGTGGCAGTCGCTATCGCGACGAGGCCACTGCACTGGCGGGCCGCGCGCAGTTCCCGCTGCTGGTGGACGACAACACCGGCGCGGTGCTGCTCGAGAGCGCCGACATCATCGCCTACCTCGGCAAGACCTACGGCCGCGGTGCACGCCGCAGCAGCCCGGTGCGTCGGGGCTTCGATGTCTCGACCGCGCAGCTGGCCTCAGCGCTGCAGTGGCGCCCGGGCGGCTTGCGCGGGATGACTGCAGAACCGGCGGCCGTGCCGGATCAGCCCCTGATCCTGTTCAGTTTTGAAGCCAGTCCCTATTCCAAACCGGTCCGCGCGCGCCTCTGTGAACTGCAGCTGCCCTACCTACTGCGCAACACCGCCAAGGGCACCTGGACCGACATGGGACCGCCGCTGTTCCGCGACCGCCTGTTCAAGGCGCCGCAAGGCACCACCCGCAATCGCCGCTGGCTGGCCGAACACACCGGCCAGGTCCAGGTGCCCTACCTGATCGATCCCAACACCGGCGCGGCGATGTATGAAAGCCAGGCCATCCTCGACTATCTCAACCAGACCTACGCGCGCTGATGCGCTTTCCAGGAGTATTTGCATGATTGGCTACACCGTCCTCGGTACCAACGATCTTCCCCGCGCCGTCGGCTTCTATGACGCCCTGTTGGCAGAATTCGGCGCCAAACGGGCGATGGACCTGCCCCGCGGTCATATCTGGGCCACCGGCCCCGGCAAGCCCATGTTCGGGGTCATGACCCCGTTCGACGGCGGTACCGCGACCGCCGGTAACGGCACCATGGTGGCCCTGCCGGCGGCCGACCGCAGCCAGGTCGACCGGGTTCACGCCCGTGCCCTGGAACTCGGCGCAACCTGCGAAGGGCAGCCCGGCGAACGGATGCCCGGCTTCTACGGCGCCTACTTCCGCGACCCCGACGGCAACAAGCTCGCCTGTTTCATCATGGGGTGATGTCGGACGACGCCCCCCGCTGTCGCGTCTATCGCTGCAGCCGACAGCCCGAGATGTATCTCTATCTCCGGCAGGACCTCACGGATGAGACCCTGCCGGAGACGCTGCGTGCCCGGGTGGGCCAGCTGACCGAAGTGATGACCCTGACACTGACACCGGAGCGGCGCCTGGCGCGGGTCGATCCGGCGCGGCTGCGCGCCGCCCTGGCTGCGCCCGGCTACTACCTGCAGCTGCCGCCGGGGGGGATCGTCGCCACCCGGCTTTACGCCGGTGACTGACGCCACTGCCTCACGCTGACGGCCGCCGAGGGTATTCTTGGAGTCTTCCCGACACCGGCACCGCACTCATGATCGTCGTCCATCACCTTGAACACTCGCGTTCGCAACGCGTCCTCTGGCTGCTTGAAGAGCTCGGCGTCGACTATGAGGTGAAGCGCTACGCCCGCCACCCGAAGACCATGCTGGCGCCACCGGAACTCAAGGCCGTGCATCCCCTTGGCAAGTCGCCGGTAATCACCGACGGCGACGCCACCGTGGCCGAGACCGGAGCGATCATCGAGTACCTGATCGACGCTCACGACAGCGCCGGGGCACTGCGGCCTGCGGCGGGATCCGCAGCCTTCGCCGACTATCGCTACTGGCTCCACTACGGCGAAGGCTCATTGATGCCGCTGCTGGTGATGAAACTGATCTTCGGCAGCATTCCGCCGAAGACCCCCGCCCTGATCCGGCCGATCGCGAAAGCCATCGTCGGCACGGTGGGCAAGCAGTTCCTCGACCCCAACCTGGGCACCCACCTCGGTTTTATCGAGAACACGCTGCAGGGGCGCCAGTGGTTCGCGGGCGACCAGCTCAGTGGCGCCGACATTCTGATGAGTTTTCCGCTCGAAGCCGCAGGCACCCGCGCCGGCGGCAGCTATCCGGCCATCCGCGCCTATGTCGAACGGCTGCAGTCGCGCCCCGCCTATCGCAAGGCGCTGGAGCGCGGTGGCCCCTACCGCCTGCTGGGCTGAGCGTTGGCGCCCGTCTTCGCCCCACCCGCGGAGCTTCGGCACGTCGAAGCCAACGGTTTGCGCCTGGCCTGGGACAGCTTCGGCAACCCCGCCGATCCGGCTGTGCTGTTGATCATGGGCCTGTCCTGCCAACTGGTGCACTGGCCTCGCAGCCTGTGCCAGCAGCTGGCCGATGCCGGGCTCTATGTCGTGCGATTCGACAATCGGGACATGGGCGCTTCGACCCGGCTCAGCGAGGCGGGCACGCCCGATATCGTCCGCACCTATTTGCGCAGCCGCCTCGGCCTGCGAGTACAGGTGCCTTACCGGCTCGACGACCTGGCCAACGACACCCTCGGCCTGATGGATGCCCTGCAGTTGCAGGACGCGCATGTGGTCGGCCTGTCGATGGGCGGCATGGTGGCGCAGATCATGGCGGCCCGGGCGCCGCAGCGTGTCCGCGCGCTCACGCTGATGATGACCACCAGCGGCGCCCGCGGCGTGCCGGGCCCCAGCCTGCGCATTCGTCGACGGATGATTCAACGTCCGGCCGGCCGTGACCGCGACAGCCTGATTGCCCACAGCATGGCAACCTGGCGCGTGATTGGCAGCCCCGCCTATCCGGCACCGGAGCCCGAGTTGCGCTCGATGGTCGAGACCGCCTTCGAGCGCGGCTTTCATGCCGCGGGCAGCCTGCGACAGATGGCCGCCATCGTCGCCTCAGGCAGCCGCGCCAGCTTGCTGCCGAAGATCGCCGCGCCAACCCAGGTGCTGCACGGCGAGGCCGACCCGCTGGTGCCGCTGGCGGCCGGCCATGATCTGGCACGCCGTATCCCCGGGGCCAGGCTGATCACCTTCCCGGGCATGGGACATGACTTGCCCAGCCCCCTTCTGCCGACCATCGCCAACCGATTGATCGCCCACGACCCGGCCCTGGCGCCGGTCGCCAATGCCGCCTGACCCGGAGCTCCGCATGCCACGCCCCACCGACCTCCATTTCACCAGCCAGGGCCTGCGCTGCGCCGGCACCCTGATGCGCCCACCGAGGGTCAAACGCCCCCCGCTGATCATCATGGCGCACGGTTTCGCCGCCGAGCGCGGCTTCCGGTTGCCGGCCTTCGCCGAGCGTTTCGTCGCCATCGGATTCGCAGTGTTCCTGTTCGACTACCGCAACTTTGGCGGCAGTGAGGGCGAGCCCCGTCACTGGGTCGATCCCTGGCGCCACCATGAAGACTGGCGGGCGGCGCTCGCCTTCATGCAGGCACGCGATGACATCGACCGCGAGCGCATCGTACTGTGGGGCTCGTCATTCTCCGGCGGCCACGTCTTGCAGATCGCGTCGGAACGCCCGCGCATCGCGGCGGTCATCAGCCAGGTGCCCCATGTCGACGGCCTTGCCACGCTGCGGCAGATGCCACTGAAACAGGTCATCAAGGGCACGGTGGCCGGCGTTCGCGACACCCTCGGCCGCCTCGTCGGACGCCCCCACTATGTGCCGGTGGTCGGGCGCCCCGGCAGTTTTGCCGCCATGACCACGCCGGAAACCTACGACGGCTGGTTTGCCATCGTCCCCGAGGACAGCCAGTGGCAGAACCGCGTCCTCGGTCGCGCCTTCCTCGGAGTACCGCTGTATAGCCCGATCCGTCGCGCACACCGGATCGAGGTTCCGACGCTGATCATCGCCGGCAGCGACGACAGCATTACGCCACCGGCATCCGCGCGAAAGGCCGCCGCGAAAATTCCGGATGCAGAATTTCACTGCCTGTCGACCAATCACTTCCAGCCCTACGTCGGCGAAGCGTTCGAGGTCAATATCGACCTGCAGCTCGACTTTCTGCAGCGGCGGGTGTTGAAAACACCATGAGCCATCGTCGTGTGTTCATCAGCGGTGGCGGCGCCGGCATCGGCCGTGCCGCCGCCCGGCAGTTCGCCCAGGCTGGCTGGCGTGTCGGCATCGGCGACGTCGACGCCGAAGGGCTGGCCGAAACCCGTCGCCTGATCGGCGATCACTGTGACACCTTCGCCCTTGATGTGACCCAGCCCGACCAATGGCAGGCCGCGCTGTCGACCTTCTGCGGCGACCAGGGTCTCGACCTGCTGGTGAACAATGCGGGGGTGCTCAGCGCCGGTCGCTTCGAAACCATTCCGCTGAACGCGCACAAACGGATCGTCGACATCAATGTCACCGGCGTCATCAACGGCTGCCACTGTGCACTGCCGTGGTTGCGCAAGGCGCCGGCCGGGCGGGTGATCAACCTGGCCTCCGCCTCCGCCATCTACGGCCAGCCCGACATTGCCACCTATTCCGCCAGCAAGTTTGCGGTGCGCGGCCTCACCGAGGCACTGGCCATCGAGTGGGCCGCCCACGGTATCCAGGTCAGCAGTCTGTGGCCGATCTTCGTGCGCACCGCCATGGTCGACAACGCCCCCGAGATGCGCGCCACCCGCAAGCTGGGGGTGCATCTCGGCCCCGACGACGTGGCGGCGGTGATCCTGCGTACCGCCACCACCAAACGGCCGCCGGTACATATCCCGGTGGGCCCGCAGGTCGGACTGCTGCGCGTCGCCATCGGCTGGATCCCGGATCGCCTCGCCGCCAGGCTGGTCGCCTATTTCGCTGCCTAGGGTCCGTCGCGTTGGGCGCGCGACTCGAGACACGTGGTCGACAACGAAAACGATGTCATTGCGAGCCAGCGCAGCAGGCGTGGCAATCTCGCCCGCCCGGCACTGCCCTTGGCGACGAGATCGCCGCGGGGCTACGCCCCTCGCGATGACAGCCCTTTTCCTTGTCATTGCGAGCCTGCGCAGCGGGCGTGGCAATCTTGGCCGCTCGGCAGGACCTTCAGGCGGACGCGCGGCGCGGCGATTCGGGTAGTGCCGCCAATGGGCCTTGGGTTGTGCTGCTAATGCACCTTGGTGCTGGCCATCCTGGCGAACCGTCATCTTGCTAATCCACTCCGGCCCAGCCATCCATGGCTGGTCGTTCACCCCGCCCGCGAGCAGTGCTCGCAACAACGGCTGGGTTCACCCTGGCGAACCGTCATCTTGCTAATCCACTCCGGCCCAGCCATCCATGGCTGGTCGTTCACCCCGCCAGCGAGCAGTGCTCGCAAAACGGCGGGGCTCACCTACACTACCGCCCATGGCATCCCACCCTCACCCCCACCACCACGGCGACGACCACCGCCACAACCACGGCCCGGCCTCGTCGCAGCGGCTGCTGATGGCCCTGTTTCTGACCACCGGTTTCATGACGGTCGAAGCAGTCGCCGCCTGGTGGACCGGTTCCCTGGCGCTGCTCGCCGATGCGGCCCACATGCTCACCGACTCGGCATCGCTGGCTTTGGCGCTGTTCGCCGATCGCCTGGCACGGCGTCCGGCGGATGGCCACCGCACCTACGGTTACGGCCGCGCCAAGGTACTCGCGGGCTTCGTCAACGGCCTGACCCTGCTCGCCTTGTCAGGGTGGATCACGATTGAAGCCATCCTGCGCCTGCAGGCCCCGCCGCAGATCATTGCCGGCCCCATGCTGTGGGTCGCCTGCGGAGGGCTCGGCGTCAACCTGCTCGCGTTCTGGGTGCTGCACGGCGGCCAGGAAAACGATGTCAACGTGCGCGGCGCCGCCTTGCATGTCATGGGTGATCTGCTCGGCTCGGTCGCCGCCATCAGCGCCGCCGCGGTGATCCTGCTCACCGGCTGGATGCCCATTGACCCGCTGTTGTCGCTGGTGGTGGCCGCGCTGTTGCTGCGCAGCGCCCTGCGCCTGACCCGAGAATGTGGCCATATCCTGCTGGAGGGTCGCCCGGCCGGGCTCGACCCTGCCGAGGTACGGCGACTGTTACCCGATGCCGTCCCCGGCGTGGTCGATGTGCATCACGTTCACGCCTGGTCGCTGGGCGACGATGAACCGGCGTTGACCCTGCATGTGGTCACCACTCCGGGGACCGAGCCCGACCTGCTGATCAAGGCCGTGCGCGACACCCTACAACGGCGCTTCGGCGAGCTGCACACCACCGTCCAGGTGGAATATGCCGGCTGCAGTCACCCCCCCGCATGAGCGCGCTTCCGCTCTTCGTAACCTGCCCGCGCGGCGTCGAGCCCCTGTTGCTCACCGAACTGCAGGGCCTGGGCGCCGTCGCCCTGAAGGAACGCCCGGGGGGCGTCGCCGCTGAGGCGGACCGCGAGACCGCCTACCGCATCTGCCTGTGGTCGCGGCTGGCCAGCCGCGTGCTGATGCCGCTGACCCGATTCCCGTTGACCGATGTCGACGGCCTGTATGCGGGGGCGCGGGCGGTCGACTGGCCCGACCTGTTCTCGGTGCAGCGCCGCTTTGCCATCGAAGTGGCCGGGCGCTCCGCCGCCGTCACCCATACCCACTACGCCGGGCTGAAGGTCAAGGACGCCATCGCCGACCGTTTCCGCGAGGCCTGTGGCGAACGCCCCAATGTCGACACCGACAACCCCGACATCCGGGTGCACCTGCACCTCGACCGCGATCACGCCACGCTGTCGCTGGATCTGGGCGGTGATGCCCTGCATCGACGCGGCTACCGCGCCCGGGCGCTGGAAGCCCCGCTCAAGGAAACCCTGGCGGCCGCCCTGTTGCTGCGCATGGACTGGCCCGCACGCGCGGCCGAGGGCGCGCCGCTGTGGGACCCGATGTGCGGCTCCGGCACCCTCGTCATCGAGGCGGCGCTGATGGCGGCCGATGTCGCGCCCAATGGCCAGCGCCCGCGCTTCGGCTTCGAGGCCTGGGAAGACCATATTCCTGCCGTGCTGACCCGGCTGCGCGACGAAGCCACCGCCCGCGCGCACGACGGCCGCGCCAAGTTGCCGCGACTGATTGGCAGTGACACCGACGCCCGCGGCATCCGTGTGGCACAGGACAACGCCCAGCGCGCCGGCTTTGCCGACGCGATTGAATGGCGGGTGGCCGATGCCCTGTCGGTCACCCCCGATGACCTGCCGCCGGGCGTGCTGATCACCAACCCGCCCTACGGCGAACGGCTCGCCAACGAATCCGAAATCATCAAGCTCTACTCGCTGCTGGGTGCCCACTGGGCCCGCGCCTTCGGCGGCTGGCAGGCTGGCCTGTTCACCGGCCGCCCTGACCTTGCGCCACGCATGGGGCTGCGCGCACACAGCATTCACGCGCTGTTCAACGGCGCCCTGCCCTGCAAACTGCTGCAGTTCCAGGTGCCGCAAACGCAGAGTGCCGGCGCCATCAGCGGCGGGGAGGATTTCGCCAACCGCTTCGCCAAGAACCTCAAGCATCTGCGCAAGTGGGCCGCCCGCAGCGGCGTCGCGCACTACCGCATCTACGACGCCGACCTGCCCGACTATGCGGTCGCGGTGGACCTCTACGCCACCCCGGAGCCGCGGGTACACGTGCAGGAATACGCGGCGCCCAAGACCATCGATCCGGTCAAGGCCGAGCGGCGGCTGCGGCAGGCCCTGGGGCACATCCAGCAGCAGCTCGAGCTGCCCGCCAGCCATCTGCACTACAAGGTGCGCAAGGCGCAGAAAGGGGACAGCCAGTATCAGCGGCAGGCCGATCAGGGTCGCTTCTTCACCATCGACGAACACGGTGTGAAGCTCGCCATCAACCTCGACGACTATCTCGATACCGGGGTGTTTCTCGACCACCGGCCGCTGCGCCTGCGCTTGCAGCGCGAAGCCGCCGGCAAGCGCTTCCTCAACCTGTTTTGCTACACCGGTGCCGCCACCGCGCACGCTGCGGTTGGGGGCGCTGCCAGTAGCGTGTCGGTGGACCTGTCGAATACCTACCTGGACTGGGCGCTGCGCAACCTGGCGCTCAACGGCATCCATCCGCCCGACCCGTCGCGGCGTTCCTCCGCCGACAACCCCCATCGCCTGTTTCGTGCCGACTGCCTGGCCTGGCTGCAGGAACAGGCGGAAAAAGGCCGCCCACCGCAGTTCGACCTGATCTTCTGTGACCCGCCCACCTTCTCCAACTCGAAGAAGATGGATGGCACGCTCGACATCCAGCGCGACCATGTGGGCTTTCTGCTGAATGCACTGAAACTGCTCGCCCCGGGCGGCACCTTGTACTTCTCGACCAACCGTCGCGGCTTCAAGCTCGATCCGGAGGCCTTCGCCGAGTGGCAGGTGACCGACATCACCCGCGAAACGCTGGATGAGGACTTCAAGCGTCCTCCACCTGCCCATCGCGCCTGGCAGTTCCGCGATCCCCGGCCGGTGGTCCGGCCCGTCTCCCCGTGGGGCCGCTGACACCCGCCACCCGCCATGATCGCGACGGCCGTCTGTGGTCGCCGACCTATCGGGATGTCTACGGCCCGCGTCACGGCGATCTCGGCCAGGCCGAGCAGGTATTCCTGCACGGCTGTGACCTGCCCACCGGCTGGCGCGGCCGCGATGACTTCACGGTGCTGGAAACCGGCTTCGGCACCGGCCGCAACTTCCTCTGTACCTGGGCGGCATGGCGGGACGACCCGCACCGATGTCAGCGCCTGCACTACATCGCAGCAGAGTTGCATCCGTTTGCCGCGGAAGACCTGCGTCAACTGCATGCCGACACCCCGCTGGCCGCACTCGGCGCGCGTCTGGCGGCGGTCTGGCCGATGGCGGTGGCCGGCTTTCACCGTCTGCCGCTGGACGCCGGCCTGACCCTGACCCTGTTGTTCGGGGATGCGCGCGACAGCGTGCCGCAACTCGACGCAGCGATCGACGCCTTCTACCTCGACGGTTTCGCGCCCGACCGCAACCCGGCGTTGTGGGAGCCGGCCCTGATCCAGTCACTCGCCGACCGGGCCCGGCCCGGCGCCGCCGTCGCCAGCTACTCGGTGGCCGGACCGGTGCGGGCCGCACTGGCCGCCGCCGGCTTCGCCGTGGAAAAACGCCCGGGCTATGGCCACAAGCGCGAAGCCTTGCGTGCGCGTTACAGCGGACAGGGTCTTGCGCCAACACCGGCCCCGCGAACGGCGGCGGTGGTTGGCGCGGGCGTCGCCGGCGCAGCCGTCGCCCGCGCCCTGGCGCACCAGGGGGTGGCGGTGACCGTGTTTGACCAGGCGCCGGCCATCGCCCAGGGCGCCTCGGGCAACCCGCGCGCGGCGGTGCGCCCCTGGCTCAACCGTGGTGACCCGCCCACCACCGCGCTGACCCGCAGCGCCTTCCTGCATGCGCTGGCCACCCTGCCGTCGGAGCCCCGGGCGGATTGGCAGCCCTGCGGCCTGCTGCACCTGCCCAAGGACGACCGCGACCGCGAGCGCTGGCAGGCCGCGCTGGCCGAGCAGCAACCGCCCGCCGAATTGATGCACTGGATCGACGCCGACGGCGCCAGCATCCGCTGCGGCCGCCGCGTCAGCGAAGGGGGGCTGTTCATCCCGCAGGGCGGCCACGTCGATCCCGCCGGGCGCTGTGCGGGGTGGCTGGATCATCCCGGCATCACCCTGCGGCTGCAGCATCGCATCGATGCGCTGACCGAACTCGCGGACTTCGACGTGGTGGTGCTGGCGACCGCGCACGACGTTTCCCGTCTGCTGCCCGAGCTGGCGCTGCCCCTCAGCCGGGTGCGCGGCCAGCTCAGCCTGCTGCCGGCTGGTGGCCTGCCCGGCCTGAAGACCGGCATTGCGCGGGACGGCTACGTGCTGCCGCTGGCCGACGGCGCCGCGCTGGTGGGCGCGACCTACGACCGCCATGATGATCCGCGCCCCGATCTCGACGGTCATCGCGCCAATGTCGACCGCCTGCAGGCGCTGATGGTCGATGCCCCGCCGCTGGACCCGGCCCTGCTGGTGGGCCGCGCCGCCTTCCGCGCCGTGCTGCCGGGCCGGTTGCCAGCGGTGGGGCGCCTGCCCGGTCAACCGCGCATCGCCCTCGCCACTGGCTACGCCTCGCGCGGCGTCACTTGGGCGGGGCTGTTGGGAGAGGCCTTGGCCGCACAACTGTGTGACCAGCCATCACCGTTGCCGCAGCAACTGATCCGCGCCATTCGGCCAGATCGGTTCCAGCCAGGAACGTCCTAAGACAGTCGATCGACGCGATCGAGCAACGCTGTCAAGGCTGACATCAAGACCGGAAGATCCGTCTCGATGATGCTCCACAGCGTGTCGTCGTCGATACCCAGATAAGCATGGATCAAACGGTTTCGCGTCGCGATGACCTGCCGCCACGGCACCTCAGGGCACTGGCCGCGAACCTCGGCCGGCACATGCGTAGCGGCCTCGCCGATCAGTTCCAGATTGCGCAGCGTGGCGTCGTAAATCATCGCGTTCTCGACGAAGGTCGCCTGCGTCAGACCGCGGGTGTATCGACGGGCCTTCTCCGCAAAATCCAGCATGTCGGTGATGTAGAACCGCCACTCGCGTGTCATCAGCGTTCAGACGCGAATCGCGTCCTGCTCCACGAAAGGTCTCAATTCGGGCCGCAGTGCTTTCTCGCTCACGAGGTCAACCGGTCGCCCCAGCAGATCTTCCAGATAGAACTGCAGGCCGAAATACCGTTTCGATGTCGCGGGGCCATCAAAGCGCACCAGCACATCAATATCGCTCTGCGGCGTCAACGTATCCCGCGCAAACGAGCCGAATAGCGCCAGGCCCTCCACGCCGAAGGCTTCGGCCAGGTAGGCGCGACGCTCGCGCAGGCAAGACAGTGTCTGAGCTCGGTTCAACATACAAACATTGTTGCCCGCGGCCGGTCACTTGTGAAGTGAACGCTACGACGCCGCCCGCAGTCGCTGCGGCCGGGCACCGTGCCAGATGCTTTTGGCAGCGTAACCGAGGAACACCCTGAGCCCCGACACCTCCGGCTGCGGCGGCAGACCACGGCCGATGCGGTGCAGCTGGCGGGTGTACCAGACCACCTCCATGATCGCCATGCGGTCCACCATGGGGATGCGGGTGCGGATGGGGCGCACGTGATACCGAGGCGCCTGCCCGGCCAGCAAGCGTTTCGGAAGGTCGGTTTCAAGCGCCAGTCCGCGCGCCAGGCCCACCATGTCGACAGCCCCACTGTGAATGGCTTGCGCCATGCCCTCTGCGCTGCGGAAGCCGCCGGTGACCACCAGCGGTACGGTGGTGGCCTCGCGGGCCTTGGCGGCGAAGTCGATGAAGTAGGCCTCGCGGGCGCGGGTGCTGTCTTTCTGCTTGATACCGGTCATCGCCGGCGCCTCATAGGTGCCCCCGGAAATCTCCACCAGATCGATACCGGCCGCGGTCAGCGCGCGGATGGTGTCCAGCGACTCGTCCTCGGTAAAACCACCCCGCTGGAAATCCGCGGAGTTGAGCTTGATGCCGATGGGAAACGCCGGACCCACGCGGCGACGAATTTCGGTCAGCACGGCCAACACGAAACGGCGACGCTTCTCCGGCGTGCCACCCCAGTCATCCTCGCGCCGGTTGTGGTGCGGGCTGAGGAACTGGCTCACCAGATAGCCGTGGGCGCCGTGGATCTGCACGCCCGTGAAGCCGGCGGCCTGGGCCTGCGCGGCGGCTTCGCCGAAGCGGCGGATGAGGTCGTGGATTTCGTCTTCGCGCAGTGCACGCGGGGTGGCGAACAGCGCCGCCATGTCCTTCTTGAAGGGCACCGCCGAGGGTGACACGGTCTCGCGGTTGAGCCCCTTGGGGCACTGCTTGCCCGGATGGTTGAGCTGCATCCACAACGCCGTGCCATTGCGCGTGCCGGCCTCGGCCCAGGCGCGCAGCGTAGCGAGATGGCGATCGTCCTCGATCACCACATTGCCCGGCTCGCCGAGGGCACGCGCGTCAATCATCACGTTGCCGGTGATGCACAGGCCGATACCACCGTCGGCCCAGGCGCCATACAAGCGCGACAGCGCCATGCCCGGTGCCGCCGTGCGGTGGTCGCCCAGCGCTTCGCTCATCGCCGATTTCAGCAGGCGGTTCTTGACCGTCACCCCGCAGGGCAGGGTCAGTGGGGCAGACAGAATTTCAACAGCGGACATGAAAACTCCCGATAAATCGAACGACATCACGGCCCGGCGCCGAAGACCGGGCCCGCGTGCATAGGGCGGCAGGCGCGCATGATGCCGTTCCCGACGCGCCGCTGCACTGATAGGGTCCGTTCATGATCGACACCCTGGACACGCTGGTCATTCCCTTCCGCGCCGAAGGCCGCTGGCTGCTGGGCGTGGCGCTGGGCTTCATCGTGTTCGCCGTGGCACTCCACCTCGACCGGCGGGACCTGGTGCAACTGCGGCGCCAACCACGCGCAGCCGTGCTGGGGCTGGCCGGGCAATGGCTGCTGCTGCCCCTGCTGACCGTGGGACTGATCGCGCTGCTGTCGCCGCCGCCCGGTATCGCTGCGGGCATGCTGCTGGTGGCGGCCTGCCCGGGCGGCAGCATGTCCAACTATTTCTGCCTGCAGGCGCGGGGCAATGTGCTGCTGTCGGTGGCACTCACCACCGTCTCCACCGCCCTGGCGGCGCTGACCCTGCCGCTCATCTTCAGCGTGGGCACCACCCTGCTGCCAGCGCTGGCCAGCACCACCGACATCCCGCGGGTGGCCTTTCTGCCGCTGCTGCGCGACCTCGCCGTGATTCTGCTGATGCCGCTGCTGCTGGGGCTGCTGGTGCAGAGCCGCCTGCCCTTGGCGGCGCGACGGATGCGCCGCCCCTTGCGTCGCAGCGCCGGTGCGCTGCTGGTGCTGTTCATCGCGCTGGCGCTGCTCGACCAGCGGACCACCCTGATGGCGCTGGGCGGGCAGCTGCTGCCGCTGCTGGGACTGGTGGTCCTGCACAACGGTCTGGCGCTGGCGGGCGGTTATGGCCTCGGCGCCCTCGGCGGCTTGGCCGAGGCGGAGCGGCGCACCCTGGCGCTGGAAACCGGCCTGCAGAATGCCGGTCTCGGCCTGGTGGTGGCCTTCACCCATTTCGGCGGCGCTGGCGGCATGGTGGTGGTGGTGTCGCTATGGGGGATCTGGCACCTGATCTCGGGTGCCCTCGTATCATGGGCCTGGGCGCGCAGACGCCCCCCGCCTGAGGAGACCTGACATGCTGCCGTACAAGACATCCATTCCCGGCGGCGCCCGCGAGCGTCTGCCGCTGCAGATCGAACCGCAGGGCGACGCCTCGGCCGACGGGCTGACCACGTGGTTGCACGACCATCGCCATCAGGTCCAGGACCTGCTCCGTGCCCATGGTGCCCTGCGCTTCCATGGTTTCGGCATCCACGACGCTGCCGCCTTTGAAGCGGTGGCCCGCGGGGTCGACGACGATCTGAAGAACGAGTATCTCGGCACCAGCCCGCGCGACGCGATGACCGACTACGTGTTCTCCGCCAGCGAACTGCCGGGTTACTACCCCATCCCGCAGCACTGCGAGATGACCTTCACCCGCACGCCGCCCAATCGCATCTTCTTCTGGTGCGACATCGCCCCCAGGGCCGGCAGCGGCGAAACCCCGCTGGTGGACTTCCGCCGGGTATGGAGCGATCTCGACGACGGCGTGCGCGAGCGCTTCGCCCGCAACGGCCTGCGCATCATCCGCAACTACAGCGGCCCCGGCACCACCAACCGCGACCTGTTCCAGCTCAAGCGCTGGGACGAGATGTTCCGCACCGAAGACCGCGACGAGGTCAACCGCATGGCGCGCCGCGAGGGGTTCACGCCGATCTGGAAAGACGGTGACCGCCTGGCGCTGGTGAGCGAGCACGAAGCCACCCGCAACCATCCGGAAACCGGCGAACCCACCTGGTTCAACCATGCCCAGGTGTTTCACCTGTCCACCGGCTCGGCCGAGCTGAAGCGCGTGTTTCGCCACCGCCCCAGTGCCCGTGGCCTGTTCTGGTGGCTGGCCGCCAGCCTGCTCACCGCCCGCAAGCGCAAGGTTCCGTCAGAGGAACAGGCCATGCACTGCACCTACCGCGACGGCCACGAGATCCCCGACGCCGACCTGGAGCACCTGCGCGACATCATCTGGCGCAACCTGGTGGTACTGCCCTGGTCCCGCGGCGATGTGGTCGCCATCGACAACCACGCCGTCGGCCACGGCCGCCTGCCCTACAAGGGGCCGCGGCGGGTGGCAGTGTGTTGGGCGTAGGGCGCAAGCCCTCGCCGTCACCAGATCGTCGTCACCTCGGGTAGCTGCTTCAGCGCCCCATCGTTGGTCACCAGCGTGAGCCCTTCGAGCACAGCCTGTGCGGCCAGCATGCGGTCGAATGGGTCACGATGGTCGCTGACCATGCCACCCGCCAGCAGCGCATGTCGCTGCTCAATGGGCAGGGGCAGGAATCCGTTGGCCACAACGACTTCGGCATATCGGCTCATCAAGCCCGGGATGCCGGTCAACTTTCCAATGCGGTGTTTGGTGGCGACCTCCCAGGCACTGACGGCACTGACATACGTCGGAATTTCCCCGTCGAGCAACAAGGCCTGCACTTTCGATGAAAGCCTCGGGTCATTCGTCATCCACCACAGCAGCGTATGGGTATCCAGCAGCAGCCTCACCGGCCCTCCCAGGCGGTCAGCTCCTCATCCGGCAAGGCGTCGAAGAACGCATCATCCAGTCGCCCCTGCAGATGCCCCGGCTGGCGAACACCTGGCGCCTCCGCAAGCGGTACGAGCCGCGCATAGGGCTTCCCCGCCTTGGAGAGGATGATCTCCTTGCCCGCATGCGCCTGCTCCAGCAAGCGGGAGAAGTGGGTTTTGGCATCGTGAACGTTGACGGTCTCGGACATGTCGCAGCTCATGTGGACTAATGTGCGGACTAATATAACCCGAGCCGCACGAGCCCCGCAGTGTTGAGCGCAGAGCGACCGTCTAAGCCGCCGCCACCCGCGCCTTGAGCAAGGCATGTGCCTTGGTCAGGTGCTGCTCCACCATCCGCGTCGACAGCCCCACCTCGTCCGCCACCTCGCGCGTGCCCTTGCCCTCCAGGCGCCGCAGCACGAACATCTGCCGCGGTCGGTCCGGGAGTGACTGCACGGCACCGAGGAAGCATTCGATGCGCTCGCTGTCGGCCAGCACCGCATCCGGTTCATCGTCATGGTCCGCGATGAGGTCGACGTCATCGAGATCCACCATCGGCCGCATCGCCTGCTGTCGCAGGTGACTGGCCGCCAGGTTCATCGCCACCCGGAACAGCAGAAAGCGTAACGACTCCGGGCTATGGCCTTCGTAGCGCAGCAACCGAAGGAAGGCTTCCTGCGCCAGATCGGCCGCGTCTTCCGGGTTGCCGACGCGGCGTTGCAGCATGTGGATAACGGCATCGCGGTGCAGACGATAGGTGGCCTCGATAGCCGATGCCCGCTTCATTGTCATCGCAAGGGGCGCAGTCCTTCCCTCTGTCATCGCGAGCGGCACAGTCCTTCCCTCTGTCATCGCGAGCGGCACAGTCCTTCCCTCTGTCATCGCGAGCGGCACAGTCCTTTCCTCTGTCATCGCGAGGGGCGCAGCCCCGTGGCGATCTCGTGGTCGCGGCACAACGCTCCCCGGACGAGATTGCCGCGCCTGCTGCGCAGGCTCGCAATGACAAACGGCGGAGTGCCGAGTGCCGCGTGATGCGTACTGAGAGTGGCTGTGGCTTCTACTCGGCACTCGGCACTCAGAACTCAGCACTCTCTTGTGCACTCGACCCTCATCACTCAGCACTCCGGTGTGCACTTGGCACTCATCACTCGGCACTGTCTCGTACTCACCAGCGATACCGGAACCCGGCCGAGCCGCCGAGGCTGCTGTAGTCGTCGCCGAAGCTGCCGGAGACCGACAGGATGGCGGCCACGTTGCCCGGCAGGTCGGACAGCACCACGCTGCCGTCGACATCGACGAAGCCGCCGTCCAGGGTGTTGCTGACGGTAGGCGACAGCGGGCCGATGTTGTCCATCGCCAGCCGCGATTCGCCGTCGAACTCTTCGACGTAGCGCACCGTCAGGCCCAGATCCATCCGCGGGACGATGACGGCCAGGCCTTCGGCGGCCAGCCGTGCGCCGAGGCTGCCGCGCAGGCTCACCGGGTCCTCGTAGCGCAGGTCGATGCCCTGGCGGTTGGGGTCGGGGTCCTGGGGCGCCACGCGCATGTCATCGATGGCCACGGAGACCCAGCTGAGGCCCGCCAGCGGCTCAATGACAACCGGGCCGGCCTGCCAGCCGCGCCAGCCGGCGTTGAGGTCCACCCCCAGGGACTGCACCTCACCGCTGACGAAGCCGCCCACGGTATCGAAGCCCAGCGCCGGGATGTCGATGTCGGCCTCAAGGAAGTGGGCGTTGACCAGGGCATCGATGAAGAAGCCGCCCTGCACATAGCCGCCGTAGGCCCCCACCACCATGCCCTCCAGATTGGCGGCGTTGGGCGAGGCCTCAAACGCCAGGTCGGCACTGCCGTAGCCGATCATGCCGCCCACCATCCAGGCACGGTCGCCGTCGGCGCCGAGCACGAAGTCGCGTCCCAGCAGGATGGAAGTCAGCTCCAGTTCGTGGTCGTTGACGAAGTCATAGGTGCTGCTGCCGGCCACTTCGCGGCCGAGGGCCTCGCGGTCGGCATTGACGCGGCTGCTGTGGGCCCAGGCATTGCCCTCCATCGCCCCACCCGCCGACAAGGCTTCCCGGATGTCGCTCTGCCGCTGCAACGGCGTGCGGCTGGTGTCCCGCCACAGCGACTGCGCGGCATGGCCCAGCAAGGGCAGCTGGTGGGCGGACTGGCTGGGCAGGCCGTAGAGCCGGTGCTGCTGGGTGTCGGCATCGTAAGTCAGCGGAAAGAAGAACATCCCCTTGTCGACGACGCCGCCGTTGGAAGACGAATAGCTGCTGGAGCTCGGGTCGATGACGAAGTGCCCGGGCGCGCTGACGCCGCCGGCGACATCCACCAGGGTGATGCCGTCGGGGATATAGGCCCCGCGATCACCCGGCACCAGGTCGTTGATGACCACCGTGGTCCGCCCCTCGGTGGCACCGCCCTTGATGTTCACACAGTCGGCCGCCGGCAGGTCGCCGCTGTCGGGGTCGCGCAGGCTGGCATCGCAACCGGCCTGTCCCGTGGTCGAGTTGAGGTTGACATCGACGAACAGGCGGCTGCCCGCCAGGCCGTTGAAGGTGGCGCCTTCCAGGGTGAGGATGTCGTCCGGCCAGAAGTCGGTGGTGGGCGCCAGACCCGTATTACTGGCCAAACTGAACCGCCCCAGATAGATATCGCCGGCGTTGTGGAGGACGTCGAGATTCACCAGGCGAAGCTCCCCTTCCCGACGGACCTGGACTTCCTCAATCAGCAAGGCTCCGCCCGGATACTGCGAGGCGCCAACGACGATCGTCCCGTCATTGTCGATCCGGTTCTGGCCGCCGCCAAAATCGATGAGGTCGGGCGCGTCCACCGCGATTGAAGGGAAGGCACCAGTGCCACCCACCGTCAACTGGGTGTGCAGAAAGCCCCCCGCGTCGATGCGTACCAGGCTGTCGCCGCCGGACATGACACTGTTGCCCGTGGCCTGCCAACGGTTGCCGGCGCGAATCACCACCGTGTCGCGGCCAGTGATGCCCGAGAAATCGACCGTCCCAACCAGCGCGGGATTACTGGAGAAGTAACTGGAGTCATTGGGACCGATTGGCAGCTGGGTACTCGCGAGGTCCAAGATCAGACCATTGCCCGCCAGATTCATGGCCTCGGCCTGCAGGGTCGCTCCCGGGGCAACGCCAGACGGCACCACCTCTGCAGCGAATGTGATCACGATGTCGCCACTCCCGGAGTCGATGCTCAAGGGATTTCCGACGCTCAGCGTTCGCAGCGATACCGCAATGTCACCAGACTGGGTCTGCAGGTTGACGCCACCGCTGCCCGAGACGCGGCCGCGCGACATGTCGATGTCCAGGTTGGCCGCGCCCGTGGCCGTCACGTTGAGTCCCTGGCTGCCGACATTGAGGCCAACCGTTGCACTGTTGGGCACCGTGGTCAGACTGAAATCGACGCTTGTGTTGTAGGTGACGCCGGTGGCGGTGAAGTTGCCGCCGGCGGGGCAGGTGACGATGGGGCCGGGGCCGCATTCGTCGTCGGCATGGGCCGGTGCCGGGGCGGTGATCAGCCCGACCCCGGCACTCAGCAGCAGCCCGGTGGCACAGGCGCCCCTGGTCAGCATTCCCCTCATGATCTGCACTCCCTGATCCGGATGGTTACCGCGGCTCGCATGGATGTTGTAAGGATGGACGCGCATGTCAGAACTCCTTGCGGATGCTGAGGCCGACCAGGCGCGGGTCGAGCGTGAACACATTGGTGGTCAAACCACTGTCGTCGGAGTTGAGGAAGGTGCCGGTGATGGGGGATTCATCAAAGGCGTTTTTGACATAGCCCTCCAGCGTCAGCCCGATGCGGTCACTGCTGACCCAGAACGAGAAGTTGGTATTGGTCCAGGCGCGCAGGCGGTCGTACTCGGTGTTGTAGACCCGGGCATAGGACTCGTCCTGCCAGTAGTGGTCCACCCGCGCGGTGGCGCGCCAGTCACGGACGATGTCAAAGCTGTACTGCGCGCCCAGGGCCACCGTGAACTGCGGGGCATTGGGCAGCTCGTTACCGCCCAGGTCCTTGACGAAGCCCTGGGCGCTGTTGGGCGCCATGGTGCGGTAGTCGTAACGGATAATGGTGCGGGCATTGTTGGGTCCATACTGATCGAGTCCGTCCGGCCCCAGTCCTTGCCCGGTGGGTCCGCCCCCGGGGCACAGCGACAACAGGCCACCGGACTGAACCGGATCGACCACGGCGGCGATGTGCTCGACAATGATTTTCGGCACCACACAGTTGGAGCTGTTGGTGACAAAGGGCTTGGCCACCAGCCACTCGTCGATGGTGGTGTAGCTGTCGATCACCCGGTCGCCGTCGTCATTGGTGTACTCGATGGTGAGCGGCTCATCGAAGCTGAAGCTGCGGTTGCCGCCGTCGGTGCGGTCCATCAAATCCAATGACTGCTCGCCGTCGGCGATGCGGGTCTGCAGAAAGCCGATGGCGGCGTTGAACTGCAGGTTCACCGAGGGTGCGACGACGGACTCCAGCTCCAGGCCCCAGACCTGGGCATCGAAGTTCTCGTTGGCGGCCGAGCGGTCAACAATCTTGGAGACCTGGTAGCCGGTGTAGTCATAGAAGAAGGCCGCGGCGTTGAGGATGAGCCCGCCACCGAACAGCATGTTCTTGGTGCCCAGCTCAAAGGCGTTGACGTACTCGGGCTGGAACACCAGCGGTGCCACCACGCCGCCGCTGTTCAATTGATTGAACAGGCCGGCCGGTGGCGCGATGGTGGGCGGGTTGGCGCCACCGCCCTTGTAGCCGCGCGAGTAGGAGGCGTACACCAGGGTCTCGTCAGTGAATGAGAGGAAGGGCTTCCAGTCCACCACGATGCGACCGGTGGGTTCGCGCCACTCCTGGACGATGTCCGGGCTTGCCACAAAGCCAATACCGCCCGGCGCATTGCCGGCCACCCGGCACAGGGCGGCGTCGGCACTTCCCGTTTGCAGGCAGGCCTCGGGGCCATCGCCCTCCTTGATGACCGCCAGCTCGCGATAATCGAACAGCAGCAGCTGGCTGGGCAGCGGGGTGAAGACCTTGCGGTCCCAGGTCATGCGCAGGCCGGCGGTCACCTTGACGGTGTCGGTGGCCTGCCAGTAGGCCTCGCCGAACAGGCCGCTGGAGGTCAGCTCATAGGGGTTGGCGCTGAGGAAGAAGTTGTGGCCCTCCGGGTTGCGTGCCACTTCCTGCAGCGGCTTGGGGTCCACCGAAATACAGCGCGTGCCGTCGAAATTGCACCCGCTGGCGGGCGGCTGATGACTGTCGTAATTGAAGGGAAAGAAGTGGCTGAGCAGGGTCAGTGCGTTGGCAAAGACGAAATAGTCGTTCTTGGTTTTGAAGCGGGTGAAATTGGCGCCAAGGCTGAAGTTCCAGTCACCCGAGAAGCTCGACACCAGGCGAAACTCCTGGTTGTACTGGGTGCTGGTGCTTTGCGAGATGTCCTGGGCGATCAGCAGATTGGAGCAGCCCAACTGCGGATCACAGAACTCGCCGCCGGCCAGCACCGAGGCACCCGGATACCCGCCGCGCGCCTCGGCGCTGCAGTCAACGAACAACAGCGGAAACCCCGGGAACGGCGGGTTGGCACCACAGGCGTTGTTGGCATCGTTGAAGATGGGGAAGGACTGGAAGCGGTTGTAGTCCTGGGTGGTGAACAGCTCGTCCTCGACATAGACGGTTTGTGAGGAGAACAGCAGCGCATCGGTCCAGTCGAAATCAAAGCTGAACTCCACCACATCGGCACGCGCCTGGTAGACCGGCTTCAATGCCGAGGAGATGGTGCGCAGATCCCGCGACTGCCCGCGCAGGCGATAGGGATCGGGGTTGCAGAGATTGATTGGCGTGACGAATTCAAACTGTGCCTCCGCGGCGCAAGGCGCTTCGCCCGCCCATTCCGGCACGGTGCCCGGCCAGACAAAGTTGTTGGGGGGCACATAGGGATTACCGCCCAGTGAGAAGCTGTTGAACAGCGTCCCACCGAACAGCGGGCCGATAAACAGGCCACTGACGAAGGGCAGCGAGGCGCCGTTGGGGGTGCCGTAAGCGCCATGGGCGGCACCGGCCGGATCATCGGGCTCCAGCCCGGGCTCGCCGCGGTCATACAGCGAGCCGGCGGCACAGCCCTGGGAGAAGGCGGCCAGGAAGAAGGGGTTGAAGCCGGTAAAGTCGATGTCCACCGGGCCAGGGTCGTAGTGACACAGCTGCTTGGAGGTGCGGACGCGCTCGTCGTCCTCCTCGAAGCGCTCCCAGATCAGGTTGGCGCGAAAGCGGTCGCTGGGCTGCCAGCCCAGGGACAGACGGCCGGTCCAGAGATCGCGGTTGTCGACATCGCTGCCGTCAAATTCGTTGAAGCCAAAGCCATCGCGCTTGGTGAGGGCGTAGGCGGCGCGCACCGCCACTTCATCGCCGATGGGCACGTTGACATGGCCGCGCAGGCGCTGCGCCTGGTAGTTGCCGATTTCCATTTTCAGATCGGCGGCCCAGACGCCCATTTCCGGCTTGTTGGTGATGACGTTGATCACACCCGAGGTGGCGTTGCGCCCGAACAGGGTGCCCTGGGGGCCGCGCAGCACTTCCACCCGCTCGATGTCGAGATACTCCTGCTCGAACAGGCGGTTCACGATCAGCGTGGTGTTGTTCATGCTCACCGCGACACCGGGATCGGTGGTGGCCGACACCGCCTGGGTGCCGATACCGCGAATCTGGAAGTTGTAGCCGGTGAAGTTGGTTTTGCTGAAGGTGACGTTGGGCACGCCTTTCAGCAGATCGAAACCGCCTTCAATTTTCTGCGCATCGAGCTGTTCCATGGAGAAGGCGCTGATGGCAATCGGCACATCCTGCAGCCGCTCGGCCTTCTTCTGGCCGGTGACGATGATTTCCTCCACGCCCGCGCGGCGGGCACTGGCGACATCGGTCGGCGCGGGCGCGCTTTGGGTGGTGGGGGGCGGTGCGATGCGACGCACCACGAGGGCGTTGTCGCCGACCATGGCGGCTTCCAGGCCGGAGCCGGCGAGGAGTGCATCCAGCGCCTGCTGCAAGGTGTACTCGCCCTGCAGCGCGGGTGCGGTGCGGCCGTCGACAAGATCACTGGAATAGGCGATCTGCAGGTCGTTGAGGCTGGCGACCGCATCCAGTGCGCTGCCGAGATCACTGCCGGCGTCGATCTGGTAGGCCTGCGTCTGCGACAGGGTGAAGGCGGTGGCGTCCGCTTCCATTGCGCCATCCTGTGCCATGACAACGGGGCTGACCGCCCACCCGATGCCTGCAATGATGGCCCATAGGGCGCGGCGCGCCGGTTGCCGGCGTGGCGTTCGACTCATTGGCGTTTCTCCTTCCTTAGCACTCTTGGCCAAGGCCCCGTAGGGCACTCCCGTTTGGCCGTTGTGCAGCTATAACGGATGGACGGGGGTGGCACCCTTAGTCGGATTTGGCGCCGGGGCGCCTGGGGCGCCGGGAATCGAGAATCGAGAATCGGGGGTCGTAGAAGCAACAGCAACGGGCAACGGGCAACGAGCAACGAGCAACGAGCAACGAGCAACGAGCAACGAGCAACGAGGAATGCCTACTTCAAGGTAGGTATTCAACTGCGAAGATATTCTTACAGGCAAATATTCATGGCCGTCAAAGTGAAGCTACCGAACGGAAAGGACGAACCCCACATGCTGGATAGCGTCGCCCTCCTTGAGGACCTGCCGGAACATGGCCTGGTACACGGTCAGGTGGGTACGATCGTCGAAGCGCTTGAGGGTGCCTACGAGGTCGAGTTCGCTGACACCCAGGGCCGTGCATATGCCGAGGTGGCGTTGCGGAAGCAGCAGTTCCTGGTGTTGCGGCATGAGCCCATACAGGCCGCGTAAAGCGTCGTACTGCGTGGCCGGTGATGAGTGACGAGTAGAAGCAACAGCAACAGCTTTTTATGCCTTTTGCTTCTCTCCGCGACCAAATGCTGCCACCACGACCCGATCCGTTAGCCTGCTTGCGGATCCCCTGCCTCAGGATCGTTCCGACAATGCGGCGACGAATCTGCGGAAAAGTCGCCGGAATACAGTAACGGTTGGTTGCCAGTTCCCACGCATGGCTTGCGCGCCAGCCGCAGCGTATCCAGCATCCGGCCTCGGGCGCAGCCGGACAAAGGGGGGCAGGTTGTAACGCATCGCAATGCCATTGGCCCAAAGACGCGCCGAGCGACCGTTGCCGTTGGCAAACGGGTGGATACGTACCCATTCCGCATGCGCCCAGGCACAGACTTCGAGAACAGCAGCAAGCATATCGGGCGTCGGCGCTGCGTTCTGCGGCAACAGGGTGTCGAGGCGGGCTATGACAAGTTGCAGGGTTTGTTCGAATCGAGACAGGGCCGCAGCGACGTCTGTAGCGGCAACACCACCGTGCTGTCCGACACGAACTTCGATCCCCTCAAGTCCAGGCTCACCACGAAAGCGGCCAGCCAAGGTCGGGGCAGGCAGGTCTAGCCGTACATGACGTCTACGTGCCACTGACGTACGGACTCGATGGATAGTGGCTTGCGCAGCCGGGCGTCTTCGCGAATCCGGCGCAGCACCGCAGACAGGTTTTCACGCAGTTGGGGGCTGTCGGCGTCCCAGTCAGCCATTCAACAGCTTGTGAATCTCGGCTTGGACCGGACCTTCTTTTGCTACGGTACGCTGCCCTTCGATCGGATCTGCAAAGGTCGCTTCAGCGTCGACGAAAGCAGCGATGGCATGCTCAAAGTCCGGATCGGATTGCCGATAGGCCTCAAGCGTAGAAAGGTCGGCGGCCGAAATGGGCGCCAGCGCAATTTCACGGCGGACAAGGTAGGCCTTCACCGCCTCACTGGCCAACTGTTGTACGGGACGATGCAGGACACCACTCAACCGCACCAGCGCCGCGCTGACTTCTGCATCGATCTCGACGGTTGAAACTGCTTCGCTCATGGCGCCAGCCTACGTCTGGCCCAAAGTAGCGTCAAGACAGTGCTGAGAAGCAGCAACAGCCATTTTTATGCCTTTTGCTTCTCTCCGCGTCTCTGCGAGATCCCTGCTTTTCCGTTGGCAGACGGCCGCCGAGCAACGAGCAACGAGCAACGACAGATCGTTACCCTTCGGGGAGGTCTCGGAGAAGCTGCTCAAGCACCGTCATCAACTCGGGCGCCTTGGTCGTCGCCGCTTCGTATACTCGACGATGATCGAGGGCCGCATAACCGTGGGCCAGTACGTTTCTGAACGCCACGATGAGGTCGCCATCAGGAATCTGGCTAAATAGTTCGGGAGCGTGCTTTCTGAGTTGGCCTAGCGCATCGCCGGCGATTTCGAGCTTTCGCTCCACTGCGGACTGCCGCAGTTCATCGTCCAGATACGTCTGCAGGTCGTAGCCCTGCAGAAAACGCGGAAGTCGGCGCAACGCCTGGAGCGCCAACTCAATGTAAACGTCAGGTTGACGCTGCATAAACGTTTACGCGGCTCTTCTCGATGAGGCGTTTGAGGCGGGAGTCTTGCATTGCCGACAGCTCAATCACGTCGACGGGGCGGCCCAACAGTTGCTCCATGCCTTGCTTGAAGCCGAAATATTGGCGCGCCAGGCCTCCCGTGGCCACAGGCCCGAACTCGGCGACAACGTCAATGTCGCTATCTGGCCCGAAATCTTCCCGCAATACCGAACCGAATACGTCCAGACGCCCAACGTGAAACTCGCGGCACAGCGCGATGATGTCTTGCTCGTGGTTTGTCAGCAGAGCGTTCATGGTGATTTACAGTACAAGTCGGCCGTTACGATGTCACGCCCCCCAGGCAGCAAGCAGAGTGCTGAGTGGCGAGTAGAAGCAACAGCAACAGCTTTTTATGCCTTTTGCTTCTCTCCGCGGGCTCCGCGCCCCTGCGAGATCCTGCTTTCTTTTCCGTTGGCAGACGGGTGACAGTCGCCGAGCAACGAGCAACGAGCAACGAGCAACGAAATTTTGCCGGCCGAATCGGCTATAACGGCTCAGCCAACCCACCACCCTTAGTCGATTTTCACCGTTGGAAAAGGCCGTGACTTCGGCGCCGGATCGGGCGTACCCTTTGCCAAAATGAGGGTACGGCGTGGGCGCTTTATGGCCTGCGTGCCGCACAGGATGGCGGAGGAGAGGCGACACGGTGGGCAATGGTTCGGATATCGCGGCAGGGCGGCTGGCGGGCGGCGAAGAGCGTCGCAGCTTCGAGCTGTTCCTGCAGGAACACCGGGTGGCGGTGCTCAACTTCCTTCGCAGCCGCGTGCCGTGTGAAGCCGATGCGCAGGATGCGACGCAGGAAAGTTTCATCCGCCTGATGCGCTATGCGGAGGCGCAGCCGCCGTCGGCGTGGAAGCCGCTGCTGTTCCGCATCGCCATCAACGTGGCACACGATCAGGCGCGCATGTCGGCGACCCGTCAGGGTACGGGGCTGGTGCCGTTGGACAGCGAGGAGCTGGTGTCCGACGAGCCGCCACAGGAACAACTGGTCTCGCAACAGCAGGAGCTGGCGATGATCCACAAGGTGATCATGCGACTTCCCCCCAAATGTCGGCAGGTGTATCTGCTGCACCGCCTGCGCGGCCTGAGCTACGCGGAGATCGCCACCTATTGCGGTATTTCCCGCAAGACGGTGGAACAGCACATGGCGCGCGCCTTCACCGACCTGCGCGAAGCGCGGCAGCGGAGACTGGAAGGATGATGCACTCGTCCGCTTCCCACACGTCCCATGGTGAGGCACTGCCAACCACGGCCGAAGCCTGGATGGCGCGGCTGCTGTCGGAGGACTGCACCGCGCTGGAACGGCAGGCTTTCGAGCGCTGGCGCGCGGCGCACCCGGACCATGCGGCGGCCTATCGCGATCTGGAAGCCCTGTGGCAACAGTCGACCGGGCTGGCAGCGCTGCCGGATATCGATGCCCTGATCGGGCCGCCGGTGACGGTATCGCGCCGACGTCGATGGCGGGTGCCCCTGGCGGCGGCGGCGGCGCTGCTGGTGGCAGTGGCGGTGGGGCTGCTGCAACCCTGGGTGCCGCTACCGCTGGGTGAGCGCGTGGCCACGGCCACCGGCGAGGTCCAGCGGATGACCCTGCCCGACGGCTCCACGGTGCTGCTGGATGCACAGACGGTGTTGCGGGTCCGCTACAGCGACGCGGTCCGGGGCCTGGTGCTGGTACGTGGTCAGGCGCAGTTCGATGTGCAGCCCGATGCCGGTCGGCCCTTCGAGGTCCGCGCCGAGAACGGAACGGTGCGAGCGCTGGGCACCTCGTTCCAGGTCCGGGTCGACCCGCAGGATGTCACCGTGACCCTGTTGGAAGGCAAGGTGGCGGTGGCCGTGACCGGCTTGCTGGGTCGTCGGGAGGAAACGCTGTTGGCCGGCGAGCAGGTTCGATACGCGCTGGCACCCCAGCCCCGGGTGCCAAAGGCATCCGCCGACCTGGAGGTCGCCGAGGCGTGGCCACGCGGCGATCTGGTGTTCAAGGGCTGGCGGCTGGACCGACTGGTGGCGGAGATGAACCGCCACAGCGATACCAAGGTGCGGATCGACGACGATGCCATGTCGGCGCTGACCCTCAGCGGTCGCTTCCACGCCGGCGACTATCAGACCATGCTGCGCGTGCTGCAAAGCGAGTGGCCGGTCCTTGCCGAGCGGGTGGCGGACGACACCATCCTGCTGTCCCGCCGCCACTGAGATCCCCGGAGCCCCGTCACCATGACCCTCGAAACGCTTTCCGATTTCCTGTTGGCCTGCATGGCCGTCAACTATGGGCTGCTACTGGTCTGGTTCGGCGCCATCGTCGGCTTTGGCGATGCCATCCATCGGCTGCACGGCCGCTGGTTCCGGCTGACGCCGACCGAGTTCGACGCGATTCACTACCGTGGCATGGCGACGTTCAAGATCGGGGTGATGCTGTTCAACTTGGCACCGTGGCTGGCCCTGAAGATGGTGTAGGGCCGTAAATCCGCCCTATCGCCGGTTGCAGCCGGCCGTCTGCGGCTAGCATCGAGCCAGATCGCCACCCCAGAGTGGCGCGCACAACCGGTGAGGAGCGCCCCATGTTTCGATATTCCCTGGCCCTGACAGGCCTGTTGCTGACGACGTCGGCCCTGGCCGTCCCCGAGGGCCCGGCGCCCAACACCGCCGCGTGGTTCGAGCGCGAGGCGGCCAACTACGCGCGCACGCTGGAAGCACCACTGGAACAGGTCACCACCCCCGGCTTTCTGGCGGTGTGGCAGGGCACCAGCACGCTCAACATCGCCAGCCTGCTGGCGCGCAACCTGGAAGACCCGAGCTGGCTGATCGCCGGCGTCACGCCGGTGGAGACGCTGCTGTCGCTGCCGCTGTCCCCGGCATTGCTGCAGGCACTGGTGGATGACCTGCTGGCCGACCCGCAGGGGCTGATCACGCCGAATCTGAATACGCCGCTGACGCCGCTGTGTACGTCCTGGTCGCAGCCCTGCAGCGGCGACCCCACCCGCTATCCGCATGTGCCGGGGCCGAACGGCACCACCTTCTATGGCGAGGAAGCCGATGTGTCGCCGGTGGTGTTCTATGACGCCGGCTGCGCCCGCATCTCCGGCCGGGTGTGGGCGCCACGGGGCGCCCCCGGTCGTCTGCCGGGGGTGGTGATCGAGAACGGCTCGATCCAGGCACCGGAACCGCTGTACTGGTGGTTTGCGCAGGCGCTGGTGCGCGCCGGTTATGTGGTGCTTACCTTCGACCCGCGCGGCCAGGGACGTTCGGATCAGCAGACGCCCACGTTCGAACAGGGCAGCAACATCAATTCCGCGGTGTTCTTCGATGGCCTGGTCGACGCGGTGGATTTCTTCCGCTCGTCCCCGACCCTGCCCTACGGCCAGAACCTGCAGTGCGCCGGCACCTACCCGACTGCGGTGGCGGCACATAACCCGTTCCACGACCGCATCGATCCCACGCGCCTCGGCTTGGCAGGGCATTCACTGGGGGCCTCGGGCGTCTCTACGGTGGCCGGCTATCCGGGTGATCGCTTCCAGTTTCCGGCGGCCGACGGCAGCAATCCGGTGGACGTGATCGTGGCCTGGGACAGCCTGCGTGCCGACCCCGACTTCCCCCCGCGGGTGCCGGCCATGGGCCAAACCAGCGAATACGGCATCGGCGGCGTCGCCTTCCTCACGCCGCCCGACCCGGATGAGCACCTCAACGCTTTCAAGGCCTATCAGGCGGCGGGCGTTCCGGTATCGCAGTTCACCATCCAGGGCAGCACCCACTTCGAGTGGAGCCAGATTCCGGTGTTTCCCTCCAGCTCGTGGTGTGCCGACCTCAGCAGCGGGTCCTGCGCCGGCGGCTGGGGCCAGCCGATGGCCGAACACTACTCGCTGGCCTGGATGGACCGCTGGCTGAAGCGGTCGGGTGAGCCCGGCCATGCCGATGCCGATGCCCGGCTACTGGCCGATGCCGACTGGTGCGAGCGCTACAGCTTCCACTTCCGCTCGGCACGCGACTTTCCGCTGCGGGAGGGTGGCAGCGCCACCAACGGCGACGTGCGTGCCGCCTGCCTGGCGGCCAAGGAGCAGGGGCTGCCGTCGATTACCGATGGCGGGGGTGGCCTGGGTCTGCTGAGCCTGTGGGTGCTGCTGCTGGCCGGCGCGGGTCGGGCGTGGCCCGGTCGAGGCCCCAGGCGAGGGCGCCAGTGAGGGCGAGGTCAATCACGATGAAGGCAAACCATTCCATGCGGGAACTCCGGATCGGGCGGATGTGGAGGGGCTTGCGGGTGCTGGCAGGAACAGCCTAATCCGATGGCTCGTAATTAGCAACGATTCTCATTTGCAGATCATGTGCGGCCGTGTCGCCTGCCGCACCGTCATGGGATAGCAATAGCAGGGCTTTATAAATCGGAGCGCATGTCGCTCCCTGCCGCCCTTCCTGCTGACGACGTCGCCGCGCTGTGCATGGCGGTGACCCCGCTGCGCCCGGAGATGACCATCGACGCCGCCGCCGAGCGGCTGCTGGCCAGCGAGAACGCGGGCCTGCTGTGCCTGCCGGTGGTACGCGACGAGGTGGTGATCGGCACCCTCAGCCGTCACGCACTCAATGGCGTGTTCCTGCGGCGCTTCGGGCGCGAGCTGTACGGCAGCCGGCCGGTGACATCGTTGATGAATACCGAGCCGCTGATGGTGCCGCTGGACATGCCGTTGGAGCAGGCCGCCGCACAGGTCAGCGCCCGTATCGGCTCCCCGCTGACCGAGGATTTCGCCATCACCGCCGATGGACGCTATCGCGGCATGGGGGTGGTGCTCGATCTGCTCGCCGCCATCCGCGCCCGCGCCGACGCCAGCGCGGCGCAACTGGCACGGGCGTTCACCGAGCTCAAGCAATCGCAGGCGGCGCTGGTGCAAAGCGAAAAGATGGCCTCGCTGGGGCAGATGGTGGCCGGCGTCGCCCACGAGATCAACACGCCGCTGGGCTATGTGCGCAACAACGTCGAGATGGTACAGGGGGTATTCGGCGAGCTGGCCGACGCGGTGCGGCAGATGGATGCCCTCGGGCGCATGTTTGCCGACCCGGGGGTGGACGAGACCGATCTCGGCGCGCAGATCGGCACGGTGTCGGCCCTGGCCGCCGACCTCGCCGGCAGCGGCGTGGTGGAGGATGCCCGCGCACTGTTCGACGACACCCTGTTCGGCGTCGACCAGATCCGCGACCTGGTGGTCAACCTGCGCAATTTCTCGCGACTGGACCAGTCGCGCCTGGCCGAGGTGTCACTGAATGACTGTCTCGACCAGACCCTGATGATCGCCAACAACGTGATCAAGGGTCGGCTGGAGGTCGTCAAGCGTTATGCCGATGCGCCGGTGGTGAGCTGCTCGCCGTCGCAGATCAACCAGGTGCTGCTCAACCTCATCACCAATGCCGCCCAGGCAGTGCCCGAGGTGGGCGGCAAGCTGTTGCTGAAGACCGAGGTCGAGCCGGACTGGGTGCATGTCAGCGTGCAGGACAACGGCAAGGGCATCGCCCCGGAGCACCTCGAGAAGATTTTCGATCCCTTCTTCACCACCAAGCCGGTCGGCCAGGGCACTGGCCTCGGGTTGTCGATCAGCTTCCAGATCGTCGACGCCCATGGCGGCCGTCTGCAGGTGGCGTCGAAGCCGGGCATCGGCACCCGCTTCGTGCTCAGCCTGCCCCGGCGCGCCACCATCACGCCGTCGGAGCGCGTTGCCGCATGAACCCGAAACCGTCCCTGATTCTGGTCGATGATGAGGAGCGCATCCTGCGTTCCCTCGGCATGCTGTTCCGTGCCCGCTACGACATCCGCATGACCACCGACGCCCGCGAGGCGCTGCGCTGGGTCGACGAACGCCCGCCGGACGTGATCGTCTCCGATCAGCGCATGCCGCTGATGACCGGCGCGACCTTGCTGCGCCAGGCCCGTTTGCGGGCGCCCGACACCATGCGGGTGCTGCTCACCGGCTATTCCGAGCTGGATGCAGTGGTGGCGAGCGTCAACGAAGGCGAGATCTTCCGCTTCGTGCAGAAGCCCTGGGATGCCGAGGACCTGCGCAGCACCGTGGCACAGGCCGCCGACATCGCTCGCGCGCTGCGCACCGCACCGGCCGCCACGGCGCTGCCGGTGACCCCGAGGGCGGCCATCGGGCCGGCGGTACTGGTGGTGGAGGACGATGTCACGGTGGTGCAGGAGGTACGGGAGATTCTGCCGGCGGTGACCGTCCATTGGGCCCGTTCGATCGACGAGGCGCTACCGCTCATCGATGCCCATCCGATCGGGGTGATCGTCTCGGAGCTGCGGGTGGCCGGCAGCAACGTCGGCGCCTTCCTGAAGTTGCTGAAGCGCGAACACCCGGACATCGTCAGCATCGTCCTGACGCCATTTCAGGATGTTTCGGTGTTCATCGGGCTGATCAACCAGGGCCAGGTCTATCGTCTGTTGCCGAAACCGGTGCGGCGGGGCCCGCTGGGCATGAGTTTGGCCAGCGCGCTGCGCCACCATCAGGCCCTGCGCGATGCCCCAGCCCTGCGCCAGGCCCACGCGGTCGAGCCGATACGCGACAGTGCCGAGGCCTCGGTGGCGCAACGGGTGATGGGCGTGCTTTCTCGGCTGCGGGGTCGGACGGTTCCGGTCGCCCGCTGATCAATCGGCTGACGCCGCGGGTTCAGCGGCTTTGTTACACTCGGATCGCTTCCCGAGTCGGCTAAAACATGAATGTTCGCTTCGCGTTCCAGGCGTCATCCGCTGGTCTCATCACGGCTGTGTCCGCCCTGCTGCTCGCCCCTCTGGCGTCGGCGGGAGCGCCCGAGCGCGTCGAACTGGACCGTAGTGTCCAGCAACTACGTGACGAAATCCTGTTGCTGAACAGCCAGGCGCAACAGGTCGAAGATGCCCTGCTGTACCCCGACGCGACCCGTACCAGTTTCTATTTCGGCGTCGATATCAGCCCGCTGCTGATCGAGGAGATCGTGATCACCATTGACGACCGCCCCGCCATCACCTATCGGATGGGCACCGAAGAAGCCACCGCACTGCTCACCAGTGGGGGTCTGCTGCGGGTGGCGCGCGCCAATCTCGACCCCGGAAACCACCAACTGCAGGTCCGGCTGCGCGGGGCGTATGCGGTTGGCAAGGGTGACGAGCCGTCACCCCCGTTTGAGGGCTTCTACGAATCCAGCTTTGAAAAAGGCCTCAGCCAGGGCGAGGTGGAGCTGATGCTGACCCGCCCCCGCCGCAGCAATGGCCCCACCCTGGTGTTGCGCGACCTCAAGGCGGTGGCACCGTGAGCGGGCGGATGGCGCGCTCCAGCCTGTGGCTGGCGCTGGGCGCCCTGCTGGCACCGGCCTGGGTGTCGGCGGCGCCGACCGCCTACGTCAGCGGCAGTGCCCAGGACCCGCGCCTGCGGATGGCGCAGACCCTGGCGGCCGACAAGCGCTACATGAGCGCGATCATGGAATTGCAGGCACTGGCCGGCGAGCGTGCGCCCGAACGGCTGTCGGAAACCTACCAGTGGCAGCTGGCGGACGCGCTGCTGGCGTTCGCCCTGCGCGACGATGCCGACCGCATCTACCGGGCGCTGGCCGCCACCAGCGAGGACAACACCCGCTGGGCTGACGCGCAGTTGCGCATGGCCGAGTTCGACTATCAGCGCGACCGCCACGCCGAGGCCACCGACCGGCTCTACGCGGTTCGCGATCAGCTGCCGCAGCGGCTGGTGCCACGCTGGCAGGACCAGTTGTCACAGGTGCTGCTGTCGCAGGGTCGTTATGCCGAGGCGGTGGAGATCCTGACCGAGCTGGATGAAAGCACGTTCGGCACCGCCTACAACCGCTACAACCTCGGAGTGGCGCTGCTCAACAGTGGTGAAACCGACCTTGGCCGCGCCCAGCTCGACCGGGTCGGCCGGATGACCATCACCTCGCTGGAAGAGCAGGCGCTGCGGGACAAGGCCAATCTGACGCTGGGCTGGCACTTCCTGGAGGAAAAGCTGGGCGGCTCGGCCAAATCCATTTTTCAGCGGATTCGCGTTGAGGGGCCGTTCTCCAACCGCGCCCTGCTCGGCCTCGGCTGGGCCGAGCTGAGCCCCCGCGGTGAACGGCAGCGCCGGGCCGCGGATATCGAGGATGAAGATCCTTTTTCCAACTTTTCCACCATCGGCGGCCTGCTGCGTCCCGGCTTTCTGGAACGCGATGTCTACTACCGCGCCGGCTTCCGCAATTTCCGACTGGTCAAGGTGGCGGAAGAAGAGGAGGAAGGATTGCGTCGTGCCTTGGCGGCCTGGATCGAACTGATCAGCCGCAATCCGCTCGACCCGGCGGTGCAGGAAGGCTGGCTGGCCATCCCCTATTCGCTCGACAAGCTGGGCGCCCACACCCAGGCGCTGCAGTACTACGAGCGGGCGGTCGAGGAACTCGAAAAGAACCGCGTCCGGATGCGGGTTGCCATGACCTCCATCGACAGTGGCCGCATGGTGGAGACCATCGTCCGCCGCGACGTCAATGCCGAGTCGGGGCGTGAATGGGCCCTGAAAGACCTGCCGGACGCGCCGGAAACCTACTATCTGCAGGACCTGCTGGCCGAGCACCGGTTCCAGGAGGCGCTCAAGAATTACCGTGATCTGCGGCTGCTCGCCCGCAATCTCGAGGGCTGGCGCTCGCGACTGGCCGCGGTGGGCCGCCAGTATCGCGAGAACCCCCGCGATCCGGTTGCACCGCCCGTGCTGTTCGCCCGCGCCACCGAAGATCGGCTGCCGCCGCGGTTGGAGGGCCTGCGCGTGGACCTGACCCTGGCGCCCCGCCTGCAGGCCCCCGGGCAGATGACGACGGCACCCGAGGCTGCGCCGATGCCGCCGCTGAGGCTGCGTACGGCGGCCGCGCCGACCCGCTTTGACGGCCCGTATGAGCGCAGCCAGCGCCTGCTGGAAGATGTGCGCGTACTGCGGATTCAGGTGCAGGCGGCGGCCGATGAGCAGTCACAACTGCTGACCGAGATGAGCCGCAAGGAACTGGAAGGCCAGCAGAAGATGATCGAGAAGTACCTGGTGGAAGCCCGTTTTGCGCTGGCCCGGCTGTACGACCGCCAACTGAAGGGTGAACTGCAATGAACACCCCGACCCGTCGCGGGCTCGCGCTGGCCCTGATCCCGTTGGCGCTGTCGGGCTGCGTCAGCCCGCTGGCGTCGAAGATCGACCCGACGCCCGATATCGGCGAGACCCTCGGCAAGCGCAAAGCGCCGCTGGAAGAGGTGTTGCCGATCATCCGCTCGGAGCCGATTGCGGCCGATGCCAACAAGGCGATCGAGAACTATCGCAAGTTGCTGGAACTGCAGAGTGCCGACGACGAAACACGTGACGAATCGCGGCGACGGCTGGCCGACCTGCAGGTGCAGGTGGCCGATGCCGAGGGCAATACCGAGGCGGTGGAAGGCGACCTGCGCGAATCGCTGAAGCTGTATTCACAGCTGTTGAAGGACAACCCGGACGACCCGGCCAACGATCGCATCCACTACCAGCGTGCGCGCGCGCTGCAGAACCTCGGGGAAACGCCGGCGGCAATCGATGCCCTGGCGGAGCTGACAACCCGGCACCCCGATTCCCGATTGGTCGGCGATGCCCGGTTCCGCCGCGGTGAGCTGCTGTTCTTCGAGCGCCGCTATGCCGAAGCCGAAACCGAATACGGCATCGTGCTCGGCATGGGCCCGGACACGCCGTTCTTCGAGCCGGCCCAGTACAAGTTCGGCTGGTCGCGGTACAAGCAGGGCGACTATGCCGCTGCGGTCGACGTGTTCGTCGACATCCTCGAACGGGTGCTGCCGGAAGCCGAATACTTCGAACCCAAGCTGGCGCTCGCCCGTGTCACCGGCACCCAGGCCGACTATGCCCGCGACGCCCTGCGCGTGATCAGCCTGTCGTTCGCCAACCTCGGCGGCGGCATGGCGGCCAACGAATACTTTGCCCGCGAGGGCGATCCGCGCTTCTTCCCGCTGCTCTACGTCGCCCTCGGGGACCAGCTGCTGGAACGCCAGCGCTACACCGACGCCGCCGAAGCCGCTGCCGCCTTCATTGAGCGGCATCCGCAACATGCCACCGCGCCCGACTTCCAGTCCCGCGTGATCACCGCCTATGCCGCAGGCGGATTCAATGACCTGGTGGTCCGCGAAAAGGCCCGCTATGCGGAGGTCTACGACCCAGCGGCGGCCTACTGGGCCGGCAACCCGGCCACCAATGTGGTGCTCGGTGAGCTGCGGATTCACCTGGCGGATCTGGCGCGGCATTTCTATGCCAAGGGTCAGCAGGCCCCCGAGGCCGATGCGGCCGTCGCCCGGGCTGACTTCCTCACCGCTGCGGGCTATTTCCGCCGCATTCTCGAGGTCTATCCGAACGACGGCGAGATTGCCGAAATCAACTTCCTGCTGGCGGAGTCGCTGCTCAACGGCGGGGAATTGCTGGAAGCGGCCAAGGAATACGCCCGTACCGCCTACGATTATCCGCGCCATGTGCGGGCTGCCGACGCGGCGCACGCCTCGGTGCTGGCTTATCACGCCCATGCCGACGCCCAACCCGCCGAGGTGCGTGAACCGGCCCTGCGCGAGGCCATCGCGGCGTCGATCCGGTTTGCCGACACCTACCCGGGGCACGGGCAGCTGCTGCCGGTGCTGACCCGCGCCGCTGAAGACCTCTACGAACTGAAGGACTACGACCAGGCCATCACCCTGGCTGCCCGGGTGCTCGACTACCCGCCGCCGGTGGACTACCGGCTGCGGCGCAACAGCTGGCGGGTCACCGCCAACAGCCACTTCGCGATGGAGCGCTACGCCGACGCCGAGAAAGCCTTCGTCGAGGAGCTGGCACTGGTCACCGCCAAGGCCGAGGAGCGCCCGGAGATCATCGAGCTGCTGGCCGCTGCGGTGTACAAGCAGGGCGAACGCGCTCGCGACGATGGCGCCCTGCGCCAGGCGGTGTTCCACTTCCTGCGGGTGAAGGAGGTCGCCCCCGAGGCCAGCATCCTGGCGACTGCGGACTACGATGGCGCGTCGATGCTGTTCGAACTCGAGGATTGGCCCGAGGCGGCCCGCGAGCTCAATGCATTCCGGGGTCGCTATCCGCAGCATGAACTGCTGCCGGATGTCGACAAGAAGCTCGCCGTGGCCTACCAGAACAACGACCAGCCCTTCGAGTCGGCACAGGTCTATGCCCGCATCGCCGAGCGCACCACCGAAAGCCCCGCCATCCGCCAGGATGCGGCCTGGCTCGCAGCCACCCTGTTCGACGAAGCCGGTGCCGATGGCGAGATGGCAGCGGCCTACGAGCGCTACGTCAGCGCCTGGCCGCGCCCGGTCGACCGGGCGATGACTGCCCGCAGCCGCCTGGTGACACTAACCGCCGGCAACCGCGAGCGTCAGCTGTTCTGGCTGCGCCAGATCGTGGCGGCCGATGCCGGCGCCGGCGCTGAGCGCACCGACGCCACCCGCCTGAAGGCCGCCGAGTCGTCGTTGGCGATCGGTCGCATGCTGGCCACCGATACCGACAAGCTGGCGCTGACCCTGCCGATCGAGAACTCACTGCCGCCGCGACGGCAGTCAATGGAGGCGGCGATTCAGTCGCTCACCCAGGCAGCCGGGTTCGGCTTTGCCGAGGTCACCACCGCCGCCACCTTCGAGCTGGGTCGCCTGTATCAGGGCTTTGCCAAGGCGTTGATCGGCTCGGAGCGACCGCGCAACCTGGACGCACTGGCGCTGGAGCAGTACGAGCTGTTACTGGAGGAACAGGCATTCCCCTTCGAGGAGCGCGCCATCGAAACCTTCGAGGCCAACCTCCGGCGTATCCAGCAGGGCCTGTATGACGAGTGGATTCAGAACAGCTACCGCCAGCTGGTGACCATCGCCCCTGCACTGTATGGCCGCGTCGAGCGCGGAGAGACCGTCTATGAACCGTTCAACTGATCTGCTGCGGTGGCTGTTGCTGCCCGGCCTGATGCTGGTCCTGGCCGGCTGTGCCGGTCTGGATCGCAAGGACGACAGCCCCGAACCGGACACCTCCGTGGAGGCGCCGGAGCCGGTGGTCGAAAAAACACCCGAAGAGCGCTATGCCGATGCGGTGGACCTGATGCGCCGCAACCAGCTCGACGAAGCCCGGGCCGCCTTCGAGGCCCTGACAGTCGATGCACCCGAGCAGTCCGGCCCCTGGACCAATCTGGGGTTGCTGCACCAGCGCGCCAAACGACCTGCTGACGCCCGCCGTGCCTTCGAGACCGCCGTGCGCCTGAACCCGGACAACGCCACGGCCTACAACCAGCTCGGCATGGTGTTGCGGGAAACCGGGCAGTACCCGGCAGCCCGTGCTGCCTATGAATCTGCGCTGACGGCACGCCCCGAGTTCGCGGAGGCCCATCTCAACCTCGGGCTACTGCTCGACAGCCACGTTCCCGGCGCGCGTAACGAGGCGCTGGACCACTACCGCCGCTATCTCGAGCTGCAGGGTGGCGATGACCTGCGGGTGCTGGTGTGGATCGCCGAGATCGAACAGGCGCAGGCTGCTGCAGCGGCGACGACGACAGACGCCTCTGCCGCGGCCGAGGAAACCCCATGAAAGCGCTGCCCCTACTGTTGACCCTGGGCCTGGTCTGGCCGCTTGCGCTGCCAGCACAGGACGAAGCCCCGGGCGTGGCGACCAGCGGCGACCTGCCGGCGACAGCGACGGCCGAACCGGCACTGCCGACTGCAGGCGCGGACACTGATGTCGAACCGATGGTGGCCCCAGACCAGAGCGGCACGGTGATCGTCGGCGACCGTGAATCGCCGATCGGGCTGTACATCATGCCCTGGCGCAACAGTGCCGCCCGCGCCGACATGGATCGCCCGGTACGCCTTGTGCATTCCGAAATCCTGCCGATCGACGAGCCGGTTTTCGTGCGCAAGATCGAGTACCACAACGCCCTCTCGGACACCCTGGAGTCGCGCAATATCGTCACCCCGGACGTGCCCGCGGTGGGCACGCCCTGATTCATCCCCTGAACATCCAGATTCTTCTTCGGCACCGGCCGAGCCTTTTTCACCCCGAGGACTTCACCCATGCAAGTGTTCACCACCGTGCTTCGCTTCTTCCAGCAAGGCGGCCCCTTCATGTACCCGCTGCTGATCGTCATGGTCATCGGCCTGGCCATTGCCGCCGAGCGCTGGCTCTATCTCAAGCGTGCGCGCAAGGAAAACCGGGCGCTGTGGGGCCGCATGCTGCCGCTGCTGAACCAGGGCGACCATGCGGGCGCCGAGCAGCTGGCAGCTGATTCGCAGACCGCCATCGGCCGTGTGCTCGGCTACGGTTTGTCGCGCTCCAAGACAGCCGGCACCCGGGCAGAAGTGGAAATGGCGATGGAAGAGTCGCTGATGGAAGTAACACCGCTGCTGGAACGGCGCACCCACTATCTCGCCACCTTTGCCAACATCGCCACCCTGATGGGCCTGCTGGGCACCATCATCGGTCTGATCAAGGGCTTTACCGCGGTCGCCAATGTCAATCCGGCGGAAAAAGCGGACTTGCTGTCGGCGTCGATTTCGGTGGCGATGAACACCACCGCCTTCGGCCTGATCGTGGCGATTCCGCTGCTGCTGATGCACGCCGTGCTGCAGTCGACCGCCAACGACCTGATCGACAGTGTCGAAATGGCCGCGATCAAGTTCCTCAACAGCTTCGGCTTCAAGCACTAAGGCACCCTGATGATCGGACGCTTGCGCCGCGCCCGCCGCAATGATGTGGCGGAGCTCAACATCACCGCCTTCATGAATCTGATGGTGGCGCTGGTGCCGTTCCTGTTGATCACGGCGGTGTTCACCCAGTTGGCGGTCAAACAGCTGAACCTCCCCGACAACAGCGCGGCCACGCCGGAGGAACCCCCTGTGCCCGGGCTGGAGCTGGTGGTGCGTCAGGGCAGCCTCACGCTGATGGATGGCGGCCGGGTACAGCAGCACTGGCCGCGCACCGGCGACCTCTACGAGTTTTCGGCCGTCACCACCGCGCTGGCCGAGATCAAGGAACGCCGCCCGGCCGAAGACAACATCAGCCTGCTGCTGGAACCTGGTATCCCCTACGACGTGCTGATCCACGCCATGGACGCCGTGCACTACCTGCCGGCAGCCCAGGCCGGTGTTCAGGTCGACATGTTCCCGCGGATCGCCGTCGGCGAAGCGCCGCCGGTCGAGGGGGCGCCATGATTCGTAGCGCATCGATCCGCAGTCAGCGTATCTCCCGCCGGCTCAGTCGCAGCCGCAAGACCACCGGGTTGAACCTGGTGTCGTTGATGGACATCTTCACCATTCTGGTGTTCTTCCTGCTGGTCAACTCCTCACAGGTGGAAGTGCTGCCGAATGCCAAGGAGCTGGTGCTGCCCGAATCCCTGAGTACCGACAAGCCGGCCGAGCAGGTGCTGTTGATGATCACCCGTGACGCCATTCTGGTGAACGGCCGCCGCGTCAGTGCGCTGGACACAGCCACCAGCGGCGACAGCGCGGTGATCCCGACGCTGAAAGCGGAACTGCTGCAGGCGCCGCTGGCGCCGGTGGTCGGCGGCACGCCGGGTCAGGTCTCGCGCGGGGACGTCAACATCATGGCGGACAAGGACACCCCCTTCCAGCTGATCAAGAAGGTCATGGCCACCTGCACCGATGCCAAGTTCTCGCGGATCTCACTGGCTGTGGTCAGCAAGCCGGGTGGAGGCACGCCATGAGCGCTCAGGCCATCCAATGGCTCACCTGGGAGCTGGCCGACGATGCCGACCGCCGCTTTCAGCGCCTGCTGCTGCTGATCGCGTTGCCGGTTTTGCTGATCGCCCTGATCGTGCCCTTCCTCGACCTGGTGGGTCTGACCCGCGGCGGTGGCACCCTCACCGGCCAACAGTTCGTCGAGCTGATCAACGACCGCGAGGAAGCGGAAGTGGCCGAGACAGTCGAGGAAGCGGCACCAGCCGAAGAGGCGGAGCCCGACCCGGTGGAACCCGAACCGGCTGAAGCTGAAACCCAACCCGAACCCGAGCCGGCCGCGCCCGCCGTGCCACAGCCGACGGCGGCCCCCGCGCCAACGCCGGATCCCGCGGTTCTGCGGGCACGGGAAGCCGCCGCGGCACGCCAACGCGCACAGGAACAGGCCAAGGTTTTCGATCAGCTCAATGCCCTGCGCAGCGACACCCTGACGGGGATCGATGCGGCGCAGCCACTGACCTCCGCCTCGTCGGTGGTCGGCACGGCCGGCGGTAGTGGCAGCGGCAGCGGCACCACCGCCAACATTGCCGACTCGGCTCGCCAGGGCTCCGGCGGCATCAGTGGCCAGGGTGTCGGGAACACCCGTCGTACCGATGCCGGCACCGGTCTCGGCAAACGCAACACCACCGTGATCGAGAGCCCGGTGGGCTTTGGCGAAGACCGGACACAGCCCGGCCAGGGCGGTGACAAGGTCATTCCCGGCCGCACGCTGGAAGAGATCCAGCTGGCCTTCGACCGCAACAAGGGCGCCATCACCGCCATCATCAACCGCGCACTGCGTACCAACCCCAACCTGCGCGGCAAGATCGTGGTGAGCTTCACGGTGATGCCCGACGGCTCGATGAGCAAGCTGACACTGGTCCGCAGCGAGCTGGGCGATGCCGACGTCGAACAACGGGTGATGGCGCGAATCGGGCTGATCAATTTCGGCCCCAAGAACGTGCCGCCGTTCGACGTCAAAGACTATCCCATCGTCCTCCTATAACCACCACAGTGAGTTGATTACCATGGGTTTCCTGCAGGGGAAAAAGGCGCTCATCACGGGGGTCGCCAGCGACCGCTCCATCGCCACCGGCATCGCCGAGGCGTTCAAGCGTGAGGGGGCGGAGCTGGCTTTCAGCTATCAGGGCGACCGCCTGAAGAGCCGCGTTGAGGCGTTCGCAGCCAGCCAGGGCAGCAACATCGTGCTGCCGCTGGATGTCACCGATGACGCCCAGATCGCCAACGTCATGCAGGAGCTGCAGCATCAGTGGGGGGGCCTCGACATCCTGATCCACTCCATCGGCTTCGCACCGCGCGAGCAGCTGCAGGGTCGCTACCTCGATGCCGTCACCCGCGAGGGGTTCCAGATCGCCCATGACATCTCGGCGTACTCGTTCGCTGCGCTGGGCAAGGCGGCGCGGCCGCTGATGCAGGGGCGCCCGGCCTCACTGCTGACCCTGACCTACCTCGGCGCGGTGCGTGCGGTCCCCAAGTACAACGTCATGGGGCCTGCCAAGGCGAGCCTGGAGGCCAACGTGCGCTTCATGGCGGCCGATCTCGGTGAGGAGGGGATTCGCGTCAACGGCATCTCCGCCGGGCCGATCAAGACCCTGGCGGCGGCTGGCATCTCCGGCTTTCGCGAGATGCTGGCGCGGGCGGCACAGGCCAGCCCGCTGAAACGCAATGTCACCATCGAGGATGTCGGCAACACCGCCGCCTTCCTCAGCTCGGATCTGGCCGCCGGCATTACCGGCGAGATCCTCTACGTCGATGCCGGCTATCACAACATGGGCATGAGCTTCCCCGACACCCCCTGAGCCGCTAGGGTGGCGTCGGCGGCCGGTGATTGAGCACCGGTTCGCCCTGCAGCCGTGCGATCAGCACGGCACCGACAGTATCGCCAAAGACGTTGACGGCGGTCCGACACATGTCGAGCACCCGGTCGACCGCGAGGATCAGCCCGACCCCTTCGAGCGGCAAGCCGATGGCGGTGAGGATGACGGCAATCGCCACCAGACTGGCGGAGGGGATGCCCGCCACCCCGATCGACGTCAGCAGGGCCAGCACCACCACCGTGAACTGGGTGACGAAGCTGAGCTCAAGACCGTACGCCTGGGCGATGAACAGGGCGGCCGCGCACTCGTAGAGGGCGGTGCCATTCATGTTCACCGTGGCCCCCAGCGGCAGCACGAAGCCGGCCACCTGGGGCGACACCCCGGCATGATTCTGCAGCCGGTCGAAGGTGACGGGCAGTGTCGCGGCTGAGCTGCTGGTGGAAAATGCAGTGAGCAGGGCCGGCAGCGTGGCCCGGTAGTGGGCACGCGGGGAAAGCCCGAAGGCCCGCAACAACAGCGGTAGCCACAGCGCGATCTGCAGCCCCAGCCCGAGTACCACGGCGAAGAAGAAGTAGGCCAAGGGCTTGAGCGCACCCCACCCGGTCTGTGCGACGGTTTCGGTCACCAGCGCGAACACGCCGAGCGGGGCCAATCTCATGATCAGGCCGGTGATGGCGATCATCACCTCGTACAGCCCCTGCCAGAACTGCTGTTGCACCGCGCCCAGCGCACCGGGCAGTCGGGCGGTGAAATAGCCGAACAGGATGGCGAAGAAGATCAGCCCCAGCATGTCGCCATTGACGGCCGCGTCGAACAGATTGGCGGGTACGATCCGCACGAAGATGTCGGCAATGTCAGAGCCGCCACGACCTTCGACCCGTTCCAGGACCGCGCCGGTCTCGGCCGACAGTCCGAGGCGCTCACCGGCCGGCTGGCCGTCGATGATGCCGGGCTGCAACAGGTTGATGATCACCAGTGCCGTCAACACCGAGACCAGGGTGGTGGCAATGAAATAGAGCGCCGTGCGCCATCCCAGCCGCCCCAGTGCATCGCCACTGCCGATCCCCAGCATGGCGCAGACCATGGCCGACACGATCAGCGGCACGATCAGCATCTTCAGTGCGTTGAGAAAGATGGTGCCGACCATGTCGCAGACACGGATAAAGGCTTCGACATCGCCCAGCAGCGCGCCCGCCAGCGCGGCGGCGCCCAGAGCGATCAGGATTTGCCAGTGAAGTTTCATGTGCCGACGATAGCAGCCGGGCAGAAAAAAGGCCGCCACCCGGATACAGGTGACGGCCTCGAACGCGGAACGCCGATCAGTTGAAAGCGTCGCTGCCGTCAGCAGGCAGTTCGTCCGGCAACCGGGTCTCGACGCCCACTTCGTCCCGCATGATGCGCTGCAGGGCGTTGAACTCGAGACCGGCGATCAGCTCGGCCAATTGTCCGCGCTGCTCGTCCAGTACCACCGGGTTGGCCTCGGGATCGTTCACGGCGGACAGCGCAACGACCGCGCGATCGCCGTTGTCGAGGGTCGCCAGTCCCAGGCTGGGGGTTGCATCATCGACCGGGCGCGGCAACCGGAACAGCACCGACAGCACCGGCGTCGGCACGCTTTCCTGATTGCGCTGCACCGGTCCGGTGGCCCGAACCGTCAGCCCCCGCTCGGCCGCGAGATCGGCCAGCGACCGCTCTCGGCTACGGGCCGAGGCCAGCAGATCGGCAGCGTCCTCGGCGGCCTTGGCCGCGGCACGCGCGCTGATCAGATCGTCGCGAACAGCGTCTTCCACTTCGGCCAGCGGCTTTTGGCGCGATGGCTCGTAGGCGGCCTTGCGGATCACCACCAGGCGGCCGTCGGCCAGGGCGATCGGCGTGCTGTTTTCGTCGTCCTGTAGCACCTCGGGCGAGAAAGCCGCCGTCATCACCTGTGGTTCGGCCGCCAGGCCCTCACCACCGGCCCGGGTGAACCAGTCGGTTTCCTGAATCTCCACCGACAGCGCGGTCGCCACGGCGTCAAGGTTGCCGGGGTTTTCGAAGGCGATCTGTTCGAGCTGCTCCTGCTGGGCCTGAAAGCGGCGGTCGCGCTCGCGATTCTGGTAGAGGGTCACCAGCGCCTCGCGCACTTCCGCATCCTCGAGGGTGCGGGTGACCTCCGGCCTGATGTCATCGGCACGAATCAGATGGAACCCGAACTCGGTTTCCACCGGCTTGCTGATCTCGCCGGTTTCGAGCGCGAACAGGGCTTCTTCAAAGCCCTCCACCATCTGCCCACGGCTGATCCAGCCAAGGTCACCGCCGGCATCGCGGCTGCCGACATCATCGGACTCGGCCTTGGCGAGCGCGTCAAAATCGGCGCCCCCGTCGAGCTGGGCTTTGAGCGCCTCCGCCTTGTTCCGGGCCTTGTCCTTGTCTTCGCCGAAGTTGATCAGGATGTGCCGGGCCTTGCGCTCGCCCGGGCTGACGAAACGGGCCTTCTCTGCGTCGTAGAGCACCTTCAGCACGTCTTCTTCGGGCGCATCGGCCAACGCCATCGCCTCGCGGTCGAGCACCACGTAGGCCAGTTTGACCCGCTCCGGGGCGCGATACTGGCCCTTGGTTTCCTCGTAGCGATCGGCAACGGCCCCGGCCTCCAGCTGCGCCCCGATTTCGGCGCGATAACGGGCGACCGGCACCTCGATATAGCTGAGCGATCGCTGCTGCTGCGCCAGCCGGAAGCTGTATTCGGCCATCTCGTCAGTGACGAATCCAGACTCGAGCACGCCGAGCCGCAGCTGCTCGATCGCCAGAGCATTGCGCAATTGGGCTTCGAATCCGTCGGGGGTGTAGCCCTGCCGTGCCAATACCTCGCGGTAGAGGTCCGACGAAAAACGCCCGTCCACCTGGAAGGTCGGAATCGTGGTGATGTAGTCGATGACCGCCGCGTCGGAAGCACGCAGCCCGCCTTTCTCGGCGTACTGACGCAGCACCGCTTCGCGGGTCATGTCATCAAGCACGCTCTGCCTGAACTGGGCCGTATCGAAGAGGTCAGCACGGAAGTTTTCGCCCAGCATGCCGCGCAGTTGCTGATACCGCTGGTCGTAGGCGGCGCGAAACTGGCCCTGGGTGATTTCGACATCACCCACTTCGGCCACCACCGGGTCGCTGGAGCCGGTACGAAACGATTCGATCCCCACAAACACGAAGGGGATGGAAATCAACCCGACGATGAACCACACCACCCAACCGGTGAGGCTGTCACGGATGGACTGCAGCATATTGTTCCCCTCTACCTACTATCCATGTACGGCGGCTGATACGAAAAGCCCGGCGGGAGCCGGGCTGTGCGTACCGTTTGGTGGGCTGCCCCAGACTCGAACTGGGAACCTACTGATTAAGAGTCACTACCTATTGCTCGAATCATCAAGCACTTAGGTCTGATCTTCTGAATATCGGGGCGCCGAAAACCCCCAATAAAATCAATGGCCCGCTTGTAGATATTGTGAAGGTTTTCAGCAGCTATCGCAATCAGAACCGCCACCCCACCCGAACCAACGCCCGGACACCCCCATGCTCGGCGGCGAGCACGTCGGCCCCGACCCTCAGTGGGCCAATGTCGCGCTCCACCCATGCCCCCGGCCGGTCATTGAACGGGTCGTAGCTGACACCGGCCGCCCAGAGCCGCGGCGGTGCCGGCAGCAAGCCGGGGAGGATCGGGGTGTCGACGGCACCCAAGATCGACGCATCGGGGCTGCTGACGACCACGCGCTGGCCACCGGCGCCGTCGCGGATCAGCGACCAGTTGATGCGCACGTCGGTGGTGCCCTCATGCGGCCGGGCGGTAGTGGCCACCCTGCGGACCTCCTGGGCGCCCTCTGGCAGCCGGTGAGGCGGCGGGGGCGGGTCAGGGTCTGGCACGCGCTCGGCGATCAGGGAGGCATCAGGCTGGCGCACGGCGGGGGCGTATCGGACCACTTCGAGCACCGGCGCGTTGGCCGCGCCCAGCGTGTAGCCCACAGTGCCGGCCAGCACCGCCACCACCAGCATCAGCACGGCCAGCAGGGTCGCCCCGAGGTCGTTCACGCCTGCCCCAGGCACATGCGGCGCTCAGCCTCCCGGCGACGGGTGAGGCCCGGCAGCGGCATCAGGACACCGCCTACCCTCGCCTTGTCCCACCGGGGGAGCTGGTTGCAGGCCCCCGCCACGTCGCCGGCCTTGAGCATCCGCGCCGCGGTGCTGGATCCGGTGTCGCAGACCAGCCGAGGGCCAAGGTTGTAGACCGCCGAGGCGAAAGCCCCCAGCTCGTGCGGCGCCAGCGGCACCGGCACGCACCGGTGAACAGTCATCACCGCCTGCCAGAATTCCTCGCCCAGCAGCTCCTCGCACTGCGCGGTGGTGTAGGTCTGGCCCAGCTCCACGCCGGCCGTGTGGCCGTAGCAAACCGTTGGCACGGCCACAGGGTCGAGGTAGGCGACATGCCGCAGCCCCTCGAACGAGCCGACCAACGCCAAGGCTGAGCCAAGACCGAGGGCCGCAATCCGTCCCTTGACGCTCATTGCAGGTCTTCCGGGTTGCGGCGGTCAGACCCACCCCGCCGATCCCTGCCACTTCGCCTCTCTCGCCGGTCGCCATGCTCGTTGCGCCAGCTCCACAGCTTGTGGCCCAGCAGGATGACCAGGTAAGCGATCGTCAGCACCGCGATGATTTGATCCGCAGTCGCCTCCGTCAGGAGCGCAACTACTGGCGGCGTGAGCTTCGCTGTTTCCGACGCTGCGCCAGAGATTTGAATTGCCATTCTTCCTCCGGCTCAATACGTCGCAGCGTCAACGAACAGCGCGTCCACCTGCTCATCGGTCAGTCCGAGGCCGGAGGCGATCAACCCCACGATGGGATTGCCGCGCTCAATCTCCGTGGCGTACTCCCATGTGTCCTGCGTGGCCTGATCGGCCTGCGCAATGGCTGATTCCACCTGTGTCCGTAGACCGGCAGCGTTCAGAGCCAGACGCGCTTGGCGGGCCGTTACAGAGGCCGGTACGATGACAACCGGGGGAGGCGTGGTGAACTGGCCATCCGCGTACAGGTCGCCAATGTTTGCCCCCTCAGCCGGGACAGCGCCAATGCTCTGCGCGAACTCTTCCGTGGCCACGATGATGTTGGCAACGCGGTCATCCTGAATCACTGCGTATTTCATGTTCGCTCCTTACCAGCTGTAGACGCGGCAACGGCCATCTCCGCCATCGCCGCCAGCGCCTGAGTTGTTGCCATTGACGTTGGCCGCGCCACCGCCACCCCCGGCGCCAAAATCACCTCCAGAACCACCAGCGCCTCCGCCGGCAGCACCGCCGCCGCCGCCGACTCGGCCACTTCCGTTGCCGCCAGCTCCGCCCGGGGTTGTGCCGCCGTTTGATGCGGTCCCGCCGGTCCCTGCGTTGGTGCCGCCGGCCCCACCGTTGTAGGAAACGTTGCTGCTGGAGATTGAACCGCCAGCACCGCCACCCGGGCCGCCAGCGAACGAGGAACCGCCGCCGCCGCCGACTGATCCGATATTCCGCGCTCCGCCCGAGCCGCCACCGAACCCGGAAGGAACTGGAGAAGTAGAGGTTGCGCCATCACCGAATTGCCCAGCATTGCCCGAACCGCCACTGGTTGGCGCACCGACAGACGACAAGACGCCGGCTCCTTTAACCCCATTCCCAGCGGTGTTCGTTCCCCCCAAACCGCCCTGCCCGCCGTAGGCGGCCAAATGCGCCCCGAAAGACGTCGTTCCCCCATCAGTGCCGGCATTGCCGTTGGTGTCGTTCGTGGTAACAGCTGCGCCGCCAGTGCCGCCCGCCCCAATCGATACGGCTTCAGTCGCCGAAAGGGCTGACGCAATCAGAAGGCGATAGGTGTAAGAGCCGCCGGATCCGCCGCCGCCGCCGGATCGGTCGGTTCCAGCCGCCCCACGTCTCCCGGAGCCACCGGCTCCACCGCCGCCCCAGCACTCAGCCAGACCAAACGTGATGCCCGCCGGCTTCGTCCAAGTGCCCGAGGACGTGAACTCTTGATAGTTCGTTGCCCCCGCAATCGTCACCGTGTCCGATGCTGGGGTGGTTGTAATGGCGATGCCGTTTCCAGCAGCCAGCGTCAGGGTGTCTTTGATTCCATCGGCGACAACATCTGATTCACCAGATACCGCCACCTTCCCGAAGGCCGGAATCGCCACACCGACAAGATGAAAGGCGGTTCCGTCGTAGGTCACCGTCAGCAGGTCGCCTGCCGCGAAATCGCCAGCAGCCACAGCCCCCTGCCGGATCGTCACGGTCTTGGCCCCCAAGCTGCTGACGTTCAGGGTCATCCCAGCACCAGCGTCGTACCCGCTGATGAACTTGAACGTCTGCCCCGCTGCGTAGGCGGTAGCCGCCGGAGTTGGCGCAATGGTTTGGGCTGTAGCTGCGCCGCCAGATGTACCGCCCCAATGCACAGCCCCGTTCTGCAGCTGGCCCACCGTTGCGGCGTCCGTCAGGGCCGCGCCATTTGCAAGTCCGGTGATCCGGTTGCCCCCCATCGGGATGCTTGCAGTTGCCGGCGATTGGCCGTCCCGCGTCATGCAATTTGATAGTCCCGCTGCGAACCCGTCGTCCTCCGCGTCCATCCTCGTATCGGTGATCGGGATGCTGTTGGCAGCATCGCTCTGCCAGTTGTGGACACGGTTGAACGTGCCCGATCCATTGAATGGCATGGGAAGCTCCGGTTGCAGCGGGGGGTGATGTGGGATAGAACTGGCGAGTGGAAATCGCACTCGCAATGGCTCTGAAGCCCCTGATCCTTTTGATCGGGCTTTTTTTCGTGAAACTATTGGCGCGGGCGATCCTTCACTTCATCCCCGAAGGGAAGGTGAAGCAGGTACTACTGCGTTGACAGCGCTCCGGCCGACCCGGCAAGCGCCGGGGCCTGGCCAAGCAGCCCACGCGCCAACGACTGCGGGTTCGCAGGATTGGGGCGCATCGGGATCTGAATGCTCTGCGGGTTCACCAAAGCGTCGGCCAAGCGCCGTTGCATCTGTTGCTCGGCACCGAACAGGCCATAGGCCTTCGATATCGGCGTGACCAGCCGCTGCATTGCATTGGCTTCGGTGAACGATTCAGGGAGCCCAAGCGGGCCAAGTGCCTGTCGGATGACGTTTTGCGACACAAGGTTCTGACCGGTGTTGCTGCCGGGGCCCCGCCCAAGATCATCAGCGTTGGCCTTCCGTGAAAGGTCGCGCAGTACATTTTCAACCAGATGGTACTGATCGTCGGTCAATACGTCCTTGAGGTCCTTGCGCATGCCGGTGGACTTCTTGACGGTCTGGGAGGCGTTGCGAACAGCCCTGGCGAGGGTGGCTGCTGTCTCCTTGCCGAGCGCGCCGTAGTTGGTCAGTTCCGGGGCAAGCGCCTCATAGAGCGTCTGCCCGACCTGCATTTGGTTGATTGGCTTGCTCAGCTCGGCGAACTGCTTCTGCGCCTCCATGTACTCGGGGATGTTGTTTTCCATCCATCCGCGCAGTTCCGACTGGGTTTTCAGCAGCAGGCGCTGCTCCTTCTTACCGGCGGCCCCGATGGCATCGGACAACGCTTGGTCGATGTACTGCAACTGACGACCAGTGAAAACGCCCTCGTCAATCGTTTCCCCCGCTTCCTGCATGAAGCGGTTGGCCTCGCCCATCGCCTTCTGCACACTGGGGCGCGACATCAACTTGCCGAGCACCTCATCGGGCTGCACAACGGTTTCGGCCGCGGCTTCGTAGAGGGGGGAGGCGACCGAAGACCTGGCGGCCTTGGCCGCGGCGAGCGCCTCATCATCACCGGCCAAGCCTTGCAGGGCCATTCGCCGTGCACCAGCGTTCTGCATCAGTCGCTCATTGATGACCGACCCCATTTCGGGGTTATTTGCCATAGCCCGTTGCAGCGTGCTGATTCCGGGGTCGCTGGCGACCTCAGCGAGTGTCGGCAGGCTCCCGGGCACCAACTCATCGGAATTCGTGCGGAGTGCCTGCGCCAGCTTTTGCGGATCAGAGGCGAACTTCTCGATCAGCCGACCGACGATGCGCTCCTGTCCAGACTCCGTGAGAGGCTGGGCCAAGGCCCCGGCCATGCCAACTCCACCTGACAACAATCGCCCGGCGAGCTCCCCGCCCGCTCCACCAACTGCGCCAAGAGCCATGTTGGACGTCCGGCTTTCATCAGATGCGGTTGCCGGCACCGCCCCGAGAGCCGCGCCCTGTGCCGCTGCGCCCTTGTAGCTGTTTGGTACCGTCAAGGCTCGCGCCAGCTGAGCCCCCTTGGCCGAATTGACTGCCTTGGCTCCAGCGCCAACAGCGCCCCCCGGGAGAAGGGCAGTAGACAGCAGGCCACCGGCATAGCCAAGTTGCCCCGCCCCCGAATCCATCACCGGGGCGGACAAGCGCTTTTCTTCGTCGATGACGCCCTGCAACCGCTCGCGTCGCTCGGACATATCAACCCCCGGGATCTTGTCGACAGCGCCAAGTCCCAGTTGTTTGAGGCCGCGTCCGGAGTCAACGAACGCCTTCCCAGCGCCGATGAGTGCACGCATTCCGGCCCCCGGCACTTCTGGCGCCTGGGCTTCATTGGGCTGCCGAGCCCGATAAAGCTGCTCAGCCTGCTGGATAACGACCTCAGGCGCCGCGCCGGCCGGCCCCTCTATGATCAGCGTGCTGCCGTCCGGGGCCTGAACGCGATAGGTCGCCATCATTCCACTCCGATGATGCGGAACCCGCCTTGGGCCTGACCAGCAGGGGCCCCGCCCGCACGGCGCATGGCGCGCTCCTTGCCGATCGACACGACCGCCTTCAGTTCATTGAGCGCTTCACGAACAGCCTCGTCAGACTGCGCAGTGTTGAGTCGAGCGACCGCCTCAGTAGCCTTGCGACCTTCCACTTCGGTGATCTGACCGCCGCCCTTCAAGCTCTCAAACGCTTCGAGGAACGCTTGCCCGCCGATCTGATCAAGCAGCGCCCGGGCATCCGCAGCCTTTCCGCCAGGCATGTAGGCACGCGGATCGACACGACCACTCAATCCGGTGATCAGTTCGAGCCCTGGCGCCGCCAGCGCCTTGTCGATGACGCTGATAGCGTAGTCTGCCTTGTTGATCGACTCGGGAGCCTGCACCTGAGCCGCCCCCTGCTGCTTGCCGATCTCACCGGCCCGGGCCTTGGCGCCAGCCACGTCCGCCTGCAACTCCGGGTTGTACTGAGGCGGCATGAGGGCTTCGCCACCGCTCTGCAATGGCTCCATCTGGCCGGTGCGGTTGTTGAACCGCATGATTCCCTGATCGGTCTGGAAGGTTGTGAAGTAGCTGTTCTCCGGTCGCTGAGGCGACTCGTACAGGGGCTGGAACGTTTCAGGATCGAGCAGCGCGCCCCCGACCGAGATCGGCTTCTTCTGCTCCGGCTTCTGCACCACAGCAATCGTTCCGTCCGGCTTCATCTGATAGACGCCGCCATCGGCCAAACCCATCGCCTTGGCGTCATCGGCAGAAAGCGTCTGCGCCCGCTCCTGAGGCCCCTCAAGCAGCTTCGCCAACTGCGCCTGCTGCATCGAATCGCTGAGGAAGGGGGATGATGCCGCCATGGACCGCGCGCCCTCCACGTCGCCGGTGCTTTGCAGCTTCAGTATCTCGGCGACACGCTTGCGCTGATCATCAGCCTTGCCTTGGTACTCTTCGCTGACCTTCTTGCCCATGTAGGCGCCGCCGATCTGCTGCAACGCCTTCGCAAGCCCGGCGAGCGGGGTTCGCGTGTTGGAGTAGTCCACTTGCTGCGCTTGGGCGGCAATGAGCTGGCGAGGGTCGCGCAGGTACTCGGCCAGGATCTGGGGGGGCATGTTAGGCATTCAGGGCCTCCACTTTCTCGTTCAGTTCCTGCATGCCCTTGAGGATCACGCCGAACATGCTCACCAGGCTGATGGTTCCGCCGTCGCCACCGAACAGTTCCGCCCACTGGTCGGCATAGGGGCCGATGTGGCGTTGACCGCCAAGACCGGTTTCCGGCTTGTAGCGCCACGTCTCGATCTTGAGGTCGGCGAGCCGGTCCAGAACCTTGGGTGCGGGGCGGCCTTCCTGCTTCTTGTCGGGTGACGACATGATGGCGGCAGCGCCCAGCGCACCCCCCAGCCCAAACAGGCTGCTCATGGTGTTCTGCTGATTGGCCTGCGACTGGTTGTAGGCGTTCAACTGACCGGCATACTGCTGGTTGAAGGCGCCCTGAATGTCTGCCGGGTTCACCTGTGCAGCGCCGGGGGCCAAGCCTTGCGGGGCCTGCCCACCCACGCCGAAGCCGAACAAGGCCTGCGCCTCCTGCAACGGCAACTGCCGCTGCAGCATCTGCTCCTGCAATGCAGCCTGCCGTGCGGCGTTGGTCAGGTTCGCGTTGGTAACGCCCTGCTGGAACTGTTGTCCCTGCGCGGTGTTGGCGAACTGTGCGGCGGCTTGGTTCTGGGCGAATTCCTGAGCCTGCGCTGCATTCGCAAATTGCCCGGACGCCATCGCCTGCTGGAACAGATCGTTCTGAACCTGATTGAACAAGGCCGCGTTCTGCTGGCCCTGACCGAAAGCCTGGTTCTGCCCCTGATTCGCAAACTGGGCAGCCCCAAGGTTTTGGTTGTACTGCTGGCCAGCTGCGTTATTGCCGAACTGCGCAGCGGATTGGTTCTGGTTGAACTGCTGCCCTGCGCTTTGGTTCTGAAACTGGCCGGCCGCGAGGTCTTGTCCGAACTGCTGCCCAGCAGCCTGATTCTGGAATTGAGCGCGGGCTTGGTTCTGGTTGAACTGTTGACCCTGCGCCTGCAGCCCGAGTTGGTTCTGCGCGATCTGCGATTGGAGATCCAGCCCCTGCCCAGAAAGGCCCTGCTGGAACCCTTGATTCTGCGCAGAGTTGGCGAACCCGCCGAGGGCCAGATTCTGGTCCAGGGTCTGCTGCGCAGCCGCGTTCTGGGCCTGAAGCTGGGCCTGATTCTGGCCAAACTGCTGGGCCTGGGCCTGATTCGAAAACTGTGCCTGCGCTTGGTTCTGCCCGAAGTTCTGAGCCAGCGCTTGGTTGTTGAGCTGTGTGCCAGTGACGTTCTGCCCGAATTGCTGGTTCTGCGCAGCATTCTGGGCCTGTAGTTGGGCTGCGTTCTGACCGAACTGTTGGTTCTGTGCTTGGTTGGCAAACTGCCCAGCAGCCAATTCCTGCTGCAAACGCTGCGCTTCCGCACTGTTGCCGAACTGCCCAGAGGCCAGCGCCTGGTTGTAGGCCTGCTGCTGTGCCTGATTGGCAAACTGCCCCTGAGTCGTTCCCTCGCCGAACAACTGCCCGCGTGCTGCAGAGGTCAGGCCGAACAGGCGGGACTGCTCGCCGCCGCCCTGTAGTATCGATTCTGTCGTGGCTTCCCGGTACGCATTTTCCTTGGACCGGTTGAACTGGTCCATCTCACGCTGCCAAGCTTCCGAACCCTGAGCAATGCCTTGGTTAGCAAGGCGTGTCATCAGCGAGCGTTCCTCGTCGCCGAAGCGCTGATTCAGCTGGGTGTTGTAGCGCTCCTGCAGCGCCTGTTCGACGCGGCCACGATCTGCGCTGAAATCCTGTGTCAGCTCCGGGAGCTGGTTGAACTGCAGCTGCGCCTGAATCTGCCCGGTGTCGCCTAGCTGGTTCTGGATGCCTTGGTTGGCGTTGACGCCGGTCTGGATATTCCCAGCATCGGCAATCTGGTTGCCGATCTGCCCCGCGTTAGCGATCTGTCCGGAGGCTTGGCCGGGACTTTGGAACGAGGTTTGCACATTCCCAGCATCAGCAATCTGCGAGCCGATAGGACCCCCGCCCTGCACGTTGTTCTGGATCGAGCCCGCGTTGATTCCCTGACTCCCGGCGGTCACCAACGGCGCGCCGACCTGCGATGATTCAAAGGTGCTCTGCAGCTGCTGCTGCTGCGGCAACTGCGATTGCAGGGAAGGCCCAGCGTCGAACGTCGACTGAACAGGGCTGCCCTGATTGAACTGCGTCTGGGCCCCGCCCGCATCAACGCCGGTGACTCGCTGCTGAGAACCCTGAACGCCGCCTTGAATCTGTCCCGCCGGCTCAATCTGACCGTAGATATCACCACCCTGAACACTGGTGGCCATCGCCGGCAGATTCTGGAAGTTGAGCGGCTGGGACATCGCCGACTGGGCATTGCCGAGCGCGCCGAGGCCCATCTGCTGCGTCGTGTCCAGTGCCGCTTGCAGGTTCGGATTCAGCGTTTGGGTCTGAGTCCACACATCACCGTCAGCGGTGTAGTTGGTTGACCCATACGGGTTCACCTGGTTGACGCGGTTGATATTGGCGTTGAGCCGGGCCGCGTCTGCATTTGCAGCGCTCTGGGCCCCGGCTACAACGTATGGGTCTGGTGCTTGTGGTGCGCTGCCGCCGCCTTTACTTCCCATTGATCCACCTGCATTCGTTTTTGAGCATCCCGTAGATGCAGAGGTCGGCCCCAGTGAAATGGGCCTGACGCGCCACACCCTCCAAGCGGAATCCAACTCCGCTCACCACACGTCTGGATGCCCGGTTCCGCTTGGAAACGAGCGCAGTCACGCGCCTGCAATTCAGTTGTTCGAACGGATAGGCAAAGCACGCCCGCAGGGTCCGTCTCGTGAGGAACCCTGTTTCGCCAGCCGTTGAGATATCGAGGTCGTAGCCTCGGAAGTTGTTGTAGAGAAACCCGCCCACAAGGCGGCCATCCTTCATCACACCAATGGTGGTGAAGGCGCCCCATTCAGCAATGCCGATTCGCTCTGTAAGTAGCGCTGCAACCGCGTCGTCTGCGCCGCAAACAACGCTATAGGACACCGCCCGCCTCGTAGAGATAGTCGATCGACACCAGACTGATGGCCTGTCCGTTCTTCGCGACCCTGATGCGAAGGCTCGCCGAGTAGCCAATCTCCGAAACGGTGATCCAGTCCTTGAACACAGTGTTCGAAGCGGACCAGAACGAGGTATTCCATGGCGCGACATTCCACTGCGCCAGTTGAGCTGGGGCACTGGATGGCGTGCTGTTGGGGGACGTCAGCTCCCAATCCACATTGAGCCGGTAGCTAGGCGAAAACGGACCTGAACTGAAGAACACCGGCCGGGACATCGTCCACCGCTTCTGACCGGCGCCGGCCATGTACTGAAATGCCGGGAGAACATCAGCGATGATCTGCTCCCCATCGTCTGTGGTGTCCGCGTCGGCGAGACACACCACACCGTTGGCACCGAAGTACAGATTTTCATCTGACAGCGCCCAGCACCGCGCCGGCTGGTTCTTGAATCGACACCACGCCGAGGTTGTGGTGTTGAACACGTATTGATCTGCAAACGCCGTGCCCATGTTGGGCACGTTGAACAAGCCGTACCCGCCTCGCGGGTAGAGGATGCAGTCCCATCCGAACTGGCTGCCGGTCTCCCGAGCAGCCGACTCGAACGACGGAGCGATCTTGTCGGATATGGCGATTCGAGGGCTGGTGCGCCCCGTGATCAGCGCCTTAGAAAGCGGGTAAACGCCTTCCTCCGTCAGTATCAGCAGATCGCCGCCGTACTCCATGAAGCACCGCCGGCCGATCGGTCGCGCCGATCGATACACCCCAACCAACGACCAGGTCGATGCGCTGCCCGGGTCTGTGCCGGTGTAGACGATGACCTCGCCGTTGCTGGTCAGGAACACCGCGTAGTCGTCAGGGCCTTGGCCCCCATCAAGCGACCAGGTTGCCATTGCGACGAGGTAGCCGCCGCGCCGGGCAATGCTGTCCAACTCGAACTCTGATGCAACGCCTTGAATCGCGAGTGGCGCCAGGTACCAGAACGACAGTGAATCGGCCTGAGTGAAGAACAGACGAGACTTGTAGGCGTTGACATGAATCAACGTGTCCCCGATGTCGGTCGGGTTCGAGTCCGTGATGGCCAGCGTTGACCAGCTGGAACCGTTGTAATACTGAGGAACGTCCTCGCCGTTCACGGCGATCAGGAAGTTGCCTCCAGCCGTCCCGAAATTGACGTGCTGGAAGCGGCTATTGCTGAGGCTCGATACCTCGGCTGAACCGACTGCGCCCGCCGTCGTTACGTCGTAGATCCCACCGTCCGAGACAGCGAACAGCTCGGAGGCGGTGGGTGAGTTGTAGGGTAGCAGCGACTCAACAGCAGCGGGCAGCCCGGTCGCGTGCTCCACCCAGCCGCCCCTGACTTCGATCTGGTTCGGGGTCGGAAACCAGTTGTCCAGAACCACCGCATCCAGCTTGTCCATCTGGGCAAGGCTGTCGCGGCTATTCCATCCGCCCACCGGCGCAGGGGTGGACTGCGTGCGCGCTACCGCCGCCCCAGACCTCGCTCCACGGGCGGCGCGTCTCACCCGCGCTGCATCCGATTCAGCAGGGGATGCCTGCCGGCGAGCGCTGCTTGCTGAGACTCCTGCGCAGCTGCCTGCTGCATCGGCGCAAGCTGACTGGTAGGCAGGTTCCGCCCATTCCGAACGTTGGCGTCACCGCCCATCATCTGCTGATAGGCCAAGCGCGCTACGTCATTCGCCCCCCCGCCGAACTGATCAATGGGCTGCCCCATCCAGTTGCCATACTCGCTGCGGCCGCTCATTGGCTGCATGCCCTGAGGCTGCTGCTGCGGCATCGCCGGCTGAATTGGAGCACCAGGCTGCGCCTGCGCGGCCTGGAAGGTATTTAGTTGTGCCGGTTTGAGCATCCGGGCCAGATCTTTCGGGGCGTATGCGTTCACAGGTTCCAACTCCCTTCTGGGACGTAAGCGGACGGCAGACGGCCATTCAAGGGATCAGCGCTGTACAACGTGCTCTTCCCGCCATCTCGGCCGATGTAGTCCATGACGCTGCGCTCGTAGCTGCTGAACTCTTCGGCGTAGTCCATGCCTCTGGCGCGCTTGAAACGCCACACAACACCCATGGTGATGAGGGCGTCAGGCAGTAGCGACGTGTCGGTATCCACCGTCCACGTGGCCTTGGCGGTCGTTCCATCAGTCGCCAGCACCGGGAATCGGCTGTAATACTCGGCGGCCACCGTCTGGCCAGCCGGCGGCGCAGGGATGAACAGCAGTTCATTGCCGCGAATTCGGAACGACTGGTACGGGCCAGACGTGTTCGCGGCCTTCAGCAACTGCCAGTCCTGCGACGACAGCGCCCCGGGGATTGGCCGGTCCAATGTGCGATCCCACATGCTCCCGTTCACCAAGGCCTTGTAGCCAGGGAACAGCGTCGTGACGTCGCCCTGCAGTTCTGCCGCAACCGTCGTGAATGTTCCTTCAAGCGTCAACCGCTGCCAGCGGAAACGGTTGCTGAGATCGGCCGACTCTCGTTTGGCGACGGCCAGCAGACTCCGGACCTGCGTGTCCGTGGACCCAACAACGATCTGAGGGACAGCAATACCAATCTCGGCCGCTGCCTGCTGAACAATCTCAAGCAGGGTCACGGCTCTCTACCTTTGCAGGCCGGCCGCGCTTCTTGGGCGCCTCAAGCGCCTTCATCCGCTCGTTCAGGGACATGACCAGCTCTTCCATGTCCTTGTTACGCTCTTTCAACTCGGCGTTCTCAGCCTCAAGGGCGACGATCCGTTCAGCACCGATCCCGATGCTCGACGCAGCTTGCAGCCACGCAATTGCCTTGTGCTTGAGATTGCGCCCACCCATGCCGAGCCGCCGCAGGGCATTCTCATCAGCGTCTGCCACTGATTCAACGCTGAGCAGGTTGTTGGCGCGGCAGACCTCAATCTGGGCCGGCGTGATACCTGGCCACTCCGAAAGCGGGGTGCCTACGATGGTTGCTTCCCCCCGCTCCTTCCACAGTGCGTAGGCGTCAATCCACGCCTGCTTTCCTTCCTTCCGCCACTGATCTAGCCGCTTCGGGCTGATGCGGTACTCCACAACGTTGAGCACGCTGCCCGCTGCGCTCACAACGGCGTAGTCCACGTCCTTGTAAGCGATGTGGCCCTTCTCGATTGTGGCATTGCGGTCTTCTTCAGCCCGCCGTTCAAACACGACAACTGCGCTCATGGTGCCTCCTGGAAAGGGGGAGGGTTTCCCCTCCCCCAAATCGGTTACGCCTGGATCGTTGCGCCAATGCGGGGCCACTGCAGGAATGCAGCGGCGGCATTCGACGCCTCAGCAGCAGTGGTCACAATCCCTTCGACCAGTTCAGCCCCGGCGGTCGCATCATCATCGAGGCGGCCGGCAGTTCCGGTGGTGTTGAGGATCGTTGCCACCGCCGCGCCCGTGGCGACGTTCAGGTTGGTCACTGCGCCGAAGCGTTTGACCCACCCGTATTCGCTGGCAGGAAAGGCCACCGTGGCCACCCCAACCGGGAACCCCTGGCCAGCAGCCGCGGCCGACGTGGTCGTGGTCGCCTGATCACCGACGTAGGTGCTGGGGTTGAGGATCACCGCGTCACCCGCGGCCCACCCAGTGGCGTCAGCCTGCACGTACTGGTACCAATCGCCGTTGAAGTCCTGCGCCACCGTGCCCAGCTTGAACTCGGACGCGGCAGTGGTGACAGTCGGCTCGAAGCCTGAAATGAAGCTCATGGGTTCTCTCCTTACGTGCCGTTGTCCAGCAGAACGCCCTGCAGGCTGCGATTCGAGCAGCACAGGTTCCCCTGCCAGATGATGGGAATGACCACCGCGTCCTGATTGACCGAGGTCTTTTCGGCAACTTCCGTGAAGTTGGCATCGCGATGCGAGACGAACTTCAGGTAGTCGGTGTTCAGGAAGTACATGTGGGCGTCAGGGATCCCCCCGCCCTTCGACCCTCCATCGAACACCACGTCGGCCGTCTTGTACTTCAGCGACACAAAGCCACTGGAGGCCATTTGCTCGTCGCCGTAGCGCTGGTTGTCCTGCAGCGACTCCTCGTAGAAGATGAAGTAGTCGTTGCTGGAAACGATCAGATCTGGCTTGTCGTTGCCGCGCACCAACTCGATGTAGAGCGCATTCATCAGGCTCTTGATCGTGGACTTGCTCGGGGTGATCGCGCCGCCACCCTGAAGCGGGGCGTTGGCGTCCTGCACAACGTTCTTCCACCACGTCTGTGTGGCGCTGTTGATCCCGCCAACCACGCCGCCGCCGTTGTCCGCCACCAGCAGCTGCAGGCCACCCACCTGGTTGGCAGCAGAGCCGTCCGAGTAGATGTCCTGGCTCATGTTGTTGGACATCGTCTTCATAGCCACATTCAGCCGCGACTTGACGAGATCCAGCATGGCGTTCTTGCCGTTGTTCTGGCGCAGTTCGAGGCCGGATGCAGTGACGTTCACCGCAGCCTGGCGCCAGTCGTACTTCGCGGCCGTCAGCACATCCGATGCCTGAATGTTCAGGGTGTCGTAGCCGGAGTACCGCTGATAGGTGGCGTTTTCGGCGTATTCGAGCGGGTACACAATCTCGTAACCGCCGTCGATGGTCTTCATCTTCCCGCGCTTCTTCAAACGCGACAGAAGGGCGTTGTTGTTGGCCATGTTGTCGGACCAGGTCTTGATCCGCTCACGGCGAGTCGTGGTAACGATCTCCGTGAATACCGCACTGGGGAGTGCCATTGTTGAGTCTCCAAAAAGGGGTTAGATCGCGCCCACGGCTTTGTCGTAGGCTTCACTCATTAGGTCGTCCATAGACTTCGATTCGCCCTTAGCCGGCAGTCCATCTGCGCCCTTGACGCGCACCCCAGACGCCGCCTTTGCCTTCGCAGCCTTTTCGGACTGCTGCCGGCTCGCGGCGGCCTGCTGCTGTTGCAGCAAAATTGTGCGGATGTCAGGACGCGCCCAGACCGCCATCTCGTAGGCGTCTTGCAGTGTCTTTGCACGTTCAGCGGCAAGCAGGGCGGCCATCTCTTCCCGCACAGACTCAAAGTGGGGATGAAGCGGTTGCCCGCTTGCATCGACTTCGTTCTGGAAAGACAAAATGCCTTCGGAAATCTCCGAATCCTGCTGTTGCCGCTTTGTCAGCTCCTGCTGGCGGATCTGGTTCTCCAGGGCACTCACTCGCTGCATTGCCTGCAGGTAGAGTTGGTCCTGTTGCCCGTTCCCGCCGAGGGATACGCCAAACTGGGTTGCAAGCTGTCGAATCGTCCCTTGGGGGTCCCGGCGCAAGGACGCTGCCGTCTGCAGGAGGTTCTGCACGGCCGTAATCGGCGTGCCGCCCTCTGCAGCAATCATGTCCTTGTAGGGGCCAATAGCCTGTTCGAACTGCTCTGCAATCTGCTTGACGCTTGAAAGTTCGTTGTTGCGCTGGTGGAAGTGCCGATCGCGGCTCTTTTCCTGCTCCGCCACAACCTTCTGTAGTTCGCGGGGAAGCTGCGTAAACGCTTCCTTGCTTTCCGTTGACCAGGTCGCCGGGGCCGCAATGGCCGGCTCGTCCTCAGGCGCCACGCCGCCCTCTTCCCCCGTCTCCGGCTCAGCAGGCTCTTCCGCCTCGGATTCCGTATCTTCATACGGGGCAGGCTCTTCCGGCTCGTCTGGCTCTGCAGATGCCTTGTCAAACGCCTTGCTCATCAACTCGTCAAGGTCGGACATGCTCTGCTCTTCATTTTCGGGCGGGTTCATTTCTGAGCGCTCCTTGTGGGGGAATCCTTGAGATGCTTGAAGTCGCGAGGACCAAGCTCGATACAGCCGTGACGCTTGAGGTCGTTGCGGCGTGCGCGGCGTCCGTCAATCACCTCGCCAGTGACCGGCGACTGGTACGGCTGGATATCCCCTCGGACATAAAAAAGCGCCCTAGTGGGCGCTTGGTAGTCTTCGGCGGGGATTAGGTCTTTACTGCCTCTGGGCTGTATCCAGCGGGGCATTCGCGGCCTCCATCTGTTTCATGCTTATGTCGGCCTGCAGTTCCATCTGCTTTCGCTGGGTTTCAGCCGCCTCTCGCATTTGAGCCCGCTGTGTTTCACCCTGTTGGCGCATCTGTTCCTTTTGCAGCTCCGTCTGAGCCTCGATCTGCGCCTTCTGCGCGTTGCCTTGGGCCTGCTGCTCTAGCTGCTGGTTCTTCTGCTGCAGATCCTGCATCTGCTGCTGCATCTGCTGAACCTGCTGCTGCACCTGCGGCGGGATTTGGGATTGCTGTTGGCCTTCCTGCTCATCAAAGACCGCTTCCACATCGCGACCCAATTTGAACCGACGCACAGATGCGAGAATCAGCGTCTTAGCCTGCTGCTGATCCATCAGGCCGCCCTGCACCGCTGGAGTAAGGCCCTGCACCATTTGCGAAATGCCGCCAAGCAGCTGCGTCACAGCCTCCTTGTCCGCCTGCTCGTTTGGCGCAATGGTGGAGTCGGTCTCCACGTCAATGCGGTACTCGCGCACGCCCTGGTCGCGCAACATCGCCATCATTTCAGGGGTGATATCAAGCCCCGTCATGCGCGCCAGCGTCTCAGGCTGGAACTGCTCCGCCATGATCTCGGCGGCAAGCCTCAGCAGGTCCCGGGCGAAGCGCTGTACGTCACGCTGGCGCCGCTGAATCCGCAGGCCGCCGTACTGGGCCTTAATGTTCTGCGCCGTGGCCGTCTCCGACGCCGCCGACACGCCACGCAGAATGTCGGACAGGCCCGTGATTTCGTAGATGTTCTGCTTGACTTGCTCTCGTTGCTGGTAGAGCGACGCTACGATCCCACCGATCTCGGCAATCGGCAGCTTCCAGATGGCCTTATCCAAGCCACCTTTCTCAATCAGATGGCCCACGTCCGCAGCAGGGATAAACTCGTTATCCCCTGCCTGCATGAGTTGCGACATCTCGCCGATGGTTGAGTCATAGATGCCGTTATTGCGCATCCCGCTGATGAGCTTGGTCAGCCGGTTGGTCAGCCGGTCAAGCTCCTCGGCCTGCGATCGGTAGATCTCGAACTCCGCCTGCGGGACCAGCGATTCGGTCATATCCACGGTATACAACGGGCGGGGGCAGTCGTAGAACCCCTCCAAATCCAATGGCACCTTGGACTTGTAAAGAATCTCATCCTCCCCGGTGGCCGGAATGAATGTGATCGTCCTATCAGAGCGATCCCAGATCTCATAGACCTTCGCCCTGTCATGAATGCTGAGCGGATCGTTATCCTCTTCCTTTCGCTCACCGTCTTCGGTTGTGCGAATGTCAAGATTGAGGCCCTTGCCCTTCTCGCCGAACTTCTCAAGCAGCTCTTTGCGGGTCATGTGGTGCTCGTAGGCAATCCACGGCACGTCCTCCCACCGCCGAGCCGGGCCCAGATGCACCCGATCCCACGGCACCAGCTCAAATGCAACCTTCTCGTCAGTCAGGCGCTCCGACTGCTCCGTCACAAGCTCGCCGTCCTCGCCCTCCACCTCGATGGATCCCGACTCAAGGGTCGGCACGTACCGAACCCTGGCCAGGCCCCGCCCCGGCAGAACGTAATCAAACACGGCAGCAGCGAACGTCGAATCGAAGTCATCAAGCTCCATCGAAACCGATAGCGCCCGCTCCAGACACTCAGCGACTGCCCTGCCGACGGGATCAGCGTCACGGTATCGGCGCCGAACATCAGGCTTCGGCGGCTGCGCGTAAACTGCAGAACGCAGCGTCTCCGTGTTCCCATAGAGGATGTTGTAGCCACGGGCGTCACGGCGATCATTCTCAAGGCCTCCCGAACGGGACTCCCCCCGATACCGATCAATGGCCGCCTTCGCGACGTCACGCCAGTGTCTTTCCTGTTTCTCAGACAAGCGAATCTCTGCGCGCCACTGTTCGACAGGGCTGCGCGCTTCTTTCTCGTCCACGTTATTCCTCCGGCTGAACCAGCGTCAGCCCGAGCCGCGCCAACGCGGCAAACGGCTCGTCGGCAATAATTCTTATCACGTCAAGAACCCTCCGCGACCAGTCCGTCGACAACCAATTGCGCTCTCCACGCAGAGGCAATGATCCAGCGCCCCTCGTTCGATGGATGAACGCCATCGTTGTTGTGATCGTAGATCGGGTTCAGATTGCCTGAACCATCATTCAACGCAGCGACATAGCTCCCGATGCGCGCATCAACCCCCGTTATCGGGTTCGCGCCCACCCCGGCGATTGCTTCGTTCACATCCAGCCATGCTTGGTAAACATCCCCGGAGGCACCAGCCTCTAGCCAAGCTCTACATGGTGTTAGCTGGCAAACATACGTCTTACACCCAACAGGCTTGTCAGCGTTCACCGTGTCGATAAGGTCTTGCAAGTCACCAATGATCTCTACCGCCGTTTTAGTCTCATTCCCGACGTAGGTATTGATGTCATTAAGTCCGATCTGCACAAAGACGGCCTGAAGCGCTTGTTTCCCGGTTAATGCGGACCAGTCTGCGAGCTGGTCAGATATCCTGTCCCCGGCTCTTGCGATGTTCGCGCCGCCGGATTCCATTCCCGCGATGAATGCTGGCACAGTCCAGGTTGACGAGGGGAGGCCTCCTGGAATGCTGTTGAAAGCGGTTGTAGAATCTCCAAGGGCAGCGGCCACACACCCATGCGCGTTAACCCATCGCCCGATTGCGTCTTTTTCAACGGGGGTAAGCAAGCGATCAATCAGAACAAATTTGTGCATTATTATTCTTGTGTCGAGCAGGGCGTTATTTGTGGCAGCGACTGAAACCGGCTGGTTGGTCAACCCAGGCGCCTCATTGACACTCCCCGACGTGCTGCTGGCAAGCGTTACCCCGCGCATCCGAATAGAAAACTGGTCATCCACTGAGGGCTGAGTGTAGTCAACTTCTGCGATGATGGTGTGTGTTCGTGAGCCAGCCTCTCCAGTTGGCACCTCAACGGCCGGTGGGGTGGTGGTCTGAGCACCGGTCGCGTCGCGGGCATCTAGCGCCTCAAAACGCAAGCGCACAGAGCCCGCAGTTGACAATGCCGTGTACTGGCCAACCTCCGATAACGATGTGAATGTCACTTGCGCGTCTTTCCATATCGACATGGCTATTGTCATCTTTCGTGACGACGAAAGATCAACGTTTGATGTGTTCAATAAGTTGTCGAATCCATCGAATCGTGCTCCACGAAACGCCATTGCGGTAACCAGCCTCACGGAAACGGCGCTTATTGTTCCGGCGTAAGCGGCGTCGGCCACGATTTCTATCGTGTTGTTTCCGCTGACTGCTATCAATATTTCTGTGAAACTCGCGGAAGCGTTCTTGCTTGACGCCCCCGTAACGTTTGTCCCTCCTGAAAAACGAACCGATACGGTACCTGCGGTGCGTGTCATGTTGACAAAGACCATGTACGTCGACCCGGCGTCAACGTCGATACTCGCGGACAAGTTCGATGCAACCCCGGCTGTTTTTGCCGCCACCCCGCCGGAAATCGTCCAGCCTGTACCTTTCACCCAATCGGCGTCCGCCGAGAACCGAGGGTTCGGCACCAAGTCGTCGTCCGCAAGCAACGTCGGAACTCCGCCTTCATAAGGTTGCCGAACAACGGTGCCTTGCGAGAACGAGTTACCATTTCCACTTAGATCAGGCTGCGACGTGATTTTGTCAGACGGAGGTGTAACTACTCCGCTGAAATCGGCAATGATGCCCTGCTCGCCGTTGGCGAATAGGGACAGGGGGTTGAACACAGCCCCGCCCTGCTTGCGCCTCCGTGTCGCCAGAAAGATTACATTCCGCGACATCACTCAAACTCAGTGAAGTACACCGTGCCTGTGCCGCTGGCCAGAATGGCCGCGAGGTTCGTATGCGCCCCAATGTCCACAACGCGACTTTCGCCGGCTGGGATCGGGTAGTCAGTGACCGCAGCAGTCACCGTGACATCGCCGGCCTTCAGGAAAGCAATAGCGCTCGTCGCGTTGAATATCTCGACGGGACCTGAGCTGCCCACCGCTCGCGCAGTCCGAGCCGACGAGGTACTTGCGCTGATGCTTTTGGTTCCCTTCACGCCTGGCGCCTCCAAAACATGGTCAGTCATCTCTCAGCCTCTTTCGGCGGTTCGCCGCGATAAGTTCATTGATCGTCAGATCGGTTTCCCAGCGCGGCGGCGGGTTCCTGGGTTTCGGCGGCGGCTCTGCTCGCCATGCAATAGCAAGCATTCGGAAGGCGTCGGCTGGATGCGAGGTCCAGTCATGCCGAGGTCGATCCCGAAAGCACTTTCGTTCGTCATCCCACTCGCGCTGATACTGCGCAAGGGCGCTAAGTCCTTGCATCGTGGTTTCTTCGTTGAACCAACACTGCGGGAGCGTGAGCCGAACGGCCTGAATGCCGTCCTGCAAGCTCAGACGTGGGACGATGCGGATCTTCTGCCGCCCGAAGTGTGCAGCCAGCTGCTGCTCAATGCTCCTGCCATTGCCTGCCAAGGTCTTCGCCTTCGCGTCGTGAGGCAGCCACAGCGTGCCGACGTTGCCGCCAGTCTTGGACTTCACCAGATCGGCATACCAGTCAACCGTGTGCCCGTTGCTGGAGTGAAAATCGATGACCCGAATCTCACCGGAAACGACCTGATAGAACCAGATCGAGGTGTCGTCTGAGTACCCAAGGTCCCACGCCGCGTGAATTGGGAACGCATCGTCAGCATCGACCTTCCCAACTCGCCCATCAGCATGCAAACGGGCCAACTCGCGGCCGTAATACGCGCCAAGGATTGCCGACTCGAACGAACAGAAATACTCCTGCTCAATCAGCGCATCCCCAGCCTCAGCGCCGTAGATGCCGTGATACTCGCGCCGCTGTTCCTCTACAGCCTCCAGACTGATCGCCCCGGTCTTCCTGACATCCAGCACTTCCGAGAACCAGTCCGGCGACTGTCGGGCCATCTGTAGCGTGCTGTGCGCGTGGTTCTTGCCTCGCGGCGTCGTGATGAACGCGGCCCATCCGCCATTTTCGTTCAAGATTGGCGACAGATACGCCCAGGCAGCTGGATTGCTCAGCGCCCACTCCGACAACACTAGACCGGCGGGCGGCGAACCAACCGTGCTGTTGAATCGGTCAGACCCAACAACCTGCCATGTCGATCCGTTCTTGAAACGGATGAACATCTCCTGTTCATTCGTGTTGTCACGAACGGCCGGAGGAAACGCCTCATCAATCCGGCGCTTCCCGGTATGCGGATTGATGGCCGCCCAGATCGCTTTCCTGCCCTGGGAATACTCCGGCAGCATGTGCCAGTAGGTCGCCGGGCGCTCGAAAGCCTTCACAGCCGCAAGGTGAAGACATACGTCGTCCTTGCCGGCCCGTCGGTGCCAGATCCCAATCGCTCGCTTGCCGCCCCTCTCGAAGTAATCCCACATGCGCCGCTGATAAGGGCGCGGAGCCCACTTATTCGGGAGCCGGATCGTCGGCAAAGCGCACTACCTGGATCAGCAACGGGTCGCCCCCGGGGCCGCTCGCTTCGACACTCGAAAGCTTCGCGTGGATATACGGCGCTGCGTCCTTCGCGTAAACGAACGCAGCACATGCCCCCTTGCTTTCGTAGGCCTCCTTCATCGCTTCCAGCATGACTTCAAGCGGCGTGATGCCAAGCTCTTCGGCCTTCCGCTGCATGTCGCGGGTTTTGTTGTTCGGCGTTCCCTTCTTGCGGCCGCCGGTCTTGTATCCCTTAGCCATGTCTACAACTGTCTACTTTTGAGGCATGGTTGCACATGGCGCGCTCCTTGAAGCTCGGCAGGGTTCGAATATCTGTGCTGCCACGCTCCGAACAGTAATAAATGCCCCGCAAGCGGGGCGCCCGTCGCACTCAGGGTGCAGGACACGGGAAACGAAAACCCCGGCATCGCAAGCGAGAGGCCGGGGTGTTGATCAACGCCGGGTCATGACTCCCGGCGGCTGCACTGGGCGCACCTTTGTGCAGTCTCGAATGCCCTGCGCCAAACCAACGCAGGGCCAGGAACGACGAAGCCCCGCCGGTTAGCAGGGCTTCAGTGACACTCGTTCCATGCTCTGAATTATCGGGAATTTTTACGGGTGCGCAAGCCCCACCCTCACACGTGCACCCTTTCCACCAGTCGCTTCAGCCTTGAGGCGGTGCCTGCAAGCATCATCAGGCGTGGGACGAAGGCGGCCCTGACGCGGGATAGCTCTGCGCTGACGTGCTGCTGTGACAGCCCCATCTCGGCGGCAGTCTCGGATTGGTTCATGCCAGCAGCGCGGCACAGCAGCAGCATCCTCCAGCGCTCGGGCATCTGCATGATGATGGTGTTCACGCCTGCGGGCCAGAAGTGGGCCTGCGACTCCTCCTCGCACAGCCGGGCCAGCACAGGGTCAGAGTGATCGATGTTCGACCGGATGCGGCTGGCGAACACCTCCCACACCCGTTCCGATTCCTCGGCGTTGTCGGCGCTGGAACGAACCGGTGAGCGGCGCTCGTGGAACTCGGCCAGGATCCATTCGATCCACGCATGCAGCGCGCAGTCGATGAGCCGGTCTTCGGATTTTCGAGTCTTACGCGGCATTTCGCATGCGCTCCCATGTGAGTGTGCGGATTCGGTCAGTGGCCTCGCGGCCCCGGGTGATCTGCATTGCGCGGAGCCGGTCGGCGCGGTCGGCATTGCTGGCCAGCGCTGCCAGTTCGTCGGCCAGAGCGGCATCGACAGCGGTCTGACACTCGGCCATGTGCGCCGCTCGGTCCTCGTCGCTCTCGAACGTGATCAGGCCCTGGCGCATCAAGCGGCATCCTGGTATTGACCATCGTTGACAAGCGGCGCTCCGGGCTCGCGTAGCGGCACTCCGGTCACGAGCGCCAGCTTGGTGGCCTCCCAAACGGCACTCTTCATGTCGGCAACAAACCGGGCCGGATGCCCGTGCTTGTCCAGCCGCTCCACCGCGCGAAGGAACGATTCGACGACCTGCCGGGCTTCGGGTCCGGTCAATGCGCTGGCGATCTCTTGGGCGTGGGTGCGCATCAGGCAGACACCTCAACAACGGTGATCCGCACGCCTGGCGCATCTAGCGCTTCCGGGTCCTCGCCGGGAAATACCTTGGCCAGTCGGTCGTACTCAATAACCCGCGCATCGTCCCGCCAGATGCCAGCCTCAGTGAGCGCGTCTTCCGTGGACCGAGCCAGCTTTGACAGATCAGGCATTCGCATTGGGAACGTGCGCCGCGTCTTGGGGGCGCTGGCTGGCTTCGGCATGGTGAAAACCATCCGAACTCGCACTGGGGCGTCGATTGGGGTTGCCCCGGCGCGGACTTCCAGCGCTGCCGCTTTCACGTCCTGACGCCATGGCCGAACCTTTTTGCTGGATTCGACCATCACCCCGTTGCCGACGTGCCTCTTGCTCCCTTGGGGGGCTGGGCTGCCGTAAACCACGATGCTGATCGTCATGATGTTCTCCTTTGCAATGGCATATCGGCCTGCGGCGTCGGCCGGCGCTGGTTGAAGTCGCGGCGCAGGCGGCGCACGTCTGCCGGCCGCTCGCGCACGATGCTGATGGCCTGGCAGTAAAGGTCGGACAGCGGCATGTCGTCGGGCTCGCACTGGTCGAACATGGTGTCCAGGGCGCGCTCCAGCAGTTCCCGCTCGCGTTCAGTGATCTGCATAGCCGGCCATCCTCAGGGCGGTGTTCTGCTGCTGCAGCAGCTCGTCATTGGTGCCGAACCGGGCCCTGAACGGCTTTGCGCCGTGTGCAAGGCTGGGGCCGTAGATCCGTGTGGCCTGTTCGCGGCTGTAGTGGCTGACGCCGCGGTGGTGGAATTGGCAGAGGCCGATGGTGTGGTCTTGGCTGATGGTTCGGCCGCAGTCGGTGAGATGGTGGATCTCGGCCGCCACCCAGCCGATGCCCTCACTCATGCACAGCAGGCAGCCCAGTTCCCGGATGTTGTCCTGCCGCCGCTGCTGGGCCTGCGTGGGCCGGGGAATGGCGCGCTGCAATGGCATCAGGCGGCCATCCTCTCGGCTTCCTCGATCCACGCCTTGAACTGCGGATCCGTCCAGGCCACCGACCGCTGGCTGCCGAATGCGCTGATCAGTTCGATGGCGGCCGCGAACTTCTTGCGGCTCAGGCGCTGGCTGCTGCGGCTCAGCACGATGAACCCCGGCCCCTCCGGGTTCGGCACCGACCGCATGCCGTGCAGCACCGCCATGAACATGCCCCGCCAGTCATCCTTGCTCAGCCGCTGGCCCAGGGGGCAATCGCTGACGTGGACGTACTCGCCGGCCTCGGTCATGCGGACTTGCTTGGCCAGGTCACCGCACATCGCGTTCAGCCGGCGGCGCTGCATCTCCGTGTGCTCATCCAGCGGCTTGACCAGTACGCTCACGCCGGCATCAGCATCCGCCTGGATGGCCGCGATCACGTCGGGTAGACGTGACCGCAGCTCATCCCTGCCAGTGATGGTGATCGCCTCGCTCATGCGGCGTCCTGCAACAGCTCGCCCTGCCGCTGCATCACCACCAGCCGGATCTCGTGGCCGTGGAACTCGGTCAGCTTGGCGATCTGTTCGGCGGTGGGGTTCGCCTGCACCCGCAGCTTCACGTCGACCAGGCCGGCGGGGCGCGGCGTGATCTGAACCTTGTTGACGTTGGCGTGCTCGAACTCGACGCCGTGGCCCAGTTCGGTCTTCATCGACACGCTGGCGCCGGTCATTTCCCGGGTGAGGCGAATCTGGTCAACGTCGACACACGCCAGCTCGCCGCGGTCGGTCCAGAGCTGGCCCAGCACGTCCTTGTAGCCGTGGTCGCTGTGGAACAGCCCCTTCACGGCCTTGTTGCCCAGCTCGGCTTTCAGGGTCACGTCGATGGCGATGGGGCCCTCGTCCTCCCCCGCTTTCTCGCGCCGGATGTTGATGCTCGAAACTTCGAACATCGCGTTCACTTTCTCGATCGATCCACTCATGGTCACTCCTGGTAGGTATCCGCGTCTTCAAGGACTCTTTCCAGCTCGCGGAAGCGCTGGGTCAGTGCGTCAAACTCGAAGTCGGCATCCGGCCATACGGCAGGGCCGACACGGTTCTTGGGAAAGCCGATGGAGATCGGACGACGGTTCTTGCTGCGGTCGTCCTTGTCGCAATGGAGCATCATCACGATGTCGGCGTCCTGCTCGATGTTCCCGCTGTCGCGTAGGTCAGCGAGGCCCGGGCGGCGGTTGTCGGTGTCGCATGAGCGGTTGAGCTGCGAGACGGCGATCACCGGCACGTCCAGGCGCTTCGCCAGCTGTTTCAGCGACCGACTGATGAGCCCCATCTGTTCGTTGCGGGACGGCATGCGGGCTGTCTCGACCAGGCCCATGTGGTCAACGGCAATCCAGCCGATCCCGTGGCGCGCCTTCGCAACGGTCGCCCGGGCCGAAATGGCGTCCAGGTTGTAGGTGTCGGTGTCGATCCACAGCGGGATGTCGCCGAGCTTCGTCATGGCGTCGGTTGCCTGGCTCACCTCGTCGGGGCTGGCGGTGCCGCGAAGCAGCCGGGAAAGCACCACGTCACCGGCAAGGGCCATGCCGCGCACCACGAGTTCGTCGCGGCCCATCTCCAGGCTGAAGATCATCCCGCCGGAGCCCCGGGCGGCGTTGCGCAGTGCGAACTGGTTCAGCACCGCGGTCTTGCCGCAGCTCGGCCGTGCCGCAAGGATCATCAAGCGGGGCCCGTGCAGGCCGCCGAGGATGTGGTCGACCGTCGGCAGGCCGAACGTCATGCCCAGCTTGCCGCCGGCGCGGTGCTTGGCCTGCGCGTCGGCGATCATCTGGCCGGCCTCGGAATAGGCTGCCGACCAGCGGAGGGCATCCGAGCCGCGGCGCGCCACGATGCCGGTTGCCGCCGAGATCAGCCGGCCCACGATCTCGTCCGGCCCCTCCTCGGCCTCCAGCGCCTCACGGCAGGCCGCGTGCAGCATCCGGACCCGCGATGCCTCGACCAGCTTGCCGCAGTAGCTGCCGATGTTGGCCGGGCTGCCGTACCAGTCACGCATCAGCCCGGTGACCCACTCCGGCCGCAGGTCGGTTCGGGCCATGGCAATGGCGAGATCCGGCCCTGGTGGGTGTTCGCGAATCACCGCCCATGCCGTCACGGCGTCCGCCGCGGTGAAGTCGCCCTCCCCGATCAAATCCAGAGCCACGTTGCGAGCATCGGCGTCCTGAGCGCACAGCCCCAGCACCGTCTGCTCCAGCTCCCACTGCACCTTCGCGGCGGCGCTCATACCACCACCTCGTCACGGCGGACGGGGGCAGATGCCGGCGGCTTCGGCGGCGGCCCCTTCGGCGCGAACAGGCCCTGCCAGCCGGCGTTGATGCTGGTGTTGATGATCTCGGTCGGGTCGTAGCCCTGCCCCCGCCACTTCGCTAGGTCGGCGATCTGGCGGGAAGCGCTGGCTTCCGTCAGCGGCTTGCGCATCTGCCGCCGAGCCTCACACCACGCCGCCCACGTTTCCCGGGGCAGCCAGGTCGGCAGGTCGAGCGCCGTCGGGTCGAAGGCGATTTTGGTTTTCCGGCCAGCAGCCCCCGGCGACGGCCCCGAATCGTCCACGGCCTCACCTCCCCCCTCAGGGGGGTTGGGGGGTTCTTCTTTTCCTTTCCCTTCCCTTCCCTTCCCTTCCGGGGGTGAACGTTCGGCGAACACCTGTCGTTCACCCTTCGATTTCTTGCTTGCCTGCCGCCTTTTCGCGGGGCCTTCAGGGACAGTGCCGTCCTCCATCGGGTACTTGTACGAAGGCTGATCAATCTTCTGGTGATGCCATCCAGTGACCGCCCAATAAGCCTCTCCGTCGATCTCATACTCCCGGATAAGCCCCTCGTCTATGCATTCGCCGATCATTCGCCGAACATCCTCCGAACGTACGTCGTCCGCTGGCATGACTTCGGCCTTCAGGCGCTTGAGGCTCGCCGGGTGGATCCCCGCGTCGTCGCAGAAATTCCAGAGGCCGATGAACAGAAGTCGAGCGTTCGGCGAAAGGTTCATGACCTGTTCGCTGGTCCAGAATTCAGGCTTGATGGTCCTGATCCGTGCCATCAGCGCCCCCTCACCATCGCCAGCCGCTCAGCGTCCAGCCGCTGGGTCACCTCTGGCCGGCGCAGCGCCTTGATCTCCAGCGCCAGCGCAACCGCCCTGATGGCCCGCTGCTGGTCACCGCACTGGCGGCTGTAGCGCATCAGATGCTCCCTGGCGGCCTCCAGGGCGCAGTCAGCCCGCTGCTCAGGGGTAGCAGGTTCTGGAAGTGCCACGGGTGGCCGATTCAGCGTCAGCATGTTCATGCCGCCTTCTCCAGGGCCTGTAGCTCAGCCTTGAGCTGGGCGCGGCGCTGCTCGGTCGGGTCTGCGTAGAACTCCCCTCCCCTGGCGTGGCAGTCCCACTGTGTCAGTGCCAGCGAGCCGGTGATGCGCTCGAAGCGCTCCTGCTGCTGGTCATTCCAGTACCGCATGCCGCGCACAAGCCTGGAGAGGTGGCCGGCATCCATGGGCATACGCTCGGCAATACGTTCCTGGTCCATGCCGCAATGGCGCAGGGCCAGATAGGCGGCGTCCGCCTTCGAGCGGCACAGGGCCACCTCAGCCCGGGAATGCAGGTGCAGCGGCCGCGACGGGCTGCCGATCAGGGGGAGCTCAGTCTGTTTGGGGATCATGGTTGCCACCGGTTGCCAGTAGTTGCCAACAGTTGCCAGACCCGAGGCCAGAAAATGCAGGGCATGGGATCAGACGAATTTCGGACGCAAAAAAGCCCCGGCCATCAAGACCGGGGCGGAATGCACGCAGGCCCCAAACGCGCTTGCTCGACGCGGGGGATAGGGTGTCTGCGTGGGAGGAGATCATTAAGCCGCCTCTTGAGTAGGGGCCGGACCGAAGATGTTCGGCCTAAGTTCGTGCCTACTGATTCCGGTAGCGCGCTCAACATCCAGCGCCTTGTCATCCGACACCTGACCTCGCGCTCGCCAATTGCACACGACCTGCGTGCTCACGCCGACACTACGGGCCAAACTAGACGGGCCACCAGCCGCAACAATTGCTCTTTCGATTGGGGTCATGAACGCACAATAAACGTTTGGTTTGCGTTTCGCAAACGTTGCGTTTGTTGCATTGCCTGCCCGCCCGGAAAACACTTCGTTTAGATGGCAAGACTCCCCTTTACGACCGTCGAATCATGGATGCAGCGAGAGAACCTCAAGGCTGTTGAGGCCGCTCGCCGCTTCGGTGTGTCCTCCCAGGTGTTCAACGGGTGGCGCAAGCGCGGTCGCGTTTCGGCCGACAAGTCAGACGCGGTTCGCGCCGCGATTCGAGCCGCCGGCACGCAGTACCCGCCTTACAGCTCAGAGGCGCGGCGCAGCGAGCCTCCCCCGGCCGACTGGGTGCGCCGTAGAGGAAGGAAACAGGAAGAGCTGGTTACTATCGCGCAGAACTTCGCCGCAACGCTGCCGGACGACGTGGCGGATGCGATAAAGAACATGATCTTGGTCAGCGCCGCAGCTGCGTTACGTGCCGCTGAAATCGCACCTGATGAGGAGAGGAAATGAAGAAGATCCCTGCCGTAGTTCTCGTGGCTTTGCTCTCCGCCTGCGGGGGTGGGGGCGATTCTTCCGACGAGCCCGGCGCCGATGCCAGGGGATTGTACGAAGGTCAGTTTTCGCAGTCCGGACAAACTTTCCAGCTGGCGGCCGTCGTTGGATCAGATCAAAGGGCGTTTCTCCTGAGCCTTGATGCGGGCGCGCTCTATGCCGGGCAGATCAACACGGCCGCAACAAGTCTGTCAGGGGCACTGACCGCCTACGAAATAACCAGCGGATCGGACTTTTCACTTGTTGCCGAGCGTGCCGGGATATCGACCATCACCGGCATCGTCACGCCGATGTCAGGGATTTCCGGGAACTACTCAACCAGCTTCGGCCCCCCCGGCACGTTTGCCCTCACATATGACGAACGATCGGGGGATGCCCCGTCCCTCGCCTCAATCTCAGGCGTCTATTCCTCGCAGGACCCGATCAGCGGCTTCTCGATGTCAGCGTCGGTGGACATTGATGGGTCCCTTACGGCGTCCGATTCCGATGGCTGCAACTACACCGGGGCGATATCGATCCCTGATTCAACGCTGAATCTGTACGACGCAGCAGTGACTGGATCATGCCCTGGGCAGGCCGCCGAAACTCTGACGGGCTTTGTCGTCAGCACCGATCCGGCATCAGCAAGCGGGCTTCTGATCCTTCTCGCAAACAATGCGCTTGCAGTCGCTGCGTTCCTGGCTGAGGCGCCCACACAGCCCTAGCTTTAGCGGAACGAACGGCCGAGGCGATGGTCGCCTCGGTTTTTTTTCGTTCATGTCGCAAACATTGCGTTTGCATTTTGCAAACGTGTCGTTTATTGTTCTCCCTACACCAACGGGAGAACGCCATGCCCAGCAGCACCCCAACCACCGGTACCACTGTCCGCATCCGCTTCGGCCGCCTGCGCGGCAGGCTCGGTGAGGTTCTGCGCATTGAGGGCCGGCACGCCAGCGTGGCCTGCGCCGGCTCCCGCCCTGTCCTGCTGCCAATCGCCGAGCTGGAGGTGGTGCTGTGACGGACATGCCCTGCCGCGTGACCCTGGACCTCAACGCTCATCTGGCTGGCGAGGAAGCCCGCGAGGCGGCTGAGGAAGCGTTCTACGACGACCTGATGGCTGACGAGATTGCCGACGGCCTGGCTGACGAGGCCATGGTGATCGAGGCCATTGCCGAGTCCGACATGACCGACCTGCTGGCGATGATGGCCGAGGCACGCAGCCTTGAGACGCGCCGTCGGGATGCGTCGAGCGTGTACCGCGAGATCGGCGCCAAGGTGATGAAGACCACGGTCGACTACATCACGAAGTGCCGGGATGGGAAGGTGCGGGATCTGTGCGTTGAGATGGGGGAAGCGGCATGACCCACCTCTCCCACCCCATCCGCGCCGCTGACTACCCCCCGCACACCCGGGTGGTGGACGTCGTGGCCCTGCTGGCCCGCCAGGGCATGGCCCTCCGGTCTACCCGCATGGGCCTGATCGCCATCCGCCGCCGTCCGCAGGGAGGGCCGCCCCGTGCTGCGTGAGCCCATCGAAGTGTCGGCCACGGTGCTGACCAACGACCCCAAGACGGCCCGGGCCATCAAGAACCAGATGAAGTTCCTCGGCCGCCAGTTCGGCGTCGACGTCGAGGTGCGCATCTGGGAGCCCCTTACTGCCCGGGGATTGCTCGGGCGCATCTACCGCGCTCTGAGGGCGCGGGTTCATGTAGCGAACACCACTGAAGGAGCATGACATGCCTCTCAAGATCGTAAAGGCTTCCGACCCCATCACCGTTGAGCAGATCACCACCTGCTTGTATGGCCCCCCGGGGATCGGGAAGACCTCCCTGGCGTTCACCGCAAACGCTCCGCTGCTGATCGACTTCGACAACGGCGCGCACCGGGCGGAGAACCGCAAAGACACCGTTCAGGTAAGCCAGTGGAGCGAGGTCGAAAGCATCACCGCCGAGGATCTGGCGCCCTACCAGACGGTGATTGTCGACACTGCTGGGCGCGCTCTGGACGTCCTGACCGCCGACCTGATCCGCAAGGACTCCAAGATGAAGGGACGCGGTGGCGCCTTGTCGTTGCAGGGGTACGGGGCGCTCAAAACCTCGTTCATTGGCTGGTTGAAGCTGCTGCACTCGTTGCGGAAGGACGTGGTGTTGATCGCTCACATGGACGAGCAGCGCAACGGCGACGAAGTCATCGAGCGCCTGGATGTCCAGGGTGGCAGCAAAGGCGAGATCTACAAGGTAGCCGACGCAATGGGGCGGCTTCTGATTGCTCAAGGGGCGCGGTGGCTCAACTTCAATCCCACCGACACGGCATTCGGAAAGAACCCGGCCCAGCTCCAGGCGATGCAGATTCCCCACCCTGAAAAGGACCCGGCGTTCCTCGCAGGAGTCATCACTGGGATCAAGAGCAAGCTGAACGAGGCCAGCGAGGCAGCCATGGCGGAACAGGCCAGGGTGAACGAGCTGCGGGAGAGCTTCCAGCAACTCGACAGCGCCGACGCGTTCACCAAGAAGGCCAAGGAGCTTTCTGCTGCCGAGCCGAAGATCAAAGGAATCCTGAACGCCACAGCACAAGCGAAGGGCTTCGTCTACGACCAAAAGGAAAAGGCCTTCATCCTCCGCCAGCCAGAGGCCGCGTGATGCGAGTCTCGGTATCCGACATCGATAGCTTCCTGTACTGGGAGCGGCAGGAGGATGGTGACACCGAGGCATTGGTGCGCCGTCTCCGTCGCCTTGATCCTCCATCCGAGCAAATGCTTGCCGGAACCGCACTCCACAAGGCACTGGAGCTGGCGGTGGATGGCGACTACACAAAACTGGAGGCAGACGGCTACATCTTCACCTTCAATTTTGATGCGGTCATCGCAATCCCTGAGCTCCGCGAAATCAAAGCCGAGAAGGCCTATTCCATCGACGGCCGCCAGGTCTTGATGGTGGGCAAAGTGGATGCTGTCGAGGGACGGCGCGTCGATGACCACAAGTCCACCGCGAGGTTCGACCCGGACCGGTTCGTTCAGTCGTACCAGTGGCGGTTCTACCTCGACATTTTCGATGCCGATCACTTCCGGTGGAACGTCTTCGAGACCAAAGAGCTTGGCTCCAAGGTCTACCTGATCAATTCGGTCCAGTGCCTGGAACAGTGGCGATACCCGGGAATGCGGGAGGACTGTGAAGCGGTGCTGTCGAGGTTTCTCAGCTTCGTCGACGTTCACCTGCCCGAGCGATCACGCCAAGAATTGGAGGCCGCATGAAATCCCGCGCCCGCTTCGGCGAGACCAACCCCATGTCCCGCCACCCCGACAGCGCCGTCGTCCGCGCCCGCGAGCTGCACGCCAATGGCAAGGGGCTGGTGAGCGTTCGCAAAGCCCTGGAAGCCGAGGGCATCCACGTCAGCAAAGACACCCTGGCCGGCTGGCTCGATGGCCGCAACCGCGTATCTGCCGGCGGGCCAATGCGGGGTGACGCATGAGCCGCCGCCGCAACATCCGCGCACAGCGCCGGCTGAAGGACCGCATGCGCTGGGAGCACGTCATGCCGCAGAAGAAGGGGCGGCGCCGGTGAGCATCGTCGTGCCGTCGCAATCGCGCGAATCAGCAATCCACTCAGCACGGGTCGCCCTCGCCGAATCCCGCAAACGCCTGGCGATGGGCCATCGCGGCTTTGCGTTCACGCTGCTGGAGTGGGCCGGCAATGCCCGGCGCCGAGCTGCTGCGATGCCGAGGCCGCCGCAACAGGTGGAGCTGTTCTGATGGCCGACGAAACCAAACTCGGCCCCCGCACATACCTCGCCGGCCCCATGACCGGCCTGCCCGACTACAACTATCCCGCGTTCAATGCAGAGGCTGCGCGGCTGCGATCGCTCGGCATGCACATCGAGAACCCTGCCGAGAATCCCGAGAAAGCGTCGTGGGAAGCGTATCTGCGGCAGGCCCTGACCCAGATGCTGACATGCGACTGCATCCACTTCCTGCCCGGCTGGACCAAGAGCCGAGGTGCGACATTGGAGTTCATCGTCGCGTACCGGCTGGGGGTGGTCATGACATTCGCGCCCGGCGCAGAGCCGGCGTATGACCCGGATCGGATGGCGTTCGGCAGCGCAGCAGACGAGGTGCCGCAGACGTGAGCGACCTAATCCGACTCACCGATAAAGGCCAACTGAAGGGTGTCTTCTGGATCAAGGCCGAAACTCCTCACGATGTCCTTGGCAGAATCAAGGCAGCGCGATATGGCAACCCATGCCTCAGGAACACTGGGAGTGACATAAGCCACATTGTGGTTTTGCTTGGTTTCTGCAGCAATCACGAAGGACTCAACGATCGAAAGATACGCACTTGCGCTTGCTGTCATCGTTGCGTACGCCTTCACCTGCACCTCTTCAAGAACGCTCACGTCGATGCGAAGGCTTGCAACAAGCTTCAGCGTACTCACTTTGCAGATCAGCCGAAGTCGGCCCGCGGGTTGGCTAACGGCCAACCGTATCGCCATATCCGAAAAACGACTGCAGTCAACCAGGAGCCGGCAACTTGTGTGAACCAATTCAGCACGAGTGACTGCCCGGCGACGTTGGAGATCAATGTCCCGCCGCGCATCAGCCTCCTCTCGATCACGCCGCCTTTCTTCAACGGATTCCCGCCGCTGTCGCTCGCGCTGTCGGCTCTCATGAAAAGCGATTCCGACGACCACTACCAAGGCGATAACCGACGCCCAAGCCTGCAACCACTCTGGCTCAATCGGTATCCCCTGAATCATTGGAATAAAAGGGATAGCGAGCACGAAACCAACAAACAGCCCAAGCGAGGCAGCAGTGCCACAGTTCAACCAATTCAGGATCTTCTCACGCATGCAATGGGCTCCTCAGGCCGGCTCATCTCGGACATTGTCGCACTCCCGCTGAAACGCCCGCTGCCACGGAATCCGATCCGGCGGCCGCTCATCGATCGAGCACTGGCCCCGGACCCTGCATTGGCTGCACCGCGCACGTTTCGCCAGCTCCGTCAGCGGCGTGCCAGCGATCCGGCCGCCACCGTATTTCGGGTAGCGCACAACCCGCGTGCCCTTGTGCCCGCAGGCCCCGCACGCCCATGTCTGAGTCCAACGCATAGCCGCAGCCTACCCCGGCGGCGTCTCACTGAGCGAGACAACCCACAGGAGCAAACAAATGGCACATGACGACTGGCAGGCCCGCGCCGAATCAGCCGAGGCCGAGCTGCAGCGGTTGCGGGAGTCTCCACACAAGGCCGAGTTTTGGCGCCAATGGGCAGTTGCCGGCATGCCGAAAGACAAGCAGCGGCTCGCCGAAGCAGCATGGGAAGCGGCGCGCGCCTCGCTGGAATCTGAGTTGCGACAGCAGGCGCCGGCGGCGAAAGCCTATAGCGCGGATTTTGGCGAGGACTTCCACGAGTCGCCATCGGATGCGGGGATGCTGGCGTACATCAAACCGAGCATCGGCGACACGATTGAACTGACTGTCGGCGCGCAGGTTTGGACAGAGAAATTCGGCGTAACGCAAGTGCCTGACGAAAATGGCATCGGCGAGTATGCAGTCGAAGAACTGACGCCGCGCAATCTCTACACCGCCCCCGTCCCGCCGCCTGACGTGCGGGAGCTGGTGGAGGCGCTGGAGTCTGCACAAAACGGCCTGCGCTGGTATCGAGAAACCCGCCCAGACGATGACAGCCCTGCCGACGACGAAATGGAGGAGCAAATTAACGCCGCACTCGCCAAGTTCCGGAGGCAGTCATGAGCAGATCAATCAACGAAGCGATGATGGGGCCGAAGCTCTACCAGATCGACGAACTGATGCGAGTCATCCGAGATCACAATGTTAATGCGCAAGTCATGACGCCCTACGGGACCAAGTGGGTTCCGGCCCGCCCCCTCCGCCCCGGGTGCGGCTTTTTCTATCGCTGCCGAGCTGCATGGCTGGTGTTCATCGGAAAGGCGGATGCGTTGCAGTGGAGGGGGCAGTCATGAGCCGCGAAGTTATGCAGCAGGCGCTTGATGCTTTGGCTTCGAGCAATGATGATCGCAAGGTCGCCGCCATGTTTGCTCTGGAGGCTGAACTCGCCAAGCCTGCGGGGCAAGGCTGGTACTGCGCCCAATGCGAGCGAGGCGTTGACCCGAGCGAGGTGACGTTCCGAGAGGCTCACGAAACGTGCGGTCGAATCATCACTGACGACAACCCACCTGCCAACAAGCCTGCTCCGGCCATCGACATGGTGCTGCACTGCCCGAAGTGCGGGTTGCAGCATATCGACGGTGCAGACGACTCGTGCGATTGGGACAACCCGCCTCACAGGTCGCACCTGTGCCACGGCTGCGGGCATATCTGGCGTCCGGCTGACGTGCCAACGAATGGCGTGCCAGCCGTGGCAACGAAAGGAAAGGCCGACTCTCCGATTGCCAAGCCCGGGCCGGTCGCGGTGCCGAGGGGGGTAACGCTGACAGGAGAGCAGTTGAACGGTTGCATCTGGGCTCTTTCTGCACTCCCGCAGCACGATCATGTGGCATCGCTGCGCTCAGAGCTTCAAGCCGCAATCGCCGCCCCGCAGCCGCCAGCGCCCGCCGTGGACGTGGAAAGGGGGACGGCGGTGGATCGCTTTTTTGACACCTCGGCTGTTCCGACAGCATTCGGCGACATGCCACGCGCCGAGGCCGAGGCAATTGGTCTGTGGCCGCCTGCGCCCGCCGTGGACGTGGAGGCGGTGCGGTCTGTTGTGCGCGACCTGCGTGGAATCGGCGGATACGACAAAGGGAAGATCGCAACTCAACTCGCCCGCGCCATTGGAGACGAGACATGACCGACCTCCTCCCCCTCGCCATCATCGCCGGCGCCGGTGTTCTGGCCTACGGCCTCGGCGTGCTGGGCCGGGACATCGTGCGGGCCGCCAAGGTGATGGCGCATGCCTGGCTGGTAAAGGGGGGCTGATGGCCCGAATCCTGTCCGACGCCGAACTGACGGAACTGACCGGCTACCAGGTGGCCGGCAAGCAGCTCGAAGTGCTGCGGCGCCTCGGACTACGCCCGGTCATTCGCGCCGACGGCAGGCCGCGCATCACCGATGATGCCCTGACACAGGCCATGCTCGGCAATCTGCCCCCGCAGGACCTGCCCGCCCCCGGCGCCGGCCCGAACTGGGCAGTCCTCAAGAAGGCGGGGTAACGTATGCCCCCCATGGGACGCCGCCGCAAGCACAACCTCGACATGCCCGCCCGCGTGTATCTGACGCGGGGGTGGTGGTTCTACGTGCCAAAGGGGGCCAAGGCGGTAAAGCTGGCGCGGGAGGATGATCGCGCTGGCGCCCTGCGCGCCTATGCCGATCTGATGGACGCCAGACCACGACAGGGCACAGTCGGTGAGCTGCTGGACCGGTACGTCCGCGAGATCCTGCCGAGCAAGGCTCCCAAGACCCGCAAGGACCAGGAGAAACAGGCCGCCACGCTCAAGGGCGTGTTCGGCGCCTGCACGCTGGCCAGCATCAAGCCGATCGACGTCGCCACCTACCTCGATGGTCGCGGTGCACCGGTGGCAGCCAACCGCGAGATCGCCCTGCTGTCGCACGCCTACACCAAGGCAATGCGGTGGGGGCTGGTGAACACCAACCCGTGCAAGGGCGTCGAGCGCAACCGAGAGCGCCCCCGAACCCGGTACATCGAGCATGAAGAATTCATCGCGGTGCTGGATGGGGCGCCTGCCGCCATTCAGGTGATGATGGGCCTGGCCTACATCACCGGCCAGCGGGAAGGGGATTTGCTGCGCCTGCACCGCAACGCCGTAACAGCCGAAGGCCTATCGGTCCGCCAAGGCAAGACCGGCAAGGCGCTGGTGATCGGCTGGACACCGGCGCTGCGGTGGCTGATCGAGCGTGCCGGCGAGCTGCCGCGGGACGGCACAGCCAGCATGTACGTCGTCTGCAAAGCCGACGGCCAGCCCTACACCGAAAGCGGGTTCCAAAGCATCTGGCAGAAGCACATCAGGGGATGCCACCAGGCCGAGGTGATCGGCGAGAGATTCACGTTCCACGACATCCGGGCGAAAGCCGGATCGGACGCGAAGGATGGGCGGCTGTTGGGACACATGGACCCGCGGACATTGCGGCGGATCTACATGCGGAAACCGGAGCGGGTGGCTCCGACGAACTGACCGAATATTGAGAAAAAGTCAGCCGCCAATTAAGAAGCCTCCCGAAGGAGGCTCGTAACTCGTTGATTCTATGGTGGGCTGCCCCAGACTCGAACTGGGAACCTACTGATTAAGAGTCAGCTGCTCTACCAATTGAGCTAGCAGCCCGCAAATTCACTTCGAATGCAACAAAATTGGGGTGACCGACGGGGCTCGAACCCGCGACAACCAGAATCACAATCTGGGACTCTACCAACTGAGCTACGGCCACCATCAAGGGCGCGGAGTGTAGCAAAAGTTCAGCGCCATCAACACCCCGGCAGACAGTGGCCCGTCGCCCTGACACGTCGCTGTCATGGGCCCTGCGTAGCCTTTTCGGTTTTGCGCTCGCCATCCTGCAATGAACCCTGAAGATCTTCTGCGTCGCCGCCTGCTCCAGGGCGGACTCTCGGCCGCCAGCCTGCTGTTGACCGGCTGCGGCGACAGTACCACCCCCCTGAACCTGCCCGACGCCGCCGGGGGCGCACCGCGCAGCCCGACGACGCCACGGGGGGTCCACCTTTCATGGCGCGAGGATCCGCTCACCAGCCGCACGGTGACGTGGTTTACCGACGACCCGGCAGCACCGGCCCAGCGCCTGCAGTACGGGCCCATGATGCCCGACATGAGCGAGGCGGATGCCCAGCGTCTGCCCTTCGCCGATGAAGTCGTCGCCGACACCTCCGAGACGCCCTTCGTCGAGGCCCTGACCCATCAGGCGACCGCCCGCGACCTGCCTGCCGACCTGCCTTTGCGGTATCGGGTGGGCTCTGACGCCGGCTGGTCACCGGTCCGGGTCATCCGCCCCACGCCCACCGGGGACGACTTCCGCTTCGTGCACTTCGGGGACCACGGTCGGACGCAGGATTCCCGTAACGTCGCGCGTGCCATTCGTGCCGCGCAGCCCGATTTCGCCCTGCTGGCGGGCGATCTGTCCTATGCGTCCGGTTCCTCCAGCCTGGGGCCGCAGGAGGTCTGGGACGCGTGGTTCGACCTGGTCGAGGCCGAACTGGGCGCCGAAACCATCCTGATGACGGCTGCCGGCAACCACGAGAACGAAGGTAACAATGGGGTCGCCTATCGCAACCGCATGGCGATGCCCACCAGCACCGTCAGCCCGGACGGTACCTTCTACACATTCCAGCTGGGGCGGGTGCAGTTCATCGTCTCCACCGGCGGCGCCTTTGCCACCGACGGCACGCTGGTCACCGAAATCCTGTTCCTGGAGACCCAACTGGCGCGCGCCGCCCTGCGCCGCGCGGCGGGTGAGATCGATTTCATCGTGGTCAGCCAGCATTTCACCATCTGGACAGACCAGGAGGGCCGCGGGCCGGCCAACCTGACGCTGGTGGCGCTGCAGGAAAACATCTTCGTCCGCTACGGGGTCGATCTGCTGGCGGTCGGCCACGATCACATCTACCAGCGCAGCCATCCGATGGGGTTCGGCCTGCGCAACCCGCTGGGCTATGTGCAGATCACCAGCGGTTGTGGTGGCGTCGGCATTCGCGGCTTCGAGCCGCGTATCCAGGGCTGGTCGGCGAAGGCGCTGGCGGAACCCCTGTTCGTCGAGTACGTGGTCAGCCGTGGTCGCATCGACGCACTCACCCATGGGGTTGACAGCCTCACCGGCGAAACCCGTGTGGTCGACACGTTCACCCTGGAACGCCGTGGCCGCGAATCGGCGGGAATGGCGGTACAGCCGGTCCGCGACGTGGCCGCCCTGCACCCGGACTATGACCGCCTCGCGCGCCGCACTCTGTTCCGCAACCGGCTGCTGCTGGCGAACTGTTGAGCCGCCGGCTCAGCCCTGCTGGGGTACCACGGCGATGGTGCAGCGCGAACTGCAGACTGCCTTGCCGGCTTCGTCGACGATGTCGACCTGCCACACCTGGGTGCGGCGTCCGACATGCACCGGCGAGGCGGTGGCCGTCACCACACCGTCGCGCTTGCCGCGCAGGTGGTTGGCGTTGATCTCCAGGCCCACCGCCATCTCGGTGGCCTGGTCGATGTTCATCCAGGCGGCGGTGGAGGCCACGGTTTCGGCCAGCGCCACCGAGGCACCACCGTGGAGCAGGCCGTAGGGCTGATGGGTCGCCGCATGGACCGGCATGGTGGCCACCACGCGTGTCTTGGTGCATTCGGTGATGGTGATACCAAGGGCGCCCAGCAGGGTCTTGTCGTCAGGCAGGGGATACATGGGCAGGCTCCGGGCCGGGAATGATCAGGTGCGCGGCAGGGTGACGCCGCGCTGGCCCTGATACTTGCCGCCGCGGTCGCCGTAGCTGGTTTCGCAGATCTCATCGCTCTCGAAGAACAGCATCTGCGCCACGCCTTCGTTGGCGTAGATCTTCGCCGGCAGCGGGGTGGTGTTGGAGAACTCCAGGGTGACATGCCCCTCCCATTCCGGCTCCAGCGGGGTCACGTTGACGATGATGCCGCAGCGGGCATAGGTGCTCTTGCCGAGGCAGACCACCAGCGTCGAACGCGGGATGCGGAAGTATTCCACCGTGCTGGCCAGGGCAAAGGAATTCGGCGGGATGATGCAGCAGTCGCCTTGGAAGTCGACAAAACCGCGTGCATCGAAGTTCTTCGGGTCGACGATGGTGCTGTTGATGTTGGTGAAGATCTTGAAGTCCGGGGCGCAGCGGACGTCGTACCCGTAGCTTGAGACGCCGTAGCTGATCACCCGTCGCCCCTCCACCTCGCGCACCTGTCGGGCCTCAAAGGGCTCGATCATTCCCTCGCGGGCCATGCGGGTGATCCAGCGGTCGGATTTGATGCTCATGGAGAGGTTCCGTAAAGGCGAAGCGGGGCCGAAAGGCGCCGATTATCAATGCTCCGGCGACGGCGTGCATCCGACGGTCAGTCGTCGCTGATCTCGATACTGGGGAAGGCGATGGGCGTGGCTGCAGCCAACCCGGCCGCGGCGCGGCGTGCAATCTCGCGGTAGCGCCCGGCCAGCGCGCCCCCCGGATCGGCCGCCACGGTCGGGCAACCACTGTCGGCCTGCTCGCGGATACGGATGTCGAGTGGCAGGTCCCCCAGCAGCGTGAGCCCGTACTCCGATGCCATCCGCGCACCGCCACCGTGACCGAAGATGGCCTCCTCATGCCCACACTGGCTGCAGATGTGGGTGCTCATGTTTTCCACCACCCCCAGCACCGGCACGTTCACCTTCTGGAACATCCGCAGGGCCTTGCGGGCATCGAGCAGCGCGATGTCCTGCGGGGTGGTGACGATCAGCGCTCCGGACACCGGGATCCGCTGTGACAGGGTCAGTTGTACGTCGCCGGTCCCTGGCGGCAGGTCCACCACCAGGTAGTCGAGATCCTCCCAGCGGGTTTCGTTGAGCAGTTGCTGCAGCGCCTGCGACACCATCGGTCCGCGCCAGATCATCGGCTGCTCATCGTCCACCAGGTACCCGATGCTCATGCTCTGCAGGCCATGGGCCATGACCGGGTACATGATCTTGCCGTCGGGCGATTCGGGGCGACGCTGCGCGCCCAGCATGCGTGGCTGACTGGGGCCATAGATGTCGGCGTCGAGCATCCCCACCCGCGCCCCCTCGGCCTGCAGTGCCAGCGCCAGGTTGACCGCCACCGTGGACTTGCCCACCCCACCCTTGCCGCTGGCGACCGCCAGAATGTTGCGGATCCCCGGTAGCGGCTGCAGGTTGGCGCCGATGGCGGCACTGACGATCTGCTGACGCACCTCGATCTCGGCTTCAACGCCCAGGGCCGCTCGCAACAGCGCCTGCAGGTCGGCCGTCAGCGCCGCCGCGATACCCGCCACTGGAAACCCCAGGGTCAGCACCACCCGGGCGCTGCCGTCGGCGATCACGGCCTCCGTCACCACTCCAGCCGACGACAGCCCCCGGCCGATCAGCGGGTGAATGTAGTCCTCGAGTACGGCGAGCAGTTCGGTGGGCGTGGACATGCGGCTCCGGGGGTCGATGGGTCGGCGGATTGCGGGCCGAGCAAGACCATTTTGGCGCATTGGCGGCCGTGACATCAGGTTGCGGGGAGGGTTCCAAGCCGGTCGCCGGCATCGCGTATGCTCCCCCTTGGTTTGCCACGCCCTTCCGCATGACGCTCAAGCGCTTTCTCTGGCACGACTACGAAACCTTTGGCGCCGACCCGGCACGGGATCGTCCGGCCCAGTTCGCCGGGCTCTATACCGACGCCGATCTGCAACCGGTCGGCGAGCCGATGATGTTCTACTGCCGCCCGGTCATGGATGTGCTGCCGCATCCGGATGCGGTGGCGATCACCGGCATCACACCGCAGATCGCAGAGCGCGAGGGACTGGATGAGCCGGTCTTCGCGCAGCGCATCTTCGACGCGTTCAGCCGGCCTGGCACCTGTGGCGTCGGCTACAACTCGATTCGGTTCGACGACGAGGTGACCCGTCATCTTTTCTACCGAAACTTCCACGATCCCTACATTCGCGAGTGGTCCGGCGGCAACAGCCGCTGGGACCTGATCGACGTGGTGCGCCTGTGGCACGCCCTTCGGCCCGACGGGTTGGAATGGCCGACCGGCGAGCACGGCGCCACCAGCTTCAAGTTGGAGCACCTGACGGCGGCCAACGGGCTGGCACATGAACAGGCTCACGACGCACTGTCCGATGTGCGCGCCACCCTGGTGCTGGCGCAGAAGCTCAAACAGGCCCAGCCGCGACTGTTCGAGCACGCACTCGGTCTGCGCGACAAACGGGCCGCTGCCACCCTGTTGGCGGGCAGCACCCAGGCCCCGGTTCTGCATGTGTCGTCCCGCATTCCCGCGGCGCTCGGGTGCCTGACGGCGGTGGTGGCCCTGGCCCCGCATCCGACCAATCGCAACTGCGTGTTGAGCTTCGACCTGCGGCAGGACCCGACCGATCTGCTGATGCTCGATGTCGACGAGCTTCAGGACCGGCTATTCACACCGCGCGAGGACCTGCCGGAAGGCATCGAGCGGCTGGCGCTGAAGGGCATCCACCTGAACAAGTCGCCGATGTTGGCGCCACTGGCCACGCTGCGGCCGGCACAGGCCGAACGCTGGCAGCTCGATCTCGCCGAAATCGCCGAGCATCATGCCGTGTTGATGCAGGCGGGTCCGGCGCTGGTGGAAAAGGTGCAGGCCATCTATGCGCAGGACGACCGCGCTACCGATGACCCCGAGGTCTCGCTCTACGGCGGCTTCATTCCGGATAGCGACCGGGCGCGATGCGAGCGCGTCCGCGAGGCTGGTCCCGCCGGTGCGGCAGCCTTCGATGGCCGCTTCGACGACCCGCGACTGAACGAACTGCTGTTCCGCTGGCGCGCGCGGCATGCGCCGGACCAACTGGAGGAGGGCGAGCGCGCCGCCTGGCAGGAATTCCTGCAGCGCAAGCTGACGATCGACACCGGCCTCGCCACGCTGACCCTGCCGGCCTACCGCGCGCTGGTGGACGCTCGCATCCGCCAGGAGACCGATCCGGTCCGCCTGCGGCAGTGGCTGGAGCTGCAGCAATGGCCCCGCGACAGTGGCCTGCTCGACTGGATCAGGGACCAAAGCGCTGCGTAACTGCTGCGCTCTCGCAGGGGACTGAAAGCATGACGATGGCATAATCGCGGGCTCGCCGCTCCCAGGACTTCCATGCGCCGGATCCTTGTCACCAACGCCCTGCCCTACGCCAACGGGGCGATCCACCTCGGTCATCTGGTGGGATACGTCCAGGCTGACATCTGGGTGCGCTTCCAGCGACTGCTGGGCCACGAGGTGGTCTACGTCTGTGCCGACGATGCCCACGGAACGCCGATCATGCTGGCCGCCGAGAAAGCCGGCACCACGCCCGAGGCCTACATCGAGGATGTGCGCCAGGCCCACATGCGCGACTTCGCCGATGTGGGCATCGCTTTCGATCACTATCACTCGACCCACAGCCCGGAAAACGAGCGGCTGTCGCGCGAGATCTACACCCGCCTCAATGCGGGAGGGCATATCGCCCGCCGCAACGTGCGGCAGCTGTTCGACCCCGAGCGGCAGATGTTCCTGCCAGACCGCTACATCAAGGGGGAATGCCCGAAGTGTGGTGCCGCCGATCAATACGGCGACAACTGCGAAGTCTGTGGTGCCGCCTATGCCCCCACCGATCTCAAGAACCCGCGCTCGGCGGTCAGTGGCGCCACGCCGGAGCTGCGTGATTCGGAACATTACTTCTTCAAACTCGGCGACTTCCAACCCTTCCTGCAGGACTGGCTGGCCGGCGACGTCGCCCACAGCAGCATCCGCGCCAAGCTGCGCGAGTGGTTCGAGGCCGGACTCAAGGACTGGGACATCTCGCGCGATGCGCCCTACTTTGGCTTCCCGATCCCGGACGCGCCGGGCAAGTTCTTCTATGTCTGGCTGGACGCGCCGATCGGCTACATGGCGAGCTTCGCCGCCTGGGCGGCGAAACGGGAATCGGGAATGGAGAATGGGGAATCGTTATTCGATGTCTATTGGTCTCCGACGATTCCCGATTCCCGATTCCCGATTCCCGAACTGCACCACTTCATCGGCAAGGACATCGTCAATTTCCACGGCCTGTTCTGGCCGGCCATGCTCCAGGGCGCCGGCTTCCGCACGCCCACCCGGCTGCATGTCAACGGCTATCTGACCATCAACGGCCAGAAGATGAGCAAGAGTCGCGGCACCTTCATCCGCGCTCGCACCTACCTCGACCACCTCGACCCGGAAGCGCTGCGCTACTACTTTGCCGCCAAGCTGGGCAGCGGCCCGGAGGACCTGGACCTCAACCTCGAGGACTTCGCTGCACGGGTCAACAGTGACCTGGTCGGCAAGTACGTGAACATCGCCAGCCGCTGTGCCGGCTTCATCGAGAAGCGTTTTGACGGCCGGCTGGGCGACACCGCGAGCGACCCGGCGCTGATCGCCACCGTGGCCGCCGCGGCGCCACGGTTGCAGGCTGCATTCGAACAAGGCGAACTGGCTGCAGCCATCCGCGAGATCATGGCCTTGGCCGATCGTGCCAACGGCGAGATTCAGCAACAGGCGCCGTGGAAGATGGCGAAGCAGGAGGGCCGTGACGCCGAACTGCAGGCGGTGTGCACCACCTTCCTCAATGTCTTCCGCCAGCTCACGGTGTACCTCAAGCCCATTCTCCCGCGCATTGCCGCCGAGGCCGAACGCTTCCTCGCGGTGCCACCGCTGACCTGGGCCGATGCCGCCACCCCGCTGCTCGGCCACACCATCCAACCCTATGCCCCGCTCATGACCCGTATCGAGACGCCCCGTGTCGAAGCCATGCTGGCCGCCGAAGCTGCCGCCCATCCGGCAGCGGCGGCAGCGGCGCCGGTCGCGACCGCAAAGGCCAAGGTGGCGCAGGCGGATGATGCGGTCATCAGCATTGACGATTTCAGCAAGGTGGATCTGCGCATTGCCCGCATCGTCGAGGCCGATCAGGTGGAGGGCGCCGACAAACTGCTGCGACTGCAGCTCGATCTGGGCCCGCAGGGCACCCGGCAGGTGTTCGCCGGCATCAAGAAGGCCTATGCCCCCGAGACGCTGGTGGGCAAGTTGACGGTCTGCGTCGCCAATCTGGCCCCCCGCAAGATGAAATTCGGCCTGTCCGAGGGCATGGTGCTGGCTGCCAGCGACGATCAGGGCGGCCCCTGTCTACTCTGGCCGGATGAAGGCGCCCGCCCCGGCATGCGCATAAAGTAGTCCGCTCTATGACGGACTACCTCCTGATCCTTGTCGGTGCCGTATTGGTGCACAACTTCGTGTTGGTGCAGTTCCTCGGCTTGTGCCCGTTCATGGGCACATCGAAGAAGGTGGAGACTTCGACCGGCCTGGCGCTGGCCACCACCTTCGTGCTGACGCTGACGGCGGTTGCTACGTATCTGGTCGACGCCTGGGTTCTGGTGCCACTCGAGCTGACCTACCTGCGCACGGTGAGCTTTATCGTGGTAATCGCCAGCGTGGTGCAGTTCGTCGAAATGGTCGTGCAGAAGACCAGCCCACTGCTGTATCAGGTGCTGGGCATTTACCTGCCCTTGATTACCACCAACTGCATCGTGCTCGGCGTCGCCCTGCTCAACGTTCGCCAGGCGCAGAGCTTCATGGAATCGGCACTGATGGGGCTGGGTGCCGGAGCAGGCTTTTCGCTGGTGCTGCTGCTGTTCGCCGGCATCCGCGAGCGATTGACTGTGGCCGATGTGCCCGCGGCGTTCAAGGGCGCGCCATCGGCGCTGGTCACCGCGGGCATCATGAGCCTGGCATTCCTCGGCTTTGCCGGCCTCGCCTAGCCACCATGCTGACCGCCATCCTCGCCCTGACGGTGCTCGCCGCAGTCTTCGGACTGGTGCTGGGTTATGCCGGCATCCGCTTCAAGGTCGAGGGCGATCCGTTGGTGGATCAGATCGACAAGGTGTTGCCCCAGACCCAGTGCGGCCAGTGCGGTTTCCCGGGCTGTAAGCCCTACGCCACAGCGATCGCCAGTGGTGAGGCCGAAATCAACCAGTGCCCGCCGGGCGGCGAGGACGGTGTGCAGAAGCTGGCCGAACTGCTGGGCCGTGAACCCCTGCCATTGAATCCAGAAAACGGAGTTGCCAAGGAGGCCAAGACCGTCGCTCTGATCGACGAAGACACCTGCATCGGCTGCACCAAGTGCATTCAGGCATGCCCGGTGGATGCCATTGTTGGCGCGGCCAACCAGATGCACACCATCATCGAGAGCCATTGCACCGGCTGCGAGCTGTGCCTGCCGCCCTGCCCGGTGGACTGCATCACCATGGAACCGGTGCCCGACACCGTGCGCACCTGGCGCTGGCCACTGCCGGACGCCGCGGAGACTGCCCGCAAGGAAGCGGCATGAACGCACCCGTGCGGATATTCGGGTTCCCCGGGGGCCTGCACCTCGACGACCATAAGGCACTGTCGACGGCAACCCCGATCGCCACCGCGCCACTGCCCCCGGAACTGGTACTGCCCCTGTCGCAGCACATCGGCGCACCGGCCAAACCGCGAGTGGAGCCCGGGGATAAGGTCCGCCGGGGCCAGACGCTGGCGGACCCCCAGGGTGCGGTGTCGTCGCCGGTGCATGCGCCGACGTCGGGCACCATCACCGCCATCGAACCGCGCGCCGTACCCCACCCCTCGGGGCTCAGCGCGCTCTGCCTGATCCTCACACCCGATGGCGAGGATCGCGCGCTGGAGACTCCCGAGTGGTCGCCGGCGCCCGACTTCGAACGCCTGACGGCGGCCGAGATCCGCGATATCGCGCGCAAGGCCGGCATCGTCGGGCTCGGCGGCGCCGGCTTCCCGGCCGCCATCAAGCTGACGCCGGGACGTGCCGTCGACACGCTGATCATCAACGGCGCCGAGTGCGAGCCCTACATCACCTGCGATCAGATGCTGATGCGGGAGCAAGCCGATGAGATCGTGGTCGGCATCCGTGTCGTCCTGCACGCGCTGGAGGCACCGCGCTGCCTGATCGGGATCGAGGACAACAAACCGGAGGCCATCCGGGCCCTGTCGGACGCAGCCCGTCAGGATCCCCGGATTCATGTCGTGGTGGTTCCGACCCGCTATCCGCAAGGCGGCGAAAAGCAGTTGATCCAGACGCTCACCGGCCTCGAAGTCCCCAGCGAAGGCCTGCCACTGGATCTCGGCATCGTCTGTCACAACCCGGGAACGGTGCGTGCCGTCGGCCGTGCCGTCACCTTGGGTGAACCCCTGATCGAGCGGGTGGTGACGGTCACCGGCGAGGCCATCGCCCAGCCCCAGAACTTCCGCGTGCGTCTGGGAACCCCGATGCAAGCTCTGGTGACATTGGCCGGAGGCTTCTCGACACCGCCGGCGCGATTGTTGATGGGCGGCCCGATGATGGGCTTCAACGTACCGTCACTCGCAGTGCCGGTGGTCAAGGCCACCAACTGCATTCTGGCGCTGCCCCCCGAACAGACGCGGCCCGAAGCCGCCGCCCAACCCTGTATCCGTTGCGGCGAATGCGCCACCGTCTGCCCGGCACGGCTGTTGCCACAGCAGCTCTATTGGCACGCCCGCGCGCGGGAGTTCGACCGCGCCGAAGCGCTCAACCTGTTCGATTGCATCGAATGCGGCTGCTGCGCACTGGTGTGCCCCAGCCACATCCCGCTAGTGCAGTACTACCGGTTCGCCAAGACCGAGATCTGGGCAGAAGAGGCCGACAAGCGTCAGGCTGACGCGGCACGCCTGCGGCACGAGGCGCGGCAAGCGCGGCTGGAACGGGAAGAGGCCGAGAAGGAAGCCGCACGCGCGCGCAAGAAAGCGGCGATTGCGGCGCGCGGCAGTCGCCCCGCCGCAACCCCCTCCCCCGCCGCCACACCCGCGTCAACGACGTCGGCGCCGACAGCCGGAGATGCCGACGACGATCCGGTCGCGCGGGCGCTGGCGCGCGCCCAGGCGCGCAAGGCCGGCAGTGGCGCGGTACCCCAGCCCACGGCCGTCGACGCGGAGGCGACGTCCCCCGCTGACGATCCGGTGGCCAAGGCCCTCGCCGCGGCGCAGGCACGCAAGGCGGCAAAGGCGGCCGCAACGCCGGATGCCGATGACCCGGTCGCCAAGGCGCTGGCTGCGGCGCAGGCGCGCAAGGCAGCGCAGGCCGCAGGTCCCGCCGCCGACCCGGATGATCCGGTAGCAAAGGCCATCGCTGCCGCACAGGCCCGCAAAGCCGCCAAGGCCGCTGCGAGACCCGACAGCGATGATCCGGTCGCCAAGGCACTCGCTGCAGCACAGGCTCGCAAGGCCGCCAAAGCGGCCAAGGCAACGCAATCGGACACTGACACCCCATGAGCACACTGAGCTCACCCCACCTGCCGGTGCCGCCCAGCATCCGCACCGTGATGTTGCGGGTGTTGCTGGCGCTAGTCCCCGGCACTGCCGTCTTCACCGCACTGTTCGGCTGGGGAGTGCTGCTGAATATCGTCGTGGCGGTGGTCAGCGCGCTGATATTCGAAGCCGTGGCACTCAAACTCCGTGGGCGCGACCTCGAGCCGCTGCAGGACGGCACGGCCATTGTCACAGGCGTCTTGCTGGCGCTTGCGCTACCCCCCGACGCGGCCTGGTGGCTGCCGGTGATCGGCAGCCTGTTCGCGATTGGCCTGGGTAAGCACGTCTATGGCGGCCTCGGCTACAACCCGTTCAATCCGGCCATGGTCGGCTATGTCGTGCTGCTGATCAGCTTCCCGGTGCAGATGACCGCCTGGGGGGGCCCCAACCTGCCGTGGGCAGCGGATGCGGTCAGTCAGGCGACCGTGCTTGACCATGTCCGTACCGCATTGACCCAACAACGCACGCTGAGCGAAATCTTCACCGACCCCGGCTTCGACCACGGCTTGCTGCGCGGCTGGAGCCTGATGGCACTGGCCTACCTCGCCGGCGGTCTGTGGATGCTGTGGCAGCGGACCATTCGCTGGCAGATTCCGGTCGCCATGCTGGCAGGTATGGGTGCGATTGCACTGGTGTTCTGGGGGATCGACAGCGATCGCTACGCGTCGCCGCTGTTTCACTGGGGCAGTGGCGCCACCCTGCTGGGCGCGTTCTTCATCGCCACCGACCCGGTCTCCGCCGCCACCACCCCACGGGGGCGACTCTGGTTCGGCGCCGGCATCGGCGTCCTCACCTACGTCATCCGCACCTGGGGCGGCTACCCCGATGCGGTTGCCTTCGCGGTGTTGTTGATGAACCTCTGCGCACCCACCATCGACCGCTACACACCGACCCGGGTGTACGGCACCCGGGTCCGCAAGGAGCAACGCTGATGAAGGGTTCGGCGCTCCAGATCCTTCGTGCCGGTGCGCTGTTGGCCGCCTTCGCGGCCGTCGGTGCCGGTCTGCTGGCGGGGACCTATTGGCTGACACGGGAGCCCATCGATGCCTCGGCACGGGCACGGCTGCTGCGCGAACTCAATGCGGTACTGCCGGCAAGCGAATACGACAACGCCTTGACCACCGATACCGTACTGGTAAGCGACGACCGGATCGGCGGCACGCAGACGGTCTACCGCGCCCGCCGCGACGGCAAACCGGTGGCCCTGATCCTGACCGTCACCGCCGCCGACGGCTACAGCGGGCCGATTGAGCTGCTGGCCGGCGTCCGGGTCGACGGCAGCCTGAGTGGCGTCCGTGTCACCCGCCATCGTGAGACCCCCGGCCTCGGCGACAAGATCGATCTACGCAAGAGTGACTGGGTGCTCGACTTCACCGGTCGCACCCTGGACAACCCGGACGATACCGGTTGGGCGGTGCGCAAGGATGGCGGCATCTTCGATCAGTTTGCCGGCGCCACCATCACCCCGAGGGCGGTGGTCGAGGCGGTCCAGCGGACGTTGCAGTTCGTGGCCGATCAGGGTGACGCCCTGTTCGGTGCGGCGGCCGTCGACGAGACGCCCGCACCACCCCCCGCCGAGACCCTGTTGGAGGCCCCCCAATGAGCTACGGCAAGCTGGTCCGCGACGGACTCTGGCACAACAATCCCGGTCTGGTGCAGCTGTTGGGGCTGTGCCCCCTGCTGGCTGTCAGCAACAATGTCGTCAACGCCTTGTCGTTGGGGCTCGCCACCCTGTTCGTGCTGACGCTATCGAACCTCACGGTGTCGGCGATCCGCAACGTGGTCCGTCCGGAGATCCGCATTCCGGTCTACGTGATGGTCATTGCCTCGCTCGTCACCATCGTCGAACTGGTGATGAACGCCTACCTGCAGACCCTGTACGACATCCTCGGCATCTTCCTGCCGATCATCACCACCAACTGCGTGATCATCGGCCGGGCGGAGGCCTATGCCTCGAAGAACCGGATTCTCCCCGCCACCGTCGACGGCTTCATGATGGGCATGGGGTTCCTGTTGGTGCTGGTGGCCCTGGGCGGGCTCCGCGAGCTGCTGGCCGACGGCACGCTTGGCCAGGGCATGCACCTGCTGTTGGGGCCGGCGATGGAGGGCATCCACCTGCGGGTGATGCCGGAGGCAGTGCCGGGCCTGCTGCTCGCCGCCTTGCCCCCGGGCGCCTTCATCGGCCTCGGACTGCTGATCGCCCTGAAGAATCTGATCGATGCCCGGCAGAAGCGCGGCGTTGCGCCTGCGCCCGCACCGACCGCGGCGACCCACACGCAGCCGGCATGAACCCGGCCAAACGTGCCGAGATCTATCGGCGCCTGCGAGACGGCAACCCCGCACCCACCACCGAACTCCGGTTCACCTCGCCGTTCGAGCTGCTGGTGGCCGTCGTGCTGTCGGCCCAGGCCACCGATGTCGGGGTAAACAAGGCCACGGCGCGCCTGTTCCCGGTCGCCAACACCCCGGCTGCTGTCCTCGCGCTGGGCGAGGCCGGCCTGCGCGACTTCATCAAGACCATCGGTCTCTACCAGACCAAGGCGAAGAACGTGATCGGCCTGTGCCAGCAACTGCTCGCACTGCATGGCGGCCAGGTGCCGCAGACACGGGAGGCGCTGGAGGCGCTGCCGGGGGTCGGTCGCAAGACCGCCAACGTGGTGCTCAACACCGCTTTCGGCGAGCCGACCATTGCGGTCGATACCCACATCTTCCGCGTTGCCAACCGCACCGGACTGGCGCGCGGCAAGGATGTCCGTCAGGTCGAAGACCGCCTGGTGAAGTTCACCCCCGCAGAGTTTGCCCGCGACGCGCACCACTGGTTGATCCTGCACGGTCGCTACGTCTGCAAGGCGCGCAAGCCGGCGTGCCCACGCTGCCCGATCTACGACCTTTGCGAGTATCGGGCCAAGACTGACGACTGAAGCCGGGCCCGCGAGCCGCTATCCTTGCGACCTTCCCCGCTGCCCGCTCCAGGATCACCGATGCCCCCCGTCCGGACCCGCTTCTCCCTGTTCCACGCCATTCTCGCCATCGGTGTGGCGCTCTGCGGCTACTACGGTCAGGCGTGGTGGGCCCTGCCGGACTACAGCGAATCGGATATCGAAGCGTCGGTGGAGTTGAACCTTGCGATCGACCTGTCGCGGCGCGGCCCCCACCTGCAGCCCGACGAGGCGCAACTCGAGCGGCTGCGTCAGCAGGTTCGGGCGGAGATCGAGGGCGGCCTTCGGCAGCAGGCGGAAAAGATCCAGCTCCGCTTCGGCATCGGCCTGCTGTGCCTGGTGATCGGGCTCAGCCACGTCCTCACCCGCCGATTTTCCGACGGGTGAGGACTTACCAATCAGAGCCCCGTCACTTCGATTTCGGTTGAAGCATCTCCACCGATACAGGTGATGGTCGCCGAACCCACATCGTCGCCGATGTTCTGGATCGAAACCGAGCCTGAGCCCGAAACTCCGGTCGCTCGATCTCCATCACTATTCGGGTTGACGTTCACACTCAAGGCAAAGTTGGTCAGTGGATCGTTGTCGTCGTCACCTGCGCTCAGCGCTGAAACGAAGCATGCCAAGCCTGAATACGGCAAGGGGATAGTGTCGCCACCATCTCGCAAGAGCAGACCGATCGTCGTCGATTCGCCCTGACCCAGCGCGATTTCGCCGACTGTCGGTTGCAGTGTGCCGCCCGCGATCGCCTTGAAGCAGTAGTCGCCTTGATTGATCGCGACCACTTCATCCCCTGCGCTGGCCGAGACGATGACCTGCCGCGACTGAGGAATACGCGACCTGCGATCCCGATCATCATAGGACCGGTCGGCATACGGATAGCCATAGCATCCGGTGAAGATGGTCCGCACGTTCGCGGGGTAGGTGACCCGGAACTCGGCGATCCCGTCTTGGGTCACCCCCGTTCCTGCCACCAGTCCGCCGTCCTCGGCCAGACCGGCGATCTGCGCGCCTGAACGCGCAGCGCCGACCCAGAACTCCCCATTCACCAGGTTTCCGCGATACGGAACATGGGCATCCAGACTGGTCGCAGTGCCGGTCGCGCCGACAAAGCGCTTCTTATCTGCCGACTGCGCATTCCGAATGAAGATCAGATCGTCAGGCTGAATGCCGAGCGCCACGTCATTTCGCGTGATGGTTGAGGTGAAATCACTGGCGTCGGCCAGCTGCCCGCGAATGCCGCAGCCGGTCGCTTCCCCACCTGACAACGGATCGGTGGCGCAACGACGGCGGATCAGACTGTCTCCCGAACGCGAAAGCTGAGCGTTATCGGTGCTGGTACTTCCGGTCGCATCATGCAATATCACCGAGTCCATCAGCGACAGGTTCACCACCGTGCCATCGGGCACGCTGTTGCCATAACGATCGGTGACATCCACTTTGCCCTTCAACCGGTAGTTGCCGTTGTTAAGATCTTCAATGGCGTCCGTAATCGGTTGGGTGAACACAATCGTATGCGGTGGGCCCGACGCGATCGATACCTGAGGCAGGGTAGCTCGCGCGGCAATATCCGAGGGATTCGCGAAATTCGTTCCGGTGGAACGAAGAACCGAGAACTCGATCTGCACCGACCCCGGGAACGTTCCGCTCTGCAAGGTAATCACTGCCGAACCATCGCGGGTTCGGACGGCAATCGTCGAGCCCGTACCGTTCGACACCACCGTGCCGTCAGCGGCTCGACCGGAAAGCGTCTCGCCACCATTCGGGCGTGCAATAAATCGGGCTCGAAGGTTGTTCAGCATGCTATCCGGATACAGCGTCTCATCAATGAGATTTCCCGCTGAATCCAAAACGTCGACGGTGATGAAGCTCTGCTCGGCCTGTCCGACCCCAGCAACGCTGACACGCTCGGCCGAAAGGGAGAACCGCAGCGATGCCGGTTCACCGGTGCTGGACGATTCAAAGCCCAGCGTTGTCATCAGCGCAGGAACATCCTGAACCGACAGATTCGCCACACCGTTGACGTTCGGAGCCTGGACCGTGAACTGCGCCCGCCCGCTGGCCAAGGGCTGGGTATTGCCGCCGACAATCGTGCCGGCGGAACTAAGCAAAGTCACCGGACGGCCATCTGCCACTGGATTGCCAAAGGCATCATTGAGGAGCACGGTGACAACACTCGTCGAAGTGCCGTCGGCGGGAATCACACTGGGATTCGCAGTCAGGCTGGATTGACCGGCGCTTGGCGCCCCGGGGATAACGGGCAGTGTGATTTCTTCGATGAGACCGGCAATCGACGCTCGTATGGTGGCGGTAGTGACATAGGTGGGCGCCGAGAAACTGGCGATAGCGCGCCCGGTACTATTGGTCACCGCAGGATTGGGCGTGAGGGTTCCGTCACTGACCTCAAACAGGACCGAGGCCCCGCTGACTGGCGCCCCCTGGGCGTCAACAACGTCGGCGATGACAGAAACCGGACCGCCACCTGCCGATACCTGGGCAGACCCCAAGGACAAATTCACGTCAGCAATCAGCTGGCTCTGGACGGCGACGGTCAAGGGCGCAAGGGCGGCCAGCCCTCCGGCGGTTCTGGCCCGCAGACTGTCCAGACCCGCGACCGAGCCGGCCGTGAAACTCACTTGTGCAAGACCGCTACCGTCGGTTGTCGCGGTGGTCTGATCGAACCTTCCGCCGCTGGCCGATACGGCCAAATCGAAAGAGATGATCTCGTCCGAGGTCGGGTTGCCATTGGCATCCCGCGACAGGGCGGTAACTGTGACGCTAGCCCCCGGCTGAACGACCTGTGGCGAGAGCCCGACCTGGAGCTGGGCCACCGGACCCGCAACAAACTGAACCGCAGCCAGCCCCGAAATTCCACTCTCGGTATCGCGCGCGACCACCGTCGCCGAGCCGCGCTGGAGCGGGCTCTGCAGTCGTGCCTGCGCAACCCCATTGCTGTTCGTTTGCGCTGATGTTTCGAGCAGCGTGCCTGCGCTCGTCGTGAAACTGATGGACTTGCCGGCGACTCCCACCCCCTCGGTGTCCTGTAGCGTGGCGACCAGAAGCACCGATGATTGCCCGTCTGCAACCACTGTGTCCTGTGCAGGCGAAACGGCGAGCGACGCAGCCGAGCCGGCCCCCGAACCGCCACCACCGTCCGAACCCCCTTCGGTGAACCCGCCGTCGCCGCCGCAGGCCGCAAGACCACTGAACAGCAACCCGGTCAGGGCCGCACGCAAACCGGTCGAAAGCTCCATGACACTCCCCCGCGAAACCAAGGCCTCGGGCTTGAGGCGCTATGGGGGATGCTAGCCATCATTCGTTGCAGCGGCAAGCACATAGCTCGGCTTTTTAATGCCGTGCGTCAGCTCGCATCGTGCAAAATGGTGCCCCGAGCGGGAATCGAACCTGCGGCCTACCGCTTAGGAGGCGGTCGCTCTATCCACTGAGCTACCGGGGCGAGCCGGCAGTGTACCCAACCGGCAGGCGGGAATCCCGGCGGCGGGGAAACTCTGTGCGATGATAGCCGTCTGACAGGACCTTCCTAGAAATAACGACCTGATCACCCATGAATTCAGTTGTAGCTGCGGTGCTCGCTGCCGCTCTCCTCAGCGCCTGCCTCATCTCGCCCGCCTTCGCAGCAGAGGGCGACGACGACCGCGCCCGCCACCTCGATATCCTTGGCTGGGTGGAATTCGTCGAGTTCGTCGACCCGAATATCCGGCTCAAGGCCAAGCTCGATACCGGCGCGACCACCTCGTCACTCAATGCCTTGAACCAAAAGCGATTCAAGCGCAATGGCAAGGAATGGATCCGCTTCGATGTGGAGGATCCGGATGAGCCCGAGAACCGGGTGACCTTCGAGGCGCCAGTGGTACGCAACGTGCGTATCCGCCGCCACAACGACGAGACCCAACGGCGGCCGGTGGTCAAACTCGGCATGTGCGTGGGGCGGATCTATCGCGAGCGCCAGTTCTCGCTGATCGACCGCACCGAATTCGTGTACCAGGTGCTGGTCGGGCGCAACTTTCTACGCGACCATGCGCTTGTTGATTCGGGCGAGACCTTTCTCTCCGATCCCCGCTGCAAGGCGCTGGAAGACCAACATGCCGACAAACGCAACAAAGACTGATTCCACCGCCTCACCAGCGGCGCTGCTGGCATGACGCGCTGGCACGTCCCGGTTCTCGCGCTGTTGCTCATGCTTGTGGGCGGCGGTATCGCAGCCTACAAGTGGCTGGCGTTGGGCTATCCGCTACAGGCCTCGGCCACCGTCGACACCTGGATGGTGGAGGCACGGCTCAGCTTCGACCCTACCGGCTCTGCTGCCAAGGCGACGCTGCTGTTACCGAAGCAGCCACCGGGCTATACCGTGCTCGACGAGAATTTCATTTCGCGCGGCTACGGCCTTGCCACCGAAGATCTCAGTGCGCATCGGCAGGCGGTCTGGACCACCCGTCGGCCGTCCGGTCCCCAGGCGCTCTACTACCGCGCCAGCGTGGTGCGATCCACCGAGCCCTATCCGCCTGAGGGCGTGCCAGCGCTACCCACCGAAGCGCAGTATGAGGAACCGCATCGCTCGGCCGTTCTGGCGGTGCTGGACGAAGTGCGTGCGCGCAGCGCCGACATCCTCTCGTTTGCGGTTGCGCTGGTGCGCGAGCTGAACCAGCCGCAGCCCTCCAACAACGTCAATCTGCTTTTGCCCCGCGAGGCCAGCGCCGAGGACCGCGCTCGCCTGGCGGTGTCGATGTTGGCCGGCGCTCGTATTCCGGCACGGCTGTCGTGGGGTATTCCGCTGGTCGACGGTGCCCGCGACCTGCGCCCCCGGGTCTGGCTGGAGGTCAACAACGGCGAACGATGGATCGCGATTGACCCCGGCACCGCAGCGACCGGCTACCCGACTGACGTGCTGGTCTGGTGGCGCGGAGATACCGCACCATTCGACCTCACCCGTGGCCGCAACGGCAACGTGCAGTTCTCGGCCCTGAAGAGCGTCGAACAGGCCCTGCAGACGGCCGAGCTACGCTCCGGCATCGAGCATTCGCGCCTGTCATCGGTGTCGCTGCTGGATCTGCCGATCCAGACCCAGAATCTCTACCGAATCCTCTTGCTGGTCCCCATCGGGGCGCTGTTGATCGTGTTCCTCCGTAATGTCATCGGTGTACAGACCTTCGGCACCTTCATGCCGGTCCTGATTGCCCTGTCGTTCCGGGAAACCGAGCTGATCAGCGGGATTGTCCTGTTCAGCGTGATCGTGGTGCTCGGGCTGCTGATCCGCTTCTATCTGGAACGTTTGAAGCTGCTGCTGGTGCCGCGCCTGGCGGCCGTGGTGATCACAGTGATTCTGCTGATGGCACTGGTATCGATCGCCTCGCACCGGATGGATCTGGAGGTCGGGCTGTCAGTCGCCCTGTTCCCGATGGTGATCCTGGCGATGACGATCGAGCGCATGTCGATCATCTGGGAAGAGTTGGGCGCCGCCGACGCCATCAAACAGGGTATCGGCAGCCTGGCCGTCGCGGCTGCCTGCTATCTGTTGATGTTCCATCCGCAGATGGAGCACCTGGTGTTCGTGTTCCCCGAATTGCTGTTGATCGTGCTCGGCATCAATCTGTTGCTGGGGCGCTATACCGGCTATCGGCTGACCGAGCTGATGCGCTTTCGTGACATGACGCGCTGAGCACACCGATGCCGACCTTTGCATCACCGCGCAAACTGAAAGCCTTGGGAGTGGTCGGACTCAACCGCCGCAACGGCGACTACATCGCACCCTGCAACCCGCGGCACTTCTATCCGCGGGTCGACAACAAACTGATCACCAAGCAATTGGCGATCGAAGCCGGCATCGCCGTCCCGGAACTGTTCGGCGTGGTGGAAACCAATCACGATGCGCGCGCGCTGGCGCAGCTGCTCTCGGGCCATCAGGACTTCGTCATCAAGCCGGCCCACGGCTCTGGCGGCGAGGGCATCGTGGTGGTCGACGGCCGCGCAGGCTCGCTATTCCGCAAGACCAGCGGCGTACTCGTCGGACTGGATGCACTTGAACATCACGTTTCCAACATTCTCAGTGGCATGTACAGCCTCGGCGGCCAGCCCGATCACGCGATGATCGAGTACCGAGTCCGCTTTGATCCGCTGTTCGGTGCCATCACCTATCAGGGCGTTCCGGACATTCGTACCGTCGTCTACAAGGGCTATCCGGTGATGGCGATGGTACGTCTGCCGACCCGACAGTCGGACGGCAAGGCCAACCTGCACCAGGGTGCGGTCGGCGCCGGCATTGATATCGCCACCGGGCATACCCGCAATGGTGTCTGGCACAGTCGGATCGTCGACGCCCACCCCGACACCGGTGCGCCGATCGGTGGCCGCGAAATCCCCCAGTGGGGGCGACTGCTGCATCTCGCGGCCCGCTGCTACGAACTGACCGGGCTGGGTTATCTCGGAGTCGATGTGGTGCTTGATGCCGAATTGGGACCGCTGATTCTTGAACTCAATGCCCGCCCCGGCCTCGGCATCCAGATCGCCAATGGCGTCGGCCTCGGCCGCTTCCTCGAGGCCGTCGACCGCGACACCCGCAGCGGCGCACCGGCCGACGCCCGCGTCGCCTTCTCGCAGCAACAGTTCGCACGCCACGACTGACGCCGAGCCCGCCGGCTGTCCTGTGGGCAACCGGCGCGCAGCCTATACTGCTTCCTCACGCTGACATCGATCGCCCGTGTATATCCAGTACTTCGGCCTGCGGGACCTGCCCTTCAGCATCACGCCCGACCCGGCCTACCTCTACATGTCGCCGCGCCACCAGGAGGCGCTTGGCCACCTGCTCTATGGCACCGGTCAATATGGCGGCTTCGTGCAGCTCACCGGCGAGGTGGGTACCGGCAAGACCACCGTCGTTCGCACCCTGCTGGAGCAGAAGATCGAAGGCGTTGATGTCGCCATGATCTACAACCCGCGGCAGTCCGAGCGCGAGTTTCTGGCATCGGTCTGCGACGAATTGGGTGCCCCCTACACCGACGATGCCAGCCTCAAGCACCTGGTCGATGCGCTGAACCGTCATCTGCTGGAAGCCCATGCGGCGGGGCGGCGCACCGTCCTGATCATCGACGAAGCGCAGAATCTTGAACCTGGCGTCCTCGAGCAGGTTCGACTGCTGACCAACCTCGAAACCCACAAGGACAAGCTGTTGCGCATCATGCTGGTCGGCCAGCCTGAACTGGCCGAACTGTTGGCCCGGCCGGATCTCCGTCAACTGGCGCAACGCATCACGGCACGCTATCACCTGACACCGCTGTCGGAGCCCGAGACCCGCGAGTACATCCGCCATCGGGTACGGGTCGCCGGGGGCACGGCCGAGCTGTTCAGCGACGACGCCATTCGTGAAGTCCAGCTCGCCAGCCGCGGCGTGCCACGGCTGATCAACATCATCTGTGATCGCGCACTCCTCGGTACCTTCGGCGCCCATGCTCGGTCGGTCACCGGCCCGATGGTGCGCCGCGCCGCCGCAGAGTCGATGGCCGACGCCCACGGCAGCGTCCCCCGCCCCACCCGCTGGAGCGCGCTGCTGGATGCGATCGAAGCCCGCATTCACCTGATCGAGACCGCGCTGGCAGTGCTGGCGGTGGTGCTGGTGTTGCTGCTGATTCAACGCACCTGGCAGGGCGTCGCGGCACCGGCCTCCGAGCCCGACAGCGCTGCATCGACCGACACCGCCGAAGCGCCGCCAGAGGCCACCACCACCCCGGTTCCGACCGCGGCACCCGCTGCGGCCCCGGTGGCGGCGACCGCCCCGTTCGCAGTCGCACAACGACCACTGGATGCCCTGTTCCGTGATCTGGCCGCACTATGGCCCTCGGCCCCGGCGGTCGAGCAGGTGATCAGCGGGTGCCGCACGCTGTCCGATGCCGGCCATAGCTGCTACCGCGGCAGCGCCGACTGGAACACGCTGCGCAGGCTTGATCTGCCGGCGGTGCTGGAGCTCGACAACGATGGCGCCCCCACCCACGTGCTGCTGCGATGGCTGGACGAGACGGAAGCCGGCCTGCAGACCCCCGATGGCATCGTGACAGTGCCGCTCGACCGCATCGACAGCCGCTGGGATGGCCGCTTCCTGATGCTCTGGCAACAGCCCACCGAGGCGCAGTTGATCAACCGCAGCAGCCAGGGTGACGATGTCCTCTGGCTGCGGAAGCGTTTCGCGACCTTGTCCGGACGCCGGGCGGAAAGCAATCTCTCGCCGTTCTATGACCGGGCACTGGCCGACACGGTGCGCACCTTCCAGCTGTCTGAGGGCCTGCTGGCCGACGGTGTGGTCGGCGTCCACACGCTGATCGCGATGACGCGCGGGCAACCGGGCGTGCCGACCCTGACCCGGGCCGACCATGTCGCTGCTCCTTGACGCCCTGCGCAAGGCGGAGCAGGAGCGGACGCTCGGCCAGCCGCCCAGCCCCGAAACGGTCGCTGCAGGACCGCGTTCGGTAGCGCTGGCAACACCGGGGGCACAGCGGCGCTACCGCACCATCGTCATCCTGCTGCTGCTGATCACCCTGTGTGCAACCGCCCTGGTGATCGGCGGCCCGACGCCGCTGCCGGCGCCGTCAACCGAGACGCGGGAGATCCGCGTGGCAACAAAGCCGGCCCCCGCTCGTCTGCCCCCCACGGTGGCTCCGGCACCGCCAACCCAGCGCCCCACCCCGGTTGTGACGCCGCCTCGACCGCCGACCGTCACCCGACTGGACCAACTGGAAGTGCCTCCGCCGGTGCTGCCGACACCACTGCCACCCCCTCGGGTCAACGCCGCGGGTGAAGTGCCGGCGGGCGACCTCCCACCAGAAGAGGAGGCCGAGGAGCGTGAGGCTGCCGAAGTCCCGCCCGATCCAGTCCCGCCGACCTCGGCTCCGCAGGTGGCATGGGTACCGGTGGCCACCGTCGAAGGCACCGACCCGTCTCCCGCGCCGCCTACCGCGGCAGCACCCAGCCCGGCACTGGCGCGCGGTGCCCCGACGTTGGCGAGTCTGCCCATGGAGCAGCGATCGCGGTTCCCCGACCTGCGCATGGACGTGCACGCCTGGGACGAAGATCCCACGCGTCGCTTCGTGCTCATCAACGGCAAGCGCTACAGCGAGGGTGACCCGCTACCCGAAGGCATTGACCTGCTGGAAATCGTCCCCGAGGGGACGATATTCCGCTTCGAGGGGCAACGGGTTCTGCTCCCCCGCCCCGGCTAACCCGCGGCTAGGCGGTATCCCCCAACACCGCGGCGCACGCGGTGCCGAGCCGCTGCAGGCCCTCGTCAACATCGGCCGCGGTAATGTTGAGGGCCGGCGCGAACCGCAGGACATCGGGGCCAGCCACCAGCACCCAGACGCCATGACGCAGGGCCGCCGCGGCCAACTGCCCGGCCTTGCCCTGCCACGCCGCCACCAGCGGCGCGCCCAGCAGCAGTCCCTGGCCGCGAACACCGGTCCACAGCCCGAAGCGGCTGCCGAGCGCCTCAAGCCCCGCCACCAGCTGCTGGTGGCGGTCGGCGACGTTCTGCATCAGCGCCTCCGACAGCACTTCCGTCAGCACCGCCTCGGCCACCGCGCAGCCGAGTGGATTGCCCCCATAAGTGGAGCCATGGGTGCCAACGCTGAGGGTGGCGGCGAGCGCCTCGGTGGTCAGCATCGCGCCGATCGGGAAGCCGCCGCCCATCCCCTTGGCGGTCGTCAGCACATCCGGCACCACCCCGGCCTGCTGATAGGCGTATAGGCCCCCGGTACGGCCGTTTCCGGTCTGCACCTCGTCAAAGATCAGCAGTGCCTGATGCTGCCGGCACAGGGCCGCAGCCGCCTCCAGATAGCCCGGCGCTGCCGGCATCACACCGCCCTCACCCTGGATCGGCTCGACGATAAACGCACAAACGTCGGGGCCCATCGCCGCCTCCAGCGCCGGCAGGTCGTTGTAGGGCACATGGTCGATCTGCGGCGGCAACGGCTCGAACCCGTGGGTGTATTTGGGCTGTCCACCGACGGTGACCGTGAACAGCGTGCGACCGTGAAAGCTGTTCACGCAGGCAATGATGCGATGCTTGCCGGGCGCCCGCAGGTTGCCGTAGCGACGCGCCAGCTTGAGCGCCGCCTCGTTCGCCTCGGCGCCGGAATTGCAGAAGAACACCCGATCGGCGAACGTGTGCGTGGTCAGCAACCGGGCCAGCCGCAAGGCCGGTTCGTTGGTCATCACGTTGGACAGGTGCCAGAGCTGCTGCGCCTGATGGGTCAACGCGTCCACCAGGGCCGGATGGGCATGACCTAGCGAGGTCACCGCAATGCCGCCGGCGAGATCGACGTACTCGCGACCGGCCTGGTCCCACCAGCGCGACCCCTGACCGCGCACCGGGATGATCTCGGCAGGCTGGTAGTTGGGGACCATGTGCTGGTCGAAAGTCTGGCGGGTGACGCTCATGACGGATTCCCCTCAAGGGCGGTGGAAAAGCCGCGCATTATCGGGAGTCGTGCGACCCCGCGCCAGTGACGTTCAGCGCTGGGCCCGTGCCAGCAGTCCGCTGATGCGCCCGGTCAGGTCCTGGCGAACTTCGCGTACCGCCACCCCGATGGCATTGGCAAACGCCACCTCGTCGGCCCCGCCGTGCGACTTGATGACGATGCCGTTCAATCCCAACAGGCTGGCACCGTTATGAAGCCGTGGATCAACCCGATCTGCAAATTGACGCAGCACCGGGCGAACTGCCAGCGCCAACAGCTTGGTCAAGGCACTGCGGGTAAAGGCTTCGCGCAGGAAGTGGGTCAGCAGGCGAGCAACCCCCTCGCCGGTTTTCAGGGCCACGTTGCCGACAAAGCCATCTGCAACGACCACATCGACATCGGCATGAAAGATACCGTCGCCCTCGACATAGCCCACGTAATTGAGCGCCGACGCCTGCAACAAGGCCGCAGCCGCCTTGATCGTCTCGTTGCCCTTGATCTCTTCCTCGCCGATATTGAGGAGCGCCACCCGAGGTCGGTCAATACCGTTGAGCGCCGTCACCATCGCCGACCCCATGACGGCAAACTGAAACAGCTGCTCGGCCGAGCATTCGGCGTTGGCGCCGAGGTCGAGCATGTAGGTATGGCCACGTACCGAGGGCAATGCCGACACGATCGCCGGCCGATCAATGCCCGGAAGCGTCTTGAGCACGAAGCGTGCGGTCGCCATCAGGGCACCGGTATTGCCGGCCGACACCGCGGCATGTGCCCGCCCGTCCTTGACGAGGTCGATGGCGACCCGCATCGAGGAATCCTTCTTGCCGCGAAGGGCTTTCGACGGCGATTCGTCCATGCCCACCACTTCGGAGGCAGGCTGGAGATGCAGGCGCGCACGCAATTCGGGGGAAACGCGCTCCAGGGCGCGTTCAAGCTGGGCAACATCACCGACCAGCACCAGGTCGCAATCCGGGTGCTGGCGCAGGGCCATCAGCGCGGCGGGCACGGTCGTCTGTAGACCGTGGTCGCCGCTCATGGCATCAATCGCGAGAATGATGGAGGAGGCCATCGGCCGCCACCGCCCTGACCTCAGGCGTCGTCGCTGAGATCCGGCGAGGACTTCTCGATGACCTTGCGGCCACGGTAGTAACCGTCGGCGGTCACGTGATGGCGCAGATGCGTCTCACCCGACGTCGGATCAACCGACAGCGCCGGCGGCGTCAGCGCGTCGTGCGAGCGACGGTGTCCGCGCTTGGAACGGGTCTTGCGATTTTGTTGAATGGCCATCTTTTACGACTCCGTGGGCGGCTTTGCCGCCGCGTAACAGCTTTACATTATGACCGTTTCAGCAAGGCTGCGAACGGCCGATGAGTCGGCGCCTGCGCCGACTCCGGTTCTTCTTCAGCGAGCGCCGCCTCACAGGCCGGGCACCGCGACACCACTGGCAGGCTGAGCAGAATCTCCTGCTCCACCACCCTTGCGGGCACCAGTTCATCGTCATCGACGCGAACCGGATCGGCATCGGCCAGACTGGCCTGCTCCGCCGCATCACTGTCGACCAACCGCAAGGCCGGCGCCAACGCCAACGGCCATGCGTACGTCGCCTCACAGCGCTCGCATCGCAATTCACAGGCCGCCGACACATTCAGATGTACGGTGGCGTGCCCCCGTTCCCGGGAAAATCGCAATGACACCTCGGGCGCCGCCAGCAGGCTGATGCCGGCCGAAGTGACGTCCGCAAGACGTTCCACCGGCAGTGGACCTGAATAGGTCGCGCCGCGCGAAACTGCCGAAGACACCGTAATCGAAGCCGGAACGGGCATGCCGCTGACCGCCAAAGGGCGCGCATAATAGAAGCGGACCCGCCCCAAGTCAAAGCCCGTCAATGCCTGCATCCCCCCCGGCGCCCCTGCTGCTGGCCTCCGGTTCCCGCTATCGCGCCGAGCTTCTGAGACGCCTGCAACTCCCGTTTACCGCGACCGACGTCGATATCGATGAAACGGCGGCCCCCGGGGAAGCCGCCAGCCCGCTGGCCCTGCGCCTGGCCGAGGCCAAGTCGGCGGCGGGGGCCCGGCAGCACCCCAGCGCGGTGGTCATCGGCTCCGACCAGACGGTCGACTGCGACGGCGTCGTGCTCGGCAAGCCCGGCACCCTGGCGCGAGCCCGTGCCCAGTTGCTGCGCATGTCCGGGCGCGCCGTTCGCTTCCACACCGCCGTCTGTCTTCGCCATGGGCAGCGGGTGGCGGTCTTTGCCGACACCACCATCGCCACCCTGCGGCCGCTCGACGCGGCCGACATCGACCGCTATCTGGCCCGCGAGCCGGCCCTCGACTGTGCCGGCAGTTTCCGCTGCGAGGCGCTGGGCATCACGCTGTTCGAGTCGCTGGAGAGCCGTGACCCGACCGCCCTGATCGGGCTACCGCTGATCGGGCTGTCATCGCTGCTACGCCAGTTCGGCTATCAACTGCCCTGATCCCGCAGCCAGGCGGCAAGCGCGGAAACGTCCGGCAGTAGTGCCCGGGCGCCCGCCGCCGTCAGCCGTGCCGGCGCATGAACACCGCACGTCACGCCCACCGCGTCCATGCCAATGGCGCGGGCCATGTGCACGTCGAATTCGGTATCGCCGATCATTAGCGCCCGCTCCACCGGCACCTGCAGCTCGTCCAGCAACTCGCGCAGCATCAGCGGGTTGGGCTTGGAGGCGGTTTCATCGGCGGTTCGGCTCGCCAACATCAGGTCGCGAACGCCGGGGTGCTGGGCAAACGAGCGCTGCAGGCTGGGACGCGACTTGCCGGTGGCCACTGTCAGCCAGTAGGCCTCACGCGCCAATGCTTCGAGCGTTTCCAGCGCACCATTGAACAAGGGCGCTTCCGTGGGCCCTTCGGTCATGGCCTGTGCCCGGTAGTGGTAGATCCGGCGCATCAGCGCCGGAATGTCGGCGCCCGGATACAGCAGAGCCAGTCCCTCGTCGAAACCCAGGCCGATCAGCTCGCTGATGGCGTGGTCCGGCCGCGGTGGCAGCTCGAGGTCAACGATGGCTTGTTGCATGGCGGAGACGATTTGGGCGGCGGAGTTGGCCAGGGTGCCATCCCAATCGAAAATCAGCAGTTGATACGGTTTGTCGTACGCCATTTAGCGCCCACGACTCCGGCCGGGTCGGCCTGCCCGCGGGGGCCCGGCGGTGGGCAGGCCATTCAGGGCGTCATTGAGCTCGGCGGTCAGCGGACTGCTGATCAGCAATTTGGGGAAGGTACCGTCGGCCGGCAGCTCAAGCAGATGGGAATGCAGGAACATGCGCTTGAGGCCGCGCTCGCGGAACGGGCGGTTCTGGTCCTTCTCACCGTATTTATCGTCGCCCACCACCGGGTGGCCCAGCGCTGCCGCGTGGACCCGGATCTGATGGGTACGCCCGGAGAAGATCTGGACCTCCATCAGGGTCGCGTCGCGATAGCGCACACGCGGCGAGAACCGCGAGTGCGAGGGCTTGCCGTCGTCGTCGTCGATCACCATCTTGCGCTCGCCCGCTTCCGCCTGGCTACGTAGCAACGCCGCCGTCACGTCGCGGTCTTCTCCGCGCCAGCGCCCGATCAACAGGGCGAAGTAGCGTTTGGTCACCGTGCCGGCCTTGAGTGCCCGCTGCGCCCGCAACAGTGCCGGGCGGTCCTTGGCCAGCAGCAGCACGCCGCTGGTATCGCGGTCGAGGCGATGCGCCAGTTCCAGCCAGGGGTGCAAGCCCCAGGCCCGCGCCACCTCGATCACCCCGAAGGTGACACCACTTCCGGAGTGGGAGGCCAATCCGGCGGGCTTCGAGACGGCCAGGTAGTGCGCATCTTCGTGGATCACTGCCGCCCGCAGGCGCTGCATCAGGTCATCGGGGGGCCGTGGTGTCTCGCCAGGCTCTGCCTGACGCACCGGCGGGATCCGCACCTCCTGACCTTCGACCAGCTTGCGCTCGGCCTTGGCGCGGCCGCCGTCGACCCGTACCTGGCCCGACCGCAGCAGCTGGTAGACATGCGACTTTGGCACGCCAGGCAGCTGTTTCAGAAGGAAATTGTCAATGCGCTGTCCGTCTTCGTTGCGACTGATGCGCACCTTGCGGACTTGGCTACGATTCTGTGTCAAACTATGTCAATCCGGTTGAAAAGGCGAGAACGCCCCTGCGAGAGCGGCACCGGACAGGTTGCTCGGACGGCGGCGATAACAACTGTGACAAGCGTAACAGAAGCTTTGACCGTGCCGGAGCACCAAGACGTGAGGAACCTGCGATTGGCAGGCTCCATTTTCTTATGATTGCTGCGCCGCCGCCTCCCGGGCGATGACAACGGCCGATAGACCCATGGCCACGACGAGTTCCCCCTGAGCTGCAGCGGTGCGCACCGAATCGAGTCGCACCACATGAAACGTATTTTGATTAACGCCACCCAGCGTGAAGAGTTGCGGGTGGGCATTGTGGATGGCCAGAAGCTGTATGACCTGGACATCGAAACCGCCAACCGCGAGCAGAAGAAAGGCAACATCTACAAGGGCCGGATCACCCGAGTCGAACCCTCGCTGGAAGCCTGCTTTGTCGAATATGGCGGCGAACGCCACGGCTTCCTGCCGATGAAGGAAATCGCCAAGAACTACTTTGGCGAGGGCGACGGCCCCAAGGACCGCCTGCGCGAAGGCCAGGAGCTGATCGTCCAGGTCGAGAAGGAAGAGCGCGGCAACAAGGGTGCCGCCCTGACCACCTATATCAGCCTCGCCGGCCGCTATCTGGTGCTGATGCCGAACAATCCCAAGGCCGGTGGCGTGTCCCGCCGCGCCGAAGGCGACGAGCGCGAGGACGCCAAGGCGGCGCTCGATGCACTGAACCTGCCGGACGGCATGGGGCTGATCATCCGCTCCAACGGCATCGGCCGCACCGTCGAGGAACTGCAGTGGGACCTCGACCACCGGGTGGCCTACTGGACGGCCATTTCCGAAGCGGCGTCAAAGAAGTCGGCGCCCTTCCTGATCTTCCAGGAAAACAACATCATCCTGCGCGCCCTGCGCGATTACCTGCGGCCCGATATCAACGAAGTCGTCATCGACAATGCCGACATCTACGAGGCTGCGCGCGAGCAGATGCAGTACTCGATGCCGCTGGATGTGGCCAAGCTCAAGCTCTACACCGATGATATTCCCCTGTTCTCGCGCTACCAGATCGAGAGCCAGATCGAATCCGCGCATGAGCGTGAGGTGCGGTTGCCCTCCGGCGGCTCCATCGTCATCGACCGCACCGAAGCCCTGACCGCGATCGACATCAACTCGGCCAAGGCCACCGGTGGCGCCAGCATCGAGGAAACCGCGCTCAACACCAACCTGGAAGCGGCCGATGAGATTGCCCGGCAGCTTCGTCTGCGCGACCTCGGCGGCCTGGTGGTGATCGATTTCATCGACATGAACGCCAACCGCAACCAGCGCGAAGTCGAAAAGCGGCTCGACGCGGCCTGCGAAATGGACCGCGCCCGCATCCAGCTCGGCCGGATCTCCCGCTTCGGCCTGCTGGAACTGTCACGCCAGCGCTTGCGCCCCAGCCTCGGCGAGCACACCCAGATCAACTGCCCGCGCTGCGAAGGCCGCGGCCAGATCCGCAGTATCGAGTCGATGGCCCTGTCGGTTCTTCGCCTGATCGAAGAAGAGGCGATGAAGGATCGCACCGCCCGCGTCATCTGTCAGTTGCCGGTCGATGCCGGTACCTACCTGCTGAACGAGAAGCGCGCCGCCGTGCGCGAGGTCGAAGCCCGTTGCCGGGTGCAGATCACCCTGGTGCCGAACCCCAGCCTGCAGACGCCGCACTATGAGATCCGGCGTGTGCGGGGCGATCATCTGTCGCAGGAAGACAACGCTGCCACCAGCTACTTCCTGGCGCGCAACTTCGATACCTCGGTTGAAAAAGCGGAGCAGACCGCGCCGGTACGCGCGGCACCGCAACCCGCCGTGCAGCAGATCGCACCGGCTTCCCCGCCGCCTGTGGTGGCGGTCGCACCGGCTGCCGCACCCGCCACCACAACTGCGGCGCCGGTGGTGGTACTGCAACCGGTGAAGACCGACTCCATCTGGAAGCGTCTGCTGCGGTGGCTCGGCATCGGTGGCGATTCGGCGGTCACTGCCTTGCCGGCGCCGGCATCCCCCCCACAGGATGCCGATGATCGGCCGCGGCGGCGCGGCGAGCGCGGCGGACGCAACCGCCGCGGTCGCGGTGGTGACGGTCGCAGTCGTGGCGCCGCCACGGGCGAATCGACACGCAAGGAAGGGGGTAGCGGCAACCGTGGTCGCGGCGGGCGTGGTAGCCGCAACGGCGAGCGCGCTGATGGCGACCGCGATGCGCAGAAGGACAGCAGTGCCGACACCAACGGTGGGCGCAGCCCCCGCAAGAGTGGCGAAGAACGGGCCGGCGGACGCCGCAGCGATGGTGAAGCCAAGGCGGGTGGCCGCGGAAGCCGCACCCCGGACGCCGCTACGCCACGGCAGGCCGCGCCGCGGCCGGACCGCGATGCGACCAGCACCGCAGCCGCCGCTCCGGCATCTGCGCCGACCCACGACGTGCAGGACAGTGACGACGCCGGAACCGATGGTGGCGGCGGACGCAGTCTGCGCGGTCGTCGCAACCGCCGGGGTCGCGGTCGAGGTCGCGGCGCACGCGGCGCCGGTGCCGCCGCCGGCACCATCGACGCAGCCAACCAGGATGCCAACGAAGCGCTCGTCGGCGTTGATGAGTCGCCGGTAACGGCAGTCAGCCTCGATACAGCGGACGCGATGCTGACGCCGGATCTGGCAGCACCCCGCCCCGCGGCCGTCGAAACCCAGCAGTCGCTGGCACTCGACGTGGTCACGCCGCAGGCGGAAGCGCCGGTGCCGCCGGTCATTCCGGTGGCGACGGTGACGGTGGATGTGAGTGCCGCCGAAGACGAAATGCCATGGGCCGATGGCAGCCCACTGGATGCGCCGTTGCAGCAACCGCAGGCGGATGAGCTGACGCCGACGCCTGCCCCGGTCACCACCACCGGCAACAGCGACGACGCCCAGAACCCGCAGGAACCGACAACCCTGCGCAATGCCGAAGCCGACGCCGATGTGCCGTCGGACACGGCCGCGATCGAGCCGGATGAGACCTCCGCGGATGCGCCGGCGCCGACCCAACCGGTGCCGTCTCCGACGCCGGTGGAGGTCACCGCGACGGTGGCCGACGTCGATGCCCCGGCTGAACCTGCTGCGCCCGCACCCGCGCCGGCCGAAGCACCGGCCGTCGAGGTCAAGGCAGCGGCACCCGTGGAGGCTGTCGCCGCGCCAAGCCCGGTTGAGGCGACGCCGGAATCGCCGACTCCCGCACCGGAGGCAGCGCCGGCCCCCGCCGACAGCACTGTGGCCGACGACACACCCGCGCCCTTGTTCCGTGCCGTTGCGCCGGCCGCCGACTACATCAAACGCTTCGAGAAGGCCGGCAGTGCGCCGCCGGCCGAGGGCGACGATGGTAAAGCGGCTGCAACATCCAACACGGATCATTGACACACAACGTTCACGCGCACTGCTGAACGTCGGATTTTGGGACAGGAGCAGATGAAGTGAATGTGACGATCTTCGGATCAGGCTATGTCGGCCTGGTGACGGCGGCCTGTTTTGCCGATGCCGGCAACGATGTAGTCTGTGTCGATATCGACGCCGACCGCGTCGCCCGCCTGTCGCAGGGTGAGGTGCCGTTCTACGAGCCTGGGCTTGCCGATCTGGTCAAGGCCAATCATGCCGACGGCCGCCTGCGCTTCACCACTGACGCCGCAGAGGGTATCGCCCACGGCGACTTCCAGTTCATTGCGGTAGGCACGCCGCCAGGCGAAGACGGCTCGGCCGACCTGCAGTATGTCCTGGCAGTGGCCCGCACCATCGGCACCCACATGGACGGCCACCGGATTGTCATCACCAAGTCCACGGTGCCGGTCGGGACCTGTGACAAGGTTCGGGAAACGATCACCGCCGTGCTTGCCGAGCGCGGTGCCGATATCGACTTTGATGTGGTGTCCAACCCCGAATTCCTCAAGGAAGGGGAGGCGGTTGCCGACTTCACCAAGCCCGATCGCATCATCGTCGGCGTCGACAACGACCAAGCCGCTGAACGCATGCGGGCGCTTTACAGCCCCTTCAGCGTCAACCGCGACAAATTGATCGTCATGGATGTCCGCTCATCCGAGATGACCAAGTACGCTGCCAATGCGATGCTGGCGACCAAGATCAGCTTCATGAACGAGCTGTCCAACATCGCGGTCCGGCTTGGCGCGGATATCGAGCAGGTCCGCATGGGCATTGGCTCCGACCCGCGTATCGGATACCACTTCATCTATCCCGGTTGCGGCTATGGCGGCTCCTGCTTTCCCAAGGACGTCAAGGCACTGGTCTACACCGCCGGAGAAGTCGGCCATCCGGCGGAATTGTTGCGTGCAGTGGAAGCCGTCAACCAGCGGCAGAAACAGGTGCTGTTCGAGCTGCTGCAGCAGCACTTCGGCACCTTGTCGGGTCGCACGGTCGCCCTCTGGGGTCTGGCATTCAAGCCCCGCACCGACGACATGCGCGAGGCCAGCTCGAGAGTCCTGATGGAGTCGCTATGGGCCGCCGGTGCGCGCGTGCGCGCCTTTGACCCGGTGGCGCTGGAGGAAACCCGCAAGCTCTACGGCGATCGCGACGACCTGGTGCTGTGCGAGCATGCCGACGAAGCCTGTGAGGGGGCCGACGCGCTGGCCATCGTCACCGAATGGAAACAGTTCCGAAGCCCCAATTTCGCCCGCCTGGCAAAGCTACTGAACGAGCCGGTGATCGTCGATGGCCGCAACCTGTACGAGCCTGACCTGATGGGCACCATCGGCTTCTCGTACTACAGCATCGGTCGCGAGGCGATTCGCGCCAGCGTCTGACATCGTGCGGTAGGCTGCGACCCTCCGTCGGGTTCAGGCATCACAACAGCATCATGCACGATACCTCCAGCGCTGAGCCGCGTCCCGCCTCGTCAGTCGACCTCCTGCCCCCCCCCGCTACCCGCTCCCGCTGGTGGATGTGGGCACTGGCGGGCATTGCCATCGTATTGGCAGCGGTTTACTTCACGCGCAGCCCGCCGGATGTCGCGCCGGCTGCCTACCGGACCGTGCCGCTCGATCGCGGCACCATCGAGGCCAGCGTCACCGCCACCGGCACCCTGTCGGCACTGGTGACGGTCGATGTCGGCAGTCAGGTCAGCGGCCGTATCCAGGCCCTGTATGCCGACTTCAACAGCACGGTGAAGGCGGGCGAACCCATCGCCAAGATCGACCCGTCACTGTTCGAGGCTGCGGTCGAACGGGCCAGCGCCAATGTCGCCGCGGCAGAAGCCAATGTCCGCCGCGCTGAAGTGCAGGCCGCCGACGCCCGGCGCCAGTCACAACGCGCCGAAGAGCTGGTTGGCCGCGGCCTGATCGCCCGCAGCGAGCGGGACACCACCCTTGCCACGGCCGAAGCCGCTGCCGCCGACGTGATCGGCGCCCGTGCCAGCGTGCAGCAGGCGCGCGCCAGCCTGCGCGAGGCCGAAGCCAACCTGCGGTACACCGATATCGTGTCACCCACGGATGGCGTGGTGATCTCGCGCTCGGTCAATGTCGGTCAGACCGTTGCCGCCTCACTGCAGGCGCCGGTGCTGTTCACCATCGCCCAGGACCTGCGCGAGATGCAGGTCAACACCAGCGTCGCCGAGGCCGATATCGGCCGACTGCGCGATGGCATGTCGGTGGTCTTCACCGTCGATGCCTACCCCGGCGAGACGTTCGAGGGCACCGTCCGGCAGATTCGTAATGCCGCCACGGTGGCGCTCAACGTGGTCACCTACGACGCCGTGATCGACGTCGCCAACCCGGACCTCAAGCTGAAGCCGGGGATGACCGCCAATGTGCGCTTCATCATTGATCGTCGTGACGATGTCCTGCGGGTACCGACCAGTGCGCTGCGATTCCGCCCGGCAGATGTATCGGCGGAGGCGCCGGGCGAACGGGGTAGCGCCCTATGGGTGATGCGCGACGGACACGCTGCGCGCATCCCGGTCAGGACCGGCCTCAGCGATGGCCTGCACACCGAATTGGTGGATCCCCCCCTGACGCCGGGCGATCCCGTGATCACCGGCCCGGCCGGGGATGCTGGGGGCGACGCCCGGGATGGCGGGTCGCGCCGCTTTCGGGTGCTGTAGGTGGCGCTGATCGCACTGCGCCAGGTCCACAAGCGCTACCAGTTGGGCGAGGTCCCGGTGCACGCATTGCGCGGCATCGACCTCACCATCGACCGGGGTGAGTTCGTCGCGGTCATGGGCACCTCAGGCTCCGGCAAGTCGACGCTGATGAACATCCTCGGGTGCCTTGACACCCCCAGCGGGGGCGAATACCGCCTGGCCGGGCACGACGTGTCGAGGCTCAGTCGAGATCAACTGGCACGGGTTCGCAATCGGTTGCTGGGTTTCGTGTTCCAGAGCTTCAACCTGCTCAGCCGCACCTCGGCGCTCGACAATGTCGAACTGCCGCTGCTCTACGCCAACATACCGGCCCGCGAGCGCCACGCGCGGGCGCGGGCAGCCCTGGAGCGGGTCGGCCTGGGGGCCCGCCTCGACCACTTCCCCAACCAGCTTTCGGGCGGCCAGCAGCAGCGGGTCGCCATTGCCCGTGCCCTGGTCAGCGAACCGCAACTGATCCTGGCGGACGAACCCACCGGCAACCTCGACAGCGAAACCAGCCGCGACATCATGCAGTTGCTGCAGACCCTCGGGAACAGCGGCATCACCGTGGTGCTGGTGACCCACGAACCCGATATCGCCCAGCACGCGGCGCGGGTCATCACCCTGCGCGATGGTCAGCTCCGCAGTGACCTCCGCCAGACGGCGGTGGCGGCATGAATCCCTGGTTCACCTTCCTCATTGCGGTGCGGGCGCTGGCGCGCAATCGGCTGCGTGCGTTTCTGACCGCGCTCGGCATCATCATCGGGGTCGCGGCGGTGATCGCCATGGTGTCGATCGGCGAAGGCGCCAAGGCCCGCGTGCAGGAAACCTTCGCCTCCATGGGGACCCACATGCTGGTGGTGCGGTCCGGCTCCTCCCGCAGTGGCGGGGTACGCGGCGGCGCGGGCTCGCAGCCGACATTGAGCTGGACCGATCTCGAGGCCATCCGCAGCACGCTGCCCAGCGTCCGGCTGGCCGCCCCGGAGCTGCGCACCTCGGCCGAGGTGATCGCCGACAGTGGCAACTGGACCTCGACCATCCATGGCGTCACCCCGGACTATTTCGACATCCGCAACTGGTCACTGGCGCTGGGGAGCCCCATCAGCGAGTCTGACGTTGCCGGCAACGCCAAGGTGGCCCTGCTGGGCCAGACGGTGGTCCGTGAACTCTATGGCGAAGGCGTCGACCCGCGCGGGCAGATCGTCCGTATTCGCAACGCGCCCTTCGAAGTGGTGGGGGTCCTCGGCGCCAAGGGCGATTCCGGGTGGGGCGGCGACAACGATGACGTCGTGTTCGTCCCTGTCAGCAGCTTTCAGGCTCGCATCGAGGGCAGCCTGAGTACCTTCATTCCCGGACAGATCGTGCTCAGCGCAGTATCCGAATCCGCCACCGGGCTGGCCGAGCGGGAAGTGACCGCACTGCTGCGCGAGCGCCACCGGATCGGTCCGGGCAAGGAGGACGATTTCAGCGTCCGCAATCTCGGCGAGATCGCCACCGCCAGCCAGGAAAGCACCCAGACGCTGACGGCGCTGCTGGCCTCCATTGCCTTCGTCTCGCTGGTGGTCGGCGGTATCGGCATCATGAACATCATGCTGGTGTCGGTCACCGAGCGGACCCGCGAGATCGGCGTGCGCATGGCCGTAGGGGCGCGACCGCGCGACATCCTCGGCCAGTTTCTGATCGAATCGCTGACCCTGGCGCTGGTCGGAGGACTGCTCGGTGTCGGGCTGGGGGTGTTGGTGGCCCAGCAACTGGCGGCGCGCTTCGACTGGTCGCTGTTGATCCGGGTCGACATCGTCCTGCTGTCGGTGGGGATCAGCGGACTGATCGGCGTGATCTTCGGCCTCTACCCGGCCCACAAGGCCTCACGCCTCGACCCGATCGACGCCCTGCGTTACGAGTGAGCGGCTGCGGACAGGCGGGCTTCGACGGCCGCCAGGTCGGCTTCGGTATCGACACCACGGGGCGGTGGCGTCTCGATCACCCCGAGACGAATGCGCAGGCCGTGCGCCAGCGCCCGCAACTGCTCCAGTGCCTCACAGGTTTCGAGTTCGGCAGGCGGCAGGGCTGCAAAGCGTGCCAACGCGCCCACCCGATAGGCATAGAGACCGATGTGCCGCAGTGCCAGAGCCGCCGGCCGCGCGGGCGAGCCCTCGCGCCGGTGCGGGATCGGCGCCCGCGAGAAGTACAGGGCGTAGCCACGCAGATCCTGAACCACCTTGACCACATTGGGATCGGCGAACTCGCCGTCATCGTGCAGCGGATGCGCCAGGGTGGCGATGTCGGCGTCCGCGTCATCGGCCAGCAGGGCCGCCGCCTGCCGCAGCAGTGCCGGCGGCATCAGCGGTTCGTCGCCCTGCAGATTCACCAGCAGCGTGTCGTGGTGCCAGCGACGTTGCGTCGCCACTTCGTGCAGGCGGTCAGTACCGGACGCATGGTCGGCGCGGGTCATGCAGACCTGCGCACCAAATCCGGCGCAGGCATCGGCCACCCGCTGATCATCGGTGGCCACGATCACCTCGTCGGCGCCGGCGCCACAGGCGGCGCGCCAGACGTGCTCCACCATCGGCTTGCCGGCGAGGTTGCGGAGCACCTTGCCGGGCAAACGGGTCGAGCCCAAGCGCGCCGGTATCACCACCTTGAACGGCGTCGTCACCGCAGCTGATCCAGCTCGCTGTCGCTGAGCGTCCGCGCCTCGTCCTCGATCATCACCGGTACGCCATCGCGCACCGGGTAAGCCAAACGGGACGACCGGCACCACAGCTCCTGAACCTCCGGACGCCACACCAGCGGCCCCTTGGTGACCGGGCAGACCAGCAGGTCAAGCAGACGTTTATCGAGCATCGGCAGATTCCTTGAGTGTCCTGAATACGGTTGCCAGTGCGGCCTCGGGCATCGCCACGCGCACCGGCAGGGCAAACAATTGTGCATGGCCAAAGTGCCGACATTTCACCGCATCCTTCTCGGTCATCAACACCGGACAGTGCGGATCGGCGGGCGGCAAATCGTCAGGCACGAATGCATGATGATCGGGAAAGGGATGCGGCACCACTGTCATCCCGGCTGCTTCGAGGGTGTCGAAGAAACGGGCCGGTCGGCCGATGCCGGCCACCGCATGCACCCGTCGACCGGCCCAAGCCGCCAGTGGCTCCGCCGCCTCCATGGCCGCGAGGTGTCGTGGTGCGCCGGGCTGCAGCGTGAACCGGGTCCAGGGTGGGGTTCCGGGCGGCGACCAGTCGCCACCGTTGACCAGAACATGGCTGACGTCCGCCAACCGCGTCGCCGGCTCCCGCAGCGGCCCGGCCGGCAAGCGGGCACCATTACCGAGCCCGCGCACGCCGTCGACCACGCAGAGCTCGACATCCCGGCCCAGGCGATAGTGTTGCAGGCCGTCGTCCGCCACCAGAATGTCGACGCCGCCGGTCGCCACCAGGGCTTGCGCGGCCGCCACGCGGTCGGCGCCAACCATCACAGGTACCCCGGTTTGCAAGTGGATCAGCAGGGGTTCGTCGCCAACCTCGGCGGCGGCGCTATCGGCCTGCACCCGACGGGGATGAGGATGCCGAGCCCCGCCATACCCGCGGGCGATGACGCCGGGTCGCCACCCCTGCTGTCGTAGCGCCTCGACCAGCCAGATCACCACGGGTGTTTTGCCGGTCCCGCCAACACTGATGTTCCCGACCACCACCACCGGCACCGGCACCCGTTGCGGTTTGGCACTGCGTCGGCGCTGATCAGCAATTGCCCCATAGAGCGCTGCCAGCGGCCGCAGCAACAGCGGCGGCGGCCTGGCGGCATACCAGCGCCGCTCAAGCCGCTTCGTCAGTGGCATGCGCCTCGAACTGCATCTGATGGAGCGCCGCATACAGGCCATTCCGGGCCAGGAGCTGCTCGTGCCCCCCGGTTTCGATGATACGGCCATCCTGCATCACCACGATGCAGTCGGCTGATTGCACGGTGCTCAACCGATGAGCGATCACCAGCGTCGTGCGCCCCTCGACCAGCCGAGCCAGCGCACCCTGGACCAGACGTTCAGACTCGGTATCCAGTGCCGAGGTCGCTTCGTCGAGAATCAGGATGGGCGCGTTCTTCAGCAGCGCACGGGCGATGGCAATGCGCTGGCGCTGGCCACCGGACAGCTGCTGCCCGTCGGACCCGATCACGGTATCCAAACCCTGCGGCAACTTCTCGATGAACTCCCAGGCGTTGGCAGCGCGAGCCGCCTGCTCGATTGCATCGCGATCGGGTCGCTGCGGCAGTCCGTAGGCAATGTTGTCGGCGACGCTGGCGTTGAACAATCGCACTTGCTGATCGACCAGGGCGATCTGTGAGCGCAGGTCGGTGAGCCGGTACTCGCGGGTATCGTGGCCGTCCAGCAGCACCGTCCCGTCGGTCGGGTCGTAGAAGCGTGGCAGTAGCGACAACAGGGTCGATTTGCCACTACCGGATCGCCCGACAAAGGCAACCGTCTGCCCCGGCATGACCGTGAAGCTGACACCCTGCAGGGCATCCTCAAGCTCGCTGCGGTAGCGGAATCGCACCGTGTCGAAGCGGATTTCGCCCCGCGCTCGCGACAGCGGGCGGTCACCCCCCACCGGTTCGGGCGCTTCGTTCATCATGGCGAAGATCTCGGTGCCGGCGGCGATCCCCCGCTGCAGGCGCTCGTTGATCTTGCCCATGCTCTTGATCGGCTGCAGCAGCGACAGCATCGCCAGCATGAACGAGGCGAACGTGCCGGGGCTCATGACCTCCAGCATCGCCGGTTGGGTGGCGAAATAGACGATGGCCGCCACCGCCCAGGCCGCGATGAACTGGATGACCGCAGCACTGCCCGCCTGGGTTGCAACCACCTTCATCGACAGTTGGCGATTCCGGTTGTTGACACCCTGAAACCGCCTGCGCTCGGCTGGCTCGGCGTTGGCGAGCTTGATCACACGCTGCCCGCCTACCGTTTCCTCGGCGGTATCGGTGACATCGCTGACGCTCTGCTGGATGCGGCCACTGATCAACCGGAAGCGGCGGCTGACATAGGTGATGATGACGGCAATGAACGGCATGACCGCAAAGGCGAACAGGGTCAGTTGCCAGTTCAGCCACAGCATCCAGCCAATCAGGGCAATGACGGTGAGCCCATCCTTGAGCACGGTGGTCAGCACACCGGTCACGGCATCGGCGACCTGTTCGACGTGGTAGGTGAGACGGGCGATCACCTGGCCCGGTGAGACCTGATCGAAAAAGCGCACGGGCAGTCGCAGCAGATGGTCGTAGAGCCCGCCGCGCACCTCCATCACCACCCGTCGTGCCACCCAGGCCATGCCATAGGCCGAAATGAAGGACGAGACCCCGCGCAACAGGAACAGGCCGACGATGGCGAATGGCAGCCAGCGAATGTAGGTCGGGTTCTGGGCGACGAACGCCTGATCCAGCAGCGGCTTCACCAGCGCGGCAAAGCTGGCATCGACGGCCGCGAAGACGCCCGTGGCGATGAAGGCCAGCACCAACACCTTCCAATGGGGCAAGGCATAGCCCAGCAGACGGCGGTAGACCGCCATCGGTCGGAGGTCGTTGGGATCTGGCGCGCTCATGGGGCGGCTGCAAAGGCCCGGTCTGGCATGGGATGGCAATGGTAGCATTCAGGCTCCTCCCGCCTTCACCGAAAGCCCATGGCCAAGACCCTCTTCGAGAAGATCATCGACAAGGAGATTCCCGCCACGCTCGTTCACGAAGACGAGTATTGCGTGGCGTTTCGCGACATCAACCCGGGCGCGCCCGTTCACATCCTGCTGGTTCCGCGCAAGCCGATCCCCCGCTTGTGTGATGCCGGCGCCGATGACCAGGCAGTGTTGGGCCACCTGATGCTGACGGCCAGCAAGATTGCCGCTGCCGAAGGCCATGGCGAAGCCTATCGTCTGGTCGTCAACAACGGCGCCGAAGCGGGCCAGTCGGTCTTCCATCTGCACCTACACATCCTCGCCGGACGCCCGCTGCACTGGCCGCCAGGCTGAGCCGGCACAGGCCCGGCATCGCGGTCTGACTTCGCACCTGAGTTGATATGCGAATCATTCGCATTTATAGTTGCGATCTCATTTCACCTCGACATTGCCATGACGGCGACTGCCGACCGCCCCACCCGCGCCCGAAGTCCCCGCGCCCGCTGGCTCAAGACACTGCACCAATGGCATTGGATCAGCTCGGCGCTGTGCCTTGTCGGCATGCTGCTGTTCAGCATCACCGGGATCACCCTCAATCACGCCGGTCAGATCGAAGCCCAACCTCAACGCGTCACGATTGAGGCCAGCGTACCGCCGTCGTTGCGGCCGATGATCACCGGTGCCCTGCCCGAGGGCGCTGCCCTGCCGCCGGCGCTGCGCCAATGGATGGCCGAGGCGCTCGACTTGTGGCTGGACACCCGACCGGCCGAATGGTCCGCCGACGAAATCTATCTGAACCTACCGCGCCCCGGGGGGGACGCCTGGCTCAGCATCGACCGACATTCCGGCGCGGTGTTGTACGAGCGAACCGACCGTGGCTGGATCGCCTACCTCAACGATCTGCACAAGGGCCGCAATACCGGCCCCGTCTGGTCGTGGTTCATCGACCTGTTCGCCGGTGCCACGCTGGTGTTCTGTCTCAGCGGGCTTGTGTTGCTGCAGCTGCACGCTGGCCACCGTCCGCTCACCTGGCCGATCACCGGCCTCGGGCTCCTCATTCCGGCCCTGCTGGCGCTGTTCCTGATCCACTGACCGAGGCCCCCATGCGCCTGATACTGCTGTTTCTCACCGTCGTCGCCCTGCCCCTGCATGCCGCCGAACTGGCGCTCGACATCGAGCTCCCACGGCTGTCAGTCGCCGAGTACCACCGCCCGTATGTCGCGATCTGGCTCGAGCCCGAGGACAGCCGAAGTGCCACCTCCCTTGCCGTCTGGTACGACCTCAAGATGCCCAACCGCGAGGGCGAGAAATGGCTGAAGGACCTGCGGCAATGGTGGCGTCGCGATGGTCGCAGCCTGACGATGCCGGCCGATGCCATCAGCAGCGCCACCCGTGCCCCCGGCCATCACCGTCTGATGCTGGACGGCGAAACGCCGCCCTTCGCCACCCTCCCCGCAGGCCCATATGTGCTGCAGGTCGAGGTCGCGCGTGAAGTCGGCGGCCGCGAAGTCATCCGTCTGCCATTCGAATGGCCGCCGAACACCCCGAGCGAACACCGTGACGCTGGCAGTGCAGAGCTCGGCACTGTTGTCCTGCGCCTAACCCCCTGAACTGCTGCGTCATCTGGAGACCCCCATGCGCCTGCGCACCCTCGCCATCTGCAGCCTCGCCCTCACCCTGCCCTTCACCGCTCCGGCCCACCGCGCCTGGATCCTGCCCGGTGCCACCGTGCTGTCGGGGGAGGCGCCGTGGGTCACCTTCGACGCGGCGGTGTCCAACGACATCTTCCATACCGACTATCACCCGCTGCGCGCGGAGGGTCTGAGCGCCACCGGCCCCGGCGGTGAGCCCGTGGCATTGCAGAATGTGGCCACTGGCCGCTTCCGCACGACATTCGATCTCGAGCTGTCGCGGCCGGGGACCTACAAGGTCTTCGCCGCCAGCCATGGCCTCAGTGCCAGCTGGAAGGACAACGGCGAGCGACGCTTCTGGCCGCCCCGTGGCGAGCCATTCAGTGCCGAAGGATTTGCACGCAACGTACCGAAGCAGGCGGACCAGTTGGCGGTCACACAGTTCTCGCGTCGCAACGAGACCTTCGTCACCGCCGGTGCGCCGAGCGACACCGCGCTGACCCCCACCGGCGTCGGATTGGAGCTGGTTCCGATCACGCATCCGAACGACCTGTTCGCAGGCGAGTCCGCCCAGTTCCGCCTGCTGATCGACGGCGAACCTGCGGCTGGTGCTGAGATCACCGTACTGCCCGCCGGCATGCGCTACCGCGACAACCAGAATGCCATCACCACAACGAGCGGCCCCGAAGGACGGTTCGACATCCGTTGGCCGGAGGCCGGTCGCTACTTCCTCGAAGCAGAGTATGAGGATGACCACGCAGCGGCCCCGGCCAGCCGCCGCCGCGGCGGCTATGCCGCCACCTTCGAGGTACTGCCGGGGCTATGAGCCTCCAAGTTCCGCCTGCCGTCACGACGACAGACCACCAACTCGGTCACACCACAACCCGTACCGGAGCGTTGAACACGATGAACCCGGTCTTCCCGCTGGGTCAGGGCTTCACCGACAACAGTGTTCGCTTCGATGTCCGGAATGCCCACGACAAGGTCCGGATCCGTTAGAGCGGCGTCAACGCAACCTTCTGATGGACCTCGGCAGCACACATTAAAAAGCCCCGGTCGTTGCCGGGGCCTTTGAGTGCATCACGCCGCTTCAGTGGAGCAGGAACAAGGCCTTGTTCACCCAAAAGTGAACGGCAATGGACGCTGCATAACCGAGGGCAATGGCCCAGGACCAGCGCAAGTGGGCGAAGAACGTGTAGACACCGCGGGCCTGCCCCATTACCGCAACGCCAGCGGCGGACCCCACCGACAACAATGATCCGCCGACCCCAGCCGTCAAGGTCACCAGCAGCCATTGGCCGTCACTCATGTCGGGAAACATGGTGAGCACCGCGAACATCACCGGAATATTGTCGATGACTGCCGACACCACGCCCACCAGCACGTTGGCCACGGTCGGCCCGAGATCGACATACAACACCTCGGAACCCAGGGCCAGATAGCCCAGCGTTCCAAGCCCCCCGACACACATGATGATGCCGTAGAAAAACAGCAGGGTATCCCACTCGGCCCGCGCCACCTGATCAAACACATTGAGCGGCTGAGCGTCGCTATCGCTGCTTGCCAGGCCGCCCCGTTCGATGAGGCTGTTCTGCATCGCCTTGCCGGTCTGGTTGAGGTAGTAGCTGTAAAGCTTGAGCAGGCCCAGCCCGCCCATCATCCCCAGCGCCGGCGGCAAGTGCAGGAAGCTGTGCAGGCTCACCGTCAGCGCGATGGTGCCGATAAACATGAAGATCACCAGGTACCCCCCCCGAAGCACCTCGGGGCGCACCTGCAGGGCCTCCGGGGTAGCCTTGGGCAGTGAGTACGACATGATCGCCGCCGGCACCAGCCAGTTGACCACTGACGGCAGGAACAGCGCAAGGAACTCATGCGCCGGAAACACGCCCTTCTGCCACACCATCAAGGTGGTGATGTCGCCGAATGGGCTCCAGGCGCCACCGGCATTGGCGGCAACAACAATGTTGATACAGGCAACGACCACGAAGCCGGGATGACCCTTGCCGACCGCCATCGCCACCGATGCCATCACCAATGCCGTGGTCATGTTGTCGGCCACCGGTGAGATGAAGAAGGCCAGCAAACCGGTCAACCAGAACAGGGTCCGCAGGGAGAAGCCCCGCGAAACCAGCCAGCCGCGCAAGGCATCGAAGATGCCACGCTCTTCCAGCGTATTGATATAGGTCATCGCCACCAGCAGAAACAGGAACAACTCACCGAATTCCAGCAGGCTATGACGCACGGTTTCGCCGGCGGTGTGAAAGTCACCGAGCTGTGCGTAACCCAAGCCGATCAGGGTCCAGATCAATCCGGCGGCCATCAGCACCGGGATGGATTTTCGCAGGTGCAGCCACTCCTCCATTACCACCAGGGTGTAGGCCAGCACGAAGATGACCACCGCTGTCAGGCCGATCCAGTGCGCAGTGAAATCGTGCGTCACACCTGCCGCCTCCGACGCCGCAGCGAGACCGGGGACCAGGCACAACAGGGAAAGTAGGAGCGCGCGCATGACCGTCAGGAAAGTGACATGAAGGGCGCGCTTTTTAGCATCCGGGCGGCGCTTTTGCCAGATTGCGAGCCGGCTCCACCCCCCGGAGCCAGCCTGCGGCTTGGGTCCGGGCACCGACTCCAGCCGTTCGTCAGGCGGCGTGGACGATCGCCTGCTCGCGCAGTTTGCGAACCTCGTCGCGCAGTTTGGCGGCCTTCTCGAACTCGAGATTCAAGGCCGCCTGCTTCATCTCCTTCTCCAGCTTGGCAATCTGCCTGGCCAACAGCTCCGGCGGGACGATGGCATCGTACCGGGCGCGGGCCTCCGCCGCCTTCATTGCCACAGCCGTGTCTTCATAGCCCAGGCGCATCACGTCCTGCACCCGTTTCTGAATACCCTTGGGCGTGATGCCGTTGGCCAGGTTGAAGGCCACCTGCTTCTCGCGCCGGCGGTTGGTTTCGTCAATGGCCCGCTGCATCGAGCCGGTCATACGGTCGGCGTAGAGAATGGCGCGGCCATTGAGGTTGCGGGCGGCGCGGCCGATGGTCTGGATCAATGAGCGGTCGGAGCGCAGGAAGCCTTCCTTGTCGGCATCGAGGATCGCCACCAGTGACACCTCGGGAATGTCCAACCCCTCCCGCAGCAGGTTGATGCCGACCAGCACGTCGAACACGCCCAACCGCAGGTCGCGGACGATCTCGGCCCGCTCGACGGTATCGACATCGGAGTGCAAATAACGCACCCGCACGCCGTTCTCGCCGAGATAGTCGGTGAGATCCTCCGCCATGCGCTTGGTCAGCACGGTGACCAGCACCCGCTCCTCGCGCTCGGCACGGAGGCGGATCTCGCCGAGCACGTCATCGACCTGCCGGCCCGCCGGGCGGACATCGATCTCGGGGTCGACCAGCCCGGTGGGGCGCACCACCTGCTCGGCAATCGCCCCCACCGAATGCTCAAGCTCGTAGGGGCCAGGGGTGGCCGACACATGAATGGTCTGCGGGCAGATCGCCTCGAATTCCTCGAACTTGAGGGGGCGGTTGTCCAGCGCCGACGGCAGGCGGAACCCGTATTCCACCAGAGTTTCCTTGCGATTGCGGTCGCCGCGGTACATGCCGCCGATCTGCGGCACCGTGACATGGCTTTCGTCCAGCACCACCAGTGCATCCGGCGGCAGGTAGTCGAAGAGCGTCGGCGGCGGCTGCCCCGGTGCCCGGCCCGACAGGTAGCGAGAGTAGTTCTCCACCCCCTTGCAGTACCCGATCTCGTTGATCATCTCCAGGTCAAACTGGGTGCGCTGCTCGATGCGCTGAAGCTCGATGAGCTTCTCGACCTTGCGGAAATGGGCGATGCGCTCCTGCAACTCCTCGCGGATATCGCTGATCATCGCCAAAGTGCGCTCGCGCGGCGTGACGTAGTGCGACTTGGGAAAGACCGTCAGCCGCGGCACCTTGCGCTTGACCTCGCCGGTAAGCGGGTCAAAAAAACTCAGGCTCTCGACCTCGTCATCGAACAGCTCTACCCGAACCGCCTCGTCGTCAGATTCGGCCGGGTGGATGTCGATCACGTCGCCGCGCACCCGGTAGGTGCCGCGGTCCAGCGCAACCTCGTTGCGGGTGTACTGCATCGCGGTGAGCTGCTTGATCAGCTCGCGCTGCGGCATCCGCTCGCCCTTGATCAGGTGCAACACCATCTGGAAATAGGCATCCGGGTCGCCCAGGCCGTAAATGGCCGAGACGCTGGCGACGATGATGGCGTCCTTGCGCGTCATCAGTGCCTTGGTGGCCGACAGGCGCATCTGCTCGATATGCTCGTTGACCGCCGAGTCCTTCTCGATATAGGTGTCCGACGACGGCACGTAGGCCTCGGGCTGGTAGTAGTCGTAGTAGCTGACGAAGTACTCGACGGCGTTGTTGGGGAAGAACTCCTTGAACTCGCCATACAACTGCCCAGCCAGGGTCTTGTTGGGCGCCATGATCAGCGTCGGTCGCTGCACCGCGGCAATCACGTTGGCGATGGTGAAGGTCTTGCCCGAGCCGGTGACCCCCAGCAGCGTTTGGTGCGCCAGGCCGTCATTGAGCCCCTCGATGAGCTGACGGATGGCCGCCGGCTGGTCACCGGCGGGCGCCCAGTCGGCCTTGATCTGGAATGGCTCGTCCCGGCGGCTGCGCAGGCGGACGACTTTGGTGGCGGAATCGGACATGTGGGGCACAACAAGCGGCGGAACCGCCTAGAGTGCCACGCCCCCACGGGGTTGCAAGCAGTGGGCCCCCTGCCCGGTCGGGCGGGGGAATTCGCCGTCGGCATCCCGTATCATGCGCGCCGTTTGTTCCGTTCGTTCCGCTCCCAGGTCCCCGCCCATGGAATTCACCCTCGCGCAGCGCGTCACCCGCATCAAGCCCTCCCCCACCCTGGCGGTGACCGCCAAGGCCGGCGAACTCAAGGCTCAGGGCAAGGACGTGCTCAGTCTCGGCGCCGGCGAACCCGACTTCGACACTCCCCAGCACATCAAGGACGCCGCCCACCAGGCGATCCGCGACGGCAAGACCAAATACACCCCGGTGGGCGGCACGCCCGCGATGAAGCAGGCCATCATCGACAAGATGGCGCGTGACAACGGGTTGACCTACACGCCCAAGCAGGTGCTGGCGTCCTGCGGCGGCAAGCAGAGCTGCTACAACCTCTGCCAGGCGCTGCTCAACGACGGTGACGAGGTGCTGATCCCGGCGCCCTACTGGGTGAGCTACCCGGATATGGTGCTGCTCGCTGACGGCACCCCGGTGACCATGCCCACCACCGCCGCCACCCGCTTCAAGATCACCCCCGAGCAGCTGGAAGCCGCGATCACCCCGCGCACCCGCATGCTGTGGCTGAACTCCCCCTCCAATCCGTCCGGCATGGCCTACAGCAAGGCCGAGCTGACGGCGCTGGGCGAAGTGCTGCTGCGCCACCCCCAGGTGGTCATCGCCTCGGACGACATGTACGAGAAGATCCTCTGGACCGGCCAGCCGTACAGCAACATCATCAACGCCTGTCCCGCGCTGTACGACCGCACCGTCATCATCCACGCGGTCTCGAAGACCTATTCGATGACCGGCTGGCGCCTCGGCTGGGCCTGCGGCCCGCAGCAGCTGATCACCGCCATGGCCGACATCCAGAGCCAGTCCACCTCCAACCCCACCTCCATCTCACAGGCGGCCGCAGTGGCCGCGCTCAACGGCGACCAGGGCTGTGTCGACGAGATGGTGACCGCCTTCAAGCGCCGCCACGATGCGCTGGTGGCCGACCTCAACACCGTGCCCGGTGTCACCTGCCCCTCGGGCGACGGCACCTTCTACGTCTTCCCCAACGTCGAAGGCCTGATGGCCAAGCTCGGCTGCAAGACTGACCTGGAGCTGTCCGATCGCCTGCTCGACGAGGCGCTGGTGGCGGTGGTACCGGGTTCGGCCTTCGGTTCGCCGGGCCACCTGCGCCTGTCGTTCGCCACCAGCGACGCCGTGCTCAAGGGCAGCGTCGAGCGCCTGCGCAAGATTGCCGGGTAGGACCGCGGCCAAAAGCGTTGCATCACCGGGGCGGGTTGACTAAACTGCGCGCCCCGACTGTTCCGCGATAGCTCAGTTGGTAGAGCAGCTGACTGTTAATCAGCGGGTCGTTGGTTCGAGTCCAACTCGCGGAGCCACTTACAGAACATCAAAGGTCTGCACCTCAGCAGGCCTTTTTTGTTGCCCGGCCGCTCGAACCAACGAGCATGGTTGATCCCGCACGCCAAGGCGTGCTTGAGGGTGGTCTGCCTGCGGCAGACGCCCCGCCCACCACGCGGGGTCGAGTCCAACTCGCGGAGCCACTTACAGAACATCAGAGGTCTGCACCTCGGCAGGCCTTTTTTGTTGCCCGGCCGCTCGAACCAACGAGCATGGTTGATCGCGCACGCCAGGGCGTGCTTGAGGGTGGTCTGCCTGCGGCAGACGCACGCCAAACGCGCATGAAATGGCAGCTTGTTTAGGAGCCGCTGGCACGCAATGCGGACGATTTCGGGCCGGCAGCGCTTACGGCGGATCAGCGGATATCCGATACTAGGGGCGGCGCCGGAACGGGCCGGCATCAGTGCAGCGCCGGGCATCCGGCGAGGTGCGACCAACATTTTGCCGGTGGGGCGTCGCGACTCTCATACACCGCTTGCGGAACCCCGACATGTCTGTTGAAAACAACGCGCCAGAACGTCTAACCCTCCGGAAACCGGACGACTGGCATGTGCACCTGCGTGATTCGTCGATCCTGCCCTTCACCGTCGGCCACACGGCGCGCCAGTTCGGCCGTGCCATCGTCATGCCCAACCTCAAGCCGCCGGTCACCACGACAGCTCAGGCCCTTGAATATCGAGATCGCATCCTGCGGGCGGTCCCACAGGGCCATCACTTCGATCCGTTGATGACGCTGTATTTGACCGAGCGTACACCGCCATCGGAAATCGAACGCGCCAAGAGCAGCGGCAAGGTTCACGGCGTCAAATGGTACCCGGCGGGCGCCACGACCAACGCCGAGCACGGGGTTCAGGACATCCGCCGCTGCGATCGCACCATCGAGGCGATGGAGGCCAATGACATCCCGCTGCTGATCCACGGCGAAGTCACCGATCCCACGGTTGATGTCTTCGATCGCGAGCACGTCTTCATCGAGCAGGAGTTGTCGCCACTGCTGAAGCGGCATCCGCGCCTTCGAGTGGTCCTTGAGCACATCAGTACCCGCCAGGCGGTGGAGTTCGTCACCCAGGCCCCCGCACGTGTCGCAGCGACCATCACGGCGCACCATCTGCTGCTGAACCGCAATGCCCTGTTCACCGGCGGGCTTCGGCCTCACCACTACTGTCTGCCCGTGCTCAAGCGCGAGGAGCACCGACGCGCTCTGGTCGCGGCCGCCACCAGTGGAAACCCGAAGTTCTTTCTCGGCACTGACAGCGCGCCGCACCTGCGTCGCGACAAAGAGTCGGCTTGCGGTTGTGCAGGGATCTACAGTGCGCATGCTGCGATTGAGCTCTACGCCGAGGTGTTCGAGGCTGCTGGCGCGCTGGATCGACTTGAAGGATTTGCCAGCTCTTACGGTGCCGATTTTTATCAGCTGCCCCGAAGCAGCGAGTTGCTGACACTGGAGCGTCGCTCGTGGACCGTGCCGTCTCTGCTCGAGACCCAACAGGGTGCACTGCTGCCCCTTCGCGCAGGCGAGCCTATGCCGTGGTCGCTGGTCACGGCGGACACAACCGCGTAGCCCAGCCGGGAGACGACCCAAGATGAATACCCTCGATCCGGTCGTCCTGTTTTTTGTACTCGGTGCGGTAGCCGGATTGCTGCGGTCTGACCTCCGCCTACCGTCGGCAGTCTATGATTTTGTGACCATGCTGTTGCTGCTGGCGATCGGTCTCAAAGGGGGCGTCGAGCTGTCGCGGCAACCGCTGCTGACCCTGGCGCCACAGATGCTGGCGGTGGTCGCGATGGGGCTGCTGCTGCCGCTGCTGGCCTATCCGGTCCTCTACTTTGCCGGGAAGCTGTCTCGTCCCGACGCCGCCTCGATTGCGGCGCACTACGGCTCGGTCAGCGTCGGCACCTATGCAGTGGTCGCAGCGTATCTCGGCTCCCAACGCATCGCGTACGAAGAGTACATGCCGGTATTCGTGGTGCTGTTGGAGATGCCGGCGATCGTCGTTGGCATCCTTCTGGCGCGGGGCGGCCGCAGCCAGTTGCAGTGGGGTGTCCTGGCGCGGGAGATTTTCCTCGGCAAGGGCATCGTCCTGCTCACGGGTGGTCTGTTGATCGGCTGGGTTGCGGGCGCCGACGGCATTGCGCCGATTGGCGCCCTGTTCTTTGACCTCTTCAAGGGCATCCTCGCCATCTTTCTCTTGGAGATGGGGTTGATTGCGGTCAGCCAGCTGGGCGATTTCCGACGTTCCGGTGCCTTTCTGGTGGCCTTCTCAATTTTCTTTCCGATGCTGTCGGCCATCATCGGCGGAAGCCTGGGGTGGGCGCTCGGACTGTCTGAGGGTGGCATCGTGGTGCTCGCCACACTGGCAGCGAGCGCGTCCTATATTGCGGTCCCGGCCGCGATGCGCATGGCAGTCCCTCAAGCCAGTCCATCGCTATCGCTGGGCGCGGCGTTGGGCGTGACCTTTCCCTTCAACATCCTGGTGGGCATTCCGCTCTACCACGCTGGCGTTCGCCTGCTGCTTTCCCCGGGGGGCTGATCGATGCAGACCGAAACTCGAAAACTGGTCACCGTCATTTGCGAAGCACCACTGGAGGCGCGGCTGATTGCCGACATCGAGCGCCTAGGAGCCCGCGGCTACACCCTGACCGAGGCCCGGGGCAAAGGAAGTCGCGGCGTTCGCGATGCCGGCTGGGATCGCAACGCCAACCTGCGCCTGGAAACGCTGTGCGACAGTGCTACCGCTGACGCCATCGCGATGCACTTGCGTGATCACTACTACGATCACTTCGCCATGATCATCTTCATCTCCGACGTTCAGGTCCTGCGGTCGGACAAGTTCTGAGTCCCGCACGTGCGGGCGCCGCAACGTGTGACGTCGGCATCAAGCCTCGATCAGCTCGTAGTCGTCCTTTCCGGCGCCGCACTCGGGACACATCCAGTCGTCGGGGATATCCTCGAAGCGCGTTCCCGGGGCAATGCCGCTGTCGGGGTCGCCCCTGGACTCGTCGTACACGTGTGAGCAGAAGCGGCATTGATAACGGCGGGTGGCAATGCTCATCGGGTGTTGGCCTCCGAAATGGGCGCACGCGGCTGCGGCGCCGTGTGAACCGTCGGGCGGATGGCAAACCCGTGCTGCACCGCGAGGTCGTGTTGCCAGAGCTCGGGCGCCAGCAGGGTCCAGACCTTTTCGTTGTTGTAGAACGGGGTCATCGGAAACAGGTGATGGATCAGGTGATAGTGCTGATATTGCAGTAAGGGACCGAGCAACCACTCGTAACCGATACGCACACTGGTGGCGCGGGTGAAGTTCGCCTCCTGTTCGGTGTCGTGCGGTACATGGGGCAGCCAGAAGAAGCTGAACCCCAGGGTGAGGAAGATCACCCGCGAGGGGATGAACCACAGCATCAGCACATGCCACCCGTAGCCCCAGACGACCAGCACCGCCATGATGGAAAAACTGATTGCCGCCCACCACAACGAACTCACCAGGTGCGGCCGAGAGACCCGATCGCCGTGGCGAAGCGCATGGCGCAGATAGAGCCCGTCGATGAACATCCAGCGGAACGGTAGGCTCCACCAGGGCCCGTGCAGCACGAAGTCGGGATCACGGGGGCCGTTGGCAAACCGGTGATGCTGAATATGGGCCCAGCGAAACAGCTTCAGGTTGATATAGGGCGCGCCCAGCAGTACCGCACTCTGGCCGACCCAGTCATTCAACCGGGTGTTGGTCGAGATGGCGCGGTGGATGGCATCGTGCACCACACTGAAAGCGAGGTAGCCGATCACGCTGTTGCAGAGCATGCCCAGCCACAACGGTATCACCCCCATCACCGCCAGCACGTCAGACCCCAGATAGACCGTCATCACCAGGCCCCACAGCACCATCGTTGGCCATGACACCCGCGGCGCACGGGTGAGGGCGCGGAAGCGGGCCTGAGCAGCGCCATCGAGGTGCGACAAGGTGAACGTCGGTTGACGCATGTCAGGCTCCGGTGGCCGCGGCATCAGCACCCAGCAGGCGCCGCATCAAGGGGGTGACCAGATCCTGCAAGGTCTGGCCGTGCACCAGCTGATTAGCCACATGCAAGGTCATCAGTCCGTGAAAGCTGACCCAGAACAGGTGTGCCAACTGACGCGGCTCGCCGCGGATGGCGCCGTCGTCGACGCCCCCGGCCAGCACGTCCACGATATGGTCGAACAGCGCCCGCCGGGCGGCCAGCAGCGCCGGATAACGGTCCGGCGGCGGCTGTTCGGTGGTGAAGATGAGCTGGTAAGCCTGCGGGTCGTCCTGCACGAAAGCCACATAGGCGGCCGCCACCGAATCCAGCTGCGCCGTCCAACCGGCATCGACGTTCTCACGCGCCCGCACGAACGCTTCGAACTGTTGGGTGCAGTGCACCCGCATCGCCACCAGCAAGGCTTCCTTGTGGGCGAAGTAGCGGTACGGCAGCGTGTGACTGAGACCCATCACATCCGCCAGCCGCCGGAAGCTCAGAGCCTCCAGACCCGCCTGCCGGTAGACATCAAGTGCCGCCGCGACCAGTCGCTGGCGCATGGCATCGAGGGCATCGGTGGTCAGGGCGGGTCGGGCCATGCCATTTATTTAACGTTGTAATATTTATGACGTCAAGCCCGCCGACCCGCGCGGCCGGACCCCGGGGCACAATGTCGGCATGAGCCACGATCTCCTCCGGCGACGCCTGCTGCTCGGCAGCGGCGCCCTCGCCACCCTTGCCACCTTCGGCGGCCCGCTTGCGGCGGCCGCGCCCGCCGCCATTCCCGACGGCCTGGCCCCCGGCGACGTCGCCCCCGACATCGCCGGCCCCAGCCTCAACGGCCCGCCGACGCGACTGTCGGATCTCGCAGGCAAGGTGGTGTTGGTGGATTTCTGGGCCTCGTATTGCGGCCCCTGCATCATTGCCATGCCGGAGATCGACCGCATCCGCGACGAACTGCACCGTATCGGCTGGCACGATCAGTTCGAGGTGCTCGGTGTCGGCGTCGACGACACTGTCGAGAAGGCCGAGGCGTTCCTGCAACGCACGCCGGTGGGCTATCCCATCGTCAGCGACATGCTCGGCATCGCCTCACGCCGCTACGGCGTCTGGCGACTACCGGCCAGCTACCTGATCGATGTCGACGGCCGCGCCTTCCGCATTTATCACGGCTTTGGCGACAGCTTCGGCGCCGACATTCGGCAGAACGCCGCGCTGCTGCTGCAGCGGGCGTTTCCGCCACCGATCAGTTCCCGGTAACTGGCACCCCGTTGATCGAGTAGCTGACCAGTTCGTTGACGTCGCCGTCGGAGATCGACTTCAGGAAGATGCCGGAGCCGACCGCCATCCAACGGGTGGTGTTCGAGGTGCCGTCAGTGTCAGTGAACTTGCAGGCCTCGAAGGTCCCCGCAGGGACCGATACCTGCTCTCGGCCGACATAAGTCGTGGTGCTCGAGATACTGGTCGCCGGAATCGGAAATGGGATCGCCGAGCTCTCGGTGGTGACCGAATAGGTCTGCATGTAGCTCTGCCCAGCGTCGAGATCATAAATCTCGAAGCGGGGGGGATCGTTCGAAACCGTAACCGTGATGGCAAACGGCGACGATGTTTCCGTACGAATGCCGTGGAAGTCGTAACGCCGATTCGCAGCGTTGACGTTGTAGTACTCGTAGGTGGTCGAATCTGAGTTGAGTTCCGGATTCGTCGTCGACCGTGCCTGCACGGTGGCCACGGTCTCAATGGTAGTTGCGCCCTTGAACACGGCGGTGCCTCTGACCAACAGATCGGAGGTGGATGTCAGCACAGCGCCGGTCTCGCCATCGGTCGAGCGAATCACGATGTCGAGCTCCGTACCGAAGACGGCGCCCGAGTCATCGAAGCACGCCGCCGCGCTTGCACTCGGCGCCGGTGTCGGGGTGGGTGTCGGTGTGGGCGTGGGCGTCGGGGTGGGGGTGGGCGTGGGCGTTGGCGTTGGCGTCGGGGTCGGCGTCGGCGTCGGGGTGGGCGTTGGCGTCGGCGTCGGGGTCGGCGTCGGGGTCGGCGTCGGCGTCGGGGTCGGGGTCGGGGTCGGCGTCGGCGTCGGCGTCGGGGTGGGCGTCGGCGTCGGGGTGGGCGTCGGCGTCGGGGTGGGCGTCGGCGTCGGGGTCGGGGTCGGCGTCGGGGTCGGCGTCGGCGTCGGGGTCGGGGTCGGCGTCGGGGTGGGCGTCGGGGTGGGCGTCGGGGTCGGGGTCGGGGTCGGCGTCGGGGTGGGCGTCGGCGTCGGGGTCGGCGTCACGACCGGCGTTGGCGTCGGCGTCGGGGTCGCTGTCGGCGTCGGGGTCGGCGTCGCGCTGGGGGCGGGCGTCGGGGTGCTGCTGGGCGTCGGACTCGGGGTCGGGCCGCTGTTGCTCGGGTCACAGCCGGTGAGACCGACCATCGTGGCGGCGGCGAAGGCGATGGCCCAAGGGGTTCTGACAAACATCAGCGAGACTCCGGATTCCGACATGAATTGACACCCGCAAGGTGTCAGCAATGAGTCAAATCCAGAACCCCCTATCTGGGGGAACCGCGGCCCTCAGGCGACGCGCCCCCCCGTCCGCCGGACGAAACGGAACGACAACCCGGCCGCCGCCACCGCCAACCCGACAATGAATCCCCACCAGATACCGACCGGCCCGACATCGGCGTAGAAGGCAAGGCCCACCGCCACCGGCATGCCGATGGCCCAATAGGCGAGTACGGTGATCACCATCGGCCCGCGGGTGTCGTGCAGGCCACGCAGGGCGCCGTTGCTGGTGGCCTGAATGCAGTCGAATAGCTGGAACAGGGCGGCGTAGGTGAGCAGTCCTACCGCCAGCGGTGTCACCGCAAGATCGCGCGTGTAGGCACTGACGATCACCGTCGGCGCCAGCGCCATCAGGGTGGCTGCCATCAGCGCCCAGCTGACGCCGAGGGCAATGCCCACCCGCCCGGCCAGGGCGGCAGCACGCGGGTCACCGCGGCCGGCGGCATTGCCCACCCGCACGGTAGTGGCCATGCCGATCGACAGCGGCACCATGAAGCTCATGGCGGCAAAGTTGATGGCGATCTGATGAGCGGCGACGGCGACGTCACCAAACCGCGCCATCATCAATGCCCCCACCTGGAACAGCCAGGCTTCGGCGGTGAGGATGGCCGCCACCGGCAGCCCCAGCTTCAGCAAGGGCTGGATGCCACGACGCCAATACACCGGCAACTGTGCGCCCACCGCCAGCAGCCGCAAGGCTGGATGCCAACGATAGGCCGCGATGTAGCACAGCAGCATCCCGATGGACGCCAGCACGCTGGCCCAGGCGGCGCCGACCGCGCCCAACTGTGGCAACCCCCAGCGACCGTACATCAGCAGGTAGTCGCCACCGGCGTTGATCGCCAGCCCCACCACCCCGGCCAGCAGGGCGACCCGGGTGTGGCCGAGCCCTTCGGCGCCGTTGCGCAAGGCGAAGCACAGGCACAGCGGCACGGTGGCCAGCGCCACCACCCGCAGATACTCCGCCGCGCCGGCACTCACCACGGATGACAGCTGCAACATCGCCAGCAGGGGATCAATGGTCAACCATGTGCCAACACCCCACAGCACGCCACAGCCAGCGGCGAGGCCGACCGCCCCGCAGATCTGCTGCCCCAGGGCGCGCGGGCCCCGCCCGGCCCCGCGCTGCTGTGCCAGCAGCGCGGCCAGCGCCATGAACAAGCCCATGAGGGTGACGAAGCCGAGAAAGAAGACGTTGGTCCCCACCGCCACCGCCGCCAGCGCCTGGCCGGACAGCTGGCCGGCGAAGATGGTGTCGACCGTGCCCATGCTCATGAACAGCAGCTGCGCCCCGATGATTGGCCAGGCCAGCCGCAGGTTGCGGCCGGCCTCGGTCCGCAGACGTTCGAGGGTTGATTCGCGCATGGGGCGCCCCGCCGGGGGCGATGGTTCAGCCGTCGGTCGGGCCGGCGATCCAGGCCAGCGCGGCCCGCAGACGGGTCAGAGAACGCTCGCGCCCCAGCAGCAGCAGGGTCTGGTCGATCGGCGGAGAAATCGCCATGCCGCAACAGGCCACCCGCAACGGCTGCGCCACCTGCCCGAGCTTGACGCCCAGCTGCTCACCCACCACCTGCACCACCCCGTGGGCCGCCTCGGCGGACCACTCGGGCAGCGCATCGAGGCCCGCGATCAGGGCTTCCAGCACCGGCACGGCAGCGTCGGTGAGGTGCTTGGCGGCATCCTTCTCGACATAGCCTTCGGGCTCACGGAAGAAGAACGCCGACTTCTCGGCCATCTCCGCCAGGGTGCGGCAGCGCTCGCGCTGGGCGTCGATCACGGCCTCCAGTGCGGGGCCCGCTGCCGGGTCGAGCTGCAGCCGTCGCAGGTGCCAGTCGAACTCCGGCACCACCACCTCCATCGGCGCCGTCTTGAGGTACTGGTGGTTGACCCAGTAGGCCTTTTCCATGTCGAAGCGTGCCGGGCTGGACGACACGTGGTCGAAGTCGAACAGTTGTTCCATCTCGGCACGGGTGAACAGCTCCTGATCGCCGTGGCTCCAGCCCAGCCGCACCAGATAGTTGAGCAGGCCATCCGGCAGAAAGCCCATGGCGCGGTATTCCATCACCCCCAACGCGCCGTGGCGCTTGGAAAGCTTGGCGCCGTCGCCGCCGAGGATCATCGACACGTGGGCATAGGCCGGCGGCTCGGCACCGAGCGCCTTGAAGATATTCATCTGCTTCGGTGTGTTGTTGACGTGGTCATCGCCCCGGATGACATGGGTGATACCCATGTCGAGGTCGTCCACCACCACACAGAAGTTGTAGGTCGGCGTGCCGTCGCCGCGGGCGATCACGAGGTCGTCCAGCTCGGTGTTGGCGAAACGCATCTCACCCTTGATCAAATCGTTCAGCACCACCTCGCCTTCGAGCGGATTGCAGAAGCGGATCACCGGGTCGACCCCCGCAGGTGGTGGCGGCAATGTCTTGCCGGGTGCCGGACGCCAGCGGCCGTCGTAGCGCGGCTTTTCCTTGCGCGCCTGCTGCTCGGCGCGCATCTGGTCCAGCTCGTCCTTGCTGGCATAGCAGCGATAGGCGGTGCCGGCTTCCAGCATCTGCGCAATCAAGGCCTTGTAGCGGTCAAAGCGCTGGGTCTGGTAGACCACCTCGACGTCACTCTTCAGCCCGAGCCAGTGCATGCCCTCGAAGATGGCATCCACGGCTGCCTGGGTACTGCGTTCGCGGTCGGTATCTTCGATGCGGAGCACGAACTGCCCGCCGTTTCGGCGCGCGTAGAGATAGGAAAACAGCGCCGTGCGGGCACCCCCGATATGCAGATAGCCGGTTGGCGAGGGGGCAAAACGCGTGACAGTCATGGCAAGAGGGCGCAATTTGAGGGCCGCAGATTCTAAACTACTGCCCCTGCGCCCACCCCGACCCCCCATGTCCTGCCTCTTCGTCGACCACCTCACCGTCATCGACTGCGCCTATCTCGACGCCGATCGTGGCCTGGTGGGCGAAAGCTGGATCGTCGACCTGGAACTGGAAGGCGATCTCGACGCACAGTCGATGGTGCTCGATTTCGGCGAGGTCAAGCGGCGCATCAAACGCGCTATCGACGACGGCCCGGATCACACGCTCATCGTGCCCGAACAGGCCCCCGGCCTGCGCCTGGAAACCCTGGCGGATGGTCGCATCCGCTTGCGCTTCGAGAGTGCGCGCGGCGCCATCACCCATGTATCGCCGCCCATTGCGCTCACCCGGCTCCCGGTGGCCACCGTCAGCGTCGACGCGGTCGCCACGCACCTGCAGGCGGTGCTGCGGGCGACCGTGCCGGACTCGGTGCAGCGCATCGGGCTGCAGCTGCGGCAGGAGGCCATCGATGGCGCCCACTATCACTACGTTCACGGCCTGAAAAAACACGAAGGACCGTGCCAGCGGATCGCCCATGGCCATCGGTCGCGGGTGGAGGTGAGGGTCGACGGAGCGCGCGACCCGGCGCTTGAAGCCGGCATTGCCGCCAGCTGGTGCGACATCTATGTCGGCAGCCGCGAGGACGTACGACAGCTCGGCCCTGACCGCATCGACTTCGAATACCAGGCCCCCGAGGGGCAATACGCCCTGTCCTTGCCCGTCGATCACTGCCTGCTGATCGACCACGACAGCACCGTGGAATGTATCGCCGACTGGCTGCTGGCGGACTGCACCAGGCGGCGTCCCGGGAAGACGATCGAAGTGCGGGCGTTTGAAGGTGTCCGCAAGGGGGCGGTTGCCCGCCAGACCTGAGTGCATGTGGAAGCCCCGCTGCTGCGGGGCCTCTGCCTCAGGGTCGGCAACGCGCGCAGGTGCCCTGCAATTCCACGACCTGTCGCCTGGGCGCGAAACCGCTGGCGTGCGCGCGGTCGCGCAACAGGCCATTCACCGCCTCATCCTCCAGCTCCTCGGTGACGCCACAGTCGGTGCAAACCAGGTAAAGCCCCTGATGGGCTGCACCGGGGTGGGCGCAGGGCAGGTAGCTATGGGTGGTTTCCAACTTGTGGATCAGACCCTGGACCAGCAGAAATTCGAGCGCCCGATACACCGTCGGCGGTGCCAGCCGACGACCCAGCCGCCGCTGCATGGCATCCAGCAGATCGTAGGCCGACCGGGCCGTCGACTCCGACAGCATCAGCGCGTACACCTCCCGCCGCATGGGCGTGAACCGTGCGCCGCGCGACCGGCAGAACGCCTCGGCCTCGGCAACCGAGAGCGCGTCGGATTCAACCTGCGTCGCCTTCATGCCGCTATGGTATTACAATCGCGCCCCCGCGCCGCTGCGCAGACCGCGTGTAGTCGATTGCCATGGCTGAAGATGTCCGCTTCTTTTCCCGTCTCACCATCGAACAGGTCGAGGAAGGTCACGAGCTGGCCCCCAAGTTCGACGAGCACGGCCTGCTGCCCTGCATCACCACCGCCTACGGCACCGGCGAAGTACTGATGCTGGGCTACATGAACGCCGAAGCGTTGAAGAAGACCATTCTCACCGGCGAGGCCCACTACTGGTCGCGCAGCCGCAAGGTGCTGTGGCACAAGGGCGCCACCAGCGGCCTGGTGCAGAAGGTTGAAGAGCTGCGCATCGACGATGACCAGGATGCCATCTGGCTGCGCGTCTCGGTCAATGGCGACGCCTCCTGTCACGTCGGCTACCGCTCCTGCTTCTACCGCTCGGTGCCCACCGGCGAGGGTCCGGAAGAACGCCGCTTGCAGTACGAGGAAGACGAAAAGAGTTTCGACCCCAAGGCCGTCTACGGCGACGCGCCCAACCCGACGATCCTCTGACCTGATCAGGGTTGTATCGGCGCGGTCCATCGCCACCGGTGCACCTGTCGCCAGGCTTGCGTCTGCAGCTGTCCGTCTTCGTCCCAGCGCACCTCCAGGGCCCCGGCGTCGCCAGTGATGCCGATACGACTCCCGGCATCGCGCCAACGCTTTTCCACCGTCGGATGCGGATGCCCGAAGTGATGCCGCCAGCCGGCGCCAAACAAGACCCAGTCGGGTGCCACCGCGTCCACCAGCGCCGCGGTTGATGATGTCCGGCTGCCATGATGTGGCGCCACCAACACCTCGGCCTGCAGCGCTGCTGCACCCTGACGCATCAGCAGCGCCTGTTCGGCGAGTGCCTCGATATCGCCTGCCAACAGCGCGCTGCCCTGTGGCCCGTCGACGCGCAACACGCAGGAGTCGTTGTTGCGATCCCGCCGCCGAGGCCCGGCACGGGGCGACGGATGCAGCACCGTGAAACGCACCCCGTCCCAGACCCACGCATGCCCCGATTCGCAGCGAGGGCTGTCGGCCGTACCCAACAGCGACGCCACCGGCAGCGCCGCCCGCACCGCCGGCACGCCGCCAGCGTGATCACGGTCCCCATGTGACAGCAGCAACCGGTCGATACGGCCGACCCCGCGGACCCGCAGATAGGGCACCACCACCCCGGCCCCGGCGTCGAAGCCGTCTGACCACGCCGGACCGGCGTCGTACACCAAGGTGTGTCGGGCGGTGCGAATCACCACCGACAGCCCCTGGCCGACATCCAGCATCGCCAATGAGAAGCCCCGCGTCGGCGCGGTCGACGTGGGCCACAGCAGTGGCAGGCAGCACAACAGGCCAAGCGCCCGGGAGGGCACCCCGCGCGGGGCCAGCAGCAGGATGACTCCGACCAGCGCCAGCAAGGCGGCGCCAACGCCCGGCGACGCCGCCCACCACGCCCCCGGCAGCGTATCCGACAACAGCACCAGCCCCTGCCAGGCCAGCGCCAGCAGGTCGGCCACCCATCGCAGCAGGAAAAACCCGACCGGCGGCCAGGCCGCTGCCATCAACACCGCGAGCACCGCCATGGGCGTCAGCACCGTAAACACCGGCACGGCGATCAGGTTCGCCAGTGGCGACAGCAACGTGGCGCCATCGAAGAACAGCAAGGTCAGCGGTGCCAGCAGCAGGCCCAGGCCGAGCTGTATGAAGAGGAACACCCGCCATGCCGACGGCCGCCTGACCCGCAGCGCCGTCAACCACAGGATGCCGGCCACGGCACCGAAGGATAGCCATAGACCCGGTCGCAGCAGCACCACCGGATCCACCGCCACCACCACGCCCCAGACCCACAGCAACGACCTGAACGGCATCCTCCAGCCCCCACGCCAGGCCAACCACAGGCCCAGCCACACCATCAGCAGCGCGCGCAGTACTGGCGTCTGCAAGCCCGCCAACAGCGCGTAGGCGGTGGCCACCAGCGCTGCGCCCAAACCCGCCGCCCAGGGGGTTGGCCAACGCAAGGCCAACGCCGGAAACAGCGGCCAGAGCACCCGCAGCAGGCCAAACGCCAGCGCGCTGACCAGCGCCAGGTGCAGCCCGGAAATCACCACCAGATGGCTGGTGCCAGTCTGCCGCAGCACGCTCCAGTGGTCCGCACCGAGCCCACGCCCGTCCCCCAAGCCCAGCGCCGCCAGCAGTGGCTGCCCCGGGTGTTCCGCCAGCACCGTCTCCACGGGTTGCAGTAGTGCCGCGCGCAGCCGGTGCACTCGAATCATCGGCGATAGTGTCGGCGCCTCCGCACATGGCGATACCGCACGGACCGTGGCCGTCGCGCCAATCCCTTCGCGGAACAGCCACCCCTCGTAATCGAACCCGCCGGGGTTGTGCGAGCCGCGCGGGCTGCGCACCCGCAATGTCCATATCCCGCAGTCGCCCACCGCCACCTGTTCTGGAATGCCATAGCCGCTGACCCGCAGGCGGGCCGGGAGTCCGTCAGCCCGGGCCGCGGCATCGGGATGCAGCGCGAAGCGCCAGATCGGGCCGCCGGCGCCATCGCGACGCTCGGGCAGCCCCGAGACGACCGCACGCAACTGCACCTCTTCCCCATGACGAGGGGTGGGCCACCGGTCGGACAGCCGCTGGCTAACCTGCCACTCGGTCCACAATGCGCCAATCAACAGCGCCAGCACCCAGGGGCGAATGGGCTTCAGAAGGGCCAGCAGCAACACCGGCAACAACACCGCCAATGGCCAACGGTCGGGTGCCCACAACACGCAGGCGCAGCCCAGGGTGAAGGCTACGATGACCCGCGGCGACATTGCGCAGCTAGAGGGTGATGGGCGCCAGACGTCCGGCTTCCAGCCGGAGGACGCGATCCATGCGTGCGGCCAACCGCAGATCGTGGGTCACCACGATGAGGGCGGTCCCCAACTCGCGGTTGAGCGCGAGCATCTGTTCGAACACCGCCTCGGCAGTCCGGGCGTCGAGATTGCCGGTAGGTTCGTCGGCGAGCACGCAGTCCGGTCGTGTCACGAGCGCCCGGGCCACGGCAGCGCGCTGACGTTCGCCGCCGGACAGCTCACCGGGCTTGTGCTGCAGTCGCGCGCCCAGTCCGACCCGGGCCAGAAGATCGGCCGCCGTCGCCTCGGCCTCGGCCCGTGGGCGGCGACGGATCCGCAGTGGCAGCGCCACGTTCTCAAGCGCGGTGAATTCCGGTAGCAGGTGATGAAACTGGTAGACGAACCCCAGACGGCGATTTCGCAGCACGCCGCGTGCAGCATCGCTGAGCCGATGCATGGGCTCACCGGCCACCCGGACCTCGCCACTGCTCAGCGCATCAAGCCCGCCGAGGCAGTGCAACAGGGTCGACTTTCCGGCACCACTGGCGCCAACGATGGCGATACGCTCGCCGCGGGCCACGGTGAGGTCGACGGCGTCGAGCACCTTGAGGTTGAGCCGGCCATCATCAAACACCTTGCTCAGGCCGCGGGCGTCGAGAATGATGGAATCGGCGTCCACTATTCGTACCTCAACGCTTCGGCCGGCTGCACGCGAGACGCCCGCCAGGCCGGATACAGCGTCGACAACAGCCCCAGGGTCAGTGACAGCAACCCGATGCGGATGACGTCGGTACTTTTCAGTTCCGACGGCAGGTCAGAGATGTAATAAACGTCGGGCGACAGCACCGGCTGACCCATCAACATTTCGAGCAGCGGCACGATGCGCTCGACGTTGAGTGCCAGGCCGACGCCGCCGGCCACGCCGAGCAAGGTGCCGAACACGCCGATCAGCGCCCCCTGCACCATGAAGATCGCCATCACCGACCGCGGACTGGCACCGAGGGTCCGCAGAATGGCGATGTCCGATTGCTTGTCCTGCACCACCATCACCAGCGTGCTGACGATATTGAACGCCGCCACGCCGACGATCAGCGACAGGATGATGAACATCACCATCTTCTCGGTGGCCACCGCGCGAAAGAAATTGGCGTGCTGGCGGGTCCAGTCGCTGACGTAATAGACACCCGGCAACTCGCCGGCCAGCTCGCGCGACACCCGGGGCGCCTGGAACAGGTCATCGAGCTTCAGGCGGACCCCGGTGACGCCCTCGCCCATCCGCAACAGGGCCTGCGCATCGGCGAGGTGCACGAACACCATGCCGCGGTCGAACTCGTACATGCCGACGCGGAAGATGCCGGCCACCGTGAACCGCCGGAACCGCGGCAGCAGGCCGGCCGGCGTGACTGCGGCCTGCGGAATCATCAGGTCGATTGAATCTCCCACGCCCACGCCCATCGCCTGCGCCAGCTCGCGGCCGACGAGCATCTTGAACTCACCCGGCACCAGCGCGTCGAAACGGCCGCTCTCGATCTTGTCGGCGATATCCGAGACGCGGGGCTCGCGCGCCGGCAGGACGCCGCGCAGCAACGTGCCCGACAATTCGTTACGGACCCGCAGCATGCCCTCGCCTTCGATGTAGGGGGCAACGCCCTGCACCTCCGGGTGTGCCTCGGCCAGGGTAGCGGCATCAGCCCAGTCATTGAGCTGCCCGTCGACCGCCGAGATGGTGGCGTGCGAGGCCATGCCGAGAATCCGCACCCGCAATTCCCGTTCGAAGCCGTTCATCACCGACAGCACCGTGATGAGCGCTGTCACGCCCACGGCAATGCCCAGCATCGAGGCCGCCGAAATGAATGAAATGAAGTGGTTGCGTCGCTTCGCCCGCGTGTAGCGGAGCCCGGCGAACAGCTCGTAGGGAATGCCCATAGCAGTGCATTAGACCACAGGCCCGGGGCCCGGTTGGCGGCCAACGCAGCGCCGGTATCGGCATCATGTCAATCAAGCGTCACGGAACCTTCCGCGCCCGCCGGCCTCTGAACCCGGTAGTAACGACATCCACCGAAAACGAGGATCGCCATGAACCGTCAAGACGCCTACATCCAGAAATTCGAAGCCCAGCTGGACGCCTGGAAAGCCGACATCAACAAGCTCCGCGCGCGCGCCGATGATGCCAGCGCCGAGGCCAAGCTGGATCTGCTCGATCAGCTCGACCGCCTGCGGGCGCGACGCGATGACGCGCGCGACCAGCTGGATGAACTGCGCAAGGCCGGTGAGGACAACTGGGAACAGCTGAAGACGCGCAGCGAACAGGCCTGGGCCGATCTCAGCAGCGGCATCAAGGATGCGCTGGAACGCTTCCGCACCTGATACCCACGTGCCGCCGGCCCGTCCCATCGCCGGGGACGGGCCGGTCTCGCTATGATTCTGACCCGCGCCACCGGTTGCCCGTCCATGCCGCTGCACTTGCGTCTTTCTCTGCTCTTCCTGCTGTTGCTCAGCGCCCCGCTTCGGGCCAACGAAACAGCGGATGAACGGGTGGCGACGCCCGTCGGCGCGATCGCCTCGCCGGCACCCGTGGTCCCGCCTCCCCCAGACTCGCGGCCGGTCACGTCCGATCCCACTACGACCCCGAGGCCGCCCTCCGCCAACACGCCGGAGCCGTCGACCACGCCGTCGCCGTCGCCGCGCGCAACACCCCTGCCGGAGCCATTGCCGGTCGCGACGGTAGATGCGCCGCCCTCCGAATCTCCCACCGGGTTCCCCGTCCCGCCGACGAGCCCGACACCCCGCCCCACCACGACCCCGCGACCGGCGCCGTCTCTGACACCCGTACCGCCCCCGGCCGTGACCCAATCGCCTTCGTCGTCACCCGCAGCCACGACGGGTGCGCCCGGAGCCGAGACACGGCTGCCCGGGACCGTATCGGGCGAGGTGCCGCCAGAGCCGACGCCGATACACGCCCTGACCGACCCGGACACGTCAGCGGTCGTCGCACCGACCCCCGAGCCGGTACTGCCATTCACCCTGCTTGACACCGAAGTGCCGCCCGGCAACCGCCGTCGCCTGTCCTGGTATGCCAGCGACTCCTTTACCGGACTGGCAGAGCCCACCCCGGTACTGATCGCCCACGGCAGTCGTCCCGGGCCGGTCTTGTGCCTGACGGCCGCCATCCACGGCGACGAGGTCAATGGCATCGAAATGGTTCGCAGGGTGCTCTATGGCATCGACCCTGAGGAGCTGACGGGGACCGTGATCGGCGTTCCCATCGTCAATCTGCAGGGCTACCGTCAGGGCTCGCGCTACCTGCCGGACCGCCGCGACCTCAACCGCCATTTCCCCGGGCATGCCCGCGGCAGCGCCGCCGCTCGTATCGCCCATTCCCTGTTCAACGGCATCATCCGCCGTTGTGACGCCCTGGTGGATCTGCACACCGGCTCATTCCATCGCACCAACCTGCCGCAGGTGCGTGGCGACCTCGGCATCGATTCGGTCGTACATCTGACCAAGGGTTTCGGCGCCACCGCCGTGCTCAGCAGTCAGGGCCCGCCAGGGTCGCTGCGCCGCGCCGCCACCGATATCGGCATTCCTGCCATCACGTTGGAGGCGGGGGAACCGATGCGCTTCCAGAGCGAGGAGGTGGACCATGGTGTCCGGGCGCTGCGCAGCCTGCTCAACCACCTGAAGATGGTGCCGCGCTTCCGCCTCTGGGGTGAGCCGCAACCGATCTACTACGAGTCCGTCTGGCTGCGGGTCAACGATGGCGGCATCCTCACCAGCCTGGTGCCGTTGGGCGCCCGGGTGATCAAGGACCAGGTGCTGGGCGAAGTGACCGATCCCATTACCAATCGCCGCAACGAGATCCGCGCGCCCTTCGACGGCCGGGTTCTCGGTATGGCCCTCAACCAATCGGTAATCCCCGGATTCGCGGCATACCACGTGGGCATCCAGCGGTCCGAAGAGGAGTTGGCGACCGCCGACCCCGCAGAGAGCACCGAGTCCGATGCGGCGGCCGATGACACCGAACAGTCGGATCTCGCGCCCCCCGACATGGAGGTCGCACCGGAAACCGATGCGCCACCCGCGGATGTCGGCGATAGTGCTCTCAGCGACGAGGAAGAGCGGCCCGACTGAATCGTGAGGCGGTTGGGGCCGGGGGTCGCGACAGCGGGGCCGGTATACTGGCCGCTTTCCGGTTTCCGCCGCCCCTCGCGGCCCTCATCGCAGATTCCATGAGCATCCAGATCACCTTCCCGGACGGCAACGTCAAGTCCTTCGACGCGCCGGTGACCGGCCTCGATATCGCCCAGGGCATCTCGCCGGGGCTGGCGAAGAAAGCAGTTGTCGTCGACGTCGATGGCGAACTCTGGGACCTCACGCGCCCGATCAGCCGTGACGCCCGCATCAGCATCGTCACCCGCAATCAACCGGCCGCAGCCGAAGTCATCCGTCACGATGCCGCGCACGTCATGGCGCAGGCGGTGCAGGAACTGTTTCCCGGCACCCAGATCACCTTCGGGCCATCGACCGAATACGGCTTCTATTACGATTTCGCCCGCGATACGCCGTTTACCGAAGCCGATCTCGAACAGATCGAACGACGGATGCGTGACATCGTCAAACGCGATTTGCCGATCACCCGTGAAGTGTGGCCGCATGACCAGGCGGTGACGTATTTCCAGGCCCACGGTGAGCAGTTCAAGGCCGAATGGATCCGCGACGGCATCAGCGCCGACGAAGAACTCACCATCTATCGTCAGGGCGACCAGTGGCTGGACATGTGCCTGGGGCCGCACCTGCCGTCCACCGGTCGCCTGGGCACGGCGTTCAAACTGGTCAAGGTGTCCGGCGCGTACTGGCGCGGCGACAAGAACAACGCCCAGTTGCAACGCATCTATGGTCTCGCCTTCGCCAGCGATGACGAGCTGAAGGCGCACCTGCGCATGCTCGAAGAAGCCGAGAAGCGCGATCACCGTCGCCTCGGCCGCCAGCTCGACCTGTTCCACCTGCAGGAGGAAGCGCCCGGATCAGTGTTCTGGCACCCCCGCGGCTGGACCCTGTTCCAGACCCTGATCGGCTTCATGCGGCGCAAGCAGTTCGAGGCCGGCTATCAGGAAATCAACACCCCGGACATGATGGACAAGGCGTTCTGGGAAGCCTCCGGCCATTGGCAGAACTACGGCGAGAACATGTTCTCCACCGAGCGCGATGAAGACCGCACGCTGTGCCTGAAACCGATGAACTGCCCCGGTCACGTACAGGTGTTCAACCAGGGCACCCGGTCTTACCGCGACCTGCCGCTGCGCCTGGCGGAGTTCGGCAAGGTGCACCGCTTCGAGCCTTCGGGAGCACTGCATGGCCTGCTGCGCGTGCGCAGCTTCACCCAGGATGACGGCCACATCTTCTGTACCCCGGACCAGCTCCAGGCCGAATGCGTGGCTTTTACCCGGCTGACGCTGGCCCAGTACCGCGAGTTCGGCTTCGACGATGTTCGCATCAAATTGTCGACGCGACCGGAAAAGCGCATCGGCGCCGATGCCCTCTGGGACCAGTCCGAGACGGCGCTGGCCGATGCCCTGAAATCAATGGAAATCGAGTACGAGCTGTTCCCCGGCGAAGGCGCCTTCTACGGGCCTAAGCTGGAATTCGTGTTGCGCGATGCCATCGGCCGCGACTGGCAATGCGGCACCATCCAGGTCGACCTCAACCTGCCCGGCCGACTGGATGCCGAGTACATCGGCGAAGACGGCAACCGCCACACGCCAATCATGCTGCACCGGGCCATCTTCGGCTCGCTGGAGCGATTCACCGGCATCCTCATCGAGCATCACGCCGGTGCGCTGCCGTACTGGCTGAGCCCGGTGCAGGCGGTGGTGGCACCGATTGTCTCGGACGCCGACGACTACGCGCGCGAAGTGACGACTGCCCTCGTTGCCGTCGGCGTGCGCGCCGACCATGACCTCACCAATGAGAAGATCAACAAGAAGATCCGCGAGCTGTCGCTGCAGAAGATTCCCGTGATCGTGGTGGTGGGCCGCAAGGAAGCCGAGGAGCGAACCGTCACCCTGCGCTTCCGCGGTGAAGAGCGGCAGGAAACCTTACCGCTTGCCGACGCCCTCGAACGCCTCAAGACCCTGCACTGACATGCGCCTGATCGCCCTCGCCCTGCTGCTTGCCGCCACCCACGCCACCGCGCTGGAGGTCAACGGTCGCTGGATTCAGGGCGGCTACGTCAGCGGCACCGTTGAGCCGGGCAGCCAGGTCCGGATCGACGGGCAGAAGGTCGCAGTCACCGCAGACGGCGCCTTCGCCTTCGGTCTCGGCTTCGATGCCCCATTGGCGGCGGTGCTGTCGACCACCGGCCCGGACGGCATTGTCAGCCGACACGAGTTCCCGGTGGCGGCGCGCGACTACCCCGAGAGCCGCATCAACGGTCTGCCCGGCGCGATGGTGACCCCGCCGAAGGCGGTGCTCGACCGCATTGCCCGCGACAACCGCGAGGTCGGCAAGGCGCGTGCGCCGCGCCGCGCCCAACAGGACTTCGGTGCCGGCTTCCAGTGGCCGGTGCAGGGCCGCATCTCCGGCGAGTTCGGCGCCAAACGCGTTCTCAATGGCGTCCCCCGGCAACCCCACTTCGGTATCGACATCGCGGCGCCGGAAGGCACCCCTATCGAGGCCAGCGCGGGCGGCGTGGTCACCATGGCGGACCCCGATCTCTACTACACCGGTGGCACCATCATCCTCGATCATGGCCTTGGCATTTCCACCACCTATCTGCACCTGTCGCGGCTGGACGTGGAGGTCGGCGATCGGGTGGAAAAAGGTCAGGTGATCGGCCTTGTCGGTATGACCGGTCGTGCCACCGGCCCGCACCTGTGCTGGCGGGCCAACTGGAACACGGTTCGCTTCGACCCGTCCCTGCTGGTCGAGGCCGTTCCGGCGCGAACGCAGCCGAAATAATCCCGGGCGCCCCCGACGTGATGGCGGCCCGCTGGCAGGCGCAGCCGGCTGCTATGATCAACTCGAATCTGCTTCGGAGCCGTCCCATGCGTCTGCTGGTCTGTGCCCTGTTCGCCGCCGCCCTCGCCGGTCCTGCCGCGGCCGAGGTGCTCACGCTGCCTGACGACAGCACCGTGGCCGCCATCCGCAGCCAACTGCCAGCCCGTGGCAGTTCGATGCGATCGGTCGAAGCGCGCCTCGGCATGCCGATGCAAAAACACGCACCGGTGGGCGGCGGTCACCCCAAGCGACCACCGATCACCCGCTGGGACTACCCCGGCTACTCCGTCTTCTTTGAGAACGACCACGTCATCGACGCGGTGATCAAAGGTGCGCCCGCGCCGTTGCACAATGTGGATGCGCTGCGCGCGACCCAACCCTGATGAACCGCGCCTGCGGGCGTCCGAGAGCCCCCTGATGAACATCGTCCTGCCCGCCGAGTGGGCGCCGCAAGCCTGCATCCAGCTCACCTGGCCGCGGCCGGACGGCGATTTCGCCCGCTGGTTCGATCGCGTCGAGGCGACCTTCGTGGATCTTGCCTGTGCCATCACCCGTTTCCAGCCCCTGCTGGTGGCCGCACCAGGTGATGCCGGTCCCCTGAAACGGCGGCTCGAGAACGCCGGGGTTCCGGCCGACCGGCTCGCGGTGGTGGCGGTCCGCGCCAACGATGTCTGGGCCCGCGATCATGGGCCGATCACGGTCCTGCGCGACGGTCACCCGGTGCACCTCGACTTCACCTTCAACGGCTGGGGCGGCAAGTTCGATGCCCGGCTCGACAACACCGTGACCCGTCAGCTCGCTGCCGCCGGGGCGCTGACGGCGCCGGTGGAATCGCTCGATTTCGTGCTGGAAGGCGGCGGCATCGAGTCGGACGGTCAGGGGACGTTACTGACCACCGAGCGCTGTCTGCTGGCGCCCACCCGCAACGGCAAACTCAGCCGCAATGTCATCGAACAGAAGCTGGCGCACTGGTTTGGCCTGAACCGGATGCTGTGGCTCAAGCACGGCGATCTGCTGGGTGACGACACCGACGGTCACATCGACACCCTGGCGCGCTTCTGCGACCCGCAGACCATTGCCTACCAGGCCTGTGATGATCGCACCGACTCGCACCATGACGATCTCGCCGCCATGGCCGCTGAACTTCGCGCCTTCAAACAGGCCAATGGGCAACCGTACCGTCTGATTCCGCTGCCGATGGCGCCGGCCATCCACGATGAGGACGGTCGCCGTCTGCCTGCCGGCTACGCCAATTTCCTCATCCTCAACGCGGCGGTGCTGGTCCCGACTTATGGTGATAACCAGCGCGACCGAGAAGCGCTGTCGGCATTGGCCCCGGCATTTCCCGGCCGCGAGATCGTCGGCGTCGACTGCGTCGCCCTCATTCACCAGTACGGCAGCCTGCATTGTGTGACCATGCAGATTCCCGATGCCACCGGAGCCTGAGATGCCCGCACGCCCGAAAACATTGTGCGTCGGCCTGGTCCAGCAGCCCTGCACCGCCGACAGCAACTTCAACCGTAAGGCCTCGGAGGACGGCATCCGTGCCGCTGCGGCTGGCGGTGCCCAACTGGTGCTGTTGCAGGAACTGCATACCTCGCTTTACTTCTGCCAGCATGAAGACACTGCCCTGTTCGACCTCGCCGAACCGATTCCCGGTCCGTCGACGACCTGGCTCGGCAAGCTGGCAAAGAAGCATGGTGTGGTCATTGTCGGCTCGCTGTTCGAGCGCCGCGCGCCCGGTCTCTACCACAACACCGCGGTGGTGCTTGAGAAGGACGGTACGCTGGCTGGCACCTACCGAAAAATGCACATCCCCGACGATCCCGGCTATTACGAGAAGTTCTATTTCACCCCCGGCGATCTCGGCTTCACCCCGGTCGAGACCTCGGTAGGGCGACTTGGCGTCCTGGTGTGCTGGGATCAGTGGTACCCCGAGGCCGCGCGGCTGATGGCACTGGCCGGCGCTGACCTGCTGCTCTACCCCACCGCCATCGGCTGGAACCCGGACGACGATGCCGACGAACAATCACGGCAGCGCGACGCCTGGATCACCATCCAGCGCAGCCATGCCGTGGCCAACGGCCTGCCGGTGCTGGTGGCCAACCGGGTCGGCTTCGAGGCCGATCCTACCGGTCAGTGGCCGGGCAGTCGCTTCTGGGGCAGCAGTTTCGTCGCCGGGCCGCAAGGCGAACTGCTGGCGCAGTCGGGCGCGGAGGCGGACGTGCTGGTGACCGAGGTGGACCTCACGCGCAGCGAGAACGTTCGCCGCTGGTGGCCCTTTCTCAGAGACCGCCGTATCGACGCCTACGGTGATCTGACCCGCCGCTTTCGCGACTGATACCGCCCGTCGCGGGACGACGCTGCCGCCCCGAACTGCTACCCTCGGCCACCCAACAAGAAATTGACGGGTGCGGTCCCGAGCGTGTCTATCGTTGCCTGTCGGTTTCCCCATTACTGAGGAGACTCCGATGGCCGAGCCCGGTCCCAACCCGAATCCGACCGCGATCAGTATCCGTCGTGTCGGGCCATTCCCCCGCGTCAGCCCGCCGGTGTTCATCACTGCGGCACTGTCGGTGCTGGTTTTCGTGTTGTTCGGCAGCTTGTTTACCGAGCCGGCGGAGACCCTGTTCAACGCGATCCAGGGCGGCATCACCCGCTATCTGGGCTGGTACTACATCCTGGTCACCAGCCTGTTCGTCGGTTTCGTGTTGTGGCTGTTGCTGTCGCGCTACGGTGACGTCCGCCTCGGTGACCCACACGAGAAGCCGGAATACGGCTACTTCTCCTGGTTCGCGATGCTCTTCTCGGCGGGCATGGGCATCGGGTTGCTGTTCTGGAGCATCGCCGAGCCGATGTATCACTACGTGACGCCGCCCTTCGGGGCCGAAGGCGAATCCGCCCGTGCCGCTGAAGTCGCCCTGCGCACCACCTTCTTCCACTGGGGGCTGCATGCCTGGGCAATCTACGTCATCGTCGGCCTGTCACTGGCCTACTTCGCCTACCGCCACAAGCTGCCCCTGTCGATCCGCTCGGCGTTCTACCCACTGTTCGGCGATCGCATCTATGGCTGGCCCGGGCACGTCATCGACACCATCGCGGTATTCGGCACGTTGTTCGGCGTCGCCACTTCGCTCGGCCTGGGCGTACAACAGGTGAATGCCGGGCTTGCCTACCTACTCGACATTCCGCAATCCCTGCCGATCCAGCTGGGGCTGATCGCGGTCATTACCGCCATCGCCACCGCCTCGGTGGTCGCGGGGCTCAACAAGGGCGTGAAGTTTCTGTCCGAGCTGAACATCTGGCTCAGCCTGGGTCTGGTCACGCTGATTCTGGTCCTGGGGCCGACCATCTTCATCCTCAATACCTTCGTCGAGACCACCGGCCGCTACCTGCAGAATCTGGTGCTGATGAGCTTCTGGACCGACACCATCGGCAACAGCGGCTGGGCAGGCAGCTGGACCATTTTTTACTGGGGCTGGTGGATCGCCTGGGCACCTTTCGTCGGCATGTTCATCGCGCGGGTCTCGCGAGGCCGAACCATTCGTGAGTTCACCCTTGGCGTGCTGTTCGTGCCCACACTGGTGACATTCCTTTGGCTGTCGGTGTTTGGCGGCACGGCCCTGAACCTCGAGCTTCTGCACGATGGTGGTATTGCCGCAGCGGTACAGGCTGACCTCACCACCGCGCTCTATGTGACCCTCGATCAGCTGCCCCTGGCCGGCCTGACTGCAGCCGTCGCGACAGTGGTGGTGGTCACATTCTTCGTCACCTCGTCGGACTCCGGCAGTCTGGTCATCGACATGCTGACTTCGGGGGGTGAACTCGACCCGCCACGGGTGCAACGCGTGTTCTGGGCGGTTCTGGAGGGCGTGGTGGCTGCGGTGCTGCTCGTCGCGGGCGGCTTGGGGGCACTGCAGACCGCTTCCATCGCGACCGGCCTGCTGTTTTCGGTGGTGATGGTGCTGATGTGCGTATCGCTGCTCAAGGCCTTCCGCCACGAACCGATCACGCCCACCGTGCGTGAGCGGGAAGCGGATGCGCCGAAGGAGACCTTCGGCGATATCGAGCACCCGCGCGAAGGCTGATCACACCATAACGACAAGAGGGGATTCACCATGAACATCATCCAACGGATGCGAGCACCCGTCGGCGGCATTCTGGCGCTCGCCGCCCTCACCTGCCTCCCGTTACCGGCAGTTGCCGAAGACGGGGATGAAGGCATTCGTGTCGGTGGCGCCGTGCGGGTGCAGTACAGCATCGAAGACTACGATGCCGACAATCGCGAACGGGGCGGCGACTTCGACTTCGATACGTTCCGGCTCAACCTCGATGGCACCGTCGGCGACGTCACGTTGTCGGCCGAGTGGCGCTATTACCAGTACATGCAGGTCATTCACCATGCCTGGGTGGGCTACGACTTCAGCGAACACTGGCAGGGGCAACTGGGCATCACCCGGGTGCCGTTCGGCAACCAGCCCTACAACTCGCATTCGTATTTCTTCGATACCACGTACTATGTCGGGCTTGAGGACGACTACGACATGGGCGCGGTACTCCACGGCACCCTGGGCGACCTGAACCTGCAGCTGGGCTTCTTCAAGAATGACGAGCAAGGCGGGATCGACGGCTATGTCACCGACCGGTCCGAGCGTTATTCCTACGACGTGGTCGGCGTCCGGCTGCCGGGCGAAGGCACGTTCGACGCGCCCGCCAGCGGCATTGCCGAGGGCAACACACTGGCGGCGCGCCTCGCGTGGACCCTGGGCGGCGACACCGGGCTGAAAGCGGATGTCGGACTGTCCGCCCTGGGCGGAACGCTGTATGACGCCAGCGACGATGTCGGCAACACGCTCGCCTACGCAGCCCACGCCAATGCCGATCTCGGCCCCTGGAACCTGATGCTGCAGGCAACCCGCTACGACTACGAGCTGGATGCCGGCGGCGATGCTCTTGTGGTGGGCGCCTACGCCTTCTTCGACACCATTCCGGCGAGTGCGACGCTTTACACCGCCAACCTCGCCTACGCACTGCCTGTGAAGATCGGACCCATCACCGGACTGACGTTCTACAACGACTACAGTCTGATGACGGCCAAGGCCGGCAACCTCGACGACACCTTCATGAACGTGCTCGGCATGTCGATCGCGGCCGGCGGCCTCTTCACCTATGTCGATCTCGTCACTGCCGAAAACCAGCCCTTCATCGGCGGCACGCTGGGCGCAGACGGGGGCGGCACCAGCACCCGGTTCAATATCAACGTTGGCTACTACTTCTGATGTCTGTTGACCTGCCGGCCGCAGACACCTGATGGTCCGCGCGGTCGCCAGCAATGCCTCCGCCCTGCTGCTGGGCGTGGTGTTACTGCTGCTCGGCAGCGGGCTGCTGGGCACCCTGCTGGCGCTGCGCGGCGATCAGGCAGGGTTTGGCACCGGCACCCTCGGTCTGGTGATGTCGGCTTACTTCGTCGGCTTCTTCGTGGGCACGCTCTGGGTCCCCGGCTTGATCGGACGTATCGGCCACATTCGGGCGTTCTCGATGTTCGCCTCGCTGGCGTCGGTCACCGCCATCGTTCATGGACTTTGGGTGACACCCTGGGCCTGGGCGCTGGGCAGGGTCATCACTGGCATCTGTCTGGTCGGGCTCTACACCGTGATCGAGAGCTGGCTCAATGCCCAGGCCAGCAGCGAACAGCGGGGGCGGCTGTTCGCGGTCTACATGGCCCTGAATCTGCTGGCGCTGGCGGCCGGACAGGGCCTCATTCTGCTGCAGCCCGACAACCCGCTGGTGCTGTTCGGGTTGGTGTCGATCCTGTTCTCTATCGCGCTGGTGCCGGTGACCCTGACACGGACCGCGCAACCCGAACCGATTCGCGCCCCACGTCTCGGATTACGGGCGCTCTACCGGAGTGCGCCGGTGGGGGTGGTCGGCGCCTTCGCCTCAGGTCTGATGCTCGGGGGCTTTTGGGGCATGGGGCCGGTGCTGGCGCAACAGCTTGGCATGGACCGGACCGGCATCGCCCTGCTCATGAGCCTCACCATCCTCGGCGGCGCTGCCCTGCAGTGGCCGCTGGGCCACTGGTCCGACCGTACCGACCGCCGCAGGGTGATCGCCACTGCAAGCCTGGTCACGGCCCTGGTCACCGCCGCAGCCGCCTGGAACGCCGGGCCGGGCTGGCCGGTGCTGGTCGCCATGTTCGTGTTCGGCGGCGGCGCGTTCTCGCTGTACTCGATCAGCGTCGCCCACCTGATCGATTTCGTGTCACAGGATGCGATCCTCGAAGCCTCCTCAGGGCTGTTGCTGGTCTATGGCGTGGGCGCCGCCATTGGCCCAACCGCCGCCGGCCTGCTGATGACCGGACTGGGTGCCGCGGGGCTGCTGCTGTTCTTCGCCGTGACCGCAGCCAGCCTGGCGGTTTTCGCGCTCTACCGCATCCGCCTGATGGACCGAATTGCCAGCCATCCGCTGCCCTTCGTCGCACTGATCCGTACCAGCCCTGGAGCGCTTGATATCGCGTCGACCGGCGAAGACCGACCTCAGGACATGGCGCCGACGCCGGAGCCGCCGTCGACATCGGGCAAGGGATAGGTCTCGAGCCGGGTCAGATTGCGTCCGGCTGCTTTGGCGTCGTACAGCAGATGATCGGCTGTGCGCAGCAGTTCGGTGCCGAGGTGGGCCGCCGCCGGCACCGTCCAGACCGCACCGATGCTACCGGTAAGGTGCATCGATCGGTCGGTGCCGGGCACTTCATAGCGGACCGCGCGAATTGCGGCCTGCAACCGATCCACCTGCTCGACAAACAGGTCGCGCGGCAGGTCGTACCACATCAGTACGAACTCCTCACCACCAAAGCGGGCCTGCAGGTCCAGCGGCCGCTGCCCCCCTGTAGTGGCAATGGCTTGCGCCGCCAGCACCAGCACCTCGTCGCCCTTGAGGTGACCGAAGCGATCATTGATCGACTTGAAATGATCGAGATCCAGCAAGGCCAGTCCCACCGGTCGCCGCTCACGTGCTGCCTGCGCGACCACCCGCTGAAACAGGTCGTTGAAGGTCTTGCGGTTGAGCAGCTCGGTCAGGCCATCCCGCTGCGACAATGCCCGGGCGTACTCGTGGTTGATCCAGGCGGCGCGGCTGAGCATGTCCAGGGACACGATGCCGCCCACCGCAATGATCCACATGATGACGATGAGATAGGTCTCTCGCGAAGCCGCTTTCGGCTGGCCTTCGAGGCTCCAGAGCATCCATAGCAGCAGACCCAAGGTGGCACAGCTGCCGATGATGAAGCGCCGCGTACGGAACCCGCCGAAGACCGCCACCGCCAACACACTGACGCCCACCAGGCCCACCGGATACTCCATCCAGCCAAGCTGCGCGAACAGGCTGCACAGCAGCACCACCGCCCACAGACTGAGCACTGCCGCCGTGTGCAGATGAAAGGTCAGTTGCTGGGGCCAGCCCCGCCACGTGGCGACCGCTGCCAGCGCCAATGCCGGGAACGCCCAGGCCAACCAGATCAGCTGCAATAGCGGCAGCGCCTCGGCGGTTGGTTGGAACAGCGCGGGGCCGTAGACCGGCGCCAGGGCAAACGCCAGGGCCGCGACCAGAAACAGGATCACCCGCGGCAGCCGATGGCGCGCATCCTGGGTGGCACGGTATGCCGGTTCGATCACCGGCGGAAAGATCAGCTTTTGCCGCAGGTGGCGGCGGGCGTGCTGTAACGCGTCCAGCGAGAGGGAGGAAACCTGCATGCGGCGGAGGAAGTCCGGCACACCCTGGCAAGCACCAGCGACGCACGCGGACGGCGGCCCCAAAGTTGATGACCGGCTAAGCGTGCAACAGCGGAGGGCGCCCCGCAAGCGAATTTGCGCTCCGCCCACGCGGTGTGACAGGAACGACCCCGATCATCCTTGATCAGGGCCGTCAATACGTCACACCTTCAGGGGACCTGTTCGGCCCCTTCTTCTTCTCCTGCGTCAGCCGCGGGCGCCTCCGTGGCACCGTCCTCCTGACGCTGAAGCAACTCGATACATTCGTCGGTGATTTCACCGCCCGAAATCTGCTGCGAACGGCAGCCGGCGATCTCGCGCTCCCGTGCAGCCTCGGCCAATTCGGCTTTCTGCTGCGCTTCCAGCGCCGCCTGCCTGGCCTCGGTGCTGTTGATGGCATCAATGTAACCGCGCCATTCCCCAGCCCGCTTGCGGGTCGCGTTGTAGCGCTGGGCATTGCGGAAGGCCTCATCGGCATCCGTGCGCTTGGCCTTGTCGCCGGGCCCCGCCTGATTGAAGCGAGCGGTGCCCAGCAGCATCCAGGCATCAGGCGTCGCCGAATCGGTCAGACCGCCCTTGTTGATCGCCGCCTCGAGTGCCCGCTCGGCCTGCTCGTTCTGTTCATCGGCCAACAGGGTCTGGCCGAGGCGGTACGACAGCATGCCGGTGTCAGACAACCGCGCAGCCTCCTGCAGCACCGGAATCGCCTTCTTGTGTTCCCGAGCCTGGCTCCACAGCTGCGACAACAATTCGAGATTGTCGACCGTCTTCTCGACCCTGCCGTCAGCAATCTCCTTCTCCAGCATCTGCGCACCGCGATGCGGGTTATTGAACACTGAATAGAACTGCGCCAGGGCGGCAATGTCGGCGGCGTCGTCAATGACTCCGCTGCGATAGCCGACCTCAAGCGTCACGAAGGCTTCCTTGCGACGGTCCTGTTCCATGAACAGGCCGACCAGTTGCTTCCAGTAGCCCTTGTCGCCGGGCCAGTTTTCGATGATCCGCTCCAGCAGATTGATACGCGGCGTCACCAAACCCAGCTCGGCATAGATGATGTTGGCGAGATCGAAATACTGCTTCTTCGGCTCCTTGACCAACGCCAGAGCCTTTTCGATCGGCGATCGCGCCGACTTGAAGTTCTTCTCGTAAAAGTAGGCAGCGGCCAGCAGGTAATAGGCATTGGCGTCGGGATCATCCGCTTCCTTCAACCAGCTCTCGAGATGCGTGATTGCCGCCTTGTAGTTCTCGGCCTGGAACTCCAGCTGTGCCACGTTGAACAACAGCTGCAGGTTCTGCGCACGCGGCAGAGCGTTGAGGCTGTAGGCCTTCTTGAAGTCGGCAATCGCGCCCTTGAACTGGTCGAGGTTGACCCGCGCGGAGCCACGAATCTGCAGCACCGATGCCAAATCGAAGGGCTTCATGTCGGCGCCCCGGTCAGCCACCAGCTTGTCGAGAATGACCAGACCTTCGCGGAACTTCTCTTCCTGCAGTAGCTCGTAGGCGGCCAACAGTTCACGGGCGACGATCGGGTTCAGCGATTCAGCCGGCTGATTCTCCTCGTCTTCCTTGTCCTGGGCCCAGGTCAGCTGTGGGGCTACCATCATGGCGCCCCCCAGCAACAGCGCAAGGGCGCTGGCGATTGCTCTCATTCGTTGCATGTTCATGCCGGTCATCGGTTCCATCCCGTTACTCTCCGAGCTGGAACGTGATCTGGGTGCGCACGCCAAAGCGTGGCTGAGCCTGGTTGTCGACGATCTTCGGCTGGTACTTCCAGCGCTCGACCGCCCGCAACGCAGCGCGTTCGAAGCAGGCATTGGTGGTATCCAGTACCCGCGCATTGACCACTGCGCCCTCAGGCGTCACGTCAAATTCGACCACCACCGATTCAAATGACTTCGCACGCGACTGACACATGTCCGGGTAGCGCGGCGGAATGCGAACCATCGGCTGCGCATCGCGGTCCGGGTTGAAGCCAGTGCCGATATCCAGCTCGGCCTGCGAGAAGTCGGGAATCTCGCCAATTTGCGCCGACACGCTGGGGCGGAAGGTGTTGTCGGTCACCGACGGCGGCGGCGGCGGCGGTTCATCCAGCACCGGGCGCTGGAATTCCTGCTGCTGCTGGATCGACGTGTCCTGCAACTGACGGGTGACGTTGATGTCCACCGACCGGTCTTCACTCAGCTCGATATCCTGGCGCTGGCTGATCATCGCAGCGAGAATCAGAAACAGAATGGTGGTAACGATGAAGGCACCGGGCAGGCCGGATGCGAAACGTGCAAATACGTTCATGTCCGCCTCCTAGTTTTTCTTCGTCGACACAGCGACGGTTTCCGTTACACCGGCAGCGCGAATCGCCTGCAGCACCTCGATCATGAAGCGCGTGTGAGCTGCACCATCGGTCTGAAGCACCGCACTGCCACGCGGGTTCTCCCGCCGCAACCGCTCGACCGTGACGCGCACGCTCTCCAACGGAACCTGCTCACGGTTGATCCAGATCTCATTGTTATTGGTGATCGCCACCAGGATTGACACCAGCTTCTGATCCTGTGCGGACACCGCATTGGGGCGCTCCACCTTGACGCCGGGCTCCTTGATGAAGGTGGCAGTCACGATGAAGAAGATGAGCATGATGAAGACGATGTCGAGCAACGGCGTGACGTTCACGTCCTCTTCGTTGCTCTCCGTCACCCTCTTTGATCGTCTCAGCATTTGAGGCAAATCCTTGTGTTTATGAAGGTAGCGCCAACGCGCTACTGCTTCTGCAGGGCCACGGCGGGCTCGACACCGGCCTGTCGGGCTTCATCCAGCACGGTAACGGTGATGGCGGCCCTGGCATCCGGCGCGGCGCTTACCAGCACCACCCCACGCGGCTCGCGAGCGGTGAACTCCTCAACCACCAGCTTTACCGATCGCGCATCGATCAGGCGCAGGTTGTCGACGCGGACAAAGCCGTCACTCTGCACCGACAGCGTCAGCGTCGGGGGGGGCTTGGTCTGCTGCTCCGGCGGGTTTTCCTCCGGGCTGGTCAGGCCGATGCCCTCTTCCTGCAGGAAGGTGGCCGTCACGATGAAGAAGATCAGCAGGATGAAGACGATATCCAGCAGCGGGGTGATGTTGACTTCCGCATCTTCCTGCTGGCTGGTCACACGACGTGCACGTGCCATGGTGATCTAGGCCTCCTGGCGCGCCGGAGCGGCCTTGGGTTGCACCTGGATATCCAGACTGTCTTCAAGCGCTGCAAGGCTGCGCGAGACCCGGCGGTCCAGAATGTTGATGAGAAACAGCCCCGACAGCGAGATCGCCAGACCGGTCATGGTCGGCACCGTCGCCTTGGAGATACCGGACGCCATCAGCCGCGCATTCGAGGCGCCGGTGGAGGTGATCACCTGGAACACCTCGATCATCCCCGTCACCGTGCCGAGCAGACCGAGCAACGGTGTCACCAGAATCAGCACGCGGATCACCGCGAGGAACTGCTCGTTGGACAGGCGTTGCTCGGAGATCAGCCGCTCACGGACCGCGTGCGCGGCCCAGGAGCTGTGGTCCTGGCGTGATGCCCAGCGATCCTGCTTCGCCTTCACCAGCTTGCGCTGGGTGGAGGCGAAGTAGATCAACCGCTCGATGATCAGGGTCCACAGCAGGAAGGTGGCGACGAGGAGAGCGAGGACCACAGGGCCACCCGCCTCCAGGTAGTCGCCGATCGCACCGGCGATAAACGATGGGCTCAGATACTGGAGCATTCCGGAAACTCTCTTTCAGGCGTCGAGGGCGGTCGCGATCAGCGGCCGCGCTCGGCGTATTCGGCCACCATGCCCGCGGACTGCTCCTCGAGAACCTGTGCCACCCGGCGCTGCGCGCTGGCCGCAAAGGTATGCAGCAGCAGCAGCGGGATCGCCGCTACCAGACCTTGCACCGTGGTGACCAGGGCCTGGGAGATACCGCCCGCCATCAGTTTCGGGTCACCGGTGCCGAACAGGGTGATGGCCTGGAAGGTCACGATCATCCCGATAACAGTCCCCAGCAGCCCCATCAGCGGCGCCACCGCGGCCAGCACCTTGACGATGGTCAGGCCGCTTTCAAGTCGCGGCAGTTCCTTCAGCACGGCATCATCCAGCTTCAACTGCAGGGTCTCGATGTCGGCCCCACGGTTGGACTCATACGCCTGCATGACGCGGCCCAGCGGGTTGCCGTCAGAGGCGGTGTCGGACTTCATCTGCGCCTGCACCTTGGCTGCCGTGATGCTCAGCGTCACCCACTTGTAGATGGCGACGATGATGCCGAACAGGGCCACCACGATGATGGCGTAACCGATACCACCACCCTGGTCGACGCGCTCGCGGAAGGTGGGGGTTTCCACCGACAGTCCGAGCAGCGTCCCCAGTGAAGGATCGATGACACCACGGACAAAGCCCTCACCCGAGAAGTTCTCGACATCGCTGGCCGCGCTATTGGCGGCACCGCCGGGCTGGCGGGCGAGGAACTTGAGGGTATTGTTGCCGTAGGTGAGGTAGTCACCGTCGGAGAACGCCACGAACGGCCCGATACGCGTCACCGTGCGCTGCTCCGGCTTGTTGTCGGTGCCGATCACGCCGGACTCGAACTTGACCACCTTGGCCTGCTCGGAGGCCTCCTGCAGCATGGTGAACCACAGGCCTTCCAGCTGTTCAATGGTGGGCAGCGTCTGCGACTGCGCAATCTTGCCCAGCGGCTCACCGCGACCGCGGTACTGCGCCGACACCAGCGATTCGCCCAGCTGTTCCTTGAGGTCGGCCGCGGCCGCGCGGGCCGCACCGAACAGTTCACCGAACTCGCCCTGGCGGTCCGCCAGCTGTGCCTTCAGGTCGTTGAGGTCACGTTCGTTATCACTGCGCTGCTTTTCCAGACGGCCGGACTCGGCTTCCGCCGCCTTGACCTCGGCACGGATGCGGTTGAGCTCAGCCTGCTGTTCATTGCGCTGGGCGATGAAGCGCTTTTCACGCTCCTGGTTCTGGGCGCTGACCGCACGACGCTCTTCGCGCACCGCTTTCAGGGCCTGATCCAGCGAGGTGATCGCCGGCTTGCCACCCGACTGCGCCAGCACCGGCTGGGCGGTCAGGGCGAGGGCACCAGCGATCATCGCTGCGCCGAGGACACGAAGGTTTTTCATGTTGCGTTCCATTGTTCTTGCCGTGGTCATCGCGCTCAGCCCTGCTTGGCCGCGGCCATCTGCGGGGCCGGGAGGGGGACATTCAGCAGATCCGGCGGGATCTGTTCCTTCGCCATGCGAAGGCCCAGGCGGACATCCGCGAGGAATTTCGAATCGAGGTCCTTCCAGCTACGGCTGTCGGCGTCGAAAATCTTCAGTACCTGGTCATCGTCGGTCTTGAAGACCAGCGCGATGCGCCCGACCCGCAGGAACTCGACGTTTTCGTAGGTATTGCCGTCCACCGTCACATCGCTGCGATATGCCTCGATGGTGCGGCCGTACTCGTTCTCGATCTGGTAGGCCTCGACGATCAACCGGTAGCGCTGCGCCGGTGACTGGTCGGGATCTTCCATCAGCCCGCGGAGCCGGGCGATACGATCGGTACGCTCGACGATCTGGAACGGCAGGTCGGCTTCGACCAGCGTTTCCAGCGCGTTCAGCATGTCGTCCATCAAGGGCTGCACCGAACGCTGCAGGCCCGCAATATTGGCGATGTCGAGGCGCGTCGATTCCAGCTCGCGTTCCTGTGCATCCACCTGCCGCTGCTGCGAGGCGTTGTAGCGGTTGAGCTGTTCCAGCTGCTTGAGGTTGGCCCGGTAGTCGTTGAGCAGGCTCTGTGCCTGTTCATCCAACTGGTCAACCCGCTGCTGGGAAGCCTCGGTATCCCGTGCGGTCTGCTGGCTGGTCTGGGTGGCCGCACCAAGCTGCGCCCATGCCGGCATGCTCGCGGCCGCCATGACGGCGCACATGGCCGTGGCGGCTCCGATCGTCGCAATTTGCTTCATCGTTTCCCTCATCTGACGGGGTGTTCCTGCCTGTTCAAGAAAGCCGCCGTGGCGGCACGCTGTACTTCCGCAATGTCTCACCACAACCGCATCAACCAAAACCACAAATACGGCACGGACCCCGATCAGGCCATTCATTGGCCCAAAGGTCCGGTCGCCGGCCTCTCCAAACCCGAGGGCCTGGAGGTGCCGAGCACATACTCAACAAGGGTGGAAGGGCATCGGCCCATCGTTCAGGTGACGGATGCAGACGAACGGTATGAATAGTCGCCATCGCGTGCGGCACCTTCTGAAACGGTTGACGCGCGGTGCCGGGGTTGCCGGGTGCCTGCGCGTCATACTCCTCCTCCTGCCATCGCACGCTCGGATTCCGATCCGAAGTGGATGTGCTTACCTATAAGACGCACGAGCGTCTGAAATCCGCACCCCCGTCCGTCAACAAGCTGATTTACAAGCGCTTATCGGCATTAGTCAAATCGGTGGCGACTGATACTCAATGTCACATCGCGGCATGAAAGTGCCACGGTGCCTGCTGCCGAGGCCCCTGCCATGCACCTTTTCGGCACACACACGCCAAAACGCCACCGGGGGCGGTGGCGTTTTGGCGTCAGCAAATGTGACAGTGGGTTCAGTCATCACGGCGCCAGCGTCGATCGTCCCGGTGACCGTCACGACGTTCATCGCGATGATGGCGTGACCGATGGTCCTCGTCCCGATGATGCCCCCGCGCCGGCGGATGCTGCTGCTTCCAGCCATGCAGGCCGGGGCCCTCCTTCCAACCGCGCTGTCGCGGGTCGTAGCCATTGCCGTCCTGGTAGCGGCGGCGGTCGCCGAAGTGGTGGCGGGTGATGACCTGATGATGCTGGCGGTACGGCAGGCGGTCGAACAACTGCACCGTAATACCGCCATGGCGGACGTAGGGCTGGTAGATCCGCGGGAGTGTCGGCCCGTGGCGCCAGCCTGCGCCCGCAGGCCAGAACCACTGCCGGCGGTCCGGCGCGAAGTAGAGCTGATATTCGGGGTAGTACACATAATGATGCGCCACGCGGGCACCATGGGCCGGTGCCCAGTGGGGCGGCGAGGCGGTTGCACAGCCGGCGATGCCCATCAACAGGGTGCCGGCAAACAGCGTCAGGAAGCGAAGGCGGGGCATGACCGAACTCCGGTGAGGGGACGCCTGCAGTCTCTGCCCGCCGGCATGAATCGACCCTGAACCCAATGTCAGCCGTCGCCGGCATGCCCCAGTCGTGTCACGACACGCCTTATATCTATGGAGCAGCCGCTGACCCGTTGCCGATCCTGCGGTGGTGAGGGCGTGCCCAACGCGCTACCGTAGCGCCATGGACAACCCCCGCCTCGCGGTACTGATTGATGCCGACAACGCCTCGGCCGAGCTGATTGAACCGCTGCTGGCAGAGGTGGCCAAGTACGGCGTCGCCAGCGTCAAACGCATCTATGGCGACTGGACGCTGCCCAACCTGGGGCCGTGGAAGCAGAAGCTGGTGGCGCACGCCATCCAGCCCATGCAGCAGTTTCGCTACACCACCGGCAAGAACGCCACCGACAGCGCGCTCATCATCGACGCCATGGACCTGCTGTACACCGGCAACTTCGAAGGCTTCTGCCTGGTGTCATCCGACAGCGACTTCACCCGACTGGCCACCCGCCTGCGCGAATCCGGCAAACGGGTCTACGGCTTTGGCGAACGCAAGACCCCGCGCTCGCTGATCGCCGCCTGCGACAAGTTCATCTACGTCGACATCCTGCGTCCCGACAGCACCGAGAACGAGCCGGACGCGGACCCAGCCGCCAAACCCGGCGCCACCAAGACCCCGGCAAAACCGGCCGCCGCAGCGCCCCCAAAACCGCCCAAGCCCGACAAACAGCTCAAGACACTGTTCAACGCCGCGCTGGATGCCTCCGCTGACGACGAAGGCTGGGCCCACCTCGGCGCCATCGGCCAGTACATCAGCAAGCAGTTGCCCGACTTCGACGCCCGCAACTACGGCCAGAAGCGCCTCAGCGATCTGGTGAAAGCCACCGCCGGCTACGAACTGCAGACGCGCAAGAGTGCCGATGGCAAGGCCAGCGCGCATTACATGCGGCGGGTGTAGCCGCGAGGCCATCAGAGTCATCGCGAGAGGCGTAGCCTTGCGGCGATCTCATTGTTATGGCACCCCGCCCGCCGGACGAGACTGCCGCGCCCGCTACGCGGGCTCGCAGTGACAAGGGAAAGCATTGTCATCGCGAGAGGCGTAGCCTCGCGGCGATCTAATTGTGTGGCACCCCGCCCGCCGGACGAGGCTGCCGCGCCCGCTGCGCGGGCTCGCAGTGACAAGGCAAAGCACTGTCATCGCGAGAGGCGTAGCCTCGCGGCGATCTCATTGTGTGGCACCCCGCCCACCGGACGAGGCTGCCACGCCGGCTGCGCGGGCTCGCAGTGACAAGGGAAAGCATTGTCATCGCGAGCCGCAACGCGGCGCGGCGATCTCATTGTTGTAGCACCCCGCCCGCCGGACGAGGCTGCCGCGCCCGCTGCGCGGGCTCGCAGTGACAGGAAAAGGGCGAGCTCGCAGTGCTAGGTAAAGGACGGGCTCGCAGTGACAGGTCAGGACGGGCTCGACGTGACGAATGACAGCGAGCCGAATGCCGCGCCCGGCCAGCGGCGACCCAAAGCCTGCAGTCCCTCCGTCAACCGCTGCCGCCAATCCGGCCCCCGCGCCCACGCCTCGGCCCAGGCCGCCTCAAGCGTCATCGGGTCCTGCGTTGCAAACACCTGGAACAGCGCAGCGGCCTGCTCAAGATCCTTGTTCGCCTTGGTCCGGTAACCCAGTTCGCGCACCCGATGCAGGATCAACTTGTGCACCGCGTGGCGCGACGGGGACGGCACATTGACCACTACATGGTGACCGGCCCGGTCCAGCATCACGGCCTGAACCGGGGCTGTCAGCAAGTAGTCCATGAACGGCAGCGGCTGCGCCGACACCCCCAGCGCCTCAAAGTATTTCAACTTGCCACCTTCCCGCCCCAACGTGGTCACGACGTCGACCTGGAAGTCAGGGTCCCCGCTGAGACGATAGGTTGCACCGGACTGGCCGGTGAAACTCTGCGTCGGAATAAAGCCCGCCTCGAATGAGGTCAGTGCGTCATGGAGGTCAATGGTGGGCGCCGTCGGCAACGCGATGGCGATGTGCTTCCCGGGAACCGCCAGATCCACATCCATGGTCTGATCCCCGCCCAGCCACCGCACCCCGAGAAGGTTGGCGTAGGCCAGAAACGCATGGGTGCCCACCAACACGCCGCCCACCCTGAAAAAGCCGAAATCGTTCAAGCGGCGGATCAACCGCAAGTGCTTGGGCAGCAGGGTCGCGCCCCCATGCCCCGCATAGGCCCGCGCCAACGCCTGCAAGGCTTCAGCGTCTGTTGTTGCCGCATCTTTTCCGGCAATCAGCGCGCGCACCCGCTCCGTATCCGGCCCCACATAGATCTGGCGGATCCGCGCCCCCTCACGGAACGAGAAGTACCAGTACCCCCGGCCCTTGACGGTCTTCCTGCCGAAACTGCCGCGCAGATCCGCCACGCTGCGCGAAAGCTGCGCATTCAACGCCGCATCCTGCAATTGTGCATAGGCAGTCTGTGCGGCAGTGGAACGTTCAGTGAAATGCACAAGAGAGTTATACAACATTATTATTTTTGTTGTATATCCTTCGATATGACCCGCATGTTGGCCTCTTGTGCCAAGTCACCACAGTGCCAGACATGATCGGGCATCCATCCCGTCCTTGTGCACCCGCCGCCTCAGTCAGCAGATGGCGCCCACAAAAAAGGGCCGCCGGTTACCCGGCGGCCCATCTGACGTCCCCATCCCTGGGGACACCGCTCCACACTCAGTCGAGACGCAGCCGCAAACCAAAGCGCAGCGTGTGGTCGTTGGCCTCGCTGCTGAACTGGCCGGCGTAGGACAGTGCCAGCTCGCCGGCGTCCCACCATTGGTAGACCAGCCCGAGGTCCACCAAACCGACGCTTTCGGCCACCGGGGCACCCTGAGCGGTGAAGCGCTCGTCGCCATCCAGGAACTGCAGGCGGGTTTCCGGCTGCAGTTCGTCCAGGGCCTGGCGCCAGCCGAGGGCGCCGTCGAGGCGCAGGCCGTCCCAACCGGGGAGCGCAGTGGCGGCGCGCAGGCCCAGGCTGGCGTAGCTGAGGGACTCGCTGCCCTTGTCGGCGATCAGCGTGGCGGTTTCCCCAAAGGGGGTGTTGTACTGATCGCCCTCGAAGAAGCCCTCCATCGACTGCCGCACCCAGGCCAGGCCGAGGAACGGCGCCAGCTCAAGATCGGTCCAGCGCAGGCGGTAGTCGAGCTCCGCAAACAGCTGGCTGGAGGTGCCGTCGTAGTCGGCCGCCAGCTGCTCCTGGTATCCGGGGAAGTCGATCTGCCGCTGGGTGCTCACCTCGTGCCAGGTATAGGCACCGCCCAGTTGCAGGCCCAGGCTGGCGTCGGCGCCACGCCACGCGGGTGCGGCGTAGCGGCTTGCGCCATACAGGCCCAGGTGGATGTTGTCGGTTTCGCTCTCGGCACGCTGGGCGTCGAGATCGCCGTTGCCGCGGGTGTAGCCGGCGCTCCAGCCCAGGCGCAGACGCTCGCCACGCCCGTGGTCACCCCCGAGGAACAGACCCGCACTGTCGCGCGTCAGCTCGGCACTGCCGTTGCCGGCATCGGTGGTGCCGGTGGCGCCCAGCAGCTGCGCCCACAGGCCCGTGGGGCTGCCGGCATCCAGGGCACGGCCGCGTGCCAGCACGGTATCGCGGATGAAGCGACTGTCCTCGAACAGCTGCGTCTTGACGCTGGCGTGCAGTTCGCCGGACAGCTGGTCGAACGCGGTACGGGCATCCTCGGCGGTCAGTGGCAGCACGGCCCAGGCCAGCGGGTGGGCAAAGCCCAGCGCCTGTACCGCGGCGCCGGTGCCCTGCTGGTTGGCCGTCACACCGACGGCGGCGTAGTCGATGTCATTGCGTTCCAACAGCAGCTGCACCGTGTTGGCCTCGTAGTTCAAGCTGGCATCGAGGAAGGCAAAGTTGCTGCTGACATCGTCAAAGGTGCCACTGAGGGTATCGGCACTGAGGATGGTGTAGGTGCTCAGTGGATTCCACAGGCCCGCATTCTCCGCGCCGGCTTCCACCGCCAGCACCGATCCCCCTTCCAAAGTGGCGGTGCCGTTCACCTGCAGGCGGTCGGCATCGCCAAAGCGGTTCACTCCCACCCGCAGCTCGGCGCCTTCGGCAAAGCGGGCATCGCCGTCCACGGTGAACACGCCGCCGCTACCCTCCACATCGGCAATGGGGGCGAGGTCCAGCCGGCCGCCGCTGTGCACGTCCAGCCCCGCTACTGTGCCGGTGCCCGCCAGGGTGCCGCCGTCGTTGACATTGACCGTGCCGAGGAAACTGCCCAGCACCTCAAAGCGGCCACCGTCCACTTCGGCATTACCGCCCAGGCTGCCGTCCAGTTGCAACACGCCGTTGCTGACACGGGTGGTGCCGGCAAAGCTGGCTGCATTGGCGGTGAAGGTGGTGGTGCCACTGCCGCGCTGCAGTAGCGTTCCGCTGCCACTCAGGCTGTTGCCGAAGGCAAAGGCATCGCTGCGATTGATGGCCAGCGTGCCGCCATTCAGCTGCACCGCGCTGGCCGTGGCAAGGCTGCCGCCGTCGTCCAGCTGCAGGGTGCCGCCGCTCACCACGGTATTGCCGGTGTAGGTTTGCGCCCGATCAAACCGGGTGGTGCCACTGCCCATCTGCTCGACGTTGCCACTGCCGCCGATCTGCGGGGCAAACAGCCAGTCATCACTGCGGTTGAACGCCAAGGTGCCGCGGGCGATGTTCACATTGCCGGTGAGGCTGCCGCTGCTGCCGCCATCGCCGAGGTGCAGGCGGCCGTTCTGCAGCGTGGTGATGCCGGTGTGCAACTGCTCACCGGTGAGCACCAGGGTGCCGGCGCCATCCTTGGCCAGCCCGCGATCCCCGGCAAACGGCGCTTCCACCGTGGCCGTCACGCCGGCCTCCACCAGCAGCTGTGGCGAGACGCCGGGCTCCAGGGCATCAGCATTGGGCAACAGCTGCCCGCCGCCGGCCGCGAGGGTGTAGCCATCGCTGAGGAAGGTCATGCCGGTGTAGCGCACATCCTCGGCCACGGTGACGGTGCCGGGGGTGCCGCTGAAGATGGCCACCTGCTCGTTCCAGGCGCCCTGCGCCGAGCCGTTGGCGTTGGTCCAGCTGGCGGTGCTGTTGTTCCACACGCCGTCGCCGCCATCGACGCTGCCGTTGGGTGCGGCGCCGGGGTTGGCACCATCCCAGTACACCTCGTCACCCAGGGTGCCGCCCACATCGAGGTAGAGCACATCATTGCCGTTGTACTGGCCCAGCTGCAGGGTGCCGCCAAAGCCGTCCGGCAGGTTGATCTGGGCAAAGTCACCGGTGATGCCACCGCCGTACTGGATGAGGGTGTAGATGCCGTTGTTGAAACCGCCGAGGTCGTTGACGTTAAGGGTGGCGTCGTTGAGAGTGAGGTTGTTGCCCACCACCAGAAAATCACCGACGCTGCCCGGTGCCAGCAGGTCGCCCGGCAGGGCGTCGCCGTCCGGTGCCGCAAGATCAAAGTGCAGGGTGCCGCCCTGCTCAATCACCAGGTTACTGATTTCGATCACCCCCGGGGCCCCATCGCCCAGAGCCAGGGTGCCGCCATTGCCAATGGTGACCGCGCTGTTGGGAATGCCGCCGCCCAACACCAGGGTGCCGTTCATCACCCGGGTTTCACCACGGTAGTTGTTGTTGCCGGCAAGCACGGTGCGGCCACTGCCCAGATGATTGACCGAGAAGCTGCCCACCGAGGTGGAATCGTTGAGGTTGAAGTCGAACCGATAGTCCGCTTCGTTGTGGTTGAAGTTGATGACGGCCTGTCCGGGGCCGACGCTGAGGCCACCTGCAATGAGTTCGCCGACAGCACCGCCCTCGCCAAAGGTCAGCGTGCCTCGACTGCTGGCGTCACCTTGGGCCAGCTGTACCGTGCCGGTGCCGAAATCGACGATACCGCCATCGGCGATCACCAGCGTGCCGGTTCCATTCGCGTTTTGCCCAATCGCCAACACGTTCTGTGCCGTCAGCCGGGAGCCGGAGCCAGTCACCACCAGCGTGCCGGTACCGCCATTCTGGCCGATCCTAAGGGCGCTGGTCAGCGCACCTCCGTCGCGGATCGTCAGAAGGCCGTTGCTGCCGACCGTGCTCCCCACGCTCACATTGCCTGGCGCAAAAGTCCCAAGGGCGGCTGCCGACAGATCCACGCTTTGACCTGCACCAATCACCGCCTCATTGGGACTTTGATCGTCAATCAGGATAGGTGCGCAAACCGTGAAGAACTGTACAACGCAGTCCGGCGGCAGGTTGCCGCTGGCCCAATTGCCGGCATCAAACCAATCGCCGGATACACTTCCGGTCCACTCGGCTGCGGTCTGCGCCGACAGCGGCGTCACCGCCAATGCCGAGAGCAAGGCGACCCCTGCGCTCATGATGGATGTCGGGTGCTTCAGCATGGGGATCTCCTACTCATTATTCTCAGTTCACGCCGCACCTTGAAGCGGCGGGCGTACCAACGGTGACTTTCTGTAATGACCCTGAACGTGCCGCACCACCCACACCCTGCCGTTCAGATCCAAGGGGGCGACGGGCGGCGGACCGAGCAACACCCGGTACCGCCGCCCGCCGCCATCAGTGAGGTGAGCACCGCCCGCAGATGAGGGGCATCCACGGGCGGCGTCACTAAGGCTTACCGCAGCGGCATCAGATGCGCGGTGCGGACGGACGGGTGATGCGGATCTCGCCCGAGATGGTGCAGTTGCCGGTATCGCCATCGGAAATGGGATCTGCCGCCATCACGATGCGGGAGAAGGCCGGATCAAACTGGGCTCCTGGAGGCACCGCCGAGGTGTCCTGCGCCCAAGTGGTGACCAACTGGCTGGCCGGGTCGGGCGAACCGCCCGAGAAGCCACAGCCCGGCTGGCCCGTGCCGACCGCTTGGAACGAGATGTCGTCGATGGTGGCCGTAGTTCCCACCACCGTCACCGTCCACGGCAACTGGAAGGGCTGGACGGTATGGCAGCCACGGGGGATGTTTCCGTCCGCGTCATTCAGCACCTGAACCCCGGTGATGGAGATCACGTTCGTACCCGTCGGCGCGAACCCGAACATCTCCACAGCACAGGCAAAGTCCGGAAAGCTCCCGCCCTTGGGCAAGTTATTGACGCTGACCTGCCCGGTGATCTGCACCGGCCCGGAGGGCGCGAAGGTTTGCGCTGCTGCCATGCCGGAGAACAGCAATCCCGCCGTCATCGTGGCTGCCAAACCGAAGGACTTCTTCACATTGCTAATTTTCATGATGAATCTCCTCTTGGTTCACTCATGTGAACCGTGGATAAAAGGAGCGGGGCGCCCAACCGCACGGCGCCGCCCCCGTTCTGCAATCCACCGTGGCGCGCACACAGTGGGGTTTGCATAGCCATTCCATGGAGTTGCCAAGTGCTTCCATGCCGGTACCCGATCAGAAGCGCTTGCGAATGCTGAGCCCGATGAGACGCGGGTCCAGCGTGAAGACATTGGTGGAGAGCCCGGTGTCGTCGCTGTTGAGGAAGGCGCCGGTGATCGGGGCTTCATCAAAAACATTCTTGACATAGGCTTCGATGGTGAGCTGATGACGGTCGTTGCTCACCCAGAACGAGAGATTGGTACTGTCCCAGGCGCGCAGCTGGTCGTACTCGGTGTTGTAGACGCGATGGAAGGATTCGTCCTGCCAGTACCAGTCCACCCGTCCCGTGGCACTCCAGTTACCACCGGGCAGGTAGTAGGTGTGCTGGGCGCCCAGCGAGACCGTGAATTGGGGGGCGTTGGGGAGCTCGTTGCCGCCGATATCCGCAAAGAACCCCGCGCTGCCATTGGGCGCATCAGTGATCGGGTTGTAGGTCTTGACGATCTCGGGATTGCCCGTCGCATCTCGGGACACCACCAGCTGTCCGCCCGGGCAAAGAAAGGCAGCGCCATCTGGGGCACCTGCATAGCCGTCCTCCAACGCCCAACGAACGAGCGCAACGGGCGCAATGCAGTTGGAGGACTGTGAAAGCGTAGGCTTGACCACCATCCACTCGTCAAAACCATCCGGGTACTGACAGGCCACATGCTCGGGGTTGGCTTCGCAGAGGGTGCGACCCAGTGGATCGCCTTCGGTGCTCTCTCGAAGCGCCGCCCATTCCGGATTGACGTATCGCTCGCCGCCATTCTGGGTACGGTTCATGAGATCCAGCGATTCTTCGCCATCCGCAATCCGGGTCCGCAGGTAGCCAATACTGGCGTTGAGCAAGGTGTCCGGTGTGAGGGCCAAGACCGATTCCAGCTCCAGGCCCCAGATGGTGGCATCGAAGTTCTCATTGGCTGCGGAGCGATCGACGATCTTGGAGACCTGGTAGTCCGTGTAGTCGTAGTAGAAGACCGACCCGTTGAGCATCAGCGCACCGTCCAGCAGCGTGTTCTTGGTGCCGATCTCGAAAGCATTGACGTACTCGGGCTCAAAGGTGGGCGGCGCGGCGGCCCCCTGCGCCTTGGCGATCAGCAGCCCCTGCGGCCAGGCGATGGTGGGCGGGTTGGCCCCGCCGCCCTTGTAGCCGTGGGTGAAGAAGGCGTAGATCAGCGTTTCGTCGGTAAAGCTGAGCAGGGGCTGCCAGTCGATGCCGATGCGGCCGGTGGGCACCCACCATTCCTGAATGATGTCCGGCAGCGCTGGATACCCACGGCCATTCTCGGCTGTACCCCCCAGTGCACAGACCGGGCTTCCGCGAGATATCCCGGTGATGGGGTCGCACCAGCGCGCGATCGCCTCCAGGTCGCCGGCCTCCGGGATTTCGCCTTCTTGCTCCAGGAAGGGATTGGCCGCTGGCGTGCCAAGAAAGCCGCCTTCGATGCGCCCACGCCAGTCGGGCAGCAAGGTTTGACTGGGGATGGGGGTGAACACCTTGCGATCCCAACTGACGCGCAGGCCTGCAGTGAGCTTGATCTCCGGTGTCAGCTGGTAGTAGGCCTCGCCGAACAGGGCAGCGGAATCCAGGTTGTAGGGATTGCGGCTGAGAAAGAACTGGTGCCCTTCGGGATTGGCGGCAATGTCCTCAATGCCGCCGGGCTGCACGTAGACACAGGTGGCCACCGACTCCCCATCGAAGCCCTGCCGGATGGAATCAGGGTCGATGTACGTGCTGCAGCCCAGCGCGGCGCCGGTGCCCCCGGGCCCGGCAAACAATGCGGGGAGCTGCTCGCCATCCGGCCCGGTCGGCACCCAGGGCACGTTATAGCCGAACGGGTTTCCGATATAGGGGGTATGACCCGAGTACACCAACGCGGAGAAGGCATTGGAAAACACGAAGTAGTCGGTGGTGGTCTTGAAGCGGGTGTAGTTGGCGCCGAGGCTGAAGTTCCAGGGGCCACTGTCATTGCTGGTAAGCCGCAGCTCCTGGCTGAATTGGGTGGCATCCTGCTGGGAGAGATCCTGCATGATCAGCCGGCTGGATGGTCCCAGGTTGGGATCCTGGAACACCCCGCCCGGCGAGATGCCCCGCTTGTAGGGGAAGCGGGAGTTGGTGGAGTCGTTGAACATGGGTAGTGCGCGGAAGCGCAGGAAATCCTGCGTGGCGAACAGTTCGTTCTCCATGTAGACCGTTTGCGAACTGAGAGACCAGACGTCCGTCAAGTCGAACTCAAAGCTGAGCTCGTAGTAATCCGATCCGGCGCGATACTCGGGTTGCAGTGGGGTGTAGACCGTTCTCAGGTCACGGGACTGCGGGCCGGCACGCAGTGGGTCAACCACGCACTCGGGCAGCATCGAGAAGCTGACGCAGTTTTCCGCGAACGGGAAAGGGACCTGCGGAACCTGGTCAAGTCGAAAAGAACCCATCCGCAATGCCCGCACGAAGGGCAGAGCGTTGCCGTTCGGGGTGCCGTAAGCGCCGTTGTCATTGGGGTCGGCTGGGTTGCCGGTGTCGAACAGGGACCGAGGCAGGCAGCCTTGCGAGTATTGCCCCAGAACTTGCGTTTGGAACTGGTCGGACTCCACATCGATCGGCCCGTTGAAGAGGTCCGCCGGTGAAACGCCATCGATGGTCTGCGGCCCCGGATCGCGGTGACACAACTGCTTGGACGTGCGCAGCCGGTTGTCGTCTTCCTCGAAGCGCTCGAAGATGAAGTCGGCGCGGAAACGATCGGTGGGCTGCCAGGCGATGCTGACGCGGCCGGTCCAGAGGTCGCGGTTGTCGAGATCCGGGCTGACGTTGAACTCACCCGCGGCGAGGTTGGTGCCGTAGCCATCGCGCATGGTGCTGGCGTAGGCGATGCGGGCGGCCAGGGTGTCGCTGTCGTTCAGCGGAATGTTGTAGTGGCCCCGAAAGCGTTGGGCGCCGTAGTTGCCGATTTCATACTTGACCTCGCCCTCGAACACGCCCATCACCGGCTTGTGGGTGATGACGTTGATCACCCCGGCGGTGGCGTTGCGGCCGTAGAGGGTGCCCTGTGGGCCGCGCAGCACTTCCACCCGCTCCATGTCGAGATACTCCTGCTCGAACAGGCGGTTCACGATGAGGGTGGTGTTGTTCATGCTGACCGCCACACCGGGATCGGTGGTGGCGGATACGGCCTGGGTGCCGATGCCGCGAATCTGGAAGTTGTAACCGCTGAAGTTGGTTTTGCTGAAGGTGACGTTGGGGATGGCCTTGAGCAGGTCGAAGCCGCCTTCCACCTTGCGGGCGTCCAACTCGTCCATGGAGAACGCGCTCATGGTGATGGGCACGTCCTGCAGGCGCTCTTCACGCTTCTGGCCGGTGACGATGATTTCCTCGATGCCGGCGCGGCGCGCGCTTTCGATATCGGGCAAGGGCGCGTCGGCAGGGCTGGCATCGTCTGCCAGCGCCTTGGCCTGGGCGACGGCCAGGTTGCCGGTGCTGGAGTTCTGCAGCCGGCGGCGGTACTCCGCCACCACGTCCGGCTCGCCGATCATGATGCCGCCACCATCGGTGACAACGAAGTCCAGCCCGGTGCCCTGGAGAATCTGCTCCACCGCCTCCACGGCACTGAAGGCACCGTTAAGGGTTGCCGACTGCCGCCCCTCGGCCGCATCAGGCGCGTAGATGAGTTCCGCCCGGCTTTGATGGGCGAACGCGGTCAGCGCTGCGGTGAGATCCTGCGCGGGGATGTTGTAGCGAAGCGTGACGGCACTGATGGCCGAAGGGGCCTCCGCCGTTGCCTGCGCGCTCGCCACCCCTCCGGTGAGCGCCGCTGCGATGATGCTGAACGCCACGAGCGCCCGGATGGGGCCACGACGGAATTGGAACATCCCGAATCTCCTCTGATGTCTGCACGGACGCCGCGTTGTGATGTTGTGCGGCTGGTCTCAGGCATTAGGACGCAGGGGAAATGGGAATGTGCAAAAGGGGGGCTGAGGGGTGGGCTCGGGTCGGAGAAACCTGCAGACGACTCACACCACGCGGGATGCCAGACTGGGTGAGTGTTCGATGGCGTCTTCGATGATGCCCAGCATCTGCGCGCACTGGTCGCGGCTGGTCGGCCCTCCCAGGCATACCCGCACCGCTTCGGGTGGGGTGCCACCCACACTGAACGTATCGGAAACCACCACACCAACGCCGTGATTGCGGAGGTGGGTGGCAAACTCGACACGGGTCCAGGGCGCGGGAACACGCAGCCACAGATGGAAGGCTTCCGGTTTGCTGGTGTAGTCGGCCTGCTGCAGTACCTGCGCGGCCAGCTTCTGGCGTTGGCGCGACTCCTCCCGAATGGCCAAGGTAGCCGCGCGTGCGGTGCCATCCAGAATCCAGCGCGTGGCCAGACGCGCCATCATCGGTACCGGCATAACTGTGGTGGTGCGCATGATCGCCGACAGACGTGCACCGTAGCGTGAGTTGGGAACTGCCAGGTAGGCAACCCTCAAGCCCGCACCGAGGCATTTGGAGAAACCGCTGGCATAGAAGGTCAGTTCAGGGGCCATGGCGGCCAGCGACGTGGACCGACGGGCCGGCAGGCAACCATATGGGTCGTCCTCGATAATGGGGACGCAATAGCGGCGGGCGACCTCTACTACAGCCTCCCGGCGTGCCTCCGACATGATCGCAGTGGTCGGGTTGTTCAGGGTGGGGTTGAGGTAAAGGGCCTTGGGCAGATCGGCCGCACACAGGGCACCGAAGGCGTCCGGATCGAGACCGTCATCGTCCGCCGGCAGCCCCACCAGCCGGATGCCAAGGTGGGCAGCGAGGCCCTTGATGCCCGGATAGGTAACGGCCTCGCAGGCGATGGTATCGCCAGGGCGCGCAAGCACGGTGAACAGCGACAGCAGGGCACTTTGCACACCGCTGCACAAGATGACGCGGGAGCTCTCCAGATTGGGCACATGGCGCGACAGCCATTGGACACCCGCCTCTCGCTCTTCTTCATTGCCACCGAATTCGTGATAGCGAAGAAAGTTGTGCAGGTCGGCTTCCTGTGCCAGCTCGGCGATGCCCTGACGCATCTGCGCCAATAGGGCCTTGTCCTGTGGTTCCGGCGGCATGTTCATCGTCATGTCGACCATGCTGGTCGATGGCGCGCGTCGAACCGGCCCGCTCCTGACGATCTCGCGGACAAAGGAGCCACGCCCCGGCTGGGCATCGATCAGACCCCGCTGCTGGGCCTCGGCGTATCCCCGCGCCACGGTAGTGAAATTGAGGTTGAGCGCGGCCGCCAGCGTGCGCAGGGTCGGCAGCCGCTGGTTGGCAACGAGCTTGCCGGATTCGATGTCCTCGGCCAGCGCATCGGCGATGGCAATGTAGGCAGGTTGGCTGCTGGCGCGCACGGCCGCAGCCCAGCGGCTGGCTTCGTTCGACATGGGCACTCAATCCGTCAGATCACGATCGCCATATCGTGCCACATATTGATTGCATATTGTTTCTTTTTGTATGCACACATAAGGCGCAACGATGCACTTGTTGCGAGCTGTTGCGTACCGCTTTGGTGCATCCCGCAAACCCCTGAAACTGCCACTGATATGGTGCGAATGCGGCCATCGCAACGAGACCATGGCAATTACACCAACGTTATCATCAATGTCTCACAATGATCGCATTTATGACCATTTTATCCCTGATTGACTGGCATATTGATTGCTGCCCTGTTGCCTGTGACCGCTGAGGTCCGGCGGTTGCAATCACGTCAATCCCGCATCAGGAGAAGCACATGCCCGCAGTGACAGCACCCGCACATAAGAGCGGCGACTTTTTTGTCGATTACGAAGAAAAAGTGTTCGAGGACGTTCAGGCCGAACCCGGCGAAAAAGCCCTCATCACGTTTCATACCGTGGCATTCGAGGGATCGATTGGCCTGGTCAATCTGCTTCAGGCCAAACGTCTGCTCCGGAAGGGATTCGAAACTTCGGTATTGCTGTACGGCCCAGGAGTGACGCTGGGGCTGCAGCGAGGGTTTCCGACCCTTGGCGATGAAGCTTTCCCCGGCCATCAGAACTTCGCCAACCAGATCAAGGCGATCATGGCCGAGGGCGGAAAGGTCTACGCCTGCCGTTTTGCACTGCAGGCGCTGTATGGCCACGGCGAGCCATCGTTGCTGCCCGGCATTACGCCGATCAATCCGCTGGATGTGCTGGACCTGGTGCTGCTTCATCGCAAGTCCGGTGCCTTCATTCTGGATACCTGGACGCTCTAGGCCCATGGCTTCCCGCACTGTCAAAGCAGCCGCGGTACAGCTGTCGCCGGTTCTCGGCAGTCGTGAGGGCACGATCGGCAAGGTCGTGTCCGCGATTGCCGAGGCCGCCGCCGCGGGCGCCGAATTGGTCGTGTTCCCTGAAACGGTGGTGCCGTACTACCCCTATTTTTCGTTCATTACCCCGGCAGTGAAGATGGGCGCAGCGCACCTGGCGCTGTATGAGCAGGCGGTGAGCGTGCCGAGCCCCGCTACGGACCAAGTGGCCACTGCAGCACGTGAATACGGAGCGGTGGTGGTACTCGGAGTCAACGAGCGCGACCACGGCACGCTCTACAACACCCAGCTGGTCTTCGATGCGGATGGCAGCCTGGTGCTGAAACGTCGCAAGATCACTCCGACCTATCACGAGCGGATGGTCTGGGGACAAGGCGATGGCGCCGGCCTGAAAACGGTGGACACGGCCATCGGCCGGCTCGGCGCGCTGGCCTGCTGGGAACACTACAACCCCCTTGCACGCTACAGCCTGATGGCACAGCACGAGGAGGTGCACTGCTCGCAGTTTCCGGGCTCGCTGGTGGGGCCGATCTTTGCCGAGCAAATGGAAGTGACCATGCGCCACCACGCGCTGGAATCCGGTTGCTTCGTGGTAAACGCGACGGCGTGGTTGAGTGAGGATCAGATCGGGCAGATAACCGCTGACCCCGACTTGCAGAAGGCACTTCGGGGCGGCTGCTACAGCGCCATCATTTCGCCCGAAGGCAAACATCTGTGCGAGCCCCTGCGCGAGAGCGAAGGCATGGTGATCGCAGAGCTGGACTTCGCGCTGATCACCAAGCGCAAACGGATGATGGATTCGGTGGGGCACTACGCCCGCCCCGAACTGCTGTCCCTGAATCTCGACGCGCGTGAAACGGCGCCGCTGCACGGCGCGCCCGCTGGGACGAAGCCCGGCGACTCCCCTTTGAGGACAACACACCATGACCAAGCCCGCGAAAGCTCCGAGTGCTCAGACGCGTGAGCTGATCGTCGATCTGCAGTCGCTGGGCGTGCGCCTGGCGGATGAAGACATCGGTGCACCCAGCCGCCGTGGCGGTGCGGGACCGTCCGATCACAAGTCGGTCACCGTCGATGGTCATACCATCATGGTGCCAGTACACACCGGCTCGGCAGCGCATTCGCCATTCGAGACCAGCCGTTCTGGGCGTGCCGACGAAGTGTCACTCAAACGTGATGGTCGGGCGGTGGCGACGATCTCCTTTGCGCCGCAGCCGAAATTCATGAAGCTCAGGACCGCGGAGGGCGTTCCCTACGGCCACATCGCCCAGCTGCATGGACGCGATGTGCTGGCCACCACAGTGCTACAGACCTGTGTCCGCTATGGGCGCCGCGAGACCTCCTGCCAGTTCTGTTCCATCGGCGAGTCACTGGCGGCCGGACGGACCGTCAATCGCAAGACACCGGCGCAGTTAGCCGAGGTGGCGAAAGCGGCCGTTACGCTCGACGGAGTCAGGCACATGGTGATGACTACCGGCACGCCCAACTTCACCGACCGCGGCGCCGAGATTCTGTGCGAATCGGCTGCGGCGGTAAGGGCCGTGGTGGACCTGCCCATTCAGGCCCAGTGCGAGCCGCCGGATGACCCGGCCTGGTTTCAACGCCTGAAGACCGCCGGGGTGGACAGCCTGGGCATGCACCTGGAGGCGGTAACGCCTGAGGTGCGAGCGCGCATCATGCCCGGCAAGGCCAGCGTCAGCCTTGATCAGTACATGACCGCCTTTGCCGATGCCGTGAAGGTCTTCGGCCGGGGACAGGTGAGCACCTACATTCTTGCCGGCCTTGGCGATACCCGAGAGGCCATCCTGCAGATGAGTGAGCGGCTGATCGCACTTGGCGTCTACCCGTTTGTGGTGCCGTTCGTGCCGAATTCCGGCACGCCACTGGCCGATCACCCCGCGCCCAGCGCGCTCTTCATGCGGTCGATCCTGCTGCCGGTGGGGCGGATGCTGGTAGACGGCGGCTTGCGATCCGCCGATATCAAGGCGGGCTGCGGCCGCTGCGGTGCCTGTTCTTCGCTGGCGGCGTTTGAGTCCCCGGCCGCGGTGGGTGTGTCCTGAGCCATGTTGCTGCCCGTGCCCCCCTTTATGCCCGGCGAGTACAGCATCAAGCATGTTGCTGCGGATTGGGAGCGAAAGGCCTGCGCCGCCCTGCGCCGGCAGGTGTTCTGCACCGAGCAACGGCTGTTCGACGCGGACGATCGCGACACCATTGACGACCACGCGCTGCCAATCGCGGCAATTGCCCGGGTCGCGGGCATCGGCGAGCGGGTTGTCGGCACTGTGCGTATTCATCGGCCTGAGGCCAACGATGATTCCGGTCTGTGGTTCGGCTCGCGCCTCGCGGTGCTCCCCGAATACCGGCACAGCGCCTGGATAGGAACTGAACTGATTCACCATGCAGTGCGTACCGCACGGGCACGCGGATGCCGACGATTTTTGGCGCAAGTACAGGTGCAGAACGTGAAACTGTTCGAACACCTTGACTGGGTTGGACTGGCATCAAGGCAGATCTGCGGCCGCCCGCATGTGCTGATGCAGGCATCGCTCGATCACTATCCTCCGCGCACCTTCGACGAGGTGGTGTTTGCGGTACAGGCCCGGGTGGCGGCGTGATGTCGGCGCCGGACCTGAACGATCTTGTCGCCGCCTTGCGTGAGGGCAACGGCGTGGCGCACAAGCGCGACATCGCGGCGGTGGTCGGCGCGCTGGGCATCGGCGGCGACAGCGCGATAGCCGTCGGCGATGATTGCGCCGCCATCGCGCAACCAGGCGCGGCCGGCCATTTGCTGCTGGCCATCGAGGGTTTCATCCCCCACTTCGTCGAGGCTGACCCCTGGTTCGCCGGCTGGTGCGGCGTGATGGTCAATGTCTCAGATGTGTACGCCATGGGGGGGCGCCCTACCGCCATCGTCAATGCCCTGTGGGGCCGCGGCGACGACCGCACCGGTCGCCTGCTCGACGGTATGCGCGCGGCAGCACGCTGTTATCAGGTGCCGATGGTGGGCGGACACAGCAACCTGCGCTGCGAGGAGGATCAACTGGCCGTCGCCATCCTCGGGCATGCCACACGTTTGCTCACCAGTTTCGATGCCAGACCGGGCGATCGACTGCTGGTTGCGCTCGACCTTCGGGGCGCCTACCGCCCGCCTTTCGCGCACTGGAACTGCACCACCGATGTCGACCCCGCCCGGCTGCGTGCCGACCTCGACCTGCTGCCGATGCTGGCAGAGGCCGGGCTGTGCCGCAGCGCCAAGGACATCTCCCAGGCTGGCGTGCTGGGCACCCTGATGATGCTGATGGAATGCTCCGGCGTCGGCGCACGGATCGCGGTGGACAACGTGCCGCGGCCGCCAGGCGTCGATCCGCTTCGCTGGCTGACGACGACCTTCCCCAGCTACGGCTTCGTGATGGCGGTGAACGCACGCCATTGCGATGCGGTGATCCGATGCTTTGCCGACCGCGGCCTGGTCTGTGCCGACGTGGGTTGCTGTGACGACTCGGCGCAACTGCATGTGGAGCGCGCCGGCGCATCACGGCTCGCCTGGGACTTCACTCTGGATGCGCTCACCGGCTGCGCCCCCAATGCACACAAGGAGGCTCTCGATGCCTGAAGTTCGATTTCGCGTGCGCTGGCCGGACCAGCGCGAAAGCCTGTGTTACTCCCCATCCAGCACGATCAAGGATGCCCTGAAGTTGCAGCACCCCTATCGCGTGGATGCCTTTGTCGAGTGCTGCACCGCAGCGCTGGAGCATGCCAGCGAGCGGGTCGCTCGCAAGTACGGCATGGGCTGCGGCCAGGCGCTGGCCCAGATCGACCGCATTCGCCGTGAGGCGCAGCCCTTTGTGACCGATCCGCAGGCACGGATTGTCGTGGAAAGTTTTGAGGAGGACGTCCCCCATGTCTGAGTCGTGGAATGAAGCTGCACTGGACCCCGCCGAAATGGGCTTCGTCGGCGAGCGCCGTGTTTCGGTGGTCGTGGTGGGCGGCGGGCAGGCAGGCCTGTCGATGAGCTGGCACCTGAAAAAAGCGGGGATCGACCACGTCGTGTTCGAGCGCAAGCGCTGCTTCAGCGAGTGGCGGCAGGCGCGCTGGGACTCGTTCTGCCTGGTCACGCCCAATTGGCAATGCCGCCTTCCCGGCTTTCGCTATGACCACGAATACGGCGGCACCGATTCCCAGGGCTTCATGCTCAAGGACCAGATCGTTGACTATCTGGATGCCTACCGCGCGAGCTTCGACCCGCCAGTTCTGGAAGGCGTGGAAGTGCGATCGGTGCGGCCCACGCGTCAGGGGCATTTTCATGTGCGAACCAGCGCTGGCGACTATCTGGCCGGTCAGGTGGTGATTGCCAACGGGGTGTACTCCGAGCCCATCATTCCGCGTAGCGCCGAGCGCCTGCCGGACGAAATCCTGCAACTGCATTCGTCCAGCTATCGCAATCCGGAATCGCTGCAGGACGGCGCAACGCTGGTGGTTGGCAGTGGTCAGTCAGGCTGCCAGATCGCCGAGGACCTTCACATTGCCGGCCGCGACGTGCACCTGTGCGTGGGCAGCGCGCCACGCTCGCCGCGTGTGTACCGTGGCCGCGAGGTTACGGACTGGCTGACCGATTCAGGCTACTACGACATCCCCATCGACCAGCACCCGCAGGGCGAAGCCGTAAGGCACAAGACCAACCACTACCTCACCGGCCGCGATGGTGGGCGTGAGATCGACCTGCGGCAACGTGCAGTGGAGGGCATGAAGCTCTATGGCAGTTTCGCGGACGTGCACGGCGGGCACCTGCACTTCAAGCCGGACCTGAGCCGGAACCTCGATCGCGCAGATGCCTCCTACAACGGCATCCGCACGCTGGTGGATCAGTACATCCGGCAGGCGGGCATCGAAGCGCCGGTTGAACCACCCTATACCCCGCCCTGGGCACCATCGCAGGACGTGCTGGAACTGGACTATATGGCAGCCGGCATCCGCAATATCGTCTGGGCCATTGGCTTTGTTCCCGACTATGCCTGGGCCGAGTTGCCGGTCTTCAGCGGACAGGGGCGGCCGTTACATCAGCGAGGCGTATCCGCCATGCCCGGGGTCTACTTTCTGGGCCTTTCGTGGCAGAACACCTGGGGCTCGGGGCGCTTCGCCGATGTCGGCAAGGACGCTGAATACCTGCTGGGTTTCATCCAGCGACATGTTGCCGCAAGGTCACCGCGCCTGCAGGCCGCTTGAGCACAACAGACAGGACGGATCAGCCCCCGCACGTGATGCGGGTCCCGCTGCAACGGTTGGAGCATCGATGCCCGATCGGACGCGGGCATGACGGCGGCAGACCTGCGCGACCCTACCCTTCCACATGTCCCAGCACGATCTGCTGACGGTCGACAGCCACCACCCGTACCGGAAGATAGACGGTGAGCATATTGACGAAGTTGCGGGTGTCGCTGGTGTTGAAGGCACCGCTCACACGCATGTCGTGCAGGCGCGGGTCCTGCAACAGGAGCTGGCGGCGGCTGTAACGGTTGAGTTCGGCCACGGCAGCCTGCAGGGGCTCGTTCTCGAAGATGATCTGCCCCTGCCGCCAGGCAGTGGTACGCGCCGGGTTGGCGGGCTCAATCAAGGGTGCGGTGCTGGCGCGCGCGATGAGACGCTCGCCGGGGGACAGGACCATGACGCGTGATGGCGGCGCGGTGCCGCGGGCGGCGCCTGCTTCGGCGACCGGCGCCTCGGCTGTGGGGTTGGCGTCGCGCTCCGTCGGAGGTTGATCCTGGGCGGTCACGCGCTCAACGACCTCGACCTTACCTTCGATGAGCGTGACTTCGAGGCGCTCGCGGTCCAGACGCACATCGAACACGGTGCCGAGGGCGGTGATGGTGCGCTGGCCGGCGTGGACGCGGAAGGGCCGCATCCGATCACGGGCAACTTCGAACAGGGCTTCACCGGAGAGCAGGTGCACGGTGCGCGACTGTGGCTTCAGGTCCACCACGGCACGGGTGGCGGTGTTGAGGGTGAGCGTACTGCCGTCGGCCAGGGCGACGGTGCGGCGCTCGCCGATATCGGTGCGGAAGTAACTGTGGCCCGCCAACACGGTGCGGGCGTGCTCAGGCAGGTACTGAAGGCGGTCCCAGTGCCCCCCGCTGTAGAACCCAAGGCTGAAGGCAACCGCGCAAAGGCCTGCGGCAGCGGCCACGGCGAGGGTCAGCCGGCGGCGACGCTGGCGCCGACGCGCATGACGCGCGGTCGCGGCCACACGCGCGAGGGTTTCGTTTTCAAGGTCCAGCAGAATGCGGTGCCGTCCGGCCGCACGCGCCTGCTGGTAGGCACGGTCGATACGCGCGAAGGCGGCGGCATTGGCGGGGTTGGTGTCGCACCAGTGTCGGCAGGCCGCGCGCAGGGCCAGATCGTCCGGCGCGGCGCCGAGGGCGTCACTCCAGGCCGCGGCCTGGCTGTCGGGGTGGCTGGGGTTGTCGCCGAGCGCTTGGGGAATTCGGAAAGTTGTGTTCATGGCGAAGTCAGCCCCCTTGCAACGCTTGGGCCAGGTGTTTGAGGGCACGGTCCATGTGGTTGTGGGCACTGCGTCTCGAAATGCCGAGCATGTCGGCCACTTCGTCGTGTTTGCGGTTGCGGATGCCCCGCAGGAAGAAGACATCCCGGGTGAGCGCGGGCAGTTCGCGCAGCGCGGCCGCAACGCGCTGAATGTCCTCCTCGCCCATGGCGATGCGCTCGGGGGACAGCTCACTAACCAGGAGGTGAACATCCTCGTCGAAGGATTCGTGAAGATCGGCCTGGCGTACCTTGCGTCGGCGCCCCTGGTCGCAGAGGACATTGGCGGCCACCTGAAAGAGGTATTGCTGCACCTTTTCAATGGGGCTGCCGCTGGCGCGCTGCAACAGCTGCACAAATACTTCCTGAACGAGGTCGTCTATGTCAGCAGGGTTGCGCACGCGGGTGGCAAAAAAACCGCGTAGCGCTGGGCGGAAGCGACGCACGATGCCATCCCAGTGGGCGGCATCATCCGCGCCCAGGCCCGAGTTGCCCACGGGGGCGTCCATCTGCCCTGGTGGCTTCATGTCGCACTCCTCCATGGTGGGCGGCTCCTTGGGCAGGCTACGCCCCACCTAAGGGACCGGCAACCGCGCTGCGCGTAGAACCGCTTGAGTGGGTTAAGACGCAATCGGGAAGGAAATGGGCAAAGTGGGATGATGGAACCCGTGCCCCCGCGGGGACCCCGGCGACTGTCGCCAGGGCCAAGGCGGCTAGTGCCGATGGCGGTAGGATGCAGAGTGATCACCATGGCAAGGATGCCCCATGCCCCTTCGGGACCCGACGAAAACCGCCTCATGACCCGCTACCTATCCTGGTTACAACGGGCGCCCTGGCTGTGGGCGCTGATCTGTCTGGCCATCACCTTCGGGTCGATGACCGGCCTCGGCGGGTTGAGCTTTTCCACCGACTACCAGGAATACTTCAGCGACGAAAACCCCGAGCTGCAGGCACAGCGGGAGCTGGACCGGCAGTTTGGCAGCCGCGACACGCTGGTGCTGGCGGTGGCGGCACCTGCGGGCCAGCTGTTCACGGTGGACCACCTGGAGGCTATGCGCGGCCTGACCGAGGCGGTGAAGAACCTGCCCTATGCCACGGGCGCGGCCAGCATCACCACTTTCTACACACCGCGTGCGGATGAGGACTTCATCCGCTCGGAGCCGCTGATTCCGGAAGGCGATCTGGCCGGCCTGGACCTGGCCGCGCTGCAAGCCGAGGCCCTCGGTGAGCCGCGCATCCTGCACGGGCTGATCGGTGCCTCCGGTGATGTCACCGGGGTGGTGGGGTACTTTGATCTGCCGCACCGCGAGCCCGGCCAGGAGATCGGTGAGGTCAATGCGGCCACGCGCGCCCTGGCGGCACAGTTCGAGGCGGACAACCCGGCGCTGAAGACCTACATGATCGGCTCGTTGCCGTTCAACCAGGCGATGGCGGATGCGGCGGTCTACGACCAGTTTCATCTGTTTCCGGTGGCCTTCGGCGCCATGGTGCTGCTGCTGTGGCTGTCGCTGCGCGGGCCCAACCCCACCTTTATCACGATGGCGGTGGTGGGCATGGCCACGCTCACCGCGCTCGGCCTGGGCGGGCATCTGGGCATGCGGCTCACCACCGCGTCGATGGCGGCGCCGCTGATCATCCTCACGCTGTCGATCTCGGACTGCGTGCACGTGCTGACCACCTATTTCAAGACACGCCAGCAAGGCGTCGATGCCGTTGCGGCGGTTCAGAACGCCTTGCGGGTGAACGCCCTGGGGGTGTTCCTCACCACGCTGACGACGGTGATCGGCTTTCTCAGCTTCAATACCAATGACTCCCCGCCGTTCCGCGACCTCGGCAACCTGGTGGCCATCGGGGTGGTGGCGGCCTGGGTGTATGCGATGGTGTTCCTGCCCTGCTGGCTGATGATCACCCGCCCGGCGGGCCGCATGCTGCGCACGCTGGATCTCAGCCGTTTCGCGGAGTGGGTGATTCGCCATCAGCGGCCCTTGCGCTGGGGCGGCATGGCGGTGGTGATCGCGCTGGTGTCGGCGGTCCCGCTCAACCACTTTGGCGACGACTATGTGAAGTTCTTCGGCAAGGAGCTGCAGTTCCGCCAGGACACCGAGTTCGTATCGCAGCACCTGATGGGGGTGCAATATCTGGAATACGGGGTACCGGCCCCGGCCGGCCCGGGCGGCGTCAACGAGCCGGACTATCTGCAGCAGCTGGAGGCCTTTTCCGAGTGGCTGCGCGCGCAACCCGGCGTGCGCAAGGTCTCCAACCTCAATGACCTGATGAAGCGGCTCAACCAGGTGATGCATGGCGATGACCCGAGCTGGTACCGCCTGCCGGAATCACGCGAACTGGCAGCGCAGTATCTGCTGCTGTTCGAGATTTCGCTGCCCGCGGGCGAGGACATTGCCTCGCTGGTGAATCTCGACAAGTCGATGACGCGGCTCACCCTGGGCCTCAATAACATGACCAACGACGAGATTCGCGCCCTCGATCTGCGGGCCCAGCAGTGGATGGACGATCACTGGCCGCCCGGCATGCACGCGGTTGGTACCGGCGTGCCGGTGTTGTTCGCGCGAATCGCACGTCGCAATTTCGAGAGCATGGTGACCGGCAACCTGCTCACCTTCGCGCTGGTGTCGGCCATCTTCATCCTCGCCTTCCGCTCCTGGCGCGTCGGCGGCATCAGCCTCATCCCCAACTTCGCGCCGATGTTGGCCGGCTTTGGTCTGTGGGGCCTGCTGGTCGGTCAGGTGGGCATGAGTCTGTCGGTGGTGGTCAGCCTGACGCTGGGGATCGTGGTCGACGACACCATCCACTTCCTCGCCCGCTACAACCAGGGACGACAACAGGGCATGACACCACCGGATGCGGTGCGTCATGCCTACCGCGATGTCGGCGCGGCACTGTGGATCACCACCCTGGCGCTGACCGCCGGCTTCGGCTGCCTGTCGATGTCCAGCTTCCTGCTCACCGCCCACCTCGGCATGCTTGCCACCATCGTGATCGTGATGGCCCTGGTGGCCGACTTCCTTCTATTGCCTGCACTCCTACTATGGTTCGATCGAGACACTTCGCCACCGCGCTCCTCCTCCTCGCCAGCCCACTGAGCGCAACTGCCTGGGATTTCGACCTGAGGGTGGATGCCGAAGCCCGGCACTTCTACCACCAGGAAGTCGACGAAACCTCGTGGTCGCTGGCCGCCCAACCCAGCTTTCTGGTGGACTGGAACCGCCGCCGTGACCGCGTGGAAGGCGAGTTTTTCTATCGCTACGACGACACCGACGACCGCCGCACCCACGGGGACGTGCGCAGCCTGTACTACCAGCACATCGCCCGCGACTGGGAGGCCAGCATCGGCCTGCGCCGCGTGTTCTGGGGGGTGACGGAATCGCGCCATCTGGTCGACATCATCAATCAGTCAGACCTGGTCGAAGACCTCGATGCCGAGCAAAAGCTGGGCCAGCCGATGGTCATGCTGGCGCTGATTCGCGACATCGGCACCTTCGAGTTCTTCGTGATGCCCTACCAGCGGGCACGCACATTTCCGGGCCCCGATGGCCACCCACGATTGCCGTTTGCCGTGGCCACCGAGCAGGCGCGTTACGAGTCCGACCGCGGACAGGAACATGTCGACTTCGCGGCACGCTGGCGCACACGCCGGGGCGGCCTCGACTTCAACCTGAGCCTGTTCGACGGCACGGCGCGGGAACCGGACGTGCTGCCCTGCCTCCGCCAGGGCAGCGGCTTCAACGGCACCGACACCGGGCCCAACTGTGACCTGGTAGCCGCCGCCACGCCGCCGGAACGCCCGCTGCGGGACCTGCTGCTGGATGTCCTGCAACAGCTCGGCCTGGCGCCGGACGACGAACAACTCGAGGCCGAGTTTCTGGCGGAGATCATGCCGCAGATTCTGGCCAACCTGCAGTTGGTGCCGGACTACGCCCGACTGCGGCAGGTCGGGATCGACACGCAGTACATCACCGGCGGCTGGGCGCTGAAGCTGGAGGCTCTGCTGCGCGAACAGCGTGGTGAACGCAGCTTCGCCAGCGTCGCCGGGTTCGAATACACCTTCTCTGATGTCGGCGGTTTCGGCTGGGATGTCGGCGCGCTCGCCGAGTACCTGTATGACGAGCAGGACACCCTGCTCAGCACTCGCGCCGACGACGACGTGTTTCTCGGCCTGCGGGTCGGCCTCAACGATATCGCCTCGACCCAACTGTTGGCCGGCTTCTTCTTCGATCGCGACAGCGGCAAGGATCATCTGCTGCAGATCGAAGCCAGCCGCCGCATCGGCGCCAACTGGCGGGCAGCATTGAAGGCGCGTCACTTCGAGCAGGTGCCGGGTGATGCGCTGACCGGGTTTCTCGATGACGAAGACATGCTGAGCCTGACGCTGGAGCGGTATTTCTAGCGGCGCCCTGGGCCGCCAGGAGTTCGGAGCGGGCGCGCTGTCGGAAGTGCTAGTGGCACTTCTGAGCCCGCCTAGAACGGGCGGCAGCCCCGAGGAGTCGGGAATCGTCAGAAGCAACGGCATGCGTCACTGCGACCGCCGAAGACGCCCCCTGTCATCGCGAGTCGCGAATCCATCCCTTTGTCATCGCGAGTCGCGAAGCGACGTGGCGATCTTATTATCGCGGGCAGTGCCGCCCGGACGAGATTGCCACACCCGCTGCGCGGGTTCGCAATGACAAGTGAAAGCTGCGCGGGCTCGCAATGAGAGGTGAAAGCTCGCCCGGTTCGCACCAACCAGCGTGGGACTGCGTGGCGATGCAATGACCAGCGTGGGACTGCGCAGAGCGGATTTCAGCCCCGTCGTCGCATCACGAAGGCGGTGAACGACAGGGCTGCCAGCACGGCCGCGGCGCCGGTGAAGGCCAGTGCGGTGCCGCCGACCTCGATCAGTGGTTGCACCGCAATCGGCGACAGGAACTGGCCGATGAACACCGCCGCGGTGAGCCCCCCGATCAGCTGCCCGCGGCGGGCCGGCGGGGTAAAACTGCTCAACCAGGTGGTGAGGTTGGGCACGGTCATGCCCAGGCCGGTGCCGGCCACAGCCAGTCCGACCAGCACCATCGGATAGGTGGTGGCACTGCCGACGATCAGGTAGCCCACGGCCATCAGCGCGTACACCAGCGAGACGATGGACACCGGTGGCAGCACGGCGCGCACCCGCGCGAACAGCAGCCCGGAAATGCCGCCGAACACGTTGCCGGTGGCAATGGCGATCCCGGTGGCAGTGCTGCTGCTGTCGGTCAGCGCCACCAGGTGATACGGCAACTGCACCGGGATGATGTAGAAGATCAGCATGCCGACCAGCGCAGCGGCATAGATCACCGCGATCCGCATCCGCGGCACTGGCGCCTCGGCTGCGATATCAAGCTGGCGCTGCCGCGCCGGTTCTTCCAGCGCGCGAATCGAAGGCAACAGCAGCAATGGCACCAGGTAGACCAGAAACGAGGCCCGCCAATGGAGGTCGGCCGCCAACCCGCCGGCCAGCAGGAAGAACACGCCGCCAAGACTCATGAACGCGCCCTGACGCCCGAGCACGCGCGCGCGTTCGTCGCCGCTGAAGTAGTCGGAAATCAGCGTGGTCACCGCAGTCATCAGCCCGGCCACCGCCACGCCGAGCAGCGCCCGGCCGACCAGAATGGTTTGCAACGAGTCCATCCAGGCGCCGGAGCTGCCGGCGACGATGTACAACCAGGCCGACACCACCAGGACGGGTAAGCGGCCGACACGGTCGACCAGCCAGCCGGCCACCGGCGCCGCCAGCACGATGAACAGGGCCGGCAGCGTCAGCACCAGCCGGGTCAGCAAATCGGCATGCGGGGTTTCGGCAAACACCGCCTCCAGCGCCGGCAGCGCTGGCGCCAGCGTGGCGCCGGCCATGACGGTGAGCGTGCTGACCAGCAGCAGCGTCCATTGACGGGAAAGGAGGGGCATGCGGGCGGCACCTTAGCAGGCGCCTGTGACAGACGACAGCGCTGTCATCGCGAGGGCAGAGCCCGTGGCGATCTCGTTGGTGAAGGCAGCGCCGGTCGAACGAGATTGCCGCGTCCACTGCGCGGACTCGCCATGACAAACAGGAAAGGCTGCGCAGGCTCGCCATGACAAACAGGGAGGGCTGCGCGGACTCGCAACGACAAGCCGCGCTGGCTCACCATGACTGACAGCCGCGTGCTGCGTCGCGGCAAGACCGTTGCTCGTTGCGCGCAACGAGTATCGCCCTCAGCTGCTGGCGGCGGATGTCTCGGGGAACAGGGCGAAATGGCTCACCGGGTCGACCAGGCCCTTGACGGTGATCGGTGGCCGGATCTCCAGCCCGTCCTCGCCGGCCAGGGCGACGGTGCGCCGGTCAATCAGGATTTCACCATTCTGGGCTTCGCCACAAAGCCTGGAGGCCAGGTTCACGGTGGCACCGACGGCGGTGTATTCCAGCCGCGAGGCCGAACCGATGACACCGACGGTCACCACGCCGGTAGCGACCCCCAGACCGATGCCGAGGGTGTGCTCGTCGGTGCTCCAGCGTTGGGTCAGGGCCAGTCCGAGATGTCGAATCCGGCGCGCCATTTCCAGTGCGCAGCGGGCATGGTGCTCCACCGGCAGCGGGGCCCCCACCAGGATCAGGATGCCGTCACCGGCAAAATCCTTGATGGTGCCACCGAAGCGGCCAACCACTTCACCGACCTCGTCGTAGTACTCGCGCAATACCCGCAGCACGCCGGAGGACTCGTTGGCCGCCGCGTAGGCGGTGAATCCGCGCAGGTCGCAGCAGACCACGCTGATCTCCAGCAGGTTCTCCTGCATCGCCGACTTCATGCCGCGTTCCGACACCAGTTTGGCGACCTGCGGCGACAGGAACCGGCTCATGAACTGCCCGCGCTGCCCCTGCAGCACGTGGTAATGCACGGCGCCCACCAACACCACCACTTCACCGATGACGGTGGTCACCGCTGCCCAGTCATGCGGCAGCACGAATCCGGCCATGAAGAATGGCACCGCGAGGGCCATGGCGATCACCCGGATGCGCTCGGCACGATCGGGTCGACGGTTGAGCAACAGGAGAATCGCCGCCAGCGCCGACAACGCAGCAAACTGCATTGGCAGCGCAAACAACCAGAAGCCGGGTCGGCGGTAGAAGGCCTCCAGACCGTGGGTGTCGATGGCCTGAAGAAAGTCGGTGACTCGCAGCTCCGGCCAGAGCGCGGAGAACACCAGGTACAGCACGGTAGCGAACTGGCCGGCACGCAAGCTGCGGTCGCCGGCGCGGGTATTGAGGCCGGGGGCCGCCGGCAGCGTCTGGCGCACGCGCAACAGCCATTCCAGCAGCGCCATCATCGCCACGGCTTCGAACAGGGCGGCACCGAGCGACCACCGGGCGATCTGCGGGCCTGTCGCGGCCACCAGACCGATCTGCAGCAGGATGGCGATGCCCAGCGCCGCCAACGACGTGGCCAGGGCCGCACTGGTGGCCGAGCGGCGGTCGGCCGACCAGAAGGCCAGGGCCATGCCCAGGGCCATCATCGCCACCAGAAAATGTTGGGTCACTGTCGCGCACAGGTTCCGTTGCCTGCGACAGGATAACGCAGCGACGGCGCCGTTCGAGGGCGCAGGACGACCGCTGGTCTGGCGCCCGGAGTACGCGGCACCCCGATTTGGAGCTCTACAAGAAACTTTCCCGCAATATTTGTTGTGTTCCATGCACTTGCATGACAAGTCTAATGTCGAGCTTTAGTTAAAAAGTCTTGCATTCCGTGCACCTTTGCACTTAAATGATTACACCCTTCGACGGCGGCGGGCCCTCATCCGGTCCGTTGGTGAATGGACGAAATCAACAAATCCGAGCAGATCCTGCGGCTGGCACAGTCGCTCGGCGTGTTGCGTCCCAAGGATCTGGTGCCATTCGGTATCCAGGCCGAGTATTTGCGCCGACTGTGCGACAAGGGCTTGATCAAGAAAGTGGGACGCGGCTCCTACGTCCCGGCCAAGGCAAGGATGAATGCGCGGCTGGCACTGGCGGTGGTGGGACGCGCGGTCCCCAATGGCGTCATCTGCCTGCAGTCGGCGCTGGCCTTTCACGGTATCGGTGAAGCGGACCCCGAAGTGGTCTACGTGGCCATCGAGCGGCGGGCAGCGCGGCCGCGGGTCGATCATCCCGAGGTGCGGGTGGCCCGTCTCGGTGGCCCGGCGTTCACCGAAGGGGTGGAGCTGCATACCATCGAGCATGTCGAGGTAGCGGTATACGGCCTTGAAAAAACGCTGGCCGACCTGTTCAAGTTCCGCAACAAGATCGGGCCGCATATTGCCGTCGATGCCCTGCGGGCCGCCATCAACCAGCGCCGCGTGTCGCTGGACCTGCTCTGGCACTACGCCAGCCTGTGTCGGGTGGAGCGGATCATGCGTCCCTACGTCGACGCCCTCACCCTGGCCCTGCATTGATGCTCGATCTCCGCTGTAACCGCACACGACGCCGGCTCGCCGGCCTGATGGTATTACTGCCTTCACTGGCGATGGCGGAATCCCCATCCCCCGGTCGGGCAGCCGGCCCGCAGCCGCTGCTGGCCGACCCCCCGGCTGCCAACGCCAGTGCGCAGGCACGCGACCCGGCAGCGGTCGGCGACGATTTCGACAACCGCGATGGGGGCTTCCTCGGGTTCCAGCGGCAGGCAGAAGACGCCTACTCGATCATCTCGGTGGCGCGCGGCCTGTCCACCCACAAGCCGATGTACCTGCTGCCGGTGGCCTACAGCCCCAATGCACCCGGACTCGATACCGAGGTGCTGTTCCAGATCAGCGCCAAGCAGAAGCTGTTCGCCTCACCCTGGTATTTCGGCTACACGCAGAAGTCGTTCTGGCAGGTCTACGACGAAGGCCGATCACGCCCGTTCCGCGAGACCAACTACAACCCGGAGCTGTTCTATCGCTGGACACCGGACCCCGAGCGCTGGCATCACTGGGGCGCCGACTTCGGCATCGAGCACGAATCCAACGGCCAGGACGTGCCGATGTCACGCAGCTGGAATCGTCTCTACATCGCGCCGTTCCAGGCCAAGGGGCAGACGCTGCGGTACCTCAAGTTCTGGTATCGCATTCCCGAAGAGCGCAAGGACAGCCCGGGCGACCCCAAGGGCGACGACAACCCGCTGATTCATCGCTTCTTCGGCTATGCCGAGGCCAACGTGCAACGCCAGCTCGACGGCGGCGGCCTGGCGCACCTGATGCTGCGCGGCAACCCCTCGACCGGCAAGGGTGCCGTGCTGCTGAATTTCACCTGGCCGTCAGCCGATGGATACGTCTTCTACATGGTGCAGTTGTTCCACGGCTATGGCGAAAGCCTGATCGACTACGACCGGTCGATCACCCGCATCGGGCTGGGGTTCGCACTGGCGCGCTAGACGCGGTGAATCGGGAATCGTAACGGCAACAGCCGCAGCGCCCCTCGGCGCCTAAGTCGCCTGCGCCGCCAGGGTCAGTCCGTCGATCAACACCGACCCGGTGCGGATGCTGGAGTACGGCCGCAGGTCGTCGCCGAGGCCGACGATGTTGCGGAACATGTCGCGCAGGTTGCCCGCCACGGTGAGCTCATCCACCGGGTAGGCCAGCTCGCCGTTCTCGACCCAGAACCCTGCGGCGCCGCGGGAATAGTCCCCGGTCACCCCATTGACGCCATGGCCGAGCAGCTCGGTGACCAGCAGACCGCGCCCCATCTGCTTCAGCAGCGCCTGCTGCGACTGCCGTTCTCCTTCGACCAGCAGGTTGTAGACGCCACCGGCGTTGCCGGTGGAGCTCAGCCCGAGGCGCCGCGCCGCATAGCTGCCCAGCAACCAGCCGCGCAGCACGCCCTGTTCCACCAGCGTGCGGTCGCTGGTGGCCACGCCTTCGCTGTCCCAGGCACTGCTGGCCGCAGCACCGGGCAGGAACGGCCGCTGCAACAGGTCGATCCCGGTCGGGAACACCGGCTGGTCAAGCGCATCCAGCAGGAAACTGGCGCGTCGGTAGAGGGCACCGCCGGAGATCGCGCCGACGAAGGCGCCAAACAGGCCTCGGGCCAGCTCGGGGGTGAACAGCACCGGCGCCTTCTGCGTCTGCAGCCGCCGTGCGCCGAGCCGACGCACGGCGCGACGGCCGGCTTCCGCCCCGACCGCTTCGGCAGCCTCCAGCCGGTCGGGACGCCGGTGGCTGGTGTACCAGTAGTCCCGCTGCATGTCGTCGCCATCGATGGCGACCACTGCGCAATTGAGCCCGTGTGAAGTGCTCTCGCGGGTGCCGAGAAACCCATGACTGTTGGCGTAGACACTGACCGTGCGGTGGGTGGACAAGGCCGCCCCCTCGCTCTGGCGGATGCGCGGGTCGACCGCCATCGCGGCGGCCTCGGTCGCGCGGGCGCTGGCGATGGCATCGACCGGGGCCAGATCCCAGGGATGATCCAGATCGAGGTCAGGGAACACGGTTGCCAGCCGCGCCGCATCGGCCAGCCCGCTGCAGGGGTCCTCGCCGGTGGCGCGGGCGATATCGAGCGCCGCCGATACCGAGGTGCGCAACCCGTCTTCGGAGAGGTCACCGGTACTCGCCGAGCCCTTGCGGTGCCCGATGTAGACCGTCACCGCCATTTCGCGGTCGTGCTGGAACTCCAGGCTCTCGACCGCCTGCTGACGCACCGATACCGAATAGCCACGCGATGTCGCCACCTGGGCTTCGGCGGCAGTGGCGCCACCGGCACGGGCATGGTCGAGCACCAGCTGGGCAGCGCGCGCCAGCATGTCGGGAATCTGGGTCATGAAGTCACATCAGAACGGCACATGGGGCGCAAAGGGTAGCACCGCGACCCCGGACTACGGGGTGGCGAGGCTGGCCAGGAGCTTGTCGTGAATGCTGTCGAAATCGCCGTTGGACATGACCAGAACGCGGTCACCCGGACGCGTGTCGGCCTGCAGGGCCGACACCAATTCGGGCACTGACGCGCCCAGGGTCAGGGGCGGCACCAATCCAACAAGGGTGGCTTGAGCATCCCATTGCAGATCCGGACGTGCCAGCACGTAACAGTGGTCGGCCTCGCGCAGCGCCGCCGCCAGCTGCCGCGCATGGCTGCCGATGCGCATGCTGTTGGAGCGCGGCTCGAGTACCGCCAGCACACGGCCGCTACCCTGTTCCCGCAACGCGGCGATGGTGACCTCGATGGCAGTCGGGTGATGGGCAAAATCATCGTAAACCTGCACACCCGCCACCTCGCCCCGCAGTTCCAACCGCCGGCGGACATTGCGGAACGTCGCCAGACCCTGCCGCAGCGCCGGCAGCTCGACGCCGAGTGCCCGGGCAGCGGCAAAGGCGGCCAGCGTGTTGGCCCGGTTGTGCGGTCCGGGCAAGGGTGAGCTCACCGGCCCCTGGGCGACGCCGTCGATGGCCAGCGAGAAGCCGCCGGGCGCCGCCTCGGCCTGCCAACCGTCAGGAACGTTGAACCGGGTCACCGGGGTCCAGCAGCCTTGGGCCAGGACCCGTGCCAACGCCGGGTCCGCACCGTTGACGATCAGGGCGCCCTGCCCCGGCACGGTCCGCACCAGATGATGGAACTGGCGTTCGATCGCCGCCAGGTCGGGGAAGATGTCGGCGTGATCGAACTCGAGGTTGTTGAGGACGCAGGTCCGCGGACGGTAATGGATGAACTTGCTGCGTTTGTCGAAGAACGCGGTGTCGTACTCGTCGGCCTCGATGACGAAACAGTCGCCACTGCCGAGCCGCGCCGACACGCCGAAGTTGAGCGGGACCCCGCCAACCAGAAAGCCGGGCTGCAACCCGGCCGACTCCAGCAGCCAGGCCAGCAACGCGCTGGTGGTGGTCTTGCCGTGGGTGCCCGCGACCGCCAGTACGTGGCGGCCCTGCAGCACGTTGTCGGCCAGCCACTGCGGGCCGCTGACATAGGGCAGCCCCTGATCAAGCACCCACTCCATGGCCGGATTGCCCCGGCTGACCACGTTGCCCACCACCACCACGTCGGGCGCCGGGTCGAGGTGCGCCGGGTCGTAGCCTGATCGCACGGTGATGCCCAGGGCCTGTAGCTGAGTGGACATCGGCGGCCAGGCATTGGCATCGGAGCCGGTGACCGTGTGACCGGCCTCGCGTGCCAGCGCGGCGATACCCGCCATGAAGGTGCCGCAGATGCCGAGGATGTGCAGATGCATGTCAGCTGCCGACCAGCAGCGAGCCCACCAGGGTGCCGAACACCAGCACGCAGGTCATGGTCACGGCGACGACCGCGAAGGCCCACAGCAGTCCGGCCCCGAAACCGCTGTTGGTGGCATGGCGGAAAATGTGCGCGGAGACCACGAAGTTCCAGACATTCAGCAGATTCATCAGCAACACCGGCCCGCCGGGCAGATCTGGCGCGGCCATCGCGCCGGTCGCCAGTTCGGGGTCGGCCGCCAGCTCCAGCAGGATTGGCGCCACCTGCGCGAACGGGATCGCCATCAGGGCGGTCAACACCGCATTGGCGCAGAGCAGGGTCTGGAAGGTCTGGGTAAAGCGGTCTTCAACCTTGCGCACGCGCAGGATGCCGCGCGTCGCCAGCGCCATGCCGACCACGGTGGCGGTGGCCATGATCAGCGCCAGTGTCGGTGCCAGTGCCAGGGCATAGACGAAGAACACCGGTGTGGCGCCGAGTACGCAGACGGTGCGGGTCCACTGTGGCAAAAACGGGAAGTCCTGCGGTCCAGCGCGGAACAGTAGAACCTTGAGCGTGACGGACAGTGCCTGGGCGAACATCTCGGGGGCCGTGAGAGGGGTCGCGCTATTCTACCCGCCCCTTTCCGAACCCCCCGACACCTGATGACCCCACTCTGGATCGACACGGCGACGCAACTGCAGGCGGCCTGTGCACGATGGTCGGCGCGCCCCTGGATCACCGTCGATACCGAGTTCGTGCGCATCGACACCTACCGCGCGCGACTGTGTCTGGTGCAGGTAGGCGATGGCCACGAGAATGCCTGTATCGACACGCTGGCGATCGATGACCTACAACCGCTGTGGGCGCTGCTGCATAACCCCGCAGTGCTCAAGGTGCTGCATGCCTGCAGCCAGGACTTTGAAATCGTGGTGGAACACACCGGCGCCACCCCGGCACCGGTGTTCGATACCCAGATTGCCGCGACGCTGCTGGGCTTCGGTGACCAGATCGGTTACGCCGGTCTGGTGGAGCGCTGCCTGGGCGTGGTGATCGACAAGCGTCTGTCGCGCACTGACTGGGCGCGACGCCCCCTGACCGGCCCGGAGATTGCTTATGCGGCCGACGATGTTCGCCATCTGGCGACGCTCTACCCGACCCTGCAACAGCAGGTCGCCGACGCTGGCCGTCTCGACTGGCTGGCGGAAGACTGTCAGCGGCTCACCGACGCCAACCGCTACAGTGTCAGGCCGGACGACGCCTGGCAGCGCTTGAAGGGCCTCGGCCGACTGGATGCCGCCAGCCAAAGCCGGGCGGTGGCGCTCGCTGCCTGGCGCGAAACCCAGGCACAGGCCCGCAACCGGCCGCGGAAGTGGATCATCGAGGATGCCGCCATCTATCAACTGGCGGAGCGCGCGCCGGACTCCGCGGCTGCGCTGGCACAGCTGTCGAGCCTGCCGCCGAAGACCCTGGAGCGCCACGGTAGTGCCCTGCTGGCGGTGCTGCAGGAGGCGCCGGCCGCCCGGCAGTGGATGCGCGACGAACTCGCAGGTGACGACAAAGCGCTGTTCAAGCGCCTGCAGGCGCTGGTGCGCGAGGCTGGCGAACGCCTGCAGTTACCACCGGGCTACCTGGCACCACGGCAGGACCTCGAGGCTCTGGTCCGCACCGGGCCTGCGGCCCGCGCAGGCGTGTTGCAAGGCTGGCGGCGGCCGGCCGTGGGCGAAGCGCTGCTGGCGGCACTGCCGCCCACGTCGGATTGACCCTCACCGCATGAACTAGTCTAGGCCCATGAATACCGAAACCCTTCCACCCACCGTCGACCTCGGCGACGGCATCACCTGCATCGACACCCTCCAGGGCCGCGCCGGCATGGCCTGCTGCTACCTGCTGCAGCGCGGTCAGGATCTGGCGTTCATCGAGGCCGGGACCGCACATGGGGTCCCCCGCCTGTTGGCGCTGCTGAGACAGCGCGGACTGTCGCGCGAGCAGGTGCGCTACGTGATTCCCACCCATGTCCACCTCGACCACGCCGGCGGTGCCGGCAGCCTGATGGCGGCCCTGCCGGCGGCACAGCTGGTGGCGCATCCGCGCGGCGCCCGACATCTGATCGATCCGTCGAAACTGATCGCCGGCGCCACCGCGGTCTACGGCGAGGCCTTCGTGCAGGCGCAATATGGCGAAATCCTGCCGATTCCCGCCTCGCGGGTGATCGAAGCGGCCGATGGCCACGAGATCCGGCTCGGCGACGATGTCTTGCGTTTCTTCGACAGCCCGGGCCACGCGCGTCATCATTTCTGCGTCTTCGATCCCCTGAGCCAGGGCTTCTTCACGGGCGACACCTTCGGCCTGAGTTACCGCGAGTTCGATACGGCCCGCGGCCCCTTCCTGATCCCCACCACCACCCCGGTGCAGTTCGAGCCCGAGGCCTGGCATGCCACGCTCGACCGCCTGTTGGCGGCGGAGCCGCGGCAGATGTTCCTCACCCACTATGGCCGTGTCCGCAACGTCAAAGCACTGGCCGCCACCTTGCGGCAGGGCATCGATGACTATGTCCGCATCGCTGGCACGCTGACCACCGCCGCCGACCGCCACACGCAACTGCGTGAGGCCATCACCACCCTGGCGCTGCAGCAGCTGCAGGCCCACGGATGCACCCTCGATACGTCCACCCAACGCGACCTGCTGTCGACTGACATGGAGCTGAATGCCCAGGGGCTGGGCGTCTGGCTTGATCAGACCAACGGCCGGTCGGGCGCTTGACGGCCGCAAAGCCCCGACCCACTATCGATCATCCGTTCAGGCAATAAGGGACCACCTTGGCCATCAGCACGCAGACCCCGGCATCCGGCTTCCTCGGTGGGTTGGCACGGCGCCTCGCCGCCGACCAGCTGTTGACCGAGCAGCAGGCCCGCGACCTGCAGCAGAAGGCCCTCAAGGAGCAACGCCCCTTCGCCACCATGGTGGTGGAGAGCAAGCTGGTGAGCGCCGCTGCGCTGGCGGAGTCCGCCAGCCTCGAGTTCGGCGTGCCGCTGATGGACCTGTCGGCGGTGGAAATGGACCGCGCGCTGATTCAACAGCTCAGCGAAAAAATTCTTCGCAAGGCGCACGCCCTGCCCATCTACTCACGTGGCAAAAAGATGTTCATCGCGGTCTCCGACCCGATGAACGTCCAGGCCCTGGATGACATCAAGTTCGCTACCGGGCATGCCACCGAGGCGGTGCTGGTGGAAGAGGACAAGCTGGCACGGGCACTGGAACAGGCGCTGACGGTGCTGCAGCAGGCTGACATGTCGGTGGCCGACGGCGACCTCGAGAACCTCGAGATTTCCGACGAGGACGAGCATGCTGGCAGCGGCAACGATGTCTCCCGCGATGGCGCCGATGACGCGCCGATCGTGCGCTTCGTCAACAAGGTGATGGTCGACGCCATCAACCAGGGCGCGTCCGATATCCACTTCGAGCCCTACGAGAAGTTCTATCGCATCCGCTACCGCAAGGACGGCGAGCTCAAGACCATCGCCCAGCCGCCGGTCAGCCAGGGGCACCGTCTGGCCGCCCGCATCAAGGTGATGAGCCGCATGGACCTCGCCGAACGGCGGGTGCCGCAGGACGGCCGCATCAAGCTCAACCTGTCGAAGACCAAGGCAATCGACTTTCGTGTCTCGACCTGCCCGACGCTGTTCGGCGAAAAGATCTGCGCCCGTATCCTTGATCCCTCGTCGGCCCAGCTCGGAATCGATGCTCTGGGCTACGAACAGGAACAGAAGGAAGCCTACCTGCGGTCGCTGCAGCAGCCCCAGGGGATGATTCTGGTGACCGGGCCGACCGGCTCGGGGAAGACGGTGTCGCTCTACACCGGCCTCAATATCCTCAACACCGACGACATCAACATCTCGACCGCCGAAGACCCGGCGGAAATCAACCTGCCGGGCGTCAATCAGGTCAACGTCAATCCGAAACAGGGGCTGACCTTCGCCGCGGCCCTGAAGGCCTTTCTGCGACAGGACCCTGACGTCATCATGGTGGGGGAAATTCGCGACCTGGAAACCGCCGAGATCGCCATCAAGGCGGCGCAGACCGGTCACCTGGTGTTGTCGACCCTGCACACCAATGACGCGCCGCAAACCATCGTCCGCCTGATGAACATGGGGGTGCCGGCCTACAACCTGGCATCGACACTGTCGCTGATCATCGCCCAGCGGCTGGCACGACGCCTGTGCAAACACTGCAAGCGCCCGGCCAATATCCCGCGCCCGGAGCTGCTGAAACAGGGCTTCACCGAGGCCCAGATCGACAGCCCGGATTTCGCCCCGCATGAGGCGGTTGGCTGCGACCAGTGCGACAACGGCTACAAGGGCCGGACCGGGATCTACCAGGTGATGCCGTTTTCCGACGCCATGGGCCGCATCATCATGGAAGGCGGCAACGCCCGCGACATCACCGAGCAGGCCAAGACCGAAGGGATCATGGATCTGCGCCAGTCGGCCCTGAAAAAGGTCCGTGACGGCCAGATCGACCTGATTCAGGCCAATGCCTGCACCGTCGGCGACTGACGGACTCGCGCCGCCGGACTACACTCCGACCTGAACCCTCACGCGCACCAAGACAAGCACCATGGCGACTGCCGCAGTCAAGGAGTATCCCTTCAAGTGGGAAGGGGTCGACAAGAAGGGCAACCGGATCAAGGGCCAGTCGATCGGCCCCAATGCCGACCACATCAAACTCTATCTGCGCAAACAGGGGATCAACCCGATCGCCGTGCGCAAGGCCTCGACCCTGTTTTCCAAGGGCAAGGGGACCATCGAATCGATCGATATCGCTGTGTTCAGTCGGCAGATGTCGACCATGCTGTCGTCCGGCGTACCGCTGGTGCAGGCGCTGGAGATCATCGGCCGTGGCCACGACAAGCCGGCCATGGGCGAGATGATCATGGGCATCAAGACCCATATCGAGGGTGGCTCTTCGTTCTCCGAAGCGCTCGGCAAGTACCCGCTGTACTTCGACGATCTGTTCGTCAATCTGGTGGATGCCGGTGAACGGTCGGGCGCGCTGGAAACCCTGCTCGACAAGATCGCCACCTACAAGGAAAAGACCGAAGCACTGAAAAAGAAGGTGAAGAAGGCGCTGACCTACCCGATCGCGGTACTGGTGGTGGCCTTCATCGTCACCGGCATCCTGCTTTACTTCGTTGTGCCGCAGTTCCAGGACCTCTTCCAGGGCTTTGGCGCCGACCTGCCGGCCTTCACCCAGATGGTGATCAACCTGTCGAAATGGATGCAGGCTAACGGCATCCAGATGGTCTTTGTCATCGGCGCATCGATTGCCGGCTTCATCGCCCTGAAGAAACGTTCGGAGAAGTTCCGCCGCATTCTCGACCGGGTATCGCTGAAGATTCCCATCGTTGGCGACATTCTCCACAAGTCGGCCGTGGCGCGGTTTGCCCGCACGCTGTCGACCATGTTCGCCGCCGGGGTGCCGCTGGTGGAAGCGATGGATTCGGTGGCCAAGGCCGCTGGCAACATCGTTTACACCGAAGCCATCCACACCATGCGGGACCAGGTGGCCACCGGCCAACAGCTGCAGCTGACCATGGAGCAGTCGGGCATGTTCCCCAACATGGCGACACAGATGGTCGCGATCGGCGAGGAATCGGGCTCGCTCGACGCCATGTGCGCCAAGGTGGCGGACTTCTATGAAGCCGAGGTGGACAACCTGGTCGACAACCTGACGGCGCTGATGGAGCCCTTCATCATGTCGGTGCTCGGCGTCCTGGTCGGCGGCCTGGTGGTGGCCATGTACCTGCCGATCTTCAAGATGGGTCAGGCGATCTAGTGTCGCCACTGGTCGAGCTGCTGGCCGGCAACCTCGGCCTGCTGATCACATTGACGCTGGTGCTCGGCCTGCTGGTCGGCAGCTTTCTCAATGTGGTCGCCCTGCGGTTGCCGGCGATGATGGAGCGAGACTGGCGAATCGAGGCCCGTCAGATTCTGGAACTACCCGCCGAGGCCGAGCCACCGCTGTCGCTCACCCAACCGCCGTCGACCTGCCCGCAGTGCCGCCAGCGTATCCGCCCCTGGCACAACATTCCGGTGATCGGCTGGCTATGGTTGCGGGGACGCTGTGCCGATTGCGCCGCGCCCATCTCACCGCAATACCCGCTGGTGGAGCTGGCCTGCGGGCTGCTGTCGGCCGCCTGTGCCTGGCGCTTCGGCTGGGGCCCCGAACTGGCGGCGGCGCTGGTGTTGACCTGGAGCCTGCTGGTGCTGGCCGTCATTGACGCCCGCACCACCCTGCTGCCGGACAGCATCACCCTGCCGCTGCTGTGGGCCGGTCTGCTGTTGGCACTGGTGCCGCTGCAGGCCTCGCTGTCGTCGGCGGTCATCGGCGCGGCGGCCGGCTACCTCAGCCTGTGGTCGGTGTACTGGGCGTTCAAACTGCTGACCGGCAAGGAAGGCATGGGTTACGGCGACTTCAAGCTGTTCGCCGCCCTCGGTGCCTGGCTGGGGTGGCAGCAACTGCTGCTGATCATCCTGCTGTCGTCGGTGGTCGGGGCGGTGGTGGGCATCGGCCTGATCCTCGCCCGCAATCGTGGCCGCGATCTCCAGATTCCGTTTGGTCCCTATCTCGCCGCAGCGGGCTGGATCGCCCTGGTGGCGGGGGACACCATCACCGCCGCCTATCTGCGTAGCGCCGGCCTGTGAGTGCGCTGACGCTGGGACTGACGGGCGGCATCGCCAGTGGCAAGTCGCTGGTGGAAGGCCTGCTGCGGGATCGCGGCGTGCCGGTACTGGATGCCGACCAGGTCTCCCGTGATGTGGTGAAGCCGGGAGAGCCGGCGCTTGCCAGCATCGCCGCGACGTTCGGCCCCGACATGCTGCAGGCCGACGGCAGCCTCGACCGCCGCCGCATGCGCGAGCACGTGTTCGCCAATCCCGAGGCCCGACGCCAGCTTGAGGCGCTGCTGCACCCGCTGATCGGGGCTCGCCTGCGGCAGTGGCGCGATGACCAGACCGCGCCCTACTGCGTACTGTCGGTGGCCATCCTGCTCGAAAGCCCGATGCGCCATCTGATCGACCGCATTGTCGTGGTGGATATCCCCGAGGCACTGCAGGTCGCCCGACTGGTCGTCCGGGACGGGATTGATGCCACCCTGGCCGGTCAGATGCTCGCCGCCCAGGCCCAACGCGAAACCCGGCTGGCAGCCGCTGACGACGTCATCGACAATAGCGGTAGCCGCGACGACACCGCCCGACAGATCGATGCCCTGCATCCGCACTGGCTGGCCATCGCGCAGCAACGCGCAGCCGCGGTTTGAAATGAACTGCGACACACTTCACAATCGGCGCGCATTCTCATTATCGGGTTCGAGTGGCCGTTGCCGAAATCCCCGTCGTCTTTGAACAACCGCTGACGGAGCGCGTGCGGGTTTTCCTGCGCCTGGAATTCCTGTTCGGGCAGTACCGCCACCATCGCCGTGATGCCTCCGAGTACGGCACCCGCGCCACCCTGCATGTGCTGCTGGATATTCTGTCGGTGCTGTCGCGCTCTGACCTGAAGAACGACATTCTCAAGGAACTGAGCGAGCAACATGCCGCGCTGACCCGTCTGGCCCAGCGTCCCGGTATCGATCCCGACTCACTGAAATCGGTCCTCGACGAACTCACCGCTGCGGTGAACGGCATGCAGCAACTGGCCACCCAGTTCGCCGGCAACCTGATGCGGGAGAACGATTTTCTCATCACCGTCGCCAATCGCTACGGCATGCCGGGCGGCACCTGCGGGTTCGATCTGCCCACCCTGCACTACTGGCTGTCACAGTCCCGCGCCGGGCTCGAACGGGACCTCGACGCCTGGTCGGCCGACATGCGACCGTTCGAGCAGGCCATCCTGCTGTACCTGCGACTGCTGCGCCAGAGCCGGGAACCGGAAGCGGTGGTCGCCCAGCGCGGCATGCATATTCACAATCCGCCGGGTGTCTGCCATCTGCTACGGGTCCATGTCCCGCGCTCGGTGTCGGCTTACCCGGAAATCAGCGCCAGCCGGCACCGGTTCAGCATCCGCTTCATGAGTGCGCGTGACATCAATGCGCGCAGCCAGCAGTTGATGGTGGATATCCCCTTCGACATGCAGTGCTGCGTGCTGTGAGCGCCACCCCCACCCGCATCGGACGCTGCCCCCAGTGCAGCAAGGCCAGCCGCCTCGACGACCAGAATCGCTGGCGGCCGTTCTGCAGCGAACGCTGCAAGATGGTCGATCTCGGCGAATGGTTTGCCGAACGTCACGTGGTGCCCGGCGAGCCGATCGATCCCATGGCACCGCAGGGGGAGCCTGAGCGTTGGGAGTGAAGGGTGAGGGGTGAACCCCACCGTTTTTGCGAGCACTGCTCGCAGGTGGAGTTCACGACACGGCATGGATGCCGAGGCCGGAGTGGATTAGCGAAGTGACGGGTCGCCAGGATGGCCTGCGCTGAGGTGTATTGGCGGGACCATCCGAGGTCCAGTAGCCGCACTGCCAACCAGACGAGATCGCCGCGTGGCTACGCCACTCGCGATGACAGGGTCTGCGTGCAGAGTGCTGAGAAGGGCGGTCGCTGTTACTCGGCACTGCTGCGCGGTCAGTGAGACCGCGGCCAGTAGGTCCGAATCCCGGCGATGCCCTGGGCGCCGGCGAGGCGGGCAGCGGCGTGATCGCGTTCTGCATCGAGACCGCCGATGGCGTAGGCCGGCCGGCCGGCAGCGCGGGCCAGCGCGGTGAACCCTTTCCAGCCCAGGGCAGCGACACCGGGATGCGATGGGGTGGAGGCGACATGGCCGATCACCACCGCATCTGCACCCAGCCCGGCCGCGATCAGCAGCTCGGCTTCGTTGTGCGCCGAGACCAGCAACCAGCGTCCACCGGCGGCGGCACGATCCGGCAACGTCGCCGCCGCACGGGCGCTCAGATGCAGGCTGGCCCCCGGACAGTCCGGCAGCACTTCAGGGCGGTCCACCACCGGCTGCAGACCGGCATCCTGCATGCGTGCCACCCAGGCCGGCGCGCTGGCGGCATAGGTGCCGGCGTCCCAATCCGGCTGCCGTAGCCGGACCAGACTGCCGGCCGGCATGCGGGGTAGCGGCAGGGAGACAAGCGCCCGCGGCATCTCCAGCGGCGGGGTCCAGGCGTAATGGATCGGCAGCCGAAGCGCATTGAGGATGGGGGCCACGGTGGGGAGTTGCGGCTGAAGGTCGAGCAGGGCATCCACCGGGCGCCAGGCCAGGGTCTGCCCTTCCCGTCCTCTGGGGCTGCCCGCCGCCACCCGGCAGCGGAAGGTCTGCAGCCGCACGCGGCGATCGCGATAGCCGTGCATGAAGTCGATCAGTGGCTCAATGTCGGTGATCTCGACATCCAGCTCCTCCCGCAGCTCACGCCGCAGGGCGGCCTCCGCGCCCTCAGCCGGTTCGATCTTGCCGCCGGGAAACTCCCAATAACCGGCCGCGATCTTGCCGGTCGGACGCTGGGCCATCAGCACCGCGCCAGCGTCATCGACCAGTACGCCACAGGCAACCTGAATCAGCGGCAGCGCGGGGTCGCCCGCGACCGTCACGTTCGGTACTCGGCGTTGATCTTCACGTAGTCGTAGGAGAAATCGCAGGTCCAGCAGCGCAGCGATGCGCTGCCCCGCCCAAGCGCGATGCGGATGGTGTAGGCGTTGCGCGCCAGTACCGCCGCCCCCAGCGCCTCGACATAGTCGGGGTGCGGCTGCCCGCCCACCAACAGCGGGACATCATCGAGCGCGATATCGATCCGCGCCGGGTCCAGCCCAGGCACGCCGGACTTCCCGATCGCCATCACCAGCCGGCCCCAGTTGGCATCGCCGGCAAACAGCGCGGTCTTGACCAGTGGCGAATTCGCCACTGCCATGGCGACCTGCCGTGCCTCGGCGCGGTCGATGGCATCGGTCACCTCGACCGTGACGAAGCGCGTGGCCCCCTCACCGTCACGGGCGATTGCCTGGGCCAGGGTTTCACAAACCGACAGCATCGCCTCGGCAACGGCGTGGTAATCGGGGTCTTCGGCGTGCAGCGGCGCACCGCCCGCCTGGCCGGTGGCACAGACGATGAAACTGTCGTTGGTGGAGGTATCACCGTCGATGGTGACGCAATTGAAGCTGCGGTCGGCCAGCTCCTGCGTCAACGCCTGCAGCGCGGTGGCATCAAAGGCGGCATCGGTGGCGACAAACGCCAAGAGCGTCGCCATATTGGGGTAGATCATTCCGACACCCTTGGCAATCCCGGTGACGGTGACCGGGCCCCGACCGGTGGTGATCTGCCGAGACACGCCCTTGGCGACGGTATCGGTGGTCATGATGGCTTCGGCCGCCAGGTTCCAGCCATCCGGTTGCGCCCGTGCCAAGGCCTCCGGGATGGCCGCCTGCATCCGCGCCACCGGCAGCCGTACGCCGATTACGCCAGTGGAAAACGGCAGCACCCGGTCCGATCCGGCTGCCAGCGCTGTGGCCACCGCGGCCGTGGTCGCCTCGGCATCGGCAAGGCCGGCGTCGCCGGTGGCAGCGTTGGCATTGCCACTGTTGACCAGCAGCGCACGGATATCAGAGCGGACGGCCAGACGCGCACGGCACAGCTGCACCGGCGCCGCAGCAAAGGCATTGCGGGTGAAAACCCCGGCCACCCGGCTGCCTTCTGCCAGCTCGATCACCAACAGGTCCTGACGCCCCGCCTTCTTGATTGCGGCCGAAGCGGTGCCGAGGCGTACGCCCGGCACCGGCAACAGGGGTTCAGGGGGAGATAGATCGACCGCCATGCCGCACCTCGCGAAACCGGACAGGCCGCGAAGCTTAGGGAAAAGTGGCGCGGGGCGAAAGCCAGCGACACCTGGCCGTCGCCGCGCCTGCAACGAGGTTCAGTTCAGGGCGCCGTGGCAGTGCTTGTACTTCTTGCCACTGCCACAGGGGCAGGCGTCATTCCGGCCGACCTTGGGATAGTCGCGGACCACCGTTGCCGGTCGCGGCGGCGGCGGTGCCGCAGCGCCCAGGGTTCGCGCGCCGGCGCCCGCTGTGGGCCGCGCGGTCGACGCGGCCGGATCGTCCACACCGGCGGCGGTCGAGACCCCGTCTGCCTCGGCGTGCTGCATCTGCATTCGCCCTTCGAGTGCGGCGGCGGCTTCGCGGCGTCGGGCTTCCACCGCCTCAACCTCGGCTTCGGTCTGAATCCGCACCCGCGCCAGCGTCGCCGTCACATCATGTTTGAAGCGCGCCAGCATGTCGTTGAACATGATGAAGGCTTCGCGCTTGTATTCCTGCTTGGGGTCCTTCTGCGCATAGCCGCGCAGATGAATGCCCATGCGCAGGTAGTCCATCGCCGCCAGATGTTCGCGCCACAGCTGGTCGAGCACCTGCAGCATGATCGCCTTCTCGAAGTGTTCCAGCACGGCCGCGCCAACCTGGGCCTTCTTGTCGCTGTAGGCCGTGGAGACGGTTTCGAGCAGCCGCTTGCGCAGCGCGGACTCGCTCAGCTTGTCTTCCTCGTCGAGCCAGCGCTGCACCGGCAACTCGAGCCCGAATTCCTTCTGCAGCGCGGCTTCCAACGCCGGGACGTTCCACATCGATTCGACCGACTGCGGCGGAATATGCGCATCGACCAAGCCATTGATCACATCCGGACGGATGGCATCGACCATGTCGGTGACCCGCTCCGATGCCATCAATTGGTCGCGAAGCTCATAAATGGCCTTGCGCTGATCGTTGGCCACGTTGTCGTATTCCAGCAGGTTCTTGCGGATATCGAAATTGTGGCTTTCAACCTTGCGCTGTGCCGTCTCGATGGCGCGCGTGACCCAGCGGTGTTCGATCGCCTCGCCTTCCTCGAGGCCGAGGTTCTGCAACATCGACCGCATCCGCGGCGGCGTGAAGATGCGCATCAGGGTGTCGTCGAGCGACAGGTAAAAGCGGGTGGCGCCGGGGTCGCCCTGACGACCGGAGCGGCCACGCAGCTGGTTGTCGATACGGCGGCTCTCGTGACGCTCGGACCCGATCACCTTGAGACCGCCGGCGGCCAGCACCGCATCGTGACGCTGCTGCCAGGTCACGCGTACCTGCTCGCGACCGGCAATATCGTCTTCGGGCAAGCCTTCCAACTCGGCTTCCAGTGACCCGCCCAGCACGATGTCGGTCCCGCGTCCGGCCATGTTGGTCGCAATGGTGACAGCGCCGCTGCGGCCTGCCTGGGCGATGATCTCGGCTTCACGCTCGTGCTGCTTGGCGTTGAGAACCTCATGCGGGATGTTGCGCTGCTTGAGCAACCCCGACAGCAGCTCGGAGGTCTCGATGCTCGCCGTCCCCACCAAGACCGGCTGCCCCTTGGCGTTCGCCTCGACGATGTCCTTGATCACCGCGTTGAACTTGTCCTGGGCGTTGAGGAACACCTGGTCACCACCGTCGATCCGCTGCATCGGCCGGTTGGTGGGAATCACCACCACCTCGAGACCGTAGATGCTCTGGAACTCGAAGGCCTCGGTGTCGGCGGTACCGGTCATGCCGGCGAGCTTGCCGTAGAGGCGGAAGTAGTTCTGGAAGGTTATGCTCGCCAGCGTCTGGTTTTCCTGCTGGATATTGACGCCTTCCTTGGCCTCCACCGCCTGATGCAGACCGTCGGACCAGCGGCGGCCGGACATCATGCGCCCGGTGAACTCGTCAATGATCACCACCTGCCCGCCGCGGACGATGTACTCGACATCGCGCCGGTACAGGTGATGGGCCCGCAACAGGGCATTGATGTGGTGGACCAGAATGATGTTGGCCGGGTCATAGAGGGTCTCGTCCTCGCTGAGCAGACCATTGGCACGCAGCAGGTCTTCGACGTGCTCCATGCCGGTCTCGGACAGGTGAACCTGCTTGCCCTTTTCGTCAGCCCAGAAGTCGCCCTCGCCCTCTTCCTCCTGCTGTCGCTTCAGCTGCGGAATGATGGCATTCAGCTTTTTCCACAGCGTCGGATCGTCGTCCGTGGGGCCACTGATGATCAGCGGTGTCCGCGCTTCGTCGATGAGGATGGAGTCCACTTCGTCGACGATGGCGAAATGCTGGCCACGCTGCACCTTGTCCTTGATCGCGAAGGCCATGTTGTCGCGCAGGTAGTCGAAGCCGAACTCGTTGTTGGTTCCGTAGGTGATGTCGGCCGCGTATGCGGCCCGCTTCTCGTCGCCGGACTGACCGGAAACAACCACGCCCACGGTGAGCCCGAGAAAGCGGTAGAGCCGACCCATCCACTCCGAATCGCGACGGGCCAGATAGTCATTGACGGTGACGACGTGAACACCCTTGCCTTCGAGGGCATTGAGATAGACCGGCAGCGTTGCCACCAGGGTCTTGCCTTCACCGGTCTTCATCTCGGCGATCTTGCCCTGATGAAGTACCGAGCCGCCGATCAACTGGACATCGAAGTGGCGCATCCCCAATACGCGGGCACCGGCCTCGCGCACGGTGGCGAAGGCCTCGGCCTGAATGCGGTCGAGCGACTCACCCTTCTGCAGGCGCTCCCGCAGCTTGACGGTCTGCCCGGCGAGGGCTTCATCCGACAATGCCGCGACGGCGGCTTCGTGGCGGGCGGCCTCGTCGACGATACGGGCCAGGCGCTTGATGAGACGTTTGTTCCGGCTCCCGAAAACTCGGGCCAGCAGATTATTGAACATGGGTCACGGATTGGCGATGGATCGGCGCGATGCCCGGAGGCCGGCCGTAGAGAGCACTAGTATGCCCCAAGCCTCCAGCCGCCCGACGACGATGGGGGTGTCGGCGGTCAATTCAAGCACGCGAAGTTCGCCGCGGGAGTCGCCCACGCGTCAGCGCGCGGCCTGGATGTACTTTTGCGGATTGACCACCCGGCCGTTGTAGAGCACCTCGAAATGCAGGTGTGGTCCGGTCGAGCGCCCCGAATTGCCCACTTGGGCAAGTCGCTGGCCCTTGTAGACACGATCACCGGTCTTCACCAGGTTGGTCTTGTTGTGGCTGTAGCGGGTCACGTACCCATTGCCATGGTTGATCTCGACGATCTTGCCGTAGCCACTGCGGGTACCGGAGTGGGAGACGATGCCGGCACCCACCGAGTAGATGTCACTGCCTTCGCGGGCGGCGAAGTCCATGCCTTCATGCATGGCGCGGCGTCCTGTGAAGGGGTCGGTGCGAACCCCGAACAGCGACGAGATCCATCCGGCTTCCACCGGCCATCCGGACGGCCGCAGTTCCTGTTGCAGCCGACTGGCCAGCAGCAGATCCTCCAGCACCCGCAGCTGACGCTCCCGATCACTCAGCTGCCGCTCGAAGGTGTCGAGCGACTCGAACACATCGGCGTAGGTCGGCGTCTCGGTGCTCTGGGTGGCCCCCTCGGGCCCCCCGAGGGCAGGCGCGGAAGCAAAATCAAATTCGCCTTCGTCAAGCCCGGCAACTTCGGTCAGGCGGGCCCCTGCCGCTTCCAGTCGCATCATGTGCGCCTGCATGCGCGCCAGCCGGCGGGCCAGCGCCCGCGCATCCTCGGCGGCGTTGCCGCGGGTCTGCTCCAGCGCGGCCCGTTGTTCGGCGACCTGCCCGGCCCAGGCGGTGACCAGGTTGCTCGGTAGCGTCGACGGCCCGCTATCGGCCATCCAGTAGCCGACCATGCCTGCTGCGGACAGCAGTCCCGTCATCAGCATCCCAAGCGGCAACCACAGCCAGAGACTGCGCCACTGCAGTGAAAAGCGCCGCGTCTGACCCTGACGGCTGCTGACGACGATAATATCCATCAATGACCTCTTCTCAGCCCGACCCTCTGCCCATTCGCCATTGGCTGAATGACCGGCCGGGACCGCTGCGCCAGCTCTTGAGCCGCGCTTCGTTGTTGGCAACCGCCACTCGGCAGTTGCATGCGGAAATCCCTTCCCCCTGGGCCCACCACCTGCGAATCGTTAACCTGCGTGGAACCACGCTGGTGATCTATTCCCAGTCGGCCGCTGCCCTGATCCCCCTGCGCGCCCACCAGCGACAGGTGCTCGACGTGGTCGGCCACTGCCTCGGATGTCGCCCCAGCCGAATCGATGCAAAAGTCAGACCGATTCAGGGGAAGGCCGGAGTGTAGGCCGCCCAATTTCGTTCACGCAAGCGCGTGGGGGCGGAAATATTGCCCTCCGCCGATCAAATTGCCCTGTTTCGGTGCGCGCCGCTCAGGCCGCGGCCAAACTCCCGCGCCCGTAGGTGATCGGCGCCGGTGCGCTTGCACTACTGTAGGTCACGACCTCCCAGGCCGCGCGATCTTCGAGTACGGCGCGCACCAGCTTGTTGTTGAGCGCGTGCCCGGATTTGTAGGCACTGTAAGCGCCGATCACGCTGTGGCCGAGCAGATACAGGTCGCCTACGGCATCCAGGATCTTGTGGCGGACGAACTCGTCCTCGTATCGCAAACCATCCTGATTGACCACGCGGAAGTCGTCGAGCGCGACCACGTTGTCGAGGCTGGCCCCGAGGCCGAGATTGTTGGCACGCAGCGCGTCGAGCTCTCGCATGAACCCGAAGGTGCGGGCCCGCGCCACTTCCTTGATGTAGGTCGTGGTGGAGAAATCGAGCGTCACCTGCTGGCCGCTACGCCGCAGCGCCGGATGGGCAAATTCGATGGCGAACGACAACCGATAGCCGTCGTGCGGCTCGAACCGGGCCCACTTGTCACCATCAGCGACCTGCACCGGTTGACGGATCCGCAGGAACCGCTTCGGCGCCTCCTGCTCATGAATGCCGGCCGACTGAATCAGAAACACGAAAGGCGCGGCGCTGCCATCCATAATCGGCACCTCGGGCGACGACAGCTCGACGATGCAGTTATCCACGCCGAGGCCGGCGAGAGCCGACATCAGGTGCTCGATGGTCGCCACCCGGGTGCCCTGGTCGTCAACCAGGGTGCTGCACATGGTCGCCTCACGCAGCCAATCGGCACGGCTCGGCAGCTCGACCACCGGGTCAAGGTCAGTGCGACGAAACACGATGCCGGTATCCGGACCCGCCGGCAGCAATGACATGAACACCTTGCGGCCGGAATGCAGCCCGATGCCGGACGCGCGGATTGCCTGACGGAGCGTACGTTGTTGTGCCATTAACCCGGGTAGACCCTCAGCGGTGAAGACAATGCCCGGACGGTAATCCGGCCCGGGCATCGGCAAATTGTATCACCGGCCATGAACCGGGCATGAACTCCGGCGGCCCGTGCCGCCGGGCTCAGTCGGCCTGGTTTCGCAGGAACGCCGGGATGTTGATGATGTCCTCGTCGAGCCCGATCGGGAACGAGGAACCGCCGCCACCTGCGGCCACCCGCGCGCCCTGGCGGATGTAGGTCGGCACCTCGACGTTCTGCGGACGCTGCGGCTGGGTCTGCGGCTGCTGAGCGTGCTGCGTCTCAACCGGCTTGAGAAACGGCGCGACCTTGGGGTTGCCCGCCACATTGAGCGGCTGCTGTGCAGGCTGCGGCATCGCACCCCGCTGCGGTGCCAGGCCGGTGGCCACCACCGTCACCCACAGTTCGCCGTTGGCGTTGGGGTTGAAGGCCATGCCGCACTTGGCATCCGCCTCATCGGCCGCCAGCTCGTTGACCCGCTGGTTGATGTATTCCCACTCTTCCATCTCCAGCGACTCGTCGCAGGTGACGTTGACCAGCAGGCCGCGGGCACCGGACAGCTCGATGTCATCAAGCAGCGGGCTCGACAGCGCCATCTCCACCGCCTTCTGCGCACGGCCTTCGCCACTGGCGCGACCAATCCCCATCATCGCCATGCCGCGGTTGCTCATGACCGTCTTGACGTCGGCGAAGTCGACGTTGATGTGGCCCGGACGGGTGATCAGCTCGGAGATGCCGGCCACCGCGTTCTGCAGCACGTCATTGGCGGCCTTGAAACAGTTGAGCACGGTGATCTTCGACCCCAACACCAGCGACAGCTTCTCATTCGGAATCAGCACCAGTGAATCGACCCGGTCCCGCAGTTCGTCGATGCCGCGCAGCGCGACGTTCATGCGCTTCTTGTTCTCGTGCGCGAACGGCTTGGTCACCACGGCGACCGTCAGGATGCCGAGCTCCTTGGCCACTTCGGCAATCACCGGCGCCGCACCGGTGCCGGTACCGCCGCCCATGCCGGCGGTGACGAACAACAGGTCACTACCTTCGAGCATCTCGCGGATACGGTCGCGATCTTCCTCGGCAGCGGCTCGCCCCACCTCGGGGTCGGAACCGGCTCCGAGACCACGGGTCAACTCGATGCCGAGCTGCAGCTGACTGGTTGGCACGCACTTTTCAAGGTGGTCCCGGTCGGTGTTTGCACAGATGAATTCGACGCCGTCGATTCCAGCTTGCGCCATCTGGTTGACGGTATTGCATCCGCCGCCGCCAACGCCGATGACGCGAATCATCGCCTTGCGTGGCTGGCCGTCGAGAAGCTCGAAGATTTCGCGTGACTGCCCGGTGCTCATTGTTTGCTCTCCTGCGCCTGAGGCGCTGCTGGTGATGTCTGCCAACACCGCGGCCCCGAAGGACGCGCGACCCACCTCATGCCTTGTTTACAAACGGATACTTCTCCACCGAATGATGATGATTCATCACAGTTTGTAAGTCAACATAAAAGCGGCATTAATTTAAGAAAAATCACACCTCGATCCTGAGGTTGATTCAGAAGTTTCCCGCCACCCATTCCTTGATGCGGCGGACCCAGTAACTCGGATGTCGTTCCTGCCCCGCGATGCTGCGCGGCGCTGCGCGGTGCCCATGCAACAGCAGCCCGACGGCGGTGGCGTAGCCGGGGTCGCGCGCGAGGTCATTAAGACCGCGGATGTTCTGCGGCAGACCAATTCGTACGGGCACTTCGAACACGGCCTCGGCCAGTTCCTGAACCCCGGGCATGGCGCTGGCGCCGCCGGTCAGCACAACCCCGCCACCTGCCACCATTTCGTAGGTCTCGGAACGCTGCAGCTCCTTGCGCAGGAAGCGGAAGATTTCCTCGTAGCGCGGCTTGATCACCTCTGCCAGGGTATGGCGCGACAACTGGCGAGCCGGACCATCGCCGACACCGCGGACCTCGATAACGTCACTGGCGGCGACCATTTCCGGCAGGGCACAGCCGTATGCAATCTTGATTTCCTCGGCAAATTGATGCGGTGTGCGAAACGCCACCGAGATATCGTTGGTCACCAGATTGCCGCCAAGGGCGAGCACCGCGGTATGGCGAACCGCGCCACCTCGGAAGACGGCGATATCAGCCGTCCCGGCACCGAGATCGACCATGCAGACGCCGAGCGTTTTCTCCTCCGGCAACAGCACGGCCTCGCTGGCAGCGAGGTGCGGGACGATCAGACGGTCGAGGGTCAGGTCACAACTTTCGACGCACTTGCGAATGTTCAGCTGGGCTGACTCGGAACCGCTGATCATGTGCACCCGCGCTTCCAACCGCACGCCGAACATGCCGACCGGCTCGTGGATGCCATCGCGGCCATCCACCATGTATTCCTGCGGAATCACATGAAGGATGCGTTGGTCGGCAGGGATCAGCACCGCGCGTGCGGCATCGATGACGCTTTCGACGTCCTTCTGCGTCACCTCGCGGCCCCGGACCGGTGCCACCCCGGTGGAATTGCGGCTCTGCAAGTGGGTGCCGGACATGCCGACATGCACCGACTGCGCGCGGCAGCCGGCCATCTGTTCGGCATTCTCGACCGCCCGCCGGATCGACTGCACGGTGGCATCGATGTTGACGACATCCCCGCGGTTGACCCCGCGGTTGGGCGCGCTTGCCTCGCCGACCACTTCGACCCCACCCTCGGGCATCACCTGGCCGATCACGGCCACGCATTTGGAGGTCCCGATATCGAGTCCAACCAACAGTTCCCGCTCATCACGTCTTGGCATCATTGTGCTCCTTCATCCGCCGCGGACGTGCGCCAGCGCACCGCGAATCCATTGGTGTAGCGAAGGTCGATGCGCTCGACCTCGGAAAGGCGGCCGGTGGTGACCCGGGCCACTGGCCCATTGAGCACCGGCACGCGCGACAGCGGGTCTTCGCGGCCGAACCGCACCGGCACCCCGGGGGCGATACGGCCGATCCACTCACCACGAACATCCAGGGACAGCCCGGTCAGCTCGAGGCCGGCGTCGGCCACCGCTTCCGCCAATCCCAGGTAGCGCTGCATGACTTCGGCAACAGCGCCTTCCGGGCCATCCAGTTGTGGCAACCCGGGCGGTACGTCCGACGGCCGCGGGGTGAACGTCGCAGCGGTGGTATCGACCAGCGCCTCGGTCCCCCAGCGCGCCATTGGTACCCGTTCCCAGATCCGGACATGCACACCGTCGGGCCACACCCGCTCGACTCGCGCCCGCGCGACCCAGGGCAGCGCCACCACCGCCTGCTGCAACTGCACCAGGTCGAGCTGCGAGATCGGTCCCTGCAATGCCTCGGCCAACGCCACCCGTACCTCGGCGGCGGTCACCCGGTCACCCCCGCCGGAGACGCTGAGGTGCGCGACTGGGCGCGCAGTCTGCTGCGCCGCCAACCACAACCCGCCCACCAGCACCAGCAGCGAGACCATCACCGCCCCGGCGTTTCGCAGGCGGTCCGGTGCAGGTAGCAGTCGGGCGGTGGGTTCCATAACGGCCGCGCTCACCCGCGCGCCTCCGTCATCGTGGTTTCCAGCAGGCGCCGGCACAACGGGCCGATCGCGATGCCGGCGGTGCGCGCAGCCAGCGGCACCAGGGAATGCGAGGTCATGCCCGGCAAGGTGTTCACTTCCAGCAGGAACGGACGCCGGTCGTCCGCCATCAGGAAGTCGACCCGCCCCCAGCCGCGACCGCCCAGCACTGCAAATGCCTTCAGGCTGAGGGCCTGCAACTCGCGCTCGAGCGCGGGGTCGAGGCCGGCGGGGCAGTGGTAGTGGGTATTGTCAGACAGGTACTTGGCGTTGTAGTCGTAAAACTCGCCATCCGGCTCGATGCGGATCAGCGGCAGCGCCTGGTCACCGAGGACGGCACAGGTGTATTCGGCACCCGGGACGAAGCGCTCTGCCAAGACCGTCTGACCGGTGGCCCCATCCCCTCGCGCCAGGGCCCAGGCAGCCGCCACTTCACCCGGCGCCCTGATCTTGCTGATGCCGACACTGGAACCATCGGCCGCTGGCTTGACGATGAGCGGATAGCCGAACGCCTCGGCAGCAGCGGCGAGGGCTTCGGCACTGTCGACACACCGCCAGTCGGCCGTCGGCAGGCCTTCGGCACGCCAAAGCCGCTTGGTCTGCAGCTTGTCCATTGCAAGCGCCGATGCCAACACGCCACAGCCCGGATAGCGAATCCCCAGCAGGTCCAGTACCGCCTGTACCGTTCCATCTTCCCCGCCGGTACCGTGAAGAACATTGAAGGCGTGACTGACGCCGAGTGACGGCAGCGCGAACAGCTCCGCCGGCGTCCGGACATCGACCGCCACCGTGTCGAAGCCCTCCGACTGCAGCGCCGCCAACACCGTCTCGCCGCTCCAGATCGACACCTGACGCTCGGACGACCAGCCGCCCATCAGCACCGCCACACGGCCAATAGCCGCCGTCATGACGCCACTCCGACGATGCGAACTTCGGTCTGCAACGTCACGCCATGGAGCCGCTGCACTTCGGCCTGCAGATGAAGGATCAGCGCCTCCACGTCTGCCGCGCGGGCGCCTGCCTCGGTGACGATGAAGTTGGCGTGCAGCGTCGACACCTGGGCGCCGCCGATGCGATAGCCCTTGAGACCGCTTGCCTCGATCAGCCGTGCGGCGTGATCACCCGGCGGATTGCGGAAGGTGGAGCCCGCCGACGGCTTGCCGACCGGCTGGGTGGCCTTGCGCCGCGCCAGGCTTTCGCGGGTGGCGCGCGCATCCTCGCCGTCGGCGTCGATGCGGGTACGGAATACCGCGCCGAGAAAACCCAGGGCATCGGCCGGCAGGGCCACGTGGCGATAACCCCATTCGAGGTCACTGGCCGCCAGCCACCGCACATCCCCATCACGCATCAACACTTCGGCGCGCTCAACCACCGGCCAAGTCTCACCGCCCCATGCGCCCGCATTCATCGCCAGGGCGCCGCCAACGGTGCCGGGAATACCGGCCATGAAGCCCAAACCGGCCAATTGACGATCACGTGCAAGCTTGGCCAGTCGGGCGCAGTGGACGCCGGCTTCGGCATATACATAGGGGGAATCGGGCGTCGGGAATCGGGAATCGTCGATGTCCCGGACTTGCAACGTATCCAGCGTGCCGTGCAGGGCGATGACGGTCCCGCGCCACCCACCATCACGGACCAGCAGGTTGCTGCCGAGACCCAACCAGAGCACAGGCTCGGTGATCGGTAGCAGACGCACGAAAGCGAGAAGGTCATCGCGATCGGCCGGCTGAAAGAACTGTTGTGCCGGCCCGCCAACCCGCCATGACGTGTGCTTCGCCATCGGCTCGTCCAGAAGGATCTGCCCCCGCACATCGGGCCAGGATTCCCGGTTATCGATGCCCACCTCGCGGCTCTTCGCGACAGTCATGCGCCACCCCGGAACCGCTGTTGCAGCAGAGCGGGAAGACCGCCGATATCGCCGGCGCCGAGGGTCAACAACACGTCGCCGTCGCGCAGCAGCGGCTGCAGGGTATCGGGCATCTCGGCGACCCCGTGTACCAGCACCGGCTCGACCCGACCGCGGGCCCGGATACCCCGCGCCAGCGCGCGACTGTCAGCGCCCTCAATCGGCATCTCGCCGGCCGGGTAAACATCGCTCAGCACCAAAGCATCGGCTTCCGCCAGCACGGTCGTAAAGTCATCGAAAAGATCGCGGGTCCGGCTGTAGCGGTGAGGCTGGAACGCCACCACCAGCCGTTGCCCCGGCCACGCCGCCCGCATGGCTTCGAAGGTGGCAGCGATCTCACGCGGGTGATGCCCGTAGTCGTCCACCAACTGGACGCGACCCTGCGGCAGCATCAGCGGCTCATGAACCTCGCAACGCCGACCGACGCCTGCGAATCCGCGCAGGGCGCGCTGCATCGCTGGAACATCTGCCCCCAGCTCCTGCCCGATGGCCAATGCCACCAGCGCATTCTGGACGTTGTGTCGCCCAGGCAGATTGACGTGGAATGAGGCCTCCTGACCGTCGGCGAAACGGGCAACGAAATCGCTGCCGTTGCCACTCGCCTGCAAGGCACTGGCACGGACATCGGCATCCTCGGCAAAGCCATAGGTCACCACCGGCCGTCCGATCTTCGGCATCAGCGCCCGAACCTCCGGGTCATCCACGCACAGCACCGCCAGCCCGTAGAACGGCAACCGGTGCAGGAACTCGAGGAAGGTCGCGCGAAGGCGCTGGAAGTCACCGCCGTAGGTCTCCAGGTGATCCGCGTCGATGTTGGTCACCGCGGCCAGCATCGGCGTCAGGTGCAGGAATGACGCATCGCTTTCGTCCGCCTCGGCCACCAGACAGGCGCCCTCGCCCAGCCGGGCATTGGCGCCGGCACTCTTGAGCTTGCCGCCGATGACATAGGTCGGATCGAGCCCGGCTTCCGCCAGCACGCTGGCGACCAGGCTGGTGGTGGTGGTCTTGCCATGGGTACCGGCGATGGCGATGCCGTACCGGAAGCGCATGAGTTCCGCCAGCATCTCGGCGCGGCGCACCACCGGAATGCGGTGTGCCCGGGCATAGACCAACTCCGGGTTGTCCCGCTGCACGGCGGTCGATACCACCACCGCGTCGGCACCGACGGTGTTGCCGGCATCGTGACCGAAATAGAGCCTGGCCCCCAGCGATTGCAGGCGTTCGGTGGCAGCACTGGCCTTGAGATCGGTGCCGGTAACGGTATAGCCGAGGTTCAGCAGCACTTCGGCAATGCCGGCCATTCCGGAGCCGCCGATTCCGAGCAGATGGATGCGACGGATGCGCCGCATTGGCGTCCGCATCAATTGTGGCAGACCGCTGCCATTGCCCTTGATCATGACCCCACCCCCTCGGCCTCGATCACCGCCACGATGTCGTCGGTCGCCAGCGGCCGCCCGGCACGGCGGGCGGCATCAGCGCGCCGCGCCAACCCGGCGCGATCCAACCCTTGCAGCCACGCTGCAAGCGCATCGATATCCAGCGTCGCCTCCTGGATGCAATCCGCCGCGCCGACCGCCACCAGGGCCTGTGCATTGGCAGTCTGATGATCGTCCACGGCATGAGGGAACGGCACCAGTAGCGCACCCAATCCGGCGGCCGCCAGCTCTGCCACCGTTGACGCCCCTGCACGGCAGATGACCACGTCGGCCCAGTCATAGGCTGCAGCCATGTCATCGATGAATGGGGTCACCTCGGCATCCACGGACGCCTCGAGATATGCCGCACGTGCCACCTCGACCGTGCGCCCACCTTGATGACGCACCTGCGGGCGCTGCGCGGCTGGCAATCGCGCCAGTGCCGCAGGCACCCGTTCGTTCAGTGCGCGCGCGCCCTGACTGCCCCCCACCACCAGCAAACGCAATGCGCCCATGCGACTGGCAAATCGGGTCGCCGGCAACGCCAGTCCGGCCACCGAGGCACGGACCGGATTACCGACCGTCTCTCCGTGGGGCAGTGCGCCATCGAAGCCCTGCAGTCGCCGGCGCGCCCAACGCGCCAACACCCGGTTGGTCAAACCGGCGCGCGCGTTCTGTTCGTGAATGATCAGGGCGGTGCCGCGCAGGCGGGCGGCGACACCGGCAGGCCCGGCGACGAAGCCGCCCATCCCGAGGACCACAGCCGGACGTTCCTCGGCGAGGATCCGCGCGGCCGCCCGCACCGCGCGCCACAGCCGCAGTGGCGCCATCAACCAGCCTGCCAGGCCCTTGCCGCGCAATGCAGTGATCCGCATTTCACGAAACGGCAGACCGGTCGGCGCGATGGCCCGCGACTCGAAGCTGTCGGGGTTGCCAAGCCAGACCACCTCGTGCGCACGCTGACGCAGGCGTTCGGCGACAGCCAGTGCCGGGTAGACGTGGCCGCCGGTTCCACCCGCTGCAATGACGATCTTCATCGCACCCGCTCCTTCGCCGACGCACGGTTTTCGTAATCGACCCGCAGGATCAACCCAAGCATCGCCAGCACGGTGATCAGCGAGGAGCCGCCGTAGGACAGCAGCGGTAGGGTCAGCCCCTTGGTCGGCAGCAGCCCCATGTTGACCGACAGGTTGATCAGCGCCTGCAAGCCAATCCAGCCGGTAAGGCCATAGCAGAGGTAAGCGGCGAACCTGGCGTCGCGCTGCTCGGCGGCTCGGGCGATGGCGAAGCCACGCCAAACCACCACCGCAAACAGTGCCAGGAGCGCGGTAACCCCGATCAGGCCGAACTCCTCGGCGAGGATGGCGAAGATGAAGTCGGTGTGCATTTCCGGCAGATACAGCAGCTTCTGCACGCTATTGCCCAGACCAACGCCGGCCCACTCACCACGTCCGACCGCAATCAGCGACTGTGCCAGCTGCCAGCCCCCGTTTTCGACATCGGCCCAGGGATTGGTGAAGCTGAGAATGCGACGCATGCGATAACTTTCCATCATCGCCACCCCTGCCAGCCCGACGGCAGCAATGGTGATCAACCCCAGGTAATAGGTCACGGGCGCGCCGCCCATGAACAGCATCAGGAAGGCCACGGCGAACAGGATGGCGGTGGCGCCGAAGTCCGGTTCCGCCAGCAGCAGCACGGCCGGAATCACCAACAGCAACACCGGTTTGGCCAGCCCCTTGAAGCTGTGCTGCACCTCGACCTGGCGGCGCACGATGTAGCCCGCCAGATACAGAATCAACGCCAGTCGCGCCGGCTCCGAGGCCTGCACCCGGATGAAGGGCAGATCGAGCCAGCGACGGGAGTAGTTCACTTCAACCCCGATGCCGGGAATCAGCACCAGGGTCAGTAACAGCAGGGCCAGACCGAACAGCAGCCAGCTGCTCTGTTCCCAGACGCGCACTGGAAGACAGTACAGCGCGAAACCGACGGCACCGCCAAGTCCGATGAAGATCAGCTGACGCCAGAAAAAGTGGAACGGGTCGTCGTAGACCTTTTCGGCATGTGCCACCGAGGCCGAGGCGACCATGATCAGGCCCCAGACCATCAGCGTGACGGCGGCCAGAACGAGCGCGCCATCAATACCGTAGCGCGTCCGCGGCAATTGCAGGGGCATGGCGAGATCGGTCATGCCAGCGCCTCCACCAGCTGCTCGAAGCGCTCGCCGCGTTCGATGTAGTTGTGGAACTGATCGAGGCTGGCGCACGCCGGCGACAGCAACACGGTCGCCCCGGGGGTGGCACGCGAGTGCGCGGCCGTCACCGCCGCCTCCAGCGTCAGGACTCGGGTCACCGGGACCTGCGCACGGACCGACGCTTCAATCACTGCAGCATCTTCGCCAAACAGGTAGGCGTGCCCATTGCGTTCATTGAGTGCCAGGCCCAGCGGGGTGAAGTCCTGGCCCTTGCCCTGACCGCCTCCAAGCCAATGGATTGGCGCCGGCAGCCCCTTGATGGCAGCGAGCGTGGAACCGACATTGGTACCCTTGCTGTCATTGATATAGCGAACCCCTCGCAGCTCACGCACCAGACGACAGCGATGCGGCAGGCCAGCGAAGGTTTGCAGTGCGGCACGACTGGCGTCTTCCGGCAATCCCACGGCATCCGCCAGCGCCAGCGCGGCAAGGGCGTTCGCCGCGTTGTGGAGGCCGGCGATACGCAGTGAGGCATGCGGCATCAGGGGGGCGGCGCCGCGACACAACCAGGCATCCGCCGCCGACCCGCGGATGCCGTAGGCGCCGTCGGCAGGGGTATCAAGCCCGAAGGAGATGACGCGAACATCGTCCGGCAGCTCGGCCGCAGCTGCCATCACAGCCGGGTCATCGCGATTCACGACGGCGGTTCCGGTATTGCGAAAAATACGCGCCTTGGCCGCAGCGTATTGCGCCATGGTGCCGTGCCGATCGAGGTGATCCTCGGAGAGGTTCAGATACGCCGCGGCATCGCACCGCAGGTGATCCGTGGTGTCCAGCTGGAAGCTCGACAGCTCGAGCACGTACAAGTCGATACCGTCGGCCAGCAGATCCAACGCCGGGGTCCCGAGATTGCCGCCCACGGCCACCCTGCGGCCGGCTGCACGGGCCATCTCGCCCAACAGCGTGGTCACCGTGCTCTTGCCATTGGACCCGGTGATGCCGACCACACGGGCCGCCGGCGACACCGCCCGGGCGAACAGCTCGACATCGCCCACCACCGGCACGCCGGCTGCGCGCAGCGCAACGACGAAAGGCTCCCGCAGATCGATGCCGGGTGACACCACCGCCAATGCGAAATCCGCCAGTGGCCGCGACACCGCAAACGCGCCGAGACTGAAGGTTGCCTGCGGATACGCCGCGCGCAGCGCGTCGATGCCGACCGGCGCGGCCCGCGAATCGGTCACCGTGACCCGGGCGCCCTGCGTCATCAGGTACCGCAATGCCGAGGTACCCGACAGCCCCAATCCCACCACCAGTACGGGCTGGTCGCGGTAAGGCTCAGCGAGCGTCTGGCGGGCAGCGTTCATCGCAGCTTGAGACTCGAGAGACCGATGAGGACAAGGATCAGAGTGATGATCCAGAAGCGCACGATGATCTTCGGTTCGGGCCAACCCTTGAGTTCGTAGTGATGGTGCAAGGGCGCCATGCGGAAGATGCGCTTGCCGCCGCTGTACTTGAAATACCCCACCTGCAGTGCCACCGAGACGGTTTCGGCAACAAACACACCGCCCATGATGGCCAACACGATTTCCTGCCGCACCAACACGGCCACCACCCCGAGGGCGGCACCGAGCGCCAGAGCACCGACATCGCCCATGAACACCTGCGCCGGATAAGCGTTGAACCACAGGAACCCCAACCCAGCGCCACCGATGGCGGTGCAGAAGATCGCCAACTCACCAACCCCGGCGATATAGGGGATGCCCAGATACTGGGCAAACTTGACGTTGCCTGAGGCATAGGCAAAGACGGCCAGCGCCGAGGCCACCAGCACGGTCGGCATGATCGCCAGGCCATCGAGGCCGTCGGTGAGATTGACCGCGTTGGAACTGCCGACGATAACCAGATAACTCCACAACACGAAGAAGCCGCCGAGCGGCAGCGCGACGCCCTTAACGAAGGGGAAGATCAGGGTGGTCTCGACCGGTGTCTGCGCGGTGACGTAGATGCCGATCGCGGTAGCGAAGCCTGCCAATGACAACCAGAAGTACTTCTTGCGCGCCGGCAAGCCCTTCGGGTTCTTGTGCTTGATCTTGATGTAATCATCGACAAAGCCGACCCCACCGAAGGCCAGCGTCACCAGCAGTGCGAACCACACGAAGCGATTGCCCAGATCGGCCCACAGCAGGGTGGCGACACTGATCGCGGCCAGAATGAGCACGCCGCCCATGGTGGGCGTGCCGGTCTTCTTCAGGTGACTCTGCGGGCCGTCATCGCGCACCGGTTGCCCGAACTTGAAGCTGTACAGCCGTTCGATCAGCAATGGACCGAAGGCGAACGAGAAGATCAGCGCGGTCAATACCCCCAGCACGGCACGGAAGGTCAGGTAACCGAAAACATTGAAGCCGGTGACGTATTGCGTCAGATACTCGGCGAGTGCGTAGAGCATCAGTGAACCCCTTCCTGCACACCGTTGACCGGCGCGCCCGTCAGGGCCGCCACCACCTGCTCCATCCGGGCGGAACGGGAGCCCTTGACCAGCACCGTGACATCCGCGCCCGGCGTCCCCACCGCCGCCACCGCAGCCGCGGCATCCGGCAGCCATTCGGCGCGGGCACCAAACCCTTCGGCAATGCCCCGCGCCGCGGCACCCACCGCGATACAGCGCTCGATGCCGTGCTCGGCAACATAGGCGCCGATCTCCCGATGCAGCGCGGCACTGTCACGCCCCAATTCCGCCATGTGGCCGAGCACCGCCCAGCGTTGGCCGGGTTGCCGCGATAGCCAGTCCACGCCAGCCCGCATCGACGTGGGGTTGGCGTTGTAGCTGTCATCGGCAATACACGCGCCGGCGGCGGACGTGAACAACTTCAGCCGCCCTTGGGTCAGCTCGACCCGGCCGAGCCCCGCCGCAATCTCGTCGACCGCCAGACCGAGCGCGCAGCCGGCCGCAGCGGCGGCCAGCGCGTTCATGACGTTATGCTGTCCCGGCAAGGGCAAGCGCACCCGTGCGGAGCCCTCCGGGGTGACCAGGGTGAACGTGGTGCGTGTGGCGTCCAGCTCCACTTCCACGGCCTGAACATCGGCGCGGCAACACAGGCCGAACTGGATCTGCGAAGCCGGCCCGGCCAGCTCGCGCCACAGCGGCGCAAACCGGTCATCGGCGTTGATAATGGCCAGACCGGCCGGCCCGAGTGCCGCAAACATCTCGCCCTTGGCATGGGCAATGCCCTCGCGAGAGCCGAACCCTTCAAGGTGCGCATCACCGGCCTGGGTGACCACTCCGATCTGCGGTTGCGCCCATCCGCAAAGCTGCGCGATTTCACCCGCGTGGTTGGCGCCCATTTCAATGATGGCGGTCTGCTGGGTATCCCGCAGTCGCGCCAGCGTCAGCGGCACGCCGATGTGATTGTTGAGATTGCCCTCGGTGGCCAGCACCTCACCGCGGATGGCACAGACCGCAGCCAACAATTGCTTGGTGGTGGTCTTGCCGTTACTACCGGTCACACCGATGACCGGCCCGGCGTAAGCCTCGCGGCAGGCGGCACCCCACTGTTGCAGGGCCAGCAGCGTGTCGCTCACCACCACTTGCGGCAGGTCGATCGCCACCGGCCGCTGCACCAGTGCGCCCACGGCGCCGGCAGCGGCCGCCGCCTCGACATAGCAATGGCCGTCCTGCTGACCCCCGGTCAGGGCTACGAACAGATCGCCCGGTGCCACCTGCCGGGAATCGATAACGAGTCGACTGAAGCGCGCGTCGCGGGTGGGGGGCGGCGCCCCGACCGCTTGGCTCAAGCGACTGAGAGATGGCGTCAGGGTGCTCATGCGCGGGCCTCCAGCCCCAGCAGCTCGGCGACAAAGGCGCGATCGCTGAAGGGCACTTTCGTGGTACCGATGATCTGTTGGGTCTCATGGCCCTTGCCGGCCACCAGAACCACGTCGTCAGGCCCGGCGGCAGCGACGGCGGCGCGAATGGCAGCACCACGGTCGTGTTCGACGGTGAGATCAGGGGCGCCAGACCCCTGTGCCACGCCGGCAAGAATCTCTTCGACAATCGCCAACGGTGATTCGCTGCGCGGGTTGTCGTCGGTGATAAACAGGCGATCGGCACCACTCGCCGCAGCCGCGCCCATCAATGGCCGCTTGCCGCGGTCGCGATCGCCGCCACAACCGAACACCACTGTGATCCGTCCGCTGCAATGCTCGCGCAAGGCGCGCAGTACCTGCATCAGTGCCGCGGGGGTATGCGCGTAGTCCACCACCACCAGCGGCTGGCCGGCGGCACGGAATCCTTCAATCCGGCCCGGCACGGTATCGGCCTCGGACAGCGCATCCGCGATGTCGTCAAGACGCAGTCCACCGACCCGCAGCGCAGCCGCCGCAGCCAGCAGGTTGTAGGCATTGAAGCGGCCCAGTAGACGGCTGGTGACGATGGCACTGCCTTCCGGCCCCTGCAGCCGCAGCGTGAGGCCGTCAGGACGCAGGGCGAGATCCCGTCCGACGAGGTAGTCGCCCCCGGACGGAATCTCCCCTTCCAGCCCGTAGGTCAATACGTCGGGGAACGCATCGAGCCAGCGCCGGCCCCAGGTGTCGTCACGGTTGATCACCGCCACCCCGCGGCAGTAGCGGGCAAACAACGCCCGCTTGCTGTCGACGTAGGCTGCCTCGGTACCGTGGTAATCGAGGTGGTCACGGGTGATGTTGGTGAGCACGGCGACGTCGAAACGCATGCCGGCGACCCGTCGCTGATCGAGGGCGTGCGACGACACCTCCATCGCCACCGCACGAATGCCCGCGGCAGCGTGACGCGCCAGCTCCGACTGCAGGGTGACCGGATCGAGTGTGGTGTGGGTGGTGACGGCGAGCGTCGGCAGGCGCCCCGTCCCCAACGTGCCGAAGTAGGCGCAGGGTCGCCCCAGGCGCTCAAGCGCCTGTGCGGTCAGCCAGGCGGTCGAGGTCTTGCCGTCGGTGCCGGTGATGCCAACCGTGAACAGTTGATCCGCCGGACGAGCGAAGAACCGCGAAGCAATTTCACCGCTGCGGAGCGCCAATTCCGGAACCGCCACTGTCGGCACCGGCAGCGAACGCATGTCGACATCGGGTGCCGGCTCCCAGGCCACCGCTGCGGCACCCCGCTGCAGGGCATCGTCGACGAATGCCAACCCGTGACGGCCGGTAACGCCCTGCGCCGCCAGAAACAGATCGCCAGGCATCACGCGCCGCGAGTCGAGGGCGATACCGGTGATGTTCACCGCCGGCGCCGACTCGGCGAGTCCCTGGAGCAACTCTGGCAGCGCGACCTGATTCATGGCGCCCCCCGAGCGGGGCCCAGCCCTGCGGTCTGGGTCGGTGGTGGCTGCGGTGCATCCGGCGGTACCTGCAGCAGCCGCGCCGCGCCCTGCATCACTGTCCCGAACACCGGCGCCGACACCAATCCGCCGTAGTAGGCGCCAGCATTGGGCTCGTCGATCATCACGATGCCGACAAGCCGCGGCTGTTCCACCGGGACCATGCCGACGAACACCGCCTGATGTCGGTTGACGTCGTAACCGCCGGTGGCCGCGACCTTGCGCACGGTTCCGGATTTGCCCGCCACCCGATACCCCTCGATGGATGCCTGGATGGCCGTGCCATCGACCGACACCACATGCTCGAGCAGATGGCGCACGGATCGCGCAGTTTGCGCCGACAGCACGCGCTGCGGTGGCGGCCGTACGCCACCGTCCAGCAGCGACAACTTCGGCATCAGGCCGTCATTGGCAACGGCGGCATAGGCCCGCACCAAATGCAATGCACTGACCGACAGGCCGTAGCCATAGGACGCGGTCGCCGTCGCGATCTGGCCCCATTCGGTGAAATGCCGCAGCACCGGCGCTACCTCACCGGGAAACGCGATATCAACCTGCTCACCCAGCCCGAACCGGGTGTAGCCAGCCCAGACGTTCTCGGCCCCCAGGGCGAGGCCGATCTTGGCCGCACCCACATTGCTCGATTTGGCCAGCAACCTGGCCATGTCGATCACCCCCTGCGGATGGTGGTCGCGCACCGTCAGTGCTCCTACCTTGAGGAAGCCCGGGGTGGTATCGATGTTGCTGGTGGGCTGATACAGGCCCAACTCGATGGCCTGCGCCACCAGCAATGGCTTGAGGGTGGAGCCGGGCTCGAACCCGTCGGTCACCGCCCGGTTGCGCACGCCCACGCCATCGCCGCGTGCTTCGAGGTTGTTGGGATTGAACCCCGGCTGTGCCGCCATGGCGAGGATGTCACCGGTGTGGGCATCCACCACCACCATGACGCCGCCCTTGGCCTTGTTCTTGGCGACTGCCGCCTTGAGTTCGCGATAGGCCAGGTACTGGATGCGCAGGTCCAGCGTGAGCTTGAGCGTCTCACCAGCGCTGGCGGGAATGAACTCCAGACCATCCTCGATGACCCGTCCGGTGCGATCACGGATGACGCGGCGCTTGCCCGCAGTGCCGGCCAACCGCGATTCGAGTGCACGCTCGACCCCTTCCAACCCCTTTCCGTCGCGGCCAGTGAAACCGACCACCTGCGAGGCCACTTCCCCCGCCGGGTAGTAGCGGGCATAAGCTGGCTCGGAAAACACCCCGGGCAGGCCCAGGGCCAACACCCGCTGCGCTTCCGCCGGGCTGATCTGCTCCCGCAGGTAGACGAACTTGCGGGTCTCGCGGGCCTTGAGAAAACCCTCCAGCTCAGCAGGCGAGCGTTCCAGAACGGCAGCGAGCTGGGTCATGCCCTCGGGCTTGGCGAGCACCGCCGACGGCACGGCCCAGATCGATTCCACCGGCGCCGACAGCGCCAACGGTTCGCCGCGACGGTCAAGTACGGCACCCCGATGACCGGGAATCGCCAAGGTCCGGATCTGCCGCTTGTCACCTTCGCTGCGGAGAAAGTCACGCTCGACCACCTGCAGGTGAAAAGCGCGACCCAGCACCACCAGCACGCCCATGCCCAACACCCCCAGCACGAAGGCCTGCCGCCAGCGCCCGACCACGCGCACCGCAGGTTTGCGGACGGCGCGACTCATCGGGGCGACTCCAGCGGCACGATGACGTAATGGCGAGGCTCCACCATCTTCAACTGCTCACGGGCGATCCGTTCGACCCGACCGTGATGGGCCAGGGTCGCCTCTTCGAGCTGCAGCTGGGCCCATTCCATTTCCAGGCGCTCCCGCTCCCGCCGCAGGTCGTCCAGCTCCGACACCAGTGCCCGGTTTTCGTGCTTGGTCCCCACCACCGACAACGCCGAGACCACCACTGCCAGCAGCAGCCCCAACGGCAGCAGTGCCGAAAACCGATTCATGGCAGACGCTCGGCGGTACGCAGCACGGCGCTGCGGGACCGCGGGTTGCGGGCAGCCTCTTCCGGCTGCGGAAACTGTTTGCGCAGCACCCGGATGATCGGCTGCTCGAGCCGCGCCTGGGCCCGCAGGTAGCGCTTGACGATGCGGTCTTCCAGGGAGTGGAAGGCGATCACCACCAGTCGCCCGCCCGGCGCCAGCAGGTTCAGGGCTTGCGGCAGCGCCTGCTCCAGCACCGCCAGCTCCTGATTGATGTGGATGCGAATCGCCTGGAAGGTTCGGGTCGCCGGATGAATGCTGCGTGATCGCGGCCCCGGCACGCCCGCCACCAGCTTGGCCAATGCGGCGGTGCTGGTGATCGGCTCCGCTGCGCGGGTCTCGACCACGCGCCGGGCAATCCGCCGGCTGTTGCGCTCTTCGCCGTACTGCCACAGCACGTTGGCGATCTCTTCGGCATCCGCACGTGCCAGCCAGTCGGCGGCCGAGGGGCCCGCGCCCGGGTTCATGCGCATGTCCAGCGGCCCGTCGTGGCTGAACGAGAAACCGCGCGCGGCCTCGTCCAGCTGCGGGCTGGAAACCCCAAGATCCATCAGGATGCCGTCGACCGGCTTGCCGCCCGCCAAACGCGCGCTCAGGGCGGCGAAGTTTGCATGGTGAACGCGCACCCGCGGATCATCCGCAAAGCCTGCGCGGGCATGGGCGATGGCGGCGGGGTCCTGGTCGAAAACGTCGAGCACACCGTCCGGCCCCAGTTGCGCCAGTATCGCCGCGCTGTGTCCGCCGCGGCCAAAGGTGGCGTCGACGTAGCGACCGTCGGCCCGAAGGTTCAGACCCGCGAGTGCCTCGTCGAGCATCACCGGCAGGTGGCTCGACATGGCGTCAGTCGCCCCAGTGGGTCGGGCGGAAGTGGCGGTAACGCGCATACCGCGGCCTCACCGCTTGAGCGCCCGGAAGGCGTCCTTGAGGGTGGGGATGATGCTGTCGGGGCCGTCGCCGTACATGGCGGCCCACTTGTCTTCAGCCCAGAGCTCGAAGCGATTGATCTGGCCGACCAGCACCACCGCATTGTCCAGGCCCGCCTGGCGCCGCAACAGCGACGGCACCCCGATCCGACCCTGCTTGTCGAGCTCGCATTCCACCGCGCGACCGACGAACGCCCGCTTCAGCAGCTCGGCATGCTCGCGGTTGTCCATCAGCTCGATGGATTCGCAGATGGTGCGGAACTCGGGAACCGGGTAGAGCTCGAGGCAAGGCTCGTAGCCCATCGTCAACACCAGTTGGGAACCACAGGACTGGTCGAGCGCATGGCGAAAGCGGGCAGGCACCGCGAGGCGCCCTTTGTCGTCGATCGTCAGTTGATGCGACCCGGCAAACACCGATATCCGTCCTCGTGGGTGGCGTGTGGAAGGTACTCCACATTTCTCCACTTATTCCCCTGAGGAGGGACTATAAACCACCCCCTACCCCACCGCAAGCCACTTTTCTGCATTTTTTATTGACAGAACAAGGCCTTAGCGCCGACACGACCGATCAAGGAGGACATCAGGAAAAACATAGGGTTAGCGCGCAAAGTTAAAGTAGCGCGGGGGTCGTCGCTGCCGATGCATATCCCCGCCGTCATTGCGCGCCCGCGCCCTTCCCATCGTTGTCATTGCGAGCCTGCGCCCTTCCCATCGTTGTCATTGCGAACCTGCGCCCTTCCCGTCGTTGTCATTGCGAGCCTGCGCAGCAGGCGCGGCAATCTCATCCGGTGAGCGCGATGCCACAACAGTGAGATCGCCGCGGGGCTACGCCCCTCGCGATGACAGTGTCAGCAGCGTCCGCCGCTGGTCCTCCCCCCTTACAGGGGGAGAGGGGGTTGGCGTCGCCATTTGGCGACAACATGCTAAGGGTGGGAGCCAGCCTATAAGCCGCGCGGCTACTGACTGTCGAGAACGATCATTCCCACCCACGATGGCCGGAGGTGAGAAGGTGGGAGTCAGCCTGTAAGCCCCGCGGCTACTGACTGTCGAGAACGATCATTCCTGCCCACGATGGGCCGGGGGTGAGAAGGTGGGAGTCAGCCTGTAAGCCGGGTTCTGTCGAGAACGATCATTCCTCTAGGACGGCCGTCACCGGACGCCTCCAGCAACCTACCCGGAAGGACGCGCGGGCCACGCGCTGTGGGTTGCCCCACGCCCTTCCCTATTTGGTCTTGCTCCGAGTGGGGTTTGCCGTGCCGGTCTGTTACCAGACTCGCGGTGCGCTCTTACCGCACCGTTTCAGCCTTGCCTGATCTCCTTGCGGAGCCATCGGCGGTCTACTCTCTGTTGCACTTTCCGTCGCCTCGCGGCGCCCAGGCGTTACCTGGCACTCTGCCCTGCGGAGCCCGGACTTTCCTCCCCCGTGTTGCCACGGCGGCGATCGCTCGGCTGACTCCCGCGCGCAGTGTACTCGCTCCAGCGCCCCGGGCCGGGGCGCGAGCCTCTACACTGGCGGCATTCCCCCACTGCAACGGAGCCCGTTCATGCATCGCATGGCCCTCGAAGTCGACATCAACGCCTCACCCGAGGCGGTCTTCAACTATTTCGCCGACCATGAAAAGTTCGCGGGCATCTTCGGCGGTAGCTGCACCCGGGTGAAAGACGGCGAGGACGAACCCAACGGTCTCGGCTCGACCCGCCGCATCGGCCCCGGGCCGCTGTCGTTCGACGAAACCATCGTCGTTTTCGACCGTCCCGAAACGATCCACTACGCCATTACCCGTGGCAGCCCGCTGAAAAACCATCTCGGGCGCATCCGCTTTCTGAAAACGGACCGCGGCACCCGTGTCGACTACGTCATCACCTTTGAGTCGAAGGTACCGCTGCTTGGCGGCCTGGTGTCACGATTGTTGAAGACTGCCTTTCTGCGCGGCATCCCCAAGGTGGAGCGCGCACTGCAGGGGCAGTAAGCCCGTGCGGGTCGTCAGCCATACCGCCTCCAACACCGAGATTGTCTGTGCGCTCGGCTGCGCGGATCGGCTGGTGGGGGTGGATGCCGACTCCGACTTTCCCCCTGCCGTGGTGCAGGCCCTGCCGCAACTGGGGCGGGATCTGCAGCTGGACGTACCGGCGGTGCTGGCACTGAAACCCGATCTGGTGCTGACGTCGCTCACCGTGCCCGGCCACGAAACCGTGGTCGACCAACTGCGGGCGGCCGGCTGTCCGGTGCTGATCGCCGATCCGGTCTCACTGCAGGACGTGTTCACCAGCATCCGCGACATCGCCGCAGCGCTGGGCGTCACGGCACGCGGCGAGGCCCTGGTGGCTGAGATGGAGGCGGCCATGCCGCGGGTGGCGCGCCGGCGTCGCCCGCGCATTCTGGTGGAATGGTGGCCGAAACCGGTGATCGTGCCGGGGCGTGACTCCTGGATTACCGACCTGCTGGACCGCGTGGGTGCGGTCAATCCGCTGGGCACCGAAGCGCACAAGAGCCGCCCGCTGGAACCCGGCGAAGTGGCCTCGCTGGCGCCTGAGGCCGTGGCAATCAGCTGGTGCGGCGTGCCCGAGCACCAACTGCGCCCCGCCAATGTCATGCGCAGGGCCGATTGGGCCGACACCCCGGCCGTGCGCAATGGCCGCGTCGCCGCTATCACCGAAGCCTATCTGGGACGGCCTGGTCCGCGGCTGGTACAGGGCTACGCGAACCTTCGACGTTTGGCGGACGCCATCGACGATTGATCCCGCTATCCTTCAGGCAACCGTCCATGGTCAGCGCCATGACCCACAAAAAGAGCCGCCCGGAGGCAGAAGCATGAGCAACATCGAGTCCGTCCTTACCGAAAAGCGGGTATTCCCGCCGGACCCCGCCTTTGTCGCGAAAGCCCGGTTCAACGCGGACCAGCTGGGGGCGCTGCGCGCCGAAGCCGCTCAAGACCCCGCCGCGTTCTGGACCGAACTGGCCCGTAAGGAGCTGGGCTGGCAGACCCCGTTCACCGTGGGGCTCGACGAGACCGACGCCCCAAACTATCGCTGGTTCAGCGACGGCAAACTGAACGTTTCCGCGAACTGCATTGACCGCCATCTGGGCGAACGCGGCGATCAAGTCGCGATCCGCTTTGAAGGTGAGAAGGGCGATGTGCGCCTGCTCACCTACAAGGAATTGCACGCCGAGGTCTGCAAGCTGGCCAACGCCCTCACCGCGCTCGGGGTCACCAAGGGTGACCGCGTGGTGATCTACCTGCCGCATTCGGCGGAAGCGGTGATCGCCATGCAGGCCTGCGCGCGCATTGGCGCCATCCATTCAGTGGTATTCGGTGGCTTTTCCGCCGCTGCCCTGCGTGATCGCATCGAAGACACCGGCGCCCGCCTGCTGATCACCGCCGACGGCGGCCATCGCGGCGGCAACATCGTCGAGCTGAAAAAGGCGGCCGACGAGGCGCTGGCCAGCGGCTGCAAGACCATTGAGAAGAGCATCGTGCTGCAGCGTACCGGCCACGACATCGCCATGCAGGCCGGGCGCGATCTGTGGTGGCACGATGTCGTCGCCGATCAGCCCCCGCACTCCGACCCGGTGTGGGTAGAGGCCGAGCACCCGCTGTTCCTGCTCTACACCTCCGGCTCCACCGGCAAGCCCAAGGGCATCCAGCATTCCTCCGGCGGCTATCTGCTGGGCGCGATGATGACCGCGCGCTGGGTGTTCGACCTGCAGGCGGGCGACGTGTTCTGGTGCACCGCCGATGTCGGCTGGATCACCGGCCACAGCTATGTCACCTACGGGCCGCTCGCCAACGGCAGCACCATCCTCATCTACGAGGGCGCCCCCACCGTGCCCGACGCCGGTCGCTTCTGGAAGATCTGCCAGGACCACGGCGTCACCATCTTCTACACGGCCCCCACCGCCATCCGCGCGCTGATGAAGGCCGGCGATGAATGGCCCGCCCAATACGACCTCAGCAAGCTACGCCTGCTGGGCAGCGTCGGCGAGCCGATCAACCCCGAAGCCTGGATGTGGTACCACCGCACCATCGGTGGCGAAAAGCTGCCCATCGTCGACACCTGGTGGCAGACCGAAACCGGCGCCATCATGATGAGTCCGGTGCCGGGCGCCACGCCGACCAAGCCGGGTTCCTGCACCCAACCCCTGCCCGGCATCCTCGCCGACGTGGTGGACGAGGCCGGCAACCCGGTCACCGGCACCGAGGCCGGCGGCTATCTCGTCATCACCCATCCGTGGCCGTCGATGCTGCGCAGCATCTGGGGTGACAACGAGCGCTATATCAAGACTTACTGGGGCCAGTTCAACAATAAGTACTACGTCGCAGGCGACAGCACCCACCGCGATGCCGACGGCTACTACTGGATCATGGGCCGGGTGGATGACGTGCTGAACGTCTCCGGCCACCGCCTCGGCACCATGGAAGTGGAATCCGCGCTGGTGAGCCATCCGCGTGTGGCCGAGGCTGCCGTGGTGGGCCGCCCGCATGAGGTCAAGGGCGAGTCGGTGTTCGCCTTCGTCACCTGCAAGGGCGCACGTCCGCAGGGCGACGATGCCACCGCGCTGGTCAAGGAACTCCGCGACCACGTTGCCAAGGAAATCGGCGCCATCGCCAAACCGGACGACATCCGCTTTGCCGACAACCTGCCGAAAACCCGCAGCGGCAAGATCATGCGACGTCTGCTGCGCGCCATCGCCAAGGGTGAGGAAATCACCCAGGACACCTCAACGCTGGAGAACCCCGGCATCGTTGCGCAACTGCAAGGCCGTGAGGGGTGAGGGGTGAGGGGCGAGGGGCGAGGTACGTTTTTGCTTTTACGCCTCACCCCTAACGCATAACCCCTCACTGCTTGGCAATCCCCGCCTGGCGCCCCCGCAGCACGAACTTCTGGATCTTGCCGGTTGCCGTCTTCGGTAGCTCGTCCACAAAGTGGACCGCGCTGGGCACCTTGAAGCCGGCGAGGTGCTCGCGCGCAAAACCGCGCAGGCCTTCGGCATCGACCGACTGCCCGGCATGCAGCACCACAAAGGCGTTGGGCGACTCGCCCCACTTTTCGTGCGGCATGCCCACCACCGCCACTTCCAGCACCGCGGTGTGGCGCAGCAAGACGCCCTCGACCTCGATGGAGGAAATATTCTCGCCGCCGCTGATGATCACGTCCTTGAACCGGTCGCGGATCTCGACATACCCATCGGGGTGCATGACCGCGGCATCGCCGGTATGAAACCAGCCGCCGGCCATCGCCTTGGCGGTGGCCTCGGGGTCGTTGTAATAGCCCGCCATCACCGTATTCCCGCGGGCGATGATCTCGCCAAGGGTTTCGCCGTCGGCGGGCACATCCTGCATCTGCTCGTCCACCACCCGTAGCTCGCCGGAGGTGATCATCTCCACCCCCTGACGGGATTTGATCACCGCACGCTCGCCCATGGTCAGTTCATCGTGTGCCGGCAGCGGCTCGCAGATGGAGATCAGCGGCGCCGTCTCGGTCAGGCCGTAGACCTGGGTGATATGCCAGCCCAGCTCACCCTCCATGCGCTCGATGGTGGCGGGCGCTGGCGGCGCGCCGGCGGTGAACACCTTGACACCCCGGCGGACGCCCTTACGTTCGGCTTCCGGCCCGTTGGCAATGGCGATCAGCACGGTCGGCGCGGCGCACAGGTGCGTCACCTGCTCGCGGTTGAGGGTGGCGTAAATGGCCGAGGCCTCCACCTTGCGCAGGCACACGTGGGTGGCACCGACACCTGTCACCGTCCAGGTGAAGGTCCAGCCGTTGGCATGGAACATCGGCAGCGTCCACAGGTAGCGGTCGGACGGCGTCATGTGCCAGTGCACCAGCACGCCCACCGAATTCGCCCAGGTGTTGCGGTGGGTCATCATCACGCCCTTGGGGCGCGAGGTCGTGCCGCTGGTGTAGTTGATGGCGATGAGGTCGTTCTCGTCTGCAATCACCGGTGAGAACCCGACAGGGTCGGCCGCCGCCAGCAGATCCTCGTAGCGCAACCACCCCGCCTTGTCGCCTTCCAGCGCCACGAAGTGCTGCACCGTGGTCATCTGGTCCCGCACCCCGTCGACCGCATCCAGATAATCGACATGCACACACAGCACCTTGCAGCCGCTGTGGTTGGCCAGATAGACGAAATCCTCCGGCGTCAGCCGGTAGTTCATCGGCACGATCACCGCGCCGAGTTGCGGCACCGCATAGAACTGCTCCAGATGCTGATGGGTATTGGGCGCGATGGTGCCAACCCGATCGCGCTGCCCCACGCCCAGCGCCGCCAGCGCCACCGAGGCGCGGTCACAGCGTGCACCGAACGCGGCGTAGGTCCAGCGATCATCGCCATCCACCACCGCGGTCCGCGCGCCGTGCAACTTGCGGGCACGGCGAAAAAACTCCATCGGGGTCAGCGCGGTCTGCATCGTCAGGTCTCCTGGCCTTGGGGCACGTTGTGTGCTGCCAAGCCTAGGCGATCCGGGCGGCGTTGACGATTACCCGAAGGGGTAGGTGTGGCCCCAGCATGGTGCCCAATGAGATGGAGAGTCTGAGGGCACCTCGGCAAACAGTCCGGATGTCGGCCAACGTCGCGCGAGAACAGGATTCGACCGCCATGGGCGAACGCGCCTAGGCGGGCAGCCAGCCAGCGACCCTCTAGGTCGATGCATATTGCCAATCGAACCCATAAACATTAATGCCTTGTCGCTATCACGACATGCGCCTAGGCTATAACCCGCATTCAACGACGGCATTTAATGGCTGGATGTGAACCGCCCGCATCGGCGGCACTCGAATCATCTCGAAGAATGTCTCACGAAGGAGAGAATCATGGCGAATACCGAAACGAGCCCGGGCCAGTGCCCGGTTATGCATGGCGCGGCGACCGCACAGGACAGCAACAAGAACTGGTGGCCGAAGTCGCTCAACCTCGACATCCTGCACCAGCACGACCGCAAGACGAACCCGCTCGGCGCATCCTTCAACTATCGCAAGGCCGTGAAGGGCCTGGACTACGCGGCGGTGAAGCGCGATCTCACCGCGCTGATGACCGACAGCCAACCGTGGTGGCCGGCCGACTGGGGGCACTACGGTGGACTGATGATTCGCATGGCTTGGCACGCGGCCGGTTCCTACCGGGTGGCGGACGGCCGCGGCGGTGCCGGTACCGGCAATCAACGCTTCGCACCGCTGAACTCGTGGCCAGACAACACCAACCTCGACAAGGCCCGCCGTCTGCTGTGGCCGATCAAGAAGAAGTACGGCAACAAGCTGAGCTGGGCCGACCTGATCATTCTGGCCGGCAACGTGGCCTACGAATCGATGGGGCTCAAGACCTTCGGTTTCGGCTTCGGCCGCGACGACATCTGGCACCCGGAGAAAGACGTCTACTGGGGCTCCGAAAAAGAGTGGCTGGCCCCCACGGATAACCCCCACAGCCGCTATTCCGGCGAACGAGACCTGGAAAACCCGCTGGCGGCAGTGATGATGGGCCTGATCTACGTCAACCCGGAGGGCGTGGATGGCAAGCCCGACCCGCTGAAGACCGCCCACGATGTGCGCGTCACCTTCCAGCGCATGGCGATGAACGACGAGGAAACCGTGGCGCTGACCGCGGGAGGACACACCGTCGGCAAATGTCACGGCAACGGTGACGCTGCCTTGCTGGGGCCGGACCCGGAAGCCGCCGATGTCGACGAGCAGGGCTTGGGCTGGAACAACAAGACCGCCCGCGGCATTGGCGCCGACGCCGTCACCAGCGGCCTGGAAGGTGCCTGGACGACGAACCCGACGCAATGGGACAACGGCTATTTCCACCTGCTGCTCAACCACGACTGGGAGCTGAAAAAGAGCCCGGCCGGCGCCTGGCAGTGGGAGCCGGTAAGCATCAAGGAAGAAGACAAGCCGGTGGATGCCGAGGACCCGTCCAAGCGCCACAACCCCATCATGACTGACGCCGACATGGCGATGAAGATGGACCCCGAGTACCGCAAGATCTCGGAGCGCTTCTACAAGGACCCGGCCTACTTCACCGAAACCTTCGCCCGTGCCTGGTTCAAGCTGACCCATCGCGACATGGGGCCGAAGGCGCGCTACGTGGGGCCCGAAGTGCCGGCCGAAGATCTCCCCTGGCAGGACCCGGTACCCGCCGGCCGCAGCGACTACGACGTAGCGGCAGTGAAGGCCAAGATCGCCGCCAGCGGGCTGAGCATCAGTGAGATGGTGAGCACCGCCTGGGACAGCGCGCGCACCTATCGCGGCTCCGACATGCGCGGTGGCGCCAACGGAGCCCGCATCCGTCTGGCACCGCAGAAGGACTGGGCGGGCAACGAGCCGACGCGTCTCGCCAAGGTGCTCGCCGTGCTCGAAGGCATTGCCAAGGACACGGGCGCCAGCGTGGCCGATGTCATCGTGCTGGCCGGCAACGTCGGCGTGGAGCAGGCCGCCAAGGCGGCCGGCTTCCCGGTGGACGTGCCATTCGCCCCGGGCCGAGGCGACTGCACCGACGCCATGACCGATGTCGAATCCTTCGAGCCGCTGGAACCGGTTGCCGACGGCTTCCGCAACTGGCTGAAGCAGGACTATGTGGTCACACCCGAAGAACTGATGCTGGATCGCGCGCAACTGCTGGGGCTGACTGCAGTGGAAATGACGGTGCTGGTCGGCGGCATGCGGGTGCTGGGCACCAACCATGGTGGTACTGCCCACGGTGTGTTCACGGATCGGGTGGGTGCGCTGAGCACCGACTTCTTCGTCAACCTCACCGACATGGCCTACCGCTGGGAGCCGAAGGGTCGCAACCTGTACGAGATCCAGGAACGGGCGTCGGGCAAGGTAAAGTGGACTGCCACGCGCGCGGATCTGGTGTTCGGCTCCAACTCGGTGCTACGCGCCTATGCCGAGGTGTATGCGCAGGACGACAACCAGGAGAAGTTCGTCAAGGACTTCGTTGCGGCCTGGACCAAGGTGATGAACGCGGATCGGTTTGATCTGGCATAAGTTGCCGCGCTGAAAAAGAAAGCCCCGGTCTCACCTTCCAAGCGGAGGTGAGGCCGGGGCTTTTGCGTTGCGGTCGTCTCAGTTGCCGCGGCGTGCCATAAAGGCAATGCGCTCGAACAGGTGGACGTCGGCCTCGTTCTTGAGCAGCGCACCATAGAGCGGCGGCAGCGTCTTCTTGGTGCTGGCGTCGCGCAGCACGGCGGGGTCGATGTCCTCCGCCAGCAACAGCTTGAGCCAGTCCAGCAACTCGCTGGTGGAAGGCTTCTTCTTCAGGCCGGGCAGTTCGCGCAGGCCGAAGAACACTTCCATCGCTTCTTTCACCAGGTGCTTCTTGAGATCGGGGAAGTGGACATCCACGATCTTCTGCATCGTGTCCTTGTCCGGGAAGCGGATGTAGTGGAAGAAGCAGCGGCGCAGGAAGGCGTCCGGCAGCTCCTTCTCGTTGTTGGAGGTGATCAGGATGATCGGCCGCTGCCTGGCCTTCACCGTCTGCTGCGTCTCGTAGACGTAGAACTCCATCTGGTCGAGTTCACGCAACAGGTCGTTGGGAAACTCGATGTCGGCCTTGTCGATCTCGTCGATCAGCAGCACCGGTCGCTTGTCCGACTCGAAGGCCTCCCACAGCTTTCCGCGGATGATGTAGTTGCCAATGTCCTTGACCTTCTCATCGCCGAGCTGGGAGTCGCGCAGACGCGACACCGCGTCATACTCGTACAAGCCGTGCTGCGCCTTGGTGGTGGACTTGATGGCCCAGTCGATGAACGGCGCGCCCATTGCCTTGGCGATCTCCATTGCCAGCTGGGTCTTGCCGGTGCCGGGCTCGCCCTTCACCAGCAACGGCCGCTCCAGGGTCACGGCCGCATTCACGGCCATCATCAGGTCGTCGGTGGCGACGTAGTTGTCAGTGCCTTCGAAACGCACGGGGGAGTCCTTTGGGATGTCGGTGGGTCAAGTGTAGCCGGGTCCGAGGCAGCCTCAACCGGCGGCGCGGGATTCCAGTACAGCCACAGCCGGCAGCTTCTTGCCTTCAAGGAACTCCAGGAAGGCACCGCCCCCGGTCGAGATGTAGCTGATGTCCCCGGCGACACCGAACTTGTCGATGGCAGCCAGTGTGTCGCCACCCCCCGCCAACGAGAAGGCGTTGCTGGCGGCGATGGCATCCGCCACGGCCTTGGTGCCGGCGGCAAAGCTGTCGTACTCGAAGACGCCGACGGGGCCGTTCCAGACGATGGTGCCGCAGTTCTTGAGCAGCGCGCCGAGCTTGGCGCGGGTGCGCGGGCCGATGTCGAGAATCATCTCGTCGGGCTCCACCTCATCGGCGAGGCGCACCTCGGCATGGGCTTCGTTGCTGAACTCGGGCGCCACCACCACGTCTTCCGGCAGCGGAATATCACCGCCGCGTGCCCGGATCTTGGCGAGGATGGCACGGGCGGTATCGAGCATGTCGGGCTCGTGCAGGCTCTTGCCCACCGGCTTGCCGGCCGCCGCCAGAAAGGTGTTGGCGATACCCCCCCCGATGATCAGCTGGTCGGCGACGTCGGCCAGGCTGTTCAGCAGATCCAGCTTGGTCGACACCTTGGACCCGCCGACGATCACTGCCAACGGCTTCTTCGGGGTGGCCAACGCCTTGCCCAGCGCCTCCAGCTCCGCAGCCAGCAACGGTCCGGCGCAGGCGGCAGGTGCGAATTTCGCCACGCCGTGGGTGGAGCATTCGGCCCGGTGGGCAGTGCCGAAGGCATCCATCACATAGAGGTCACACAGTGCCGCCATGCGCTTGGACAGCGCATCGTCATCGGCCTTCTCGCCGACCAGAAAGCGGGTGTTCTCCCCCAGGGCGATCTGCCCCGGCGCCAGGTCGACACCCTCAATCCAGTTGCTGATCAGCGGCACGGTGCGCCCGAGCGCTTCCGATAGCCATGCGGCCACCAGGGTCAGCGAATGCTCCGGCTCGAAGCGCCCGGCCTTGGGCCGCCCGAGATGCGAAATGACCAGGACCGAAGCGCCCTGCTCCAGCGCCAGCTTCAGCGTCGGCAGGCTGGCGCGCAGCCGCGCATCGGAGGCAATACGGCCATTCGAGACGGGCACGTTCAGGTCCTGACGGATCAACAGGCGCTTGCCAGCGAGATCCAGGTCGGACATACGGAGGATGGTCATGGCGGGGTCGGTCCTTGCGTGGTTCTGAAATCGAAAGGCCCCGTCAGTACGGGGCCTTCGAGGGGTACCGCTTGGGCTTACTTGGCCGCGACGACGCGGACCATCTCCAGGCACTTGTTGGAGTAGCCCCATTCGTTGTCGTACCAGCTCACCAGCTTGACGAAGGTGCTGTCGAGCTGGATGCCGGCGTCGGCATCAAAGATGGACGTGCGGGCGTCACCACGGAAGTCGGTGGCGACCACCTTGTCTTCGGTGTAGCCGAGGATGCCTTTCAGCGGGCCTTCGCTCTGCGCCTTCATTTCGGCGCAGATTTCGGCGTAGGTGGCGGGCTTCTCCAGTTCGGCGGTGAGGTCGACCACCGACACGTCGGAGGTCGGCACGCGGAACGACATGCCGGTGAGCTTCTTGTTGAGCTCGGGGATCACCACGCCGACGGCCTTGGCGGCGCCAGTGGAGGACGGGATGATGTTTTCGAGAATGCCGCGCCCGCCGCGCCAATCCTTCTGGCTGGGACCGTCCACCGTCTTCTGGGTGGCGGTGGCCGCATGCACTGTGGTCATCAGGCCGCGCTTGATGCCCCACTTGTCATTGATGACCTTGGCCAGCGGCGCCAGACAGTTGGTGGTGCACGAGGCATTGGAAACAATGGCCTGGCCGGCGTAGGTCTGGTGGTTCACGCCATAGACGAACATCGGGGTGTCGTCCTTGGACGGCGCCGACAGGATGACCTTCTTGGCACCGGCAGCGAGATGCTTCTCGGCGCTCGCCTTGTCGAGGAACAGGCCGGTGGATTCGATGACGACGTCGGCGCCGACGTCATTCCACTTCAGGGCGGCCGGGTCGCGTTCCTGGGTCAGGCGAATCTTCTTGCCGTTGACGATGAGGTGGCTGCCCTCAACCGACACGTCCCCCTGGAAGCGGCCATGCACGGAGTCGTACTGCAGCATGTAGGCCAGGTATTCCGGCTCCAGCAGGTCGTTGATGCCGACGACCTCGATGTCGTTGCCGAAGTTCTGTACCGCGGCGCGCAGCACGTTGCGGCCGATACGACCGAAGCCATTGATACCCACTTTGACTGCCATTGCGACTTCCTCTGCTCGGGCGCCGTGATGCACGCCCTTCTGGATGACACGGTGCGCAAACCGCGCACCCTGAGATTGGGGGGCCGTATTTTACGCCAGTAGCTGCCGGGCCCGGTTGTAGACCGCGTCGGCGGTCAGGCCGAGGTAGTCCAGCACCGCAGCGGCGGGGGCCGATTCGCCGAAGCGGTCGATGCCGACGACATCGCCGTCAAGGCCGACAAAGGCGCGCCAGTACAGCGTGACACCGGCCTCCACCGCCAGGCGCTTGCGCACCCCGGCGGGCAATACGGCTTCACGCCAGGCGGCGTCCTGAGCCAGAAAGACATCGGCACAGGGCATCGACACCACGCGAACACCATGGCCCTCGCCCGCCAGCTTCTGTGCCGCCGACATCGCCAGCTGCACTTCGGAGCCGGTGGCGATCAGGATCAGCTCAGGTGTGCCGGACTCGAACAGCACATAGCCGCCCCGACGCACCTGTTCGGCACTGGCCGCGGTGTGGGCTTGCGGCGGCAGGTTCTGGCGGGTCAGCGCCAGCGCCGACGGACCCGACTTGCGCTCGATGGCGGCCTGCCAGGCCACTGCGGTCTCGAAGGCATCGGCCGGGCGCCAGACATCCACGCCGGGAATCAACCGCAGCGACGCCACATGCTCCACTGACTGGTGGGTGGGGCCGTCCTCGCCAAGCGCCACCGAGTCGTGGGTGTAGACGAAGATGCTGCGACGGTTCATCAATGCCGCCATGCGCACCGCATTGCGGGCATAGTCGCTGAAGGTGAGGAAGGTGGCGCCGAAGGGAATCAGCCCGCCATGCAGGGCAATGCCGTTGAGCATCGCCGACATGCCGAACTCGCGAACGCCATAGTTCACGTAGTTGCCGGTCAGCGCACCATGGCGCACCGGGGCATGGCCCTTGAAGTCGGTGCCGTTGGATTCGGAGAGATCCGCCGAGCCGCCCAGCAGCTCCGGCAGACGCGCCGCCAGCAGGTCCAGCGCCGCCTTGCTGCTCTTGCGGGTCGCCAACGGCTTGTCGGCGGCCAGTGCCTGGTCCAGCAGCGCCTGCACGGTCTCCGCCCAATCGGCGGGCAGATCACCGGCTATCCGGCGCTCGAATTCAGCGGCCAGCTCCGGGTGGGCGCTGCGATAGGCCTGGAATCGGCCCTTCCATTCGTCCTGTGCGGCGGCGCCCTTGGTGCGGGCGTCCCAGCCGGCACGGATATCGTCGGGGATCTCGAACGGGGCATGCGGCCACCCCAGCTGTTCCCGCGTCAGGGCGATTTCATCCGCGCCCAGCGGGGCACCGTGGCAGGATTCCTTGCCCTGCTTGTTGGGGCTGCCGTAGCCGATGACCGTTTTGCAGCAGATCAAGGTCGGGCGGTCCCGGCTGCTGCGCGCGGTATCTAGCGCCAGGGCGACCTCGGCCGGATCATGACCATTGACGTTGCGGATGACCTGCCAGCCGTAGGCTTCGAAGCGACCCGGGGTGTCGTCGCCGAACCAGGGGCCGACTTCGCCGTCGATGGAGATGTTGTTGTCGTCATAGAAGGCGACGAGCTTGCCCAGGCCGAGCGTACCCGCCAGCGAGCAGGCCTCGTGGCTGATGCCTTCCATCAGGCAGCCATCGCCGAGAAAAACATAGGTGAAGTGATCGACCACGGTGTGGCCGTCACGGTTGAAATGGTTGCCGAGCACGGCCTCGGCCAGTGCCATGCCGGCGGCATTGGCCAGCCCCTGCCCCAGCGGCCCGGTGGTGGTTTCCACGCCTGGGGTGACGTCGACTTCCGGATGCCCCGGGGTCTTCGAGTGCAGCTGGCGGAAGTTGCGCAGCTCGTCCATCGGCAGGTCGTAGCCGCTGAGGTTGAGCAAGGCATAGAGCAGCATCGAGCCGTGACCGTTGGAGAGCACGAAACGATCACGGTCGGGCCAGCTCGGGTCCGCCGGGTTGTGCTTGAGCACATCGTTCCACAGCACTTCGGCAATATCCGCCATGCCCATGGGGGCGCCGGGATGGCCGGAGTTGGCTTTCTGGACAGCATCCATGGCCAGGGCACGAACGGCATTCGCCAGCGCAAGACGGGTTGGCATCAGACTCACCGGGGGCTACACAAAAGGGGCGGTATTGTCCGGTTTTGCGCCGGCAGGGGCAAGGAAACCGCAGCCACCGCCCTACCAGGGAACGGTCTGGCCGTCCCAGGCAATGCAGCGCCCGTGCTGATCTGGCCCCAATCCATCAATCACCTTCAACAGATGGCCGGCGGCCTCATCCGGCGTGAACAGGCGCTCGGCGGCCACGCCGCTCTGAAACGGCCGAGACAGCTCGGTATCCACGGTGCCCGGATGCAGGGTGCAGCAGATCAGCGCGCGCGAGCGGCGGGCAGTCTCGATGGCGAGGGTGTGGATCAGCTGGTTCTGCGCTGCCTTGGCGGCGCGATAGGCGTACCAGCCGCCGAGCCGGTTGTCGCCAATCGAACCTACCCGTGCCGACAGGCTGGCGTAGACAGCGGGACCGCCGTGCTGCAGCAGGGGAACGAAAGCCTTGGCCGCCAGGATCGGCGCAAATGCGTTCACGGCAAAACTGCGCTGCAGCGCCTCCCGCTGGATGTCGGCAAGCCGGCGTTCCGGCCGCAGCCGGGCATCCTGCAACAGCCCCGGCGTGTGAACCACCAGCGACAAGGTGGCACCAGCGGCCTTCACCTGCGCTGCGGCGGCGGCCAGGCTGGCCTCATCGGTGGCGTCCACAACCAGGGGTTCGACCCCGTCGGCGACGCCGGCACCGTGAGCCGGGCTTCGGCTGGCCGCCCACACCCGCCCGGCGCCGCGCGCCCGCAACGCGGCTACCAAGGCCTGACCGATGCCGCGTGAACCGCCGATCACCAGGGCCTCGAACCCGGGGGGGAAAGTATTCAGACCCGTCGCCATGCTTGTCTCCGGAGCGCCGCTTGGTCTCACAGTGAGCCCCAGGGACCGGGACAGCACCATCTGTGAAACACAGGGTCTCACAGGCTGACCGCCGGTTTAGTCCCGGCCACACCCTTACAATGGGCGATCCTTCGCTCCGGTGTGCTGGTATGTCCGTTGTCACCGTCCCTGTCGATGCCCTGCGCGCGCCGCGCGCCGAGACGCTCGATACCAACAAGCTGAACAAGCGGCTGCGCCGCCAGGTCGGCCAGGCGATCATGGACTACAACATGATTGTCGACGGCGACCGCGTCATGGTCTGTCTGTCCGGCGGCAAAGACAGCTACACCCTGCTCGACATGCTGCTGCAACTGCAGGCCAAGGCACCGGTGCGATTCGAGCTGGTGGCGGTGAATCTCGATCAGAAGCAGCCGGACTTCCCGGAGCAGGTGCTGCCGGACTACCTCACGGCGCTGGGCGTGCCCTTCCACATTCTGGAGCAGGACACCTATTCGGTGGTGAAGCGGGTCATCCCGGAAGGGAAAACCATGTGCTCACTGTGCTCACGCCTTCGCCGCGGGGCACTGTACCGGTATGCCAGCGAGAACGGCTTTACCAAGATCGCACTCGGCCACCACAAGGACGACATCGTCGCCACCTTTTTGCTCAACCTGTTTCATGGCGGCAAGCTGGCCGCCATGCCGCCCAAGCTGCAAAGCGATGATGGCAAGAATTGTGTGATCCGCCCGCTGGCCTACGTGCGTGAACGCGACATCGTCCGCTACGCCGGGCACCGTGGTTTTCCCATCATCCCCTGCAACTTGTGCGGGTCGCAGGAACAATTACAGCGAAAGCAGGTCCGTCGGATGATGGACGACTGGGAACAGCAGCACGGCAACCGCATTGAACAGGTGTTCGCCGCGCTCACCAATGTCGCGCCCAGCCAGCTGGCCGACCGCAACCTGTTCGACTTCGCCGGGCTCGCCGGCGACGGCACACCCTCGGACGCGTGGCTGATGCCGGAGGCAACGGACGGCTGATGCGGCGCCGCCTCGCAATGCTGTGCTGCGTGGCGGGGGCCATGCTCCCGCTCGCCGGCCCGGCGGCGGATTTCGACGTGGAGGTCGAGGGTTTGTCATCGGCCCTGCGCAAGAACGTGGAGGCACGCCTGTCGATCCTCGGCGCCCTCAAGGCGGAGACCAAGGACAACCCGCTCTCGGATCGCCGTCTCAGGGCCCTCAACCGGAGCGCGGAAAAGGACATCCGCAGCGCCCTGCAGCCCTATGGCTACTACGATCCCAGCATCAAGGTTGCGTTCGATCCTGAAGCACGCACTGCGGTTTACACCGTCGCTGCGGGGCCGCGAACCATCGTGCGGGCGTTCGATATCACCCTGCTCGGGGCGGGCGAAGACTTCGCCCCGCTGCAGACGCTCCAGGACCGCTTCACCCTGAAGGTCGGCGACCCCCTGCGCCACAAACGCTATGAGGCCGACAAGTCGCTGCTGACCCAGGCGGCCTTCGAGATGGGCTTTCTCGACGCCCGCTTCACCGAATCGGTGATGCGGGTGTATGCCGACGAGCAGCAGGCCGACATCGACTGGCATTTCGACACGGGCCCGCGCTGGGACTTCGGCTTCATCACCATCGAGGAAGCGGCAGTGGATGCCGACGTCATCGCCCGCTACCTGCGGATCTTTCCGGGCGACCCCTTCTCGCCACAGGCCGTGCTGGAAACCCAGTTCGCGCTCAATGACCTCGGCTACTTCGACAAGGTGGAGATCGTCCCCGAACGGGAGGCGCAGAGCGATGGTCAGATCCCCCTGCGCATCATCACCACGCCCCGCAAGGGCGCACTCTACTCCACCGGTATCGGCTATGGCACCGATACTGGCGCCCGCATGTCGTTGGGGGCCGAATGGCGTCGCCTCAATCGTCGCGGCCACAAGCTGCGCACTGACCTGCGGCTGTCGGAGGTGCAGAACCGCTTCATCGCTGAATACCGGATTCCCCTAGGCAACAAACAGGGAGAACAGCTGTCGTTCACCGCGGGTTCGCTGAACGAAAAATTCGACACGGGCGACACCCTGAAATACGAACTCGGCGTCAGCCTCGACCGCACGCCGGGCGATTGGCAGCGCCGGGTGTACCTGAACTTCGAACACGAAGAATCCGACCTGGGTGAGCAGCAACAGAGCAGCGACCTGCTGATCCCGGGCCTGTCGCTCAACCGCAGCAGCCTCGACGATGCCATCCACCCGCAGCGCGGCTGGAGCCTCTTTGCCGATGTCCACGGTGCGCATACGGCAGCACTGTCGACCACCACCTTTCTGCAGACCTCGGTACAGCTCCGTGGCGCCCTGCCCCTGTGGGAAGGTGCGCGCCTGCTGCTGCGCAGCGAGCTGGGCGCCAGTTTCAACGACGATTTCAACGAGCTCCCGGCCTCGCAGCGATTCTTCGCCGGTGGTGACCAGAGCGTCCGGGGTTACGGTTACCGCACCATTGGCCCACGCGACGATTCCGGTGAAGTGGTGGGCGGCGAATACCTCACCACCGCCAGCGCCGAGATCAACCAGACGGTGTGGGGCAACTGGGGGGCAGCGGTGTTCTATGACGTCGGCGGCGTCGACAACGATCCGGGGCCGCGCCTGCTACAGGGCGTCGGCCTGGGCATGCGCTACCGCGCGCCGATTGGCTACGTTCAGCTGGACGTGGGGTATCCGATCGATCGGCCCGACGACGGCCTGCGCTTGCATATCGGCGTGAGGGTCGGCCTGTGAAGCACGTGCTCGGACATACCGGTCGCTTCTTCCTGGCACTGCCTGCACTGCTGGTGGTGGGCGTGCTCTGGCTGCTGTCGTCACAGGCCGGCAGCCAGTTCGTGCTTGATCGCGTCAGTGGCCTCACCGATGGCATGGTCGAGATCGGCAAGGTGCAGCCGAAGGGACACCTTCTGGGCACCCTCCTACTGGATCAGGTGGCGGTGCGCACACCGACGGTGGAAGTCGATATCCGCCAGCTGCGCATACGGTGGTCACCGCTGGCCCTGCTCGCGCTGCGGGCGCAGGTGGATGCGCTCAGCGCGGCAGAGGTGGATGTTCGCCTGATACCGGCGCCCTCCGACAGCGACCAACCCAGCGATGGCGGACCACCGCCGTCACGGCTGCCGGTGAACGTCATGCTGCGCGCACTGTCCGTGGCCAAACTGAGTGTCACCGACCGCAACGGCGCCACCCAGGCCGTGGAGGACATCGAGCTTCAGGCCAGCTGGCTCGGCGAGCGCGTGCGGATCACCCGACTCACCGCCCGCAACGACATGACCGGGCCGGTCGCCTTGGTGGCCGACGCCCGCTTGAGCCCGCAGCAGATCACCCTTGATGCACTGGCGCTGGCAGCACCCTTCAAGCTCGAAGCCAGCGGCCACTACGCTTACGCCGGCAGCTTCAACGCCGATACCCGCTGGGAAAACCTGCAATGGCCCCTGGTGGGTGATAGCCCGCAGGTGCGCAGCGGTGTCGGCCATCTGGTCATCGACGGCGACCTGTCGGCGTATACCGTGGCCATGAAAGGTGATCTGTCCACCCCCGACTACGCGGGCGACATCACCCTCAACGGCACGGGCAGCGCGGCGCATCTGCAACTGGCGCCGCTGGAAATCCGCGCGCTCGACGGCAGCGCACTAGCGCAGGGCACCGTCACCTGGGATCCCGCCTTGCTGCTCGACATCGAGGCCGATGTCGACAATCTCGACCTCGCCGCGGTGCTCCCCGACTGGCCCGGCCGTATCACCGGCGCAGTACACGCCGAAGGTGGCCTCAACGCCGACAACCCGCTGCAATTCAGTGCTGACATCCGCGACAGCACCCTGCGCGGCTATCCTCTCAGCCTGACGGCACGCGGCGGCTGGCAAGGCGAGACCTTGACCCTGACTTCCGCAGAGCTGCGCCAGGGCAGGAGCCGCATCAGCGCCACCGGCACCGCATGGCCACGGCTCGACCTGACAGCCACGCTGGACAGCCCCAACCTCACCGCGCTGTGGCCCGACCTGTCCGGCACCCTGCAGCTTCAGGCACAGATAAACGGGGCCCCGTCCTTCCCCAGCGTCCGCTTCTCGGGCAAGGGTAGTGACATCGCCTGGGCCGACCGCCTCCAGACCGGCCGCCTGAACTTCGCGGGCCTGCTGGCCCCCGAGGGCCCCATGGAGCTGACCCTGGATCTGGCAGATATCAGCGGCGCTGCCACCGTCACCGCAATCCGGACCGAGCTGCGCGGCCGCACCGGTGAGCACACACTGTCGCTCGTCGCCGAGCTACCGCAGGGGGCCTTTGAGCTGCAGCTGTCGGGTGCGCTGAATCCGGAAACCCTGGCCTGGCGTGGTCAACTGACCCGCGCCGACCTCAAACCCGACCGCCTGCCGGCATTGGCCCTGCGCGCACCGGCTGACCTGCGTCTTTCAGCCGCCGCCAGCACCTTGGCGCCGGCCTGCTGGGATAGCGATCCTCCTGCCCAGGTCGGGCTGTGCCTGAACGCTGACATTGCCCCCGATCGCACCCGCGCCCGGGCAGATCTGGAACGCTTCGACTACGGTGTGATCGCCGCTTTCCTGCCACCCCGATGGCGGCTCGAAGGTGAAGTGGCCGGGCACGCCGATATCGCCATCAATGGCGATGCCGCACCAACACTCGATATCGACCTGCAGACCGCCGCCGGCGGACTCGACATCGGCCGCCAGGCCGCCATCGAATTCCGCCCCGGCCATATCCGCGTTCTCGACGGTGCCGAAGGCCTGACCCTGGACGTTGACCTCCCCACCTCGCAGGGCGGCATTCGTATCACCGGCACCGGCAGCCCCGGCCTCGACTGGCTGGCCCGCAGCGTCGATGCCCGCTTGCAAGCGCGCTTCGATGACCTCAGCTGGATCAACCGGCTGAGCCCCGAGTTCCGCGAGTTGGAAGGTGCGCTCAATGCCGACGTGCACGCCACCGGCACCCTCGGACAGCCGGTGCTCGACGGGCAGGTCGAACTGAATCTGCCGCAGATCTACCTCGTCACCCCGGGCATCACCCTCACCGACCTCCAGGCCCGGCTGCAGGCACGGCCGGGCGAGCTCGCCAACATCACCGCACGCGCCACCGCCGGCAGCGGCACGCTGGCGGTGGATGGCACCGTGGCGCTCGACAGCGACAACCCCGATCTCATCCTCACGATCACAGGCGACGAGGCCCAACTGGTCGACCTTGCAGACGCCCGCGTCTGGGTCAGCCCCGACCTTGAGGTTCGCTTCGCCGGACGCCGGCTGGATGTCACCGGCCGCGTCGACGTGCCCCGTGCCACGCTGACACCGCGCGGCTTCGAAGGCGGCCTCGCCCCCAGCAGCGACCAGGTCATCATCCGTGCCGACGCGACCGAAACCAGCTCGCTGCTGGAGCTTCACGCCAACGTCACCGTCGCGCTCGGCGACAAGGTGAGCTTCGACGGCTTCGGGCTGAAATCGAAACTCAGCGGCCAGATCAATGCCCGGCAATCCCCCGGCCGTTCGGCCACCGGGCGTGGTGAAATTCGCCTGGTCAGCGGTCGCTACCAGGCCTACGGGCAGGACCTGAGTATCGAGACTGGACGGCTGCTGTTCACCGGCGGACCGATCACCGATCCGGCCATCGAGATCCGTGCCACCCGCGCACCCCGCGATGACATCGAAGTGGGCGTATCGGTGCGTGGCCGCCTCGACGCCCCCGAGTTCGCCCTGTTCTCGTCGCCGGGCATGCCACAGGACCAGCAATTGTCCTGGCTCATCCTCGGACGTGACCTCAGCGCCAGCGGCGGTGGCGACGACCAGGCTGCCTTGGCCGGCGCCGCGCTGTCGCTCGGCCTGTCCGGCAGCGACTTCCTGGCTCAGCGACTGAAGGGCAATCTGCGGATAGACGACATCTCCATCGGCGCCAGACCCGGCGAAGACGCCGAGGCCGCCAAGATCACCATCGGCAAATACCTGTCGCCCAAGCTCTACGTGAGCTACGGCGTCGGACTGTTCCAGCCCGGTCACATCTTCCGGCTGCTCTACGACATCGGCCGCGGCTTCAAGCTGCAGACCGAAACCGGCGTCGCCTCGGGGGCGGATCTGCTCTACACGATTGAGCGATGATCAGAAGAAGCCGGCCATCGCATATGCCGTCTTCTGGAACATCAGATCCTCAGCCTCGACCAACTCGAGATTGGCCTTGTTGGCGGTGGTGACGATGCGAGTGCGATAGTCCTTGCGATCGGTCACCTCGGAGACACGCGACAGGCTCGAGCCGCTGTCTGAAACCTGATTGTTGAGTTGGGTATCGCGCCGCACCATCACGCCGTCGCGGACACGCTCACGAATCGAGACGTCGCAGACCAGCATGTAGGTCACATCCTTGACCAGCGCGTTGGCGACCATCGACACGCCTGAAGCGGCGACCGCGCCAATGGCGGCGCCACTCCAGGTGTTGCCCGTGTTGGAGCCGATCACGCCGCCGACCACGCCACCCGCAATCGCTTCACCGCCCCCCACATATCCCTGCTGCAGAGCAGACTGCGCCGCGCTGAGATTTGCCTTCTCCAGGTTGAGCACGTAGACCAGCATCTGGAAGTGCGCCTGATCGGGATCGTCAACAATGCGGTAACCCTTGCCACTCGCGGCGAACTGCTCGCGAACGAAACGCGAAAAGGCATTTCGGTCGAACTCCATCACGCCACTGCGAACGTCGAGATAGACCGAGCGCTTGTCGCGACTGACCGGGTCGACGAAAACCGACGTACTGGTTTTGGCCTGAACCTCCAGGTCCTTCTTGCCGAGCGCCACACTGGTCGCGGCACAGCCGCTCAGCAACGACAGCGCCATCAGCCCCGCCATCCATGAAACCGACTTCAACACGACTGTACTCATCACGGTGATCTCCCTGTTCCCGTTTGAAATCTTGAGCGGCGCACACCGCACCGCCCGGACCACTACCAGTAGCGGCCGTAATAACGATGGTGATAAACGCAGTTTCGGTAGTCGCGATACCGGTAGTATCGGTAGCGCGTGAGGTGCCCACAGGTCCAGCCGGGTCGCCAGTAGGTCGGCGCCACCACCACTGGCTTGATGTCCTTCTTGATCGCCGCGTCGGCGTATGCCTTGGCCTTGTTGACATCACCGGGATCAAACGGCGCGGCGAGCACTTCGGCGTTGAGGGCACGTTGCATGGCCGCACGCGCGTCGTCATCGGCCATGGCGGCGGAAGCGCTGACAACCAGGACAAGCGCCCCCGGCAGCATTCGTTTGAGCATCATGAGTTCCCCGAAATCGACCAACAGATGCTAATCAGGATTTCCGGAAATGTATGTCCCTCAATATGGGGACAATTTCACCCTGCCGAGACAGATTCACTCGGTCTGATTTGCGCCCGCTGCGTCGCCTGCATGACGCCTCGCAGGAGATTCTGCAAGCCGTTCGCGTCCAGCCAGGGCTGGTTCTTCACCAATTGACGGCAGATCAGCCCGGCCACCCGGACCGCGTCGGCGGACTCGATCGGAACCCCGAATAGCCCACGGTCCTTCTGAGCGACCTTGCCGTAGAACTTTCCGGATGCCTGCACTTCGATCGCGAACGATTTGTCGTTCTCCGTGCCATGCGCCCGCGCTTCAAATCGGGGACGCAATCCGGTCAACACCGCGAGGACGTTGAGACACTCTGCCTGCGTGAGTTGCAGCACGATCTTCTGCCCCCAGTCGTACTTCTGCGGCGCCACCGCAGGCGCTCCCTGCACCGAGACCCGGAACTCGTCACCGGCTCGTGATTCGTCGTTCTCCCACGACAGCGCTGCCTTGCCGCCATAACATTTGACCGCGATGCGCGCGGGATCCTGACGTGATGAAGCGGGTGCCTCAGTCATGGAGACTCCTGGTGTGTCGAATGTGCATCGAAGCACGCGGCAACCGCGACGCGGACGACGGCGTTAACCCGCGAGGTTGGGCAGAGAGTTCCCACGGCTAGCTGCACCGAACTTCGCTGTATGTCCCTGAAGTAGGCGACGACACTCGGGCGGTAGTGCCGAGGATCGGGTGCTGAGATCAGCTGGGAAATACGAAGGTAGACCCTGATCGCCACTTCCAAGGTTAATTCCATGGGTTGCTGGCCCAGGCTTCCGCCTCCACATCGAGCTGGTCCTCGTTGAAGATGAGGTTCACCGTCAACGAGTAGCTGCTGAATAGGGTAGTGGGGTTGGGCAAGCCGGATTTCCAGAAGGCGGCGGTGCCCCGTAGTGGCAACAGGTTAACTTCCTTGCGGTAAATCTGGCCCGGGATTGGTGACCATTCGCAGCCGCGCCTTTCGTAGCCGCCCGAGTACGACGCGTCGGCTCTGTTGACCCTACACTCACTCCTTTCAGCTAGCTGCCAAACCACTTCCATCTTTAGGGGCAACGTCACCTTGTAGCCGTTGAACCTCCCTAGCCAGTAGGCGGCATCGCCGGTTAGCCCAGGTTGCAGCCTCGCAATGATGGGATACTCCTCTCCCGGACGCTCTTGAAAGTCAATCGTATTCTCCACTCCGTGCTCGCCAACCTTGAGCAGCAGAATCGCGTTTTCCTCCATGTTGTGCGCGTAAACCGCATAGTTTCCGACACAGCTCGATGCGGCCGCCATGACGCCGATCATGAACACGATCAAAATTGCCGCAAGCTTTTTCTTCATGACTTTCTCCCGGCACCCGGTTTGGCTTATTCACGATCTGGCGTCTTGATCTCGATTTCGAGACCGTACGCATCACGAAGAAACGCGCTGTACCGAACGCCGTCGACAGCACCGACCATCGTACGTTCCCCTCCCAAATCGTTGCGCTTCCACTTTCCGTCAATCTTGGCGTACTCCTGGCAATCAGAGAAACACCACTCGTCAACCAGAAACCGGTGGTCGTGGTACGCGAATGTGGCTTGATACGGCATTCCGAAGCCGAGCCATTCCCGCTGTGGAACCTCATCGACATCATTCAGGAACTTCAGGTTGCGTCCCGGTCGAAATGCGAAGTTATCTGGCGCATATCCCGGAGAGACCCCCACACTGTCGTGAAGCACCGGCTGAGTTACAACGTGCCACTGCTGATCATCGTGAGAGATGTGGCTGCGATCGATATTGACCCCTGCTCTCTCAGCACGCTGCACCATCCACATGAACGCCACATCGGACAGGTCCCCTTCCCCATAGCCGCCCCCGATATCCGAATGCGCCCCGATAAAGCCCAACTCCTTTCGGCGCTCAGTGTTCAGTGACGGATCGTAGCGATGGTGAATAGAGACGCCATGGAAGTCACGTCGATTCTCGTTGACTGCCACCGCATGCGCGACGGACTGCACGGACCATGGAATCGTTAGATCGATCTGGCGGAGGTCGTCAAACTGACTCACTCCAGAAATATCGCCCGTGGCGTCCCCTGGACTGTAATGCGGAACAGTGTCAAAAAGACCGAGAAATCGGAGGTTTGGGACGAAGCAGTAGCTTGCGAGGTGCTCTCGTGCCCGCTTCGCGCGGCCGCTGGTGAAGTCGATATAGCGATGCCCGCCACCCCGGTCCGGCTCACGGATCTCCAGCGGAAATGCGTTGTAGAGGAACTCCCCCTCTGAGCTTGCGAGGAAGTGATGGATCATGTTGACGAAGACTCGCGCGGCCGCTGCGCCACGCGAGAACCCGACAGTATCGATATCGAACTCGAATCCATAGTTCTTCCGCCAACGCAGAACATCAATGTAGTCGAAGAACTTTTCTGCCATGTACTCAACGCGGTACGGCATGCTTTCGCCCGACATTCCATCCAGAAGCGGCTGCCCTTCCATCTCCCATGGCGTATCGGTTCCTGGCCCATTGATGTAGTAATAGGGTCTGCCGATGTCCGCTGGATCGCGATAGCTGTCCCGAATGCGCACGACATTGGTGATATCTGAATGTTCGCTAGGCGGGTCGGAGTTCCCCGTCCCATCAAAGGCAAACAGGATCAGCCCCGTCGGATCGATGTGGTTGATCGGGTCGTTGTTGGCGTAGGTGTAGGGGTTGGGCCCCGCCACCAGGCCTAGGGGGTCGGATGACAGGTATCGCCCGAGGTCGGGGTCGTAGTAGCGGTGATGGTTGTAGTGCAGCCCGGTCTCGATATCTTCGTACTGGCCGGGAAGCCGCAGCGGGAGGGAGAGGCGCTGACCATCCGCATCCGGATCGTCATTCACCACGGCCCGCCCGAACGGGTCATACCGCGCGCGCCAAACCACTGCTTGCGCTTCATCGGTAACCGCGATCGGTGCGCCGAGGTGATTGGTGTGGATGGCATAGGTCTGGTCGCCCAGCAGCATGACCACCGGGTGATGCCCGAGGTAGAGATACTGCGCAAGGATGGTGCCGTCCGCATCTGCCTCCGCCAACAGATGGTCGCCTTCATACAGGAACAGGCGTTCTTCCAGAGTTCGGCCTTGAGTATCAAAGTGGGTCTTGCGAGTACGCTGCGCTCGGCTGTTGTAGGCATATCGCGCGATGCGGTGATGTCCGCGCCAGACCTCCTGGATCTGGCCGTTGGCATTGCGGTAGAACCGAAGGTCGCCGAGCTGCTCAACCTCCCCGCCCGGCCCGTGGCTGACCGCGCGCATTGTCGATCGGGGGCGCCACCCGGCTCGCGCTGCATCACCGACCTCCAATGCCAGCGGCGGAAACCAGCCGGTGTGTCGGAAGGCGGCGCCTTGCAGGCGGTTACTGGTATCGGCATAGCCGTACTCCAACTGCCGCCCGTTAATCACATACCGGGTACGATTGCCGTTGCTGTCGTAGCGATAACCAAACAAGGCCTCGGGCGTCAGCGCAAAGTCGAGCCAGCCGTGCGCGTTGAAACGGAATCGCTTCAGGATGCGTCCACCATCATCAATGCCCGTGAGCTTACCTCGCGCGTTGTAGTGGTAGGTAAAGTCATGCAGGCCGGAGACCTGAAGGCCACGCAGTTGCCCGCCCGCTCGTGCGACGGTGGTAGTGACTCCGTTGAACGCTGTCCAGGCAGCCATACGCCCGCTGGTCGGCGCCACATCGAGGCCGGTGATCAGCGGGCGATCTCGACGCAGGGGCCGGGCCTGGTACAGGCCCGACAGCCGACCGGGCTGGCTATCATCATCGTCATACCGGTAGGTGATCCATCGCTGGTCCGGCAGCTGTCTCGCCACCAATCGCCCCCGGCTGCCGTAGCGATAGCGGGTACTGAAACGAACCTCGCCAATCTCATCAACACGTCGCGTCACGCGTCCGTCTGCATCGCGGTGGTAGCGCTCCCGGCCTTGTTGCGTTCGGACTTCGACGAGCCGAGACACTCCGCTGCCCGCATCCCATTGAAAGTGCGCCGCACCCGCCGCAAAGGTGGCCGAGGCCATACGGCCGGCAGCGTCATAGGCAAACTGCACCGCGCTTCCATCCGCGGCGACCTTGCGCCGGAGGCTGCCCATGCGGTCGTATTCGAAGCGGGTCAGCCCGCTATCGGGAGAGCGCTGGAACGCCTTGCGCCCGAAGTCATCCAGCCCGTACTCGGTGACATTGCCGTTTCCGTCCGCCAGGGCGATCAAGTGGGCGGGGGCGCCGTCAACGTTTCCCATCGTGCTGCTCAGGGCGGCCGTCGAACGGAAGCGGATCCGGCCCTGCTCACTGCTGACGCCCGACAGATGACCTGCCGAGTCGTACTGCAAGGCGAGTGGTGGCTGGTCATCAAGCTGAATGCCCGATACCCGCCCGTCCGTGTTTCGCCCGAGTACGCGCAGCACCCCACCGTCGGCGTAACGGATGGCCGACACCGCCCCGGCAGCATCGTGTGCCAGTGTCACCGGCGTGTCGTCCACCGACGGCTGCACACGCTGACCACCCGATGCGGCCACCGTCGTGTCTGCATCGACCCCGCGAGTGCGCGAAACCGCCGTGAAGCCTCCTTCCGGGCGTGGCGAGAAGCCGGTTTCGTTGAACGCCACCGGCTGCTGCTGCGCGTCATAGACCACCGTGATCGTCCGCTCGGCACCCGGCTTGATGCTGGGGATACTGGCGGTTGCAATCGCCTGACGGTCACCGACATACGTGAGGCGCGCTAACACCTGCTGCTGATCACCCTCCCACTGCTTCAGCACCTGCGTCAAACGCCCCAGACTGTCGTAGCCGTAGACCCTTGTAGCGCCGTCGGCCCGGGCAATCTGCGTCACCTGCCCACGCGCGTTGTAGGCATACCGCAGGTTTCCCCCAGCGCTGCAGGGCGAGCACCCTGGGCCATCAATGGCCGCGACCACCGGGACGCCCGCCGAACGACCTGCGCGGTAGGTGCTGGTGCGCCCGCTCACATCGGTGACTTCGGTGCCACCCTCGACGAAGCGCAGATCAACCCGCCGAAGCGCATCGGCTGGCACCGAGCGGATAGCGCGATCCTGACGGTCGTAGCGCCAGCTGCCGACACGGCGTTCGCGACTTCCGTGCGAGACATGGATAGAGGTCAGATTGTAGGCATCGTATGGATCGTCGTAGGCATACCGGCGTCGCGGCTTGTCGTGCGAGAGCACCGATATCAGCCGACCATGGCGGTCGTGGCGGTACTGCGTGACATGCCCGGATGAATCCGTCACAGCCTGCAGCCGATCGTGCCGATCGTATTCAAGCGCGACCCCCTGACCCTGAGCATTCTGAATCCGCAACAGCCGCCCTTGCCGATCACGGATCAAACTGAGCTGACGGCCATCAGCGAAGCGTTGGGATTCGAGATAGCCCGCCGTTGAGAAGGTGAGCAGCGTCCCGTCATGCCACCGCCACTCATAGCCCCAAGGCCCGGCGACCAGCTGGCCGTCGGCTCGAAGTTGGGCCCGATAGTGTCTTACCTGGTTGCTTTCCCGTGTCGATATGAAATTGATACGCCGCCCATCGCCCTGCCAGAGCGTGATGCGATCGCCATCGTCAACCAGCGTGGTTTCGAAGCTGTGCCGCCACCCCTTGCCCAGTACGCCGGTGAAATTTGAACGGCTGTTGTAGTGGCGTTCGAACGCAAGGCCGAGGCCCGGCAAGGCAATGTCGGCCTCGCGCTGGTACTTGTTGCCGGTCAGAACATGAATGGGATTGCCGACATGGGTGGCCGGCAGCGCCGCCGTTTGCAGCGCGCCGGGCACCGGGATGGTGGCGCCGGTGATGCCGCTGCCGGAAATGGCAGGGGAGGATGCCCCGCCACCCCCGGTTGCACAGTACTGCGGCCCCCCGTGGTCGCTGCCTTCGCCGCCATCGGTCACATCGTTGTCATCGCCATCACCCGAACCGGACCCGTCACCACCCGAGGTATCACCACCCTCGCCCCCACCGCCATCATCGCCAACGCCGCTGTCGTCGCCCTCGCTGCCTTCACCGCTGCCAGTCCCGTCTCCGGTGCCTGAGCCGGGATCGCTGCCGCTGTCACTCCCGCCCTCACTGTCACCGCCAGCGCCGCCAGTGCCGCCCTGGTCTCCAATACCACTGTCGTATCCGGGGTCCCCCTCCCCTGCACCTGTTCCGCCACCGTCACTGCCGCCACCGAGCCCGCCACCTTCGGTCTGAAGGCCGTTCGCCAGCGCGTCTCCGCGCGGCAGGCTTGGCAGCCCGGCAACATAGAGAAAGCCGCTCTGCTCTTGTTGTACGGCGCTGGTCAGGCGCTCGATGGCGGACTGGGGAGGATTCCCGATCGGCACCGCGAGCGCGGTCGCCATGGTGCCGGTGATGAAGGCGTATTGATACAACGCGGCGCCGCGCTGCGCCGGACTGAACGAGCCGCGTGATCGTGATCCTGAACGCTTTCCTGAAATCATGTCGTCCCCTATCGGTCGAGGTCCGTTACATTGGGCGCGGAGGCTCATCCGGCGTGCGGGGTATCGTCATCGCTGTCGGATGCCGAAGGTCGAAGTCGCTCGATGCCAATCTGAAAGCCGAAGCGCGTCAACTCGATACGCGAACTTGCGCCCACTTTCTCGCTGGCGCGACGGATGTAGGTCACCGCTGTGTTGTAGGTCACACCCATTTGCTGCGCGATGGTCCGCAGGGGGGCGCCGCGGCACAGTAACGCCAGCGCCTCACCCTCACGCCGCGAGAGTGTTTCCGCAATCGCATTGGTTCGGATGCGATACGTTTCGAACTGGGTTTGTAGTGCGGCGACGGCCTCGGCACATAACACCATTTCACCGCGGACGGCCGCCTGTAGGCGGCCGCGTGCAGATTCGGCCGGTTCGCACGTGAGTATGAAGCCGTCAGCCCCGGCCCTGAGCGCCAACGAGCATTGTTGCGGGGCGCTACCGACCGCTACCAAGGTAACGCCTTCTTCGCCGGCAACACGATCCCGTAACAGTGAGACTTCGGAATCGGTGATGTTGCTCAAGTTCGCCAGCACCAATTTCGGTGGGGGCGCTGCCTGGAGGAATAGACGCAAAGCGCGGTGATCACGACACCACTGAAGCGTGTATCCACGCGCCAGCTTTTTGACCCAATCCATAAATTGACGTGACGGGCGGTCACCCAAAACTGCGGATACCGGTTTCACTCTGACTCTCCCTGTCATTTTTGTTGCACGGCGGCCACCTGGAACTGCACCCTCGATACCGGTTCATGCACGCCGCCCCCGAACCCACTGCTAGAGGGACTTATCGCCTTGACACGAAGATGTCAATCCCGACGACATCACGCTCAGAACATCAAAACAGACCGTTTGTCACACGTTTTAGGGACATACATCGCACTCAATGGCGTCTAGCATCGGACCCTCATCGATAGACGCCCGACGCAGGCACCACGACGATCTTCATGGAAGGAGGAGCCGACATGCGCACATCCGCACGTATCACCACTTTGGGCCAGGGCATGGTCGAATACATCATCATTGTGGCCCTGATCGCGTTGGCCGCGATTGCGGCATTTTCCTACTTTGGCCAAGCCGTCCGCGGCCAGACTGCGCAGATGGCAGCGCAAGTGGCAGGTGAGGACAACACCGACGGCACCGAGGCTGCGGAACAAGCCGCACAGGACGCGCTGACCGAAGCACAGGCTGATACGGGGCTCGGCAACTACACCAATCGCGACATCGCGGGTGACGAGGGCGGCTGACGGCACCTCGCCAGGATCGAGCAGCCGCATGCCGAGGAAGCAGCGCGGACAGGTCATGCCGATGACACTGCTGTTCATCGGCGCCGTGCTGCTGGCGATGTGGGTGCTGTACGACACCGGGGCGTTGCTGAGCGATCGTATGCGGTTGCAGAACACCGCCGATCATGTCGCCTACAGCACTGCCGGGCTGGTGGCGCGTGATCTCAACTTCATCGCCTATACCAATCGCGCCATGGCGGCCAACCAGGTGGGTATCGCGCAGATGGTGGGGCTCAGCGCCTGGGCCGCCAGCATGGATCAGTTCGCGCGTAACGCCAACACCATCGGCCAGTTCATCCCCGGCATCAATGCCATCACCGGTAGCGTAAGCACGGCGGCCGCGACCAACCGGCAGATCATTGACCAGGCTGCAGCGGTCGTGATTCCAATAAATGATCAAGTCATCGGTCTGCTGTCTGACGTGCAACGGCTTTTCCATCAAAGCATCGTCTTGCAGTTGTCGTCCTTCAGCGCCGACATCGGCCGGCGCAACGACCCAGACGCACGGTCGGTCATGGCCGCAGGCGACTACTCGCTCGCTGAAGCGGCCAGCCTGCTGGCAGAGTGGAACGAGCAGATCGGGCAGCAGAACACGCTGCAGGCGATCGGCAGCGATGATGCCGATGCGCAGTTGGCAAACCGGCGCTTTCGCGAGTTCGAGCAGGTGGTCATCGATTCACGTGACCCCTTTTCCGCCAATCGCAGCTATCAGTGGGATGCGCCCTTCAGTGCCACGTGGGGAGTCGGTCTCGAGATCCGTACCCGCACACCGAAGTTCGGCGGCACCGACTTTATCCGCGACGTTGATCCTGGCGACTCAACCTATCGCTGGGACTGGGCCGCGATGGATACGGTGTCGCAGTACGTGCAGTTCTGCGTCGACGTCGTTGTCGGTGAAGAATGCTGGGATCTTCCGGAGATCCCCCTTGCCTGGGGTGCCGCTCATGCGCTCGATGAGAGCCGGTCCGGTGTCACCCGTTTCGACTACCACTTCAGCCATAGGGCGGGTGATCCGCAACGCTGGGGGGACGGTGCGTGGCGGAACCGGACAGCGGCAAGTGCACTGCTCACCAGCGAAAGCCCCAACCCGATCAGCGGCGACCACGTACACAACCGCGTCGCCAGCATCCGTGGATTGCAGCCGTTTCACGCCCTCCTCGACGACACCCCCCGCAACCGCGGCCCCGCCGTCATCGCGCTCTACATCAAGGATGAAGACCGCATCGCCTCACAACGCCAACTGTTGGCGGCGTCGGGTGGCGAGATCGTGGATGACCTCGACGCTCGGGCAACCGGCGGACTGGCCGGCGGACGTGCAGGCGCTGTGGCCAAGGCCGAGGTCTACTTCATGCGTCCCACCGACCTCGACGGTTGGCGCCGCGCCGACAACCGGGTGGAGTACGGCAACCTGTACAACCCGTTCTGGCAGGTCAGGTTGGTGGATCTTTCGGATACCGAAAAGCTCACTGCCAGCGCCATTGTCTCCGACGGCGCTGTGGCGCGTCCGGAGGGCTGAGGCATGGTCAGGCACAGGATGACATTCCACGAGAGACCGTCACGCCAGCTTGCGTTCGGCCTACTGCTCGGCACCCTGCACACGGCCACGGCCGGACTGCCCGCGCCGGGCTGCCCGGATGCCATGCCGAAGGACCCCAACCCCTATCTCCAACGTCTGGATGCCTTGCTGGAGGGCGCCCCGTCACTCCCCGCCTGCGAGCATGCAATGCTGGTTCGCCGCTTTCGCAACTACAGCAGCTGCCAGAGCTGGGTACTGAGCGGGGCGGCGCTGGGCGTCCAGGGTTACCAGGCATGGCAGGGCGAACTGCAACGCCACGGCAAAGTGCCGCCGTGGGCTGAGAAGGAGGCCGTGAAGGCGGGCTCCATTCACGCGCAACACCGTGATCAACTGCCCGGCCACATCGTCGGCAGCGGCATCGACATGGGCTACGACGGCGCCTCTGAAGCCGAGATTCATCGCACGCTGTTCTGCGATTGTCTCATCGCCACCGGCGACAAAGGCTTCGACACCACAACCGGCACCTTCACGGAGCCACCATCATGCCCCTGAGCGTTCGTCTGCAAGGGCAGGCCCTGACTGAACTGCTGGTGGTGCTGGCTGCATTGATCGTGCCGCTCATGGTGCTCATCCGTTTACTCGGCGGCTTGCTCTACCAGCAGCAGGGGATGGAGCTGGCAGCGCGCTATGCGATTTGGGAACGCAGTGTCTGGTCAGCCGCGAAACCCGCCGGCCCGGGCGCTGCCGATGTAGTGAAAGCCGATGCCGTACTGGCAGCCGAAATCGACCTGCGCCTGTTCAGCCATGACGATGACGAGATCAGCGCAGAAACACCCGACAGCTTCCGCGCCGACCCCTTCCTGCTGGCCTTACCCGGCGGCGACAATCACATGTTGCTTCGCGACCGAGACGAAGGCGATTCGGTCTCCTACACCGCCGTCAGCACTAGCACAGCGACCCCGGCAGGGATGGTCGGCGCAGTGGATTCCGCCATCGAAACCCTGGGCGCCGTCACCCGCTTTGATCTGGCGACCGACGGCATCACGGAAGCCGCCGTTCAGGTGCGACTCGCCCCCATGCAGGCGGTGTTCGAGTTGCCATTCGACGCCCTCGACCATCTGCAACTCGAACGCCGGGCAGCGCTGTTTACCGGCACCTGGTCCGCCGGCGGTACCGCCCACGCGCAGCACCTGATATCCGGCCTGCTGCCGCAGCAGTTTCTTGACAATGGTGCCGTCGACAACGTGCAGCAATTCGTCGCCTATGCGCCAATCGCCGAAGAGCTCGACAGCGACCGCCTGCGGTTCGGGCACGTCACGCTGGAGCCACTGCCACCCGCCCGCGTTGGTCCGCAGGTACCGCAGCCATGAATCCTCACCGCAGCTGCCAGAGCGCGGGGCTCATGTTGGGTCTGTTGATCAGTCTCGTGGCCAACGCCGGGCGGCTGCCACCCTGGCCGGAGCTGTTGCAGTCGCAGGCGATGGGCGATTCACTGCGGCTGAACGGGCACGCCACGCAGCTGTTCGCCCTCCGCTCCGCGGAATCGCCACAGGACGTTGTCACCGCATTGCAGACCCAGTGGGAGGGGCGCCTGCGCACGCGAAACAGCGGACGTTGGCAGGTGCTATCGCATCTGCAGGGGCGCCGGCTATTCACGGTTCAACTGCAGCCCACCGCCGCCGGCGGCACCCGAGGGCTCGCAAGCCTCGCTACACTTGCCGACACACCCGTGACTGAGCCCGCCGCCCTGCCGCGGCTGCCGGGTACCCACCTGCATCAGTGGCTGGATGCCGAAGACGGGGGACGGCGCAGCCGCACCGTGGTGTTCGTCGGCACCGCATCGGCACAACGCCAACTGACCTTCTACCGCGACCACTTCCGCGCACTGGGCTTTCAACCGGTGGGGTCGGGAGCCCTTCGGCTGGGTCCGGACGGCGGCAGTCTCGTGCTCCAGGGGGCCACTGCCCAGGCCAGCGTAGCCGTCCGTCAACGGGGCGACATCACGCTGGTCGCCATTTTGACTGTCGATAATCCCAGATGAATCGCCGGGACTACATCGGCTGGATTTTGCTGTTCGGCGCACTCTCCCTGGGGGCCCTCGCCTACGTCGTCATGCGCGGCTATCTTGCCGACGAGGCCGCACGCCTTAAGGCCGAAGCGGCCCTCGCCCACGGCGAGATGCGCGCGGTGGTGGTCGCGAGCCGCAACCTCATGCCGGGTGAGGTCATCGACGATACCTCGATGGCCATTGGCGAGATTCCCGCCCGTCACCTGTCGCATCGAAGCGTTTCGCCAAAGGCCTACAAGGCGCTTCGCGGCCGCGTACTCAGCCGTCCGATGGTCGGCGGGGAGCCGCTACTGCGTGACTTCATCGCCGGCGCCTTGGTGGAACGTTTTTCAGACCTCCTGGCACCGGGGGACCGCGCCCTGACCCTCGAGGTCTCGGCGCTGGAGAACCACGCTGGCATGCTCGTCCCTGGCGACTATGTGGACCTCTTCGTCGATCGCGATGGCGCAGCGCAACTTCACGAAACCGCCCTGCAGCCCGTACTGGAACGGGTGCGCGTGATCGCTGCAGGGCCGCAGCCGTTGCGGGCATCCGACCAGCGATTCCAACCGCTGCCGGCAGACGCGCGGCGCTACACACTGATCAGCATCGCGGTGTCAGCGGCGGACGCCGAGCGCATTCTCCACGCGCAGTCCGTCGGACGACTGCACTACCTGCTGCGCAACGCCGGCGACAGGGCACTGCCGGCCGGCGAAGCTGGCCGGCCTCACTTCGGTGAGCCGCGCCATCATCCCGGTTATCTCTACTTTTCCAATGCGGTTCCTGGCGGGCAGCGTCACCTCCGGACGTTCGAGCCCCGCCCCCCGAGCCGGCACATGGCCACACAACCCAATCCAGACGCAGTCGCTGCTCCCCAACGTCCATGATCGCAATTCGGACGGCAGCACGGATCATCCGCCTGGCGCTCTACGTACTCGCTGCGCCGGCATTCGCCGACAGCGACATCGACGTCGATACCGTAACGCTCAGCGTGGGCGGACAGGCAACCCTGTATGACCGCGAGATCGACCGCTTCGAAGTGATTCCGCCCGATGTAGTCACGGTCACCCGCCACGACGCGCGGCAATTGCAGCTGCGCGGTGTCAGCCCCGGAGAGGCGCGCATCACCGTCTGGAGCCAAACAGACACCCCAGCACGCCGCTACCGGGTCTCGGTGCAGTCGACGCCCACGTCCGAGAAGGCCGCACCTGCTCCGGAGGTCGCCGTACTGAACACCGACGCCATCCGACGGCCGCTACACCTGTACGTCGGCGCAGTGGAAACCCGCCGCCTCGGTAGTATCGACCGACTGGTAGTAGGCAACGACAGCGTGGCCAAGGCCAGCGTGCTCGACGACGGACAGTTGCTACTGCTAGGGCTGTCGGAAGGCCGCTCGGCATTGGATATCTGGGCGGGCTCGGGACGCCACCACCGCTTCGACGTGCGTGTCTTTTCCCGCGCCCCGGACGATGCGATGGCGTTGGTGCAGGCCGTGCTTGAAGATTATCCGTCAGTCATCGCCACGCCCCACCTCGACCGCATCCTGCTGCGCGGCACGATCGACAGTTCGCGCATTGAGGGGTTTCAGCAGGTGATGCGCGGCATTCCGCAGACCATCAACCTGGTCGAGCCGGAGCTCAACATCGCGGTGGAACACAGCGTGGTGCTGGATGTCACCGTATTGGAAGTCAACCGCAACCATCAGCGCAATCTTGGCATTCGCTGGCAGGACACGGCCGCCGGGCCGGCGGTGGGGATCGTCGGCAATCTCATCCCCAATCGTCGGTTCGGAGTGGTTTCGGAGGTCGGCGACCGCGCCGTACTGCAGGACCTGCTGGGGGCGGTCGGTAGCGGAGGGCAAAAGCTCAGCGGCTATCTCGGCATCACCTCGGTGTTGGGCTCGGAACTGCAACTGTTGGAGGAAGAAGGGCACGCTCGCGTGCTGGCGGCGCCCAGTCTAGCCACCACCAGTGGCGAGACCGCCACCTTCCTCGCTGGCGGCGAGTTACCCGTCGCCATCCTCAACGAGTTCGGACAGCCGGTGGTGGAGTTCCGAGAGTTCGGTATCCAGCTCGAGATACAACCTGTTGCCGACCACCAGCACAACATCCGGTCGCGCATCAGGGCCGAAGTGAGTTCGGTGGATTTCTCGGTACAGGTCAACGGTGTACCGGGACTACTGCGGCGCGAGACCACCTCCACCATCACCGCACGTCCAGGCGAAACCATCATCCTCTCGGGCCTGCTGGATGCCCGTGACACTCGCAATGCCGACAAGCTTCCGGGGCTGGGCAGCCTGCCAATCCTGGGACCGCTATTCCGCTCGAAGGCCTTCAACCAACGGCGGACCGAACTGGTGGTGACGGTAACCCCGCGGTTGCAGCGCGGAAGCGGTCATCCGAACCCGGAACTTCAGGCGGCAGAAGCCCATCTGCGGCAGACACTATCCGGCGGCGAAGCGCTGAACGAGGCCTTGGTCCAATGAACGGGTTTCAGGTACAGGTAACGACAGCGCGTGGCACCCCGGTCAGCGCGGGCTGGCATGTCGACATCCCACTGCATATCGGACGGGACACCACCAATGATGTGGTGCTTCACGGTTGGCGGGTGGCACCGCGACACGCCTCCATCGATGCCGGCGAAGATGGGTTGCATCTGCGAGGCGTCGCTGCGCTGCGCGTCAATGGCAAAGCGGTCCAGCAGTACGGGCCGCTGCGCACCGACGATGTCATCGAGATTCATGACTACCGGATCCGGGTGCACTGTCCGTCCGTGCCCGTTCCTGCGCCGGCTCCGGCCGAGGTCATGCCGGATCGGCTGCCTGACCCTCCGTCACCCCACACGCCGGCGGAAGACGAAGCCGACATCCGCGAGCACCACCTGTGGCGCGTGCGACTACGCCGCACCTTGCACGAGCAGATGGATCTCAGACGTATCGATGTCAGCGCCATGAGCGACGACGCGCTGCGGGCTCTCACCGCCAGATTGATCGGCGAGACCTTGCACCAGGGGCCGCCACTACCGGCCACGCTCGACACGCAAGCGCTGACAGAGCAGGTGGTGGCGGAGGCCGTGGGACTGGGGCCACTGGAACCGCTACTGGCTGAACCGGAAGTCAGCGAGATCATGGTCAACAACGCCGACGAGATTTTCTACGAGCGCAACGGCCGACTGCACCGGTCGACCATCCGTTTCACCGATGATGCGGCGGTGCAGTCGATCATCCAGCGCATCGTCTCGCCACTCGGGCGACGCATCGACGAGGCCTCGCCGATGGTCGACGCCCGGCTCGCGGACGGGTCACGGGTGAACGCAGTGATACCGCCGTTGGCGCTCAGGGGCGCCTGTCTGACCATCCGCAAGTTCATGCAGGAGCGTCTGACTGGTGAGCATCTGCAGGGCTTCGGCTCGATCAGCCGGGCGATGACCACATTTCTCGATGTGGCCGTACGCAATCGTCGCAACGTGCTGATCTCCGGCGGCACCGGCTCAGGGAAGACCACTTTGCTGAACGTGTTATCCAACTTCATTCCGCCTACCGAACGCATCGTCACCATTGAGGACGCCGCCGAACTGCGCCTGTACCAACCCAACCTGGTATCACTGGAAGCACGCCCACCCAATCAGGAGGGCCGCGGCGCGGTCAGCATCCGCGATCTCGTGCGCAACGCCCTTCGGATGCGCCCGGACCGCATCGTGGTGGGCGAGTGCCGCGGTGGCGAAGCTCTCGACATGCTGCAGGCGATGAACACTGGGCACGACGGCTCGCTCACCACGGCGCATGCCAACAGCCCGCGAGACTGCCTGGCGCGGCTGGAGGTGATGGTGATGATGGCCGGCATGGACCTGCCGGTGACCGCCATCCGCGAACAGTTGGCCTCTGCCGTCCACCTGATCGTGCAGCAGACCCGCTTTGCCTGCGGCGCGCGCAAGGTCACCAGCATCGCTGAAGTGGTGGGCATCGAGAACGGCCGCATCCAGCTATCGGAGGTATTCCGTTTTCGTCAAACCGGCTATGACGCCCAGGGACGCGTCCAGGGGTGCTTCGAGGCCACCGGGCTGGTACCGGAATTCTACGAGCAGCTTGGCCGCCGCGGCATCGGTGTGGACTTGCGGCTGTTCGAACCGGCGGAGCCCCCCGCGTGAGCCCCCCGACGCTTCTCGCCTTGCTGGCTGCTGCCGGCACTGCAACGCTGTGTTATCTCGGCGCGCGCACCCTGCGCGAGGGCTGGGCGGACTATCGCAGTACATTTCAGAACCGGGCTGAGCGCAACCTGTCGCAACTGTTCCTGTTTATCGACCCGCAACGGCTGTTCCGTCTGCACGCCACCGCTCTGCTCGGCCTGTTGCTGATGGTCATGACGTTGGGCGGCGGCTGGCTGTTGGCCGTGCTGTTGACCGTGGCCGCCGGCCTGTCGCCGCCGCTGGTGTTTACGCTAATGCGTCGACGCCGCCGCCGGCAGGTGGTGGCACAGCTTCCTGATGCACTCATGGGGGTCGCAACCAGCATGCGCGCCGGGCTGAGCCTCAACCAGGCACTGGAAACCGTGCTGGCCTATGAGCCGGCACCGTTGTCTCAGGAGCTGGCGCTGATGCTGCGGGAACTGCGGGTGGGGCTGGCCTTTGCCGAAGCGGCCGACAACCTCCACCGCCGAATTCCCGAAGTCGAAGTACAACTGGTCACCGCCGCCATGAAGGTCTCCCGCGAAGTCGGCGGCAATCTTGCCGAAACCCTGGAACGGATCGCCGACACGCTCCGCAAGCGCCTGCAGATGGAGGGCAAGATTCGCAGCCTGACTGCGCAGGGAAAGCTGCAGGGGCTGGTGATGACGGCGCTACCGATCTTTCTCGTACTTGCCCTCACCCAACTGGAACCGGAGGCCATGGCCTTCCTGCTTCACAGCCTGCATGGCTGGGCCACCCTTGCGGCCATCGCGGTGATGGAGATCGTTGGCTATCACTTCATTCGCAAGATCGTGAACATTGATGTCTGATCCGCAACTTCCCCTGCTGGCTGCCGGACTCGCCGCCGCCACGGTGGGCCTGATGGCGTTGTCAATGCTGGCCTTTCGGCACAGCCTTCCCAACGTAGACCGCCGATTCATGGACCCCCTGTCCTGGCCGGAGCGCATGGTCTGGCCGCTGGTGCGCTTCCTGGCACACTACTTCGCGCGGGGCCTGTCGGTGGAAACCATTGAGCGCATCCGTCGCCAACTGGTCCACGCCGGCTGGGACTTCCGCATGACGCCTGAACAGTATTTCGCGCTGCGCCTGTTGGCTGCGACACTGGCTGGCACCCTCAGCACCCTGGCGCTGATTGCGGTCGACCGCTTTTCACCTGCGCTGGCGCTGGTAGCCGTGGGGTTCGGCTATGTCGCGCCCGCTCTCAAGCTCGCCGAGGCCCGCAAGCAACGTAGTCGCGCCATCGTGCGTCTGCTGCCGACGTATCTCGATTTCATCACCATGGCGGTGGAGGCGGGTCTGAGTTTGCCCGGCGCGCTTCTGCAGGCCACCCAGAACGGGCCTGACGGGCTCCTCAAACAGGAGATCCAGCGGGTCAACCGTGACATTAAGGCAGGCTCAGGCCGCATCGAGGCGCTGGAGGCCATGGCGGCCCGTCTGGATCTGCGGGAAGTCACCAGCGTCGTCGCGGCGCTGGCGCAGGCCGAGCGCACTGGGGGCAGCGTCGGCAACACCCTGCGCATCCAAGCCGACCAACAGCGTATCGAGCGTTTTCAGCGGGCCGAGAAACTCGCCATGGAGGCCCCGGTCAAGCTGATTTTTCCCCTGGTCGCCTTCATCTTTCCCACCACCTTCCTGGTGCTGGCATTCCCCATCGTGATGAAGCTTCTGCACGATGTATAGCGCCATACAAATCGTCGACGCCGACGGCCGCTTGCTGTTTGCCCGGTGTCATCAACCGAAAAGCTTCTGGGCGCGCGCACGCGGGCTTCTGGGCCGGCGCGCACTTCGAGCTGATGAGGCTTGGTGGTTTACCGACTGCCGCGGTGTCCACAGTGTCGGCTTAAGCCTCCCAATCGATGTCGTGCACCTCGATGCGCACGGGCGCATCGTCGCTCTGTGCACGCCCTTGCATCCGGCACGCATCAGCTGGCAGCCGCGGGGATGCCACGTCGTTGAGATGGCAGCGGGCCGGGCACGCGCGTTGGGGCTTCAGGCAGGGCAACTGCTGGCGAGACGGCCATGCGCACCCTGATCCCGCTGCTGGCTTGCCTCTGTATGGCCTGCGTTCATCAGCCCAGGATCTCGCCGGATGCCGGCATACGCCTGTCGGACCGTCTCGATCAGGCCGACCTGGCACTACGCGAAGCCCGCCTGCTCGACGCCGAGGTGGCATACCGGCAGCTCGCCACCGATCATCCACGACTGCCGGAGGTCTGGTTGCGGCTTGGCAATATCTACGTCCGCCAGGATCAACTCGATGCGGCCGTGCACAGCTATCGGCAGGGTCTACAGCGGCATCCCGGCGACGGGCGGCTCTGGTACAACCTGGCGCTGGCCCAATTGCGGCAATCGATAGATACGCTGGAGACCGCCAGCGCGGTGCTCGCTGTCGATAGCCCGTATCACGTCCGACTGCAGGCCCTGCACCAGCGGCTGCTGCAGCTTGCCGCGCCGGACCACAACGACACCTCACCATGAGGGTGGCACATCAACAGCGCGGTCAGGGCGCGGTGGAATTCATGGTGGTGTTTGTGCTGTTCCTTGCTTTGCTGGGTGGCCTGTTCGAGATGACCCGCGTCATCCGCTGCAAGCTGTTGCTACGCAGTGCCACGTTTGAAGCCGCCCGAGTCGGAGCCATGCATCATGCTCGGCGCGCGCCCATGGAGGCCGAGCTGGCAAACGGCATGACCGCCTTGCAGACCTTCGGTGCCCGCGGCCCCGAGGGTCTGGTCGCCGCTCAAGCGCGCGCCCGAGCATTGGTGTCAGCCCCGGGCATCGGCATCCGCATCCTGCATCCCACTGCAGCGCTACATACAGCCTTGGCGCGATCACAGTGGATCCATCTTGACGGCGACGACACCTATGCGTGGGCGCAGGTCATTCCCAACGATAACCTGCAGTGGCGACCCCGCGATTCGGTGACCATCGCGGACGGAACCGAGGTACATCTCCAGGATGCCAATCTACTCAAGGTCGCCAGCGTCTGGTGTCACCGCCTGGTGGTGCCGGCACTGGATCGGCTGATTCATGCGGTGGTCACGACCCCTGCGTGGGCCAGCGACAGGCAGTCACCATGCACCGCCCTCAGTAGCGGGCCGGACCGACCCGACGGCATCGCCGCCGGCTACTACCTCGCTGTCACCGGGACGGCAATCGTGCGCATGCAGAGCGCAGTGGTTGACGATGACCTTTCGTGAACACTGCCCTCTCTGAGGAGCACTGGCCTACTGCGGATACGGCAGGTAGTGGTCAACCAGCAGCAGGGTGAAGATGCCCATCAGATAGACGATGGAGTAGCCGAAGGTTTTCATCGGCAGCCCGGGGCGCGGTGCGAACTTCAGACGGATGGCGTAGGCGAGGAAGATGCAGCTGAGCACCACGGCGCCGGCCAGATAGAACCAGCCGCTCATGCCGAAGATGAAGGGAAGCACGCTGGAGACGAACAGCAGCACGGTGTAGAGCAGCACCTGGGTTCGGGTGAACTCGATGCCGTGCGTCACCGGCAGCATGGGCACGTCGGCGTCGGCGTATTCCTTGTGGCGTTCGATGGCCAATGCCCAGAAGTGCGGCGGCGTCCAGATGAAGATGATGAGGAACAGGATCAGGGCGTGCGGGTCGACGGTACCGGTCACGGCAGCCCATCCGAGCACCGGCGGCGCAGCACCCGCTGCCCCGCCGATGACGATGTTCTGCGGTGTGGCGCGTTTGAGAAACAGGGTGTAAACGCCGGCGTAGCCGATCAGGGTGAACTGGGTGAGCACGGCGGTCAGGGAGTTGACCCAGAACCAGAGGATGGCGAAACCGGCCAGCCCAAGTACGGTGGCGAAGGCGATGCTTTCGGTCATGCCGAGGGCGCCGGTGACCAGCGGCCGGCCGCAGGTACGGGCCATGCGGGCATCGATTTCGCGGTCGATGATCTGGTTGATGGCGGCGGCGGCAGCGGCCTGCAGGCCGATGCCGAGCGTGCCGAGCAGCAATGCCTGAATCGGTGGCAGGCCGGGCACGGCGAGGAACATGCCGACCACGGCGGTGAACACGATCAGCATCACCACGCGCGGTTTGCAGAGTTCGTAGTACTCGCGAAACCGGCTCGGCCTGGTAGCACTCGTGGTCATGGCGAGCGCCACAATCGGTGGTTGCCGGCGATCACGGTCTGCAGCAGGACCGCGGCCCCCAGGTTGTGGGCGGTGGCGAGCCACAGCGGCAGCTGCAACTTGACCACGCAGATGCCGATCACGACCTGGGTCGCGAGCGCGAGCCCGACCGCCACGGCGTAGGGCCGCAGTGCGACGCGGCGCCACAGCTGCCAGGCAAACAGCAGCAACATCACCGTGGCGACGATGGCGCCGAGGCGATGCACAAAGTGAATGGTGGCGCGGGCGCGGTTGTCGAGAATGCCGAACTCGTAATTGATACCCAGCCCATGCCACAGGGTGAAAGCTTCGCCGACGTCCATCTCCGGCCAGTACTGTCCGTGACAGGTGGGGAAGTCGGGGCAGCCCAGCGCGGCGTAGTTGGTGGAGGTCCAGCCGCCGAGGAAGATCTGCAAGGCCAGCACGATCAATGCGAGTAGGCCGATGCGCCGCAAGCCTGGTGTGACCCGGACACCGCTGGCGACCGCGGGCGGCGACATCACGGCGCGGGTCGACAGCCACAGCCAGAAGAGCATCGACAGGGTGGTGAGCCCGCCCAACAGGTGCGCGGTCACCACCAGCGGTTTGAGCTGCCAGGTGACGGTCCACATGCCGAGCATGCCCTGGAAGATCACCAGCCCGACCAGTGCCCACGGCAACACGGCTGGCAGCCGGCCGTCGCGCACGCGGGTTCGCATCAGCGCCATGATCACAATCAGCAAGCCCAGGGTCGAGGCGAGATAGCGGTGGATCATCTCCTTCCAGGCCTTGGCCGCCTCTACCGGGCGCTCGGGAAACCGGGCTTCGGCCCGGGCCACATCGTCAACGTGCTGGGGGATGGTGACGTGGCCATAGCAGCCGGGCCAGTCCGGGCAGCCGAGCCCGGCGTCGGACAGGCGGACATAGGCACCGAGGACCACCACACACAGGCACAGCACCGTGGCCAGGGTGGTCAGGCGATAGAACCAGCGCATGGGAAACCTCGAGTTCGCGGGGGGCGGATTTTACACCGTGGCAGCCGTTGCTCAGCCAACCTGGGACAGGCGGAGCAGCCTTTTGATGTCACGCAGCACCTTCTTCAGGTCGGGATCGGGCGGAAACACCATCATCACGTTGCCGAGCGGATCGACCACGAAGACGCTGCCGGCGGGCTGCCCGCTGAAATGACTGGCAGCGACATCATCCGGGGACGACGGCGCCAGCAAGTGCATCTGCGGGTTGTCGGCCGCCAACTGTGCTTTCAGTTCGGGCAAGGCTTCCGGCGCGGTCGCCAACAACAGGCGCTGGACGCGCAGACGCTTTTCGTTGAGCAACAAGCGCATCTGCCGGTAGTCGTGAACGCGCGTCGCACAGATCTCGTCGCAGGAATCACCCACCGGCATCACCAACGACCATCGGCCGCGGACCAGCGCGTAGCCCTGCGCCGTACCCTCGGCATCGACCCACGCCAGGGACTCCGGCAGCGCCTGAACCGGCTGCACCAGCGCGCCGTAGTTGGTCCGCCCCTGCGGTTGCCAGTCAGGCCGGACGAAATAGAGCACCCAGGCCGCGATCAGCGGCGCGGCGAACAGTGCGGCCAGCAGCAGAAACTGCACGCGGCCCTTGAGTACGGCATCACGCATCGGCGGATTCCCGGAGGTTGAGTCGAATAAAGAAGAAGGTGAGCACCATGGCAAACACGAACCACTGTGCGGCGTAACCAAAGTGCCGGGACGTCGGCACGGCGGCCCCCATGGCCCATTCCCGCACCAACGGTTGAGTGGCGTCCGGGTCCAGCAACAAGATGCCGTCGGACACTGCTGCACCGGTCAGACAGCGCAGTTGCTCGACGTCGGGGAACTGCACCACGCTGATCTCGGCAGGCGTGTGCCCGGCCTCGCATGCCCGGGAAGGAAGGATCCATCCGGGTCGCGGCAGCGGCCGCCACAGTCCCGTCAGCACCTGTTCACCCTCTGGCACCGTCACTGCCGGCAACTGCCGCCGGTCGCCGTCGGCGGGCAACCAGCCACGATTCACCATCAACGTCGCACCATCGTCGCGCTCCAGCATCGACCACAGATGGTAGCCCGGCTGGCGCTGGTAGGACTGGTTGTCCAGCAACAGTGTCAACTGCGGCCGATAGTGCCCGGTGACCACCACCCGAATCGTCGGCTGCAGCTGGGGTTGCAGGGTCGGCACCCACGGTACCGCTACTGTTTCGGTCAGTGCAGCGGCAGCGTCGTCGATGGCCTGCTTTTCCAGCCCGCGCTGTGCCTGCCAGCCACCCAATGCGAGCAGCAACGCCAGCACCGGCGGGTAGGCACACCAAGCCCAGAGCGGCGGACGAAATCGTCGGTGCGTTGGCCGGTTGTTCACGACCCACCCGGGACGGCTGACGGCAAAGGCGACACAAGCCCTATCATGCGGGTTCGACCGCTCCGGAAGCTCCGATGTTCGTCAAGCTGATCATCATCCTGCTGCTCGTCGCCATCGTGCTGAGTCTGTTTTCCAGTGCCTTTTTCCTGGTCAAGGACGACAGCAGCCGCCGCCGCACACTGACGGGCCTGAAGCTGCGCGTGGCACTGTCGGTGCTGTTGGTGCTGTTCATTCTGCTGTCCTATCACTTCGGCTGGATCCAGCCGCACGGGGTCGGCCGCTGAGGCCTTCCGACCCACCCGGATGACATCGCTGCGTCGAATCCGCGAAGGTGCCTGACACAGAAAAGGCCCGGTCTCCGGGCCTTTTCTGCACCGCCACCGGCCATCAGAGCCAGTAGACGACGATGAACAGGCCGATCCAGACCACATCCACGAAGTGCCAGTACCAGGCCACCGCTTCGAAGCCGAAGTGACTCTCTGGCTTGAAGTGACCCTTCATCAGCCGCAGCGTAATGACGAACAGCATGAGGGTGCCCAAGGTCACGTGCATGCCGTGAAACCCGGTCAGCATGAAGAAGGTCGAGCCGTAGATCCCGGACCCCAGCGTCAGGTTGAGATCGCCGTAGGCATGCATGTATTCCTCGACCTGGAAGAACAGGAAGGCGCAGCCCAACGCCACTGTTGCCCACATCCACAGCACTGCTGAGGTGCGATGTGAAGCCTTGAGCGCGTGGTGCGCGAAGGTCAGCGTGACCCCCGAGGTCAGCAGCAAGAGTGTATTGATCAGTGGGACATCGAACGCCGGGATGGTTTCGAAGGCGCCGCCGAGGTTGGAAGGGCCGTTGCTCGGCCACACCGCTTCGAAGCCCGGCCACAACTGAACGTTGGTCTCGATCTTTTCACCGGCACCCGACAACCAGGGCAACGACAGGTCGCGTGCGTAATAGAGCGCGCCAAAGAAGGCAGCGAAGAACATGACTTCGGAGAAGATGAACCACGCCATGCTCCAGCGGTAGGTGCGATCGACCTGCGCGCCGTACATGCCGCTCTCGCTCTCATGGATCACCCCGGCGAACCAGCGGTAGATCATGAAGATGGAAATGACGATACCGGCAATAGTTGGCGCGGCGCCGAAGCTCTTGCTTTCAAGGTAGCTGGAGACACCGACTACCAGCGACACCAAGCCCACCGTCAGTACGAAGGGCCAGACGCTGGGCGCCGGAACGAAGTAGCGGTCTTTGGGGTTGGCTGCTGCGGTGGCCATCGGGGTTCCCTCGTGATGTCTCAAAGCTTGGAAGTGGCGACGGCCGCTTGCGCGGGCGCCTCCGTAATATCAAAGAAAGTGTAGGACAGCGTGACGGTATCGACATCTGCCGGCAGCGCCGGGTCGAGCATGAACCGAACCGGCATGTGCTGCACCTCGCCGCTGGCAAGCGGCTGATTGTTGAAGCAAAAGCATTCGGTCTTGCGCAAATGGCGGGCCGCGTTCCAGGGCGCCACATTGGGAACCGCCTGGGCCACGACATCGTGCGCTTCGGTGTTCTCGACCAGGAAAGTCACCGTGTAGAGCTGCCCGGGATGAACCTCGATCCGCGGCGTGTCTGGCTGAAACCGCCAAGGTTTACCGCCGTTGACGGTGGTGACGAACTCCACGGTCACCACCCGGCTTTCATCAACCGGGACCGCCGCCAGCACCTCGGAGGCGACCAATTCCATCTTGCCGTTGATGCCCAGCGCGTTGCACAGCGCGTTATACATCGGCGCCAGAGCGAAGCCGAAACCGAACATCGCCACCACCACCACCACCAGGCGGACGGCGTGGCCACGACGACCGGAAGTCGATGTCATCCGTGGGTCACCTTGTAATAGAAGCCGGCAAAGCAGGCCGCCGCGATCGCCAGATGGACCGCGAACAGCAGCAGGTTACTGCGGGCTTTTCTGCGATGTTCGGTGCTCATGCGATTTCCTGCCCAGCCTCCGGCCACTGTGGCCGGAGGCGTTGGCGCTTAGTGTGCTGCTGCGGGACGAGCAGCGCCGGTCACCGGCTCGCCGTCGTCGCCCACGGTGGGCGGTTCTTCGAAGGTGTGATACGGCGCCGGCGACGGCACCGTCCACTCCAACCCAGTGGCACCTTCCCAGACGCGATCCGGCAGCTTCTCGCTGGCGCGCTTGCCCCAGCCGAAGCAGCTGGCCAGCATGTTGAAGATGAAGATGAACTGGGCAAAGAAGAAGACGAACGCCCCCACCGAACTCCAGACGTTAAGGTCGGTGAACTGCACCGCATAGTCCGGAACGCGTCGCTGCATGCCGGCGAGGCCGGAAAAATGCTGCGGGAAGAAGGTGACGTTGATGAAGATCGCCGACAGCCAGAAGTGGGTCTTGCCCCAGAACTCGCTGTACATGTGCCCGGTCCACTTCGGAATCCAGTAGTAAACGGCCGCGATGATCGAGAACACCGCACCCGGCACCAGCACGTAGTGGAAGTGGGCAACCACGAAGTAGGTGTCGTGGTACTGGAAGTCGACCGGGGTCAGCGCCAACATCAGGCCGGAGAACCCACCGATGGTGAACAGGAACACGAACGCCAGGGCAAACAGCATCGGCGTCTCGAAGGTCATCGAGCCCTTCCACATGGTGGCCACCCAGTTGAACACCTTCACCCCGGTGGGCACGGCGATCAGCATGGTGGCGAACATGAAGAACAGCTCACCCGAGAGCGGCATGCCGACGGTGAACATGTGGTGCGCCCAGACGATGAACGACAGGAACGCGATCGAGGCGGTGGCGTACACCATCGAGTCATAGCCGAACAGCCGCTTGCGGGCGAACGTCGGGATGATGGTGCTGACAATGCCAAAGGCCGGCAGAATCATGATGTACACCTCGGGGTGCCCGAAGAACCAGAAGATGTGCTGGAACATCACCGGGTCACCGCCGCCCGACGCGGTGAAGAAGCTGGTGGCGAAGTACTTGTCGGTCAGCAGCATGGTCACGGCACCGGCCAGCACCGGCATCACCGCGATCAGCAGGTAGGCGGTGATCAACCAGGTCCAGACGAACAGCGGCATTTTCAGCAGGGTCATGCCCGGCGCACGCATGTTGAGGATGGTGACGACCACGTTGATGGCGCCGGTGATGGAGGAGATCCCCATCAGGTGGACGGCAAAGATCAGGAACGGGAAGGCGTCACCGGTCTGCAGTACCAGCGGCGGATACATGGTCCAGCCGCCAGCGGGCGCACCGCCGGCCAGGAACAGGGTGGACAGCAGCAGCGAAAAGGCAAACGGCAGAATCCAGAAACCCCAGTTGTTGACCCGCGGCAGCGCCAGGTCGGAGGCGCCGATCATCATCGGCACCATCCAGTTGGCGAGCCCGACAAAGCCCGGCATGACCCCACCGAAGATCATCACCAGCGCGTGCATCGTCGTCATCTGGTTGAAGAACTCGGGGTGCACGAACTGCAGACCCGGCTGGAACAACTCGGCACGAATCACCAGCGACATCAGGCCGCCGATGAAGAACATGGTGAACGCGAAGAACAGATACAGCGTTCCCAGGTCCTTGTGGTTGGTGGTCTTGATCCACCGCATGATCCCCTTGTCGGGGCCGTGATGGTCGTGATCGTCGTGGTGGGCGTGCGCGTGAGCCATGATCAAACTCCTGACAGCAGATTCGGTGAAACCTTAGCGAAGGGCAGCGACATCGGCGGCTTGCGCCAGCCCGCTGTCATTGCCCCAGCTGTTGCGGGTATAGGTAACGACGGCAGCGATGTCGGCGTCCGACAGTTGCGGGAACGGCGGCATCAGCCCTTTGCCCTTGAGGATCTGGGTGATCTGCCCGGCGGCATCGCCCTGCACGACCGTGCTGCCGACCAGCGACGGAAAGTTGGGGGGAATGCCCTGCCCGGAAGCCTGATGACAGGCAACGCAGTTGGCGCCGTACACTTTCTCTCCGGCCGCCATCAACGCGGCCTTGTCCAGCTCGGCAGGGGCTTCGGTGGCAGCATCGGTCACGGTCTCGGCGGCGGCAGCCACTTCGACCGGCGCGGGCGCCGCGGCTTCGTCAACCGTGGCTGTCTCGCCGCCACGCTGGCTTTCGAGCCAGGCCGCGTATTCCGCCTCGGACTTGGCTTCGACGACGATCGGCATGAACCCGTGGTCGCGCCCGCAAAGTTCGGCGCAGACACCGCGGTAGACCCCGGGCTTGTCGATACGCGCCCAAGTCTCGTTGATATACCCCGGGATGGCGTCCTTCTTGACGGCCAGTTCCGACACCCACCAAGCGTGGATCACATCATTTGAGGTAATCAGAAACCGTACTTTCTTGCCCACCGGCAGCACCAGGGGGTTGTCGACATCGACGAGGTAGTTTTCCACCGTGTTGACATCAATCCCGGAACCCAACTGCCGCGCCGCGTTGGATTCGGCAGCGAGCGTAGAAAAGTAGCGGACATCTTCGCCCAGGTATTCGTATTCCCACTTCCACTGGTAGCCGGTGACCTTCACGGTAAGGTCGGCGTCGCGCGTGTCTTCCATCCGGATCAAGGTACCGGCGGCGGGAATGGCCACGGCAATGAGGATGATGAAGGGCACCGTGGTCCAGATGATTTCGACCGTGGTCGATTCATGGAAGCTGGCGGGTTTGGCGCCCAGCGATTTCCGGTGCTTGACGATGGAGATGATCATCACCCCGAACACCAGGATGCCGATGACGGTGCAGACCCAGAACATCATCATGTGAAGGTCATAGACCTCCTGGGCGATTGCGGTTGCACCCGTCGGCAAATTCCAGCCGCCACTGGTCTCGGTGTAGGCCCAGGCCCCTGCCGCGTGAAACAGCCCGGACGCCAGCACTGCCAGCATGGCCAGAACCTTGTGAAGCTTCACCATCGTCTGCTCTCCAAATCAATCAACCTGCGTCCGGGGCATGCGCCCCCGCCAACGTGGGTCGCGATGCTGTCAGGGCCCGCCGCAGCCGCCCCGCCAGCGCCTCGCGCTCGTCATCCGTCAAACACCGCGCCAATTCAACCCGCTGTGCTGCATAGGCCAGCACCAACCGGTTCGGGGCCAGCCGACTGCCCCCCTGGATCAGCATCACCCGCGTCCAGTGTCGGGGCAGGCTCATGCGTGCCCGCACGCCGCCCCCCACCATGCCGAATTCCACCACCACCTCTTCGCCCTGCAGCCGCACGACCTCGCGGTAGCGGTTCCGCCTCAGGCTGACCCACAGGGCCGCCCCCAAGGCCGCCAGCTCAAGCCCGGCAAACGGGACCACCGGCCAGAACCCGATGACCGCAAAACCGAATGCAATGGTCAAACCCACCACCGATGTCAGGGACATGAACACCGCTGCCTGACCTGGGGTCAGAGAAGCGTTGGGACCGATCACGAACGTGGTATCCATGTGCCGGGCGACCAGGACAGCGGGAAGGCCGCGAATTGTAGTGCAAGGCGGAGGGGCGGGCAAAGCCGCACAAGCAAAACCGCACATGCCGCCAAGCGATCCGCGCTCACGTAAACTGGCCGCATCATCTCCGACCCGGACCGCCCCATGCGACTGTTCAGCAAAGACGCCGACGCGGCACGCCCCACCGGCACCCTGGGGCGGCCCGCAGCCGCCTGGCAGGCTGACGTGGAACCCGAGCGTTGGCAGATCCTGTTCGCCGACGGTACCGAACCCCCGCACAGCAGCGAGCTGAACCAGGAAAAGCGCGACGGCACCTTCGTCTGCGCCGCCTGCTTCCAGCCCCTGTTCAGCAGCCGTACGAAGTACGAGAGCGGCACCGGCTGGCCGAGCTTCTTCGAACCGCTGCCGGGCGCGCTCGAAACGCGCGAGGACCGCAAGTTCTTCATGCTCCGCACCGAATATCACTGCGCACGCTGTGGCGGCCACCAGGGTCATGTGTTCGACGATGGGCCGGCGCCCACCGGTCAGCGCTACTGCAACAACGGCCTGGCGCTGCGCTTCATCGCCGACGGCGAGCCGCTGCCGCCCGCGCGCGGGGGCTGACCGGGTTCATTCGTCCGCCTCCGCCTCAACCGGGGTCTGGAGGAATGCGTCGAAGCGGTCGCTGTCCAGCGTCGCCGTGTCAGCGGCCCCGGGCGCCACCACCCCCCAACACGGCACGTCGAGCCGCCGGCCGATGGCGTCGATATTTTCCTGCAACAGCGGCATCGGGGTCGCCAGCGCGTTGGCAACCCAGCCCACCAATGGCGCGCGCCGGTGAATGGCCTCCGCCGACAGCAATGCGTGATTGATGCACCCGAGCCGCATTCCCACCACCAGCAAGACCGGCCACCCTTGTTGGCTGACCCACCCGCCAAAGCTGATGTCCGGATTCAGGGGCACCAGCCAGCCCCCGGCACCCTCCACCACCACCAGCTGCGCGCGCGCCGCCAGTGCGGCGTGCGCCTCGGCCAGGCGGGTCAGACGCACGGTCTGGCCCGCCTGCGCTGCCGCCAGGTGCGGCGCGACCGGGGCGTCGAACCGGTAGGGGCTCATCTCGTCATCGGTCACTTGAACGCTGGCGCTGGCCTGCAGCGCGCGCACGTCAGGGTTGCGGATTCCGTCGGCTTCAGCCGTCACGCCGCTCGCGACAGGCTTGAAGCCGATCGCTGCAAGTCCTTGATTTTTAGCCATTCTTAGCAGGGAACAGGAGACAACCGTCTTGCCGACGTCGGTATCGGTCCCGGTCACGACCAGCGTTCGGCAAGGGGGCAGGTCAGGCATGGTCAGGGCACTGAAAGAGGGTCGACGACGATGACCGGCACAAAGACCGCCGTCAAATGGTCGTCACATCGCTTGACAAATCAGAGAAATCCGGTGTCTTTACCGCGAATTACGCTCTATACTTCAAGTGTAAAAGCACCCTAAGGGAGTTGTACCCATGATTGACAGCCGCCTCCTTCTTGGCGCCTTGCTCGGCGCCACCCTGCTCGTCGCCTGCAGTGACGACAATGCCGTCCGCAGCCCCGACCTGCCGGAGCCCCGGCTGTCCGCAATTGGAGCCGTGACCTGCGATCCAGCAGGTTTGGCGGTTGGCCAGACGGCGACCTGCACCCTCGCCAGCTGCACGGTCCAGACCATCAGGGCCAACGGCAGCATCGTTACCGACAACAATGCCATCTGCCCCGACGGCGCCACCTTCACCAGCACCGCACCGGTCGTCGCCACCAGCACGCCCGATGGCGTCGTGACGGGTGTGTCGCCCGGCACCACCAACATCGTCGCATCGCTCGGTGGTTTTACCTCAAGCACCTCCCTGGTGGTGGATGACGCCTGCATCGAGAGTCTCAGCATCACGCCGCTGAATGCCCAGCTGGTGGCAGGCCGCTCGTTGCTGTACACCGCCGAGGCCCGCTTCAGCGACAACGACACTGCCGACGTCACCGCCAACACCGCGTTCGCGAGCAGCGACGCAACGGTCGCCAGCTTCCAGGCCAACCGTGCCATCGCCAATGCCGATGTCGCGGTCGAAACCACGGTGACCGTGACCGCCACCTTCCAGGGCACGGCCCAGGCCTGTGGCGCCACCGTCACCGCCAGCACACCATTGACGGTGCGACCGGCGCAGTTGCTGGCCAATGACGGCCTGTGCATCGAAACCGTCCCGCCGGCCGAAGCCTTTGCCGGTGGCTGCCGCGCCGACCGCGGTGCCTGTGACGACGCCACGCCGATTGCACTGAACCTTGGCGGCGCCAGCCGCCAGCTGCAGATTCGTGGCCGCTATGACGACGGTCTTGAGTGCGATGTGACGGCCGACACCGCGCTGACCCTCGATTCCACCGGCGTTGTCACGCTGAGTCCGGACGCCGTGCTGACCGCCGTTGCCGCCGGCACCACCGGCATCAACGCGGCACTCGACAACCGCACTGCGGAACGCGACGTGGTGGTCAGCGTCGACCAGATCCTGGGCGACAGCAGCCTGGCGGTCTCCGCCAAGCTCCGCCCGGGTGGTGACGCGGTGACCTTCAACAACGCCCAGCGTTTCGCCTGTGTCGGCGCCAATGACCTGGTCAACGGCCTCGGCACTGGCGTGTTGAGAGGTCAGCTGCCGGTACACGCTTTTGCTGGCACCTGTGCCGCCAACCGCATCGACCCTGAAACCGGCCGCTGCACGTTGCCGCCGGTGTTCGATGAAGGCGTCAACGTCACCCCGGCGTTCGAGGACCAGCCGCTCGAGAATAACGTCACCAACCTGATGCCGGCAGACCCCAACGATGCCTTCAACGACGGCATCGTCTGGCGCTCGACCACCGGCTTCTGGAATGGCGAAACCTGCCAGCAGAGCTCTGCCGGTAGTGCCGACGCGCCGCCGACCGCGCTGGTGGGCGACCTGTTCGTCGAAGGTGAGCGGACTTTGCGGACCAGCAATGGCATCCCGCTCGGTGCCGCCGACCAGGCCAACGGGCTCGTCTTCGCCGACGGCGCGCTCGGCCTGGGCTTCAGCTGCATCACGGCGGAGTACAGCAACCCGCAGCTCGCCAGCAACACCGTGGTTGACGGCATGACCGTCCTGGTGCTGCCGGTGACCAACGACGCCCTGCTGGGGTCATCTTCGGAAAGTGCCCGCCTCTGCGACGCGCTGGAGCCGGCCTTCTCGAGCCCGGTGCTCGGCGTACTTGAAGGGACGCCGCTGGAAGGCCTGGGCCGGCTGGAGCTGGTCAACACGCTCAATGCCATCACCGAAGTGGTCAACCCGGTGCTGGATCAGGTGGAAGGCGGACTGCCGCTGGACCCCATCCTCACCACCCTGCTTGATGGCAATCCGGATGCTGGCATTCCCGGGCTGACCGATCTCACCGGACTGATCGTCGGTGCGCTCGAAAGCCCGGTGGTCGACCCGCTGGACGAACTGGTCTGCCAGATCACCAGTGGCGTCAGTTCGTTGCTGGACCTGCTGTCCGGCGGCAACGGCGGCGGCGGTCAGGACTGCGAATAATTGCACGTGTCTCATTTATCTACAGACGACAAACCAAGGGAAACGCACATGGCCAACATGCGCAGCTGGATCACGCTGGTGCTGGGGATGACACTCGGCACCGCGTTCGCTCAGGAAGTTGAGCGACTGGAACCGGACGCCGCGGCGGCGACAGCGGTGGAAGCCCCTGCACCCGTGCCCGAGGTGCTGGACAACCGCTGGTCGCTGGTGCCGATCGTGGGCGGCATCTTCTCCGACGAGTCGGACCTCGACAACGGCCTGATGGGTGGCCTGCGGGCCATGCGGCCGCTGACCGACCGCATCACCCTCGATCTTGGGGTCGACTACAGCGTGCTGGAGACCCGTAATGCGGGCGACTACGAGCGGATCACCGGTCGTATCGGCGGGCTGCTGTTCATCGGCAAACCGTTCTATGACAGCTCGTCGGACTTCCAGCCCTACCTGGCGGCCGGTGCCCACATTTCCAAGGTCGATTTCATCGGCCAGAGCACGGGGGCCTTCGGACCTTACGGTGGGCTCGGCTTCATGCAGCGGTTTTCCGACAGCATCTCGGGCATGATCGAGGCCCGCTATCAGCTTGACGACATCCGCGACGACGGCTTCCTTGCCGATCAGACCTACTACACCTACCAGGTGTTCGCTGGCATGCGGGTGGCACTGGGCGAAAAGCCCCAGCACCCCGACGCCGCCGATGACGACGGTGACGGCGTGCCGAATGGTCTTGACCAGTGCCCCAACACGCCCGCTGGCGTACTGGTGGACGCCCGTGGCTGCGCCCTCGACACGGATGGCGACGGTGTGCCGGACTATCTCGACCAGTGCCCCAACACCCCGGCCGGTGCTGAAGTCGGCCCGGACGGCTGCCCGCTCGACAGCGATGGCGACGGCGTACCCGACGGCCGCGACAAGTGCCCCGGGACCCCTGCAGGCGTCGAAGTGGATGCCGACGGTTGCCCCGCCACCGATGCCGATGGTGACGGCGTACCCGACTTCCGCGACCTCTGCCCGGATTCCCCGGCAGGCGTGCCGGTCGGTGAAGACGGTTGCCCGCTCGACAGCGACGGCGACGGCATCCCCGACTATCTGGACGAGTGCCCGAACTCCCCCGCCGGTGCCAAGGTGCTGCCCAACGGCTGCGCCCTGTCGGGTGACTGCCGCAAGCCGCGCCCCGGTGAAGAAGTGGACGCCAACGGCTGTGCCGTCGACCGCGGCTTCATCCTCAAGGGCGTGAAGTTCGAGTTCGACTCGGCGATTCTCACCGAGGAAGCCAAGCGGATTCTGGACCGGGTGTCGGAAACGCTGGTGGCCTATCCGGAGATCAACGTCGAGCTGGAAGGGCATACCGACAACATCGGTACGGCCGCCTACAACCTCGGCCTGTCGGAGCGGCGCGCGATTTCGGTGAAGGAGTATCTCGCCGGCCGTGGCATCGCCCCGACCCGCATGGTGCCGGTGGGCTACGGCCTGACCCAGCCGATTGCCGACAACAGCACCGAAGACGGTCGCGAAGACAACCGTCGTGTGGAACTGACGGTTCGCGATTGAACCTCGGCGCGTGATTTCAACCCGCCACGTCGAGAGACGTGGCGGGTTTTTTTATGGCGACTTGAGGGCTTCCTGGAACGAACCGCGGTACTCGGCCCTCGGGATCAGGCTGCCGCCAGCGGCGGAGCGACCTCGCGCAGCGATTGACGAAGCGCTTCGAGCAGGCCGTCCACTTGTGCCGGCGTATGCGCTGCCGTCAGCGTGATGCGAAGGCGGGCCGTGCCCTCCGGCACCGTCGGCGGCCGGATCGCGGCCACCCAGTAGCCCCGCTCTCGCAACCGCTGGCTCACTGCCAGGGCGACGCCGTCTTCACCGATCATCAGTGGCTGGATCGGGGTTTCCGAAGGCAGCAGTGGCAACCCCAACGCAGCGGCACCGTGCCGCAAATGCACGATCAGATCGTGAAGACGCGAACGCCGCTCCGGTTCGGCACGGATGATCTGCAGGGCTGCCAGCGCCGCAGCTGCCAGCGCCGGCGGTGGCGCCGTGGAGAACACCCAAGAGCGCGCCCGCTGGATCAGGAACTCGATCACTGCTTCACTGCCCGCAACGAAGCCGCCGGCACTGCCAAGGGCTTTGCCACAGGTCGCCACATAGAGGTCGGGCTGCGGGAACCTGCCAGCGGGATCGGTATCCCGAAAATGCTCGGCAGTGCCCTGCCCTGTCGTGCCCAGCACCCCGAAGCCATGGGCATCATCGACCAACAGTGCTGCGCCATGCCGTGCGCTCAGGCGGGCCAACGGGGGCAAGGACGCAAGATCACCGTCCATGCTGAAAACGCCATCAGTGACGATCAACCGGAGAGCGTCGGTCGCGATCTCGGTGTCCGCCAGAGCGCGCTCGAAGGCCGCCGTTTCACCATGGGGGACCCGGCAATACTGCGCCCCGGACAAGCGCCCCCCGTCGATCAGCGAGGCGTGATTGAGTTCGTCGGCGACCAGCAGATCGCCACGCCCGAGCAGTGCGCGCAACACTCCGAGGTTGGCGGCCCAGCCGGAGGTGAACAACAGAACGCGGGGATAGCCGGTGAATTCGGCCAGCGCTTCTTCAAGAGCCTGATGATGACGGTTGTAGCCGCAGACCAGCGGCGACGCGGTACTGCCACAACCGTCGTCGAGCGCGGCCTGCGCCGCCTGCCGCAGTCGCGGGTCGGTGGCCAGCCCGAGATAGTCGTTGCTGCAGAAGTTCAGGCAGCGCTGACCCTCCACCTGCAACTCGACACCGTGACCCCCTTCGACCTGGCGTCGCACGCGGTATCGCTGCTGGGCCTGCAGTGCCGCCAGACGCGGCTGCAGGCGCGCATCAAGAATTCCGGCCTCAGTGCTGCGCAGCACAGCGCGCCTGCGCCGGTTCGGCGGCCGCAGGCGGCGCGTGCGTGTGCCCGGCACTCAAGGCCTCGGGCTGAATGCACAGACGTGCCAGCAGCGCCTCATCGCGGGCATTCTGCGGGTTCTCGGTGGTGAGCAATTTTTCGCCGTAGAACATCGAGTTGGCACCGGCAAAAAAGCACAGGGCCTGGAGTTCATCGCTCATGTCGGTGCGGCCGGCTGACAACCGAACGTAGGACGCAGGCATCAGCACGCGGGCCACGGCGATGGTGCGAACGAACTCGATGGGGTGCAGTGCCTCGGCGCCGTCCAGTGGCGTTCCCGGCACCTGCACCAGATTGTTGATCGGCACCGATTCCGGATGCGGGTCCATCACCGCCAGCTGGCGCAGCAGCTCGGCCCGGTCCTGCGGTGCCTCGCCCATGCCGACGATACCGCCGCAGCACACCTTGACCCCGGCCTCTCGCACATTGGCGAGGGTATCGAGTCGATCCTCGTAGGTGCGGGTGGTGATGATCTTGCCGTAGAACTCCGGCGAGGTATCGAGGTTGTGGTTGTAGTAGTCGAGACCCGCGCCCGCCAACCGCTGAGCCTGCGCCGGCTTGAGCATACCCAGGGTGACGCAGGTCTCCAGCCCCAACGCCTTCACTTCGCGGACCATCGCCTCGACCTTGTCGAGATCCCGGTCCTTGGGCGAGCGCCAGGCCGCGCCCATGCAGAAACGGGTGGCGCCATTGGCCTTGGCATCCCGCGCGGCATCAACCACTGCCTGCACCTCCATCAGCGGGTCCTTTTTCAAGCCGGTTTCGTAGCGCACCGACTGCGGACAATAGGCGCAATCCTCGGGGCAGGCGCCGGTCTTGATCGACAACAGGGTCGACCGTTGAACCGTATTCGGGTCAAAGTGCGCCCGATGGATCGTCTGCGCCTGGAACAACAGGTCGTTGAACGGCAGGTCGAACAGGGCCTGGACTTCGTCACGGGTCCAATCGTGGCGCACACGCATGGAGGCGTACCAATGAGGGAATGTCCGCATACGCTAAGCGATTCGCGCCCGTTGTCAACCACGGAGCGAGCGCATGCTTGACGACTTGTTCCCGACCACAGGGTGCCGGTTCTGCGCCGCCCCGACTGGCCACTCCCCGGTTTGCTCACCCTGCTGGAACGATCTGCCCTGGAACCGTAGTGCCTGCCCCCGGTGTGCGCTGCCAGTGGCCGCCGCAGGCCCCTGCCCCGGTTGCCAGCGGCGGCCACCACCGGCGGATCTGGCCTGCGTACCCTTCCTGCTGGCGATGCCGGTCCACCAGGCGCTGCGCGCCCTGAAGTACCGAAGCGCGCTGGCCGAGGCGCGTTGGCTCGGCCAGGCACTGGCCGGCTACCGGGCCCGGTGGTCCCCTCCCCTGCCGGACCTTTTGATGCCGGTGCCCCTGCACTGGCGGCGACAATGGCGCCGTGGTTACAACCAGGCAGCGGTGCTGGCAACGGTGCTGGGTCGGACATTGGACATCGGCGTCGACATCCGCACTCTGCGGCGAACGCGGGCCACCGCCGACCAGATCGGCCAGTCGCCGGCCGCGCGGCGACGTGCGGTGCGCGGCGCCTTCGTCGCTAGCGGCACCCTGCAGGGTCGCCATGTGGCGTTGATCGACGACGTGATGACCACCGGCGCCACCCTGTTCGAATTGGCGCGCTGCGCCCGTGCGGCCGGTGCCCAACGGGTCGAGCTATGGGCCATCGCCCGCACACCCCTGGCCGCTGACACGCCCGGCACCCCGACTTCGGCCATCATGTCGTCATGACAGCCGAACCTCTGATCTCTCATCCCGCCGTCGTGCTCGGCCTGCTGTTCGTGCTGCTGGGCGCCGTCTTTCACACCACCCAGAGCGCGCACCCGTTCTGGCAGCGCTTCTACCGTTACGTGCCCGCGCTGTTGCTGTGTTACCTGCTGCCAGCACTGTTGAATACCTTCGGCATCGTCGATGGCAGTGGCACACCGCTGTATCGAATCGCCATCGACTACCTGCTGCCACCGACCCTCGCACTACTGACGCTGTCAGTAGATTTGCCGGCGATCCGCCGGCTCGGCCGCAAGGCGATCATCCTGTTCCTCGCTGGCACCTTCGGTGTGGTGATCGGTGGCCCTATCGCCATCCTGGTGTTCCGGCTGTTCTCTCCGGAAACCGTGGCGGGCGACACCTGGGGCGGCATGGCGACACTCGCCGGCAGCTGGATCGGCGGCGGCGCCAATCAGGCAGCGATGAAGGAGGTCTTCGATGTTGATGCCAACCTGTTCGGCGCCTTCGTCGCGGTCGACATCATCGTCGCCAACCTGTGGATGGCGGTGTTGCTGTGGATGGCGGCCAACCACCGCATGCTCGACCAGCGCCGTGGCGCCGACACCACCGCCATTGATGCCCTGCAGGCCAGCATGGCGGCGTTCCAGAGCGCCCACGCCAGAATCCCCAGCCTGGCCGACCTGATTCGCATCCTCGCGGTCGGCTTCGGCGCGGCCGGCCTGGCGACGGCCCTGGCCCATCCGCTGGCGGGCCTGTTTGCCGGACAGGGCTGGGCCGTCAGACTGTCGCTCACATCGGTGTTTTTCTGGACGGTGGTCATCACCACCACCGTCGGCCTGGCACTGTCCTTCACCCCGGCGCGGCGGCTCGAGGGGGCCGGGGCATCCCGCGTTGGCTCGGCCATGCTCTATGTGCTGATTGCCTGCATCGGTCTGCACATGGACCTCAAGAGCATTTTCACCAACCCCGGCCTGTTCGGCGTCGGTCTGGTGTGGATGGCAGTGCACGCCAGCGTCCTGCTGTTCACCGCTTATCTGTTGAAGGCACCGACCTTCTTCATCGCAGTCGGCAGCCAGGCCAACATCGGCGCCGCCGCCAGCGCACCGGTGGTGGCCAGCGCCTTCCATCCCGCACTGGCCCCGGTCGGCGTTCTGCTGGCAGTGCTGGGCTACGGCCTGGGGACCTATGCCGCCTGGATCTGTGCCCAGCTCATGCGGGTGGCGGCGGGCTAAGCTGACGCTTGAGGAAGGCGATGCCTTCAGCCTCGGCGCCGCCATCCCAGTAAAACGCTGCGATATGGCCTCGGAACGGGACCATTCTCAGCGACACCGACACCCCGGCGCGGGCGAGCGCCGCCTGCATCTGACGCGCGTTGTCGGCGCCGACCACCCAGTCCCAGGCGGCATGGTAGAGGTACATTGGCGCGCTCTGTGGCGTCACCTGAAACACCGGCGAGGCGGCATGCCAGCCCTGGCTATCGGTGGTCAGTCGGGTCCCCATCAGGTCCCGGATCAGCGGGCTGCGCGGATAGCGGGTGAGGTCCGCCGGCAGGCCGCCCGCCACCACCGCCCGCACCTCGGCGGTTGCGCCCACCAGGGCAGCCAGATGGGCACCGGCTGAATACCCCCAGGCGCCGATTCGCGCGGGGTCAGCCCCGAGGGTATTGGTCGGGTCGCGCAACCACGCCAGCGCCGCGCGCGCGTCTTCACGCTGGGCCGGCCACTGCGCCTCCGGCGCCAGGCGATAGCCGACCGACACCGACATCAGACCCGCCGCCGCCAGCTGCTCGCCCACCGGGTCCATCTGCGCCGGCTCACCCCCGCGCCAACCGCCGCCATGCAACACCAGCACGGTGGGCCAGCCTGCCGCCGGGGCCTCGCCGGGCGGGCGATGAATCCGCGCCTGCAGCCAGGTCTGGTTGTCGGCGGCGCGAAACTGTCGCTGCTCCACGTCGCCGGCATGGGCGCCGGTGGCCACCCAGCTCAACACCCCTGCCATCAATAGCTGCCGATATCCCCTCACGCCGCGGTGCTCCCGAATTCCAGTACCAATCCCAGCCAGATGGCCGCGCCCTGCCAGTGGCTGCGTTTGAAGGCGGCGAAACAGGCCTGCGGATCGCGCCTGCGGGTCTGCCAATGGGCCGCCGCCATCAACCCGAGCGCCACCACCAGGCCGCCGAAATAGGCGGGACCGAATCCGGCCGTCCGGCCGACACTGGCGAGCAGCACCAGCGCAAGCAGGTTGAGGGACAGCACCACCGCACGATCGTGACGCCCGAACCACCGCGCCGACGACCGCACACCGATGCGGGCATCGTCCTCACGGTCGGCCATGGCGTAGTAGGTGTCGTAGGCGATCACCCAGGCCACGTTGGCCGCCATCAACAGGGCCACTGGCCACACCGGCACCGTGCCCTGCAACACCGCCCAGGCCATCGGCATGCCCCAGCTGAAGGCCAGCCCCAGCACCGCCTGCGGAAGATCGATAACCCGCTTCATCAAGGGATAGACCGCCGCCAGCAATACGGCCGGCACCGACCAGGCCACCGCCAACGGACTGCGCAGGCTCATCAACAGGAGCAGCGCGACGAGCGCCAGCAACACGGCGGTGACAACGCCCTGGCGGGCCGTCAGGCGGCCTGCGGCAATCGGCCGGTCCGCGGTGCGACGGACGTGCGGGTCGACCTTGCGATCGGCGACATCGTTGATGGCACACCCCGCCGAGCGCATCAGCACGGTGCCGAGGACGAACACCGTCAGCACCGGCCACGGCGGCCATCCTTCCGCCGCCCACCACAAGGCCCACAGCGTCGGCCAAAGCAACAGCCAGATGCCGACCGGGCGGTCGAGACGGATGAGCTGAATGTAGTCGCGCAGCGGAGAGGCAGAGTGGGCCATGGCCCGCAGTTTAGCCTCGTGCGGCAACCTTACGTGGTCGTCGCAGGGGCCCGGTCAGCCGCGCCCGCAGGCCGCCGAGCGGGCTGTCCTCGAGCGCAAACGTCCAGCCGTACAGCGCCACCAGATCCTGGACGATGGCGAGCCCCAGCCCGCTGCCGGGCTGCTGTTCGTCCCAGCGCACACCGCGCCGCAGGGCGCCCTCGCGCTGTTCCGGAGGCAGACCGGGGCCGTCATCGTCCACCGTCAGGGTGACCGTGCCCTCACCCGCCTCGGCCGTCAGACGAATGCGCGAGTGCGCCCACTTGCCGGCATTGTCGAGCAGATTGCCGACCAGCTCCTGCAGATCCTGCGGTTCCATGGCCACCCCGATGCCCTCGGGCAGACGCGCCTCAAGCACTCGCCCGTTGCCCCCGTGCAAGCCCCGAATGGCGTCCACCAACGGCCGCAGTGTCGCGAGCAGATCGACCCGCCGATAGCGGCCGCCCGCCGCCCCCCCGGCTGCCGCACGGGCAAGGTGGTGATTGACGGTGGCGTCGATCGCGGCCAAGGACCGCCGCAGGAGGTCGCGATCCGGCACCGGCTCTGCCGCGGCCATGCGCGAGGTGGCGAGCGGCTGCTTGAGCGCGTGGGCGAGGTTGCCGGCGACGGTCCGCGAGCGGGTCACGACCGCGGCCTGATGGGCCAGCACTTCATTGAGGGTTTCGGCGAGGCCGACCAGATCCGGCGGCAGCGCCGTGCTCAACGAGGGTCGATCACCGTCACGCACCGCCTCCAGGTCGTCCCGTATGCTGCGCAGCGGCCGCAAGCCCCAGCGGATCTGCACGGCAAACAACACCAGCAAGAGACTGCCGAGGGTGCCAAGCCCCCACCACAGCAATCGATTGAAGGCCGAGACCTCGGCATTGAGCGCTGACTGCGGCTCGGTGACGATCAACTCCAGGGGTTGCGGAACCTGCGCCAACTGCAGCCGCAGGTAATGACCCCGCAGCGCCTCGCCCATGGGGCCCTGCAAGGTGATCGACCCGCGCACCAAGGGCGTTGCCAGTGGTGGCACCGTCAGCGTGGCGTCCCACAGCGAACGCGACGTGGCAATCACCTCGTCCTCGCGCAGCACCTGCCAGTACCAGCCGGAATACACCTGCCCATAGCGCGCCTCGGCCACCGAGCCGCCTAGCCGCAGATCGCCCGGCGTCGAAGCTTCGATGCGCGCGGCGAGCGTCTCCACCAGGGCTTGCAGGCGCTGGTCATGGGCCACCGCCACCGCGCGCCGAAAGGCATCCGACAACAGGATGCCGGCGGCCGGCAACGCCACCAAGATGGTCAGGGTTGCGACGATCAGCAGCCGGGTACTGATGGACACCCTCATGCATTTGCCCGGTTGATCCTGAAGCCGCGGCCCCTCACCGTTTCGATCAACCCCGCTTTCAGCTTGCGGCGGATGCGGCCGATCAGGACATCCAGCACATTGGAATCGGGGTCGCGATCCCGTTCGTAGACGTGCTCGCTGAGCTCGGTCCGGCTGACCACACGGTCGGCCGCCAGGGCCAGATACACCACGAGCTTGTATTCCTGTGCCGTCAGCGGCACCGGCATGCCGCCTTCACTGACCTCGCCACGACCGGTGTCGAGCACCACATCGCCGAACTGCAACACCACCCGTGACTCGCCACGGCTGCGGCGGATCAGCGCCTGCAGGCGCAGCACCACTTCCATCGGCTCGAACGGCTTGGACACGAAGTCGTCAGCGCCGGCCGCGAAGCCCGCCGCCTTGTCAGGCCAGCGGCCGCGCGCGGTGAGAATCAGCACCGGCACCCCGATCGCGGATTCTCGCCATTCCCGCAGCAAGCTCAGGCCATCACGCACCGGCAAGCCAAGGTCGAGCACCACCGCGTCGTAGCGTTCGGTGCGCACCAGAAAGTCGACCTGATCCCCGCTATGACTCTGGTCGACCGCGAAGCCGGCACGCGACAGCACCTGCGCAAGCCCTGCGGACAGGGCGCGATCATCCTCGGCGATCAGCACTCTCACCGGCGAATCCGGTCCAGGTTGCGCCCTTCGATCTCCAACAGCCGGCCGCTGCGGGCATCGAATTCGAACTCCACCCGGTCGCCGGTGGGGGCCAGCAGGTCGATCTCATAGACCCATTCGCCGTCGTCCTCATCAAGCTCTACCTCAATGATCTCGCCGTGATAGTCCGCCGATATCTGCGCGAGGATTTCCGCCAGGGGCCGGATCTCGCCCCGCCGCACCGCATCGCGCAAGGCGGCACGATCCTCATCGTCGTCGGCCTGACCCGGTGGCGACATCAGCAGGATCAGGAGCAACGGCAGCAGGAAGTGGGAATAGCGGCGCATGTCGGCGTTATGCGGATAACGGCGTGAACATTTCATGAACGTGCCGTTCACGAAACGCTGAGCGACGGGGGCCCAGGATGCGCCTCAACCGGTGCACCGACGTTTCGGTTCATCGGCCCGACCTCATTATTGGAGTTTTTCATGAACCGCAAGAATCTCATCGCCGTGACCGCCGCCACCCTGCTTGCCGCACCGCTGGCACAGGCGCAGTACGCCGGCCCCAACGCCCACCCGACGCTTGAGACCGTCGGCGTGGTCCTCAGCGATGGACACGACGACCAGTCGGTCCGCCTGCAAGGTCGGCTGATCCGCCAGATCGACGAGGAAACCTATCGCTTCAGCGATGGCAGCGGCGAAATCGATGTCGAAATCGATGACGACGACTTCCCGCAGGTGCAGGTCAGCGAAACCACCCGGGTCGAACTGATTGGCGAGATCGACAGCCGTCGCCTGCGTGACCCGGAAATCGACGTGGAGCAGCTGCGCGTCATCACACCCTGAGGCATTGATGCCCCCGGCACAGCCAGCTCGAGGCTGTGCCGGGGGCGCACCTTCAGTCCGTGCGCTCGCGCTGGATCTCGGCCGCCTGATGGAAGGTGGGTCGATTGATCCAGTGAATCGGCGCGATGGGCAGAAAGCCGAAATTGGTGTGTACGACAGCGTCGTGCACCTCCACCGTATCGCCACCGTAAAGCGCAGTGCCATCCCAGCTGGCCATCGCTTGAAGGCCACCAAGATCGGCGATCGCCAGATCCAGTGCCTCGACAACCGCCGCGCGGCAGGCCGCAAGATCGCCACTGCCGGCACAGCGAAGCCGGCGGTACTGGGGCACATCATCGCCGAGCGCCATCCCGAACATCCGCTTCATGTGCTGGAACCAGCCGCTCTGAAATGCCGAGCCGGTGGCACCCGGTGCATTCAGCCGCCCTTGCAACGCCGTGCCACCGGCGCTCTCCAGCGCGTCCAGTTGCGCCGTGACCCGCGGCAGCATGCGTTGGTACCAGGCATCCATCAGCACGACAGCCGCCCGGTGATCGTAGATCCCATCCATGTCACGGTCTCGCCGCAGGGCGCCGAGCCCCGGGGTGCCGTCGATCCATTGTTGCGAGCCGTCATTCAGCCAGTCCTGCATCAGTGCCGCAACGGTCTGCTGTGCATCCGTCATCGCCTCGCTGGCCAGCACCCGCAATAGCAGGGGCAGCACGTCCAGCCCCCGGGTATCGGTGTACGCGGCATCGCCGACGATTTCGATCATGCTGGCGAGATCGTGCTTGCGCCCACTGTCGCGAAACGCCTGCAGCCGTTTGGACAGGTTCACAACACGGTGGGTCGGCCCATAGGATCCGTTGCCGTCAGCCGCGTCCCAGCCAAAGGCGCCGGAGTTGTTCCAGTTGGCAAGAAAGCCACTGGGCGGATTGGTGTCCTGGATGTGGTCGGCCAACGACAGGTACCCCGGCCATTCGAAGTAACCCAGCGCATCCTGTGCCACCGGTCGGTTGCGCGACGGCCAGCTGACCGCCCCGCTGTTGCCATCCCCGCCGAATGCCGTGAAGAAATCAACCGGCGGGTTCTCGTCGTTCTGCCATTCAAACCGACCGTCACCCCAAACTGGCAGCTCCGGCATGTGCTGGGGGTGACGCTGCGGATAGAGGCCGGACTGGATATAGGCAATATCGTCCTGGTCGGCGTACAACCAATTGAACGTGGCCGTCATGCTGTTGAACAGCTTCTTGTAACGGGTGTGATCCATATCGACACCCTGCGTGGTGAGAATGCCGAACGGAATGGCGGTATCGACATCGGCCAGAAAGGTTGATCGCTGAGTGGAGACCGCTACAGGCTCGCCATTGACGGTCGCGGTGGCGAACACGGGGCCGTAGTGGGTGCGAATCACGTAGCGCGAGACCGTCTCCGGGGTCACCCCACCACCGAGGGCGATACTGGCGACCGTCGGCGTCGCCGTCCAGCGATCGACGCGCGTGTAGAACTGCCGGCATTCGCCGCGAAAAAGATAACCGTCAGCATCTGGAAATCCGTCGCCGTCACCATCGTCTCGCGACGGCGGTGACCCGTCGAGGTTGCACATCTTCGACACGCGGGTATCGGTAAAGTCCGACCCGGCCGAAGTCGGCGTCCACGCGAAGTCGAGCCCGCGACCAATCACGATATAGGGCAGGTTCACCGTCGTGACACCGCGGGCGGCGAGGTCATTCGGGGTGCCTTCGCGGGAGATCACGGCCGCCTCCCACAGCAGCTGTGGGTTGAAGTAGCCGGTCTGCGGCCCCCCCACGAGGATGGGGTGGCCGCTCTCGGTTTCGTCAGCATTGACGGCCACCCAGTTGGAGGTGGTGCTTGGCACCCCCAGCTGCTCCAACAGGCTTCGCAGGCTGCTGCCGGGGTCCTGCTGGAGCGCCATCAGGGTCTTGCCCGCGGTCGGACGCAGCGGCACCTGCACCGCGTTCGCGGTCTGCAGTGCATTGCCGGGCAACAGTCCGCCGAGAATCCGCTGAAGGTCGGTCGCCATTCCGGGCAGGTCGGGCGGCGCGAGCAGCCCGGCGCCCTCCGTGCCGACCAGGGGTTGCCCACGAAAGCTACCCGCGTCCCACAGCGCCACCCCGTCTGGCAGCGTCAACGGACAACTTTCGCTGAAGAAGCCACTCTGGGTATCGAAAGTATCGGTGGCCGTGTGGTAGCTATCAGCCGCACTGGCGTGCCGCAAATCGCGCCAGGTCTCGCAGGCTGCCGTCGGCAGCGTCGTCGTGCCGCCACCGATGGCCGGGTCCAGGGCCTGCAGCAGACGGACATTCGACGCTTCAGCGCCACCCCCCAGGCCCAGTGCCGACTGGATCAGGATGGCGTTGGCAACGATGTCGTTGGCGGTGAACGGTGCCGGCGGAAATTTCGGCAGATCGATACCGACAGACAGCCCCAGCGTCAGGTACTCGGGCGGAATCTGGGCGGCGTTTGCGCCGGTCAGCGAATCGATGAAGGCGTTCATGCCAGCCACGAACATTTCGGTGTCCGCCAGGAACCGGGATCCATAGGGCTCGCCGACTTTCTCCACCGCCGACGCCAGCACCTGCGAAATTTCAGCCTCGCTGTAGGCCGAGGCCGAGCCGAACTCAAGATCCAGGTCGTAGGTGGTGGCGGAAGGACCCAGGTACTCGGATGCCCGCCCGCGGCCGGCGAAACGCAGGACGTCGAACAGCCACAACCGGTCTGCCGCAGCGGCATAACCGAGCCCGAACTGCGCAGCATCGCGGGTGGCGCCATCGATGTACGGGACGCCCCAGCCGTCGCGGCGGATGGTCACGCTGGCGCCATCCGGCGCCGTCAGCGTCTCACTGCTCACCGCCTGCTCTGCGGAGAGCTCGATGGGGGCAGCCTTGAAGTAGTTACAGGCGAGATCCGACATCGCCTGATGCTCGGCCAGCGACGCTGGAGGCGTGCAATCGCCCCGCCGCAGCGGCGACCGGGCATATGCGAGGTTGCCGTACATCTGCAGCTGGTCGGCGTAGTGATCGGGATACTGCGTCGCCTCGGCCGGAATGCCGGCGGGCGCTCCGATACCCCCCGCCGCATTCCCGTTGGCACCCGGCGGCATTGCGCTCAGGAACACGTTGCCGGTGGTGGCACCATCACCCGGGGTTGCCGGCGGCGCACCCAGATCGCCGTGCACCGGATCACTGCTGCCGCAGGCCGCCAATCCCCATATCGCGACGACCCCGAGCCCTCGGGCACATTGCCTAAAATACGCCATCCGTGTGTACTCCCCGTTGATCTGAATTAGTTGTCAGTTTTCAGCAGGCTAGCCCACACGCCGCCAACCTACATTAGGAAATCATGCCCTCCGTCGTTCCCTGCGCCGCGCTGGACCCGGCTGACCTGCGACAGTTCGTGGCCTCACTGGGCCTGACGCTGCATTGGGTGGACGACAACGCGTCGATTCCCGGCAGCTACTGGGGCGATCCGGAAGCGGGATTGATCGGCAACGGCCTGCACGTGCGGGGAGACACGCCGGTCCACTCGATGCTGCATGAGCTCGGCCACTGGCGCTGCATGGATCCGGCCCGGCGCGCCACCGTCGATACCGATGCCTGCGGCAGCGACACCGAGGAAAACGCTGTCTGCTATCTGCAGGCATTGCTGGCCGACACGCTCCCGGGTTACTCCCGCGCCCGCCTGTTTCAGGACATGGATGCCTGGGGCTACCATTTCATCCTGGGAAGCGCCGAAGCCTGGTTCACCCACGACAGCGACGATGCGCAGCGATATCTACAGGAGCACGGCCTGATCAGCGCGACGGGCGCCCTGACCGGGTATCCGCGGCTGCGCTGACCGTAACCAACACCGCCCGCGTACGCGGGCGGTGTCTCAGTCCGGGGGTCAGCCAGGATCAGGGGGTGGTGCAGATCGGCAATAACAGGCCGGCGCCCGGCACTGCGCAGAGTGCATCGGTGAGCGCGCCTGCATCCGGTTCCGGCAAACCGCCGCCGTCAGTGCAGATCGGCAGGCCATCGACGCCCGGCGTAGCGCAGAACCCAGCGAGCCCGGTGCTGATGCAGTCACTGAGCAATGCGGGGTCAACAATGCCGGCATCGCTTTGGCAGAACTCGCCGATCGCGCCGGTCACCGGCTCGAACAGGGCCAACAACCCATCGGCGTCGGTCGGCGGGGTGATGCCGCCCTCGCCACAGATCGGCAACTGCCCGGCCCCCGGCGCATCGCAGAAGGCGTCCAGACCCGTCGCCAGACAGGACGACAAGCCGGTGGAATCCCCTTCAATCAACGGGTCGGCGGTACAGAACATCGCGATAGCATCGGTGACCGGCGTGAACAGGCCCAGCAGGTCTTCAGGCCCAGTCGGCAGGCCACCACCCTCGCCGCAAACCGGCAACGCATCGGCACCGGGGGCGCTGCAGAACTGCGCCAGTCCGGTCGCCAGACAGGATGACAATCCGGTGGGGTCTCCCTCGATCAGCGGATCGGCCGTGCAGAAGGTGCCGATGGCTTCGGTCACCGGCGCCAGCAGGCCGAGAATATCCTCGGGACCGGTCGGCGGGGTGATGCCGCCTTCGTCGCAGATCGGCAACTGGTCGGCACCGGGGGCGCTGCAAAACTGCGCCAGTCCGGTCGCCAGACAGGCCGTCAGGCCGGTCGGGTCCTCGGCAATCAACGGATCGGCGGTGCAGAAGGTACCGATGGCTTCGGTCACCGGCGCCAGCAGGTCGAGAATGTCCTCGGGACCGGTCGGCGGGGTGATGCCGCCCTCGTCGCAGATCGGCAACTGATCGGCACCGGGGGCGCTGCAAAACTGCGCCAGCCCGGTCGCCAGACAGGCCGTCAGGCCGGTCGGGTCCTCGGCAATCAGCGGATCGGCGGTGCAGAAGGTACCGATGGCTTCGGTCACCGGCGCCAGCAGGCCGAGAATGTCCTCGGGACCGGTCGGCGGGGTGATGCCGCCTTCGTCGCAGATCGGCAACTGGTCGGCACCGGGGGCTGCGCAAAACTGCGCCAGCCCGGTCGCCAGACAGGCCGTCAGGCCGGTCGGGTCCTCGGCAATCAGCGGATCGGCGGTGCAGAAGGTGCCGATGGCTTCGGTCACCGGCGCCAGCAAGCCGAGAATATCTTCGGGACCGGTCGGCGGGGTGATGCCGCCTTCGTCGCAGATCGGCAACTGGTCGGCACCGGGGGCTGCGCAAAACTGCGCCAGCCCGGTCGCCAGACAGGCCGTCAGGCCGGTCGGGTCCTCGGCAATCAACGGATCGGCGGTGCAGAAGGTGCCGATGGCTTCGGTCACTGGCGCCAGCAGGCCGAGAATGTCCTCGGGACCGGTCGGCGGGGTGATACCGCCCTCGCCACAGATCGGCAGGGCATCGATACCCGGAACCGCGCAGACCTGTGTCAGTACCGTCGCCAGGCACGCGGTCAGACCGGTCGGATCTTCGGCAATCAGCGGGTCGGCGGTGCAGAACATAGCGAGTGCATCGGTCAACGGCGCCAGCAACGCGAGAACGTCATCCGGGTCGGGCGGCGTGATGGCGCCATCCTCGCAGATGGGCAGCTGGTCGGCCCCGGGGGCACCGCAGAATTCAGCAAGACCGGTGGCGAGGCAGGCGGTCAGATCGGTGGGGTCGGCTTCGATCAGCGGGTCGGCCGTGCAGAACATCGCGATGGCATCGGTGATCGGCGCCAACAGCGCCAGCACCTCTTCCGGACTTGTGGGCGGTGTGAAGCCCCCCTCGGCGCAGATTGGCAACTGATCAGCCCCAGGTGCGTCGCAGAAGGCGGCCAGGCCTGTCGCGAGACAGTTGGTCAATTGCGTCGGATCTTCGCCAATCGGCGATTCCGCGGTGCAGAACTCGGCGATCTGCTCGGTCACCGGTTCGAGGAGGGCCAACAGGTCCTCAGGCGTAGACGGAACGGCGAAGCCCTCGTCGTCGCATACCGGCGTTTCGTCCGGTGCGGCATCGCAGAAGGCAGCGAGCCCGGTCGCCAGACACGCGGACAGCGGAGTCGGATCGCCCTCGACGAGGGGGTCCTCGGTGCAGGCCGCCGCGATGGCATCCAGAATCGGCGCCAGCGGATTGGCGACCTCACCGGGTGGTGGCGTCGGCGTCGGCGTCGGTGTTGGGGTCACCGAGGGCGTGGGCGTGGGCGTCACGGTCGGCGTCGGCGTCACAGTCGGGGACGGCGTTGGCGTCCCGCTTGGCGTCGGGGTCGGCGTGGCGGTTGGCGTCGGGGTCGGCGTGGCGGTGGGGGTTGGGCTGGGCTGCCCATCACCACCGTTGTTGTTGCTGTTGCAGGCGCTGAGGCTGGCCGCCAGCAGCAGCCCGAGTGCACCCGCCCAGACCGGTGAACGATGTCGTGCCATGGTCACTTCTCCTCCAGTGAATCGTGGGCTTTGGGACGACCGCCCCTGCCTCTATTTGCCACGGTAGCCCACTGGAATGCCGACTGTCACCTCCGACGCGTCAGCCATTACCCCTCGCGCCTAGGTCGCCTTGGCCTGGTTGGCAACCGCTTCGGCGGCCCGCTTGGCCGCCTCGGGATCCCCCAGATAGCGGAACTCCCGAACCCGCAGCGATTCGTCCAGTTCAAACAACAACGGGATGCCGGTGGGGATGTTGAGTTCCAGGATCTCCGACTCCGACACCCCGTTGAGATACTTGTAGAGGGCCCGCAACGAGTTTCCGTGGGCGGTCACCAGCACGGTCTTGCCGGCCTTGAGGTCGGGAGCCACCTGGTCGTGCCAATAAGGCAGTACCCGCACCAGGGTGGTAGCCAGTGATTCGGTACCCGGCAACGCGGCCGGATCGAGCCCGGCATAGCGTCGGTCATGGACCGGATGTCCGGGATCGGCGGCATCCATCGCCGGCGGCGGCACGTCGTAGGAGCGCCGCCAGATCTTGACCTGAGCCTCGCCATGCTTGGCGGTGGTTTCAGCCTTGTCGAGGCCCTGCAGTGCACCGTAGTGACGCTCATTCAGGCGCCAGGACTTGAGCATCGGCACCCACAGCTGGTCCATGGCGTCCAACGCGGTCCAACAGGTGCGGATGGCGCGCTTGAGTACCGAGGTATGGGCGACGTCGAAGATCAAACCTTCGTCGCGCATCAGCCGACCGGCGGTGTTCGCCTCGCGGGCGCCCTGCTCGGTGATGTCGACATCGACCCAGCCGGTAAAGCGGTTTTCAAGGTTCCACTGGCTCTGGCCGTGGCGAAGCAGCACAAGTTTATGCGTCATCCGGACATCTCTTCTGAAACAGTTAATTGCGCCTCATGCCGTTGCTTGAGGCGGACATAATGCAGGGCCGAGTAACGCAGTTGCGCGCGCTCGGCATCATCAAGCGGACGCACCGGACGCGCCGGACTGCCTCGATGCAGCCAGCCGCCGCGGAGTTGCTTGCCCGGCGGCACCATGCTGCCGGCGGCAAGCAGAACCTCGTCCTCGAGTACCGCGCGGTCCATCACGATGGCGCCCATCCCGATCAGGCAGCGATCCCCCACCCTACAGGCGTGCAGGATAACTCCGTGACCGATGGTGACCTCATCACCAATCTCCAGGGCCACACCGCCCGGGCTGTAAGGGCCATCGTGCGTGACATGCAGACAGCTGTTGTCCTGCACATTGCTGCGGGCACCGATCCGAATGGCGTTGACATCACCCCGAATCGTCACCAGCGGCCAGACACTGCAGTCGGCGCCCAACACGACATCGCCGATGACCTGCGCCGACGCGTCCACCCAAGCACCTGCAGACAGGCGCGGCCGCTTCGCCTCGAAGCTGCGAATCACGGCAGCAGGATGGGCGTGGTCTGGATCTCCGGCTCGTTGCTGCGCGGGGCATCCTGCGCGCGCCGCTTGATGAACTCGGCGATGGTGTCGAGGACATCCGACTGCCCGCGTAGTGGCGCCGCCAGGGTCGCGACGATGAACCGGTGGCTCATTTCCGGGTAGATCACCGTTTCCACGGCGCCCCCGGCCTGGGCCACCGCCTTGGCGAGATTGCGGGTGTTCTTCACCCACACCGCTTCGTCGTCCTCGCCATGCACCAGCAGCAAGGGCGGGTTGCGGCCGTCGGCAAAGAAGATCGGCTGGGATTTCTGGAAGGTCTCCGGCGGGCCGAACAGGTCGCGCAGATCCGGTGCGGTGATCGGCAGAAAGTCGTAGGGGCCTGCCAGACCGACCATCCCCTTGAGCTGGTCACGCGAGGTTCCGGCCGCTTCGAGGTAGGTCGGGTTCAGGGCCAGCATAGCGGCGATATGGGCGCCCGCCGAGTGCCCCATGACGAACATCTTCCGGGGGTCGCCACCGAATCCATCGATGCGCTGCCGGGCCCAGGCCACCGCCTTGGCGCCGTCTTCGACGAAGGCCGGGAAACGGACCGAGGGATAAAGGCGATAGTCCGCCAGCACCGCGACGAAGCCGCGAGAGGCAAGCGCCTGCCCGACGAATTTGTAGTCGTCCTTGCTGCCCTCGCTCCAACGGCCGCCATAGAAGAACACCACCACTGGGGCGCCCTCGGCGCCGTCGGGTGTGTAAATGTCGAGCCGCAGCCCGTTCTCCGGGTCGAAGGGCTGGTTGGTCGCGACGGTATAGCCGCGATCCGGCGTCAGGGTATTGAGCACGGTGGTCCCGGCGCAGGCGGCCAGGAGCATCGCGGAACAGCAGGCAACCAACAGACGATGCACGGCGCAGGTCCTCGAACGTACGAAAAGTGTCACGGCGTATGGTAGCGCGGGCCTGCCAATTACCGCATGCTTGGGTCACAACAACCTAGGGACAGGAGCTGAACGGATGCTGACCTACATCCTGCTGGGGATCGCTGGCATCGCGTTGCTGTACGGCATCGTGATCTACAACGGGCTGGTCAACCTCAAGCACAACGTATCGAAAAGCTGGAGCAACATCGACGTCCTGCTGCGACAGCGGCACGAAGAGCTGCCGAAGCTGGTCGAGACCTGCAAACAGTACATGCAATTCGAGCGCGAGGCGCTGGAACGGGTGATGGCCGCCCGCACCGGTGCCCATGTGGCGCGGCAGAAAGGCGACGTTGTCGGTGTCGGCAAGAGTGAGGGCATGATGCGCGCGGCGCTGGGCAGCATCCAGGCCACGGTCGAGGCTTACCCGGAACTCAAGGCCAACCAGTCGATCCAGACGCTGCTGTCACGCGTGACCGCCCTGGAGAATGCCATCTCCGACCGCCGCGAGTTCTACAACGAGAGTGTCAACAACAACAATGTCCGGATCGAGCAGTTCCCGGACATTGTCATTGCCCGGCTGCTCGCATTCCGTCCCGCAGAGCTGCTGGAGTTCACCGCCGACGAGCTGCAGGACCCCAACTTCAAGGCCCTGTTCAACAGCTGATCGCCGCGGCCGCGCACATGCTCTCGACCCTGCAGGCCGAGCTGGCGGCAGCATCGCCGGCACACTTCTGGATGGTGATCGCGGTCGTCACAGGGCTGGTGCTGCTTGGGGCGGTGCTGGGTTTCGGCCGGCTACGCCATGCCCGCATGATGCAGGACCTGCCCACCTCGCGCGTGGCGAGTGCCTCGCAGGGCTATGTCGAACTCAAGGGGCACGCCGGCCTGTTGCCGGGCCCTCCGATCGTGTCGCCTCTCACGGCCGCCCGCTGCGTGTGGTGGGACTACCGGGTGGAGAAGAAGACACGGACCATTCGTAATGGCCGTAGCCGCAGCGAATGGCGGACCATCGCCCGCGCCACCTCGGACGAGTTGTTTCTCCTCACCGATCCCAGCGGCGACTGTGTGGTCGATCCACACGCCGCCACCGTGCATCCGAGCCTGCGTCGCCGCTGGCGGGGACACGGTCGAACGCCTTCGCAGATACCGGAACATTCGCCCTGGCTGTCGTTCGGCGACTATCGCTACTCCGAGCGGTTGATCCGCATCGGCGATCCGATCTATGGCACCGGCCTGTTCCGCACTCAGAACGGGATCCAGTCCTTCAGTGAAAACGATGATGTCCGCGACCTGCTGGCCGACTGGAAGCGCGACCAGCGCGACCTGCTCCACCGTTTCGATGCTGACGGCGACGGGCAGATCGACCTTGACGAATGGGAGGCCGCCCGTCGGGCAGCGTTGGCCGCGGTGCGACAACGACATGTCGAGCAGGCGGTCGCCCCCGATCTCCATGTGTTGTGCCGACCATCGGACCGCCGTCCGTTCGTGCTGTCGACACTGTCGGAGGCGGCGCTGACCTCACGGACCCGCCGCTGGGCCGCGTTCTGGTTGCTGCTGACCATTGCCGCTTGCGCCCTTCTGGGCACCGCCCTGGAGGCGCGCGGTCTGCTCTGAGTGCAGGGTCGGGCTGGTTGCGGGATCATGGTGTCCCGTTCTCTCACCAGCCGCCGATGACCCTGCCCGCCGATTCCCGCCTGCCGCTTCCCGATTTCGCCGGTCTCACGCCGGAGGCAGCGTTGACTACCCTGGATGCGGTGTTGGCGGACAACCGCGACCGCCTCAAGACCCTGGAGGCCCTGGAGGCACCCGGCTGGGATCAGTTGGTGGCACCGCTGGATGCGATGAATGACCGGTTGTCGCGCGCCTGGGGGCCAATCAGCCACCTGTTCGGCGTCAACAGCACACCGGAATGGCGTCAGGCGTACAACGCTGGCCTGCCCAAGCTGACCGAGTACAGCCTGGAGTTGTCGCAGTCAGCGCCGCTGTACCGGGCCTATCAGGCCCTCGCGGCCGCGCCCGACTTCAGCCAACAGTCGGCAGCCCGACAGAAAGTGGTGACCGACACGCTACGCGACTTCGCGCATTCCGGCGTCGGCCTGCCCGACGCCGAAAAAGCCCGCTTCAAGGCGATCTCGATGCGCCTGTCGGAACTGCAATCGCGGTTCGAGGAACAGCTGATGGACGCCATACAGGCATTCGGCCTGCACGTGGACGATCTGTCCCGGCTCGACGGAATGAGCGCCACCGCGCGCGCTGCCGCTGAAGCCAAGGCGGCTGATCGGCAACTGGCGGGGGCCTGGCTGACGCTCGACTTTCCGTCTTTCGATGCCGTTGTGACGCATGTCCATGACCGCGATCTGCGCGAGGCGCTCTACACCGCCTATGTCACCCGCGCCTCCGACCAGGGGCCGCTTGCCGGCCGCTTCGACAACGGCGCCCTGATGATGGAAATTCTGGCCCTGCGTCAGGAGGAGGCCGCCCTGCTCGGGTTCCCCCATTTCGCCGCGCTGTCGCTGGCGTCAAAGATGGCCGAGTCCACCGAGGCGGTCGAAACCTTCCTGCGCGACCTGGCGCGCCGTGCCCGCCCGCGCGCCGAGCAGGAGCTGGCCGACCTCACCGCCTTTGCCCGTGCCCAGGGCGGCCCGGAGGCGCTTGCGCCATGGGACCTGGCCTACTGGAGCGAACGCTATCGCGACGCTTCCCTCGGCCTGTCCGATGAAGCGCTGAAGCCTTATTTCCCCGCACCGCAGGTGATCCGCGGCATGTTTGATCGCGTTGAATCCCTGTACGACGTGCGCATCGAGGTGATGGACGAGGTTGCGGTCTGGCATCCCGACGTCACCGTCTACCGCGTGGCACAGCCGGACGGCGACACCATCGGCCTGTTCTACCTCGACCCCTACGCCCGCGAACACAAACGCGGCGGGGCCTGGATGGACGAGTGCCTCACCCGCCAGCGCCTGGAGGGACAACTGCAGCTTCCGGTCGCTTATCTGGTCTGTAACTTCACACCCCCACCACCCGGGCAGCCGGCCCTGCTGACCCACGATGAGGTGCTGACCCTGTTCCACGAATTCGGGCATGGCCTGCATCACCTGTTGACGCGGGTTGATGATGCCGGCGTCTCGGGCATTCACGGTGTGGAGTGGGATGCGGTCGAGCTGCCCAGCCAGTTCATGGAAAACTGGTGCTACCACGCGCCCACCCTGCAGGGTTTTGCCCGCCACTGGCAAACCGGCGAACCGTTGCCGGCGGCGATGATTGACACCCTGCGCGCCTCCCGCACCTGGCAAAGTGGCATGGCGACCCTGCGTCAGATCGAGTTCTCGCTGTTCGACCTGCAATTGCACGCCAACCCGCCTCCCATCACGACGACGGCCCTGCTGGCCCGGCTGGCCGCGGTCCGCGAGACGGTGGCGGTGATGAAGGCGCCGGCCTTCAATCGCATGCCCTGGAGCTTCAGCCACATCTTCGCCGGCGGATACGCAGCGGGGTACTACAGCTACAAGTGGGCCGAGGTGCTGTCATCCGACGCCTTCGCCGCGTTCGAGGAAAGTGAGTTCGCCGTCGACACCGGACACCGCTTCCGCGATGCCATCCTGTCGCAGGGCGGATCAGCACCGGCGATGGATCTGTTCGTGGCGTTTCGTGGCCGCAAGCCTGACCTTGATGCCCTCCTCCGACACGAGGGGCTGATCGAGGCTGCCTGAGTCGGGCCTCCGAGCCCGCGTGTCCCGTCAGGGGGTGCGTCGTTTTCGCGTGCGAGGTGAGGGGGGTAGACTGTTGCCATGCGCCGAGCCTCCGCTCTGACACTGGCGGCCGCACTGCTGCTGGCGGTCGCCGCCGTGGGCAACGCCGCCCCCGCAAGGGCAGCGGAGCCGGCCTTGTTGTTGTCCGTCTCCGGCCCCATCGGGCCAGCCACCAGTGGGTACCTGTTGCGCGGCCTGAAGCGGGCGGCAGAAGATCAGGCGCCGCTGGTGATCATCCGCCTCGACACCCCCGGTGGGCTGGACAGCGCGATGCGTGAAATGATCAAGGGCATCCTCGACGCACCGCAGCCAGTGGTCACCCTGGTCGCCCCAGGCGGCGCACGCGCAGCCAGCGCCGGGACCTATCTGCTCTACGCCAGTCATGTCGCCGCAATGGCCCCGGGCACCAATCTCGGCGCTGCCACGCCAGTGCCGGTGGGGGGCAGCCTGCCCTTGCCGGCCGACCCGGGCGCTGACGACCCCCCGGACGCTGCCGCGCCCGAGGACGCGATGAACCGAAAGATCGTCAACGACGCGGTTGCCTACATCCGCAGTCTGGCAGCGCTGCGCGGCCGTAACGCCGACTGGGCCGAGCGCGCGGTGCGCGAGGGCGCCAGTCTCAGCGCAACCGCGGCACTGGAGGCAGGCGTCATTGATCTTCTGGCGACCGATGTCGGCGCGCTGCTGCGGCGCCTTGACGGCCACGAGATCACCGTGGGCGAGCACCCACGACAACTTGATACCGATGCCCTCCCGGTGGTGGAAATGGCCCCGGACTGGCGTGATCGCTTGCTGGCGGTCATCACCAACCCCACCGTCGCCTACGTACTCATGCTGGTGGGCATCTACGGCCTGCTGCTGGAAGGCTACAACCCCGGAGCGCTGCTACCAGGAGTGCTCGGCGCGATCAGCCTGCTGCTGGCGTTGTTCGCATTCCAGATACTGCCGGTGAACTACGCCGGACTGGGACTGATTGCGCTCGGGCTGGTGCTGATGGTTGCCGAGATGCTGGCCCCCAGCTTCGGTGTGCTCGGCTTCGGCGGCATCGCCGCCTTCGTGTTCGGCTCGCTGCTGCTGATGGATACCGAGGTGCCCGGGTACGGCATCGATCCGCTGCTGATCGGCGGTATCGCCGCCGGCGCTGCGCTGCTGATGGCCGGTACGCTGTACCTGTTGTGGCGCTCGCGCCGGGCCCGACCGACCACCGGGCAGGCGCTGATCCGCGAGCGCGAGGTCCGCGTGCTGTCGTTTGTCGACGGCGACGGCTGGGGCCAACTGGACGGCGAGCGCTGGCATATCCGCAGCGACGATCCGCTGCAGCCCGGCGATACCGCCCGCGTCGTTCACCGTGATGGCCTGGTCCTCACAGTCACCTCAAAACCACCCGCCTAGGAGAACTGCCATGTTCACCGCCCTGCTGCCTGTGATCGTGATCGTCTTTGCGATCCTTGTCTCGGCCATCAAGATTCTCAAGGAGTACGAACGGGGTGTCGTGCTAACGCTCGGCCGCTATACCGGGACCAAGGGCCCCGGACTGATCATCGTCATCCCGGTACTGCAGCAGATTCAGCGGGTCGACCTGCGTACCGTGGTGATGGATGTCCCGCCGCAAGACGTCATTTCCCGCGACAATGTGTCGGTCAACGTCAACGCGGTGGTGTACTTCCGTGTCGTCGACGCATCGAAGGCCATCCTCCAGGTCGAGCACTACATCGAAGCCATCAGTCAGGTCGCGCAGACCACCCTGCGATCCGTGCTTGGACAGCACGAACTCGATGACATGCTCACTGGCCGCGAGCAACTCAACCGCGATATTCAGCAGATTCTCGACGAACACACCGATCCCTGGGGCGTAAAAATCACCAACGTCGAGATCAAGCATGTCGACCTGCAGGAGTCGATGATCCGGGCCATGGCGCGTCAAGCCGAGGCCGAGCGGACCCGGCGCGCCAAGGTGATCCACGCCGAGGGTGAAATGCAGGCCTCGGAGAAGTTGCAGCAGGCGGCGGAAATTCTGGCGCGACAGCCGCAGGCCATCCAGTTACGCTATCTGCAAACGCTGATCGACATCGCCGGCGAGAAGAACTCTACGATTGTCTTCCCGCTGCCGATGGACCTGATCACCCCGCTGCTCGACAAGATCAAACCCACCACTTGACCCCGATGAAAATCGCCACCTGGAACGTCAACAGCCTTCGGGTGCGATTGCCCCATCTGCTCGATTGGCTCACCGAGGCCCAGCCCGACATCGTCGGACTGCAGGAGCTCAAGTGCACCGACGAGCAGTTCCCGTTCGAGGCGCTGGCTGAAGCCGGCTACCGGGCGGTGGCCAATGGGCAGAAAACCTACAACGGCGTCGCGCTGCTGGCCCGCGGTGACATCGAGGATGTCGCCCGCGACATCCCGGGCTTCGACGATGCGCAGCGTCGGGTAATCGCCGGCACCGTCGGCGGCATTCGCATCATCAACGCCTATGTGGTCAACGGCCAGGCAGTCGGTTCCGAAAAATACGCCTACAAGCTTCGGTTTCTCGACGCCTTCCGACAGATGTTGGCGGTCGAGATCTCGGCTCATGAGCACGTCGTGGTCATGGGTGACTTCAACATCGCGCCGACCCCCGACGACACGCACGACCCCCAGCAATGGGAAGGCAACATCCTCTGTTCCGAGCCGGAGCGGGCCGCATTGTCGGGCTTGCTGGAACTCGGGCTGGCCGACGCCTTCGACCATGCCCCCACGCGCGAGGGGCGCTTCAGCTGGTGGGACTACCGCCAGGCGGCATTCCGCCGCGATCTCGGCCTGCGCATCGATCACCTGCTGGTCAGCGCAGCGGTTCGCAGCCGCCTCGCGCACTGGGCGGTGGACCGCACCCCGCGCACACTGGAGCGCCCATCCGACCACGCGCCGGTATGGATCGGGTTGCGATGAGCCGGACGTGAACCGGCGCACATCCGTGTCGACCCCGGTCCGCATCATGAGCGAACCGGCAGCGAGGGAAACAGCATGAGCAATGCGGCGCGGCGGAATCATTACGACGTCACGAACGCGGTGCACATTGCCGATCCGCGCGCCGTACAGCAGGCCATTTCGCCTCTACTGCGGGCCTACGATCCGGCCCTCGACCTGCAACCGCTGGCCGATGCCTTTCGCTGGTTTTCCGCACTGTACGCCGGAACGCTTCCGGGACACGCAGGCTGTGATACCCGCTATCACGACGCGCAGCACTCCCTGGACTGTGGGCTGGCCTGCGCCCGACTGCTCGATGGCCATCGTCGCGGTGCACCCGTGGCACAACAGCTGCAGCCGCGGCAGGCCCTGCTGACCGTTATCGTGGCGCTATTCCACGACGCCGGCTATGTGCGACGAAATGAGGATCCGGCACGTAATGGCGCCGAGTACACCCTGACCCACGTCAGCCGCAGCGCCGACTTCCTGCGCACTCTGCTGCCACAACTGGGCTTCGCTGAAGAGGCCGACCTGGCGGCGCGCATTGTCCACTTCACCGGCTACGAGATTGCGCTGGACGCCATCGATGTCGCGGATCCTCAGCACCGCCTGATGGGGCATATCGTCGGCACCGCCGATCTCCTGGCACAGACCGCAGACCGCTGCTATCTGGAGAAATGCCGCGACTATCTGTACCCGGAGTTCGAACAATGCGGGTTGGCGGGACCTGCCCGCCGCGAAGGTCCGGCGCCGGTATACGACTCGGTGTGGTCACTGCTGCGCAGCTCGATCGACTTCAACCGCCGACTGTGGGAGGAGCGCCTGGATGGCGCATTCGGCTCGGTCCACCGTTACTTCGAGCAGCACTTCTGCGGCCCGGACCGCTACCGTGCAGCCATACAGGACAATCTCGACCGCATTGCCGCAATGATTACCACTGACGATTTCGGCGGCCTCACCCGCCGCCCCCAGGCCATCACCCGCGAGCCGCTACGACGCCTGCTGGCGCGTCCGCCGCGATGATCAGCAGGTCACCGACACCATGCGCTTCGAGCGCTGATCGACATGACGGATGGTCGTCTTCTTGAAATTGAGGTCGACAAACAACTCACACACCCACTCGCCACTGCGCCAGCCCATCTTGATGCTGGAATCGTTGGAGTAGTGCAACTCGAAGCGGCCATTGAAGGCCGGATACTGATTGCGAAACTCCATCAATTTGAGCAGCCGCCGGACCACCGGCTTCTTCACAGCGTCATCGACATCCTCCAGGCTCAGCCAGTGCCGATTGATGTCACGCAATTCGCCCGTCTCGTCCATCAGTTCGATATCGTTGGACAGGGCCAATAACCCCACGTAATAAACCTGCGGGATGCCGGGGGTGAAGAACTGAATGGCACGCGCGGCGATGTAGGCGTCGTCATTACCGCGCAGTGCGTCGTAGTAGGTGCAGGTGAGCTGATAGATCGCGCCAACGCTGTGAACGTTGGCTGCCGATCGGCGCAGGATGGGGTCTGCCGAGCGGGTGCTCACATTGTCGACCAATGCCTGGATTTTCTCCGGAGGCAGAACCCCTTCAACATCGGGAATGCAGATGCCGTCATGGGTGTCGAGCACGGTGATCTGCTGGCGCGGACAGGTACGCAGCCAGTGCTTGAGAAAGACGCTGTTGGCGTCCAGCAGCGAATACAGCACCAACGGCGGCAGCGCGAACGCGTAGGGTCGCATGTCGCGCTGGGCGATGGCGTACTGGTAGCTCGAGTGATCGTGCACTTCCGGCAGGATCTCGGCACCACACTCGGCAGCGATGCCGTTGGCCCAGTCGAGAATCTCGTACACATCGGGCTCCACCAGAAAACAGCTGGTGCCGATCTTCTTGGTGGTATAGCCGAAGGCATCCAGACGGAACAGCTTCACGCCCTTGCCGGCGAGGAAGCGGATGTAATGTTCCATCAGCGCATAGGCGCTCTGGTTGTTGTAGTTGAGGTCGATCTGCTTCTCGGTGAAGGTGCACCACACGCGCCCGGTGCTGCCATCGGCGAACCGCACCTCGCGGAACGGCTCCTTCTCCTTGCGGATGTGGATCTTCGCCATGTCGTCGGGCGTGATCTCACCCATCTGGTCAACATGCACGAAGAGGTCGGCATGCTCGCTCTTGTAGCCGAGCCGAAGGAAGTCCTGGAACTCCTCCGACGCATCGGAAATGTGATTGATGGTGAGGTCGAGGCAGAGATCGAACTCAGCGGAAATGCGCTCGACGTCCGCCCAGCCGCCGAACGCCGGGTCGACCTCGGTATGCGTCAGCGGTGAAAAGCCGCCATCGGCATTCGATGGGTACAGCGGCAGGATATGCACACCGCCAATGGCCTTGCGGAAGTACCCGGTCATCGCGCTGTGCAGATCGCGCAGGTTGGACCCGATACGGTTGGGATAGGCAATCAGTTGAATCTGGTTGCGGAGCGCCATTCGTTGACGACCTTCTTCTGGGCGTGGTCCGAGCCTGACAGCCCCTGCCGGGGGCTGCAAGCCGCTGTCTAGGGAACTTGCAACACCTGTGCCAGGCCGATACCGCGCGGGTCGGATGCCGCGCGCACTCCGGCGGCATCCACGGATACCGCCTGCATGTCGCCATAGCGACGGCCGACGGGCTTGAGCGCGTGTCCGCGTGCCGTGAGTGCCTCCTGTTGCGCTGCATCGAGCCCCTGCGGCTCCACCTGCACGACATCCGGCAGATACTGGTGATGAAAGCGCCCGGCCGACACCACGGCTTCGACGTCGCCCCCCCCCAGCCATTCAAGAATACCCAGCGCCACCATGGTGATGATGCGGCTGCCGCCGGGGGTCCCCAGAATCAGCAGACCGCGCGGCGACTCGACGAAAGTGGGGGTCATCGACGATAGCGGGCGCTTGCCCGGCGCGATCAGGTTGGGACGCGACCCGATCAATCCGTAGACATTGCTGGCGGTCGTGCTCATCGCGAAATCGTCGAGCTCATCGTTGAGCAGGATGCCGGTGCCGGGGACCACCATCGCGGCACCGAACGGAATGTTGATCGAGAGGGTCGCCGCCACCCGGTTGCCTTCGGCATCGAGCACCGACAGGTGGGTGGTGTTGTTACCTTCCGGACTCGGCACTGCCGGTTCCAAGTCCGCGCTCGGTGTCGCCCTGTCACGGTTGATCCCTGCAGCCATGCGCCGGGTCGTGACGTGCGCCGTGAGCTGCTGTTGCGGCACGAACACCTGATCCGGGTCCCCCAACCAGGCAGCACGATCACGGTAGGCGCGCCGCATCGATTCCACCAGCAGGTGGCGTCCGGCGTCGTCCAGCGGCAATGCAACCCCCAGCGCTTCGAGCTGCCCGAAGATCTGCGCCAGCGCGATCCCGCCCGCCGACGGCGGCGGGCTGCTGACGACACGGGCATCGCGGAAATGGAACTCCAGGGGCACGCGCTCGCGGACGGCGTAGTGCCGCAGGTCGGCCATCTGCCAATGACCGCCGGCGGCGCGGACACCCTCCACCAGGCGCTGCGCGAAAGGACCGCTGTAGAAGGCATCGTGACCCTCGACCCCCAGCGCCGTCAGCAGCCTGGCAAGGTCGGGTTGCAGCAGTCGCTCACCCTTCCGCGGCGCGCGGCCGTCGATGGCGAAGGTCGCCTTGGCGCCCTCCGAAAAGCGCGGCCAGTGGGTCTCGAAGGCCTCGGCCAGATCGGCGTCGACCACGAAACCGGCGGCGGCCAACCGCACCGAAGGTGCCAGACTACGCGCCAGCGGTAGCCGACCATAGCGTTCGGCCAGATGCACCAGCGCGGCCGGTTCGCCGGGGATGCCGGCCGCCAGGGCACCGGTGAGCGACCGTTCCGGCAGCGGTGTGCCATCGGCATCGAGATATTGCTCGGGTCGCGCCGCCAGCGGCGCGGTTTCGCGGCCGTCGACAAACAGGTTGTGGTTCTCGGCGGTGCGGTGGACCAGCCAGAATCCGCCACCGCCCAATCCCGACCCCGTGGGTTCCACCACCGCCAGCGCCGCCGAGGCCGCTACGGCGGCATCCACCGCATTGCCGCCCACCTCGAGGATCTCGATGCAGGCTGCCGTGGCCTCCGGATGCGCGGTGGCGCAGGCCGCCTCACCCGCCCCTGCCAACGGGGGCAACAACGCCCACAGGGCGAGACACGACACAACTCTGACACGCTTGATCATCGGGGCCCCAGCACACTCACCAGGCCCTCGTACTTGGCCTGCAATTGTTCCCGCGTTTCCGCGTGGTCGGGGTCCAGCGGAATGCAGTCCACCGGACATACCTGCTGGCACTGCGGGGCCTCGAAGTGCCCCACGCATTCAGTGCACAGTGCAGGATCGATTTCGTAGATCTCCAGGCCCTGATAGATCGCCTGGTTCGGGCACACGGGCTCGCAGACGTCGCAATTGATACACGCGTGGGTGATCTTGAGGGCCATGGCCCTGCAGTCTACCGTCGTCGCGTGCGTCGGACCGGCGCAGCCTTGGCCTCGCGGCCGAAACGCTCCAGCAGCGGCTTGATCACCGGCTTTGGCACCAGCTTTTCCACTGGCGCGCCGAGACCCGCCAATTCCCGCACCAGGCTGGACGACAGGTGCGCATACTCGGGGCTGGGCGCCAGCATCACGGTATCGAGCTGCGGGTAGAGATCGCGATTCATCACCGCCATCTGCTTTTCGTAGTCGACATCGCCGACCGTGCGGACACCGCGCACCAGCACGTTGACGTTGTTGTCACGCGCGAAGTCGACCACCAGTCCGGTGAAGCCCTTGACCACGACATTGGGGAGATCGGCAACGCAAGCCTCGATCAGGGCCACCCGCTCCTCCAGATTGAACCGCGGATTCTTCGCCGGGTTGAGGCCGACGGCGATCACCAACTTGGGGAACATGCGCGCGGCGCGGTGCATGATGTCGTTGTGCCCGAGGGTGATCGGATCAAAGGTGCCCGAATAGGCGGCGACGATTTTCATGCGGTTGGGACTCCGGCGTCGTCAAAAATGGCGAGGGCGAAGCATACCTTTCCAGCCTTTTTCTCGCGGTGAAGGGTGAGACCGGGGGGCAATGCCGGCGGCGCCCCTGCCGGCCATTCCAGATACACCCGTGCCCCGGGCGCCAGACACTTGGGCAGGTCGATCAGGGCACGTTCGAGCGTGTCGCCGCCGTAGGGCGGATCGATGAAGACCACGTGATAGCGATGCCAGGTCTGCTCGATGAAGTAGAGCGCATCCATGGTGGTGACGTCGGTATTGTCGGCCTTCAGCAGCCGACAGGCATCGCGGATCATGGCCGCCTGCCGGCTCCCCGTTTCCACGAATGTGACATGCGCCGCACCCCGCGACACCGCCTCCAGCCCCAGCGCGCCCGATCCGGCGAACAGGTCGAGACAACGGGCGCCGTGGATGACCGGCGCAAGCCAGTCGAACAAGGTTTGCCGAACCCGGTCCGGCGTCGGCCGCACACCGGCCGCCGCATCAAACTCGATCTGACGCGAGCGATGGGTGCCGCCGATGATGCGCAGGGTACCGAGAGGTCGTTTGGCCATGCGCGGATGGTACGCAGGCCCGGGGGCCGTCGGGAAGCCCTGCCGTCGACCGGCCAGCGCCCGGTCACCCTTTGAAGGTCGACAGGCCGACGTCGCCGAAGGGGTCGTCCCGCTCGCGCACCGCCTGCCGGAAACCGGCCTCGGCAGCGCGCTGTTGGAAGGCATAGCCTTCTGGCGTGTGGCGGGTGATCCCGTCAAACACCGTGCCCAGCACCTGGGTCGTGTGCAATCCCTGCTGCATCACCGACTGATTGAGCAGCAGCTTCATCATCACCAGCTGGTTCACCGGCATGCGGGCGATACGTGCCAGCAGGACCTCGAAGCGTTCATCCAGCTGGTCGGCGGGCGCCGACTCGATGGCGAGGCCCCATTCCCGGGCCTCGCGACCCGAGAGGCAATCGCCGGTGAACAGCAGCCGCTTCGCCTTTTCCAGGCCGATCCGATGGAACCACAGCGAGGTGGTGGGTGAGCCCCAGACCCGCGCCGGCGGGTAGCCGATCTTGGCGTCATCGGCGATCACCAACAGGTCGGAACACAGGGCCATGTCGGTGCCGCCGGCGACACAGAAGCCATGCACCTTGCACACCACCGGCTTCTCGCTGTGAAACAGGCTCATGAAGCCCTTCACGTTCCGGCTCATCATGGCGTAGTCGGTCATCGGGTCCCACTGCGCATCCGGCGCGTGATTGCGCATCTGCACCGCTGGGTCCAGCACCGAGCCGACCGGCCGGTGCGGGCCGGCTTCCCCCACCGACATCGACTCGGCGCTGTCGACCAGATCGTAGCCGCCGCAGAAACCACTGCCGTTACCCGCCAGCGCGATGACGTGCACCGCGGGATCGAGGTTGGCACGCTCCACGCAGGCGGCCAACTCCCGTGGCAGGTCCATGGTGATGCCATTGCCGCGCGCGGGGCGGTTGAGGGTGATGCGGGCGATACGGTCAGTGACCGCGTAGGTCATGGTCTGCAATTCGGACATGTCAGGCTCCATCGGAGAGATCGGAAAAGCGGCCGTGGCGGCCAATGCCATCGCGGAAGCGGCTGGCGCCCGCCACGGTCTCCCCCGACTGCAGGGTGGCCATGCCGTGCCTGAACTCGTTGGCGATGGCGGCCGGTTCATCCAGCCCCCATTGCTCATAGGCGCTTTGCCGGTCCCCCCGCAGACAGGTCTGAGGGAAACCGGCCAGCTCGCCGGCCAGTGCCACCGCCGCAGCCAGCGCCTGCCCGGCCGGCACCACCCGGTTGGCCAGCCCCATCTGCAGGGCCTCGTCAGCGCCCACCGGGCGGCCGGTGAGAATCAGGTCCATCGCCCGACTCATGCCGATCAGGCGCGGCAACCGCACGGTGCCGCCATCAATCAGCGGCACACCGAACCGCCGGCAGAACACGCCGAATACGGCGGTCTCGTCGGCCACTCGCAGGTCACACCAGGCCGCCAGCTCCAGCCCTCCCGCAACGCAATATCCACTGACGGCGGCGATCACCGGCTTCGACAGCGACAACCGGGTCGGGCCCATGGGGCCGTCGCCATCCGGGGCCAGTCGATTGCGGCGCGCGGCATCGCCACTGGCCACGGCCTTGAGATCTGCACCGGCGCAGAAGTGATCGCCCGCCCCGGTGAGGATCGCCACGGCGGCGTCAGTGTCCGCCTCGAAGTCACGGAAGGCCTGCACCAAGGCTGCGGCGGTCGCACCATCGACCGCGTTTCGGGCCTCGGGTCGATTGAGGCGAATCACCCAGTAGGACGGCGCCCGTTGGATCTGGACCAGCGCAGCATCAGCGGATGTCATCGGCGTTTCTCATTACATGATTTGACGTATTTTATACCTTCAATGTAATGTTTATTGCAATGAACTTTGTTGCTCACCACCGCAATGAACCCCACGCCCCGTCGCTTGATTCTGGACCTGCTGCTCGCGGCTGAAGGCCGTCCGTTGGCGGCGCGCGACGCCATTGCCGCCAGCGGTCTGTTCGGCGCCCGCGAGAGCAGCGTGCGGGTGGCTTTGGCGCGGCTGTCGGCCGACGGACTGATCGACAGCACCGATCGCGGCTGGTATCAACTCAGTGCCAAGGGCCACGAACTGGCCGATGACGTTGCCACCTGGCGCACCGCTGAGCAGCGCACCCGCGCCTGGCGCGAAGGCCACTACCTGCTGGTCCATACCGGTGGCCTCGGCCGGGGTAATCGCAGCGCGCTGCGGCGCCGTCAGCGGGCGCTGGATCTGCTGGGCTTCCGCAGCCAGGCGTCGGACCTGCACCTGCGACCTGACAACCTGGCCGAGGATCTGCCGTCACTGCGCCGACGTCTGCGCGCGCTCGGGCTTCCAGCCGAAGCCATACTGTGCACGGCCACCGACTTCGACCCCACCGATGAGCGACGGATCCGCGCCCTCTGGGACGGCAAGGCGCTCAATCGCACCTATCGCAGCCTGCGCGCCGAACTCGAGGCCTGGCTGAAGCGCGCCCCCCGCCTGGAGACCGACGTGGCGGCCCGCGAAGCATTCCTGCTCGGTAGCCGCGGTATCCGTCAGGTGGTCTTCGACCCGCGCCTGCCGGCACCGATGGTTGATATCGAGGCGCGGCAGGCTTTCGTCGCCAGCGTTCACCGCTTCGACCGTACCGGTCAGCTGATCTGGCGCCACTGGATCGAACAACAGCGAGAGCTCACGACATGACCGCTCATACCCCCACGCTGCAGCGGAACCCTTCCAGGGCACGCAGCTTCCTCAGCACCGACGAAATCCGGCGCTTCACCGCGCGTTCGAACCTGATGGGCGCCTGGGCGCTGCTCAGCACCTGGAGCGTGATTGCACTGTCCTTTGCGGCGTTGGCGTACTGGCCCAACCCGCTGACCTTCCTGCTGGTGGTGGGCGTGCTCGGCGGGCGGCAACTGGCGCTGGCCATCCTCGGCCACGAAGCGGCCCATCGCACCCTGTTCCGCCATCGTGGTCTCAACGACTGGGCCGGCGATTGGCTGGCGGCACGGTGGATCTGGAACGATGTGCCGCGCTACCGGATTCATCACATGCGACACCACGCACACACCGGCACCGAGGGCGACCCCGACCTCAGCCTGGTGGCGCCCTTCCCGACGACCCGCCGCAGTCTCTGGAAGAAGGTGCTGCGAGATCTCACCGGTGTCACCGGCGTTCGCCGGATCGCGGCCCAGGTGCTGATCGATATCGGCGTTTTCGAGTACACCGTGGCCGCCAAGGTGACGCCGCGCCCATCGGCCGGCCGCCGTTGGGCCGACTACGCGGCAGAAGGCGCACGCAACATGGCCGGCGTGGTACTCACCAATGCGCTGATGTTCGCCGTGCTGGCGCTGATCGGCCATGCCTGGCTCTACGCCGCCTGGGGTGTGGCGTACCTGACCACTTTCAGCCTGTTCATCCGCCTTCGTTCGATCGCCGAGCATGCCTGCATGGCGCGCAGCAGCGATCCCCTGCGCAATACCCGCACCACCCGCGCCGGCTGGTTGGCTCGGATGACGGTGGCGCCGTTCAACGTCAACTTCCACCTGGAGCACCATCTGCTCGCGGCCGTGCCCTGGTTCCGCCTGCCCGCCCTGCATCGGCATATGCGGACACGCCATGGGGTGGCGGCGGCCGATGGCTATCTGGCGGTATTGCGCACCGCCTCGGGACGCGGATGAGCCCCCACAAAAAAACCCCCGCACGCGGGGGTTTTCGGGTTGCCATGAACGATGGGGGCGGCGGTGTCAGCCGCCGAGCACGCCGATAATGCGTTCGAAGATGGTGTCCATCGACCCCACACCCTCGACGGTCTGCACCTTGTTCTGGGCTCGGTAGTACGCCAACAGCGGTGAGGTTTCGGCGTTATAGACCTCAATGCGCTTGCGGATGACGTCTTCCCGGTCGTCGGCGCGCCCTTCGATCTTGGCGCGCTCGAGCAATCGACGGACGATTTCCTCATCGGTCACGTGCAGATGGACTGCATGGCTGATGCCGGGCTGGCCCAGCTTGGCGAGCATGCCGTCGAGAACTTCTGCCTGCGCCGTATTGCGCGGGAACCCGTCGAGGATGAAGCCCTTCAGGGCATCGGCCTGTTGCAGTCGTTCTTCGACGATGCCGATGACGATACTGTTGTCGACCAGCTGCCCTGCATCCATCGCCGCCTTGGCCTGCTTGCCGAGTGTGGTACCGGCCGCCACCGCCGCGCGCAGCGCATCGCCAGTGGAAATCTTGGGGATACCGTAGCGCGCGACGAGCTTTTCGCCCTGCGTGCCTTTGCCTGAGCCGGGCGCGCCCAGCAGAACGATCCTCATGAAAGTGTCAACCTCTAAAAATGTGAAAAGAGCCGAACGTGAAGCTTCAGGCCATCATTCCGTGGCGATCGGGCGCCAGCCCCCCACAAACGGCTGGGAACGGTAACGGTTGGCCGCCGACCGCGTCAATGCGGGATGACGGCGGAACCGCCCTCGGCGTACACTCCTGCCCCCTCGTGTCAAGCGCCAGGGCGCCAGCCGCCCGAGGGTGCGACACGTCCAAACCGATCAAATGAGGATCAGCATGGGTATCGAAGCACTGGGTGCGGGCGACAAGGCGCCCGAAGAATTCTACGTCGTCATCGAGATTCCGGCCTACGGCCCGCCGGTGAAATATGAAGTCGACAAGGACACCGGCCTGCTGATGGTCGACCGCTTCATGAACGTTGCCATGTGCTACCCCGCCAACTACGGCTATGTTCCCAAGACGCTGGGGGGCGATGGCGACCCGGTTGACGTGCTGGTGATGACGCCGCACCCGGTGGTGGCCGGCAGCATCATCAAATGTCGTGCGGTTGCCGTCCTCGACACCACCGACGAGAAGGGTAGCGACGCCAAGCTGCTCGCGGTGCCGACCGACAAGGTCAGCAATGGCGCCTACGACCACCTGCATGACCTGGCCGATGTGCCGGAGCGCACCAAGAACGAGATCCAGCACTTCTACGAGCGCTACAAGGACCTCGAGAAGGGCAAGTGGGTCAAGGTGGCCGGCTGGCGCGATGCCGCCGCCGCCCGCGCCGAGATCGAAGCCGGGATCAAGGCCTACAAGGGCTGAGGTAACGGCCAGCGCTCTGACAGCGTCGTCTCCTGTGGAGGCGGCGCTTTTTTGTTTGTGTCGCAATTCATGCCGACAGGGCGCCCATCGCCGTGAACGCTGTCGTCCCACGGCCCCGCTTGCTAGGCTTCGTCCACAACCTCTCCTGAACAGGACGCGCCATGGAAGCTCTCGACACGGTTGATGCCGGCACCGAACCGGAACGCAACACCCTGCTGGTCGCCTATATCCTGCACGCGCTGGGCGCCTTCACCGGTGGCGTCACTGCCATCGCTGGCGTCATCGTCAACCACATCAAGGTGAACGAAACCGACAGCATCTTCATCCGCAGCCACCACCGCTGGTTGCTACGCACCTTCTGGTTTGGCGTGCTGTGGATGATCATTGCCACCGTGCTGGCATTCATCGGCATCGGCTTCCTGATCTATCTGGCGGTCGGCATCTGGTACATCTATCGCATCGTCCGCGGCTTCATCAGCTATTCCGAACGCAAAGCGCTGCCCATGGCATGACCGACGAGGCCTCGTCCGAGCCGGTCACCTGGGGATACCTCGGCGGCTGCCTGTTGGCCTTGTTGGCCTTTCTCAACCTGGGCCTGGTGGCGATGCTCCTGACGCCGTTCGCGGTGGTAGCCCATCGCTGGGCGGCCCGCCACAGTGGACCTTGCGCTGCCACACACCACCGGTTTCTGGCGCGCACCTGGCTGTGGACGGTGCTGAGCTATGTGCTGCTCTACGGGCTCCTTGCCTGGCCCTTGTGGCAGGCCCTGAACGTCATGGACGTGGCGGCGCAGGCCCATGCCGCCGCAGACCCCGGGCGGGAATGGGAAACCGTCATCAGCTCGCTGTTCGCCTACCTGTCGACGTATGACGCCTGGGCCATGGGTGCCGCCCTGATGATGGTCGTGCTGCATGGGATGGCGTCCATTCTGATCGCGTCCTGGCTGGCGGTGCGCCTGATCCGTCGCTGGCTGCGCTGGGTTGACCGACGCCCCGCCTGATCACCGCCTCAGGCGCGCAGCCAATCCGCTGCACGCGCCGCCAGCTGCCCCAACGGCTGCGTCGCGTCGAGCTTGAGGAACGGCTCTTGCAGCGGGGCGAACCGTTCGGCCACCTCCGCGGCCAGTGCCGGCGTCCGCTCTGGCGAGGGATGTCCCGTCTGCGCCGCAATGCGCGCCGCGGCCACCGCCACTGGCACATCGACCCACAGCTGCCGCAGACGCGCCCCATATCCGGCGGCAATCGCCGCTGCGCGATCGCGATTGGCCAGACTGGCGAAGGTCATGCCGTCGATGAAGACACTTTGTCCGCCCTGCAAATGGGCCGCCAGCGCCGCCCACACGGCCTCGTTGGCGGCATCCTTCTCGGCACGACCATCAAAGGGCTCGGGGAACATCGCCTGACGGATCCGGTCGCGGTCGATCACCGGCCACGGCAGATGCCCGCGAAGTGCATTCAATAGCGTGGACTTTCCCGATCCCGGCAATCCCACCAGCAACACCACCGTGCTCATGCCGGCCACAGCCATGCTGCTCCCCGAACACCGGAGCTGTCCCCATGCGCCGGCGCGACCAGTCGCGTATCAATTCGGTCAGAGAACACCCATTGATCCCACAGGGCCGGCACATGACGATACAGCCGGGACACCCGCGACAGACCGCCGCCCAGCACGATCACCTCGGGATCGAGTACGTTGATCAGGCTGGCAAGCGCGCGCGCCAACCGGTCTTCATAGCGCGCCAGGCTGGCATTGCAGGCGGCGTCGCCAGCCTCCGCCGCCTCGACGATCTGCTCGCCGCTGAGACCGCCACCGTTGACCTGTGCATGATCGCGCGCCAGACCGGGGCCCGACAGATAGGCCTCGATCGAGCCATGCTGCCCGTCCCAGTGGCGCGGGCCGGGCACTTCGCCCCACTCCGGCCGCGGCCAGGGCAAGGGGTTGTGGCCCCACTCGCCACCGATGGCGTTGGGCCCGGTCCAGGGCCGCCCCTGCCAGGCGATTCCGCCGCCGGTGCCGGTGCCGAGAATCACCGCGAACACCAGTCCAGCACCCGCTGCGGCGCCGTCGCAGGCTTCCGACACGGCGAGGCAGTTGGCATCGTTGGCCATACGCACCTCGCGCTCCAGTCGCGCCTCCAAATCCTGCTTCAGCGGCTGCCCGTTGAGACACAGCGAGTTGGCATTCTTGATCAGACCGGTAGCCGGCGACACCGCGCCGGGGTGACCCAGACCCACCGGCAGACCGGAGGCCCCCGCCGTGGCCTCCATTTCGGCCACCAGCGCGATCACGGTCTCGATCTGTCCGTGGTAAGACTGGTGCGGCGTTGGCCGGCGCGCACGCGCGAGGATGGTGGAGTCCGGCGCCATCAGCACGGCTTCGGTCTTGGTGCCCCCGAGATCGATGCCAATACGCAATGTCATGCGCGCCAACCGGGATCCAACCGGTCCAGCTTTCGCAACAGGCCTGGCCAGGCGAGGCCACCGCCCGCACCGCGGGTCACCTGCATGGCCTGCTGCTGCGCGCCGGCGATGATCCGCGGGTCGATCGGGATCAGCTCGCCGCCACCCGCCTGCGCCCTGACCTGAATCGTGCAGGCGGCCTCGAACAGGTACATGAAGAGGAAGGCATCGGGAATGGTGGCGGCAACCGTCAACAGGCCGTGATTGCGCAGCATGAAGAAATTCTTGGTCCCCAGGTCGGCGACCAGCCGCGGTTTTTCATCGTCGTTGAGGGCCACCCCCTCATAGTCGTGATAGGCGAGCGACGCCAGTACGAAAATGGACTGCTGTGACAACGGCAAGACACCACCGCGCTGGGCCGACACGGCGATCCCGTTGAGCGAATGGGTGTGCATCACGCAATGCGCATCCTCCCGCGCCGCATGAATGGCACTGTGGATGGTGAACCCGGCCGGGTTCACGTCGTAGGGACTGTCCATCACCTTGCGCCCATCGCGATCGACCTTGACCAGGCTGGAGGCGGTGATCTCGTCGAACAGCATGCCGTAGGGGTTGATCAAAAAGTGGGCATCGGCCCCCGGAACCTTGGCGGTGAGGTGGGTGAACACCAGATCGGACCACCCGAACAAGGCCACCAGCCGATACGCTGCTGCGAGGTCCAGTCGCGCCTGCCACTCGTCGGCGGGCACCTGGGATTGCAAGGACGCGGCAGGGCTGGGCGTGGTCATGGCAACACTCGGACACAAGGGGCCCCAGCCTACCGCAGGCCGCCGCGGTTGGCTGAATCGCCCGACCGCCGGGCGCGCGGGCCAATCCGGCGACGCATCCCGGGGCGCAGAGTGCACAAATGTTCACTGAAATAACCCCCCGCAGCCCGCAGACGCCCGATCTGCTGGACGGCGCGCTCGATGTCGCGGGCGCCGTTGCCACCACCATCACCGATACCGTGCAGGCGGTGCACCGCGCCGTTGCCGCGACCCCGTTCCAGTTGCTGGCGGCGCTGCCGGGCCTGCCGGAGATCCGGCGCACGCACGACGAGATCGCCGACGGCGTCTACGCGGTGGTGCGTGAATCGACCCGACAGGCCACCCGCGGCGCCCGTTGGCTGGCGCGGCAGCGGCCACCCCCGACACAGGCGCTCTCGACCCAGCGCGATCTCGCCATCGGCGCCCTCAATGGCGCCTTCGGCAATCACCTGGTCGCACGCGGGAATGGTCTGGCACAGGGCATGGCGTGGGCCCATCACGACGCACCGCTGGCCACCGACCCGGCCACCCTGCGCGCTGCGCTGCCGCAGGCGAGCGGTCGCGTGGCGGTGTTCATCCATGGTCTGTGTTGCACCGAGTCGGTGTGGCAGTTCTACCGCGACGACAACGACGGACTCGACTATCCGCAGCGCCTCCGGGGAGAAGGCTGGACCCCTTTGCTGCTCCGCTACAACAGTGGGCTGCGGATTGCCGACAACGGTCAGACGCTCTCGGACCGCCTCACCGAACTCCTGTCTGCCTATCCGGCGCCGATCCAGGAGCTGGCCCTGATCGGTCACAGCATGGGCGGTCTGGTGGCGCGCAGCGCCGTGCACAGCGCGACCCGTCAGCAGGCGCCCTGGCTCGCCTGTCTGCGACAGGTGATCTGCCTCGGCTCGCCGCACCGCGGCGCCCCGCTGGAGAAGGTCGGCTGGGCCGCCACCGCGCTGCTGGGCATGACGCCCTACACCCGCCCGTTCGCCGGGCTGGCGCGGGCCCGCAGTGCCGGCATCAAGGATCTGCGACACGGCTACGTGGCGCCGGCCGACGGCGCCGACGCTGACCTCGATCATCAATGGGGACCTCCGGCGCAGGCCTGTGAGCGCCCCGCCCACGTCCGCATCGGGTTCATCGGTAGCGTCCTCGGACCACGCCTCGACAGCGCCCTCGCCTACGTCGTCGGCGACGGCCTGGTGCGGCTGGACAGTGCGACGGCGCGGCAGCTGGCGGATGCTGATGTCGCGGCGGTCAGCGGCCGTCATCACCTGCGGTTGCTCAACGATCCGCAGGTGTACGCCCAGATCCGGGCCTGGCTGCAGCCTCAGGCCGACAACGCATAGCGCCAGGCCATCGCCACCAGCACCCCGACGGTGAGCCCGCTACGCAGCGCGAAGTAGCCGCCGATGGTGTCGAGAACCCGTTCGCGCCAGAAGTCCGCCGCCAGCAACAGCAGAAACACCAGCGCCAACAACGCCAATGCTGGCCCGAACGGTAGCAGCAGGGCCAACCACGACATCAGCATGAGCACCACCGAGATCAGCAATCCGAGCTGCCCGTTGGGGCCCATCGAGGCCGGTAGGGCAAATCCCCAGAACGTGCCCGCCATGAAGCTGGCGATCATTGCGTTGTAGGCCAGCCAGGCCGCATCGATCCATTGCGGCGCAGTCCCGGGGGACAGCGCCAACCAGGCAGGGCCGACGAAGAATGGCACGAGGCCGGAGTAGCCGAACAGCAACACGATGCGGGGCAGGTCCATGACAACCTCAGTCGTCGAGCAACAGGGGGAGCGGATCGCGGTCGGGCAACAGCCCAGCGGCCGCCAGTTCACGTCGCGCCCGCAGCAGTAGGTCGGTGGCCATCAGCCGCTCGCAGCGCACATCACTGACATACGCCTTGAGGGTAAATCGGGTCGCCGGCCGCCGCTCGCTGGCGTCCTCGACGATGACCGTGACCGGCCGCGAAAGGGTTACATATGGCGAGCAGGCAGCGGCCTCGACGCAGATGGCGCGCGCGCGCGCGGCATCGATATCCCCGAACAGGGTCAGGGGCACCGCTACCAGCGCCTGGAGACTGGAGGAGTTGGCGTTGATGACCGGCTCGGAGAAGACCCGCGCGTTGAGCACGGTGACTGTGTCGTCGTCGAAGGTCCGTAGGCGGACCGACAGCAGGCCGGTACCGATCACTTCACCGTACTGATCACCGATCGACACCATATCGCCCACTGCCAGCGGCCGCTGGAACAGCATCACGACGCCCGCCACCACGCTCTTGAGCACATCCTGGAACGCCAAGCCGGCCGCCAGGGCGGCCGATGCACCGACGGCCAACAGGGTTTCGCGCGGCAAATCGAGCGCAGCAAACACCACCAGCACCACAGCGATGATCCACGCTACCAGCCGGAATACCGGCACGCTGGCCAGCACCCCCATCCGAATGCGCGGGTACTCCTCGGCCACCCAGCGCATCCCCCGGCCGTACAGCGCCACCAACAGCGGCGTCAACGCCAGGATCGCCACCGCCATCAGTAGGTCACCCCACTCGATGCCGGCAAACAGATCACGCACCTTGTCGTCGACCGCTGTTTCCATCGCGTCTACTCCAGTGCCTGCAGGCTGGATAGTTGTCGCGCCAGCCGGGCGGCGCGAAGCCGTGGGGGCATCAGGACGTCATCGACGACGTCGATCAGGCCGCTGGCCGCCAACCGCGCGGCGTCAGCGACCATGTCGGCCCGGGCGCAGACAAACAGCTCGGCCAGTTCCTCGAGCCGCAATCCGTCGTGGACCATGATCTCGATCAGGGCATAGCGCCGCCGCGGCGGCAGCGGCGCCAGCGCCGGCCAGTCGGGCGGCGCTGGCATCGACAGATGGATCTCGCCGCTGTCCTCGTCGAGCCCGGCGCACGCCAGCCAGTGCTGACAGAGCCGCCCGAGATCCGGGCCGGCCTGCGTCCGCGCTGCACGCACCCAGTCCCGCAGCGGCTCATCGGCAGCCCCCTTGACCACCCGCGCCGGTCGGCCGTCGCTGGCAGACAGGATCCGCAATCCGCGCTCGCCGGCCGCGTGTCGCGACCACAGCGCTTCGGCAAGGGCAGCGTCGTCCAGCCCTTCGATCGCGGTCACGGTCGACACCACACTGTCGATTCCGACCCAGCGCACCAGGCGCTGCCAGGCCGGCGCATGGGCACCCAGCCACCATCCGACCCTGCCGCGCGTCTGCAAAATCAGTTGCATCAGCGTGATGAAAGCGGCGGCACCACCGGGCGCGCGCAGCATCGCCCGATGCAGGGCGGGTATCAGGATCAGCCGCGGCGGCCCCTCGTTCAACGCGGCAGTCAGCGCCGACAGCGTCTGCGATGCCGGTTGCAGCCCCAGTGCGGTGGCGATGGCCGCCACGCCGTCGTTCGGTCCTCGCCAACGCTGAGCGGGATCGACGGTATCGGCCTGCAACCCCGCCGCAGCGGCCTGCTCGCATAGCACCCGTGCGACCTGGGGTAACCGGTCGGCACTGAGGCTGGTGGCGACACAGGCCCCTCGCGCGTCATCGCGGGGACGCAAGAATTGCTGCCCCAGATCCCGCCACACCGGCGCCTCGTCGGGCAACACCTCGGCAAGATCGATGCGCTGGGGGTCGAATCGCGCTGCATAAACCGGGGGCAGTGCCGCCAGCGGGGGACGCTGCGGCGGCGGCGACGACGACGGGCTGGAGCGGCCGCGCATATCCTCGTACCACCGGCGCAGGCCGGTCATCACCACGATCGGGTCTCGGAACAACACATGCCCCAGTGTAGCCGTTGCGACGGCTGACGCCAGTAGAATGCCGGCCATGCTCAAACTGTCCAACGTGACGCTGCGCCGCGGCCCTCGCGCGCTGTTCTCCGATCTCAGCCTTGCTGTTCATCCGGGCCAACGGGTGGGGGTCATCGGCGCCAACGGCGTCGGCAAGAGCAGCCTGTTCGCCGCCATCCTCGGCACGCTCGACTGTGACGGCGGCGACATCCACTGGCCGCGCGAACGCAGCCTGACGGCGGTCTCGCAGGAGGTTCCGGCCCGCCCCGAGCCGGCGCTGACCTACGCCCTCGATGGCGACACCGAACTGCGCGCTCTGGAGGCCCGTCTGACAGCCGCCGAGGCCTCGGGTGACGCCACCACATTGGCACAGGCACATGATCGACTGGCGGCCATCGGTGGCTATGCCGCTGAGGCACGGTGCGCCCAGTTGTTGCGGGGGCTGGGCTTCAGCCCCGAAATGCAACAGCGGCCGGTGGCGAGCTTTTCCGGCGGTTGGCGCATGCGCCTGAACCTGGCACGGGCGCTGATGCGGCGAGCCGATCTGCTGCTGCTCGACGAGCCCACCAATCACCTCGACCTCGATGCCACCCTGTGGCTACAGGAAGTCCTGGCGGGCTATGAAGGCACCTTGCTGCTGATCTCGCACGACCGCGCATTTCTTGACGCGGTTACCACCCACACACTGCACCTGACCGCCGACGGCGGTGCCCTCTACAACGGCCCCTACAGCGCCTTCGAACGCCAGCGCGCCGAGCGGTTGCAACAACAGGCACAACAGCACGCTCAACAGACCCGAAGCCGTGAGGAATTGCAGCGATTCGTCGATCGCTTCCGCGCAAAAGCCTCGAAGGCACGCCAAGCGCAATCGCGGCTGAAGGCGCTGGAGCGCATGGAGGCGGTCGCCCCGGTGTTGCTGTCGAGCCCGTTCAGCTTTCGCTTCCGGGCACCCGAGGCTTTGCCGCATCCTCTGCTGAGCGCCATGCATGCGCAGGCAGGCTATGGCGAAACCGCGCTGTTGCGACAGCTCAAGCTGGTGCTCAACCCCGGCGACCGGATCGCCCTGCTCGGGGCCAATGGTGCCGGCAAGTCGACCCTGATCAAGAGCCTCGCCGGCCAGCAACCGTTCCTCGGTGGCGACATCCGGCGCGCGCCCGACCTTGCCGTCGGCTACTACGCCCAGCACCAGATGGAGCAACTGGACCCGGCGGCCAGCCCACTGCTGCATCTGCAGCGCCTCGACCGCGACGCAAGCGAGCAGGCGCTGCGGGATTACCTTGGGCAGTTCGCCTTCCACGGCGAGCGCCAACTGGAGGCCATCGCCCCGTTTTCGGGCGGCGAAAAGGCACGTCTGGCCCTGTCATTGGTGGTGTATCGGCGTCCGGCCCTGCTGCTGCTGGACGAGCCGACCAACCATCTCGACCTGGAGATGCGCGAGGCGCTGGCGATGGCATTGCAGGACTTCCCCGGGGCCGTGGTGCTGATATCCCACGACCGCTACCTGGTCGAATCGACCTGCGACACCCTGTGGCGGGTCAGTGACGGTCGCTGCGAGCCCTATGACGGCAGTCTCGATGACTACGCCACGTGGTTACGCGAACAACGTCTACAGGGCAGCGCACCATCGCGACCGGCACCCCGCGCCGCCGCCAACGATATCAAGGCCCTGCGCGAGCAACTGCGAAAGCTGGACCGCCAGCTGGAGCGCCTCAGCAACGAACGCCTCCAGCTCGACGCGGCACTGGCAGATCCGGCGCTCTACGCACCGGAACGCCGCGACGACGTCCGCAAATTGCAAGCGACGCAGGCCGACCTGCTAACGCGCCTGACCGACGTCGAGCAGCAATGGCTCAGCATATCGGAGCAGCTCGAAGCGGCCTGAACCTCGGGCCCTCCGAGGTACCGCTCAGAAGCTGGGAGGCAGCGGCGGCGGGGTCTGCCGGTCGGCCTTTTCGCGGTCGACACACTGATGGCTCCAGCCGGTCGCCGGCTTCACCGTCGGCACCTGCCCCGGCGGTACGGTGAACTCCTGCATCCACACCATGCGGAAACTGAGCAGGCGTTGCCCCTCTGCCGCATCAGCGTTCCACTGGCGACAGAGATATCGGCCGTAATGGAGCCGGTGCCCGGCATTGCGCTTTTCCCAGATCCGCCAGCGATAGGTATGCCAGCGGATGTTCTCGTGCTGCGACGGTCGGGCGGGCTTGTCCCATTTCAGTGGCTGACCGGGGCGTAGCACGTCCACCTCGCTGCCATCCTCGAGCCTTCCGGGAAACACCGTCCAGCCGTCTGCCCGCGATGGATAGGGCGCGAACATGTTCCACAATTGGTCGATGCGCAACAGCCGGAAGACCGGCGTCAGGGTTGCGTAGACGGGCTGACTGGGCACCCGTTCGATGGTGGCCGCATTCCAGACCAGCACGAGAAGCAAGAATAACCCGGCCACCTCCTGGGCCCGCTTCCCGACCTCGAAACGCACCGGGCGCAGGGGAAGCAGCCAGCCACTGACGGCCCCCAGCGGGCCGCGCGCACGTCCGACGAGGTCGTAGGCCCAGGTCCCGGGCGCCCTCCACAGTCGCCACGCAGCCAGCGGCGCCAGCCACCCGAACAGCGCCGACGCCCGCAGCAAGGCGACGAAGGCCTCCCATTTCAGGTGCGCCTGATCGTTGGCGTCAATGACCACCCAGGAGTAGTGGGCTTCCAGCAGCGGGCCGGCGCGGGCATCGTCCTGGGCCGGCTTCAGCACCAGGCCTCGGGGCAGCACCAGAAAGGTCCGCAACAACAGACACATCTTCAGGCAGAACCCGCAATCGCGGTCGTAGAACAGCTGCAACGGCGAGTCACGTACCGCCCGCCGGTCGAGTGCATCCCAGAACCAGCCCCCGAGGAACAGGGTCAGTGAGCTGAGGCTGACATAGGGGAAATGTCCGATTTCGATGCAGAGAATGAACCCGACATGCATGCCCATCAGCAGCAGCATGACGATGAAACGGTTGACCCGTGATGCCCAGGGAAGAAAGACGATCAGCGGCCCCAGCCATTCCAGAAAATAGACGAAGTAGCTGAGCGCCTGCATCAGCCCCTGCCGATCGGCCAGCAGCCAGCGCCCAAACGGCGTGGCATAGCGTTCCAATTCGATGGTGTAGTAGACCGCGAGTCCGCTCGGCCACCAGTCGGCGCCGTTCTTGAGAACGGCACTGAAGAAGTAAACCGACATCACCTGCACCAGAACCCCGGCGCTGGCCCATGAGCGGTGCAGATTTGCCGGCGGCGGCGGGACAGTCGACAGTGCGGCGTCGACACTCCAGCGCGCCCCCAATGGCAAGAACAGGGACCAGAACAGCAGGCAGCAGATCAACAGGTCGCCGCCAATGAGAATCATCGGATTCCGGTTCTGGATCGCAGCCACCAACACGAACAGCACGATCACCGCCGCCCGGGTGCGGTAGCCGACCAGCATCGACAGAGCGGCGGTCAGCGCGACACTGAGGCACAAGGCCGCAAACCACGGCTGCTCATTGACCAGCAGCAGGTTCAGCCGCCAAAGACTGTCGGTTTCCAGCAAATAGCCGCCGGGCAGCACGCCCCAACCGCTGTGGAAGGCCACCAGATCGAGACAGAGTCGGCGCAGCAGATCCACACTGATGACCCCGGCAAGGGCCACGCGGAACAGCGCCAGGGTCCGCAGGTCGATACCGAACAGGGCGTCCAGCCGGGGGGCAGCAGATTTCACGTCGGGTCCGTCATGGCAGGCACCGCGGATGCGCGGCTGACACCAATGCAAAGGGGAGCCCTCGGCTCCCCCTGCATCGCTTCACACGCATGACCGCCAGTCTTACAGACCCAGGTCACCCATGTGGCCGGTGCCGCCGTCGAGCCAGCGCTGGCGTTCGATGTCGTTTACCCGGTCCGGTGCGTGGTGCGTCCGCGCGTCGCTGAAGCCCGAGAGCACACCGCCCAACAAGCCACCGGTGGTGGTACCGCCGGTCGGGGTACCGCCCGTCGGGGTGCCGCCGGCAGTGGTGCCTCCGGTGGTGTCGCCACCCGTGGTCGTGCCGCCTGTGGTATCCCCCCCGGTCGTCTCACCGCCGGTGGGCGTTCCGCCAGTCGGGGTGCCCCCGGTGGGGGTGCCACCCGTCGGGGTTCCACCGGTCGGCGTACCACCACCCGTGGTATCGCCCGGCGCAACCGGGTCATCATCATCGCTGGCTTCGTTGGCGACCACACCCACGGTCACCGCTGCAACCACCACGGCCGCCACGGTGCCGGCGGTGCCGAGACCGGCAGCCCCGGCCGCTTCAGCCTGGTTCAGCTGATAACGGACACCTTGCAAGCTGAGGCCGTTGAGGTAGGCGTCGAATCCACGCCGCGAAGACAGGTCCATCACCAGCAGCGGCGGCGCCAGGCCCCACTGCGCATTGTAGGAATCCTGGTCAAGCCGCAGACCGTAATGAAAATCGCGGGGGGCTTCGGCCTTGCCGAAGCGCATGTTGAAGTAGGCCGCGATCTGCGGATCGCGCTCGGCTGCAATGACCGCCACCGACGGCACCACTGCCATGCTGGCGATTGCCGTCATCGCTGCAGCCTTTCTGAGAACGCCCATGCCGCTTCCCCTTAATAATTAATTAACACAGATTCCTGACTTTAGAGCGTAGGCGCCCGCGTCGCAACCACTAATTGACCGTGGCCTCGCGCAAATAGACCCCGCGCCCGTCACCGTCCTGGCCGAAACTGTTCCACACCACGCTGACACGCCCGTCATCGGCCAGGGCGACCGCCCCGAACACGGCCGCAAAGTCGGGGTTGCTGACGGCAGATAGTCCGATCCGCTGCCCGAGCGCGTTGAATCCGGCGACGGCAACACCATCAAAGCCGCTGCCCGCCAACGCGAAGGACCCAGTGGCATTCATCGACAGTGAAATCCGCTCCAGCAGGCCACTGTCAGGCCCGGTGAACTGGCGCTCGCCGCCCACGGCCTGATCGGCATCGGCCCCTTCGTACAAACGACCGAACACGCCCAGCGGCTGATAGCCGAAGGTGAAGGCCTCCCAACCCACCACGAAACGCCCGTCGCTGCCCATGGCGATGGCGGGGAAATCGGGGGCGGACTCGTTCCTCGGTGTGTCGACGCCGGTGTCACCGGAGGTCGCGATCCCCTCGGCATCAAAGCTGCGAACGCGAATACCGCTGGGGTTGCCGGCACTGATCCACGACACCACGAAACGACCCTGTGCGTCGATGCCCACATCCGGCGCCCGCACGATGGCTGTCGTGGTCGGCCCAACGACATCCAGCACGCCGGTCCGCGGTGAGCCGTCGGCACCGTAGATACGCGCCTGGATCATGCGCTGCTCGATATCGTTGCGCCCCAAAAGGATCGCCAGCTGGGTGATCTCACGATTGCTCCAGACGACCACGAAGCGCCCGTCGGCATTCATTGCCACCCGCGGTTCCGACTGCGAGTCGAAGTTGGAACTTGACGGACCGATCTGGAACTCGCCACCCAGCCGGGCACCCGCTGCATCGAAACGCTGACCGTAAATGGTGCCGCCTGGCCCATCCTGCAGCGAACTGCGCCACACCACAACGCTGTTGCCGTTGCCATCGATGGCCACAGCGGCGAAGTTCTGACGCCCGGCAGTGGTGGTATTGACGCGGAACTCGGACCCCACCGGCTCGCCATCGGCAAAGCGCCGGGCATAGATCCCGAAATGATTGCCGTCCTGGCCGAAGCTCTCCCAGACTGCCAGCGCATCCCCCCGGGCATTGCGCGCCACACGGGGCCGCTGTTGATCACCGGCGGTGACGACGTTGGCCCTTATCTCGGTGGGCGAAACCGGAACCGGCGCGGGGCCGCCGCCATCGTTGCCGCCGCCGCAGGCCGTCAGCGCGATCCCCAGCATGAGACTCGATAACACCCGGCTCATCGTGAAAACCTCTTGAAGAATTCCCACATCTCGCGGTTGGCACGAATGTCCTGCGTGGTCAACCCGACGCGAGGAATGAAATCGAGCGCCCCGGGCCAGTTATGACCCCCGCCCTGCACGGTGTAGAACGCTACCGCCCCACCACTGCTACAGCCCTCATAGCGGTCGAGCAGCACGGTGGTTTGATCGATCACCGCATCGGGCAGTGTGGTCCGTGTCGGTGTCGCCGGGCAGCCATTGAGGTTGGCCCAATAGGCGGCGGCATCCGGTGCCGACAGTGCCACCGACAACAGGCCGCCGTCGTAGGGCACCTGATCGTCCTCGGTGCCATTGAAGAATGCCATCGGCGTCGGCTGGGAAGGCGCGCACACCCGCTCCAGTGCCTTGCGCATCGTCGCTGCGACGATGGCCCCGGCGGCAATCTTGTCAGGCCGGTCACACGCCATGCGAACGGTCATGTTGGCGCCCTGCGAGTAACCGGTCATGTAGATCCGGCTGGCATCGATTCCGTAGCGAGCCACGGCGTCATCAATCACCGCCACCAGATAGTTGACGTCCTCGTCGCCATCAGCCGGCGTATGCGCCCAGGTCAGCCCCGGCGCTTCCGGCAGGATCAGCCAGATACCCTCGTCACGGGCCAGCTCGGCAATCTCGGTGAGATTGGCCATCGACGCCGCGGTGCCGACATTGAAGTGCAGCACGATAATGGCCGGCGGATTGGGCTGCGGATTGGCAGGTCGCAGATACCCGACCGTCCGCTGGCTGCCGTCAAATTCAACCGTGCTGTAAAACGGCCTGACCTGCTCGAACGGCAGAAACGACAGCGCCAGTGCCGGCAGCGGGCAGAGGCCCGCAACCAGCAGCAGCGCCCGGAGCGGGTGGCGCAATGCCTGCAATAAGGTCGTCATGCGCCCAGCATAGCAAACCGGTCAGGGCTGTCATCGCCCCTTGATCACCCCGTCAAGGTAGTACCAGCGATCATCTTTGCACCTGAATCGACTGCGCTCCACATGCCGGCTTGCCGAACCGCCGCCTACCCGCGAACGGGCAACGAAGTCCACCTCGGCCACGTCCGGTCCGCTCCGGCGCACGGCCCTCACCGTGAGTCCGAGCCAGGTCACCGTTGCATCCAGTTCGAGGGCTGTGGGCCGCGTCTCGGGGTGCCAGGTTCTCAGCAGATAGTCGATGTCTCCCAGCACGAAGGCGCTGTAGCGACTGCGCATCAACGCTTCGGCGTCGGGCGCCGGCGCACCCGCATGCCAGCGGCCACAGCAGTTGTCGTAGGGCCGTCCCCCACCACAGGGGCACGTCGTCATAGAGAACGCCAGATCACCAGCCGATTGTCCGCCGGCATGGCATGCAAGGCCTCCCGCCGCAGTCCCGCTGCACGCGCCAAAACCTCGACCGCTTCCAGATCTCGCAGCCCACGGAACGCGGCACCTGCCTTCAATTGTGCGTCGAAGGCTTCATCGTTGGGACTCAGCCAATGACCGTTGATCCGGAACGGACCATAGACCGCGAGCACGCCGCCGGACCGCAGCAGCGTCGGCACCGCCGCGAACAGGGCCTCCACCGCCGACCACGGCATGTAGTGCAGCGTGTTGGCGGAATACACCGCGTCAAACACCTGCTCCGGCCACGGATCAAGGCCAATCTCCAGCGGCAACGGCGGCGCCACGTTCGGCAGTCCGGCCTCCTCCAGCCACGCACGAATGCCCGCGTGGTGGATGCGCTGGTCCGCAGTCTGCCAGCGTAGCCACGGCAAGTGACGGGCAAAGTGAACGGCGTGCTGTCCGGTGCCACTGCCCACCTCGAACACCGTACCGGCGGTGGCCAGCAGGGGCTGCAGAATCGCCAGAATATGGGGCGCATTGCGCTCGGCGGCCGGGGCAAAGGGCTTGTCCATGGCCACCGTCGCGCTATCCGACGAGGGGGGCGGTGAGGGCAATTCGGATCGCGACATCAGGAGGCTCGCAAGGGGCGGATGGGTCTCACAGCATAGCCGCGGCACGTCGGCCTTCGTCCAAAGTCGTCTGGCCGCCCCGCAACCGTCACTGCACACTGCAGCGATGACAGACCCCGCCGTCCCCGCGCCCAGCCTGATCGCCGCCCTGCGGCAGGAGCTGCGCGCACATGCCCCGTTCGCACAGATGCCGGAACGCGATATCGATGCGCTGGTCGCGGCTGCCCCGCTCGCCTACTTCGCCCCCGGCGAGCGCATTGCCGGACCCGAAGATGGCCCGGCAACGACCTGCTTCATCATCCGCCAGGGGCGTATACATGGCTTGCGGCCGCGTGCCGACGGCGTTGACGACCGCGGGACCGAGTTGGCGGCGGGCGAGCTGTTTCCGGTGGGCGCGCTGCTGGCGGAGCGCCCGGTGACCAGTACCTACCGAGCGGTTGGCGATGTCTTCTGCTTCTGCCTGCCGGCCGCAGATTTTCGCGCACTGGCGGAGCGGAGCCGGGTGTTCGGTGATTTCTGTACCCGTCGCATCGCGCACCTGCTGGAACTGTCGCGGGCTGACCTGCAGGCCAGCTATGTCGCCGAGACGGCCTCGCGGCAGGCCATGGACACGGCCCTGCGGCACCTGACCCGGCGAACACCGGTGACCTGCGAGCTTGAGACCCCGTTGCGGGCGGCACTCACCGATATGCAGGCGGCGCGGGTGGGATCGGTCGTGGTGATCGACCCTCATCGGCGTCCGATCGGCATCTTTACCCGTGGCGACCTGGTCGCCAAGGTCGTGTTGCCAGAGATCAGCCTGGATACGCCGATGTTCCAGGTCATGACCCATCCGGCCCGTAGCCTGCCGATTGACGCGCCGGCCGGCGACGCCGCCCTGCTGATGGCCCAGCACGGGATCCAGCACCTGCCATTGGTCGACGGTGAACAGCTTGCCGGGGTGGTGTCGGAGCGCGATCTGTTCGGCTTGCAGCGCCTGTCCTTGCGAGAGGTCAGCCGCGGCATCCGCGAAGCCGACGACCTGCCCACCCTGGCGCTGGCGGCACGCGACATTCGTGGCCTGACCCGCGGTTTGGTCACACAGGGCGTGGAGGCCGGCCGGCTGACCCGCTTCATCAGTTCGCTCAATGACCAGCTCACCCGCCGCCTGCTGACCCTGGTGGCTCACGACCACGCGCTTGACGACATCAGCTGGTGCTGGCTGGCGCTGGGCAGCGAGGGGCGCCACGAGCAGACCATCAGCACCGACCAGGACAACGGGCTGATCTTTGAGACCGGGGGCGACCCGGTGCTGGCCCGCACCCGACTGCTGCGCTTCGCCGAGGCCGCCAATCTGGCGCTGCGCGACTGCGGCTTTCCGCTCTGCCGCGGGGGCATCATGGCGTCGAATCCGGAATGGTGTCAGCCGCTGGACGCCTGGCAGCACCGGTTCGCCAGCTGGATCGAACGTGGAGACCCGGAAGCGCTGTTGCGCGCCAACATTTTTTTCGACTTCCGTCCGCTGGCCGGTGAACCGCGTCTCGCCTACACGCTGCGCCACACCGTCGGCGCGCGCGCCCGACGTCACACGCGTTTCCTCACCCTGCTGGTGGCCAACGTGCTGCACACCCGCCCCCCGCTGAACTGGCTGGGGCAGCTATCCGGGGACCATGAGGGCGGGATCGACCTCAAGCGTCATGGCAGCATGCCCTTCGTCGACGCCGCCCGCGTGCTGGCCCTGGCGGCGGGCGTCGATGCCACCGGCACCCGGGAGCGACTGGAACGCGCCTGCCCGATCCTGAACCTCACCCCGACCTCGGTGCAGGCGTGGGTCGATGCCTTCCAGTTCATCCAGCTGTTGCGCCTGCGGGTGCAGCACGACCGCGGCCCCGCACCGGCGCAGGCCAACCGCCTCGACCCCGAACAATTGTCGGCCATCGACCAGCGGATCCTGCGCGAAGCGCTTCGTCAGGCCCGCACCCTGCAACAGCAACTGCGCATGCTGTTTCCGGGATGAACCGTCTCTGGTCGGCGTTTCGGCAGCGCTTCCCCGGCGTGCCGGAGAGCGATCGGTGGATCGTGGTCGATACCGAGACCAGCGGTCTCGACCCCGATCGCGATCACCTGCTGAGCATCGGCGCGGTGGCGCTGCACGGCGGCCACCTGCAGGCGGCTGACAGTTTCGAGCTGACCATCGACAGTCCGGCACCGGTCGATACCGACAACATCCTGCTGCACGGTATCGGTGTCGCGGCCCGGCGGGCCGGAGTACCGCTGGCACTGGCGCTGGATCGCTGGCGCGGATTTCGCCGACAGGATCCCCTGATCGCCTTCCATGCCCCCTTTGACCGTCGAGTCTTGCAAACCGCGGCGCGGCGCTGCGGCCTGGCGCCCGATCATCGTCCGTGGCTGGACGTGGCCGACCTCGCCTCGGCCCTGCATCCGGGGCCCGCCCGTCAGCGGCACAGCCTCGACGATTGGCTGGCACACATGGGGCTACCGATGGGCCGACGCCACAACGCGATGGCAGATGCCCTGGCGACGGCCACCCTGTTGATGCGACTCCATGCTGATGCCGGTCGACCCGCTGCGTTTCGCAGCCTGCTCAGAACGGCACGCGATCACCGCAACGTCGGCGGCAGCGGCGCCTGAATCAGAGCACCAGTCGATCGAGATGGTTGGACATCTGCACGCTGTGCACCAGGGTGATGCCCGCCTTCATCGCCGCCGCCACATGCACCGCCTCGCGCATCTGTTCGGGATTGGCGCCGGCCTCGAGGCAGGCCGTGGTGTAGGCGTCAATGCAATAGCCACACTTTTCGCTGTGGGCGATCGCCAGCGCGATCAACGTCTTTTCGCGCTTGCTCAGGGCGGAGTCAGTCCCCGTGACCTGTCCGTAATAGGCAAAGAAGGCGTCGGCCATCGGCTTCGCCTGGGCGCCGATCTCGCTGAATTTCGGCAGGTCTTCGGCGTTGAAATAGCTACTCATCTGCAGCACTCCGGAAGGGGGTATTGCAGCCTACACGCTGGCGACGGGCACCGGCCGACGGCGCCTCGGCGTAAAATGAATCTCGACACCTTCCCCGTCCTCTCATGACCGCCACCCCTGCCCCCAAAGTCGGCTTTGTCTCCCTCGGTTGCCCGAAGGCCCTGGTCGACTCCGAGCGCATCCTCACCCAGCTGCGGGCCGAGGGGTATCAGACCGCCCCGGACTACGACGACGCCCAGGTGGTCATCGTCAACACTTGCGGCTTCATTGACTCGGCCGTGGAGGAGTCACTGGAGGCGATCGGCGAGGCCATGGCCGAAAACGGCAAGGTCATCGTCACGGGCTGTATGGGCGTCGGCAGCCACCGCGACCGGATTCGCGAGAAGTTTCCCGACGTGCTGTCCATCAGCGGACCGCAGGACTTCGCCAGCGTGATGACGGCACTGCACACGGCCCTGCCGCCGCAGCACGATCCGTTTCTCGATCTGGTACCACCGCAGGGCGTGAAACTGACGCCGCGCCACTACGCCTATCTGAAGATCTCCGAAGGCTGCAACCATCAGTGCAGCTTCTGCATCATTCCCGGCATGCGGGGGCGGCTGGTGTCACGGCCGGTGGACGCGGTGTTGCGCGAGGGTGAGCGTCTGGTCCAGGCCGGCGTCAAGGAGTTGCTGGTCATCTCCCAGGACACCAGCGCCTACGGCGTCGATCTCAAGTACGCGCCCGGCACCTGGCAGGGCCGCGAGTACCGCGCCCGCCTGAAGGACCTCTGCGAGGGTCTGGGCAGCCTCGATGCCTGGGTCCGCCTGCACTATGTCTATCCCTATCCGCATGTCGACGACATCATCCCGTTGATGGCCGAAGGGCGGCTACTGCCCTATCTCGACATCCCCTTTCAGCACGGGGCGCCGTCGGTGCTGAAACGGATGAAACGACCGGCCGCCGCCGAGAACACCCTCGAGCGCATCCGCGCCTGGCGCGCAGTCTGTCCGGACATCACCCTGCGCAGTACCTTCATTGTCGGCTTTCCCGGCGAAACCGAAGCGGAGTTCCAGACCCTGCTCGACTGGCTGGAAGAAGCCCAGCTCGACCGCGTCGGCTGTTTCACCTATTCGGCGGTTGAAGGCGCCACCGCAAACGCGCTGCCCGATCCGGTGCCGGAAGCCGTGAAGCAGGAGCGTCAGGCCCGTTTCATGGAAGCGCAGGCGCGGATCAGCGCCGCCCGGCTACAGGCAAAAGTGGGCCGCGAGATCGATGTGCTGGTCGACGGCTTCGACGAGGACGGATACCTGGTTGGCCGCTCACAGGCCGACGCGCCGGAAATCGATGGCAAGGTCTACCTGTCGACCTCGTTGGAATTGGAGGCGGGAGACATCGTCCGCTGTGAGGTGATCGCGGCCGACGAGCACGACCTCAACGCCGAGGTAATCGGCTAGACGTCAGGGCAACGTGCCCTCGTCTTCCTCACCTGCACCGACATCCGGCGGCGGCGCGACCCCGGCCCAAGCGCAGATCTGGTGCGCATGGCGGTCGACCAGCGCGCGCCCCTCGGCGATCGCCTCGGCAGCACGATGAAAATCCATCAGGGCGAAATCGGCCAGTAGCGGCACCAGCGTAACCTCGGCCGGGTCGCCGGCCATGCGGCTGCGGGTGATGCGGTCCTGCATGATGTTGACACTGCTGGCCACCACGTCGAAGAAGCTCGGCCGCCCGCCTTCGCTGCCCGACAGATAGTCGACCACCCGATTCCAAAGGCCGCGGTCGGGCGGCGTCAACGGCTCGGCGGTATCGTCCCCACGCGCCGGGGTGAAATGGCGACCGACCAGCTGCGCATTAAGGTTCACCGCGATCACCACATCGGCTCCCAGGGCACGGCAGGTCGACACCGGCACCGGATTCACCAGCCCTCCATCGAGCATCCAGCGCTCCTGGAACTGCACCGGCGAAAACACGCCGGGCAGGGCACAGGACGCTCGCGCCGCCGGCAACACCCGCCCCTCGGTAATCCAGATCTCACGACCACTGTGCATGTCGGTCGCGACCGAGGCAAAGCGCTGGTCGAGCTCGCTGATGTCCGGGTTGCGGTGGTGCTCCTCGAAGTAGCCGAACAGCGCCTCACCCTTGACCATCCCGCCGGAAAAACTGAGGTCCATGAATCGCCATACCTCGCGGGCAGTGAGCTTCTGCACCCAGCCGGCGAAGTCGTCGAGCTGACCGGAGACATAGACCGCACCAACCAGGGCGCCGATGGAGGTTCCCGCCACCACCTGCGGACGAACCCCCAGCGCCTCCAGACCCTGCAGCACCCCAATATGGGCCCAGCCGCGTGCCGAACCGCTGCCCAGGGCCACCCCCACCACGGGTGCTGACGCGTCCTTGCTCACCGGTCGAGCGGCCGGGTATCACCGATGTCCGCGTCCATGCGCAGACGCTTGGAGCGACAGATGAAGCGCACCACCTCACCGGACTGCTGGCCGATCGGCGACCCGAGACTGAGGGCCCCCTCACCAGTCAACAGCAAGCGGTCATTCTCGAGATGGACTTCCTCGCCAGAGCCGGTCAGCACCCACGTGCCATTCCGACTTTCGTCGACGTAATAGAAACGCCCATGCTCATAGATCACGCGGCCGTGCAGTCGCGAGGCCCGTTCCGCTGCAACCTGCACGGTCGATTCACTGCTGCGGCCAACGATCAGCGGACATTCCGCGGAGCGGAAGCTACGACTGCCGCCGCGCACCCGCAGGGTGATCTCGGTGAACATCCCGCCCTCCGCTTCCAACGGTGAGGCCATTCGGGTCTCGGCCGCTTCCGGGGTGTGAGAGGGGAACAGCATGTAGAGGTCATCGGCCAGTCGGCGCAGCCCGGCGGCAGGCGGCAACGACGGGTCCATCGCAGCGGCGGTGGCGAAGGCGGCGATGGCGCCTTCCGGAACCCGGGGCATCACCCCGGCGAGACGATGTACCCAATCACCGCGGACGCGTCCCTGGTCAAGGGTCACCGGACCTGCGCCGACCACCACCCGCACCTCACTACGATCTCCGGTATGCAACCAGCCGGCCACTTCGGACACCAGCTGCCGCCCGAATCCATAAGCCGCCGGCATGCCGCCAAAGCGGAACAACAGCTGGCGCGGCAGCGACTGCAGCTGCTGGCCCCCGCGTTCTGTGGCGATCGCCGACAGCTTCCGCAGCGCCAGGTCGTCGGCCACCGGTTCACCACGCCGTTCGCGCATGGGGTTCGAGAACTCTGCCAACAGCAGTACAGCAGGGGTTGCACTCATGCGCGACTCCATTTGCGTATGGCCATAGCCTAGCCTCTCGCTCCGCCCTAGGGGAGCACCAGACTCCACAACGGCACGGTGACCAGTGACAACAGGATGCCGCAGCCGAGGACCGTGTTGGCCAGCGGCGGGTCGAGGCGATGCTGATCGGCGAGGATGGCCGCCGAGATCATCGGTGCCATGGCGGTCTGCAGTACGCCGATCGACAGCACCGGCGCGGTCACGCCGGTGACCACGCCCAACCCCAGCGCCAGAACCGGCGCCAGCAACAACTTCCATGACAGGGCGACCGCCACCGGCTGCCACTGGTCACGCCCCAGATGCAGCCGAAACCGCAACCCGACCGAGAACAGCGCCAGCGGCACCAACGTCCCGCCGATCCGCTGCAGCAGCGGCTCGAACCATGCCGGCCAGCCACCCGCCGCACCGACCAGCACACCGGCCACCAGCGCCAGAAAGGCGGGGAATAACAGCACCCGTCGCAGCATCACTGACGCCGTCGCACGGGCGCCGCCGTACACCGACGCCACCAGCACCCCGCCGACGGCGAGCATGATGAAGCAGCCCAGCTGGTCGGCGACGACGCCGAGCGAAAGACCCTCGCGACCCCGCAGCATCTCCAGCAATGGGTAGCCCATGAACGACGTGTTTCCGAGCCCGCAGACCAGGATCAGACCGCCAATGCTGGCGCGGGACCAGCCCAGGTGCGCCCCCACCACTGCGATCAGTACCCAGGCGCCGACGAACACGCCCCACTGGCTCAACACCAGAAACCAGAGCGAGGCGTCGAACTGCAGACCGGGGACGAGATCCAGAATCAACGCTGGCAGCGCGATCTGGATAACCCACCAGTTGAGCGCCTGGGCCAGGCCGATCGGCGGATGGGCATAGCGGGCAACGCCCGCGCCCAGGGCCAGGCACCCGATCAGCAACAGGAACGCGCTCATGTCCGGTCCGTTCGCAAGTCCGCGACGCAGGCTACGCGCCGGTGACCAGGCACACCATTCACCCTTGGTCGGCCATCTGCTGGGCTTCCAGCACCGTCAACGCGGCCACGTTGATGATCCGCCGGACGGTCGCCGAGGGCGTGAGAATGTTGACCGGCGCCGCGCAGCCCAGCAGCAGCGGACCGATCGCCACATTCTGTCCGGCTGCGGTCTTCAGCAGGTTATAGGCGATATTGGCCGCACCGAGGTTGGGCAGGATCAGTAGATTGGCGCTGCCGGTCAACGTCGACTCCGGCAGGATGCTCATGCGATGCGCCTCGTCGAGGGCGGCATCGCCGTGCATTTCGCCGTCGATCTCCAGGCCCGGCGCCTGATCGCGGATCAACGCCAATGCCTCGCGCATCTTTACCGCCGCGCCGTCGTCATGGGTGCCGAAATTGGAATGCGACAGCAGTGCCGCTTTCGGCTCGATCCCGAAGCGGCGGATGGCCTTGGCCGCCATCAGGGTGATTTCAGCAATCTCCGCGGCACTGGGATCGAGGTTGACGTGGGTATCGGCGAGGAACAGCTGCCGGCCCGGCAGAATCAGGGCGTTCATCGCCGCATAGACGCTGGCACCGGCGCGGCGGCCGATGACCTGGTCGACGTACTTCAGGTGCAAGCCGGTGGTGCCGAAAGTGCCACAGACCAGCCCGTCGCCCTCGCCCTTCTTCAGCAGCATGGCGCCGATCAATGTGGTCCGGCGCCGCATCTCGATCTTGGCGAACTGCGCGGTCATGCCGCGGCGTGCCATGCGATCGCGATAGTCCTCCCAGTACTCGCGGTAGCGCGGATCGTATTCCGGGTTCACCACCTCGAAATGCTCACCGGCCTTGATCCGCAGGTTGTAGCGGGCAATGCGGCTTTCGATGACGGCCGGACGTCCCACCAGCACCGGTCGCGCCACCCGTTCATCGACCACCACCTGCACGGCGCGCAACACACGCTCTTCTTCGCCTTCGGCGAAGACGATGCGCTTGCGCTCGGGCGGCGCCCGTCGGGCGGCAGCGAATACCGGCTTCATCAGGGTGCCGCTGTGATGCACGAACTGCTGCAGTCGCTCGCGGTAGGCATCGAGATCATCGATGGGCCGCAACGCAATCCCTTCGGCCATGGCCGCCTCGGCCACCGCCGGCGCAATCCGCACCAGCAGGCGCGGGTCGAAGGGCTTGGGGATCAGATACTCCGGCCCGAAAGCCAGCGAATGATTGCCGTAGGCACTGGCCACGGCGTCGTTGGCCTCTTCTCGTGCCAGCTGGGCGATGGCGTGCACGGTGGCAATCTCCATGCCGCGACTGATCCCGGTGGCACCGACATCAAGCGCGCCCCGGAACAGAAACGGGAAGCAGAGAACATTGTTGACCTGGTTCGGATAGTCGGTGCGACCGGTGGCGATGACGGCGTCGTCGCGCACGGCCTTGACGTCTTCCGGGAGGATCTCTGGGCGCGGATTGGCCAGTGCGAACACAATCGGCCGGGCCGCCATGCGCGCCACCATGTCAGGCTTCAACACACCACCGGCCGACAGCCCGAGGAACATGTCGGCGCCGTCAATCACCTCGGCCAGGGTGCGAGCCTCGGTCGGCTGTGCGAAGCGCGCCTTGTCCGGATCCATCAGTTCGGTGCGCCCCTGGTACACCACCCCGGCGAGGTCGGTGAGCCAGATATTGCGCTCGGGCACACCGAGGTCCACCAGCAGATCGACACAGGCCAGCGCCGCGGCCCCGGCACCACTCACCACCAGTTTGATGGCGTCAATCGCCTTGCCGGTCACCTCGAGTGCGTTGAGGGTGGCGGCGCCGACGATGATGGCGGTGCCGTGCTGGTCGTCATGGAACACCGGGATCTTCATCCGGCTGCGCAGCTGGCGCTCGACCTCGAAGCACTCCGGCGCCTTGATGTCCTCCAGATTGATGCCGCCGAAGGTCGGCTCCAACGCCGCGATGATATCGACCAGTTTGGCGGGATCACGCTCGTCGAGCTCGATGTCGAACACATCAATGCCTGCAAACTTCTTGAACAGGACCGCCTTGCCCTCCATCACCGGCTTGGCCGCCAGCGGTCCGATGTCACCCAGCCCGAGCACTGCCGTGCCGTTGGTCACCACCGCCACCAGGTTGCCGCGGGCGGTGTAACGGAACGCATTGGTGGGGTCGCTGACGATCTCCTCACAGGCCGCCGCCACACCGGGCGAGTACGCCAGCGACAGGTCCCGCTGGTTGGTGAGCTGTTTGGTGGGGGTGACCGACAGTTTGCCGGGCACCGGCAGCGCGTGATATTCCAGCGCCGCCTCTCGCAGATTCTTTTCGGGGTTCATGCCAGGTCCTTGGAACGGCCGAAAGTATAAAGGACCGGCCTCCCCCGAATGGATGAGCCAGTCCCCGCCCCCCGCTAACGCGGCGGCAGCCGTTGGAACTGGACGTCGGTCAACTGCACCATGCCGGCCAACCGTTGATCGAAGCGCAGCCTGATTTCGGCGAGGTGCCGCAGGTCCAGCGCGCTGTCCCGCCAGACCGCGGCATCGAGCCGGAACGGCACCATGTTGATCACCGTCTTGGCCCCGGTATCGCGCGCGCTGACGGTCAGGCCCGGCGGGAAATACAGGGCATCGGAAAAGGCACTGGCCCGTGCCGACACCTCGGTGCCGTGGGTATCGGTCAGGGTCAGGGTGAAATCCTGCCCCAGCGCGTTCACCGGCAGGACGCTGACCCCCATACGCAGCGACAACAGGTCGAACTCGTTGACGTCGACATCGCCGAGGTCGTAGCGCACTTGCGCCGCCGCCCCCAGCCAGTCGAGGAAGACCTGCGGCGCCTTCGAGATCGTGGCCGGTGACGGGCAGGCATCGGGCGCCAGCCCCAAAAGATCGGCGGTACTACTGCCGTTGGGCTCGCAGTGGCCGCTGCGCAGAACACCTTCGTAAGCGGTGGTAAGCCCTAGCGCATTGCTGACCAGGCTCTCCGAGGTCAGGGTGGTGTCAACCGTCAGCCGCCGGTCGGGCGGCTGATGAAACGCAAGATGAACAATGGCATCGCAACCGACCACACCGTCCGGGCAGGCGCCCGGGGGCAGCTGCTCACGGGCATCCCAATAACCGGCAAAGGCGGTTTCACCGCCAACGAAACGCCGGAAAAAACTGCTCATGAGAAAGTGGCCCAACGCCCGCTGCTGGTCACGATCGAGACGCCCGCTGACCGGGCTGGCGGTTGAACAGAACGGATCGAAGACGTTCAGCGCAGCATCGTCGTTGAACCAGAAGTCATTGAAGAAATTGTGGTTGGCCCCCATCACGGTCAACTGGTACTGCAAGCCCGACGTGTTGTCAGCCTGGTAGCGCACGTTGTCGTACATGTAGACCCCGTGCAACGTCGAGACATCGCCATCGCAATAGGGCGACAGGGTTGCCCACACCGTGTTGTCAGGCAGTTCGTTGCGGAAATCGGTGGGCGCCAGGGCGAACACCGCCACCAGCGCATGGGGGTCGTCGAAGTCGCCTTCGACCGGGCGGGCGCGGTTGAAGCGCACGGCCTTGCTCACGGCGTTTCCGCCCCGGGAGTGGCCCATCAGGCCAACGTGGGTGAAATCCAGTGCGCCCACCAGCGCGCTGAAATCCTGCCCGCCGAGGTCCACCCGGTAGGCCGAGGCCGGTTGCATGGCGATATCCCGGAACAGGTCGAGGTGATGCAGGATCAGTTCGGCCCGCGCGGTAATGCCCTGGTCGTTCGAGCCGGCATCCTGTGCGTTGATGTCGTTGGCGTCGATCGACAGCACCACGTAGCCCTGACTCGCGAGGGTCTGTGCCAGATAGTCGTAGCCGCGATCGCTGCGGATCGCCACCCGACCGTCGGCCTCGCAGTCGGTGCCGCTGCTCTCCGAGCCGCCGGCATCGCCGGTGGTCGAGCAGCTGCTGTGCCGTCCGTGCTGGAACAGCAACACCGGAAAGCCGCCAGCGGGCACCGGATGGTCGGCATCGACAAGCGGGTAGCGGACCACGCCCTTCACATCCATCGGCACCGGGAACACGGCGGCACGGGCGCCAGTGTCATCGACGGTGCGGGTACCGTCGATCGGCGCATAACGATAGTCACGGGCGTCGCTGACGGCATACGGGCCGGGCACCGTGACCTCAGGGGCGACGCCGGTGAAACGGGCAATCGGACCCTCGACGGCTGCGTCGTCCGACGCACCAGCGCCCGTCAACGGCCCGCCGCTCTGACCACAGGCCGACACCATCACCAGCAGCGCCCCAAGGCTGCCGTTCCACGCCATCCCTCTGCCCATCGTCACTCCAGACCTGAAACCGGTGTCAGGTCACGCAAGGAGCGGGCCACGTGGCGGCGTCTCGTCGGCAACCATCCGATAGCCGATCCCGCGCACCGTCTCGATGCGCAGGGGACCGTCGGTCGCCGTCAGCTTGCGGCGCAGCCGCCCGATGTACACATCGACGATGTTGGTCATCGGGTCCTCGGTCTGCCCCCACACCCGCCGGAGGATACGCTCCCGCGAGAACACCATTCCGGGCGACGCCATCAGCAACCGCAACAGGTCGAATTCCAGTGTCGTCAGCGCCACCGGCAGATCGCCACGGCGCACCTCCCGGCGATCAACCGACAGGGTCAGGTCACCGAGGGTCAGGGCCTCCATCGCGGCGATGGCCGGTGGACGACGCCCCAGGGCTTCGATACGGGCCAGCAGCTCGTCCAGATCAAACGGCTTGCCGAGATAATCGTCCGCACCGGCACGCAGCCCTTCGACGCGCTCGTCAACTTCGTACAGGGCCGTCAACATCAGAATGCCAGCGCGCACGCCGCGGTGGCGCAGCAACCGACAGACCTCGAGGCCATCCATGCCCGGCAGCATCCGGTCGAGCAAGACCAGATCAGGCGGGTCTGCGGTCGCCGCTGCGATAGCGGCTGTGCCCTCGGCGACGGCACGACAGCGGTAGCCCTCGGCGGACAGCGCACGAACCAGGAACTGCCGCAGTTTGGCGTCGTCCTCGACGACCAGGATGTTCACGCTGGCTCCCGCGGGATCCGCACGGTCATGCGGGTTCCGGCGCCTGGCGCACTCGAGGCTTCGATCCGTCCGCCATGCGCCTCGACGATGGCCTTGGCGACAGCCAACCCCAATCCGACCCCCTGACTGGATTGATGCTCCGCGTTGGCACCACGAAAGAATCGTTCGAACACGAATGGCAATTCCTCGGCCGCGATCCCAGGTCCTGCATCCTGGATCTCGAGGCGCAGATCTTCCGCATCGGCGTCGCAGTGCAGCTGTACGTCGCCCCCCTCCGGCGAGTAGCGCAGCGCATTGTCGAGCAGGATGCCGAGCAACTGCCGCAGGCGCTGCGGATCGGCGGTCCATGGCCGTGGCTGCTGGGCTGACTGCCGGACCACCAGTTGCACCGGGCGGGCCCCGCGCAGGCCCTCGAACTGCTGCCGGGCCATCTCCACCAGGTCATCCAGGTGCATCACCCGACGACTCAAGCGGACGCTGCCGGCATCGACCCGGGCCACGAACAGCAGATCTTCCACCAGTGCAGTGAGCGACACCGACTGCTCGAGAATGCTTCGCAGTGCTTCACGATAGTCGTCAGTGCTTCGCGATGCCGCCCGCAGCGCCACCTGCGCCTCACCGCGAATGATGGTCAGCGGCGTCCGCAGCTCGTGACTGACATCGGCCAGGAAGTGCCGTCGGCTGCCATCGGCATGCTTGAGTGTTTCGTTCAGCGCCTGCAGCTCGGCGGTGCGCGCTCGCACTGCCGACTCCAGTGCCAGCTGCGACTGTTCGCGCGTTTGCTGCCGCGCCTGAAGCTGTTCAGCCATGCTGTTGAAGGTCCCGGCGACCGCGTCGAACTCGGCATCGAACCCGCGGGGCAGGCGGTGGGTGGTGTCGCCACCGGCCAGCGCCTCGGCCCCGGTGCGCAAGGCTGTCAGGGGCCGGGAGATGCCGATGATCAGGCTGGCACTGGCCCAGATCGCCACGCCCACCATGACCAGCGCCAGCAGAAAGGAGATGATCAACAGCTGCTGATGGACCCCTTCCACCCGCCGGGTCATCGCGTCCACCACGCGCTGCTGCCGCGCCAGCGCGGCGTTCACCGCCTCGCGGAAGGCGATGTCGATGCGGTCCTCCAGCAGGGTCGCCACGGCGCGCGGATCCCGCGACTCGACCGACATGGCCAGCACCGCGTCGAACTCGCGGATGATGGTGGCGATCAATGCGTCGAGTGCGTCGGTATCCTCGACGGTGCCGCGGGTGGCCTCGATACCGAGTGCCTCCCGCTGTCGGTGTTCGAGATCACGGATACGGTTCAGCGACTCCTCGATCGCGGCCTGCTTGTTGCGGGCAACGATCTGGTTGGCGCGGGCACCCAGTACCACCTCGTCGGTGAGCTGCTTGAACAGGCGATAGGCACGCACCGACAAATGCAGGTGCTCCGACAGCAGGGAATGGGCGAGTGCGGCCTGCTCCAGGTGCCGGTCGGTCGCACGCACCGACCACGTCGCCAGCCCCGCGGAAAGCAGGACAATCGCAGCCGACAGCGCGGCAACGCCGAGGATCTTGTATCGGTACATCTCGCTACTGTGCCGCGAAAGCCGTCGGTTTTCGCCTTAGACAGCAAAAGGCTGCTGACGGCAGCAGCTTCAGTCGGACACGACGTGCAGTGCCATGCGCCGTACCCGTGGCGGCGGCGTGGCGAAGCGATCGGCTGCGCCAAGGGCTGTCAGCCACGCATCGCAGCTATGTCGTTCGGCGACGGTCAGCCCCTCGTACACGGCCTGCATTCGCTGCCACTTCCACAGCAGGAAACTGCGCCCGCGCAGCCGGTAGGGCCGTCCCCGCATCGGCACGGTGACCGGCCCGAGCAGCCGCGGCAGCCGGCGTCCGGGGCCGATGTCGCCGGCGATCTCCCGGTAGCGGTCGAGGCTGCCCGTCAGCAGCGGCCAGAACTCCTCGAAGACCGACGTCAGCATCGGCAGCAGTGTGTCGGGGATGGCGTCATCAGGCAGGAACTCACCCGGGGTGCCGCCCTCTGGCTGCTGCATCCGCCGCACCCAGGCCTGCAGATGCGGACGGCGGCCCACCAGTTCGCGGGCCGGATACGGATCCCGCCCCAGATGCGCATAGAGCGGCCCGATCAGGCCGAAGTCACCGAGACAGGGGCGTCCACCAAGCAGATAGGGGTACTGGGCGAAGTGGGCATCAAGCGCGTCACAGTGGAACTCGGTCCAGTCGACGATGGTGTCCCACTGCGGTGGCTTGACGCCCAGGCCGGGCAGGAAGCTTTGGGGCGTCATCGCCACCTTCTCTGCCAACAGATTCTTGATGAATCGGGGCGCGAACGGAATCAGGTTGTCGCCGGCTTCCGGCCGCAGCAGGCGGTCGAGGTTCTCGCTGAAGTTCCAGCGGTAGTGCATGGCGCTCGGCAGCCAGAACTCGTCGCCCCAGGCTTCCAACACGCTGGCGGCGAGGCGCTGCCGTGGCCCCGTGGGCAGCACCGACCGTTGGGGATGGCGGACCTCCAGTCGGTCGATGATGTCGGCGGTGTCCTGCCACCACTCGCCCTCCGGGGTCCGCAGCACCGGCAGCACCAGCGCGCCCACCTTGCGTACCAGCCACGGCGCGGTCCACAGGCGCACGGTGCGCTCGTCGAAGGGCAGCTGCTTGTGCCGCAGGTAGGCGCGGGTCTTGCCGCTGTAGAGCGACATTTCCAGTGCAAAATGCTGATACCGCCTGGTCATCTCAGCGCCCCACCGTGGTGCGCGCGGCGCTGGCAAATGCCTTGGCGGTCTTTTCGTTGTCGAGATCCGGCAGCTTGAACGGGACCTCGATCCCCTTCACACAGGCCGGGCGTGCATACATCGCCTTGAGCCAGCGCTGCAGGTGCTCGAGACCCTCGATCGAGATGCCGGACCACTTGTGGATGCGCACCCAGGGCCAGGTGGCGATGTCGGCGATGGAGTAGTCGTCGGCGAGCCACTCGGAGGCCGCAAGGCGGCGATCGAGGACCTCGAACAGCCGCCGGCCCTCGTTGTGATAGCGGTCGATCACCGCCGGAATCTTCTCGGGAAAATAGCGGTAGAACACGTTGGCCTGCCCCATCATCGGGCCGACCCCGCCCATCTGGAACATCAGCCACTGCAGGACCCGCGAGCGGCCCTTGGCATCCGTCGGCATCAGCCGGCCGGTTTTTTCGGCCAGGTAGACCAGAATCGCCCCCGACTCGAACACCGCGAACCCGTCATTGTCATGATCGACCAGGGTCGGGATACGGCCGTTGGGATTCAACTTCAGGTAGTCCGGCGCGCGCTGTTCGCCGCCGAGAATGTTCACCGGCTTCACCGTATACGCCAGCCCCAGCTCTTCCAGGGCGATGGACACCTTGTGGCCATTGGGGGTGGGGGCGGTGTAGAGATCGAACATGGCGGCTCCGGTGGCGAATCGGCAAGGGAATGGATGGCACAGTCTAATTTTGTTTTTTACATAGTGTCAATATTGTGCGGAATCGTCAGCGGCACACGCCCTGAAGACGGATACCGCATAATTCGACGCTCAAACTTGTCGAGCTGTAAAGTCACGCCGGATGCCCCGCAAGACCCCGTCTGCCCCCACCGTCGCAAAGGCTGCCAAAGCCGCTGCCGGCACACCGCGCCGGGCGCCGGCCAAGCGCGCCTACCTGAGTCGCGACCGCCGCCGGCAGACCCTGCTCGAAGTCGCCGCCGGCATCGTCGAGCAGGAGGGCTGGGCGGCGCTGACGATGAGTGCCCTGGCCGAGCGCGGCGGCACCAGCCGGCAGTTGGTCTACCTGCACTTCCCCAACCTCGAAGAACTGCTGGCGGCCACGGCGCGGATGATCTTCATGGACACCATGCGCGAGACCCAGGCCTCGCTGATGGCGCATCCGCGGGATCTGGTGGCAGCGGTGAAAGCGGCCGAAGCGGTGAGTCTCGACCTCAACCCGGGCCGCGGCGACGCGTTGTGGCAACTGTTGGCCGGCACCGCCGCGGCCAGCCCGGAACTGGACAAGATCCGCCGCCAGCTGCGCAGCATGATCGTCAACGTCTGGGCCGAACCGCTAGGCATGGCGCTCAAGGTCAGCGCCACCGATGCCCGGGCATACGCCTGGATGCTGGTGATGGCGTTCTGGGGCCTGCGGCAGTTGATCCGCGATCAGAAGATCCCCCGACAGCACGGCATCGAGCTGTACGGGGATCTGGTCCGCCGCTTCCTTGCCACCCCCTGAACAGCGGCTCCTACTTTCGCAGCGTGCGACTTCCGAGCGCCTGTGACCGGAAGTAACTGTCCTCGAATGACTGGTTGAAATCGGGGTAGCTGTCGCCGGCAAAACTGGCGGTGACGAAGTAGCGGCCGCTGCGCAGGTCGTAGTGCACCTCGGGGCTGCCGGTGGTGGCGGGGACGAACGGGAAGGTCGTCAGGTGCGCCTCCTGGAAGCGCCACAGTTCGTCACGATCATCGTAGTTGTCGACCATGGCAATGCTCCAGCTGTCCTCGTCGACGTAGAAGACACGCCGTCGGAAGCTGTGGCGCACACCCGGCTTCAACGTCGCCTCGACCACCCACACCCGATGCAACTCGTAGCGGGTGAAATCCGGGTTGAGATGGCCCTTGGTCACCAGCGCCTCATAGGTCGCGCCCGGCAGCAGGATCTGCGCCGCGTTGTAGGGGATCAGCATTTCGCGCTTGCCCACCAGATTCCACTGATAGCGATCGAGCGCGCCGTTGAACATGTCGGTCTGGTCGTTGAACATCAAACCGTCGGCCGACACCTTGGGGTTGTCATAGCCGACATTGGGCGCCCGTCGCGTGCGCCCCATGCCGGGGTTGAACAGCCAGGCGTTGCGGCCGCCGGAGGTCTGGTCGGTGGTCTCGTGCACCAGCAGCATCTGCCCGGCAATGCGGCGCGGGGCAATCACTTCCTGCAGGTAATACAGGATCAAGCCGTCCTCGATCGGACTGGGGCTGGTCGGGTGCCCGTACTTGAGCTTGACGTCTTCAATGATGCGCGCGAGCTGGTAACTGCCGTCCTGCTCGACGATGACCTCATTGTTGAAGCGGCGGACCGCGGCACCACGAAACTTGAGCTTGTGGTTCCAGATGACCTCGGCACCGGACTTGGGGATCGGGAACGGGATCCCCAACCGCGCGCCCTGCACCTCATCGGTGCCGACCAGCACGGCCCGGGTGGCGTTCTCAAGGGTCGCCGCATCCACCGCCGGTGGCAGGAATGCGTGCCGCGCCCCGGCGTACACCGGCAGACGGAAACTCGGGTACATCTCGAACAGACGCCGGTGGCCCGCACTCAGACGCTCCGCGTGCTGCGCCAGGTTGTCGCGGGTGACGGTGTAGATCGGCGCCTCCGACAGCCCCGTGGGCACCAGCGCTGCCCGTACCGCGGCATCGCCATCGGCCTTGCGTGCCTCCAGCTGGGCATGGGTGAGCGTGAACTGTTCGGCCCGGTAGCCGTCGCGACCGGACCAGGCCGGGATGGTGCCGTCGGCGTTGGCGCCCGCTTCAGCACCCGCAGGAGTCAGTTGTCGCCCCAGTGCGGCCGCCTCGTCGGCACTCACCGCCGCCATCAGCGGCATCGCGATAGCCAGCCCCAGCACCATCAGGAGGGCACACCTGCCCCCCGAGCGCATCGTATTCATCCGGTTCTCCTCGTTGCGTCGCGCCGGCTTGCGAGGCGCTTGACATGTCGTATACTTTACAGACTGACAATTTCACGTCAAGACGCCCGGCGACGGTCACCGACGCGCCGACAAGGGTGACCAGGAGAGGACCATGACACCAGCCCGATGGGCAGCCTTGACGCTGCTGACGTGCATCCCGGCCGGCACCGCCGCATTCGAACTGGGTCCGCTCAGCGGATCGCTCAACACGCGGGTGACCGCAGGCGTCCAGCTGCGCGTCCAGTCGCGCGACGAGCGCCTGATCGGCAAGCTGTCGGTGCCGGGTCAGCAGGACCTGTGCCGCGCCGATGATTGTGTCTCGGCGCGCGGCGATGCGGCGCCCAACCAGCGCCTGGTCGATGCGCGCGGTGCGTTTTCCGGCACAAACGAGGACAACGGCAACCTCAACTATGATGCCGGCGACCTGACCGCGGCGCTGCTGCAGATCCGGCCGCGTCTCGATCTGTTCTTCGGCGAGTGGCAGCTGCAGGCCTCGGCCCTGTTCTTTCACGATGCGGTCAACGCCGACTTCGAGGATCATCACGCCGACACCCGCTTCCAGCCGGCCCGCACACCGCGCAGCGACCGCATCGAGTCCCACTACGCCCGTGGCGTGCGGGTGGGCAATCTGTTCGTGTCCCGCAGCTTCTCGCTCGGCGGTGAGGAACTGCTGCTGAAGCTGGGCAACCAGGTGCTGAGCTGGGGCGAAGCCAACCTGGTGCAGTTCAACGGGCTAGCGGAACTGAATCCGCTCGACGCGCCGATGCTGGCCTTTCCCGGTGCCGAGATCAGCCAGTACCAGCTGCCGGTCCCGCTGGCTGTGGCGGGCCTGACCCTGGGGCCGAGCCTGTCGCTGGAACTGGTGTACCAGTTGCAATGGCGGGCAGCCAAGCTGCCCGCCTCGGGCAGCCTGCTGTCGTTCAACGACATCGCCGGGGGCGGCACCTACGCCATGCTCGGCTTCGGCAACTACAGTGAAGATCCCGACGGCCAATTCACGCCGGCCGGCCCCACCGCGCTGGTGTCACAGGCCAGCCGCACGGCACGCATCCCCGGAGAAGATTTCGGCGCCCCGCGAGACAGCGGCCAGTACGGCGCCCGCCTCAGCTACTTCGCCGACTGGCTCAACAACGGCACCGAGCTCGCCTTTCATTATCTTCGCTATCACAGCCGCTATCCGGTGCTGAGCGGCTATGCCGCCGATGCCAGCTGTAGCCGCGACGCCGCCCTGCCCGGCTTTGCCGGCGCCCTGCTGGCCTGCCAGGGATTCAACGCGGCCTTCAATCCGATCGGTCGGGAGCCGCTGCCGGTGGACACCGTTCAGCCGTTCCTCGATTTCCCGGAAGGGATCGACCTGTTCGGCATCAGCTTCAACACCAATGTCGGCGACTGGGTGCTGTCGGGCGAGTGGGCGTATCGTCCCAACCAGCCGCTGCAGGTGCTGCAGTCGGACGTGTTGTTCACACTGCTGGGGCCGGCCTTCCCGGAAGCCGACCTGGTCATCGGCACCGCCGCCCTCGCCGACCCGGCACTGCTGGCCGGACTGCCGGCGGCGCTGCTGGCCCCGGTGGCGGCATTGCGCGCGGCGTTGCCGGTGGATGCGGTGTTCACGCTGCCTGGCGAACAGAGTGCGGCACCGGACCTGCTCAGTGGCTATCGCGGCATCGAAATCGGCCCCGGCGACTACGTGGCCGGCTTCGAGCGCCAGCGCAGCTCGCAGATGACGATGACCGCGGCACGCACCTTCGCCCGCAATCCCTTCGGCGCCACCCAGATGATCCTGGCGGTGGAGGGCGCCGCGCTGGTGATCCACGACCTGCCGGACGCCGGCCGACTGTTCTTCGAGGGCGCCGGTGACCGCACCCACCCCAGCCCGGGCGCGGACGGCACCGGCAGCGCCGACGGACAGCCGGACAGCCGTCGCATCAATCCGACGCAGATGACCGACGGCTTCGGTGACGACCTTGCCTATGGCTATCGCGTTTTGCTGCGCCTGAGCTACAACGACCTGCCGGGCGGAGTCACGCTCAATCCGGCGGTGGTGTTCCTGCACGATCTCAAGGGCACGTCACCGGCGCCCATCACCAACTTCATCGAAGATCGACGGGTGATCATCGCCAACCTGTCGGCCGAATTCCGCGACAACTGGTCGGCCGGGCTCGGCTATCAGGTGTTCAGCGGCGGCGGCACCCGCCATCGGCTGCGCGACCGCGACAACCTGTCGGCCTTCGTCGCCTACGTTTTCTGACCGAAGCGGTCCCAGGGCGTACCGCCAAGGTAGGCCCGCAGTCGCGCCCACCGCCCCAGGGGGGCGCAGGCGTGTGCCGGGCCCGCATCGACCGCGGTCAGGCCTTCGACCACCGGCACTGTCGCGGTCAGCCCCTCGCGGATACCCAAGCCGGCCAGCCGAGTGTCGATCTCGGCGCGGTCAGGGTCCGACAAGCCGGCATAGGCCTGCCGCAGGCTGAGCAGGCAGCGGGCGCGATACACCACCACCGGCAGACGGGGATAGTGAATGCCGCCATAGGTGCCGGAAAAGTGGCGCCGACCCGCAGCCAGCGCGGCCAGATTGTCCTGCAGGTACGGCAGATACGCGTCGCCGAGGTCGGCCAGCATCGGGGTCCATGCCGGGTCGGCGAAATGGGCGCCCTCGGCAGCACCCTGCCAGTCGTCCTCGCGGCTGTTCCAGACCCGGCTGACCCAGGCCCAGACGCGCGGGGCGGTCGCCGCCATCAGCGCCGCCGGCCGCGGGTCCTGCGCGTAGTGCCGGAACATCGGGCCGAACCAGGCGATGTCGACCCGGCTGGGGCGGGTGCCGAGCAGATAGGGACGCGTCGCCAGCAACGCCTCCAGCCAGGCCAGAGCCTGCGGATACCGCCCGGCCACGGCATCGACATTGGCCGCACGAACGCCATCGCCGCGAACGAACAGGCGTTGCTGCCGATGTCGGAAGTAGACCCCGGTGAGCCAGGCCGGATGCGGCGTACCGCGTGACAACTCAGCTCCGAGGCGACTGCCCAGATAGCGTGCGTTGTCGGCCCAGCCCCAGCGCCAGAGCATCGCCGGGCGCCACTGCCATTCGTCGCAATAGTCCTCGATCAGGCGGGTCAGAAACCGCGCGCCCGCGGTCGCTGGCAGCAGGGGTCGCTGCGGATGCTCTGCGTCCAGCCAGTCCAGCAGCGGGGTGGTGTCACAGCGCCACAGGCCATCGTCGCGCCGCAACGCCGGTACCTTCATCCAACCGGTGTGCGGCAGCACGGTGTCGAGCAGGATGTCGGGGGTGACGGGCACTCGCCGATAGTCGATCCGCTTGGCCCTCAGGGCGCCCTCGAGCTTGCCGCTGAAGTACGAGACGTCGGACAGGTACACGGTGTAGCGGGGTTCGCTCACGGCTCGTACCACACCGGCGAGACCCAGCCGCGCTCTTCCAGCGTGGCGAAGATGTTGCGGCCGGTGAAACTGCCCGGGGTGCCCTCGATCCGGCAGCAGCCCTCGAAGCCGTTCCAGCCGCTGTCATCAGCGAATAGACCGTTGTCCGCCTGTAGCGCCGCGCAGTCGACGCCGGCCACGACGCACTGCTGGGTGCTCCACCGACAGCTCGGAATTTCGCGAACCCGCGCATACCAGTAGGCATCGCGATCAGCGTCGAAAGCCGGATCCTGCCAGGTGACGCAGAGCTGTGCCGGATGCAGGCCGGGCGCCACCGAGCAATCGGCTGCCGGCAGTACGACCGGCTCGGTGGTCGCCGCCACCCGTTCGAAGGCACGCACCCGCGGTTGTCCCCCGGCATCGACGAAACCCTTGACGATATCCAGCGCCTGCAGCGGCAGGCCGGGCTGGTCACCGCCGGGGTCCTGCATCGCCCAGACCGTGACATAGGGCGCGCTCGCACCTTCCGGCGGCGGCGGCAGGTCGCCGCCCATCACGGCGCCGGTTTCGCTGTCGACACTGTCCCCGCCCTCCGCCAGCCGATGGCAGATATCGTCCGGTGGCGGTGTCCAGCTGGCCTGCATGCGGATCCGCAACCGCGGCCCCGAGGTCCCGAAACTCTCGCCGCGATGGAGGGCATCCCAGATCGCCTCGCGGGTGTTCTCGGGGGCCCAGACCGCGGCCAGCCCGCCCGGCGCAAACCCGCGGGCGCGATCCAGAAACACCCGGTTGGTGCAGTTGCCGGGATCGGCCGGATCTTCCGGTGCCAGGGCTCGATTGCTGTTGTCGCAGTCCCAACTGCCGAGCTGGTCGTCCGGATCATTGTCGAGGACGCCGCCATGCCCCGGGAAATCAGTCTCGCGCACCATTCCCGGCGTACCGTTGTGGGTGTCCGACGAGGCGATGACACCCTGCCGATAGGGGTTGATGCCCAGCGTGTTGCGCACCGCCATGCCCTCGACCATGGCGTTGCGGTAGTAGTCCAGCGGCGCCGTGCAGTTGGGATGCGGCCCGGAGCCGCCATCCACCCCGGCGGTCTGGCAGACCTCGACGCGGTTGGTGGGGTCGAACTGCAGGCTGCAGAAGGCCGGATCACGCGACGGGTCACCGCTGCAGTAGCCGGCGCAGGCCGGCGGGTCGTCCGGGCCGCCGGTGCAGACGTTCTTCGACAGCTCGAAGTCGCAGGTGGTCTCCTCGCCCTGCAGATAGGGGCCTTCCAGACCTGCGGCGCATTCCGAGTTGCCCTTGTGCTGGTAGATTTCCAGCACCCGGTCGAAGCGGCGACGCAGTTCCGCATCGGCGACCGTCAGCGCCACCCCGTCGCGCCCCGGCGGCAGCCCGCTGGCGCTGTCCCGGGCAAGGAAAAAGCGCCCGTCGGACAGGTTACTGCTGTGGGGAATGGTCATCGCCCGGCAGTCGGGCATGCCCCCGCATTCGGTGGCGAGATGATCGAACAGCATCCACTCGTCGTTGACGTTGGTATCGATCACCCCGGTGAACGGGCTCACCGAGTCGAACACCACATCCGGCACCTGATCGGCATCGCCGCGAAAGATGATATTCCGGTGCAGCATCTGCCCGCGCTTGTTGGAGCTGAACTCGTAGCCGTGCAGCGTGGTGAACTCACACGGCGCATTGCGCTCATCGATCAAGGCCTTCTGTGCCATCCACGCCGGTCGGTCGGTGGGGCTTTCCGACAACAGCGTCTGCACCGCCACCTGCAGCGGCGTGGTACGGCCCTCGACGAAGGCGCGGATGTCGCCGCGAATGCCATTGCCGACAATCTCGCAGGCCGGGTTGGTCCCTGCCGGCACCGCGCCCCCCAATTCGCAGAGGGTCTTGAAGGCCCCCAGGAACTCGGCGTGGTCGGTAATGGCAACGAAGTCCAGTGGCCGGTCGAGCTGATCGGTGGTGACGACGGTGTTGGGGTCGTCATCGCCGCCCGGGTAGCCGCCGGGTTCGCCGCGGGCGAACGCCAGGGCCTCCTCCGGCCCGTTGATGCTGTTGAAGAAATACGAATCGAACGAGTTGCTGGTGTGAACGTGCAGGTCGCCGAAGAATGCCTGCCGGGTGCCCGCCACCTGCGGACCGCAGTCGCCGGCGATCGGCATGTCCGGGCCCGCGAGGTCGGCATCCAGGGAGGTCGAGCCCCCGCAGGCCACCAGCCCCAGCAGGGCGAACGCGCCCATCGCCGTGCGCCATTCGAGAGGCTTTGGGGTGTGCATGCCGCGCTCCTTCATCCGTGCAGCACCGCGGCGCTGCGATCAATAAACCAGTAGGCGGCGATGCCGCCGTATGCCAACAGGGCCAGCGGCACCAACCGCGGGGCCGGCGTTGCCCACCGCGCCAGCACGGTGAGTCCCAGCACGAAGGCCAGCTGTCCCGCCTCGATTCCCACGTTGAAGGCCGCCAGTGCCCAACCGCGCGCGTCCGGCGGCAGGCCGGTGTCGGCCAGCGCTCCGGCAAAGCCGAAGCCATGCAGCAGACCGAAGGCGAAGGCCACCACCGCCGGCCAGCGCTGCGCAGCGCCGCGGTGATCGCTGGCCAACTCCACCGCCAGCAACAGGATCGAGGCCGCAATACAGGCCTCGACCGCGCCGCCCGGCAAGCGCCAACCGGCCAGCGTCGCCCCCACCAGGGTGATCGAGTGCGCCAGCGTGAACGCAGTGACGGTCGCGACCAGTCGCGACAGCCCGGCCCCGCTGCGTCGCCACAGCGCCCACAGGCCCAGCACGAACAGAAGATGATCCGGCCCCAGCAGAATATGGTGGACACCGAGCGCCAGATAATGCGCCGCCGGGGGCGGTGTCGGTGTCACCGTCGGCTGCCAGCGTGGTTGCTGTCGCGACAGCACCGCATGCGTCACCGGACCCTGTAGCGGCACCACCTGCAAGACCGCGTCCGGCAGGGTCAGCGAAAAACCATCGAGACTGACGCCGGCGGACAGCCCCTGCGGGCACCGCAGTTGCCAACGCAATACCACCCCCTCGTCAGCCGGCTGGCTGGCGGCCTCATCGAGACGCTCGCAGTCGGCCGGCCAGGTGGGCGTCAAGGCCATCAGCCCGCCGTCGGCGCGTTCCGGCAGCCGCAGGCGGCTGTCCCAGCGCTCGCTGTCGCGCTGCACCAGTTGCCACTGTGCACTGTCCATGGCGTGACCCAGCACGGTCGCCGGCATCAGCAGCCAGAGTGTCAGCGACAGGAGGGCGACACCGGCACCCTTCATGGCGCGGAAACCCCCGGCGCGACGGTCACGCCATGTCGTTCCAGCAGGTCATTGATCGCGGCCTGGGTCCGGTCGGTCCGCGCCGCCCGCAGCCAGTCCTGCAGGGCCCGCTGGCGGACGCTGTCGATATCGACTGTGCGCAGTACCCGGCCGCTGACCCGCACGAAGTGCAGCCCCAGCCCCGACGGCAACGGCCCCTGCCACTCGCCTTCCGGCAGGCCCCCGATCTCGGTTGCCAGCGGGGTGCCGAACACGCGCTCGAGGTCGCGGAAATTGGCGCCGCGCAACCGCACTCCGGCAGGGTGTGGGTCGCCCAGGCGGTCACTGTCGACGACGGCACCGGCCGGCAGCTGCCCGGCAACAGCCTCGGCATCTGCCGCCAGGGCTGCGCCGCGGCGCCCGCGCGACAGGAAGACATGGTCGACATCCGCGCGCGCCAACCCGCCGTAGCGGCTCGGGTGCCGGTCGATGTAGGTCTGCAGGGTGGCGTCATCGGGTGTTGCCACCTCGACGCCGGTTTCCAGAAGCTGCCGCATCTTCTGCGCCAGTCGGCGACGGACGATCAGGTCGCCTTCGGCGAGCCCCCGTGTCAGGGCTTCGCGGTACAGCACTTCCTCCTCCAGCCATTCGGTCGCGGTGCCGGTAGCGACCGCGGCCGCCGGCGGCGTCAGCGGCGCCGGCTGCTGACGCCACACATCCACCGCGAACAAACCGCCACCCAGCGCCAGGAACAGCCACAGCGCATGCCGTTGCTGCAGGCGGCTCAACCGGTCGAGCAGGGTCGAGCGCATTCGCACTAGCGCCGGCCCAGCCGGATGTCGTCACTGCCGGCCGGCAGGCTGACCCAGGTCCCGTCGCGACCAACGGTGATGCCCCCCGTGTAGACCGCGTCGGCGCCCTCGACGAACAGCGTCTCCAGCCGCTTCAGCGGCAGTGCCGGGACGACGTGGTAGTACAGCAGGTGTCCGACCCCTGCCGCCGCCGCGACTTCGGCGGCCTCCACCGGTGTGGTGTGGTAGTTGTGGATATCGTGGGTGATCTGCGTCATGTGCGGGACGCCGGCCGCAATGGTGCCGGCGGTCATCACATCGACCAGCTGTGGCGCCAGTGCTTCGTGCAACAGCAGGTCGGCCCCCTCGGCCAACGCAATCAGGGCGTCGGACTTCACGGTGTCACCGGAGATCACCACGCTGCGACCGCGGTAGTCGATCCGGTAGGCCACGGCCGGCGCGATCGGCGGATGGGCAACGCTCACCGCCGTCACCACCAGGCCCTCGTCTTCCAGCACCACCCGTCGCTCCCCGGCCGCCGGCGCGGCAAACGGCCGGGCCAGACCGCCGGCGCCGGACGGCGGCAGAATGGCCGCGCCGTGGTGCGCCACCCGATAGCCATTGTCGAGCGCATAGGCGGCGTTGAATCCGTCGACCACCGCCGTCAGCCCCTGAGGGCCGTGCACCGGCACCGGCGTGTCGTGCGGCCCGCCGGCCCAGCGCTGCATGAACAGCTCGCCGAGGCCGTCAATGTGGTCGGAGTGGTAGTGCGTGAGAAAGACGTCGGTGATCCGCCCGGGGCCAATCCCACGGGCCAGCAGATTGCGCGCAGCGCCGCTGCCAGCGTCAAACACCCGCACCTTGCCGTCGGCAATCACCGCGACGCAGGGGCCACTGCGGCGGGGATCGGGAATCGGCGAACCGGCACCGCACAGGACCACGTCGAGACCATTCGAGAAATCGTCAAATACGGCCCCCGACACTGATGCGACGACCCGCTGCTGCATCAGGTGAAGCAACACGCGATCGCCCCAGATGCCGGCAGCCACCACCATCAACAACACCCCGCCGCCGATACTCAACAGCACGCGTTTCGACATCATCTGCTCCGGTGATCAGGGCGCCGCGACCGCGCGGTCCTGAATGAAAATGGGGGAACTCCAGGCACGGTGTTCGGCCGGCGCCTGGCAGTCGTCTTCAGCCGGCGTGCGGTCATCACCGAAGCAGGGGTTCACGGCGATGCATTGCCCTTGCGCATCCAGCTCACAGCGCAGACCGGCAGCATTGACCGTCGGACTGGACCGCTGGATTGCCCGCACGTAGTACACCGCTTCGCGGCCCACACGACGGGGATCCGGGTCTTCGAATGTGACCGTGCACCCCCGCGGGTCACCGCTGCAGGGGAATACCTGCCAGGGGTCTTCGATGAGGGTGTCGACGTCTTCGCCGGGATGATCCTGCGGCAGGATGCGGACCACCTCGATGCGATCGAGGATCTGCCGCTGGTCGGCCGGGTTGTAGCATTCACCGCGGCACAGGGACTCGACCGCCTCGGCGCCCAGTCCGCTGAGGCTTTGCTCGGGACAGCCCGGCAACTGCTCAAAGGCACCGACCGCCCGGACCCGGAATCTTGGCACGCCCTCAGCCTCGACGATCGACCCCATCGGCGCCACCGCGCCATCGTCGCCCAGCAGGTCGAACCAGAGCAGAATCCGTTCACCCGAGGTGGCATACACCTCGCGCCGCTGCAGTGCCTCCCAAATGGCGTCGCGCGAGCGACCGGCCCCATGCGCCGCCACCAGGCCACCGGCAAAGAAATACGACTGCGCGCGTTCGCTTTCGGCCACCTGCAGGAAGTTGAAGCGGCTGGCCTCCAGGTCGAACGGCACGCTCTGCGCCGCGTCGCCTTTCGGCCGGGGGGCTTCAATGAAGACCTTGCGGACATGCCCGTCCTGACCGTAGGTGTCGGTGATGCCGGCGCGGTCATGGTGTTTGAAGCCGGTGCCTGGCCGCGCCGAGTGGTTGTCGCTCGAACCGATGAAGCCGAAGCGGAATCGCAGCGGTCCGTCACCGTGTGCGTCGACCTCATCGAAATTGGAAATGGCCAGTGCGTACTGCACCGAACTGGTGGGCCGGTGATTGAAGGCCGGCAGGAAGCAGTCACGACACTGACCGGCATCCAGCCAGTCTTCCGGCCGGTTGCCGGGAACGGTGTGGTGACCGGCGATGCCGGCGGCCAGCGCGTTGTGCCGCGCCTCGGCGACGCGCTGCTCGCATTCGGACCCCGGCAGGTCACCGCAGCGCCCGCGGATGATCTCGCCGGCCTGCCAGCAGCTGGGCAGATAGTCGTCGGTAGGCTGCGGGCAGACCGCGTTGCCGTCGGCATCGAAACCCACTTCGCGCCAACTGCGGTAGGCCTCGGCGCTGCCGTGGCCGGAGTAGATTTCGATCAGGCGCTGGGTGTCGGGATCGTGCTGTTCGCGGGTGAGCTGCTTGTCCCATCCGGTGCCCAGCGGCGTGTAGAAGCCCCAGGTATTGCCGTGGGGGATCACCATGCGCTCGACGCCCCAGTCCGCCAGCTTGGCAAACAGTTCGGCCGGCGTGGTGGCGAACTCCGAGCAGTCATCGGGCAGCGCGCGTACCGGCACGCCGCTGTCACAGATCCCCTGCGCCCGCAGCAGACGCATCTTGTCCTGCTGGTCGAACTGGGCCTGGCGATTGCCGAAGTCGGTATAGGGGCCCAGCAGATCCTGCCAGGCCGGCCGCGGACTGCGCATGGCACGCGCGGCGACGCCTCCGGCCCCGATGGGCCGCGCCGGCACCGCGTCGTCGTCGGTGTGTCGCAGGATCACGTTCTTGTGACCGTAATGGGTGTCCGGGGTATAGCCCATCTGGGTCCACTCCCAGCCGAGGAAGGTCACCATGTCGGGGTTCTGTGGATCGCCGGCGACATCGTTGCATTGACGGACGATGGCCTTGAGATCGCGCCAGTGGCGGGCGGTGAGCGACTCGGCGTGCTCGGTGGTCGCCCAGAAATCGAGGGCGGCACAGTGGCGTGCGTAGTCACAGGCTTCGGCCGGCGGGTGAACGCCTTCACCACCGAAGACCGGCAGGCTCCAGGCGAAGGCATCGACCGAGTAGGTGGTATGGACGTGCAAGTCACCGAACAGGATCTGCTTGTCCGGTGCGCTGGTCGCCGCATCCAGTGCCGCAGCGGCGTTTTGCTGCCGCTCGGCACGGGCAGCCACTGCCTCCAGGGGCACCACCTGCCCTGCCGGCGTGCCCGGCAGTTCCGGTTGCGGCCGACGGTCCAGCCACACCGCCACCACCACCCCGACGAGTACCACCAGCAACAGTCCCTTCTTCATGGTCATTTCCCCGTCTAGTACCCGACCCGCACCATCCACCAATAGCTGCCTATCGCCAGCGCCGAAATCCCCAGCGCATGGCGCAGGGCCCCGCCCGCCCGCGGCAGGCGGTCGAGCAACCGCAGCAGCGGCCAGGCCAGGGCGATCACCAGCAGCTGCCCCAGCTCCACGCCGAGGTTGAACCCCAACAACGCCACCACCAGCGCCTCGCGCGGCAGTGCGATCTGCAGCATCTCGCCGGCAAAGCCAAAGCCATGCACCAGGCCGAAGCCGAACGCCAACAGCAGCCGTAAACGCAAAGGCCGCGGGCTGTGCGCCAGCAAGCCGAAGTAGCAGGCAGTGAACAGCAGCAGGCCCGCCAGCATCGACAGCGGCAGGCGAGGCCACAGCACCAGCCCCGACAGCAGCAGGGCCATCAGTGTCAGCACCGGCACGCCGGGATCACGACCGGCGCGCTGCCACAGGTGTTCGGCAGCGACCAGCACGATCGACAGCCCGATCAGGGCTTCGACCCAGGCGCCCTGCACCTGCACCAAGCCCAGCGCGGCCGCCGCCAGCGTCAGGCTGTGCGCCACGGTGAAGGCGCTGGCGAGCGCCACCACCTCGCCCAGCCGGGTGGCAAGCATCAGCAGCAACAGGACGAACACCAGGTGATCGGCGCCGCTGAGAATGTGGCCGATGCCGACCTTGAGAAATGGCAGCAGGCCGGCAACCGGCGCGTCGGTGCTGTCATCCGCCACCCTCACCTCCGGGTCGGCGAACCCCAGCACCCGCTGCAGGGCGCCCCCTTCAACCGTTTCAACGTTGACGATGTGCAGGTGGGACGGCGCCACCGCTTCCAACAGACGGGTGCGGATCGACAGCGGCTGGCCGCTACATTGCACTGACCAGCGCAGGCGCATCCAGCCCGCATCGTCGGCGCTGGCCTGCACCGGCCCGGCGGTGCAGCGTCCGCCGGCCGACCACAGCTGCAGATCCGCCGAGACCTGGTCGGCAACGCGCTGCGGATAATCGGGGGTACTGCGCGGATCCAGGCCCAGGCGACTGAGATCGAGCTGCGACACCCGGGCGCTTACCGCACCCCCGTCAGGCTGCAGCTGCCAGTGCGCGTACGACACGCTGCGCGCATGGCTCCAGGCGGTGATGGCCCAGGCCATCAGCAGCACCCCCAGCCCGCAACGGATCGCCCGATTCATGGCGCAACCACCACCGGATAACGATCGCGCAGATCGACCAGCAGTCCCCGCACCGCCGCTTCGTCGTCATCGCGCTGCCAGGCGCTGCGCACCTGGGCTTCGATCGCCTCGAACGACGGCTGCAGCGCCGGCTCGCGTGCCCGCAGTTCGAGGCCGACCACCGTGCCATCGCCCTGCACCACCCGAGCGGATTCGCCAATCGCCAGTGCCAGGGCACGCGCCGTCAGGGTCGGCCCCAGCGATTGCCGCAACTGCGACGGCGGCAGCAGCGCATCCGGCACCGGCGGCAGGAACGGTTGACGCACACCGGCGGCGTCCTCGCGCCACACCGACAGCTGCAGCCGTGGCGGCTGGCGGAAACGGTCGGCATGTTCGGCGTAATACGCATGCAGGGCGGCGCGGTCCGCCGACGCTGCCCGCGCCTCCAGGGTGACCTGCATCACCGCATCGACCAATTGCCCCCGCAGCCGCGGATCCCGTGTCACCAGGTCGAGATCGAGACCGTGCCGCACCAGCAGCGCCTCGTCGATCAGGCGCTCGAGAATGGCGCGGCGGTCGGCGTCATCCAGCGGCGTACGGCGCTCAGAGGCCACCGCCGCCACCGCGCGCTGCCACTCGTCGCGCAGGATCAGTCGCTCACCGACGCGGGCGACCGCGCCGGCCGGCAACGGCCCGTCATCGCCCCCCTCCAGCACCGGCCCGGCCGCCAGCACCGCGCCCAGCAGCAGGCCGACGACCAGCAGCAGGCGAGCGCGCAGGGGCGTCATCGGCCCGCCCGGGAGCGGGACCGCGGACAACCGGTGGGTGCGATGGCCGACATGCAGCCTCTCCTCGGATCGTGAGCCCAGCGCCCCGATCACTCCGGTGATGGGGTCGCGCCAGTTATTTACACTGTGTTTATATTAACCCGCTTTGCCGTTCACGCCACCCCCGATCCAAGGACCCCGATGATCGACCTCGCCCGCCGCATCCGCAGCCTGGCCATCCGCCTGATCACCGACCCGGCGCGGCGATCGCGCCGATGGCAGCGTGCAGAACGGCAACGCCAACGACGCGGCGAGCCGCATCGGGTGCACTACTTTCATCAGGTCGACGACCCCTACTCGCGGCTGGCGGCGCAGGCGCTCGGCGCCCTGCTCGACCGCTACGACATCGTGCTGGAGATCCACCCGGTGGCAGACGCCGCCGCCATCGCCATCCACGAGCCCCGGCTGTGGCGGCAGTGGGCAGAGGCTGACGCTGCCGCCATCGCGCCGTTCTGGCGATGCGACGGGCAACCGCTGACGCTCAGCCCGCAAGCCGAACCGGCTGATGCGGAACAGCTTCAGCGCGCCCAGGCGCTGCTGTGTACACCCCGGGCACCGCGCGACTGGGCGCCGCTGGCGGTGGCCCTGGGCGACGCGCTGGCGCGGGGGGACGGCGCCGCCCTCGCCACCCTGGTGCACCAGCACGCTGCCGCCGACGCGGACGCTACCGCCGCGCGGCTGGCCGACGGCGCACGGCTGCGGCACCGACTCGGCCACTACCTCGGCGGCATGTTTCATTACGGCGGCGAGTGGTACTGGGGTCTCGACCGGCTGCACTATCTGGAAGCCCGGCTCGATCAGCTCGGCGCACGCCGCGCCGACGCCGCGCCCGGCCCCAGTGCCGAGTTGGTTCTGCCGCCGCCGCCAGCACCGGTACCGGGACGCCGGTTGACGCTGGAGTTCTTCCCTTCGCTGCGCAGTCCGTATACCCAGCTGGCCTACACCCGTATCGCTGACCTGTGCACGCGCTATCCGATCGACCTGGTGCTGCGGCCGGTGCTGCCGATGATGATGCGCGGGGTCAAGGCCGATCGTCGCAAGACCACCTACATCCTGCAGGACACGCGGCGCGAGGCGGAGCGCCTCGGGATTGATTTCGGCAATGCCTGGGACCCCTTCGGCGAGCCGATCCGGCGAGCCTATTCGCTGTTTCCGTGGGCTCGCGATCAGGGGCGCGGCTTTGCCTATCTGCAGAGCTACAGTCAGGCCGTGTGGGCAGAACGGGTGAACGCCTGGAACCTCGACGGCCTGCGTCACATTGTCGAGCGCGCCGGCCTCGACTGGTCGGGGGCGCTGGCGAGCCTCGACCATCGTGACTGGGAACCGGAAATGGAGGCCAACGTGCAAGCGATGATCGCCGCCGGCAGCTGGGGCGTGCCCAGCTTCCGTCTCCCCGGTTCAACCGGGTTGCCGGATTTCACCCTGTGGGGGCAGGACCGCATCTGGCGACTCGAGGTGGAGATCGCACGCCGTCTGGCAGTACCGGAGCGGTGACCGCCGGGGGGCTAGAAGCCTTCTTTCTTGAAGGCGGCCAACTGCGCGCCGATCTTCCGGCCCATGGTTTCGCCCAGGGCCTGCAGGCCGCTGGCCGGGCGCACCATCACTTCAAAGTCGGTGATCTTGCCGTGGTCGTCGAAGCGGATCATGTCGATGCCCTTGAGGTCGCGGCCGCCGACCTTGGCGCTGAACTCCAGCACCACGTTGCGGCCATCGTCGCTGGCCAACTCGCGGTGATAGGTGAAGTCCTCGAACACCTCCAGCAGCACCGTGGTGAGGATCAATGTCAGCGCCTCCACCCCCTGGTAGGGGTTGAACGCTGCCGGAGAGCGGAACACCGCATCGGGGTGCAGCAATCCGGGCAACGCGCTCATGTCGCGCTGGGCCACCATCCGGTGCCAGGTGACAAGGGTGCGATCAACTGCGGGGGTCACGTTCATGAGGAAACTCCGAGAATGTCATGGAATACGGGGGAACCGACGCAATGGCGCTCAGGCTGCCCACAGGTCTGAAAAGCTCTTGCCACCGAGCAGTGACTGACCACCATCGCAGACCACCACCTCACCGTTCATGTAGCCACCAGCCGGCGAACAGAGAAAAACGGCAGTATCGGCAATTTCCTGAATGGTGGCGTAACGGCGTAGCGGGATGCCGTCCGCCAGCATCTTGCGCTGCGCCTCCGACGGCGTCAGCCGGCGCATCCCCTCGGTGCCCTCCACAGGTCCCGGCGCGATGGTATTCACACGCACGCCTTCGGGGCCCCACTCGATGGCAAGCACCCGGGCCATTGCATCGATACCGGCCTTGGCGGCGCATACGTGAACCTGGCCTTCCATCGGCGTGAACGACTGGGTCGCGGAGATGTTGATGACCACGGCCCCGGGCTTGCGCAAGTGTTCGTAGGCAGCCCGGCAGACATGAAACGATCCGACAAGATCGATATCGATCACCGTACGAAATCCGTTGCTCGACAAGTCGGCAGCCCTGGAAACGAAGTTCCCTGCAGCACCGGACAGCACGAAGTCGATCGGGCCGAAACGCTCGGCGCAGCGGTCCACCGCCGCCTTGACCATCGCATAGTCGCGCACGTCGGCCGCCGCGCCATCGGCCTGCGCACCGGTCTCGCGCAGTGTCGCAACGGCGGTCTCAACCTTTTCGGCTGAACGGCTGAGCACGAATACCTTTGCGCCCAGACGCGCGAAGGTGTTGGCAATACCCAGATTGATGCCGCTGGTGGCTCCGGCGGCAAACAGGGTCTTTCCCTCGAACAGGTTGGCTGCAAAGGTCATCTGGAACTCGGTGTTGGAACGGAGGCGGAACGGCCGGGAAGGTGTCAGGAGACGCGACGGCTGATGTCGCGCCAATAGGGTTCGCGCAAGACGGTCTTGAGTACCTTGCCAGCACCGTTTCGCGGTAGCGCATCCGTGCGATCGATCGATTTGGGGACCTTGTAGGCGCCGAGGTGTTCACGACAGTGTGCGAACAGCGCCTCGTCGCTCACCGTGTCGGAACGCAGGACGACAACGGCCTTCACCGCCTCACCCCAGCGCACGTCGGGCACCCCGATCACCGCCACATCAGCGACATCGGCGTGCATCATCAGCACCGCTTCGACCTCTTTCGAGGCGACGTTTTCGCCCCCGCTGACGATGATGTCCTTCAGTCGGTCAACCAGATGCACGTAACCCTCGGCATCGATGAAGCCGGCATCACCGGTCCTCAGGAAGTTGCCATAGAAGGTCTCGGCGTTGGCGTCGTCCCGCTGCCAGTAGCCGCCCATGACCTGCGGTCCGCGGACGCACACTTCACCCACCGCACCCGGCTCGACATCCACCCCGTCCGGATCGACTACCCGCACGGTGGTACCGGGAACCGGCCGCCCGGCCGCCGCCACCAACATCGGTCGTTCGCCGCTGAGTGCGCGCCGATGATCAGCCGCGGTGAGCATGGCGATGGTGCTGTGGGTTTCGGTCATGCCATAGACCTGCGAAAAATCACAGCCATAACGGTCGTTCGCGGCCCGCAGCAGCGGCGCATTGATTGGCGAGGCGCCATAGAAGATGTTGCGAAATCCCGTGGCGTCGCCAGCATCGGCCGGCATGCCGACGCAGGCCTGGATCATTGCCGGTACCAGCGTCGCATGGGCGACGTCAGCCGATAACATCATGGCGTTCACCGCCCTCGGATCGAAGTCACATCGCAGGACCAGACAGGCCCCGCGACTGATCAGCCAGAGGCTGGCAAACACACCGCCGATGTGAAACAGCGGGAACCCCTGATACGCCCGCTCACCCGGATGAACCGCCACATCGAACCCGACCAGTGCAGCCACTGCACAGGCCAGCCCGTTGCGGCCATTGAGCACCACGCCCTTGGGACGCCCGGTGGTGCCCGACGTGTACATCTGCAGATAGGGTCGCTCAGGGGCGTCGTCGCGCAGGGTCTGACCCGATGCCGGGGCAGCGTCCACCCAAGCATCGAAGGCGGTCCATCCCGGTATCGCCGCGTCCATTACGATGCGACCTTCGGGCTTCACGCAGGCCGGCAGCAGGGGCTCGAGCGCGCTGGCAAAGCCCGGCTCTGCAATCAGGGCCTCACAGCCACTATCGGCAACGATCCAGGCCATTTCGGTGGGTGAAAGCCGGTGATTGATCGGCACGATCACCGCCCCGCCACGCTGTGCGGCGAGCAACAGCAACAGCGTCTCGGTGCGGTTGCGGGCGACGACACCAAAGCGGGACGACGGCCCCAGCCCCAGACCTTCGAGTGCGTTGATGATGTCGCTGACACGCTGCACGGCAGCGCCATAGGTGAGGGTGCCCAGCTCACTGTCCACCATCGGCGCTTCCGGCCGGCACTGCGCGTGATACTCGAATGCAGCGGAAAGCTTCAAAGCCTGCGTCATGCCTACCCCTTCATCATGGCGATCAATTGATGTGCCAGCCTACTGTAAGGGGGATACAACAGTTTCAGACCCGTAAAGCGGCCGAGGCCACGCTGCGTGAAGATCGGCTTGAGATGCGAAAAGGTGTCAAAGCCCTCTGCCCCGTGGTAGCGACCGAATCCGCTGGCACCGACGCCTCCGAACGGCAGGTCCACCTGCAGAAACTGCGCCACCACTTCGTTGACGGCAGCGCTGCCGGACAGGGTGTCGCGCAACACCGCTCGCCTGCGGGCGGCCGTGTGGCCGAAGTAATAGATCGCCAGGGGATTGTCGCCGCCGTTGATCAGCGCCAACGCCTCCTCAAAGCGGTCGTATTCCAGTAGCGGCATCACCGGGCCGAACAGTTCTTCCTGCATCACCCGGGAATCGGCCGGCGGGTTGATCACCAGGGTCAGCGGGAACTTGCGGGCCAGCCGATGGGCGTCGGTGACCGTTTCCAGCTCAACCACATCGCAGCCGCGTTCACGAGCGTCGGCGACGATGGCGGAGAGCCGCTGGTACTGGCGCTCATTGATGACCGAGGTGTAACTGGCATCCGTCGCACCCTGCGGGAAGTGCGCCCGGTAGTGCTGGCGGGTGGCATCGACATAGCCGCGGATTCGCCCCTTCGGCAACAGCACGTAATCGGGCGCCACGCAGGTCTGCCCGGCATTGGTGGTCTTGCCCCACAACACCCGGTGCGCCGCTTCATCAACCGGATAGTCCTGGTCGACAATCACCGGGCTCTTGCCACCCAACTCCAGCGTGACCGGCGTCAGGTTCTGTGCCGCCGACATCATGACCCGCCGCCCGACGGCAGTCGACCCGGTGAACAGCAGATGATCGAACGGCAATGCCGAGAAGGCGGTCGCGACATCGGCTTCGCCGCCAATGATGGCGACTTCACTGTCATCAAAGGCCGCTGCCACCAGCGACCGCATCAGCTCCGTGGTGGCGGGTGTGAACTCCGACATCTTCACCATCACCCGGTTGCCGGCCGCCAGCGCGGTCGCCAGAGGCGCCAGCGCGAGATTGACCGGGTAGTTCCAGGGTGACATCACGCCAACCACGCCCAGCGGCTGGGGAACGATGGCGTTGCTCGCGGGCAGGAACCAGATGGAGGTCCCCCGGCGGCGGGGCTTCATCCATCGCGACAGGCGGGCGATGGTGTAGTCGATTGTGGTGAGGGTGGCGCCAGTCTCGGCCAACCGGGATTCCTCTTCGGCACGGCTACCGAAGTCGGCATTGACCGCCGAAATGATCTGCGATCGATGATCGGCCACCACCGCCCGCAGGCGTCGCAGCCGCTCAAGGCGCTCCGGCAAGCCCGGGTTGCGATCCTGTTCGAATGCGGCGGCCTGCCGTGCGAAGACCGCCTCGAGATGGATCAAGGCTGGATCACGGGAAAGGTCAGCGGGTTGAGCATTCATCGTGTCGGGAACCGGTTGGAAACATCCACGCAGTCTTTCAAGCTGTCGGGGGCAAGGCCCCTATCGATAGGTTGGGGGCGCATCAGAAAAGGTACTTGGCGAAAACACCCAGGTTGTCGCGGTCGCGGTACAGGTTGTTGCTGCCGCCACCGAAGAAGCTGTTGTAGGACAGCGTGAACGACAATGCCGTCTGCAGCCGAAGTTCCAGCAGCAGATTGAGGGTCTTGCGGCCCTCGACGAAGTTGCCGCCCGGCCCCGGTGCATTGCCGCCGATGTCATGCTGCCAGATGAACAGCGGCTGGATGCCGATCCCCGGCAGCACCGACTCGTAGTTGATGCGCCCCACCACCCGGTAGCCCCAGGAGAAGGCATCGGCGAAGGCATCGCGCGGCGCCTGGGTGGGGTTGAAGCGCAGCCCGTCCGGGCCCACGGAGCAGGACGGGTTGGTCGAGCAGGCCAGTTTCGAGCCGTCGGCGCCACTGCCATCCGCACCGGCGCTGGCGTGGGTGGCGCCACTCATCGGTCCCTCGATCTGCAGTTCATCGAAGTCCGGCAGGTTCAGCACATGGGTCGCTGCCAGCTCATAGAGCAGCACCACCTGATCGGCGCCAATCCAGTTGTCGGAAGCGCCCAGCACCTGGGTGGCGCCGAGGTTGTACTGCATCACCTTGCCGGGAATCCAGCCCTGGATATAGCTGTTGGGCGCGTTGTCGCCCACGGTGCCACCGCGGTAGGGGATGATGAAGTTGGGGAAGGAACGCGCCGATCCCGGTACCGAGCCGACCAGCATGTTGATCATGTCCGGATAGGGATTGTTGCCATCGGCATCGGTGAAGTTGTCGCCTTCGTAGACCACATAGTCGCCCGCCTCGTCAAAGCCGAGGCCGGCCGTGGCGCCGGAGCAGCCCAGCGACGCGCGGTGACAGCTGGTCAGGGTCGGCCCGAAGGAAGCGAAGGCAAGATCGAGGATGGCGACCTGCAGAGGCACGTTGGGCCGGTAGGACACCTCCCCCTGAAACGACAGCTCACCGGCGGTGGTGGTGAAGCTGAAGCCATACATCTTCAGGTCTTCCGGGTACTCCAGCTGCACCTTGGCGCTGTCCAGCGCCAGCATGTCGCTCTCGGCGACGCCGGGCTGGCGGATCAGCAGGTTGCCGAGCGCACCGAGCGCGGTGCCCAGATTCGGCCCCAGCCCCAGCTCACCAAGGATGCCCGGGCGCTGCACGGCCAGTGTGGTCAGGTCCAGACCGATCTGGGTCACCGTCGCCAGGCTTCGTGTCAGCGGCAGGTTGGGGCAGGCGTCGAGAAACTCCAGCGTATTGGTGGCATCGACGCCGGCGGCGTTGCCGGCGGCCCGCGCGCAACTGGCGTCGGTGGAATAGAAGCTGACGTAGGGCAGCTTCGAGTGGTAGTTCATGAAGTACAGGCCGAACTCGGTGCCGTTATTGAGATCCTCGGCGTAATACTTGAACGATACCCCGTACTGCCCTTGGTCGCGTGCCTCGTTGTCGGCGAGCCGGTCAAGGTTGACGCTGGTGGGCGTCAGCAGCGACAGCGGGTTGTCGAGCTGCTGGCCCACCTGGTCGGGATCGTCGGCGGAGCCGCCGAAGGAGGCATTGACCGACCCGCGCAGATTGTCGGTGCCGACATCGACGAAGGACATGTAGCTGCCGGGCGTGGGGATTTCCACCGGCGCCCATTCGAACTGGTAGTAGGCCTCGACGCTGAGACCCTCGATGACGTCGGTGGATACCCGCGCCATGCCCACCGGCACGAACAGCTCCTCCAGCAGACCGAAGCCGAGCCGATGCAGGCTGTTGACGTTGACCGGCTGCGCCTGGTTGACACTATTGACCACCGCCACCGTGCTCTGCCCCCAGTTCACGGTCTGGCGTCCGATACGAAAGAGCAGGTCGCGCTGCTCACCCAGCGGCACCTCGCCGTAGAAGTTGGCGTCCAGCAGGTCGAAACGCAGCCCGATTTCCTGCGCCTCGTCCTCAGGGCGGTCGAGGGTGACGTCGGCGCCCGGTCCGTGGACCCGATCGAAGTAGCGGTTGGAGACCTGAGGGTCACCGGTATTGCCGGTGGTGAGGGTGTTCTCCGGGGTAATGCGGTTACGGTAGCGGCTACCGAAATCGCGATAGTTGAGGTCGTCGTAGATACCGATGCCGCGGAAGAAGAAGCCGAAATTGCCGAAGCGGATATTGAGATCCTGCGACAGCTTCAGCGGCGCCTGGGTGATGTCCCACTTGTCATAGTTGAGGTTGCCGTCGTCGAAGTTCATCGAGGGCATGCCGGGCGCGGCCGCCAGGTGCTCGGCGGGATAGGTCTGATCGCGGTGCAGGCCCTGGCAGGTCTGGTAGACCCCGGAACAGACCCGTGGGTCGAGGCTGGACTTGCCGACCAGATCATCGGCGCGGTCCTCGATACGCCATGAGGCACCGAAGGTGACGGTGTTGTTGAGCACTGCCGAAACCGGAGTGTCGCCAACGCTGAAATCGAAGCTCGCGCTCATCCCGAGCTGGGGGGTGGTGGCCAGCACCACCGCTGCGATGATCTTCCGCATGTTCTCCTCTCCATTATGGTGTGCCGCTACTGCGGCCGGTTCGGGCCCTGACGCCAGCAGGCGCGCAGGGCCGATCCGTGGTCCCGCCACTGCCGCTACTTGGACGTCCGCTTCTGCACGTTCTCGGCGGAGAAGTTGCGGTCGGTCATCTCCAGCGACATGTCATAGGGCTGGTCCTCGTTGATCATCGAGGTGACGAAGTAGCGCCCGGAGTTGAGGTGATAGATCACCTCGGGAATGGTGCTGGCCCACAGCGAGGCATGGATCGGCACCAGATGCCCTTCCTGGAACTGCATCAACTGGTCCTGGTGGTCATAGTTGTCGATGGCGACCACATTCCAGCTGTCCTCGTCGACATAGAAGCGGCGCTTCTTGAAGGTGTGCCGTTGGTCCGGGCGGTTCTCTGCCTCGACCACCCAGACGCGGTGCAGTTCGTAACGCGGCAATTCGGGATTGACGTGGTTGGGCGCGGCGATATCGGCGTACTTCACGCTCGGGCCGGCAATGCGGAACGAGTTGTAGGGGATATAGATCTCGCGCTTGCCCACCAGCTTCCAGGTGAAGCGTTCGAGCACGCCGTTGTACATGTCGATCTGGTCGTAGAACATGTGCCCGTCGGTGCCCTCATAGGGGTTGTCGCAGCACACCGCCGGTGCGCGGCGAATGCGCTTGAGCGCCGGCGCGTACAGCCACGCCGACCGACCCTCGGTGCCGAAACCCGCCTTCTCGTGCACCAGAATGACGGTGCCGGCATAGCGCGGCGGCGACACGGTTTCCGACAGATAGCGGATGAAGTCGGCGCCGGGCTTGAGCTCCTGCGGCTCGGCGGCATCAGGGTCGGCGTAATAGGTGAACTTCACGTCCTCGACGATCTTGGTCAGGGTGAAGTGGCCATCAGGCTGCACGATCATCTGGTTGTTGAAGCGCCGCACGCTGTCACCGCGATACTTGACCCGGTGGTTCCAGATCGGCTCTGCGCCGGACTTCGGAATCGGAAACGGGAAGCCGACGTAGGCACCGGATGGATTGTCGACCCCGTCCAGATGTGCGCGCGTGGCGTTCTTGATCGTTTCCTGCTGGGTCTTTTCCGGAAAGGTCACTGTCCGGTGGCTGGGATAGACCTTCATCTTGTAGCTGTCCGGAAAGCGCGTCAGCAGCTCGCGGTGCCCGGCGGTGAGATGCTCGGCATAGTCCGCCATGTTCTTGGCGGTGATGGTAAACAGTGCCGCTTCGGCTTCGATCTCCGGGATACTCGGGTATTCGCCGCTGAGGGCGCCCTTCCGCTCGGAGGGGGTCCATTCCGGGATGGTACCGTCGGCATTTCCCGCCCGCTCGGCACCGACGGCCGTCAGCGTCTTGCCCAGTTGTGCAGCCTCCTCGGGGGATACCGCAGCCACGGCAGCGGCCAGTGGCGTCAGGGCCGACAGCAGGCCCAGCGCCAACGGCAGATACTTTCGATTCATGGGGTCTCTCCTCTGCTGGAACACCGCGGGCCGCGACGGTCCGCCCGGGCGTTCTCCGTGTCGTTGGGTATTGCGTCGCGGCAGCGCCTGCTGGCCTGCGGGCGCCCGGTCAGGCGCGTGCGAAATGCGCCCTGAACATCACCACCAGGGCACATGTCAGGGAGACGGCACCCAGCAGCGCGGGGAAAAAGGCGATAGCGCCGGCCAGCGTGCCTTCTCCGAGGACGTTGTCGCCGAGTGTCACGCCATGATTGGGCGCAAACATGCCGAACAGGTAGAACAGAAAGTTGCCCCACACCGCGAGCACGATGCCCCAGCCGGCAATAGCCTCACCGCGTGCAGTGACGCTCAACCGGGCCAGTACCAGGCCCAGCGCGATCGCCATGAGGCCGTTCATCAACATGCCGACATGCAGAATCCGCCAGCCCTCCGGTGAACCGGGGATGATGACGTCGATGAACAGCGGCAAGGGCGAAAATGAGATGCCCTGGATCATCGAGAAGATCAGGGCAAATCCGCCTGCGAGCGCGACGATCAGCGCTGCGATCCCGTGCTTGATGACCCGACCGGCTTGTTGATTCAGCATTGTCCCGACTCCTCATCTTGATTTGATGTCGGGCAGCCTAGGGATGCGCAAGCGACCCCCACCCTGTCAAAAGGTAGGCTTCATTCGCGGAAGGAGGGGTACCATGGTCCCCTATCGCAAAGCCCATGGCGTCTCGGTCGTCAGACGGTGTGGCGGCGTGAGGAGAGCCCTTGGCAAGACGAGACAAACCCGCCGGCTTCATTGAAACAAAGCTCAACGCGCCGCCGGTCGGTGAGCGCTTTATCAGCCGCAAGCCGCTGTTCCGGGACTTCCTGTCGAATACCGACCGGAATGTCCTCAGCGTGGTCGCTGCTGCCGGCTCGGGAAAATCGACCCTGCTGTCCGAGCTTCACCAGTCGTTTCTGGCCGAAGGTGTTCGCAGTTGCTGGATCAGCCTCGACGCTGAGGATGACAGCCCTGCGAGCTTCACGAACTACCTGATTGCCGCGCTGGGTTCGCTCAACACGACCGAGTCGCCTGACACCATCAAGCTGCCGCGCGCCAACCCGGCGCGGGATTTCGAGCCCCTGTTCAACGACATCGTTGCGCTGATGTCCTCGCTGCAGCAACCGGTCGCGCTGTTTCTCGATGATCTGCAGCACCTGCGCGACGAACAGCTTCAGCGATTCCTCAACAAGCTGTTGGTTCGGCTGCCGCCCTGCGTGAAAGTGGCGTTTGCGAGCCGGGAGGTGCCATTGCTCGATCTGGCACGCCTACGGGTGGCAGGTCGGTTACTCGAAGTCCGGCAGTCCGATCTCAGTTTCAACGCCGCCGACGCGCGTACCTTTCTCGCACGCGCGCACGATCTGGAGCTGGACGAACAGGATCTTGATGCCCTGATCGCCACCACCGAAGGCTGGCCAACCGGTTTGCAACTGGCGGCGCTGGCCCTTCGACGCCACCGTGGCCCGGCGCGGGACCTGATCGAACGCTTCTCGGGGCGCGATACCGACCTCACGGACTACCTCATGGAAGCCGTTCTCAATGGACAGCCCGAGAGTGTGCGCCGCTTCCTGCTGAAAACCTCGCCGCTAAGCCGGATGTCGCCGGAGCTTTGCCATGCGGCATCGGGAGATCCCGCCAGCGGAGAGATGCTCGCGCACCTGTCGCGGGCCAACCTGTTTGTCCTGTCGCTCGACCGACAGGGCAACTGGTATCGGTATCACCATCTGTTTTCCGATTTTCTCCGCCACGCGCTGCGTCGGTCCAACCCCGAGGACTACCGCCAGGTCTGTGCCAACGCCGCCGCATGGTGCGAACGCAACGGCCACATGACCGAGGCGATCCAGTACGCCCTGGACGGGCAGCATTTCGACCGGGCCTGCGAAATGATCGCCGCGCATGCACCGGCGCTTTCACAGGCCCACGGCGATCACTACACCGTGCTGGAGTGGATGCGGCGACTGCCCACAACGTTCCATCAACGCCGTCCGGAAATCCTGCTCAGTCACGCCTGGTCGCGCGCCTTTTCCCGGGACGCCGCCCTGTCCCAGGGACTCTGCGAACAGGTCAACACGCTGCTGGATCAGGGTGCACCGGACTGGCGACTGGACCCGGCCGGTCAAACCTACTGCCGACTGCTGTCGATGGTGATTCAGGTGATGGCCAAGGGCACTGCCGACTCGGTTGACGAATCCCTGAGGCTGGGGCTGGAACTGCGGACGCGTCTGGATGACCAGCAACCGTTCCTCGCAGCGTCCGTGTGCAACACCATCAGCTACTGCCACCTGACCCGGCGCGAGCTTGAACTCAGCGGTCGTGCGGCCGAGGATGCCGCACGCTTCGGACAGCTCGCCGGCATGTACTACGCCACGGTCTGGGCAGATTTTCTCCACGGGCTGGTCGACATCGAGCGCGGCAATCTGGGCGCGGCGGAGCACCATGCGCGGCGTGCCAACGCCGGTACCCATGCCGACGGCGAAGGCGTCCGCAATTACACCGTCAGTCTCGCCTCGTTGCTGAGCGCGGAGATCGCGATCCAGCGCTGCGACTTCGCCCGGGCCAATGAACATGTCAGCCATGCACGGACGTTCAGTGCGCTTTTTGGCCCGCTGCAGCCCCTGCTGCTGGCAATTCGCAGCGAAGCCCGGGTGACGGCATGGAAGGGCGACATCGAGCGATCGCGCCGGATTCTGACAGAGGGGCAGGACATGGCCCTCGGAACCCATCAGGAGCGTCTGTTCGTCAACCTGGTGGTCGAGGAAGCCGAGCTCTTGCTGGATCAGGGCGACGCCGAGGCAGCCGCCATGATTACCGCGCGCGCGCGCCTTCTGGATACCGACAACACGCTGTCTGGGCCTCATCTGCACCAGGGCGAACGTGAGGCGCTGGGGTTGTTGCGTATTCGCCTCGACCTGGCCGATGGCCGGATCGACAGCGCGCTGCGGCAGATTGCCCGCATGCTCCATGGCCTCGACAGCGCACAGCGGGTGAGCCTGGCGCAGAGCCTTCGCGCCCTGAAGGCGGTCGCCTTGTGGAAGTCGCAGCGCAACAACGACGCATTGCGGGAACTCGACCGCGCGCTGGCGACCGCTGCGGCGGACCAGCATGCGCTACCGCTGACTCGCGCAGGACCGGCGCTGCTGCCGATACTGAATGCCATTGGCGAACGCCGCCCGGACACGCCCTTGACCGGCGACATGGTGGCGCGCCGAGACCTTGAATCGCTGCTGGTGGCCACGCTCTCCGGTGATCGGGCACCCGCGCGGACGACCCATTCCGAGGCCAAGGACGACATACTGGTGCTGGAGCCGCTGACATCGCGGGAGGCCGAGCTGCTGCGATTGGTCGAAGCCGGTCTGGCCAATCGTCAGCTCGCCGATGCCCTCCTGATCTCCGAGGGCACGGTGAAATGGCATCTGCACAATATTTTCAGCAAGATCGGCGTCCGCAACCGAACAGCGGCAGCAAGCCGGGCGCGTGAACTGAAACTGATGTAACCGACCCCATCCGCAGCCCGCCGGAAGTTAGGGGCGACGGTGTCTCCTCGGCCAGACACTGTCGGCATGGTTTCCTCTGTCACTCCGATTCGCAGCACATGGGCTCGCACCGCAGCGACGTGCCGTGTCGGGCACGCCGTTGTTGACGCCCGCGGTGACAGACGGATCCTCCTTGCCGTGCATCTCGGCGTGCTGACGCGCCGCGACCCGCGTCGACTGCGCGGCCTTTCTGTTCAATCGGCAGGTCGCCACTTTGCGCTGACATGCCTTGGCCACGGTCCATCTGTCCGGAGACATCATGCCGTCAAGTAGCAGCGACACGCCCCCAAGCCACCTGGTTTCCTTTTGCTATGTCGACAGCGACGGCGTTTCACACCCGGTCGAAGGCCGCGTCGGCGAGACCCTGATGTCGGTTGCGACCCAGCACCTGATTGCCGGCATTGGGGGCGATTGCGGCGGCTGTTGTGCCTGTGGGACCTGTCAGGTCCGCATCACCGGGGTCGATCTTGGCGGGCTTCCACCGGCAACGGCATCCGAGCAGGACCTGCTGGCCTTCGCCAGCGACACGATCACACCCTCCACCCGCCTGGGATGTCAGGTGGTACTCGGTCCGCTACTCGCCGGTGCGGTGGTGCAGGTCGATACGTCCGGTTGATGCCGTGATGGCAATGCCGTCCGCGTCCCGCATCAGTCCTGCAGCTGCATGATCTCCGCCATCTTGTTGCGGTCGATCTCGAGTACGTCCCCACCCCGGCGCTGGTAGCGGCGCCAGGCGATCTGGATCGGGTTCTGTCGCTGGGTGACCAGCGGGTGCCGCCGGGGGTGGTAGCGCCGGCTGAAGACCGGCAGCGCTGCCCGCACGAACCGCAGCAGCATGAGCACGCAGAACCCCGTCTTCCACAGCCCCCTGAACGGGTTGCGGAACCAGCCTTCCACCTTCGCCATGTGGACATACGCCTTCAAGGTCTCGCCGGCAATGTGCAACAGGGCCGTGAGCACGGTCCACTTGCGATAGAGCTCGTGGCGGCCATAGAGATGCTGGTAGACCTCGAACGCCACCGCTCCATGTTCGACCTCTTCGACCTGATGCCAGACCCATAAGGCCTTGATGGTCGGGTCGGCATCTTCAAACCAGCGAGCGTGATTGTCGAGCACGATCATGCCACCGAGAAAGGTGAAGGTCTCATAGCCGGCGGAGAAGCCCACCATCTGCTTCAGCGAATCCGTCTTCGCCCGTGCCGAAAAGTAATCACGCGCATCGGCCTCGAATCGCGCTACACCCGGATACTGGGTGGCCAGGAACTGGTTGTAGGCAATGAAGTTTTTCGCGTGGTGTGCTTCCTGGCCACTGATGGCGGCCATATCGCGGCGCAAGGCCGGCGACTCGATCTCCGTCTTCGCCTTGGTCATGGTGCGCACCAGGTAGCGCTCGAAGTAGGGCACATGAATCCCCAGCGCATTGACGAACATGGAAAACTCCGGACAGGTCCGGCTCCACAGTCGACTGGACGCGGTCAGCTTTGCCACATCGAATTGCAACGGGCGGACGGGGAACCCGTCCATCGGATGGTTGAGATCATCTGCCACGGCCACTCTCCTGCGAAGCGTTGCAGGAGTATCAGATGCTCGCCAACGACGGACCCCTATCTTTGGATGTGGTGCGCCGCACTATCCTCCCGACACAAAGGCCCGGTATGACGCTGGCGGCGCGCATCCATCACTCATCTGCGTGTGGCTCAGCCAGTGCCAGTCCCGACGGTGAGCGGTCCCCAGCGCGGGCGCAGACGCCAGATCGAAGCACGGCAGGTCCGGCCCGTCGGGAACCAACAGGAATCGCTGCGGCGATGCCGCCATCCACTGCCAGGCGCGCCGCGCCTGAGCTTCGCGCGACGTGTTGTAGCCAAAATGTGTGACCCGCCCTGGCCAGAACAGCAGGATCTGTTCTTTCGGCTCGATCAATCCGAGTTCAGCACCGGCAGGCAGAACGGCCTGAGCCGCTGCCATCACCCGCGCCGGTGTTCTCAGTGGCTCGATCAACGGATAGCCGGCGACCGCTACGATGACCCAACTTGCGGCAAGCGCCGTCAGCCATCGCGGGATGGACGGCCAGTGCCACAGTCCGGCCAGCGTGATCGCCCAGGTCGCCGCCAAGATCAACATCAGGTAACCGAGAACCGTGATGTCCCGTGGCCGCACCGGATAGCCGCTCAGGGCCGACATCACCCTCGGATGATGCAACAGTGCCGCGACGCCGACCGCCAACAGCACCAGGGCAATGCATCCTGCAAGGGCGCGAAAAAGGACCCGAAGCCAGGCGGGTTCGGCATCCAGCGCCACCACGCGCGCGGCCATCAGGCTGAGCATCGGCAAGGCCGGCAGTACATAGACGCCACGCTTGCCCGGGCTGAAACTGAAAAACAACACCACCATTGCGATCCAAACCGCCATCACGACCATCGCCGGCTCACGCTGGAGGACCCGCCACAGACGGCGGCCATTGACGAGCAACAGCAGTGGCAGTGGGAACCACAGCACCGGAATCACGGCGGTCAGGAAATAGTGCCAAGGCTTTACGTGCATCCAGGGATCCACATACCGCTCGGCGGTCTGCTTCAGCAGGATATTGTCGCGGTAGGCGTGCAGCAGCGGGTCGCCGCTGGCATCGACGGCCCACCACATCGGCAACAGCCACAGTGCGATTACCAACAGCATGACAACGGGACCCGCCAGCGCCAGCGGCTGAAGCGCCTTGCGTGGCATCGTATGGCCACGAAACGCCAGCCACGCCAGCGGCAGCAACGCCAGGGCGGGCAGAAAGCCGACTCCCTTGGTGATGACCCCGGCTCCCATCGCCGCCCAGGCGAGTGCGTACCACCCCCACGCCGGACCGAGCAGGCAGTGCCGCAGCAGGCCGTACATACTCAAGGTGATCCAAGCGCAGACCATGGCATCGATCTGCGCATTTTTTGCCTGGATGAGGAACTGTGGCGCCACCATGAGCAGGACTGCAGCCTTCCGACCGACCCTTGGCGACCACAGTCGTGCCCCCAAATCCATCACCAGCACGAGGGTCAGGAGCCCGCTCAATGCGTTCGGGATCAGGAACGCCAGGCGCAGATCACCGATGGCGCTATACACCGCGGCGATCGACCACATGAACACCGGCGGCTTGTCCGGATACGGCTCGCCTCCACGCATGGGGATCAGCCACTGACCCGTATCGACCATCTCACGTGCCACCTGGGCGAACCGCGGTTCGTCGGCCGGCCACGGCGAGCGCTGCCCGATGCCAACGGCCAACAGCACCACCGCAAGCAGAAGCAGATAGCGCGTGGCGGGTGCTCGCCACAGGGTTTCTGACTGCACGGGCGTCACGATTTCACGCTGCATTCGTTGTGCCCGCCCCGGCGCAGCAGCAGACTTCCCAGCACCGTCGCTACCACCATCAGTGCCACCGCCAACCACAGCTGCAACAGGTCAGTCATCGCCATACCAGAGCCGATGAGGGCGAAGATCAACATCTGCGGCAGATAGCCGAGACCACTGCCAATGACGAAACTGCGCAGCGGCACACCGATGGCCCCGGCCGCCCAGTTGGTCAGCAGATTGCTGCCGACGGGGAGCAAACGGATGGTCAGCACACTCAGCATCGGTCGCGCCCGCATGGATGCCACCAAGGCACGACTGCGCGGGCCGGGTGGACTGAGGTGCATGCGAGCACAGTGCCGCGCCACGACAAATACCAGGATGGCCCCACACAACGCCGCCGAGGTCGAAAGAAGCGTCCCGGCAAGCGGGCCGAAAACGAACCCAAACAGGGCGGCGACCGCCTGCCGGGGCCCGCCGACCGCAGTGAAGCCGGCTGCCAGCGATACCAAGGCCGGCAGAAATAGCGGCCCGGTTCGCACCACCCACTCGCCGAGCGAGTCACGGTCCGGCAAAGCGATGACACCCCCCTGCACCGCATACCCCCCCGCCAGGACCACGGCTGCCAGCCCGAGTCCACGCCATACCCGCGTATTCATGCAGCGCTGTCGGTCAGCGCCGTGCGTTCGATCCGAACCTGGCGACTGCGGCGCTGCAGCCACATCACCCCCAGCAGGTCGACCACGCCGGCCCATGCGCGATTCCACGCGGAATATTTGGACTGTCCCTGTAACCTTGGCCGATGCCGAACCGGTACCACCGTCACGGAACCGCCCCGCGCCTGCACCAAGGCTGGGAGAAAACGATGCATGTGGTCGAAGTACGGCAGCGCGAGGTAGGTCGCCCTCGGCAGCAGCTTCAGCCCGCAGCCGGTATCCGGTACGCCATCGTGCAGCAACGCACCACGAATCCGGTTGGCAATCCGTGACTGCAGGCGCTTCCAGGTGGAGTCATGTCGATGGACACGATGTCCCGCGATGCAGAAATCCTCCTCAAACTGACGTTGGGCCGCTTCGATCAGACCGGGGATATCCGCGGGGTCGTTCTGTCCATCGCCATCGATCGTCACCAGGTAACGACCGCGGGAATGGCGCGCCGCGGTCATCAGAGCCGTGCTCTGCCCCGCGGCCCGATCGTGTCGAAGCACCTGCAGCGGGCAGCCGATGCGAGCGCCTGTGCCAAGTGCGCAGCCATAGGTCTCGTCGGTACTGGCGTCGTCGACCAGGACGACTTCGTAGGCAAACCGCCCCGCCAGTGCAGCCCGGATTTCAGTCAGCAGGGGGCCCACATTCCCGGCCTCGTTCTGGGCCGGGATCAGCACTGAGATCAAGGGCAATGCGGGAGCTTGCAACCCGGTCGCGGGCGAATCGGTGAGGAGCGGAATCTGGGTCATGACGGACGGACCGGCGAGCGTGAGGGCGACAGCATCCGCGACCCCGGCTTTCCAGCAGCCGTCCCCCAGGTTAAATCCCGTTCATGTCTCCCCACCCGTATCGTCGGCATCCCGAAGCTGATGGCGCTTCAGCTTGTACCAGAGGGTGCGCTCGCTGATCCCGAGCAGGGCTGCAGCCTGAGTCTTGTTGCGGTCGGTCTTGGCCAGCGCGGCGCGCAAATAGCGCTGCTCGGTTCGCGATACCGCCTGCTCAAGGTCAAAATCCACGATTGATGGATCCGCAACCTCCGAAATCACCCGGGCAGGTGCGGCCGGCGCCAAACCGAAATGCGGGACCTCCAACAGTGTGGATGCTCCGGCAACAATGCGCGCACGCTCGCAGACGTTACGCAACTCGCGCACATTACCCGGCCAGGCATAGGCCTGAAGTTGGGCTTCTGCTCCGGCTGAAATCCGCAGCGGGGCCCGCGCGTCATCGACAGACAGAAAATGGCGTACCAGCAGCGGGATATCCTCGGGTCGCTCGCGCAATGGCGGAAGTTGGATCCGGAACACGTCGAGCCGATAGAGCAAATCCGCACGCAGCCGCCCCTGCGCAACGGCCTCCGCGGGGTCGCGGTTGCTGGCCGCCACGATCCTAAGATCCAGCTTCCGGCTTTGGTTGGAGCCAAGACGTTCTACGGTCGATGCCTGCAGCACACGGAGCAATTTGGCTTGCAGCGCAGCTGGCATCTCGGTGATTTCGTCCAGAAATAGTGTGCCGCCACTGGACAGTTCGAACCGCCCCACCCGCTCGGCGACTGCCCCGGTAAAGGCACCGCGGACGTGACCAAACAGTTCGCTCTCGAGCATGTCAGCCGGAATGGCGGCACAGTTGATGGGAACAAAGAGTCGATCGCGCCGCTCCGAAGCGTCGTGCAAGGCCTGCGCGACCACTTCCTTGCCAGTGCCGGTCTCCCCGGTGAGGAGCACGCTGGCCGTGGTGGGTCCGACCTGCGCCACCGCTTTGCGAATCTCCTGCATGCTGGCACTCTCGCCGATCAACCCGAAGTGACCGGATGCCACGGCTTCTCGCAGAAAGCGGTTCTGTCGCAACAGCCAGCCTTGCTGCATGACCCGTGCGATGGCCAGCGCAAGCGCTTCCCGGTCAAATGGACGTTGAAGGAAGTCCAGCGCACCGAGTCGCATCGCGGCGACCGCCGTGTCGATACTGCCGTGCGCCGAGATCATGATCAGGGGAACCGCGATCTGGCGCTCGCGCATGGCTTCCTGCAGCCCCAGACCGTCCAGGCGCGGCATACGCAGATCAGAGATCACCAGGTCGACGCTTTCCGATTCCAGAACGGTCAGCGCACTAACCCCATCGTCCGCGACCACCACCGTGTGGCCCATGCGTTCCAGCATGATCTGCAGCACGCGCCGCATGCTGGGTTCGTCATCGACGACCAGTATGTGGAGCGCGGCAACCCCCAGGGCGTCGGACACGATTTCAGATCTCCCGAGGCAGACGGACTTCAAAGCAGGCACCGCGCGCAACCGGCAGCAGCCGGATGTCACCGCCATGCGCCCGGATGATCTCACGAACCACCGCCAGTCCGATGCCGGTGCCCCCTTCCCTCCGGTGAACGAAAGGCTCGAACACGGCCTCATGATCGGTCAGCGGAATACCCGGGCCATTGTCGGTGACCGTCAGTCGCCATCCCTCGGCATCGTCGCGACTGCACAATTCGATCCGGCCCTCGGTGGGAAGAATCTGGATCGCATTGCGGAGAAGATTGAACAACACCTGGAGCAGCTGTTCGGCATCGACCTGCAGCACGGGATCGTCGGCGGTTGGCGTGAACTGGATATGCACCTGCTTGTCGCGCGCCTGTAGCCTGACCATGGCCACCGCCCGTGCGACCAGCGCGTCGATATGCTCGGGCTGGCGCTGCGGCGGCCGTGCGCGCGCCTGGTCAAGCAGGGCGTTGACCAGGCGCTCAAGACGCTGACTTTCGGATTCGATGAAGCCCAACAACTCACGACTTTCTGCATCGAGTTGGGTCGGGTCAATGGTCTGAACGGAACTTCGGACAATCCCCAGCGGCGTTCGGATCTCGTGGGCCATGATAGCCGCGAACTCGCCGACCGCGGCCAGTTTTGCGGCTCGAACCAGCGTCTGTCGCTGTCTTTCAAGGTCATCGACCATCCGCGCGAGCGACTGTCGCAAGTGGTGAATCTCGCGTGGCGCGCCACGGCCCAACCCGGGCAACTCCCCTCCCCCGCCCAACTGCAGTGCGGCCTCGCTCAGTCGCACCAGTGGCTGCGCTATACGCCCGGAAAACCAGGAAGCTGCCAGCACGATCAGGGCAGCTGCCAGCGCCAGCAAGCCGGCGAAGGCCCATGCCATCCCGCGAATCGGCGCGAAGGCGGTCGCATAGCTTTGCTGCAGGTGCGTCGTCCACTGGTCTCCATCCGCTGCCACGGGCGCAGGCAAACGGACCATGGCCGTGAGCCATGCGCCATTCCCCATCAACGTCGCTGAAGTCTCACGAAGCCCGCGGCTCGCCACCACGCGCGTTCCCGCCTCATCCTCCACCCAGGCTCGCAGAGTATCGCCTGCCGCCAGGTCCAGAATCTGCTGCTCCTCGCGCCAATCCAGACGCACGAGAAGGGCCCCCAGCGGTCTGTCATCGAAACGGGAATGGAGGGAGGCCACGACGACGCCCTCCGCATCTTCCCGGTCCGGGTTGGCTGGCAGGCACAAGCGTGTTCCCGACATCGGCATGCCACATCCCGGCGGCAGCGCGACGGCCTGACCCAGCACCCCGGGATGACTACTGGCCACCACCACGCCGGCCGGACTGATGGCGTCCAATCGGGTGAAGAGCGCGGGATTGCGGCGCTGGGTGTCGAGCAGGAAGGCCGACAGACGCTTGTCGACATCATTGACCGCGAGATCCTGCATGACCTCCAACTCTCGCCACCCCTCTACGGCCTGCACGCGCTCAGCAACCCCCTGGCGTAATTTCGCGGCCACGGTCTCAGCCTGAGCCTGAAGACTGGCCTCGATTTCGCGACGGACGACATCACGGGTTTGCCAGAAGGCCAGCGCCATCATCAGCACTGCGGGCGGTACCGCGACTGCAGCAAACGCCAACAGCAACAGGCGGCGTACACTGGAGGGAGCACGCTCGGCATGCCGCCTCCCGGCAGCTTGGGCCCTATCAGAATTGTCGACCCGCTTGATCGCCCGCTCCCATGAATGCGTTGCTCCGCATGATACGACCGCTTATCCGCGTTGCGGTGGCCGTCACCCTGCTTTCGCCGCCGCTGCTGATGGCGCAGCCTGCAGCGGATGGCGAGATCGATCCGCTGCCCGGCGAGTCCAGCGGGCTCGGTCTGCCCCCCCTCCACCTGGGGGGCCAAGTCTTCCGACTCGGCGGCTATCTCGAAGCCGTCGCCGCTGACACCCTGCAAGCCCCCGCTCGGGTCGGGCTCGATCGGGTCAGCCTGATCGGCAGCTGGCAATCTCGCCAGGCCTGGAGCGGCTTGCTGGAACTGGAACTGAAGAACCTGGTCCGCCTGCAACCCGGCAATAGCAGCGCTGATGAAGGGCGCCCGGTCTTGGAGCGCGCCTATCTCGACTATGCCCGGTCCGACGCTTTGCAGCTACGTGCCGGTAAATTCCTCACACCGATCGGCCGCTGGAATCCGCTGCATGCCGCACCGCTGACGTGGACGACCTCGCGGCCGCTGATTACCGAAGACACCTTCCCTACCAATGCGACCGGGGCGATGTTGCGCGGCGTATTGCCGATTCGGGGGCAGGCACTGGAGTGGGCAGCCTGGGCATCGCCGGGCGAAGAACTTTTTCCGGAAGCCCGCGCCAAGACATTCAATGAAGCCTACGGCCTGCGTTTGATTCAGGATCTTGGACCCTACTGGCAGCTGGGCTTGTCACTCGCTGATTATGAGGAGGCGGGAGATCCGACCCGAAAAACCCTCTACAGCGCAGACTTTCGCTTCGCGGCGAAGGGCTGGGAGCTGAGCGGCGAATTCGCACACCGGGTGTTGTCACGAACCACTCAGCGTGCCGATGAGGAAGGGCTCTACCTGCAGGCGGTCGCACCGCTGTCGCCCCGTTGGTTTCTGGTGCTGCGGCATGAGTCATTCGACAGTGCCGGAGCCTTGGATGACCTGCACCTGACGCTTGGCGGGCTGACGCTGCGCTGGTCGCGCAGTCTGGTGGGCAAACTGGAATATCGTCGAGCCACCGAAAATGCGGCCGGAGTGCCGGAAGGCTGGCTGGGCTCGCTGGCGGTGCTGTTCTAGATGCGACGGCTGGCCGGACTGCTGCTGATCGGGTTGCTGATGCCCGCCCATGCCGAGGGGCCGGTCACCGCGCCCGGCGGCGGCGAGCCGACGACAACGCTTGCGATTGTGGTAGCGGCGACCGATCAAAGCGCGCGCGCAGATCGCGCCATGATTGCACTGGCCTATCGACGCAAACGACAGTTCTGGCCAGACGGCAGACGCATTCACCCAATCAACCTGCCGGCCGCTCACCCGCTCCGGTTGCAGTTCTCCAACCAGATGCTGGGCGCCAGTCCCGCGGCGCTGGTGGACTACTGGAACGCGGAGTACTTCCTGGGGATCCTGCCGCCCTATGTCGCCGCCTCCCCGGCGGCCCTGGTGGCCCGCGTGGCAGGGACCCCCGGCGCGGTGGGCTACGTCGACGGCTGTACCCAGGACCCGCGCCTTCGCGTGCTGTTCTTTCTGCACTCGGACGGCCGCAGTGACGCTGACGCACCCGCGTGTTGACCCCGCAACCCTCGACTGCAATTTATTGCAGTAACGCAAGAACCTGCAGCCCGTTTCGGCTCTAATGGACGGAACTTATTTGATATTTTTCAGTAACTTGAAAATATAGGCAGTCAGAAATCAGGCTGGCACAGGGCTTGCCCTTTCAGCTCCAAGACCGGGGACGTTCCCCGCCGCTTTTGGAGTCGCCGAAATGACCGCTGCCCTCGCCACCAGCGTCCCCCAACCCCAGCGCCGCACACGTCCGGCAGTGGTCCGCGTGGCCCACCTGTTCCGTCCCGAACGCCCGCGGGCTGCCAGCTTCATTACCCAGACCTATCAGCGCCACTACCAGGCGCGGGTCCTGCCCTACCTGATGCCGACCCTGCTCGGACTGGCCGATGCCGAGTCGCAGCTGGCAGCCGCATTCGGACTTCGCCATTACCACGGCGGGGGCCTGATGGCGCGCTACCTGGGCGACCCGCTGCACACGTTGCTGCCGGACCAGCCGGGGGCTGTGCCCCCACTTGAACTCGGCAACCTGGCAGGTGAACGACCGGGCGCCCTGCGCGCGCTTGTGCAAGCCCTGGCACCTTCGCTCGCGGCAGAGGGGCATCGCTGGATGCTGTGCACCGCGACGCATCAGCTCCGCAACGGCCTCACGCACGCCGGAACGGTCTGGCAGGCGCTTGCCCCGGCCAGACCGGAGGTCCTGCCCCCCGAGCAGCGGGCGCACTGGGGCCACTACTTCGATCACGACCCGGTGGTGATCGCGATCGATATTCCCGCCAGCTGCGTCCGGCTTGGCGCCTTCCCCGAGATGGCCCAAGCCAACACCGTTGCACTGCTGCGCGGCATCCGTGGAGCAGATGCATGAACACCCTTCTCGAACATATCGAGGCCCACGCTGCCGCCACCCCGCAAGCGATCGCGCTGGTCGGACCGACTGGCTCGATGACGTATGGCAGGCTCGCCGATGCGGTAGTTGCGCTGACGCTGGCCCTGCCACCGAAAAGGACCGCGCACGACTCGCTTGTCGCCGTGCTCGGTGACAACACCCCAGGATGGGCAGTCGCCGATCTGGCATTGATGAATGCCGGATATTGCAGCCTGCCGCTGCCGCCATTCTTCACCGACGGGCAACTGCAGCATGCGCTCGACAGTAGCGGTGCCGGCTGGGTTCTAACCGCCGATACCGATCGCATTGTCGGGCTCCGCGAGACCACCGGCACGCCGCACCCGCTCAACATCGCCGGTGAAACCTGGTGGCTAATCGAGATGCCGGGCACCTCGACGATCGACCGCCCGGCCGGTACGGCCAAGATCACGTTCACCTCAGGCAGTACGGGCCAGCCCAAAGGGGTCTGCCTGTCGGCTGAGGCAATGCTGCAGGTTGCGCAGTCCCTGGCCGAGGCCACGGGACTGCACAGCGATGATCGCCACCTGTGTGTCCTGCCCCTGTCGACCCTGCTGGAGAACATTGCCGGCCTCTACGCGCCGCTGCTGCGGGGCGCCAGCACGTTACTCCCAGGACTCGCGGCAGTCGGGGTTCAGGGGGCAGCCAGTTTCGATCCGTCCCGTTGTCTCGAGATGCTGGGGCGCACCCGCGCCACCTCACTGATCACCGTTCCGGCGCTGCTGCAGGCCCTGATGGCAACAAGTCCGGCCGATGATCCTCGCCGCCGAACGCTCCGATTCGTGGCACTGGGGGGTGCAGTCGTGGCCCCGACGACCATCGCAATGGCCCACCGCCTCGGGTGGCCGGTGCAGGTGGGATACGGCCTGTCCGAATGTGCTTCGGTGCTCTGTCTCAACACCGATGCGGCACATCGCGTTGGCAGCGTCGGCCGCCCGCTGCCACACGTCTCACTGCGAATCGATGATGCCGGTGTGATCCATGCCCGCGGAAGTGCCTTTCTCGGCTACCTCGGCCACCCCCAGCCGGTCACGGACTGGGTCGATACCGGAGACATAGGACGCATCGACGCGGATGGCTTCGTCTACATCGAAGGGCGCCGGAAAAACCTGTTTATCACCGCCTATGGTCGCAATGTCAGTCCGGAGTGGGTCGAGGCGGCGCTGCAGGCTGAGGCCCCGTTGCTGCAGGCGGTGGCCGATGGTGAAGGGCGCCGCTTCAATGTCGCCGTACTCACTGCCTTGCCCGAGTCACGGCCCGAAGCAATCCGGGCAGCGGTTGATCGCGCCAACGCACACCTTCCTGATTACGCGCGGATCCAGGCCTGGATCGTGGCCGACGCGCCGTTCAGCCATACCAACGGCTTGGCCACAACGACCGGCAAACCCCAGCGCACGGCGGTGTTGTCGCGCTTCGCCGACCAACTCGATGCCTTGACCCTCGCTCACCCACCCCTACCCGAAACCACGGAGCACCCCATGGAACCTACTCTCTACGACCGTCTCGAGACTGTCACTGCGCCCCAGCGCGGAGCCATGTTGACGATTCCCCTGGTGCAAACAGCGCTGGACGGCCGCATTACCCGCGAGGCCTACTTGGCCTTCCTGACAGAAGCCTTCCACCATGTCCGGCACACCGTGCCGCTGATGATGGCTTGCGGCGCGCGTCTGGGAGCTGACGCCGGCTGGCTGCAGCCCCTCGTCAGTGAGTACATCACCGAAGAGATCGGACACGAGAAGTGGATTCTCGACGACATCCGCGCCTGCGGTGGCGATGCCGAGGCAGTCGTCGCAGCAGGCCCCTGCGCCGCAACCGAACTGATGCTGTCCTATGCCTACGACGGGATCCAGCGTGGCAACCCGTTGAGTTTCTTCGGCATGGTCTACGTCCTCGAGGGTGCCAGCACCGCCCTGGCCCTGAAAGCAGCTGATGGACTGAAGCAGTCACTCGGATTGAAAGCGAGCGCACTGCGATACCTGCGCAGTCATGGGGCTGTGGACCAGGAGCATGTGCAGTTCTTCACCAATCTGGTGAACCGAATTGATCGGGTCGAAGATCAGGACGCCATCCTCCACGCCGCGACGATGTTCTACGAGCTCTACGCGAATATGCTGCGCAGCATCGAGGTGACGTCGGTGAGGGCCGCAGCATGAATCTGCGCCATCACACCATCCTGATCACAGGCGCCACTGGCGGCATCGGCGAGGCACTGGCACGTCAGTTGGCCGATCGGGGGGCACGCCTGCAGCTCAGCGGCCGCGCATCGCCTCAGCTCGATAGTCTGGTCGCCGAATTGGTCGAGCGCGGCGCCGAGGCCATCGCGTTACCCGCGGATCTCGCCGATCCCGAGGGCGCCCAACGGCTTGCCAATCACTGTCTTCCGGAGGGGCTGCCGGACGTGATCATTCACTGCGCCGGCATGATGCACTTTGGGGACTATGCGGACGTTAGGGGAGGCACCGTCGATGCGTTGATGCAGGTCAACGCGCTGTCACCCATGCAGCTCACCCGTGCGCTGCTACCCGCCTTGCAGCGCCGTGGCAGTGGCCGCCTCGTATTCGTCGGTTCGGTGTTCGGCAGTCTCGCTTTCCCACTCTATGCCACCTATTCCGCCAGCAAATTCGCGCTACGCGGCTTCGCTCAGGCGTTGCGCCGCGAGCTCGATGGCAGTGGCGTCGATGTCACCTACGTGGCACCACGCTTCACCGATACGCGGCTGAATCAGGGCGCTCCAGCGCAGATTGCCGAACACACCAAGATGGCACGGGACACCCCCGAGCAGGTTGCCGCTGCCATCGTTGTGGCGATCGAGCAGGGTCGCCGCTATCGCTGGTTCGGCTGGGCCGAACGCCTGTTCATGACCGTCAACAGTCTGTGGCCCAGCCTGATCGACAAAGCCTTGCGAAAGCAGACCCGCCAGATGCGTGCCATCGCCGGCATTCCCCCGACCGCACCCTCCCTCAGCTCCCGAGGTACATGACATGAAAACAACCGCCACCCTCCTGACCGCCCTTCTGCTGTTCACCAGCACGACCCAGGCCGCCATGCCCGACGACGTCCGCATGCTGCAGCAGCGCTGGGATCAGGTCTACTTCCAGCTTGAGGGGCGCGCACAGGAAGACGCCATCGGCACGCTCACGCGCGACAGCGAGGCCGTACTGGCGGCGCACCCTGACAGTGCCGAGGCCTGCATCTGGCGGGCGATCATCCTGTCGAGTGATGCCAAGATCAATGGCGGACTGGCCGCCCGCGGCAAGGTGGCTGAGGCGCGCACCCTGTTGCTGTCCGCCGACCGCCTCGACCCGCAGGCGCTGGACGGCGCCATTCCTGCTTCGCTGGGGAGCCTCTACGCCAACGTGCCAGGCTGGCCGATTTCCTACGGCGACAAGCAGAAGGCCCTGGTCTATCTGAAGCAGGCACTGGCCATGGCGCCGGACAATATCGACGCGCTGTATTTCATGGGTGACCTGCTGCGCCAGCAGGGCGATGACGCGCAGGCACGGGAACTGCTCACGAAAGCCCTCGCAGCGCCGCTTCGATCCGATCGTGAAGTGGCCGATATCGGCCGCCGCAACGAGATCCGCCAGGCGATCGCCTCACTGTCACGCTGAGACACGGCAGCCCCCGACCATGAACGCCCTATTGACCAAGGTGTCGCAGAAGCAGCGGGCCATTGCCGGTTCGCGCCTGGCGCTGACGGCACCCGCAGTGCTGATGGCGGGCGCGCTGTATCTCAGCATCGCCCTCAATGATCCCCTCTGGCGACAGGTACTGGATGCGCTTCCCGCCGGCTCGATCTGGGTCTCCGGCGGGCTGATCGCGAGCCTGGCCCTGATCCTGCTCGCGGGCACGTACACCCTGCTCGCCATGGTCGCGCCGGCCCGGCTGCTGAAGCCGGTGGTCCTGCTGATGATGCTGGTCGCCACCCTCTGTCACTACTTCATGCGCCGCTATGGCGCGGTGATCGATACCCAGATGCTGGTGAATGTGGTGGAGACACATCGGGGCGAGGTTCGCGAGCTGCTGTCTCCGACCTTGCTGGCGGAGGTGGTGATCTATGTCGGGCTACCTGCGTTGGCACTGACTCGGATCGACCTCAAGCCCATGTCCCTGAGGCGCGCCAGCACCACCCGGGTCCTGTATGGGGTAGCGCTGTGGGGGCTGGCCGTGGCGGTCGCGCTGGTGCAGTACAAGGAGGTATCGCTATGGCTGCGTGCGCACGCCGAACTTCGCGAATACCCCAATCCGGTGGTACCGGTGGTATCGGCTGTACGACTGCTGGCGGACCAGCTGGCGGATGGACACCCATCGCTGATCTCCATCGCCGAGGATGCCGAGCCGCGGGCCGCGAGCGCGTCGTCGCGCCGTCGCGTGGTGGTCATGATCGTCGGCGAGACGGCCCGCGCCGATCACTTCGGCATCAACGGCTATGGACGCGATACCACGCCGCGCCTGTCGGCAAGGGGCGACGTGGTGGCGTTTTCGGACATGCAGTCCTGCGGGACCTCCACCGCGGTCTCGGTGCCTTGCATGTTCGCACTCGAAGATCGGCGACACTTCGATCGCAATCAGGCTCGTCACACCGAGAACGTGCTCGATGTGCTGCAACGGGTCGGCGTGACCGTGCAGTGGCGCGAAAACAATTCAGGCTGTCAGGGCGTCTGCAACCGCATCCCGACCCAGCGCTTCAGTGCCGAGAGCCATCCGAGTCAGTGCTTTGATGGGGAATGTCACGACGAAGTCCTACTGTCCGACCTGCGCGCACAACTTCAGCACGGCACCGGCGACCAACTGATCGTATTGCATCAGCTGGGCAGCCATGGGCCGGCCTACTTTCGGCGCTATCCAGAGCGCTTCCAGCATTTCACACCGGAGTGCGCGCAGGACGATGCCTATCGCTGCGATACCACCGCACTGGTCAACAGCTACGACAACACCATTCGCTACACCGACCATGTCATCGACCGCACCATCGAACTGCTGAGTCGACTACAGCCAGAGGCAGACGTTGGACTGCTGTATGTCTCCGATCACGGCGAAAGCCTGGGCGAAGGTGGCCTCTACCTGCATGGCTTTCCCTACGCCCTGGCCCCCGCCTCACAAACCCGCGTCCCGCTGATTGCCTGGTTGAGTTCCGGCCTCAAGCGCCAGCTATCGCTAGGCGGTGACTGTCTGAGGCGATCGGCCGCGAGCCCGCATTCTCATGACGAGATCTTCTCAACCTTGCTGGGCCTGTTCGACGTGCGTACCACGGCATACCGCCCGCGGGATGACCTCTTCGGCGATTGCCGGATCCACGCATGATCACCGGCGGCCGATACGCGGCACTGTGTCTGACGTTGGCCCTCGCCATGGTCCGCGCGGAAGCCGCCGCCCCCATCGGCGAGATCCGCTTCGAGGGCAATCGCATCACCCAGGACGTCACCATGTTGCGCGAGATTGGCATCCGCGTGGGTGAACCGCTTGACGAAGCGCGCATCGAGCAGAGTCGCCAGGCCCTTCAGGATCTCGGGCTGTTTCGCAAAGTGGAGGCACATCACGTTGCAGGCTCGACCGGAGAGGTGGTGATCTTCACCGTCACGGAGAAGTGGTACCTGCAGGCCTACCCCAGACTGTCCGCCAACAGCGACGGGCAGAATAGCTACGGCGCGGAAGTACGATGGAACAACCTTTGGGGGCTGAACCACAGTCTGCGCGCCCTGGGCCGCAGCCGTGACACCCGGGAAGCCGGACGTGGCCGCGACATCAGTTACCGACTTAGCTATAACGCGCCTTTCCTGATCGGCCCGCACAGCGGATTGCGCGGCAGTCTCGCCCACGACGCCACGCGCTTTGAAACACCCGATCACTATGTCGAGACGGTGGAGGAGGCGGAGCTCATGCTGACCCACGCCTACGGACTCGATCATCAGGCCAGCCAGGGCTGGACCATCGGCATCGGTCCCTATTGGCGGCGCCAGTCGGTCGACGTCGACACCGCTGCACGCACCTACGGCGAGAGCTGGGCGCTGGCCACGCAGGCCGACTACCTTGATCTCCGCGATCATGTCTATAGCGAGACCGGCCATCGAGCGCGGGCTCGTCTCGAAGTCGCCGACCAGAACCTTGGATCTGACTACAGCTACCTGTTACTGACGGGAGAATTGCTGCACGCCGAGGCCATCGGCACGCGGGCACACCAAACGCTGGAAACCGCGCTACGGTTTGGCCTGCGCAACAATGGGCTGTCGAATCATCCGGCCTTCACCCTGGGCGGTACAGACGGCCTTCGCGGCTATGACCGTCGTTCCATGAAAGGCAACCTCTTCTATCTGGCCAGTGTGCAATGGCTTCGACCCGTGATCTGGGACAGCCTGCGTGCGGTTGTCGGGGTGGAGATCGGAAATGTCGCCAAGGCCGACCAGCCGGTATCGGATCAACCGCAAATCAGCTTCAACGCCGGCCTTCGGCTACGACCCAAGCGCTTGGTCGGCTTCGAGTTAGAACTGGGGGTAGCCTTCGCGCTCGGCGGAGACACACCCGGCAGCGCACGCCCCTACGGTGGCAAGGTCGGCAACTGAACCGGCTACTCCACCGTCACACTCTTGGCGAGGTTGCGCGGCTGGTCGACATCGGTGCCCTTGAGCACCGCCACGTGATAGGCCAATAGCTGCAGGGGGATGGTGTAGACAATGGGATCGGTGAGTTCAGCGCCATGCGGCATGCCGAAGACGGTGACGCCGGGCTCGTCACGGAAGCCCGCTTCGGCGTCGGCGAACACCAGCAGCTCGCCGCCGCGGGCGCGCACTTCCTGCAGGTTGGATTTCACCTTGTCGAGCAAATCGCCACGTGGCGCGACCGCGATCACCGGCATGTCCTCGTCCACCAACGCCAGCGGGCCGTGCTTGAGCTCCCCCGCAGCATAGGCTTCGGCGTGGACATAGCTGACTTCCTTGAGCTTGAGGGCCCCTTCCATCGCCACCGGCCACATCGGCCCCCGTCCGAGGAACAACGCGTTCTGCTTGGTCAGCAGGCTCTCGGCGATCTGACGAATGCGGTCGTTCTGGGCCAGCACGTCCTCCACCAGTCGCGGTGCGGCTTCAAGCTGGGCCACCAGCTCGGCCTCGCGTTCCGCATCAATGGCACCACTTCGGCGCGCCATCAGCAGCATCACCAGTGCCAGCGCCATCAGCTGGGTGGTGAACGCCTTGGTGGAGGCGACGCTGCGCTCGGGGCCAGCGTGGGTCATCAGGGCGATGTCGGACTCACGTACCAGTGACGACTCGGGGGCATTGCAGATCACCAGTGCAGCGGCCACGTTGGCGCTCTGACGCGCGTGACGCAGGGCTTCCAGCGTGTCTGCGGTTTCGCCGCTCTGGGAGATGGTGATGAACAGGGTGTCGGGGGCGATCACCGGATTGCGATAGCGGAACTCGCTGGCCAGCTCGACCTGGCACGGTACGCGGGCGATCTGTTCGAACCAGTAGCGCGCCACCATGCCGGCGTGCGAGGACGTGCCGCAGGCGACGATGTGGACGTTCCTGACACGGGCCAGCAGCGCCTCCGCCTGCGGCCCCAGGCAGGCCTCGAGCACCCGGCCATGGGCAGTTCGCCCCTGCAGCGTCTGCGCCAGCGCGACCGGCTGTTCGAAGATCTCCTTGGTCATGAAGTGCCGGTAGGGGCCCTTGTCGACGGCATCAGGCGACAACGTCGAGGTACGCACCGGGCGTTGTTGCATGGTGCCGTCGGCGGTGAAGATCTCGTAGCCGCTGGCGCGCAGTTCGGCGATGTCGCCTTCTTCCAGATAGACAAAGCGATTGGTCACGGGCAGCAGCGCCAGGGCATCGCTGGCGGCAAAGTGCTCACCGATACCGACCCCCAGCACCAGCGGGCTGCCCTTGCGGGCCAGCAGCAGGTGGTCGGGACTGTTGGCGTCGATCACCGCCAGCGCATAGGCACCCCGTAGCTCAGGAAGAATGGCGCACAGCGCCTGGCGTAGACTGCTGCCAGCGTCGATTTGCTGCTGCAGCAGGTGCGCCACCACTTCGGTATCGGTCTCCGACTCGAAGGCGTAGCCGGCATCGATCAGGCGTGTCCGCAGCGCCTCGTGGTTTTCAATGATGCCGTTGTGGACCACCGCCACCGTGCGCGACGCATGGGGGTGAGAGTTGCGCTCAGCCGGCACGCCGTGAGTGGCCCAGCGGGTGTGGGCAATGCCGAGACGGCTATCCAACGGGGAGGCCGCCAGGGCATCGGCCAGTGCCGCTACCTTGCCGACCGCGCGCCGTCGCTGCAGGCCATTGTCTCCCACCAGCGCCAGCCCGGCGGAATCGTAGCCACGATATTCGAGCCGGCGCAGACCCTCGATCAGAATCGGACTGACGTTGCGTTGCGCGATGGCGCCGACAATGCCGCACATGATGGTTATCCCGGTGAGGTGGGGGGATGGAGTTGAACCGCGATGGGTCCGTCCGGCAGCCGAAGCCGGTTGGTCACGCTGGCGCGCGATACGCCTGCCGCATCCAGCGCGTCCGCAATGGCAGCCAGGTAGCCTGCGCGAGCGGCGGCCGGGCGCTCGATACCGCCTCGGCCGACCCAGACCACCAGCTCGCACGCCAGGTAATCACTGTGAAGCTCGGTGATCCACAGTTCGGGCTCATTGCGAGGGTCCGGCAGCGTTTCGGGCACCTGACTGGCGGCCGCCAGCGTGGCGATGCGCAAGGCCTCGCGATCGGTATCAGGCGCAACCTGAAACGGTACATGGAGCCGCCGCCGCGCAGTCTGCAGGGTCCAATGGGTCACCTGCCGCAGCACCAGTTCACTGTTGGGCACCATGACCTCGCCACCATCGACCGACTGAATGCGGGTATGCCGCAGCCCGATCTCTCGCAAGGTGCCGGCGACGCCGGACTCCAGCGTCACCACATCACCGATACGCAGCGCCTTCTCTCCCAGCAGGAAGAAACCACCGATGAGGTTGTTGAACAGCCCCTGCATGCCCAGACCGATGCCGATGCCGATGGCGCCGGTGAGCAGGGCAATGGCCGACAGGTCGACACCAATGACATGCAGCGCCAAGAGGGTGCCGACCACCCAGAGCAAGTACCGGGTCACCCGTGACAGCGTGTAGAACGTCGACCGGTTGAGCCCCGGGCGGCGGGCCGCCACGCGCAGCAGACCGCGCTCCACCTGCGCTGCAAACCAGGCCACTGCGAACAGCATCACCAAGCCCACCAGCAACCGCAACGGGGTGACCGGGTTGTTCCCCAGGGAAAACAACGGCACGTCGGCGAGGCCACTGAAACCCTCGAACGCCCCCTGCATCCAGCCGGTTGCCATCAGCGGTCCTTCTTGGTGGGGCGCTGCCAGCCGGGCAGGCTGATCTGTTTGCCGCGGGCCACGGTCAGCTGGCCATCGGGGGCGTCCTTGGTGATCACCGAGCCGGCGCCGATCGTGGCCTGCTCGCCCACGGACACCGGCGCCACCAACGATGAGTTGGAACCGATGAAAGCGCCGTCGCCAATTGTGGTCGCATGCTTGTTGATGCCGTCATAGTTGCAGGTGATGGTGCCAGCCCCGATGTTGACCCCCTGTCCCAATGTCGCATCGCCAACGTAGCTGAGATGGTTGATCTTGCTGCCGGCGCCAACATCCGTTTTCTTGGTTTCGACGAAGTTGCCGATACGGGCGCCCTCCGCCAGCCGGGTGCCCGGCCGCAATCGCGCAAACGGCCCGATGTGAACCGCTGCGCCAGCAGTGACGCCTTCCAGGACAGAATGTGCCGCCACTTCAGCGCCCGCGCCCAGGCTGACGTCGCGCAGCAGGCAATACGGCCCGATACGCACGCCGTCCGCCAGTGTCACCGTTCCCTCGAACACACAGCCGATGTCGATCTCGACATCACGTCCGGTCGACAGGGTGCCCCGTAGATCAAACCGCGCCGGGTCCGCCAGCGCCACACCCGCCCGCATCAACGCGACGGCCTGGCGTCGCTGGTACACCCGTTCGGCCCGCGCCAGTTGCAGGCGATCATTGACGCCTTCCACTTCGTCGGCATCGGTGGCCACCACGGCGGTTACCGGTATGCCGTCCGCAACTGCGAACCCGACAACGTCTGTGAGGTAGTACTCGCCCTTGCGGTTGTTGTTGTCGATGCGTGTAAGCCAGGGCTTGAAAAGTCGGGCCGGTGCGGCGATGAGGCCGGTATTGATCTCGGTGATCTGCCGCTGCGCCGGGCTGGCGTCCTTGTCTTCGATGATGGCGCGGATCGCCCCATCCTCGGTCCGCACGACGCGTCCATATCCGCCGGGATCGTCCAGCCGCACAGTCACCAGCGCCAAACCGTCTGCGGCCGCCGTCGCCAGCGCCTGCAGGGTTTCGGGGCGGATCAACGGCACGTCGCCGTAGGCCACCAACAGACAGGCATCGTCCGGGATATCCGGTGCGGCCTGTGCCACGGCATGACCGGTGCCAAGCTGTTCGGCCTGATGGATCCAGCGCGGCATCGCATCGCCACGGTAGTGTGTTTTGACCCACGACTGGACCGCCTCTGCGCCATGACCGTGCACGACGTGCACGACGGCGGCGCCAACGGCCTGCCCGGCGTCGAGGACATGGCCGAGCATCGGCTTTCCCCCCACCCGGTGAAGTACCTTGGGAAGGACAGAGTTCATCCGGGTGCCCTGGCCGGCGGCAAGGATGACGAGGTGCAACGGAAGCGCAGAGGTCATGGGGGGCAAGTGTACGGCCCGGAGGCAGACATGAAAAAGGCCGGGCAAGCCCGGCCTTGGTCAGACACCGTGGGCGATCAACGGGTCTTCTTGAGGTTCTGCACAAAGTGCAGGCGCGCCGCAGCTTCAACCAACTCGGCCTGCGCACGTGCAACGTCTATGTCGCTGGCAGCATTCGACAGCGCATCCTCGGCGGCCTGCTTGGCTGCCGCAGCGGCAGCCTCATCGGCATCCTTGGCCCGCAGCGCCGTATCGGCCATCACCGTCACCCGCTTCGGCTGCACTTCCAGCAAGCCCCCTCCGACAAAGAAGGGCAACTCTTCGCCGGAGGTCGTCTTGACACGCACCGCCCCCGGCTTGAGCCGTGTCAGCAACGGCGCGTGTCCGGGCGTGATGCCGACCTCGCCCATCTCTGCCGGGGCAAACACCATGGTGGCGCTGCCGGCATGGATGTGGCCTTCCGCGGACACAATTTCAATCTGCAGTTCGGACATCAGCTTTCTCGGTCAGGATCGGGGCACAGGGCGCAATCGGCACGCCGATTACATCTTCTGCGCCTTCTCCAAAGCCTCGTCAATGGTGCCGACCATGTAGAACGCCTGCTCGGGCAGGTGATCGAAGTCGCCATCGACGATGCCGCGGAAGCCACGAATGGTTTCCTTCAGCGACACGTACTTGCCGGGCGCACCGGTGAACACTTCGGCGACATGGAACGGCTGGGAGAGGAAGCGCTGGATCTTGCGGGCCCGCGCCACCACCTGCTTGTCGTCCTCGGACAGCTCGTCCATCCCGAGGATGGCGATGATGTCCTTCAGTTCCTTGTAGCGCTGCAACACGCCCTGCACATCGCGCGCCACCTGGTAGTGCTCGTCGCCGATCACGTTGGGGTCGAGCTGGCGGCTGGTGGAATCCAGCGGATCCACGGCCGGGTAGATACCCAGCGCGGCGATGTCACGCGACAGCACCACGGTGGCGTCCAAGTGGGCGAAGGTGGTGGCGGGGCTGGGGTCGGTCAAGTCATCCGCCGGCACGTAAACGGCCTGGATGGAGGTGATCGAGCCGGTCTTGGTGGAGGTGATGCGTTCCTGCAACACGCCCATTTCCTCCGCCAGGGTCGGCTGGTAACCCACCGCCGACGGCATACGGCCGAGCAGCGCCGACACTTCGGTACCGGCCAGGGTGTAGCGGTAGATGTTGTCGACGAACAGCAGCACGTCACGGCCTTCGTCACGGAAGAACTCGGCCATGGTCAGGCCCGACAGTGCCACACGCAGACGGTTGCCCGGCGGCTCGTTCATCTGGCCGTAGACCATCGCCACTTTCGATTCGGGCAGGTTCTCGAGGTTGATGACCCCGGCTTCCGACATTTCGTGATAGAAGTCGTTGCCTTCACGGGTACGCTCACCGACGCCCGCGAACACCGACAGACCGGAGTGCTCCTTGGCGATGTTGTTGATGAGCTCGAGCATGTTCACGGTCTTGCCGACGCCGGCACCGCCGAACAGACCGACCTTGCCGCCCTTGGCGAACGGGCACAGCAGGTCGATCACCTTGATGCCGGTTTCCAGCAGGTCGGTGGAGCCGGACTGATCTTCATACGACGGGGCGTCGCGGTGAATCGACCAACGCTCCTCGCTCTCGACCGGGCCACGCTCGTCCTCGGGGTCGCCCAGCACGTTCATGATGCGGCCAAGGGTCGCCTTGCCCACCGGCACCGAGATCGGCGCGCCGGTGTTGCTCACCGAGAGACCGCGCTTGAGGCCGTCGCTGACGCCCATGGCAATGCCGCGCACGACGCCATCGCCCAGCTGCTGCTGGACTTCCAGGGTCAGGCCGGAGGCACCTTCCACCTTCAGCGCGTCATAGATGTTCGGCACCGCGTCGCGCGGAAACTCGACGTCAACCACGGCGCCGATGATTTGAACGATCTTTCCAGTACTCATCTTTCTGTTCACTCTCTTACGTGAGGGGTGAGGCCACTCGCCTCACAGGTTTCATACCGCCGCGGCACCGCCGACGATTTCCGCCAGTTCCTTGGTGATGTTGGCCTGACGCGCCTTGTTGTAGGCCAGCTGCAGGTCGTCGATGATCTGCCCGGCGTTCTCGGTCGCCGCCTTCATCGCCACCATGCGCGCCGCCATTTCGCAGGCGGTGTTCTCGATCACCGCCTGATACACCTGCGATTCGAGGTAGCGCTGCAGCACCGTGTCAATCAGCGATTCCGCACTGGGCTCGTACAGATAGTCCCAGCTGTCCAGCAAATCGTCGCTTTCCACCTTGGCCACCGGCAACAGCTGCTGCACGCGTGGCTGCTGGGTCATGGTGTTGACGAAGTTCGACGACACCAGCTCCACGCGGTCCACTTCACCATTGAGGTAAGCATCGGTCAGCACCTTGATGGTGCCGAGCAGCGCTTCCAGGTGCGGCCGGTCGCCCAACTGGGTCACCTGTGCCATCACCTTGCCGCCGACCCGCTTGAAGAACGACACCGCCTTGGCGCCCACCACGGCGAACTGTGCTTCAACACCTTGGTCCTGCCAGCCTTTTAGGTCCCGCACCGTGGCGCGGAAGGTGTTGATGTTGAGGCCACCGCAGAGGCCGCGATCGGTCGAGACCACCAGGTACGCCACCCGCTTCACCGGCCGTTCGGTCAGGAAAGGATGACGAAACTCGGTATTGGCCGCTGCCAGGTGCCCCAGGGTGCGTCGAACTTTCTCGGCATAGGGCCGCGCCTGCGCCATGCGATCCTGCGCTTTGCGCATTTTCGACATGGCGACTTTTTCCATCGCGCGCGTGATCTTCTGCGTGTTCTTCACGCTTTTGATCTTGCCGCGGATTTCCTTTGCGCCTGCCATTTATTTCTCGTGACTGGTGACTGGTGACTGGTGATTCGTGGCGGTGACCGGTGACCCGCTGCCTCGCGTGTCGCCGGTCACCATCGAATCAGATCGCGCTTTGCTTGACGTAGGCATCCATCGCCGCCTTCAGGCTGGCTTCGATGTCGCCATTCCAATCGCCCTTCTCGTTGATCTGATCGACCAGCGCCTTGTGGCTGCCGAGCAGGAACTGGTGCAGACCGGACTCCCACGCCTGGATGTCGTCAACCGCGACGCTGTCGAGGTAGCCCTTCTCGATGGCGTACAGCGACGCACCCATCAGCGCGACCGAGAGCGGCGCGTACTGCTTCTGCTTCATCAGCTCGGTGGCGCGCTGGCCACGCTCAAGCTGCTTGCGGGTGGCTTCGTCGAGGTCGGACGCGAACTGGGCGAAGGCCGCGAGTTCACGGTACTGCGCCAGCGCCAGGCGGACACCGCCGCCGAGCTTCTTGACGATCTTGGTCTGCGCGGCACCGCCGACGCGGGACACCGAGATACCGGCGTTCATGGCTGGGCGAATGCCGGCGTTGAACAGGTCGGTTTCGAGGAAGATCTGGCCGTCGGTGATCGAGATCACGTTGGTCGGCACGAACGCCGACACGTCACCGGCCTGGGTCTCGATGATCGGCAGCGCCGTCAACGAACCGGTCTTGCCCTTGACCTTGCCGCCGGTGTGCTTCTCGACGTAGTCGGCGTTCACGCGCGCAGCGCGCTCCAGCAGGCGGGAGTGCAAATAGAACACGTCGCCCGGGTAGGCTTCACGGCCCGGCGGACGCTTCAGCAACAGCGACACCTGACGGTAGGCCACGGCCTGCTTGGACAAATCGTCGTAGATGATCAGCGCGTCTTCGCCGTTGTCACGGAAGTACTCGCCCATCGAGCAACCCGAATAGGGCGCGATGAACTGCAGCGCCGGCGACTCGGAGGCACTGGCGGCAACCACCGTGGTGTAGGCCATGGCGCCGTGCTCTTCGAGCTTGCGCACGACGCCGGCAATCGAGCTGTTCTTCTGGCCGATGGCGACGTAGACGCACTTCACGCCGGAGTGCTTCTGATTGATGATGGTGTCGATCGCCATCGCGGTCTTGCCGGTCTGGCGGTCACCGATGATCAGCTCGCGCTGACCGCGGCCGACCGGCACCATGGCGTCCACCGCCTTGTAGCCGGTCTGCACCGGCTGGTCGACCGACTTGCGCCAGATCACGCCCGGCGCGACCTTCTCGATCGGGCTCGATTCGGTGGAATCCACCGGACCCTTGCCGTCGATGGGCTGGCCGAGCGCGTTGACCACGCGACCGAGCAGACCCGGGCCGACCGGCACTTCCAGAATGCGGCCGGTGGTCTTGACCGTGTCGCCTTCCGTGAGGTGCTTGTAGTCACCCAGCACCACCGCGCCCACCGAGTCACGCTCGAGGTTCAGCGCGAGGCCGAAGGTGTTGCCGGGAAACTCCAGCATTTCGCCCTGGAGAGCATCAGACAGACCGTGGATGCGGACGATACCGTCCTGCAGGGACACGATGGTGCCGGTGTTGCGCGCCTCGGAAGCCGATTCAAAATTTTGAATCCGGCTCTTGATGAGGTCGCTGATTTCGGAAGGATTCAGCTGCATGTTCGTCTCTACTCGTTCAGCGCGCGGCAGGCGCGCCACATTGACTTATTGGGCCAGCATCGTCTGCAAGCGGGCGAGATCGCCCTTCGCAGACCCATCGATCACCAGGTCACCCGCGCGGATCACCGCCCCGGCGATCAGCTCCGGATCAATTTCCCACTGCACCTTGACCTGTCGGGACAGCCGTTCGCCGATGGCCTTGGCCAGCGACGCCTGCTGGGCATCCGGTACCGCCACCGCCGAGGTGATCTCGACCTCCACGGTGCGCTCCGCGTCAGCACGCAGCGCCTCGAACTCCTCGGCAATCTGCGGTGCAGCCGACAAACGGCCGTTGTCCACCAGCAACCGGACCAGATTCTGCCCGGCCGACCCCTGCGCCCCGGCCAGCCCCTGGCTCACCGCATCGGCCAACGCCGAACGGGTGACCTTGGGATGGCTCAGCAACGGCGCCACACCGGGGTCCGACACCACCGTGGCCAGGGTGGCCAGCAGCGCCGACCAACCGGCATAGTCATTGCCGCTGCGGGCGAGCTCGAAAACTGCCTTGGCGTATGGACGTGCAACCTGACTGAGCTGGGCCATGGTGCGCCTTACACCCGGCTCGCAAGGCCGTCGAGCACTTCGGCATGCGCCTTGGCATCGATCTCGCGCTTGAGAATCTGCTGCGCGCCCAATACGGCGAGCGCGGCCACCTGCTGACGCAGCGCATCCCGCGCATGCGCCGTCTGGCGTTCGACCTCGGCATGGCCGTTGGCGACGATACGGTCCTGCTCGGCCTGGGCATCCGCCTTGGCCTTCTCCAGCAGCTGGGCTGCCTGACGGCTGGCGTTGGCGATGATGTCCTGAGCCTGGCCACGAGCGGCCTTGAGCTCTTCCTCCGACTTGGAGGACGCGTCTGCGAGCGCAGCCTTGGCCTTGTCCGCCGCGGCAAGGCCGTCGGCGATCTTGGCTTCGCGCTCCTGCATCGCCTTCATGATCGGCGGCCAGACGTATTTCATCGTGAACAACACGAAGATCAGAAATACGATCATCTGGCCAACGACGGAGGGAATGCTGATACCCATCGAAAACTCCGCTTAGAACCGGTAAAGCGCGCCGAACAGGTTCGGCGCTCTGATCAGCCCTGGAGGGCGGCGAGGAACGGGTTCGCGAACATCATCAGCAGGCCCATGGCCACACCGATAATCGCGACCGCGTCGAGCAGACCGGCGACGATGAACATCTTGGTCTGCAGGTTGTTGGCGAGTTCCGGCTGGCGGGCGACGCCTTCCAGCAGCTTGCCGCCGAGCAGGCCGAAGCCGATGGCCGTGCCGAGCGCGGCGAGGCCGAAGATGAGACCGACCGTGAGGGCCGTGTTGGCCTGGATCTGGGCAATGAGTTCCATCGAAGTGCTCCGTGTGTTGACTTGAAAAATAGGTGGGTGGGTGGAACGAAAACGGTGCTGCCGATCAGTGATGCTCGTTCGCCATCCCGAGATAGACGATCGTCAGCGTCATGAAAATGAAGGCCTGCAGGGTGATGACCAGAATGTGGAACACCGCCCAGGCGAACCCGGCAACCAGTTGACCGGCGAACAAGCCGATGCTCATCACGTTGAAGCCGGACCAGGCCATGCCGAGCAGCGCGATCAGAATGAAGATCAACTCGCCGGCGTAGAGGTTGCCGAACAGTCGCAGCGCCAGCGACAGCGGTTTGGCCAGCAGTTCGACCGTGTTGATGATCAGGTTGGCCGGGATCAGCAGCGGATTGCTGCCGAACGGGTGTGTCAAATATTCCTTGGCGAAGCCGATCGGCCCCTTGCTCTTGAAGCTGTAGAACAGAATCAGGAAAAACACCGAGATCGACAGCGCGAAGGTGGCGCTCATGTCTGCCGACGGCACCACGCGGAGATATTCAAGGCCGAATACCTTGTTGCCAATGATCGGCAGCAGGTCCACCGGGATGAGGTCCATGAAGTTCCAGAGGAACACCCAGACGAAGATCGTGAGCGCCATCGGCGCCACGAAGCTGCGGTCACCGTGGAAACTGCCCTTGACCGAGTCGTCAACGAAGCTCACCAACACTTCGACGAAGGCCTGCAACTTGCCCGGAACGCCGCTGGTGGCGCGCACGGCCGCCATGCGGAAGAGCGTCAGCATGATGAGCCCGAGCACCGTCGAGAAGAACAGCGTGTCGAGGTGCCAGGTGTCAAAACGGACAAAGCCGGTCTCATGCGCACCTGCAGTGAGGTGCTCAAGATGGTGTGTGACGTAACCCGAGGCTGAGTTTTCCGCCGCCATTCAATCCGTCCCTTCAATCCCAGAGCAATGCAAACCAGTACACCACCAGTGCTGCCATAAAGCCCGCAATCAACGGCAGGGCATGCTCAGCAAAGCCCTGCAACGCTATCGCGAACAGCACGATGGCCAGAATCCACTTGCGAGCCTGCGCCCGCATGAACGCCCGAACCATGACATGGGGGTCGTTCGTTCCGGCGCCGAAAACACGGGCACCGGCGTAATACGTCAGGGCCGCGGCGATCATGCCGCCGATAAACGCGGCCAGACCGGGCATGGGCCCAGAGATGACACCCCAGAGTGCAGCCATCACGACGGCTATCGCTGCTTGCAGCCGTGCAATGCGGATGGCGACGTTCATCGGGTCTCCGCGTTGTTTGATGCACCGCACCAATCAACGGGAGTATAAACAATCCGTCGCATTTGAGGCAACTCCCGTCAAAAGGCCCGTAGGAGCAAGTTTTGTTGCCACCACATCGGCCGAAACCCTCATCGCAGGGGCATTTCCCTCGGCAGCAAAAATGCCGAAAGGGAAAATTCCCGCCGCGGAACTGCTCAGCCCTCGAGGACCCCCAGCAGCCGTTTCAACTGGGCGCCGTCGCGATAGCTGATGACCAGTTTGCCGCGCCCCTGGGCATTGCCCTGCAGCTTCACCGGCAACCCCAGCGCGCTCGACAGGCGCCGCTCCAGCTCGGGATCGCCGGCAGCCGCAGCCGACGCGCGCGGGGCGGCCGCGGCCGTCGCCTGCGGATCCTTGAGCAGCAGTTCGGTCTGACGCACCGACAGATGGCGCTGCACCACCAGACGCGCCAACTGCACCTGGCGCGCACCGTCCGCAGCGAGCAACACCTTGGCATGCCCGAGACTGAGCTGGCCACTGCGGACCAAGGCCTGGGTATCGGCCTCCAGATCCAGCAACCGCAGCAGGTTGCTGACGTGCGTCCGCGAGCGACCGACCGCCTGGGCGCACTGATCGTGGGTCAGGCCGCAGTCATCAATCAGTTTGCGCAGGGCCTCAGCCTCTTCCAGGGCGTTGAGGTCGGCGCGCTGGATATTCTCGACCAGCGCCACGGTCATGGCGTCCTGCTCGTCGAGTGCGCGGACGATCACCGGGATGGTCTTGAGCCCAGCCCGTTGCGCGGCCCGCCAGCGGCGCTCGCCGGCAACGATCTCGAACTGCTTGCCCTTGGCCCGCACCACCAGCGGCTGCACCACACCCTGGGTGCGGATGGAGTCAGCCAGCTGCGCCAGCGCGTCCTCATCAAAATGGCGCCGCGGCTGATGGGCACCGGCGATCAGTTGCTCGATCCCGACCTCCCGCAGCTCATCGCCGGCCGCTTCGTCGACACCGGGCGTCTGCGCGCTCGACAGCAGCGCGTCGAGGCCACGACCCAGTCCGCGTTTCTTGGTACTCATTCACTCAGTCTCAGTTGGCCGCCGTCATGGCGGCGCAGCACCTCGCCCGCCAGCGCCAGGTAGGCCTTGGCACCACTGGACGCGGCGTCATAGAGCATCACCGGCACGCCATGACTGGGCGCCTCGGCAAGGCGGACGTTACGGGGGATGACGGTACGGTAAACCTTGTCGCCGAAGTGCTGGGTCAGCTGCGCCGACACGTCGTTGGACAGGTTGTTGCGCGGGTCGAACATGGTCCGCAGCAGGCCCTCGATCTCCAGCCGCGGGTTGATCACCCGCTTGATCTTGCCCACCGTGTCCATCAGCGCGGTCAGGCCTTCCAGCGCGTAATACTCGCACTGCATCGGGATCAGCACGCCATCCGCCGCCACCAGCGCGTTGACGGTGAGCTTCGACAGCGCCGGCGGGCAATCGAGCAATACGTAGTCGAACTGGTCCGCCACTTCGGCGAGAGCGCTCTTCAGCGAGAAGTCGCCAGCGGCGACCTCCCGCAGCTTGATCTCGGCCTCGGTCATGTCGCTGTTGCCCGGCAACAGCCACAACGAGGAGGTGTCCACCTGCACGATGACATCGCGGATGTTGGCGGCTTCCAGCAGCACGTCACGGCAGGAGTGGGTGACCCCGTTCTTGTCGACGCCCACGCCCATGGTGGCGTTTCCCTGGGCATCGAGATCCACCAGCAGCACACGCCGCTTGGTGGCCGCCAGTGAGGCCGCGAGGTTGATCGAGGTGGTGGTCTTGCCCACGCCCCCTTTCTGATTGGCAACGGCGATGACGTAGCTCATGTCGGATGCGCCAGCAACAGGTGACGGGCCTCGTCGAGACCGGGCACCCGCAGACGCAACGGCTCCCTGATGGTGATATCGGCTGGCACGGCGGCCAGTTCCTCTTTTTCTAGTTTGCCCTTCATCGCCGCCCATTGACCACCGGGTGCCAGCAGATGCCGGGTCAGGGCGAAGAAGTCCGCCAGCGCCGAAAAGGCCCGGCTGGTCACCAGCGTATAGGGTTCCGGCGGCACCCAGGCTTCCACCCGGGTCTCGGCCACGGTGACCCGCGACAAGCCCAGCGTGCGCACCGCATGGCGCAGAAACCGCGCTTTCTTGCCGTTGCTGTCGAGCACCGTCACCGGCAGCTCCGGGTAGACGATGGCGAGGATCAGCCCCGGCAGACCCGGCCCACTGCCGACATCCAGCAACCGGGCGCCGGGCGCCGCCAGCGCCGGCGCCAGTACCGGCAGCAGCGACAGCGAGTCGAGCAGATGACGGTCGACCATCGCCTGCAGGTCACGCACCGCCGTCAGGTTGTAGGCGTTGTTCCAGCGTTCCAGCTCCATCAGGTAGGCCATCAACTGGTCGACCGTGGCATCCGGCAGGTCCAGTTTGAGGATGTCGATCCCGGTCGTCAGCCGGGTGCGCAGCGGGTCGGCCCAGATACTCATCGGGCGCTATCGCTTCAGCAGCGAGCCGAACAGGCCGCGCAACAACTGGCGGCCGACTTCGCGGCCCACTGCACTGCCGGCGCTGCGCACTGCCGACTGCATGGCCTTCTCCGCCATGCTCTGCGGTGCCGCCCGCCGCCGCGGCGCGGCCGAAGGCTTGCGGGAGCGGGTTCCACTGCCATAGGCCGCGGTCACCTGTGCGTTCCAGTCATCGGCGCGGGCCGCCGCTTCGGCATCGGCGGCGGCGCGGGCCTCGGCCTCCTCGGCCTTGCGGGCCAGCAACTCGTAGGCCGACTCCCGGTCCACCAGCACCTCGTAGCGGCCCGCCAGCGGGCTGCGCGACAGCACCACGCGGCGCTCCTCGTCGGTCAGCGGGCCCATCCGTGAACGCGGCGGCGCCACCTTGGCGCGCTCCACCGGGCTGGGGATCCCCTTGTCCTGCAGGGTGGAGATCAGCGCCTCGCCGACCCCCATCTCGGTGATGGCGGCCTCCACGTCCAGCCCCGGGTTGGCACGGAAGGTTTCGGCCGCCGCGCGCACGGCCTTCTGGTCACGCGGGGTAAAGGCACGCAGGCCATGCTGCACCCGGTTGCCCAACTGGCCCAGCACCGCATCCGGCAGGTCCAGCGGGTTCTGGGTGACGAAGTACACACCGACCCCCTTGGAGCGGATCAACCGCACCACCTGCTCCACCTTGTCCACCAGTGCGCGCGGCGCATCCTTGAACAGCAGATGGGCTTCATCGAAAAAGAACACCAGCCTGGGCCGGTCGAGGTCGCCCACTTCCGGCAGGCTTTCGAACAGCTCCGACAGCAGAAACAGCAGGAAGGTGGCGTAGAGCCGCGGCCGGGCGAACAGTTGGTCGGCCGCCAGCACGTTGATGATGCCGCGACCCGACAGGTCGGTGCGCATGAGGTCCGGCAGTTCCAGCGCCGGCTCGCCGAACAGCGCGGCCCCACCCTCCTGCTCCAGTTGCAGCAGGGCGCGCTGGATGGCCGCCACCGAGGCGGTGCTGACCAGACCATATTGCTGCCCGATGGCCTTGGCGTTTTCGCCGACATGGCGCAGCAGCGCGGTCAGGTCCTTGAAGTCCAGGAGTGCCAGGCCGTTGTCGTCGGCGAACTTGAAGGCCACCGCCAGCACCCCGGTCTGTGCGTCCGACAATGCCAACAGCCGCGCCAGCAGCAGCGGCCCCATTTCCGAAATGGTGGTGCGGATCGGGTGCCCCTGCTGACCGAAGACATCCCAGAACACCACCGGCTGCGGCGCCGGCGCGTAACCCGCCACCCCCAGCTCGGCGGCGCGCTCCGCCAGCTTGGGCTTGGCTTCACCCGCGGCCGCCAACCCTGACAGGTCCCCTTTCACATCCGCGCAAAACACCGGCACACCGAGCGCCGAAAAGCCCTCCGCCAGCACCTGCAATGTGACCGTCTTGCCGGTGCCGGTGGCACCCGCCACCAGGCCGTGGCGGTTGGCGTAGCGGGCAAGCAGGGTCTGGGCGGTGTCGCCCTTGCCGATCAGAACGCGGTCATTCATGCCGGAGATCCGGGAACAGGGCCGGAAATGATCGGTTGCGCCGCCGCCGGGGGCAAGCGCCGGCCGCCGCAGTCAGCCGTCGCGACGGGTCAGGCGGATCTCACGACGGTCCGGGCTGTACGACACCTGCACCGACATCTCCGCCCGCAGCGCCGCCGCCAGGTTCTCGGCATCGCCGGTGACAAAGGTGCCGCTGACCGTCAGCGCCGACAGCGAGGGATCGACGATGCGGATCTGTGTTTCGGCATAGCGGTTGACCTCGCGCACGGCCTCAGCCAGCGGGGTGGCGCGGAACAGCAGGCGGCCGCGGGTCCAGCTCATCACCGCTTCCTCGTCCACCACCTGGCGGCGCACCTCGGGCACTTCGGCGGTAAAACGCAGCTGCTCGCCGGGGGCGACCTCGATCTGCTGGGCCACCTCCGGGCGGTCGACCACCACCCGCCCTTCCAGCAACGTCACCTGCACCTCGGCGGCCTCGCGACGGACGGTGAACCGGGTACCCAACGCGGTCACGCTGCCGCTGCCCGCCTGGACCAGAAACGGCCGATCGGCGTCATGCGCCACGTCGAACAGGGCTTCTCCCTGCAACAGGTGCAGCGTGCGGCGCTGCTCGCTGTAGTCCACCCGCAGCCGGGTATCGGTATTGAGGGTGACCGTGGAACCGTCCGCCAGGGCCAGCACGCGCTGTTCCCCCAGGGCCGTGCGATAAGTGCCCGGCGGGTTCTGCCACAGCCAGAGGGTGCCCAATGCCAGGGCCGCCACGGCGAGGCTGGCGGCCAGCGCCAGCGGCGCACGCCAGCGCCGAGGCGGCGCCTGCGTGGCGCCCAGGGTCTGCTGCATCAGGGCCCGTATCTGCGGCATGTCGCGGGTTTCGCCCACCCGCCCCCACAGCGCCTCGACTTCGGCGAAGGCTCGGGCGTGGCGCGGGTCATCCTTCCAGTGGCGAAACGCCACCCGCTCCATCGGACTCACGTCCGGATCGAGCATACGCGTGAACCAGCGCTCGGCCTGGGCCTGAATCTCGACGGGGGCGGATTGACGGGTCATATGCTGATAAACGCCTAGCGGGTCGTTTCGCCCACCCGCTCGCGGATCAGGGCGAGCGCGCGGGTGATGTGCTGGTCCACCATCGAGGTGGAAATGCGGCAACGCTCGGCGATCTCCCGATGTCGCAGGCCATGAAAGCGGCTCAGCACGAACACCTGACGGCAGCGTTCCGGCAGGGTTTCCACCGCGGCCACGATCAGGGACATCTGTTCATCGTGGGCCACCTGCTCGTCCACTGGCAGTTCATCGGCCTCAAGATCGAGATCATCCACCGCCACCGTGCCGGCGGTGTTGTGGGTGCGATCCTGCCGACCGCGGGAGAACGCGAGGTTGATGGCGATGCGGAACAGCACCGCCTTGAGGCTTTCGGGGTCGCGATTGCGGTAGCGCCAGGCGCGGATATAGGTCTCCTGAGCCAGGTCGTCGGCATCCTGCTCATTGCCGAGCCGTCGTTGCAGAATCCGCAGCACGGCCGGGTGATGCTCCCGATAGGCCGCCTCGAATGCCGCCCGCTCGCCCGCCGCGGTCGCGCTGTCCCGCTCGATGTCATCCATGGCACCCGCCAGAAAGGGCTGCGGCGTGTTCATCCGGTTCTCCTCCAAGCCGGGGACCGGGTCCGACGCGTGGGTATCCCCCCACTTTCATGTCGTCGCGGTACCCCACTGGCCAGCCTCTGACCTGCGGCGGCAGTCTGGCGCATCGCAATGCCCGACCGCCAGCGCCACAGACATGCGGGCCGGTCTTCCGTTACCTCATGGGGAGTTAAACGCTTCGGACGCGCTTTACCACAGGCCCTGATGGTGCACTTTTTTGGTGCACTTCGAGAATGTCCCTCAGCGTTCGCGGGGCTCGAACGGCTCAAGGGGTTCCAGCGGCAGCAACGGCGGCCGCTTGGTATCCACCGCCAGCGTCAGGCCGACAATGGCATTGCGCATCTGCTCGGTGGTCGGAAGATTGAAAGTGTTCCAGCGAAACAGGCGAAAGCCGGCATCCAGCAGCGCCTTTTCCTTGCGGATGTCCGCCTCGGTGCGTTCGATTTCGTCTTCGAAGCCGTCTTCCAGATCGATCACCGCCACCGTGCGGAAACTGCGATCGCAAACCACGAAGTCGGCCGACAGGTCCTGGATGCGGCGCTGCCACTGCAGCGCCTCGGCACCCCGCACGAAGCACAGCTTGCTCAACGACACCTGGCTGAGAATGATGTGTTCCGGCAAGCCTTCCAGCAGCGAGAAGAACACCGCCTGCTCAAGGTCGCCCAGCGGCCGGCGACGGCGGTACGGCCAATGGCCGCGCTCAACGCGCTGCTGCTCGCGACGGCGCTGCCAGAACCACAGGCCTGCCCCGCCTGCAGCCAGCACCACCACCATCGAAACCGCGAGCACAATCCACCACATAAAGCCTCCAACGCGCCTTCACCGACCCAAGGGGGGGCAGTACGGCGCTCCATACCCAATAAGACGCATAAGCCAGCAAAAACCGCACCACATCGAGCAATTTTTACGCCATCGAAAGCGGATATTCGTCACATTTTTGTGACATGGACTCCAAATCCGGGCGCGCAGCATGCCGGATTGGGCCGGCTACGCCAAACTGACAGCAGCGATCACATCGTCGTGGCGGCTGACATCATCCGCCATCGCGATACGGTTGAATCATCAAGATGGGTCTTCAGGCCTTCAGACGAGCGAGCGCACCTGTCTCTCGCGGGATGAGCACTTCGCCCGAAGGCCGGGAGACACCGGGCCAAGAAGAAGAGGGCGCCTGCGCGGCAGCGTTGGACAAAAGGCGCGCGCAGTGGTTTCGTTGACTACCGCTACGACGATCTCATCGTGTCGCTGGGCAGCCAAGGTCACCGGTGTCCGCTTTCAATCTGTCGTCCAGGGCCCGGGATGATCTGGAAGCGAGGGAATGCCGTGCTCGAGCTTTTAGCGGCAACCCCATCCGACTGGCAGGGCCCTCGAGAGTGGGGGCGCCACACGGCGCCAACGATCGAGACGACAGCGGTTTGGCAGCGCCGTCCCTCGGCGACGAGCCGCATGTGCTCGCCACCGAGGGATGGAATACCCGTTGGATTTCCTCAACCGCCGAAGCCGATCCCCAGTTTCAGGGTCGGACCCTCGATCGTGCGGTCGTAGGTCTTGCGTTCTTCCACGCCACCATCAATGGCGTCGATGTAACGCTCCCAGCGGTAACCCGCCGACAGGCTCAGGCTGTTCACCCGATAGCTCAGCCCCAGCGTCGCGCCCACCATCGGCACCGTCTCCGAGGTGCTGCGGCGGGTGCCGGGCACAGTGCGTTCGGTAATGGCTGTCGGCGTTTGCGGCGGCGCCTGGAAGCCGCTGGCCTGCACGGCCGTCCAGGCGTAGTACCACTCACTTTCCTCGCTGTCGGCGATATCGGTGGTCTGACGACCGAACAGGGCCCCACCGCTCAACGACCAGTCCAGTTCCACCACACCCGACTGCGGGTTGCCGAACAATGGCGAGGCGGCACTCCAGGTCAGCAGCGGGCCGGTGCCGTCGAAGCCGCGCCGGGCATCAAAGTCGGCCTGATACACGGTGTGGGTCACCGGCCGCTGGCCGACAAAGAAGACGTCGACATTCTCGGGAATCATCCAGTCCGGCACCCCTTCCAGCGCCGCCTGGGTCTGCGAGATCAAGCGCGCCCGCCGCACTGCCAGCTCGACACTGGACCGCGAGAAGGTGCTCAGCTCCAGATCCCGGCGGATCGCCACATCAAACAGACGATAGCTTTCGGAGGCCCGCATCTCGGCCGCCACCCGGTTGGTACGAGAATAACTCTGCAGATCGATCCAAATCGGCGCCGGAATAGGATTGGTGCACTGTGCCTCGAAGGAGCCGCCTACCAACGGGCAGAAGGGCTCGGTCTCCCAGGATGCGCCGCCCGCCACCGAGTGGCGCAGATTCCCCTGACGATAGCCCACCGACAGTGTCCACGGCCCCGCATCGGGCCGCCAGCCGAGCTTGATCTCGCGGGTCTGGCCCCAGCCCAGGTCGGCGCTCTGCACACCCTCAGCGATATCCAGCGGTCCGGAGAAGGCGTCATAGAAGGTCGGCAGCGCCGCCGTATTGTCAGCATCCACCCGTTGCACCTGCCCGCCCACTTCCAATTGCAGCGGCCAGCGATGACCCGCATCAAACCGCCGCCCGAAGTTCCCCAGGGTCGACCCACCGCCCCAGTTCTTGGTCACCCGCAGGCCGAACAGTCGCGGCTCGGTGAGGAAGATGTTGGTGGTCAGGCCGGTGTCGTCGGAATTGAGGAAGGCGCCGGAGATGGCGGTTTCATCAAACACGTTCTTCACATAGGCCATCACGTTCCAGCCCGAGGCTTCGTTCATGAAGATCGCCGCCACGTTGGCCGTGTAGTAGTCGTCCAGGCGACTGAACTCATGGTCGTTGAAGATGCGCCACCAGGACTCGGACTGCCAGTGCAGATCGGCATGCAGGGTCATCAACCAGGCATTGCCCAGCGGCAGGATGTAGTCGCCCGTCAGGGTCAGGGTGTAGTTGGGGGCATTCGGCAGTTCGTTGCCGGACAGATCCTTGGCGAAGCCTTCACCGTTGTTGGGGGCGGTGGCGGGATCCCAGCCGGGATAGTTGGGGTGATACTGCAGCGTGTTCGAACCTCCACCCACGGTCGGATCTGGCACGTAAGGGAGGTTGGTGACCGGGTCATTGCCGTTCAGATAGGCAATCTCACAGCCACCGGGACCACCGCCACCAACGCTTCCGAGTCCGGTGGGGCCCGGGACAAGGTCGCTTGTGAACTCACTCTCCCGCTTCAGCCCACCGAAAAGCCACTCCGGCAGGATGCAACTGGAGGCATAAGTTGGGAACGGCCGCACCACCACCCAGTCGTCGTTACCGGCGGTGCGGTCCATCAGGTCGATGGCCTTCTCACCATCGCCGATACGGGTCTTCTGGTAGCCGCCCTTGAAGCCCAGCCGCAGGTTGTCCAGCGCGTACCAGTCGGTCTCGAGTTCGAAGCCCCAGATTTCGGCATCAAAATTCCGGTTGAAAGCGGAGCGATCCACGATCTCGGAGATCTGGTAGTCGTGGTAGTTGTAGTAGAACGCCGCCATATTGACCGTCAGACGGCCGTCCATGAGGGTGTTCTTGGTACCAATTTCGTAGGCGTTGATGAACTCGGGCTCAAAGGTCCGCGGCCGCGTCGCCGAGACGGCACCCAAGCCCTGCGCCTGGATGGGATCGGCATAGTAGGTATAGACGAACCCCGGCGGGTTGGATCCCCCCGCCTTGTAACCGCGGCTGAAGGACCCGTACACCAGGGTCTCGTCAGTGAAGCCGAGATCGGGCTTCCAGTCGAGCACGATGCGGCCGGTGGGCTCGCGCCAGGTTTGCGAAATGACTTCGGCGGTCGGGTAGCCGACCGTCAGTGACGCCAGGGTCCAGCTGGGGATGCGCGGGGCATCCTTTTCATCTTCCGACCAGCGCGCGCCCACCGTCAGCTTCAGGTCGGGCGTGATGTTGTAGTAGGCCTCGCCGAATATCGCCTGCGAGTGCAGGGTGTAGGGGTTGCGACTGAGGAAGTAGTTATGGCCCTTGTCATTGAGACTGCCGATGGGATTGGGGTCCATGTAGACACACTGGGTGACCCCGTAGACCTCCGCCGGATCGCCCGGCGCATAGCCATTGGGCAGGCAGACACCGTTATCGGTCACCCCTGCGATATATGGCAGGCGTTGGGAACTTGGGTTCGGATCGCCGAAGGCGGCAATCATGCTAATGGAATTGAAAAAGACGTAATACTTGTCTTCAGTGGTATAGCGCAGATAGTTGGCGCCCAGACTGAAGTTGAACGGCCCGTCGAAGTCCGAGGCAATGCGCAGTTCCTGGCTGAACTGGCGCGATTCAGCGGTGGAGATATCCACTGCCACCAAGCGATCAGAGCACCCGAGTTGAGGATCACAGAAGATTCCCCCGTCGGGGCCGAGTTGTAACACCCCTTCTCTTAGATTTTCCACTTTCGTGGTATCGGCATTCAACCAAGCTCCCGGCGCTGTATTGAAGCGGTTGAAGTCCTGCAGCGAGTAGACAAAATCATCGCTGTAGGACGTCTCCGAGCTCAGGGTCAACGCATCGGTCAGCGCGATGTTGATCTGCAGCTCGCCGATATCGGCCTTGGCGCGGTACTCGGGATTGATGGTGGACTCGATGGTGCGGAGGCTCTGCTGCTGCGTGGTGCTGAGATAGGGATCGTCCAGCGCGATCGGCAGTCCGATACCCGCCAACGGCACGTAGTAGGGCAGCATCACACCGTTGGGGGTCTGAAGGGAGTCGGCTGAATACAGTGAGCCCCGCTTACAGCCCTGGCTCAAGGTCGCCTGAATCCCGGAGTACAACTGGAAGGCTTGCCCCGCGTTGGTCAGGTGCTCGAAATAGTCGACGTCATACCCCGCCACATTGGTCACGACATCCTTGTCGCAGAGCTGCTTGCCGGAACGCAGGCGGTCATCGTCTTCTTCGAAGTGCTCCCAGATCAGGTTGGCTTCAATGATGTCGTTGGGCTTGAACCGCAGCGAGGTGCGCGTGGACCACAGGTCCCGCCCGTCGATGGGGCTGTCGGTGATGGCGTTATCGGCGTAGCCGTCACGCTTGGTCCAGGCGCCGGCAAAGCGCAGGGCCACGGTGTCTTCCACCAGCGGCAGGTTGATCATCTGCTCGATGCGGTGGCTGTTGTAGTTGCCCATGTCCACCGACGCGCGCGCTTCTGCGTAAAAACTCGGCTTGGCAGTGATCAGGTTCACCACCCCGGCGGTGGCATTGCGGCCATAGAGGGTACCCTGCGGTCCACGCAGTACCTCGATGCGCTCGAGATCGTAGAATTCCTGCTCGAAGAAACGGTTGCGGACAAACGGGGTGTTGTTCATCGCCACCGCCACCGCGGGATCGGTCGTCGCCGAGATGGCCTGGGTGCCAATCCCGCGGATCTGGATCGAATAGCCCGAGAAGTTGGTCTTGGTGAACGTCATGTTCGGGACCTGGGTGATCAGGTCCGGCCCGCCTGCGATCTGACTTTTGGTCAGGTCTTCCATGCTGAAGGCACTGATGGCAATCGGCACGTCCTGCAGCCGCTCCGACTTCTTCTGTCCGGTGACAATGATCTCTTCCACCCCGGCGCGGCGGGCAATTTCGACGCTGGCCGTGGTGGACTGCCCCGGCGCGGCGATGCCGAGATCGATGCTGTCATCCCGCAGCAGAGCGGGGTCGGGCTGGTCGTCGAGCAGTGCAAGGTCAACGCTGACAATGCCGGCTTCGGCATCCACGCCGATGTCGGCGGCCTTGCGCAGCACCAGGGTTTCTGCGTTTACCGAGACGCCGACCAACCCCGTGCCCTCCAACAGCAGCTGCAGCGCCTGGGCGGCGGACAGCTCACCGCTGACAGCGGGCGTGCTGACGTCCTCGGAAATCTCGGGGCTATACAACACCCGCAGGCCGCTTTGCTCACCGAAGCGGTCGATGGCGTCGGCCAAAGAACTGGCCGGGATGTCGAAGCGGGCGGTGACGCCGGGCGCCAGTGCCGAGGTGCGGGTTTCCACCGCGTCGACCTGGGCCTGAGCCTGGGCGACCGGCAGCCCGACCAATGGCAATGCCAGCAACAACATGGCGATGCCATGCTGTAGCCGGGGCATACGGGCGGGGGTTGGGCGCGCGCGGACACGGCCGAGTGCATCGGGGGCTTTTCTCTTCATATCTCCCATCCAGGTTTTCGCTGATGTGAGTGGCGGCGCTTCCTCCCAGAAGTCACCTTTGCCGCCAGTCTTCAGAGTAATAAATGCCTGAGGGGGGATTTACCCCATGTTGGGGGGCGCCGTTGGCGCCCCGGGAATCGAGAATCGGGAGTCGGGAATCGTAGAAGCAGCAGCAACAGCAACAGCAACAGCATTACTCTCGCGGAGCCGCTGAGATCGCGGAGAACGTCAAAAGCGTTTCAAGTGACTATTTCCGCTGTCGTTTTTCTCTGCGTGCTCTGCGTTCTCTGCGAGAAACCGCCTTTGACGTTGCTTCTACTCGGCACGCATCACTCAACTCTCAGCACTGTCTTATGGAACCGTTGGTCCGCTGCCTGCGTCCGTTCCCCACAGCATTCCGTATGATCAGAACGGTTCTTGACCATGGATGGCAGGCAATGATGAAAGTGACTTGGGCACTGGCTATGGCGGCGGCTTCCGTGCTGCCAGCGGCATGGGCGGTGACGCCCCAACACCCCTTGGCACCGCATGTGCCGGGCGAGGTGATCGTGCAGTACCGGCCGGGGGCGGTGCTCGGCAAGTCATCGGCCGCCTGGGGCCTGGAGAAGCGTGCGACGCTGGCCGAAGGCGCGGCGGCGCTGTTTGCGGTGCCGGCCATCACCGATGTGGCATCCATGATCGACGCGCTGGCCGACGACCCGGCGGTGGCCTGGGCCGAACCCAACTATCTGCGCTACCCGCTGCAAACTGCCACGCCCAACGACCCCCTGTTCGGTGACCTGTGGGGCCTGCAGAACACCGGTCAGGCCAACTTCGTGCCTGGCCCGGGCGCGCCGGTCAGTGTGGTGGGGGCGGACATGAACCTGCTGGCGGCCTGGGACCCGGCCGGTGACGGCAGCTTTACGCGCACCGGCGACCCGTCGGTGGTGGTGGCGATCATCGATGACGGCTTCGAGATCGGCCATGCCGATCTGGCCGACAACTTCATCAGCGCCGCTGGCTATGGCGACCCGCGCCCGACCAGCAGCGAACAAAACCACGGCACGCTGGTGGCGGGCTCGCTCGGTGCCATCGGCAATAACGGCCGCGGCGTGGCCGGCACCACCTGGCGCAGTTCGTTACTGCCGCTGCGGGTGGGCTCCAGCAGCGGCGGGCTGAGTTCGGCCGACATCATGCGGGCCATCGAATACGCACGTGACAACGGCGCTGACATCATCAACGCCAGCTTTGGCGGGCCGGGATATTCGCAGACCGAGGAGAACCTGATCCGCGGTCTCGCTGATCGCGACATCCTGTTCGTGGCGGCCGCCGGCAACGACGACGCCAATCTGGACTTCGGGCGACTGGCCTACCCGGCGCTGTACGACGCCCGCAACGTGATCGCGGTGGCCGCCACCAACCGCCAGGACGATATCGCCAGCTTCAGCATGTACGGCCCGCTCAGCGCGGACGTGGCGGCGCCCGGCCTGCAGATTGTCACCACCGCGGTGGGCGGTGGCTATGTCACCGGTAATGGGTGTGGCAGTGGCGGCAATTGCGGCGTCTCGGGCACCTCGTTTTCGGCGCCCTACGTCGCGGGTATCGCGGCGCTGCTGAAAGCACATGTCAGCCCAACGCCGGGCTGGCGCGAGATCAAGGCGCGGCTGGTGGAAAGCGGCGATTCGCTGGGCAATGCCCGCGCCCGCAGCGCCGGTGGCCGGGTGGATGCGGCAGCGGCGCTGGACATGAGCCCACGACCTTCACTGACGATCGACACGGTCACGCTGGACGACGGCAATAACGGGCGGCTCGACCCCGGGGAAACTCTCGACGTGGTCGTCACCGTGTTCAACGGCTGGATGCCCGCCAGCAACGTACAGGCCAGCCTCAGCGCACAGGGGCCGGTGACGGTGAACGACGGCACCCTCAGTCTCGGCAGCATCGCGGCCGACGGCACGGCGCAGGCGCGGTTCAGCGTCACCGTCGGCGGCACGCCAGGACAGTATGAGGAGGTGATCTTCACCCTGGCCCTGAGCGCGGACGGTGGCTACAGCACCCAGCGCAGTTTCATCCAGGAGGTGGCGCTGCTGCCGCTGGGCATGACGGTGAATCCCAGCTTCCAGATCGGCCTGCCCGACCCCGACGCGCTCTACGACGAGTTCCACACCTGGCATCTCGATGTGCCGAGCAAACCGGCCGGCACCCACACGCTGGTGGTGCGCAGCCGCACCGCCAACGAGATCGACATTGATCTGCTGGGGCGCGCCGGCAGCGCACCGCGCTACCTGATCACCCTCAATCTCGACCCCAACATTCCGACCAATCGCGGGTTCTTCTGCACCGGCACCACCGCCGGCTGCCAGGACCCGAACACACTCGTCGGCGGTCGCTTCGACGGCAACGAGGCCAACACCTTCGTGCTCACAGATGGCACCAGCTTGCCGCAGAGCTTCTATTTCACGGTGGTGAACTTTGCCCAGGCTGCCTTCGGCTACGAGTTGAGCGCCAGCCTCGAGGCGGGCGACCTGCGCCCAGCGCCGTTCAACTTCGAACCCGCCACCCAGGTCCCGCCCGGGCAGCTGGCAGTGTCCAATGTCATCACCGTCAGCGGCATCACCGCGCCGACCTTCGCCTATGCCGGCAACGGCCAGATCAGCGTCAACAATGGCCCCTATGTCACCGACACCACGGTGGAGAACGGCGACACCGTGCGGGCGCGCGCGCTGTCACCGGCCAGTGGCACCACGCGGGCGGATGTCACCATCGGCGGCGAAGAATCATCGTTCATCGTCACCCCCGGCGCGGTGGTGCCCGGCCCCGGCGTACCGGGTCCGCTGCCCTCCGGCGGCGGCGGGGCGCTGTCGTGGTGGATGCTCTGCGCCGCCCTCATTGGCGTGGCGAGCCGCCGAGTCACCGTAGTCATCGGGAGACCACGGAGCGCCTGATGTCATCGCGAGGGGCGCAGCCCCGCGGCGGCGATCTCATGTCGAGGGCAGTGCGGGCAGTGCCGCCAGAACGAGATTGCCACGCCCCCTGCGGGGGCTGGCAATGACGGGGAACGGGCCGCCCCTCAAAGCACCGCCAGCACTGCCTCCGGCGGGCGGCCGATGGCGGCCCGCGAGCCGACGACGAGGATGGGCCGCTCGATCAGCACCGGGTTGTCGGCCAGCAACTGCAGCCAGGCCTGACGCGAGCGATCATCGCCCGGGTTCAGGCCGAGCGCCTTGGCGGCGTCCTCCTTGAAACGCACCAGGCTTTCCGGCCCGGCGCCGAGGGCGGTGCAGATGCGGTCCAGCTCGGCAACCGTGGGCGGGGTTTCGAGGTAGCGCACCACCTCGGGCGCATGGCCACGGTCCTGCAGAAGTTGCAGGGTCTGACGCGACTTCGAGCACCGCGGGTTGTGATAAAGCTTCATCGCCGCGCGGCCCTAAAACTGGATGCGTCCGCCGCCCGCCCCCGGCGGCAACCCGCCAGCCGGACCCCCCTGCCCCGGTACCAGGATGGAACTCGCCTGCTCGCGGCGCATGCGTTCCATCTCTTCCATCATGTTCTGGATGGCGGCCTTGGCGGCGTCGGGGAATTTCTCCAGCGCCTCGTTGACGCTGGTGGCGTCGATGGCGAAATTCAGCGGCAGCGCACCGGCCTGGGTCATCAGCGTGGCGTGGCCTTCATATTCCACGGGCCGGCTCGGGTCGTCGGCACCGTCGGCGGTCACCGGCACCAGACGGCGCAGGGTGCCAACCCGACGGTCGGTTAAGCTGTCTTCGCGGAACAACTGGGTGGTGTCGAGGCGGATATCGGGCAAGCCGGAGGGGTCAGCCATGGCGGTTCTCGTTGGGGATGGGTGTCAGGCCTTGCGGTAAATGTCGGCACCGGCCTGTTTGAACTCGGCGGCCTTTTCAGCCATGCCGCTGGTCAGGGCCGCCTGTTCATCGGCCCCGATTTTAGCGGCATAGTCGCGCACGTCCTGGGTAATCTTCATCGAACAGAAGTGCGGCCCGCACATGCTGCAGAAGTGCGCCAGCTTGGCGCCTTCCTGGGGCAGCGTCTGGTCGTGGAATTCGCGCGCTTTTTCGGGGTCCAGCCCGAGGTTGAACTGGTCTTCCCAGCGGAACTCGAATCGGGCCTTGGACAGGGCGTTGTCGCGCACCTGCGCGCCGGGCAGGCCCTTCGCCAGGTCGGCGGCATGGGCCGCCAGCTTGTAGGTGATGATGCCCTCGCGCACGTCGTTCTTGTCCGGCAGGCCGAGGTGCTCTTTCGGCGTCACGTAGCAGAGCATGGCGGTGCCGTACCAGCCGATGTTGGCGGCGCCGATGCCGGAGGTGATGTGGTCGTAGCCCGGCGCGATGTCGGTGGTCAGCGGCCCGAGGGTGTAGAACGGCGCCTCGAAACAGTGCTTGAGCTGCTCGTCCATGTTCTGCTTGATGAGCTGAATCGGTACATGCCCGGGGCCTTCGATCATCACCTGCACGTCATGTTTCCAGGCGATCTGGGTGAGCTCGCCCAGGGTATGTAGCTCGCCAAACTGGGCGTCGTCATTGGCATCGGCAATGCAGCCGGGGCGGAGGCCATCGCCGAGCGAGAAGCTGACGTCGTAGGCCTTCATGATCTCGCAGATCTCCTCGAAATGCGTGTAGAGGAAGTTCTCCTTGTGATGCGCCAGACACCACTTGGCGAGGATCGACCCGCCGCGCGAGACAATGCCGGTGACGCGGTCCGCGGTCCACGGGATGTACCGCAGCAGCACGCCGGCATGGATGGTGAAGTAGTCCACGCCCTGCTCCGCCTGCTCGATGAGGGTGTCGCGGAACAGTTCCCAGGTCAGCTCCTCGGCCTTGCCGTCGACCTTTTCCAAGGCCTGATAGATGGGCACGGTACCGATCGGTACCGGCGAGTTGCGCAGAATCCACTCGCGGGTTTCGTGGATGTGCTTGCCGGTGGACAGATCCATCACCGTGTCGCCGCCCCAGCGGGTCGACCACACCATCTTCTCCACTTCCTCGGCGATGCTGCTGGTCACCGCGGAGTTGCCGATGTTGGCGTTGATCTTCACCCGGAAGTTGCGGCCGATGATCATCGGCTCCAGTTCCGGGTGGTTGATGTTGGCGGGGATGATGGCGCGGCCGCGGGCCACTTCGTCGCGCACGAATTCGGCGGTCACTTCTTCCGGCAGGGTGGCGCCAAAGGCTTCGCCCCGATGGCGGCGGCGCAGGTAGCCCGCCGCTTCGTAGCTTGCCCGCAACTCCTGCAGCCGGGCATTTTCGCGGATGGCGATGAAATGCATCTCCGGCGTGATGATGCCCTTGCGGGCGTAGTGCATCTGGCTGACATTGGCGCCGCTCTGCGCCCGTCGTGGCGCACGGATATGGTCGAACCGCAGGTGCTCTGCCTTGTCGTCGGCGGCGCGAATGCGGCCGTAGATGGAGCTGGGCCCGCGCAGGGCTTCGGTATCACCGCGCCCTTCGATCCATGGCTGCCGCAGCGCCGGCAGGCCCTTCAGCAGGTCAATGTCGGCATCGGGGTCGGTATACGGGCCGGAGGTGTCATAGACGGTGACCGGCGGGTTGGGCACCAGCCCCTGTTCGCTGCCGGTGGCGCTGAGGCTGATCTCGCGCATCGGCACCCGAAGCCCGCCGGGGCCGTCGACGTAAATCTTGCGGCTGGCCGGAAACGGCCGGCGGACATCGGCCGAGAGTTCCTCGGCGCGACTGAAAATGGTGTCGGGAACAGCGCTCATGGTGATCCTCGCAACCCGCGAGTGAAGACCGGGCGCACAGCCGCGCCACGAAGCCTTCCCTCGCCGGCAATGATTGACGGCCAGGTTCCAAGGGTCTGATCTCAGCCTGCCGCAGCAGGCACCCCCGGCTTGGGCGCTCACGATAGGACAAGGCGGGAGTACGGACAAGGTGACAGGGCCATCGCCTGTCGTCGCGGACCGCGCAGCCACTCCCTGTCGTCACGAGCCGCGAAGCCATTCTCAATCGTCACGGGCCGCGCAGCCACCCTCCCGTCATCGCAAGCCGCGGAGCCTCCCTCCCGTCATCGGGAGCCGCGAAGCCTCCCCCCGTCATCGGGAGCCGCGAAGCCTCCCTCCTGTCATCGCGAGCCGCGAAGCGGCGCGGCGATCTCGTTGTTGAAGGCAGCGCCCGCCAGTCGAGATGGCCACGCCCGCTTCGCAGGCTCGCAATGACAACGCTTGGCCTTCTTCTTGCATCGGCACGACCCACCTTGTACCCGGAGCTAACGATGGTTCCTCGCGCCGCAACGTTTGCGCTGCCCCTTGTCCTGCTCACCCTGCCCGGCGTTGCCTGGGCCGACGGGCCGTTGTCGACGCCCGCAGATATCGCCTGGGTCGCCATCAGCGCTGCGCTGGTGTTCTTCATGCAGGCCGGCTTCGCGCTGCTGGAGGGCGGCACCTCGCGGGCCAAGAACAGCGTCAACGTCATCATGAAGAACTACGCCGACCTCTGTGTCGGTGCACTGGCCTTCTGGGCCGTGGGCTTCGCCGTGATGTTCGGCACCAACCCCAGTGGCTGGATCGGCACCACCGGCTTTTTCTATGACCCGGACACCGGTGCCGACGCCATGTTCTTCGTGTTTCAGGCCATGTTTGCCGCCACCGCGGCCACCATCGTCTCCGGCGCCGTGGCCGAGCGCATGCGCTTCTTCCCCTATGCCCTGGCCTCGGTGGTGGTGACCGGCTTCATCTATGCGGTGTTCGGCAGCTGGGTGTGGGGCTCGTGGATCGAAGGCCAGGGCTGGCTGGCGCAGCTGGGCTTTATCGACTTTGCCGGCTCCACAGTCGTGCACTCGGTCGGCGCCTGGTGTGCGCTGGCGGGCGTGCTGGTGCTGGGCCCGCGGCTGGGGCGTTATGGCCGCGCCGGCGATGTGCGCGCGATTCCCGGCCACAACCTGCCGATGGTGGCGCTGGGCGGCTTCATTCTCTGGCTGGGCTGGTTCGGCTTCAACGGCGGCTCGACCCTGGCAGCCAGCGAGGACGTCGGCGGCGTGCTGCTCAACACGCACCTGGCCGGCGCCGCCGGTTGGGTCGGCGCCACCCTGATGCAGCGGCTGCTGAAAGCGCCGGTGCTGATGAGCCACTCGGTCAACGGCGCCATCGCCGGGCTGGTGGCCATCACCGCCGGCTGCGCCAGCATGAATACCGGCTTCGCGGTGCTGACCGGGCTGATCGGCGGCATGATCATGGTGCTGGGCAGTCGGCTGCTGGATGCCTGGCAGATCGACGACGTGGTGGGGGCCGTGCCGGTCCACGGCTTTGCCGGCGTCTGGGGCACGATCGCCACCGGATTGTTCTATGCCGACGACCTGTTCAACCCGGAGCGGGTGGTGATCCAGGCAGTGGGCGCCTTCAGTGCCTTCCTGTGGGCCTTCCCGGTCGCCTGGGTGTTGTTCTATGCCTTGAAGAAGATCGTCGGCCTGCGCGCCGACACCCTGCACGAGCAGCGCGGCCTCGACTACACCGAGCATGCCGAGATCGGCTATCCCGAGTTCCAGAAAGAACTCACCCACGGTGGACAACGGTGAGCGCGGCTATGAGCAGCCCCAGCCCGATGAACCTGGCCCGGCGCCGGCGTGCGCTGGAAATCGGCCTCAGCGGTGTGCTCGGCGGCGGCCAGCTACGCGATGCCCTGGCCCTGTGGGACGGCACCTATGCGAAGGACCGGGCCAACGCGATGACCGACTTCGCCCAAACCCTGACCGCACAACTGGGGCTGGCACCGCGGCAGGCAGTGGCGCTGCGGTCGGCCCTGTTCCAGGCATTGCTCAAGTACGACGTTCAGCGCGACGCCCCGCCTGCGGGGCCGGCCAGTACCGGCGCCACCATCGGCAGCCCGGCCTACATCGTGTTCCGCGAAATGGCGGTGCGCCTTTTCAATACCGCGGAACACGCCGGACCCGAGGCCCTGCGTGATTTCATCGAAACTGCCGAATCGCCCGAGACCGCCATCCTCTCCGGCGGCCTGCACCAGGGCGATTTCGGGGCCGTCAGCGGCGCCGACGACAAGACCCTGGCGTCCATCCTGCACCGGCTGTATGTGGGCCTGGTCCACGCCGTCGGGCCGGTTGCCGCCGACCGCGGCCTGGCGCGCGCCGTGAGTGCCGCCGAGGCGCTGCCGGCAGCCGTGCAGTTCTCGCCGCAGCGGCTGTTGTAGCGCACCGGGCACAACGAACGAGGCGCCCACCCGTGGCGCCTCGTCCATCACCCCGCGGGGCGATCAGTTGCCTGCACGTCGCACCCCGTCGATGCTGAACTCGCCCGGCCGCGGCTCGCGGCGGTTGAACCGGGCCGAGCTCGGCTCTTCGCTGGTGATGTTCTCGGCGCTGTAGGCGCCCGACAGCAGGTCCTGATAGAAGCTGGCGTTGAGGTAGTAGAACTGGCCATCGTAGGCGTAGGCGGCGGCGTTGTTGGTGACCCGCCACAGCTCGCCGCGACGGTCGTACAGGTCTGCCAGCGACAGCTGCCAGGAGTCCTCTTCGACATAGAACACACGCTTGCCGTAGACGTGCCGGTTGCCGGGCTTCAGGGTGCCTTCCACCACCCAGACCCGTCGCAGCTCCCAGCGCAACGTATCGGGGTTCGGGTGCCCGGTGGTCGAGGTGATGTCGGCATAGGCCGTGGCGGGGTCTTCCAGCCGGTTGGTGTGGAACGGTACGTAGAGCGCCTGCCGCCCCACCAACTTCCAATCGAAACGCTCGGGCGAGCCGTTGAATCCGTTCTGCTCGTCCACTACCCGCGGCCCCACCGGCATCGGGTAGTCGAACCCGACATCCGGCGACTTGCGCAGCCGCCGTGAACCGGGGTCGTACTGCCAGGCCTGGCGCGGTGCGTTGAGAAAGTCGAAGGTGTTGACAGTGAATGACACCTTGCCTGCCTCGCGTGGCGGTGCCTTCTGCGCACTGATGCTCTGCGAATAGACGTCGCCGTCGTTCCAGCCTTCGCGGTCGTTGCCCCGCAGATAGCGATTGAACACCGTCAGCTCGTTGCGGGCCCAGGCCACGGCACCGTTGGGCTGCACATACGCGCCGACATTGGGCGCTTCGAGCATCCAACCGCCCACCGTGGTCATGATGTTGTAGACCACCTCGATTCCGGTCTGCGGGATTGGAAACGCCGGCCCGCCATAGGCACCGACCAGCGTAAGGCCATCGTTGGTGAGGGACGCTTCGGTGGCATTGCGCCGCACGTTCTCGTTGACCGTGTCGCTGTGGCGAAAATCGCGGCGCGTCGGGTACACCACCATGCGATAGGTGTCGGGGTAGCGTGCGAACAGGGCCTTCTGGCCCTCACTCAGGTTCGCCGCGTGCTCGGCCATGTTGGCCGCGGTAATGGTGAGCAGCGGCGCGTCGTCCGGGTACGGGTCGGCATTGCGCTTGCCGTCGTAGTCGACGTGCTCGGGCACCCCCAGCCACTTGCCGCTCCATTCGGGGATGCGGCCGTCCTCGCTGGCAGCGCGCTCGGCGCCGGTGGGGGTCAGCGTGGTGCCGAGTGCGGCGGCGGCTTCAGCCGACACCGCCGAAAATGCGGGCTGGCTGGCCACAAGGCTGATCAAGGCAACCGCCGGCAGGCAGATGAACGTGGTTCTCATGTGGTTTCTCCGTCCGGGTTCAGAAGCTGTACTTGGCGCTGAAGGCCACATGGCTGCGGTCGGCCAGGGTTTTGTTCACCAGATCCGGTGTGCCGCGATAGCCGTTCCATGCGGCCTGCAGTTCAAGGTTGCCGAGGTACTTGCCGGTCACGCCAACGCTGTAGCGCTCGTCGCCCTCACCGGTGAAGCTGCCGAGCGCCCCGGCGATGGCCGGCTTGCCGTGGAACAGGTGCCCGTGCACCAGCGACAGCGTCAGGTCCCAGCCCGGGAACACCTGCTGATACCCGAACTGCGCCAGCAACTGATACGCCGTGGCGGTGTGGCCGTTGCTGGGGGTGTCGAAGGTGGCGCCGCCGACGACGATGGGCTCGACATCCTGAAGCTGCAGCCACGACACCTCACCGAGCACCGTCAGCGTGTCCCACAGCGCCGTCGGCAGCAGCAACCGGGTCAGGCCCAGGTTGGCCTGCAGGGCGTCGGCACGCCCCGGGGTCGGCGAGTTGGTTGGGCCCACATTGATGTTGACGCCGGCGCCTTCACGGTAGGTCAGCTCCCCCGCTACCGCCGTGCCGAGCACCTGCGAGGCGAAGCTGGCGCCGGTCATCTTGATGTCGTCGATGTACACCGCGTTGTAGCCCACCGGCAATGGCTGAAACACGCCGGGCGCCACCTCGATCGGTGTCACCTGGGTGAAGACACCGGTGGGGTTCTTGTCGTGATAGCGGATGTGATGCACGCCCACCTCGGTGGCATCGCCCAGGCGCAGGCGGGTCGACAACCCCCACTGACCTTCGTCATCAGGCTCGATGTCATCCCCGCGCGGCACCCGATCGAGGCCGAACGGCGCCAGCGACGGAATCAGCAGCGTGTTGGCGCCCGGCCCGATGACATCGGTGGAGCTGAAGAAGGCCCCCGCCGGGTTCAGCTCGGTCGACTCCCACTCCCACTGCCAATAGCTGGCGACACTGATCCGTGGCGTCAGCCCCCACTGCAGGTAGACCTGCCCCACCGGCAGCAGAATCTCCTTCACCTCGGTGCCCGGCACGTTCGACTTGGTGGCATCCGCCGGCGACTGCGCGCCACTCATGTTGGGAAAGAACAAGCTCTCGCCCCACGAAATGACCTGGTTGCCAACCCGAACATCCAGCGCCGTCTGCCCGAGGTACCAGGTGCCGTAGGCGTAGGCATCGAGCAGCCGTGCGCGGCCGCCGAGAAACTTGCGTGCCTCATCGGTGAATTCGTTGGGGTCGCCATCCTTGTTGGCCGACGCCGGATTGTCGTGATCGTTGTCGCGCCGGTACACGTTGTCGTAGAAGGCACTGCCGCGGACGAATGCCCCATACTGCTGATGCCGTAAGTGCAACTCGCCGAGCACCGCCAGCCGATTGTTGATCATCGCGCCGCGCGCGAAATTGCGGTTGCCGTCGTCGCCATTGACGTTGCTGTTGAGCGTGGCGTCCGGGTCTTCCAGCCGCCAGGCGGCGCTGTAGGTCAGGTTGGCGAGATAGTCGAGCGAGGTATCAACCCCGAGACCGATGGTGCCTGCCTGTACCGGCGCCGCCATCAGTACCGCCGCGCCCACAACGATGCTGCTCAAAAACGATTGCCCTGCCGCGCGTGCCGCCGATGAATGCCAGGAAGCGTTCATGCGTCTCCTCCGCTGTCTTGCGAATGGTTGTTGTGCGCCCCAGTGGTCCGGGGTCACGCAAACCATGGCAACACCCGTCAGCGGTGTCCTACTCCGTTCGGCCTACGCGATGTGACCGAGGTGTCACATGACGACCAACGCAGTGCCGGGGCCGACGAACGGACTTGGTGGCGGTCATTGCAGGCCGATGCAACCCGGACAGTTGGAATCGCGAGCTTGTGCAGCCCGCTGCTGTCGTCGCGAGCCCGCTAGCCTTGCCTGTTGTCATTGCCAGCCGGCGAAGCTCTCCCTGCTGACATCGCCAGCACGCGAAACCCTCCCTGCTCATCGCCGATCCGCGAAGTCCTCCCTGCTGTCATTGCGGGCCCGCGAAGCGGGCGCGGCAATCTCATCCGGCTGGCACCGTCTTAGTCAACGAGATCGCCACGCGGCCAGGCCGCCCGCGACACCTTGAATGCCCTGCTTTTTATCCGCCAACCGTTTCGATGGCCCAAAAAAAAAGCGGCGGGAGAACCCCGCCGCATTTTCTGTCATTCATCTCAACCGCCGAAGTCGAGTGAGATCGTCGTGGTGGGCCCTTTGATCGTGCGATCGTAGGATTCGGGTGTGTCAGCCCCACCATCGATGGCATCGATGTAGCGCTCCCAGCGATAGGCCGTGCCGATGCTGAAACCTCCAACCCGATAGGTCAGTCCCAGGCTGGCCCCCACCACCGGGACGTTTTCCGAACGGGTTCGCGTGCTGCGAGGGATGTCGGTTTCCTCAATCGACGATGGGGACGGCGGCACAACCGTCAATCCAATGAGATCACCGCCCTTCAGCTCGTTGACCCGCGCCTTTTCGCGGCCGGAGACCGTCACCCGCTGGTCACCGTGCAAGATGCCGCCAGTGAGCCCCCAGTCCAGATCGACAACGCCCGAACGCCCGCCATCAAACAAGCGATTCGCGGCTTCCCAATTCACCATCAGCCCGGTCCCCTCGAACTGTCGGCGCACGGCGATATCGGCGTTGTACAGGGTGCGTGTCGCCAGATTTCCCGGCAACCCTTGAATCACCACGATATTCTCCGGAATGTTCCAATCGGGGATCCCGTTCAGCGCAACGTCTGTGTCGGAATCGAGTCTGCCACGCCGCAGGCCGATACCCACAGCGGAGCGTTCCAGACCGCCGAAACGCCATTCTCGCCACAGGGTCAGGTCGGAGAAGCGATAGGCCTCACGGTCCCGTATGGAGATCGCCGCATTGTTGGCAATCGAGAAGTTCGTGAGTGGCAGGAACTGCCCAATCCCGTCGACGCTGTTCGGATCGCTGCAGATCTCCGGGTTTTGCAGCTCGAGAATCCCTCCTGCCAGCGTGCACACAGGGTCAGTGAATTGCTCGGCATAGGCGTCTGCCTTGCCCGTGGTACTTCCGAACCGATACTGCCCCGCAAGCGCCCATGGCCCTTCGCCCATATTCCAGGTCAGGCCGATTGAGCGACCGTCCCCCCAGCTCAAGCTCTCGTTCTGCGGGCCATCGAAGATATCCAGCGCCCCCGAAAAGGCATCGCCGAAGCTGGGGGCCACCGGCGTCGTGGGCGCGTCGATCTTCAACACCTGCCCGCCCAGCGCCAGGGTCAGGGGGAACCGGTGGTCCGCAGGGCGGCGCGCGCCAAACCCACGAATCACGCCACTGCCATTCCAGTTCTTGGTCACCCGCAGGCCGAACAACCGGGGCTCGGTCAGAAAGACATTGGAGGTCAGACCGGTGTCGTCGGAGTTGAGGAACGCGCCTGAAATGGCGGTCTCGTCAGTCACATTCTTGATGTAGGCCATGATGTTCCAGCCGTCGACATCATTGACGAAGATGGCGGCCAGATTCATCGTGAAGTACTCGTCCAGACGGTTGAACTCGTGGTCGTTGAACACCCGCCACCAGGATTCCGACTGCCAGTGCAGATCGGTGTGCAGGTTCATCAGCCAGCGACTCGACAACGGGATGGTGTAATCCGCAGATACCGTGGCCGTGTAGTTGGGCGCATTCGGCAGTTCGTTGCCCCCCAGCTCCTTCGCAAATCCCTCCCCGTTGTTGGGCGCGGTGGCAGGGTCGAAGCCCGGGTAGTTGGTATGTCGGTCCAGTTGACTGCGCGCAATCCCGCCGGGTAGGCCCTGTGCCTCCCTCTCTGCCATGGTCAGATCGCTCAATTGAATGGTGGGATCCGGCACATAGGGCAGCTGCGTCACGGGGTCGTAACCTTGGCCGTAAGCGATTTCACAGCCCCCCACACCACCACCTCCCACACCGCCAAGCGGTACCACTTCCGTCGGATTGTCCGGGTCGTCCAGAAACACCATGGTGGGCAGGATGCAGCTCGAGGCGATGGTCGGGAACGGCCGGACCACCACCCAATCCTCATTGCCGGCAGTCCGGTCCATCAAATCGACGGCAGCTTCACCATCGGCGATGCGGGTCTTCTGATAGCCGGTCTTGAGCCCGAGTAGCAGGTTTTCACGTGCGTACCAATCCAGCTCAATCTCGGCACCCCACACCTCGGTGTCGAAGTTCCGGTTGAAGGCGGAGCGATCCACGATTTCGGAGACCTGATAGTCGGTGTAGTCGTAGTAGAACGCTGCCAGGTTGGCCGTCAGTCGCCCGTCCAACAGCGTGTTCTTGGTGCCGATCTCAAAGGCGTTGACGAACTCGGCATCGAAGGTTTTTGGACGGGTTGCCGAGGCCTGCTGCGCCGCCCGTGCTGATCCCGGATCTGCGTAGTAGGACCGCACGAAGCCGGGAGGATTGGCGCCTCCCGCCTTGTATCCGCGCGAGTAAGACCCATACAACAGCGTCTCGTCAGTGAAGCTTAGATTGGGCTTCCAATCGAGGACCAGTCGACCCGTGGGCTCCCGCCATTCCTGTCGCTCGACATCAGCGACCGGGTAGCCATAAGTCCCGGTCACCAACAGCCACGTTGGAATGCGCGGCGCCGTTTTCCGATCCACGGACCAACGAAGACCTGCCGTCAGCTTGAGGTTGTCGGTGATGTTGTAATACGTCTCGCCAAAGAGGCCATAGGATCGAAGGCCGTAAGGATTTCGACTGAGGAAATAGTTGTGGCCCTGGTCGTTGACGCTATCGATGGAGTTGGGGTCGATATAGGTACAACCTTGCACTGTGTATAGGTCATCCGGATTCCCGGGTGCATACCCATTGAGCAGACAGCCACTGTTGTCGGATTGACCAGCGACGTAGGGACCGTCGGGCAGTGGGTCGGGATTGAACCGATAGGGGTTCCGCGCCGCGATCAGGCTGATGGAGTTGAAAAAGACCTGGTACTGCACCTCGGTATCAAAGCGCAGATAGTTGGCCCCCAAACTGAAGTTGAAGGGGCCATCAAAGGCCGAGGCGAGTCGCAGTTCCTGACTCAGCTGTTCCGATTCCGAGGATGCGATATCAACCCCGACTAGACGGTCGGAGCAGCCCAGCTGGGGATCACAGAAGACACCATTCTCATCAAGAACGCCATTGTCCACGGACAGCGCGTCGGTAGCCCAGGCGCCTGGCGCCGTATTGAAACGGTTGAAGTCCTGCAGCGAATAGGCGCTGTCGAGTCCGTAGGCCGTCTCCGAAGTGAGGGTCAGGCTGTCGGTAAGACCGATGTCGAGTTGCAGATGCCCGATATCGGCACTGGCCCGATAGACCGGGTCAATGGTGGACTCGATGGCGCGCAGATCTTGCGACTGTGTGGTGCTGAGATACGGGTCGTCCAGCGCCGTCGGCAGACCGATGGCGCTCAATGGCACGTAGTAGGGCAACATCAGACCATTCGGGGTCTGGAAGGCGGCGGCATCGTATAGCGACCCGCGTGTGCAGCCCTGGCTCAAGGTGGCCTGCGTTCCTGCAAATAACGCGCCTGATTGCCCCCCTGCGGTATCGGTACTGAAGTAGTCCTGAGGCACTCCTCCGACTTCAGTAACGACATCCTTGGTACACAGCTGCTTACCGGAGCGAAGACGATCATCGTCTTCCTCGAAGTGTTCCCAGGTGATGATGGCATCGATCCGGTCGTTGGGCTGAATGCGCAACGACATGCGGGTGGAGAACAGGTCCCGGCCATCGATGGGGCTGCCGGTGATGTCGTTGGTGGCGTAGCCATCCCGCGTGGTGCCGGCCCCGGCGACCCGGAACGCGACGGTATCTTCGAGCAGCGGAATGTTGAGCATGCCCTCCCATCGACTGCTGTTGTAGTTGCCCATGTCCAGCGACGCCCGCGCTTCGGCATCGAACTTGGGTTTATTGGTGATCAGGTTGACCACCCCGGCGGTCGCGTTGCGGCCGTAAAGAGTGCCCTGTGGTCCGCGCAGCACCTCGACCCGCTCGAGGTCGTAGAACTCCTGTTCGAAGAAGCGGTTGCTGATGAACGTGGTGTTGTTCATCGCCACCGCCACGGCGGGGTCGGTGGTGGCCGAGATGGCCTGGGTGCCGATGCCGCGAATCTGGATGTTGTAGCCGGTGAAGTTGGTCTTGGTGAACGTCATGTTCGGGACCTGGGTGATCAGGTCCGGTCCACCAGCGATCTGCCCTTTGGTCAGGTCTTCCATGGTGAAGGCGCTGATGGCGATGGGGACGTCCTGCAAGCGCTCTTCACGCTTCTGACCGGTGACGATGATTTCTTCAACGCCCCGCCGTCGGGCCATCTCCACCGCGGCGGTTCCGCCCGGGGCTGGAGTGGTATCCACGGTCGGATCAAACAGCTCGCCGTTGGCGTTGGGATCCGCAAGGGCAACCTCAGCGCCCTGCCCGCGGCTACGCTCGAGCAGTTGCCGCTGGTACCGCTCCACCGCGGCCGGCTCACCCACCATCAGCCCACCATCAGGTGTGAACAGGTATTCCAATGCGGTGCCCTGAAGCAATTGCTCGATGGCCTGCTCACGGCTGAGGTTGCCGCTGACCGGGGTGGCCACCTTGCCGACCACGGCGTCGGGCGCGAAGAACAGCTCCTGCCCACTCTGCCGGCCAAATTCCGCCAGGGCGGTGCCGAGGTCCTGCGAGGGGATATCAAAGCTGGTGGTGCGCGCCGAGACGGCTGTCGCCGCTGTGAGATCGGCGGCCGAGTTCCCTTGCGCCCACGCGCCCGGTGCCAGCGCGAGACCTCCCCATGCCAACAGCAGGGCGCCGGCGATCTGTGCCGGGCCAAAACGCGATTCGGACATTTCTGCCTCCTTAGTGTGGGCGGGCCGCTTTATGGATTGCGGCTTTGCTCAGAGATAAGGACGGATGGCGAGGGGAAAGTGTGACCCTACAAGACAGTGCCGAGTGGTGAGTGATGCGTGCTGAGTAACGGCAACAACAACCGCAACGAGCAACGCATTAGCTGCGGCGGCCTAGAACAATCCGATCTTCGCTGATGTCGAGAATGCGGATGGGGAAGTGCAGGGTCAGCATGTTGACGAAGACGTTAGGGTTGCTGGTGCTGAACACGCCGCTGACCCGCAGCTCGCCGAGGCCGGGGTCCTGCAATACCACCTGACGGCGACCGTAGCGATTGAGTTCAGCAAGCGCGCCGGTGAGGGGGTCGTCTTCGAAGATGAGCTGGCCGTTGCGCCAGCTGACCGCACGCGCGGTGTCGGTCTGGCGGACCACGGAGGCGGCGCCAGCGGAGGGGGTGGTGGCGGCGACGAGTTGCTGACCTGCGGTCAGCACGTGAGGGGTGAGGGAGGTGGCGCCGGCGGCGCCACCGGGAATCGGGAATCGGGAGTCCGAAGCGGGTGAGCCGTCAGCAGTGCCAGTGGCACTGCTGAGCCCGCGGCGGACGGGCGGCAGCCCCGAAGGAATCGCGCTTTCGGCGACTTCGACCTTGCCCTCGATGAGGGTGACCTCGAAGCGTTCGGGGGCGAGGTGGATATCGAAGGCGGTGCCGAGGGCGGTGACCTGGTGGTTGCCGGCGGTGACGATGAAGGGATGCGCCGGGTCCTTCGCCACTTCGAACAGGGCCTGCCCTTGTAGCAGCGCGATGTGGCGGGCGGCCTCGTCGTACTGCACCACGGCGCGGCTGTCGGTGTTGAGGGTGACGACGCTGCCGTCATCCAGGGTGATGGCGAGGCGCTCGCCGACGGCGGTGCGGTACAGCGCATCGCCGGCCAGGGCGTAGCGCAGCTTGGCTTGTAGGTAGCGGGCTTCATCCAGCGAACCGCCGGTGAGCACGGCGGCGCCCGTGACCAGGGCGACCACGCCGGCAGCGACGGCGAGCCCGACCTGTCGACGACGGCGACGCTGGCCGCGGGCACGATGGATGATCTCGGCTTCCATCGCCTGCGCGGCGTGGGCGCCACCGGCGAGGCGGGCCATTCGATAGGTGTGGTCGAGCGCGTCGAAGGCAGCGGCATGTTCGGGCCGTTCGGCGCGCCAGCGTTCGAAGGCGGCCTGCAGGCCCGGGCTGGCATTGCCGTCGCGCAGGGCATCGCTCCAGACAGCGGCCTGGGCGTTGAGGCTGCCGCGGCTGCGGGCGAGCCGGTCGATCTCGGTGGCGGTCAACGCGGGCATTCAGTCGGCCAGGTGCTGGTGCAGGTAGGTGAGCGCACGCGCCATGTGCTTGTGGACGACGCGGGTGGAAATGCCCAGCAGCCGCGCCACATCATCGTGCTTGCGTTGCTGCACCGCCCGCAGAAAGAAGATGTCACGCGTGCGTTGCGGCAGCTTCTGCAGGGCGGCGTTCATGCGCGCCAGCATTTCCTCACCGATGACGATGCGCTCGAGGCTGATCTCGGTGGCGACGGCATGGCTGGCTTCGTCGTAGGATTCGTGGGCGTCGTGCTGACGCGCCTTCATGCTGCGGCCCTGGTCGCAGAGCACACTGGAGGCCACCTGGAACACGTACTGCTGTACCCGTTCGATGGGTTTGCCGTTGCCGCGGCGCAGTAGCTGAACGAACACTTCCTGGACCAGGTCATCAACATCCGAGGGGTTACGGGCCCGCTGGGCAAAGAAGCCGCGCAGCGCCGGGCCGTAGCGGCGCATCACGTTCTCCCACTGATGGCTCGCGTCGTCGCCGAAGTCCGCCAGGGCGGTCGGCGGCGGGGCTGACGACGACGACGGTGATTGAGTCATCCTGATCTCCTCCTCGCATACGGGCAGCAGTCGCCTGCAAGGCGCGATACCCGGTGTTGTGAGGCGAGCCTAAGCGCGCTGTCGCCCCCCTGCAACCACGACGGATGAACGACTAAAAACCTGAACCCCTTTCGTGCAAAAGCCAATACAGGGCGGCCCAGACCTTGGGTTCCACCGGCTTTCCGGCCGCCTGCTGCGCCCGCAACCACGGGTGAACCGACGCCAGCGGCACCACATGGACGGTGATGTTTTCGCCGTCGACGCCGCCGCCGGCGTGCACCCGGGTGAGACCGCGGGCGCGAACCAGATGGCTGGTTTCGGAGGTCAGGCCGGGCGACGACGGGCCGTCGAACGCGGGTTCCACGGCGGCACAGTCGAAGCCGGTTTCTTCCAGCAGTTCGCGGCGGGCGGTAGCCAGTGCGCTTTCGCCGGCAACGTCGGCGCTGTCGCCGATGACGCCGGCCGGCAGCTCGATGGTGTGGGCCTGTACGGGAATGCGGTACTGCTCGACCAGCACGATTTCATCGTCATCGGTGACGGCGATCAGAGCAGCGGCGCCGGTGGCGGTTTGCCGTTGTACGTATTCCCAGTGGCCGTGGCGCAGCAGGCGCAGGAACTCGCCCTCGTGCAAGGTTTGCACCGGGGTGTCGGGGAGAGGGCTCATGTCGATGTCAGCATCTGGATCTCGTGGCGGGCACCCGGCCCCTGCGCCAGCAGTATCGACAGCGCCGCCATCTCGGCCGGCGCGCCCTGAAGGAAGGCGTAAGGCGGGTTGATCACCGCAAGACCGCAGCCGCGCATGCGGCCGTCCTGCGGGTGACTGACGAACAGGCGAATATCCACCGCCTCGCGGCCGATGGCACGCGTCAGACGGCGAACAAATGCATCGGCGGCATGGCGCTGCTTGACCGGGTACCAGAGCGCATAGATGCCGTTGGAGAATCGCCCCAGGGCAGTGCTGGCGAAGCGCACCAGCCGCTCGTACTCGTCGCGCGCTTCGAACGGCGGGTCGACCAGCACCAGGCCGCGTTTCTCCGCCGGCGGCAGCAACGCCCAGGCGCCGTAGCCGTCGCGCAGATGCACGGCACGGTTGGGCCCGGACAGATGCCGACGAAGCTCCTCGGCGATGGCTGGCACCTGCTCGCAGAGCATCAGCCGGTCCTGTTCGCGCTGGCAAGCGGCGGCAATGGAAGGTGACCCCGGGTAACACTCGTGCCCGGTGGCGATGACGATCTCGCGGTAACGCTTGAGCCAGGGCGTGGTCAGGCTGGCGGAATCGGCCAGGACCCGACTGATGCCGTGCTCGGCCTCGCCGGTACGTCGAGCCGCCTCGTTGCCGAGGTAATACAGTCCGGCCCCAGCATGGGTGTCGAGGTAGGCCCAGGCATTGTCCTTCTGGTTCAGCGCCTCGAGCAGCCCCACCAGCACGACATGCTTGAAGACATCGGCAAAATTGCCGGCGTGAAACTGATGCTGGTAGTGCATGGATTCTCAGTGCGCCGCAAGGGCATCACACAGGGTTTTCAAAACGGTGAGGCGGGCGTGGTGCTTGTCTTCTGCCGCCACCAGTGTCCAAGGCGCGCCAGGGCGATCAGTCTGCGCGAACATAGTATCGGCGGCGTCGGCGTAGTCCGTCCATTTCTCGCGATTGCGCCAGTCCTCGGCGGTGAGCTTGTGCTGCTTGTGCGGGGTTTCGGCCCGCGACTGAAAGCGGCGTAACTGCTCTTCCGGGCTCAGGTGCAGCCAGCACTTCACCAGCACCGCACCGCGTTCCACCAGCTGCGCTTCGAAGGCATTGATTTCGCCATAGGCGCGCCGCCATTGCGATGGGGAGGCCAGTTGCTCGACCCGCTCGACCAGCACGCGGCCGTACCAGGAGCGGTCGAACACGGTCATCTGGCCGTCGCGCGGGACATGACGCCAGAAGCGCCAGAGATACGGATGCTGTCGTTCCTCATCGGTCGGCGCGGCGATCGGCACCACCTGGAACAGTCGCGCGTCCAGCGCGTCGGTGACCCGTCGAATCACCCCACCCTTGCCGGCGGCATCCCAGCCTTCCAGCACCACGACCACGGCGCGTCGTGCCGCGTGTGCCGCCCACACCTGCCGGGCCAGCTGGCGCTGCAGCGCCGTCAGTTGACGGGCGGCTTCCGCCTTGGGCACCTGCGCCGACAAGTCGACATCGGCCAACCGGGGAGTGTTGCGGCGCACCGTCAGGCGCCGAACCGCGGGTGGTTGCAGCGGCGCCTGATGGAAGCGCTTGATCGCCTTCAGCACCGCGGCAATCGCAGCCTTGGCGGAACGCTCTCGGTGCCTGCCATCGAGCGTCACCCAGTCACCGCTGTCTTCACGCAATTGCGCGAGCCGCCGATCCGCATGGTCGGCCGAGGCCAACAGGGCGATCTCGCTCAAGGTGGGCGCGCGTGCCGCCTCATTCAGGCGGCGGCGCACCCGTCGACGCGCATGGTCGACATCCAGTGACACCCACAGTTTGACCACGCAGACGCCGTCGGCGGTCAACTGCCGCTCGAAGGCCTGCTGGGCGCTGACATCCACCTCGCCGCCGCGCAATGCGGCAAGAATCGGGTCGGCATACCAGCCGTCGAGGAACAGTCCGATCTGCCCCCGCACCGGCAGGTGCTGCCAGAAGCGCCAGAAGGTCGGGCGATCCTGTCCGGGCGCCTGCTCCGGGGTCCAGGCATTGATCCGCAGGCCCCGGGTATCCAGGCAGTGTGTGAGGGCATTCAGTACCTCATGGCGTCCGGCCGCCTCGACGCCGGCCACCACCAGCACCAAGGGAATCGCGGCATCGCGAAGTCCCTGCTGTGCGGTCAGTGCGGCGAGCCGCTGGTGGTCATTCGACTTCGGCATCCGTGCTGCCTCCTGTCGCGGCGCGTGCCAAAGGCACTGTGGTGGACTCGACGTCGATATCGCCCCGCAACTTTGTAAGCGTGACGACCAACTGCTCCAGTGTGCGCTGCGCCGCCAGCGCGCGAAAGGCGTCCGTCACCGAGAGGTGGCGCCCGGCCGTGCGGTCGAGGATGCCTGCCCGCACCGCTGCGGCCGGCACCCGCAGTGCCAACGCCGCCTGCGGGTAGTGCGTCAGCGCATCGGCCAGATCGGCGCGTTGGGGGGCGAGACTGGGGCAGGCCAGCAGTTCCTGCAGCGTCGGCTCTGCGAGCAGGTCCGCCAGTACCTCGGCCTGTTCCAGACGCTGGATCACCCCGGTCCAGGCGCCGAGACGCTGCGGCTCGACCGCCGGCACCCGACCGAGAAACTGGGCGGTAGCCGGCAACACCGAGCAGGCATCCTGTGGAAACACCGGCACTGCTCCGGCCAGCGCGCCCCGAAGATAGGCCACCAGGGCCACCACCGCCTCGTCGACCGTGCGGCTGGCAGCATCCAGCGCCAGCGCCGGAACCGTGGTGAGGGTGTCGTCCAGGTGCCGCGCCAGTGGTGAGCGATGGTCCGGCGCCACCCATTCGGCCAGGCGCGCCAGGCGGGGAATCAACGGGATAAAGATCACCGCACCCAACAGATTGAATGCGGTGTGGAATGCGGCGAGCGACAGGGCGGGGTTGTCGCCGAGATAGGTCTCGGTCAGGCGATCCACCAGTTGGGTAAACAGCGGTAACAACAGGAAGGCGATGGCACCGGTGCCGACGTTGAAGACGATGTGCACGACGGCGGTTCGACGGGCTGGTGGCTGCGCACCGATGGCGGCGATCACCGCGGTCACCGTGGTTCCCACGTTCTGGCCGATGACCAGTGCGGCGGCCTGATCGAGACTGATGGCGCCGCTCGACAAAGCCGTAAGCGTGGTCGCCACCGCCGCGCTGGACGACTGCATCACCACGGTCATGATCAGTCCGACCGCCACCAGCGTCAGCCGCGCCCCCCACCCCGCGACGGCATAGCGACTGATATCGATCCGGCTGGACAGGTCGGCCATGCCCTCCTGCAGCACATCGATGCCGACAAAGATCAGGCCAAAGCCCGCCAGCGCTGTGCCGGCCTGGACAATACGCTGCCGCCCCAGCAGCCGCGCCAGGGCACCGACGCCGATCAATGGCAGGGCGACACTGCCGATGGACAGCTTGAGGCCCAGCAGGGTCACGATCCAACCGGTGCTGGTGGTGCCGATATTGGCACCAATGACGACGCCGATGGCGTTGTTGAAACTCAGCAGCCCGGCCGAAACGAAACCGATGGTGGCCAACGTGGTGGCACTGGAGCTCTGCACCAGTGCGGTCAGGCCGGCGCCGGTGGCAACCGCCGACAGCCGGTTGCCGGTGAAGCGCGACAACCAGCCACGCAAGGCATCGCCGGCCAATGCCTTGAGGCCGTCGGTCATCAGCACCATGCCCAGCAGGAACAGGCCGATGCCGCCAAAGACGGTGGCAACGGTCGTCAGCATGGCGTCGCCTGGCGCGGACTTACACCGATCCGGGTAGCCGGGGCAATACGATCAGCGCGTGAGGCGGGACGTCGCATGGCCGTCGCGCGGGTGCGTCCTAGCCGCGGTCGCGGGCGCTGGCGGCATGGGCGGCGAGCCCTTCGGCATCGGCGATACGTCCGGCCACCGGTGCCAACGCGCGTGCACCGTCCGGGCTGCAGGCGATCAGGCTGGTGCGCTTCTGGAACTCGTAGACACCCAGCGGGCTGGAGAATCGGGCGGCGCGCGAGGTCGGCAGCACGTGGTTGGGACCGGCGCAATAGTCGCCCAGGGCTTCCGGTGTATGACGGCCGATGAAGATGGCGCCGGCGTGGCGGATCTTCGGTAGCAGCGCTTCGGGGTCGTCCAGCGCCAGCTCCAGATGCTCGGGGGCGATGTGGTTGGCGATGGCGGCGGCATCATTGAGGTCGCGGGCGTGAATCAGTGCACCGCGATGCCCCAGCGAGGCGCGCACGATCTCGTGGCGCGGCAGCTCCGCCAGGCGTGCGTTGAGCGCGGCCTCGACCGCATCCAGATGATAGGCATCGGGACTGATCAGAATCGACTGCGCCAGTTCGTCGTGCTCGGCCTGGCTGAACAGGTCCATCGCCATCCACCGCGGGTCGGAGCCCGCCTCACTGATGACGACGATCTCCGACGGCCCGGCGATGGAGTCGATGCCCACCCGGCCGAACACTCGGCGCTTGGCGGCGGCGACATAGGCGTTGCCGGGGCCGACGATCTTGTCGACCGCCGGCACGGTGTCGGTGCCCCAGGCCAGGGCCGCCACCGCCTGCGCGCCGCCAATGGTGATGACGCGATCGATACCGGCCAGGAATGCGGCGCCCAGCACCACCGGGTTGAGCACCCCGTCCGGCGCCGGCACCACCATCACCACCTCGGGCACGCCGGCCACCTTGGCGGGGATGGCATTCATCAGCACCGACGACGGATAGGCGGCCTTGCCGCCGGGGACGTAGAGGCCGACCCGGTCCATCGGCGTGACCCGTTGGCCCAGCTGGTTGCCAAGCCGATCGGTGAACTGGAACGGCGCGATCTTCTGGTGTTCGGCGTACTGGCGGATGCGATCGGCTGCGGTGCTCAGGGCGGCGCGCAGATCATCCGGCAGGCGGTTCCAGGCAGCTTCCAGCTCGGCATGCGGCAACACCAGCTCGGCCGCGTCGGTGACGGCGCGACGATCCAGACGGTTGGTGTAGCGCAGCAGCGCGGCATCGCCCTCGGCGCGCACGGCGGCAATGATGTCGTCGACCACAGTGGTGATGTCGGCGCTGATCTCGGGGGCGCGGTCCAGCAACGCGTCCAGGCGGCTGCTGAAATCGGCCTCACGGCTGTCGAAGCGCTGGATCTTCAGGGCGCTCACGGCGTACCGCCCACCGCGGCGGCAAAACGGTCGAGCCAGCCACGGATCTCCACGTGCTTCATCTTCATCGCCGCCTTGTTCACCACCATGCGGGCGGTAATGGGCGCGATCACCTCGGTTTCCACCAGGCCGTTGGCCTTCAGCGTATTGCCGGTGTCGACGAGATCGACGATCACATCGGCCAGGCCCACCAACGGCGCCAGCTCCATCGAGCCGTAGAGCTTGATGATCTCCACCTGCGCGTCCTGACGGGCAAAGTGGGCACGGGTCAGCGCCGGATACTTGGTCGCCACCCGCAGGCGGCGTTGCGCGGGCGGCGGCGGTGCGTCCTTCTGCTGCGCCACCGACAGGCGACAGCCGGCAATCCCGAGGTCCAGCGGTTCGTAGAGGTCCTGGCCGCCGTGCTCCATCAGCACGTCCTTGCCGGTGATCCCCATATCGGCAGCGCCGTAGGCGACGTAGGTGGGCACATCCGCAGGGCGAATGATGAGCAGCTGCAGGCCGTCGACGGTGGTCGGCACGCGCAGCAGCCGGCCGATGTCACCGGCAGGCTCGACGCCCATGCCCGCCAACAACGGCAGGCTGTCGTCGAGGATGCGGCCCTTGGAGAGCGCGAGGGTGATCATGGGAGCAGTTTCTCCACGCGTTTGATCTGCGCGCCCAGGGCGCGGAACTTCTGTTCGATGCCTTCGTAGCCGCGGTCCATATGGTAGATGCGGTCGATCAGGGTTTCGCCGTCGGCGGCCAGCGCGGCGATCACCAGTGAGGCCGAAGCCCGCAGGTCGGTGGCCATGATCGGTGCCGCCTGCAGGCGTTCCTTGCCGGTGATGATGGCGGTGTTGCCCTCGACCCGGATGTCCGCCCCCAGCCGCAGCAGCTCGTTGGCGTGCATGAACCGATTCTCGAAGATGGTCTCGCGGATGGTGCCGGTGCCTTCAGCGACACAGTTCATCGCCATCATCTGCGCCTGCATGTCGGTCGGGAACCCGGGATGCGCCATGGTGTGGATGTTGACGGCCTTGGGCCGCTGCCCCTGCATGTCGAGCTCGATGAAGTCGGTGCCGGTACGGATGATGGCGCCGGCCTGCTGCAGCTTCACCAGCACGGCATCGAGCAGGCCGGGATCGGTGTCGCGAATCAGCACGCGGCCGCGGGTGGCGGCAGCCGCCGCGAGGTAGGTGCCGGTCTCGATACGGTCCGGCAGCACCCGGTGTTCGGCGGCATGCAGTTTGGCAACACCCTGAACGTGAATGGTGGTGGTGCCCTCACCGCTGAGTTTGGCCCCCATGGCGCGCAGGCAGCGCGCCAGGTCCACCACCTCGGGTTCGCGGGCGGCGTTTTCCAGCACCGTCTCCCCCTCGGCCAGCACCGCCGCCATCATCAGGTTTTCGGTACCGGTGACGGTCACCGTGTCGAACACGATGCGGGCCCCCTTGAGCTTCTTCGCCTTGGCGTGGACAAACCCGCCTTCGAGCTTGATCTCGGCCCCCATGGCCTCCAGCCCCATCAGATGCAGGTTCACCGGCCGCGCGCCGATGGCGCAGCCGCCCGGCAGTGAGACATGGGCTTCGCCGCGCGCGGCCACCAGCGGCCCCAGCACCAGGATGCTGGCGCGCATGGTGCGCACCAGTTCATAGGGCGCCACGCAGGTGGTGATGCCGCGGGCGTCGAGCACCCGGGTGTGGGCATCCGGTCGTGACACGCTCACGCCCATCTGGCCCAGCAGTTTGCCGGTGGTGCCGACGTCCCAGAGGTCCGGCACATTGGTGACGGTGAGCGGCGCATCGGACAGCAGCGCCGCGCAGAGAATCGGCAGGGCGGCGTTCTTGGCGCCACTGGCGGCGATCTCGCCGTTGAGCGGGCCATTACCCTCGATCACGAATTTGTCCATGGTCGACGGCCTCTAGGCGCAGGGCGCCTTGGGCGCACGGGTGCGCAGGGCAAGCGCGTGGATCTCGCGGCCCATGCGCTCGCCGAGCGCGGCATAGACCATGCGGTGTTGCTCGATCATGGTCTTGCCGGCGAATCCGGGGTAGAGCACCTCGGCCTCGAAATGCTGGCCATCGTCGCCCTTCACCATCGCCACACAGCCGGGCAGGCCGGCCTCAATGAGCTGTTCGATCTGTTTGCGGTCCATCATCTCGAAGTCCTTATTTGCGCAGCTTGTAGCCGGTCATGAGCATCCACAGGGCGATGGCGGACATCACGGTAGTGAAGGCGGCACACCACATCAGGCTCTGCCAGACGGGGACATCCGCCACCCCGAAGAAGCCATAACGGAACCCGTCGATCATGTAGAAGAACGGATTGAAGTGGGACACGCGGTCCCATAGCTCGGGCAATGCATGCACCGAGTAGAACACGCCGGACAGAAACGACAGCGGCGTGATGAAGAAATTGGTGAACGCGGCGATGTGGTCGAATTTCTGGCTGACCAGGCCCACGATGACACCAAATGCGGCGAGCCCGCTGGACGCCAGCAGGAAAACAGCCAGCAGCACCAGCGGCTGCGCGAACGGCAGCGGCACGAACGGCAGGGTGACCGCCAGCATCGCCATCGTGACCAGCAGGGCGCGCAGCACGGCGGCGCCAACATAGGCGGCGAACCATTCCCAGGCACCGATCGGCGCCAGCAACACGAACACCAGGTTGCCCATCACCTTGGACTGGATGAGGCTGGAACTGGAATTGGCGAAGGCATTCTGGATCACCGTCATCATGATCAGTCCGGGGATCAGGAACTCGGTGTAGCTGATGCCCTCGTACACCGGCGCCCGCCCCTGCATCGCCTGGGCGAACACCAGCAGGTACAGCAACGAGGTGATGATGGGTGCGCCGACGGTCTGGCCCAGCACATTGGTGAAGCGCTTCACCTCTTTCAGGAACAGGGTGCGGAAGCCGATGGGATTGCGGGTCATGTCGGTCATGCGCGGGTCAGCTCCACGAAGATGTCTTCGAGATCAGGCTCGCGGGTGGCCACGTCCTCGATGACGCAGCCGGCCTGGCGCAGCGATTCCAGCACCGCGCCGATGGGGTGGGTGTCGCTCTGCAACTTGAGCTCGATCTGCCCGTTCGGCTCGGAATCGACCAGTGGTCGCAGCGCCTCGGGCAACGGCGCGCCGGACAACTTGATCCGAAGAAACCGGAACGGATGCTGACCCAACAGGCCCTGGGTGGTCTCCAGCGCCTTCACCTCGCCGTGGTCGAGAATGGCGATGCGCTCGCACATCTCCTGCGCCTCTTCCAGGTAGTGGGTGGTGAGGACCACGGTGGTGCCGTTGCGGTGCAGTTCGCGCATGAAGGCCCAGAGCGTGCGGCGCAGCTCGACATCGACGCCGGCGGTCGGTTCATCGAGGATCACCACCGGCGGCCGGTGCACCAGGGCCTGGGCGATCAGCACCCGCCGCTTCATGCCGCCGGACAGACCGCGCATCGGCGAGCGGCGCTTGTCGGCGAGGTCCAGACGTTCCAGCATTTCGTCGATCCACGGCCAGCTCTCACGGCCACAGCCGAAGTAGCCGGCCTGCAGCCGCAGCATGTCGACGACGTTGAAGAAGGGGTCGAACACCAGTTCCTGCGGGACCACCCCGAGCGAGCGCCGGGCAGCGCGCCAGTCGCGCACGGTGTCGTGTCCCATCACGCTGATCTGGCCGCTGCTGGCCTGCGACAGGCCGGCGATGATGCTGATCAGGGTCGACTTGCCGGCGCCATTGGGCCCGAGCAGGCCGAAGAACTCCCCCGGGCGGATATCAAAGGACACGCCCTTGAGCGCCTCAAGCGCGCCATAGCGTTTGTAGACGTCGGTGATACGAATGGCGGCTGGCATAGCCCGTCATTATATTCGCTTACCCCCCTGCCCACGGCCTTGTCATGTCCCGCACCGCGCTTGTCTGGTTCCGTCGCGACCTGCGACTGAACGATCATCCGGCCCTCCAAGCGGCACTGGCGGCGGCGGAACGGGTGATTCCGGTGTTCGTATACGCACCCGACGAGGAAGCGCCCTGGGCCCCTGGCGGGGCCGCCAACTGGTGGTTGCATCACAGTCTGGCCGCGCTATCGGCGCGGCTGGCGGCGCTGGGCAGCCCGCTGGTAATTCGCCGCGGGCCGACGCTGGAGGCGCTGCGCGCGCTGATCTCCGAGACCGGCGCCGACCGGATCTTCTGGAACCGCCTCTACGAACCGGCCGTGCGTACGCGGGACGCGGCCATCAAGGAGGCCCTGCGTGAGGACGGCCTGACCGTCGAAAGCTTCAACAGCGCGCTGTTGTTCGAACCCTGGACCCTGCAGACCCAGAGCGACCAGCCCTACCGCGTGTTCTCACCGTTCTGGCGCAACGCCGAACCGCGGCTGGTCGACGTGCGCGCGCCCACGCCGGCCCCGACGGCACTACCGGGGCCGGCGAAGGCCGTCTCCAGCGAGCCGCTGGAGACACTGGCGTTGCTGCCCAGGCTGCCGTGGGCCGATGGTTTCAGGGCACGCTGGACCCCGGGTGAGGCCGGCGCGCTGGCCCGCCTGACCCCGTTTCTCGACGGCCCGGTGCAGCAGTACCGGCAACGCCGCGACCTGCCCGGCGACGATGACGGCACCTCGGGACTGTCGCCGCATCTGCATTTCGGCGAGATCGGCCCGGCGCAGGTGCTGGCGGCCACCCGGGCACGGGGGCCGCTGAATCCGCAGGTCCAGCATTTCATTCGCGAGATCGGCTGGCGCGAGTTCGCCCACCATCTGCTCTACCACTACCCGCAGACGCCGACCGAAGCGCTGTATCACGACAAGTTCGGCGCCTTCCCCTGGCGCAGCGCTGCCGACTACGCCGACAACCTGCGGGCCTGGCAGCGCGGCGAAACCGGCATCCCCATCGTCGACGCCGGCATGCGCCAACTGTGGGCCACCGGCTGGATGCACAATCGGGTGCGGATGGTGGTCGCCAGCTTTCTCACCAAGAACCTGCTGACCCCTTGGCAGGAAGGCGCCGCCTGGTTCTGGGACACCCTGGTCGATGCCAGCCTCGCCAACAACACCCTCGGCTGGCAGTGGTCGGCCGGCTGTGGCGCCGACGCCGCGCCCTACTTCCGCATTTTCAATCCGCTGCTGCAAAGCGAGCGCTTCGACGCCGACGGCGCCTATCTCGATGCCTGGGTGCCGGAGCTGCGGTCGCTGTCCGGCAAGCACAAGCACATGCCGTGGACCGCGCCGGTGCCGCCGAAGGGCTATCCTGCCCCCATCGTCGACCTCGCCGCCACGCGCGACCGCGCCCTTGCCGCCTACGACCGCATCAAGTGAAGCCACCCCACCCGACCCAGGTCCGCCACGCCACCGCCGTGCTGGCGGCGGTGATGACCCGCGAGCGACCCGCCGACGCGCTGCTCGCCGACTGCTTTCGCGCCCACCGCGAAATGGGGGGGCGCGACCGCGCCCATGTCAGCGACCTGGTCTACGGTGTCCTCCGCGATTGGCGACGGCTGACCGCCTGGGTCGACACCGACCCCGCGGCGCTGATCGGCGCGGCGCTGTCGGAACATCCGGCGGTGGGCAGTGAGGACCTCGCCCGGTACGGCCTGAACCCGCCGCCGCCGCCGCCGCATGATCTGCCCTGGCCGGTGCGCGACAACCTGCCCGAATCGCTGGTGGCCGACTGGCAGGCGTTGCTGCCGGCCGCAGAGTGGTCGCCTGCTGCGCAGGCCCTGAATCAGGCCGGGCCGGCAGATTTCCGTGTCAACCGACTGCGCGCCGACCGCGACGGCGCCTGCCGCGCCTTGAGCGCCCGCGGCATCGACGCACAGCCCACCCCCTGGGCGCCCGACGGCCTGCGGCTGTCGCGGCGTCTGCCACATAGCGATCCGCTGCTGGCCGATGGCACGCTGGAACCGCAGGACGAGGGCAGCCAGTGGCTGGTCGCCTGCCTGCCGCTGCGGCGTGGTGAATCGGTGCTCGACTACTGCGCCGGCGCCGGCGGCAAGAGTCTGGCGCTGGCGGCAGCGGGCGCCGAGGTGAGTGCCACCGATGCCGATGCCCACCGCCTGCGCCGGCTGCCGGCACGAGCGCGCAGAGCCGGCGCGAGGGTGCAGCTGGTGCCGTTTCCACCGCCCCTGGCCGACCGCTTCGACGGCGTCCTGGTGGATGCGCCGTGCTCCGGCAGTGGCGCCCTCCGCCGCGCCCCGGAGCGGCGTCTCGACCGCCCCGACCTCGAGGCACTGGCGGCCCTGCAGGGTGAGGTCCTGCGCGATGCGGCGCGTCATGTCCGTGTGGGCGGCTGGCTGGTCTATGCCACCTGCAGTCTGTCGCGACAGGAGAACGAGGCCGTGGTCGCCGACTTCGCCGCGACGCACCCCGACTTCGGTCCGGCCGACCTCGCGCAACCCGGGGGCGGCGGCGGTCCGCAGCTTCGCCTGTGGCCGCACCGCCACGGCACCGACGGGTTTTTCGCCGCCGGGTTCCGTCGCCGCGGCTGAACCGCCCGGTCACGGGGGTCCGTTACAATCCGACACTCACCGTTCCTGACGAGATCTCCCCATGCTGCTTTCGTGGCTCGCCGTTGCGGCCGGCCTGACCCTGCTGGTCTTTGCCGCCGACCGCTTCATCTTCGGCAGTGCCGGTCTGGCCCGCAGCCTCGGAGTGTCGCCGCTGGTGATCGGCATGGTGATCGTCGGCTTCGGTACGTCGGCACCGGAAATGGCGGTGTCGGCACTGGCGGCGGTGCAGGGCAACCCGGGCATCTCGATCGGCAACGCGATCGGCTCCAACCTGGCCAATACCGCCCTGATCCTGGGGTTCTGCGCCCTGCTGCGGCCGGTGCTGGTCAAGCACACGGTGCTGAAAATCGAGCTGCCGATGGTGCTGGGGGTCAGCGTGGCGGTGTGGCTGATGTGTGTGGATGGCGCCCTGACCTATCGCGACGGCGCCGTGCTGGCCCTCGGTCTGGTCGGCTTTCTCGGCTGGATGTTGATCAGCGCCCAGCGGGGCGAGGCGCCCATCGAGATCGAGGGCGAACTGCCACCGGCGATCCCCACGGTGCAGGCCGTGATCTGGATCGTGGTGGGCCTGGTCCTGCTGATCGCCAGTTCGCAACTGCTGATCTGGGGCGCCGTCAACATCGCCCGTGCCTTCGGCGTGTCGGATCTGGTGGTGGGGCTGACGGTGGTCGCCATCGGCACCAGCCTGCCGGAACTGGCCGCCAGTGTTGCCGGCCTGCTGAAGGGTGAAGACGACATCGCGCTGGGCAACATCCTCGGCTCCAACCTGTTCAATCTGCTGGCGATCCTGCAGGCCCCCGCCTGGCTGGCACCGGGCCCGCTGCCCGAGGGCGTGTTGTACCGCGACCTGCCGATGATGATCGCCATCACCCTGGCGGTGCTGGTGTTCGCTTGGAGTGCCCGCGGCCGTGCCCCTCGCATCAACCGGGTGGAAGGCGGGATACTGATGGTCGCCTATGTGGGCTATACCGCCTATCTCATCCACACCAGCCCGATCACGGGGTGAACCGCCGATGACCGATGAATCCCTGCAGGCCCTGGGCCGACGCGCGCTGGAGATCGAGCGCGACGCCCTGACCGCGCTGATCGACCGCATCGATCCGGCGTTTGCGGCGGCCTGCCACGTGCTGCTGGGCTGCAAGGCCCGGGTGGTGGTCACCGGCATGGGCAAGAGCGGGCACATCGGCAGCAAGATCGCCGCCACGCTGGCGTCGACCGGGACCCCGGCGTTCTACGTGCATCCGGGCGAGGCCAGCCACGGCGACCTCGGGATGATCACGCGCGACGACGTGGTGCTGGCGATGAGCAACTCCGGCGAAACCGCCGAGATTCTCACCCTGCTGCCGCTGCTCAAGCGCATGCGGGTGCCGCTGGTGGCGATGACCGGCCGGCCGACCTCTACCCTGGCGCGCACGGCGGATGTGCACCTGGATGTATCGGTGGCGCTGGAAGCCTGCCCGCTGAATCTGGCACCGACCGCCTCGACCACCGCGACCCTGGCCATGGGCGATGCCCTGGCCGTGGCGCTGCTGGATGCCCGCGGTTTCAAACCCGAAGACTTCGCCCTGTCGCACCCCGGCGGCACCCTCGGCCGCCGCCTGCTGTTGAAGGTGGCGGACGTCATGCATACCGGCGACCGCCTGCCGCGAGTCCATGCCGACACCCCGCTGCGCGACGCCCTGCTGGTGATGACCCGCAAAGGTCTGGGCATGACGGTGGTGGTCGACGACGATGACCGTGTCGAAGGGCTGTTCACCGACGGCGATCTGCGCCGGGTGCTGGACCAGGGTCACGATGTCCGCACGGTCAGCCTCGGCACCGTGATGACCCCCGGCGGCAAGCGCATCGCTGCCGACGCGCTGGCGGCGGAAGCGGTCGCCCGCATGGAAGAACACAAGATCACCGCCCTGATGGTGGTGGATGATCAGCATCGTCTGCAGGGCATCGTGCACATGCACGAGCTGCTGCGGGCGGGGGTGGTGTGATGCGCCTGCCGGTAGACGAGTTGCGGCAGCGGGCGGCTCGGGTGAAATGCCTGTTTCTCGACATCGACGGCGTGCTCACCGACGGCAAGCTCTACATTGGTCCGCAGTTCGAGGAAACCAAGACCAACTACGTGCGCGACGGCTGGGGCATCCGCCAGTGGATCAAACGCGGGCTGCAGGTGGCGGTGATTTCCGGACGCCCCTCCGAGGCCATGCGGCAGCGTCTGCAGTTTCTCGGCGTCCAGCACATCGTGCTCGACCGCGAGGACAAGCTGCCGGCCTACGAGGCGATCCTGTCGCAACTGGGCCTGAAGGATGCCGACTGCGCGCATGTCGGCGACGACGTACCCGACCTGCCGCTGTTCGCGCGGGTGGGGCTGGCCTGTGCGCCGGCCGATGCCCACGACCGCGCGCTGGTGGCCGCCCACTGGGTCAGCCGGTATCCCGGCGGTCACGGCGCCGTGCGCGAGGTGATCGATCTGTTGCTGACGGCCCGGGGCGACGGCTGATGCCGGCCTGGCTCGGCATCCTGATGGTTGCGGCGCTGCTGGCCGTCGGCCTGTGGTGGCGCCCGGTGGGCGAGGGCCTGCCCACCACCCCGGATCGCGAGGCCGCTCCGCGCTATGTCGTCGAGGGCGCGCACTGGCAACGGTTCGATGACGACGGCGCGCCCAGCATCATCGCCCGCGCGCATGTCCTGCGTGCCTATGCTGACGAGCGGCTGGAGCTCGGCGCGCTGACCGTCGAGCAGCTGGGCCAAAGCGACGCCTGGCGCCTGCAGGCGCCCAGTGGCAGCGTGCCCCCCGGCGGTGAGCGGCTGCGCCTGGACGCTCCGGTCAGCGCCGAAGCCGGCACCGGCGACAGCGCCCTGGCACTGGTGGCCGGTCCGGTGTGGATCGACCGGATGTCACGCACCCTGCAGTCCGACGCGCCGGTCACCGTCACTGCGCCACAACGGCGTGCCCGGGCCCTCGGCTGGTCGGCCGATTGGGAAGCGCGGCGACTGACCCTACGGGATCATGTGGAGGTGACCCATGCGCTGCGCTGAAGCCAGGAATTCGGTGGTTGCGCTGCTGCTGGCCGTGGCAAGCGGCGCAGCCGTGGCACAGGCAGCCGGCGGCAATGCCGTGACGGTCACCGCTGACGAGGGTGAGTGGTCGGAAAACAGCCGCATGGTGTATCGCGGCAATGTACGACTGGAGTCCAGCACGCTGTCGCTGACAGGTGACAACCTCACCCTCGATCAGCCGACGTCACAACCCCTGAAAGCCCGGGTCGAAGGCAGCCCCGCGACCCTGCAGCACAGCGGCGGCGCGCAGGTGGATGGCGACACCACCCCCCCGGTCACCGCCCGCGCCGACGTGCTCAACTATGACGCCGCCAGCGGCTGGGTGACCCTCGAGGGCCAGGCCCGGCTGACCCGTGGCAAGGACAGCATCGACGGTGAAACCATCCGCTACAACCTGATCGAACGCCGGGTTCAGGCGCGCAGCAACGGCAACGGCGGGCAGGTGCGTATCGTCATCCAGCCCCCGGCAGGCGCCGCGCTGCCCACCGGCGTGACGTTGCCAACACCATCGCCCAGCCCCGACCCGAGCCCGAGCCCGGATCCGTCCTCCGAGGCGGAGGCGCGCCCATGAGTGATGCCCTGCTCCGCGCCGAGCACCTGGTCAAACGCTACAAGCAGCGCACCGTGGTGCGGGACGTGTCGCTGTCGGTGCGGGCTGGCGAGATCGTCGGTCTGCTCGGCCCCAACGGCGCCGGCAAGACCACCTCGTTCTACATGGTGGTGGGGCTGGTGCCGGCCGACGGTGGCCGGATCGAACTCGACGGCGAGGACGTGACGCACCTGCCGATGCATGCACGTGCCCGGCGCGGCATCGGCTATCTGCCGCAGGAGGCCAGCGTGTTTCGCAAAATGTCGGTGGCCGACAATATCCTCGCCATTCTGGAAACCCGCGCCGATCTCAATCGCGCACAACGCCGCGACGAGCTGGAACGCCTGCTCGGTGAGTTGCATGTGGCGCACATCCGCGATGCCGAGGGGCAATCCCTCTCCGGCGGCGAGCGGCGTCGGGTCGAGATCGCCCGGGCGCTGGCCGCCAACCCGCGCTTCATCTTGCTCGACGAGCCCTTCGCCGGGGTCGACCCGATTGCGGTCGGCGACATCCAGCAGATCGTCCATCACCTGCGCGACCGCGGCATCGGCGTGTTGATCACCGATCACAACGTCCGCGAAACCCTGGCGCTGTGCGAACGCGCCTATATCCTCGCCGAGGGCGCGGTGATCGCCGAAGGGCAACCCGGTGATCTGCTGGCCAACGAGATGGTGCGCAAGGTTTATCTGGGCGAACAGTTCAGACTCTGAGCCTGCACCCCGGTCAACCGCCGCAGTCAGACATGAAAAAGCCCTCCGTCTCCGGAGGGCTTTTTCGTTACCGCACCCCGGTTACGGGAAGACGGTGATCAACGGACCCTGCAGCACAGTCGCCGGGTCATTCAGCATCATGCCGTCGCTGTCCGCACCCTGAAACCCGGTGAACTGCAGCTGGTAGGTCAGCGGCCGCGGCGCCGGATCACCCGGGTCGCCGTCAGGACCGACCGGGCCGATCGGACCGACCGGACCCTGAGCGCCGTTGTCGCCGTCCATGCCGTCGACACCGTTGCGGCCATCCGAGCCATCGCAACCGGCCAACAGGCCGGCCGCCGCGATCGCAATCAGCACGACGGCAGTACGGCGGCGCCCCAGGGCGCCACCAACGCCGGCCAGGCCGAACAGCGCCAGCGGCACGCCGGCCAACAACGTGAACCCGACCGTGCGCGCTGGCGTGGCCTGGGCCATGGCGGCATCACTGGCAAAGTCGAGCAGCACAACATAGCGCTCGACCTGCCCACCGCCGAGCATCCGCCCCATGCCGCTGAAGGTGGCACTGAACGTCTTCATGCTGTCATCGAAGCTGACGCTGCCGATGCTCTGCTCGCCGGCATCGGCAAAGCCGTTGCCATTGGTGTCGAGAATCAGATCGCCCGGTCCCACGACATCGGCACCGAAATCACCGCTGCCCCGCAGCGTCCCCGAAAAACCGTCAAGCCGGACTGCTCCCGCGCGGTTGTTCTGGTACGCGACGCTGAGCGCCAGCACGTCGGTATCGCCCGGCAGGACGGCGGTGGACGGCGGCGCGCCCATGCCCTGCTGCACGGTGGTGCCGAGCGGCAGGATCAAGGCGTTCTCGACCTGCAGCGCAGACTCCACGGCCCCGATGTCGCAACCGCCGCCAAGGAAGCTGCCGCCATCGAGACGGCTCAGGTTGCGCTGGTCGACGGCGTTGACCGGTGCCGCCGTGCAGGCCGTGTTGTCGGCACCGTTGATCGCGGCGCTGCCGGCCACCGGCAGCACCGTGCGGGTGTTGCCGCCGTTCAGCCGCAGACCGTTGGGGTCCAGGCCGGAAGCGACGTCGACACGGTTGTTGTCACCATTGACCGTGGCCCCGGCACTGCGGGACACCAGGTTGTTGTCACCCGACAGGGCGCCGAAGACATCCGCGCCGGCAGTGGCGAAGTTGTCGGCGATGACGCTGTTGGTGACGTTCAGCAGCGCGCTGTCGCTGACATGCACGCCGCCGCCGGAAACCCCGGCTTCGTTGCGGGCCACGGTGACGTTGGTGGCCGTCAGCATCGCCCCCGGCTGCAGGAAGATGCCGCCGCCGAGAGGGGCCACGAGATCGCCATCAAGGCCGTTGCCGAACACCGTCGAATTGCTGATGTCGAGGCTGGAGCCACTGAACACCCACAGGCCGTTGCCTTCGTTGGCCGCGACGTTGCCCGACACCGTGCTGCGGTCGATGACGACGCTGCTGCTGCCGCCGGAGCTGTGCAGCCCGCCGCCGTTACCGGGGACGCTGGCGGTGAGGTTGTTGGCCAGGGTGACTTCCACCAGGCTGACCGAGGTCGGCCCCATGCGGGCGTCATCCTCGATACCCCCACCGGCGCGGGTGGCGCGGTTGTTGGCAACGCGCGTGTTGGCCACCGTCACCGTGCCGCCGTTGACGTTGAGAATGCCGCCGCCGGAACTGTTGCTGGCGCCGTCGGCCGCGTTGTTGGTGACGGTGCTGCCGCTCACCTGCAAGATGCCGCCGTTGTTGAACAAGCCGCCGCCACCTTCGCCGGCGCCGGTGCCGAGGGCGACATTGCTGTCGATCACGGTTCCGGTGACCACCATCAGGCTGCTGCCGCTGAAGTTCCACAGGCCGCCACCCTCGGCCGCTGCCGAGTTGTTGCTGACGGTGCTGTCGCTGACCTGGATCACCCCGCCCATGCCGACGGTGCTGCTACCGGTGAGGTGGAGACCGCCGCCGTTGCCGGGACTGCCGGCGACAGCGGTCTGCCCGAGGGTGCTGTTGCCGCTGAGGCGCACGCCCGACAGCGAGGTGGTCGGCATCGCCGCATCGACCACACCGGTGGAACGATCCTCGATGCCGCCACCAGCACGGTTGGACTGGTTGCCGGTGATGTCACTGTCGGTCACCACCAGGCGGCCGACATTGCTGAAGATGCCACCGCCGGAGCCTTGATCACCGGTCGCCCGGTTGCCGGCGATGGTGGCGTTGACCACTTCCAGCGTGCCGCCCTGGTTGAACAGGCCGCCACCGCCGCGGAAGGTCTGGCCATTGGCCAGCGGCATCGGGAACGGATTGCCGCGCGCTTCGTTGTCGCGAATCGCGGTGCCGTCGACCACCATGCGCCCGGTGTTGTTCCAGAAGGCCCCACCCTCCTGCGCGCGGTTGCCGATGGCACTGCCGCCGCTGATGGTGGTCAGGCTGGTGCCGGCACCGTCGGTGATGTGAATGGCGCCGCCATTGCCCGGCGGACCATTGCCCAGGGCGTCGTTGCCGGTGAAGACAACATTGGTGACCACGGTCTCGGTGGTGTTCACTGCGGGCAGCCCGGAGACATCTTCAAGGCCCCCACCGGCGCGATTCGCCAGGTTGTTGCTGAGGGTGCTGTCGCTGAGCGTCAACTGGCCGACGAGGTTGAGAATGCCGCCGCCGGAGCCTGCACCCTGAACCGCGCTGTTGCCGTCGATGACGGCATTGCGGACCACCATGATCGGCGCCGGCAGCGTGGGGTCGGTGAGCAGCGCACGGCCATTGTTGAACAGCGCGCCGCCGCCATTGTTGGCACCGGTGCCGAGCGCGACATTGCCGAGGAAGCGGGCATCGCCGGCCGGGCTGTCGCCGATGGTCATGGTCGACCCGGCATCATTCCACAGCGCGCCCCCTTCGTTCTGGGCGGTGTTGTTCTGATAGAGCCCGCCGTTGACCAGGGTGTCGGTGCCCGCACCGGTGATGTGCAGACCGCCGCCGTTGCCGGGGGTCGGACCGGCGCTGTTGCCGTCCATGGTGACGTCGATCAGGGTGACCGCGCTGGTGCCGGACCGGTCCTCGATGGCGCCGCCGGCGCGGATGGCGCTGTTACCGGTGAACTGCGTATCGGTCACCAGCAGGGTGCCGCTGTTGATGATGGCGCCGCCACTGCCGCCCGGGCCGGTGGCGCTGTTGTCGCTGAAACTGCTGCCACTGATCGTGAGGGTGCCGCTGTTGTCGATGGCGCCGCCCTGGGTGGGGCCGGTGCCAACGCCGACGTTGTTGCTGACGGTGACGCCGTCGAGGCTCACGGTCTGGCCGGATTCGATCAGCATGGCCGCGCCGGTGAGGGCCGCGCCGTCGGTCAGGCTGAGATTCGCCAGGCCGACGCTCGCCCCGCCGGCGGCCATCGGCACCGTGAACACCCGGTTCAGGGTGTTCCCGCTCAGGCGAACCGAGGGGTTGCTACCGTTGTCACCGTCGATCTGCAGCGGTCCGCCGCCGAGCTCCAGGGTGGCGATGAGGGCGATCGTCGGGCTGACCCCGGGCACGTCGAAGACAATGGTGTCGGTGCCAACCGCATCGCCTGCCGGGGCGCCGTTGACCGCCGCGTTGGTGCGGGCCGCTTCGACCGCCTCACGCAGCGTGATTTCACCCATCACCGGGGCCGCCAACGGACGGTCTGCGAGCGTATTGACGGTATAGGTTGCGGCCATGGCGGCTGGCGCCAGCGCGACGCCGAGCACCGCCAGGCAGCCAGCAGCCACGGCGGTCCGACGGGCGCGGAAATTTCGATGTTGGTTCACGGTGTCACTCCTTGTATGCGGGCTCATGTCTGGCGATCGGCGCCGGAATGCGCCGATCACAACCTGGGCCGGGTACAACGAGGTGACCCCTGCTTCTCCCCCAGGCCTTTAGCCTTACGGCCGCGGGGCACGATTAGATGCAGCGGACCGACGCCCACGAAAAAGCCCCCTGCGGAAGGGGGCCTGATCGACTGCCGCACAGCGGGTACTGCCCTCAGAACGGAATGTCGTCGTCTTCGAACGGGGCATCCATGGCCGGCGGCGCGCTCTGCTGTGCCGGTGCGCCCCGGGCCGGGGCACTGCTGCTGCGCGACGGCGCGCTGTAGCCACCGTCATCGTCCATCGGGGCACTACCGCCACCACCGCCGCCGGCACCCCCGACCATCTGCATTTCGTTGGCCACGACCTCGGTGCTATAGCGGTCCTGACCGGACTTGTCCTGCCACTTGCGGGTCCGCAGGGTGCCCTCGATATAGACCGTGCGACCCTTCTTCAGGTACTGGCCGGCGATTTCCGCCAGCTTGTTGAACATCACCACCGAATGCCATTCGGTGCGCTCAACGAGCTTGCCCTCGCGATCCTTGTAGGCGTCGTTGGTGGCAAGGCGCAGATTCACCACCGCGCCGCCCGAGGGCAGGTATTTCATTTCCGGGTCCTGGCCCAGATTGCCGAGCAGGATGACCTTGTTGACTCCACGTGCCATGGCTTGCAGCTCCTGATTATTGTCGGTGAGAGGATTCGGCGGCCGGGGCCGCTGGCCGGGGACGCCCGGCGAAGCCGAGCCAGAGTAGCGGCAGCACCGCTGCCACCGCAAACACCGCGGAGACACCGCCCCAGCCGAGGGCGAGACCGCCCAGCAGCCCGCCGGTAAAGCCGCCGAGAAACTGGCCACTGGCATAGACCCCGAGCGCGGCGCCCTTGAATGCCGGCGGCGCCGCGCGTGAGATCAGCGATGGCAGCGCGCCTTCGAGGAAATTGAAGGCGATGAAGAACAGCAGCAGTGCCACCAGCAGCACGGCTGCGGTGTTCGCGCCCAGGGCCAGCAGGCCAAGGGCCACGGCCAGCAGGCCGATGGCGCCGACAAACACCACCGGCATGCGCCCGTGCCGTTCGGTGGCGCGGATTACCGGGAACACCGGCACGATCGACAATAGCAGCACCGGCAGATAGACCTGCCAGTGGGCGGCCATCGGCAGCGACAGGGTGTCGGCCAAGGCCAGGGGTGCCGCCACGAACAGCGCCGCCATGGTCGCGTGCAGCACCAGAATGCCACCATTGAGGCGCATCAGGGTGCCGCTCGACAGGGCCATCCGCAGCCCCCCCGCGGTCGGCGGCAGTCGCGGTCCGGTGGGCACCGCCCACACCAGGATCGGCAGGCTCACCAGCGCCGCCACGCCGGTCAGCAGGAACAGGCCCGGCACGCCGAAAACGCCGGCCAGCACCGGCCCGAGCACCAGCGCCAGAATGAAAGCGGCACCCATGCCGACGCCGAGGATCGCCATGGCGGTGGTCCGCACCTCGGTCCGGGTGACATCGGCCAGCCAGGCCGAGACCGCCGCCGACACCGCCCCCATGCCCTGCACCGCCCGCCCCAGCAGCACGCCTTCGATGCTGCTGGCCTCAGCGGCAATGAAACTCCCCAGCGCGAACACCAGCATGCCGCCGATCACCACCGGGCGACGCCCGATGCGGTCCGACAGCCAGCCCAGCGGAATCTGCAAGGCCGCCTGGGTCAGCCCGTAGAGGCCGATGGCGAGGCCGATCTGCAGGTCGGACGCCGGCACCGGCAGCGCGCGGGCATAGAGCGCCAACACCGGCAGCACCATGAACATGCCGACCATGCGCAGCGCATAGATCAGCGAGAGCCCGCCGACGGCGCGCCATTCGAGGGCATTCATGGGAGCAGAACCTGGGGCATGGCGTCCGGAAAAGGCCCACCGGAAACCGGAACAGGGCAGGCAACAAGGCGTCTGCGTATATTAGCCGGTTTGACCTACCCAAAGCTCCCTATGGACTCGATCCGCATTCGCGGCGCGCGCACGCACAACCTGCAGAACATCTCGCTGGATCTGCCGCGCGACAAACTGATCGTCATCACCGGCCTGTCAGGCTCCGGCAAGTCGAGCCTGGCGTTCGACACCCTGTATGCCGAGGGCCAGCGCCGCTATGTCGAGTCGCTGTCGTCCTATGCACGACAGTTCCTCAGCATGATGCAGAAACCGGACGTCGACACCATCGAAGGCCTGTCACCGGCCATTTCGATCGAGCAGAAATCGACCAGCCACAATCCGCGCTCCACGGTCGGCACGGTCACCGAAATCTACGATTACCTGCGGTTGCTGTTCGCCCGCGTCGGCACCGCGCGTTGCCCTGATCACGGGGTGACGCTGGCGGCGCAGTCGGTGGCACAGATGGTCGATACCGTGATGGCACTGCCCGAGAGCTCGGCCTGGATGCTACTGGCGCCGGTGGTGCGGGGCCGCAAGGGGGAACATGCCGAATGGTTCGAGCAGGCGCGGGCCCAGGGCTTCGTGCGGGTGCGGGTCGACGGCACCGTCTACGAGCTTGACGAAGTGCCGGTGCTGGATCGCAAGAAGAAGCACGACATCGAGGTGGTGGTGGACCGCTTCAAGGTGCGCGACGACCTCAAGCAACGCCTGAGCGAAAGTTTCGAGACCGCGTTGCGGCTGTCCGACGGGCTGGCCACCATCGCACCCCATGGCGACAGCGATGCCGAGCCGATCGGCTTCTCGGCCAGAATGAGCTGCCCGCATTGCGGCTATGCGCTGGAGGCGCTGGAGCCGCGTCTGTTCTCCTTCAACGCCCCGCATGGCGCGTGCAGCACCTGCGACGGGCTCGGCCAGTTGCAGGTGTTCGATTCCGAGCGGGTGGTGGCCCACCCGGAACTGTCGCTCGCACAGGGCGCCATCCGCAGCTGGGACAAGCGCAATCCATACTACTGGCACTTCATTCAGTCACTGGCGACCCACTATGGGTTCGACCCGGACAAGCGCTTCGACCGCCTCGCCGACAAGCACCGGCAAGTGATCCTGTACGGCAGCGGCGATGAAAAGATCGCTTTCGAGTACCCCGATGAAGGCGGGCGCAAACGGGTCTCCACCCACAAGTTCGAGGGCATCATTCCCAACCTCGAACGGCGCTATCGCGAAACCGACTCCGATGCGGTGCGCGAGGAGCTGGCGCGTTTCCTTTCGCAGAAGGCCTGCCCCGACTGCGGCGGCGACCGTCTCAACCGCGCCGCCCGCAACGTGTTCGTGGCGGACCGCACGCTGCCGGCACTGACCCAGCTGTCGGTCCGTGATGCCGAAGCCTTTTTCGGCACGCTGACCCTGCCGGGCCACCGGGGCGAGATTGCCGAGAAGATTCTCAAGGAGATCAGCGCCCGCCTCGGCTTTCTCAACAATGTCGGACTCGACTACCTGACGCTGTCACGCAGCGCCGAAACACTGTCGGGCGGCGAGGCCCAGCGCATCCGCCTGGCAAGCCAGATCGGCGCCGGTCTGGTCGGCGTCATGTATGTGCTCGACGAACCCAGCATCGGCTTGCACCAACGGGACAACGAGCGCCTGTTGAAAACCCTGTTCCGCCTGCGCGACCTCGGCAACACCGTGATCGTGGTGGAGCATGACGAGGATGCCATCCGCCACGCCGATCATGTGGTCGATATCGGCCCCGGCGCCGGTGTCCATGGCGGACGCATCGTCGCCCAGGGCACGCCCGATGTCGTGGCCGCAACCGAGGGCTCGGTCACCGGCGCCTACCTGTCGGGCCGCGAGGCGATACCGGTGCCCAAGCAGCGAGGCAAATGGCACGCCGACAAACAGATCGGCATCCGCAACGCGCGCGGCAACAATCTCAAGAATGTCGACGCCGATATTCCGATCGGCCTGATCACCTGCGTCACCGGGGTATCGGGCTCAGGCAAATCGACCCTGATCAACGACACCCTGCAGGCCTGGGCTGCCCGCCACCTCAACGGTGCGGCCTCCCATCATTCGCCCTGCGACGACATCATCGGGCTCGAACACCTGGACAAGGTGATCGACATCGACCAATCGCCGATCGGCCGCACCCCGCGCTCCAACCCGGCCACCTACACCGGGTTGTTTTCGCCGATCCGCGACCTCTTCGCCGGCGTCCCCGAATCGCGGGCCCGCGGCTACACGCCGGGACGCTTCAGTTTCAACGTCAAGGGCGGCCGCTGCGAAACCTGCCAGGGTGACGGCGTGATCAAGGTGGAGATGCACTTCCTGCCGGATGTCTACGTCACCTGCGACACCTGCCACGGACGCCGCTACAACCGCGAGACACTGGAGATCCGCTACAAGGGCAAGACTGTCGACGAAGTGCTCGACATGACGGTGGAAACCGCCTGCGAGTTCTTCAAGCCCGTGCCGGCGCTGCACCGCAAGCTGAGCACCCTGATGGATGTCGGGCTGTCGTACATCACGCTGGGGCAGAACGCCACCACGCTTTCCGGCGGCGAAGCGCAGCGCATCAAGCTGGCCAAGGAGCTGTCCCGCCGCGACACCGGCGCCACCCTCTACATCCTCGACGAACCCACCACCGGTCTGCACTTCCACGACGTGGCGCAGTTGATCAAGGTATTGGAACGCCTGCGCGACCATGGCAACACGGTGGTGATCATCGAGCACAATCTCGACGTCATCAAACGCGCCGACTGGGTGCTGGATCTCGGCCCGGAGGGCGGCAGCGGGGGTGGCGAGCTGGTGGCCAGCGGCACACCGGAGCAAGTGACGACGGTGAAACGCTCGTATACCGGGCGCTTCCTCAAGCCCCTGCTGAAGAAGCGCTGAGCGGCCCGCCCGGGGCTCGCAGGTGGCAGGCCACCGGCCGGGCATCGTTGGTCAAGCGCGGGCGTTCGATGTGGCAGCGGTCGACCACTTCCGGACAGCGCGGCGCGAACGGACAGCCTGGCGGCAGTCGCGACAGATCGGGCGGCTGCCCCGGCAGTGTGTACAGGGGCTGGTGGCGATCCCCGTCCAGCCGCGGTCGCGCCGCCAGTAGCCCGGCGGTATAGGGGTGCCGGGGCGCTGCCAGCAGATCGGCGGTGGTGCCCTGTTCCATGCACTGGCCGCCGTACAACACCAGGGTCCGCGTGCAGACCTCGGCGACCACGCCCATGTCATGGGTAATGAACAGAATGGCGAGCCCGAGGTCGCGTTGCAGCTCGCCCAGCAACCGCAACAGCCCGGCCTGGACCGTGACATCCAGCGCGGTGGTGGGCTCGTCGGCCAGCAACAGCGCGGGTCGCGGCAACAAGGTCATCGCCATCATCACCCGCTGTCGCTGACCGCCGGAGAGCTCATGCGGGTACGCCCGCAGACGCCGGACACTGTCGGGGACCTGTACCGCGTCGAGCATGCGCGCCGCCTCGGCCAGTGCCGCGGCGCGGCCGAGACCCTGGTGGGTTTCCAACACTTCGGCCATCTGCAATCCAATGCGCAGATAGGGGTTGAGCGAGGTCATCGGGTCCTGGAACACCATGCCGATGCGGCGCCCGCGCACCGCCCGCCGTACCGCCGCCGGTGCGCGCAACAGGTCCTCGCCATCGAACAGCACCTGCCCGCGTACCTCGGCGTTGTCGGCCAGCAGCCCGAGAATGGCCAGCGCTGTCTGCGACTTGCCGGAGCCGGACTCACCGACGATGCCCAACGTCTCGCCAGCGCCCAGCCGGAAGCTGAGGCCGTTCACCGCCGACACCACGCCGTCGTCGGTGTGAAAGCGGACATCCAGATCGCGAACGTCGAGCAGGGTCATCGGTCTTTCGGGTCCAGCGCGTCGCGCAGCCCGTCCCCGATGAAGTTGAAACAGAACAGCGTGGCGGCAAGAAACACCGCGGGAAAGATCAGTGCCCACGGGGTGCGCGCCATCTCCCGCGCGCCCTCATCCACCAGTGCACCCCAGCTGGTGGCGGGCGCCTGGACCCCGAGGCCGAGAAAGCTGAGGAACGATTCCACCAGAATGACCTGTGGAATGGTGAGGGTGACGTAGACCACCACCACCCCGAGCAGGTTGGGCACGATGTGGCGCCGGATGATGGTGGCCGGGCGAACGCCGGCGACCACCGCCGCCTCGATGAATTCACGGCGCTTGAGACTGAGCGTCTGTCCGCGGACGATACGCGCCATGTCGAGCCAGTTGATGGCGCCGATGGCGACGAAGATCAGCACCAGATGCCGCCCGAACAGCACCATCAGCAGGATCACGAAGAACATGAAGGGCATGGCGTAGAGGATGTCGACAATGCGCATCATGACCGCATCGACGCGACCCCCGACATAGCCGGCGATGGCCCCCCAGCTGACCCCGATCAGCAGCGACACCAGGGTGGCCACCACGCCGACCATCAGCGAAATGCGCCCGCCGTGCAGCGTGCGGGTGAACAGGTCGCGGCCGAGGGTATCGGTGCCGAACCAGTGGCCGGCGGTGAACGGGGCCGCGCCCCACTCGCCATCGAAGTCGATGTGATCGTAGGCAAACGGCGTCAGCCACGGCCCCACGATCACCAGCAGCACGATCACCGTCAGGACCACGGTGGCGGCCATGGCGGCACGGTTGCGCCGCAGGCGACGGGCAGCATCCTGCCAGAGGCTGCGGCCGACGGTGGGGTCGGCGGCGGTCATGCCCGCACCCGTGGGTCGAGGACGCCATACAGCAGATCCACCAGGAAGTTGAAGGCGATGATCAGTACGCCATAGAAGATCACCACGCCCATCACCAGGCTGTAATCGCGGTTCAGGGCACCTTGCACGAAGTAGCGGCCGAGCCCGGGGATGCCGAAGATCTGCTCGATGACCACCGAGCCGGTGATGATGCCGGCGGCGGCAGGCCCCAGGTATGACAACACCGGCAACAGGGCCGGCCGCAGGGCGTGACGCAACAGCACCCGATGCGCGGCCAGCCCCTTGGCGCGAGCGGTGCGGATGAACGGCTGACGCAGCACCTCGATCATGGAGCCGCGCATCAACCGGGCGACATAGGCCACCTGCGGCAGCGCCAGTGCGATCACCGGCAGCACCCGGCTCTTCCAGCCACCCTCCCAGCCGCCGGCGGGCAACCAGCCGAGGGTGACGGCGAACAGCAGGATCAGCAGCGGCGCGACGACGAAGTTGGGGACCGAGATGCCGGTCATGGCGATGGTCATCACGGCGTGATCGCTTGTCCGGTTCTGGCGCACCGCCGCCCAGATGCCGGCACTACCGCCCACCAGCAAGGCCAGCAGCAGGGCACCGAGACCCAGCTGCAATGACACCGGAAAGCCCTGCCCGATCAGTTCGTTGACGCTGTACTCGGCGTACTGGAAGGACGGACCCAGATCGCCCCGCAGCACATCGGCCAGATAGCGCCAGAGCTGTTCGTACAACGGCAGGTCAAGCCGATAGGCGGCCTCGAGCTGTGCCTTCACCTCCTCCGGCAACACCCGTTCGCTGTCGAACGGCCCGCCCGGCGCCGCCCGCATCATGCAGAACGCCAACACCACCAGCACCAGCAGTGTCGGCACCGCCGAGGCCAGACGCCGCAACGCGAAACCGATCATGGCGGGCGCCCCTCGATGGCCAGCCGCTGCGTCGGATGGTGGTCCATGATGTTGCCGGTCCACCCCTTCACCCAAGGCTTGACCAGCCGCTTGGTCACATAGAAGTAGATCGGCAGCACCGGCAGATCCGCCAGAATCTGCTGCTCGGCATCGTGCATCAGCCGTGCCCGCTGCGACAGATCGGTCTCGCGGCTGGCGGCGTCGAGCAGCGCATCGAACGCGGGATTGGCATAGCCGACGTCGTTGAGGCCATGGCCGGAATGGAGAATCTCCATGAAGGTGTTGGGGTCGTTGTAGTCGCCGATCCAGCCGGCCCGAAACACCTGGGTGTCGACCTGCTGTCGCCGCGACTGCAGATAGACCTTCCACTCCTGATTGCGCAAGGTGGCGTTGACCCCCAGCCATTGTTTCCACATGGCGGCGATGACCGTCGCAATCTTCCGGTGATCCTCCTGGGTGTTGTAGAGGATCTCGACCTCGGCCGGGTGATCGGGGCCGTAGCCGGCGGCGGCATACAGTTCGCGCGCACGCGCCAGACGCTGCTCGCGGGTCCAGCCAGCCCACTCCGGCGTCGCCGGCACGTGGCCGTCAACCCCGGGCGGGACCCAGGTGTAGGCCGGCACCTCACCGTTGCCCAACACCTTGGTGGTGATGATGTCGCGGTCCACCGCCAACGTCAGCGCCAACCGCAAGCGGGGGTCGTCGCGCAGCGGCGGGCGGGTCAGGTTGAGACCGTAGTAGTACACCCCGAGGTAGGGGTGGATCTTCAGCTCGCCCGGCAGATTGGCGCGCGCCCAGGCGGTCTGCGCCGATGGCAGGGTATAGGTGAGATCCAGCTCGTCAGCCCGGTACCGCTTGAATTCGGAATTGATGTCTTCAGTGGAGACATGGAACACGCGGTCGATGCGGGTCCGGGCATCGTCCCAGTAGTACGGGTTGCGGACCAGCTCGATATGCGACTGCAAGGCCCAGTCCTGCAGGCGGTAGGCACCATTGCCCACCAGCCGGCCGGCGCGCGCAAACCCGCTGCCCCATTCCGCGAGACTGGGGCGGTGCACGGGATAGGCCGACGAGTGCGACAACAGCCCCAGCAGATAGGGGGTGGGGGTATCGAGAAACAGGTCAAGGGTGTGTGTGTCGACCGCCACCACGCCGAGACTGTCGACCGGCGCTTCGCCGGCGATGATGGCGGTGGCGTTGCGGATCGGGGCCAGCATCTGCGAGTAGTTGGAACCGGTCGCTGGATCGACACTGCGACGCAAGCCGGCGACGAAATCGGCGGCGGTCACCGGGTCCCCATTGCTCCAGCGGGCGGTGGGGCGCAGGAAGAACCGGTAGTGCAAGCCGTCATCGGCGATGGTCCAGTCGTGCGCGGCGCCGGGTATCGGCGCGCCGTCCGGCCCGCTGCTGGTGAGCCCCTCGAACAGGTCACGGACCACCGAAGAGGCGCCGACCCCCTCGATCCGGTGGGGATCCAGCGTCTCGACATCCGGACCGTTGCCCCGCCGCAGCACCTGCTCTGCCGCCACCGGCAGGGCAAGACAGAGGCTCAACAACAGCATGGCGAGACGCATGAAGACAACCACCACGGCCGGTGACCCGGCGCGCGCCTGAGAGGACGGGAACCTGTCGAAGCTACCGGGGCCACCGGCCGGTTTCAAGCGGATCAGCCAGGCGACCCCGCGGCGGCAGCCGTCTCGGCCGCCCGCTGGCGCAGGTGAGCCAGCCAGTCCCGCGCATCCTGGCGACGTTCACGGTGTGCCATGGCGGCGGTGAAGGCCTGCTCGGCGCGCTGCAGATCACCGGCCTCGAAGGCCGCCACGCCCCGCAGGAACTGCGCCTCGCCCGGCTTCGGCACGCCTTTTTGCAAGGCCTGATCGAGGGCCTCCAGGGCGGCCGCCCAGCGCTGGTCCTCGATTCGGACCTGCGCCAGTCGCAGGGCCCGCTCACCGCCCGCGGCCATCGCCGCGGCGCGCGCCATGACGTCGTCGGCCCGGCCGTACTCGCGTGCCGCGATCCAGGCTTCCCCGAGCCGGCTGAGGGTGGCCTCGTCGGACGCCAGGATGCCGCGCGCAATACCGTCGTCGAGCACCTGCGCGGCTTTCTGCGGAATCTCCAGCAGCAGGTAGAGGCTGGCCAGGTTGCGGATCTCCGACGCCTGCGTGAGCAACCCCTGGCGCGCCGCCAACGCCAGCACCGCCAGCGAGGCACGGTCGCGTTTGATCTCGAACAGCACGCTCGACAGCTGCCGCCAGTATTGGGGGTCGTCCGGGACCAGGGCGATCAGCGCCACCAGGGTCTCGGCACAGGCGGGGAACTGCTTGAGTTCATAGTGCAGCCCCAGTTTCAGCTGGTACCAGCTGGCCTTGGGCGCACTGGCCTTGGCGATGGCCGCGTCCACCTGCGGCAAGGCGTCGCGGAACCGCTTGCGGTCGGCGTAGGCACTGGCGAGCATCAGATGGGCATCGGCGCCGGCATCGCTGCCGGCTTCGCTGAAGTACTGCTCGAACCGGGCGATCGCGGCATCCATTCGGCCTTCCGCGAACAGCAATTGGCCAAGGGCCAGCAGCATCTGTTCGTAGGGTTGCTGCGGCAGCGCGTCCAGCGCCAACGCCTGCTCGAAGGGCGGAATGGCCCGGGCATACTGCCCCTGATCGGCATACAGGTAACCAAGGGTCTGCAGCACGACCGCGCGCTCGTAGTCATTGCCGGCCCGTTCGACCAGCGGCTGCAGCAAGGTGAGGGCATCGGCATGCTGATCCTCCGCCATCAGGGTCTGCGCCCGGTCGAGCTGTCGATAGGTGGCCTCGCCGAGACTGCCGCGCGCCTGCCGCTCGGCTTGCGCGGGCGCGGCCAGGGTCAGCAGCAGCAGCCCGATCGCGCGGCGCCGCATCAGGTGCCCTCCAGGCTGAAGACAATGTCGTAGGTGCCGGTCTGTTCGACCGGCTGACCGTCGACAATGCGCGGCCGGAACTTGCTGCGCCGCGCCGACTGCAGTGCCGCCTGCTCGAAGTACCCGCGCGGGCTGGCCTTGAGCACGCGGGCGCTGCGGACCAGGCCGTCCGGGCCGACTACCACCTCCACCGTGACACTGCCGGAGAGACCCTCGCGCGCTGCCTGCCTCGGGTACTGCGGCGCGATCCGCAGGATTGGAATCAGCTCGCCGTCACCACTCAGGTCGCCGGCCTGAAACCCGCCGAGGAAGGGGCCACCGGCGATATTCGGGGCCAGATCCAGCCGGGGCATGTTGAACGGTGCCGGCGCCTGTTGCGGGCTGGGCGCGGGGGCCTGTACCCGCAGCTTGGGCGGCGGCGGGTTCTTCGGTGGCGGAGGCCGTTCGGGTTTGACCCGCTGCCGGGTCTCCAGTCGGGTCTCCCGGGGTACCCGCACGAAGTCGACCCCCGCAAAAGGTTCGACGGCGGTCCGTTCCCGACCCGGGCTGAGCACCAGATAGTGCATCAGCCAGAACAGGGCGGCAGCCACCACGACGGCCATCGTCAGCGCCGACAGGACCCGCGTGGCGCTCATCCGCCGCCCTGTGGATCGGTGGCGGCAATCGAGATGTTGTCGACACCGGCCAGGCGAACCTGGTCCATGACCTGAACCAGCACGCCGGTCTCGGAGCCGCGGTCGGCAATGATGACCACGGCGCCTTCCGGATTTTCGGCATGCAGCCGTTCGATGTTGGCCCGCACCGCCCGCAGGTCGATACTGCGCTTGTCGATCCAGACTTCGCCGTTGTCACGGATGGCGACCAGGATGTTGCCCTTCTCCTTGCGCTCGGCGGTCTTGGCGCTGGGACGGCTGACATCGATGCCGGTCTCCTTGACGAAGGAGGTGGTGACGATGAAGAAGATGAGCATGATGAAGACGACGTCCAGCATCGGCGTCAGGTCGATACCGGCCTCATCATCGCTGCGGTTGCGCTTGCGGGCCATCGGCGCCTCAGTGGGTGACGAGGTGGTCGTTGAGGCGGTGTGATTCCCGCTCCACCACCTGCTCGAAACGGGACACGAAGTACAGCCCGGAGATGGCGACGACCATGCCCGCCATCGTCGGCAGGGTGGCGGCGGAGACACCCGAGGCCATCGCACGGGCATTCCCGGTGCCCAGCGCAGACATCACGTTGAACACCTGGATCATGCCGGTCACCGTGCCCAGAAGGCCGATCATCGGGCACAGGGCGACCAGCACCTTGATCAGTGGCAGCGGCCCGCGGATACGTCGGGTGGCAGCGGAGACCCAGCCCTGCTTGATCTTGTGCGCGAACCACGAGCGATGATCGCCGCGCGCCTGCCAGTCGGCTTCGATGCGCGCCAGCTCGGCCGGCATCGCGCGACGGTAGTAGATCACCCGTTCGAGGATCAGCGTCCACAGCAGGATCGCCACCACCAGCAACACCTGCACCACCGGCCCGCCGAGCTCGACGAAATCACGGATATCGGTCAGGGGGCGCAGCAGTTCAGACACGGTGGCGCTCCGCGTTCTCGGCGATCAGCCCGGCGCTTTCCTCTTCCAGGACCTGCACCAGATCCTTGCTGCGGCCGGACAACCAGCTATGCAACAAGACCATCGGGATCGCTACCACCAGGCCGAGCACGGTGGTAACCAATGCCTGGGAAATGCCGCCAGCCATCTGTTTCGGGTCGCCGGTGCCGAACAGGGTGATCTGCTGGAACGTCAGGATCATCCCGGTCACGGTGCCCAGCAGCCCCAGCAGCGGGGCCACCGCCGCCAGAATCTTCAGCCATGGCAGGCGTCGTTCGAGCGCCGGGATCTCCCGCAATACGGCTTCGTCGAGCCGCAGCTCCAGCGTCTCATGATCGGTGTGCGGATCACGGTGATAGACGTTCAGAACGCGGCCGAGTGGGTTGTCATCGGTTGGTTGGGTCAGCTGCTGCCGCTGTGCGCGCACCCGGCGATCGACAGCGCCGAGCGCGAAGAACCGCTCGCCGGCAATCACCAGCCCGAACAGGCCAAGCGCAAGGATCACGTAGCCCACCAGCCCGCCGGCCTGAACCTGCTCGCGCCAACCGGGCGTCTGCACCAGCACCGACAGCAGCGACCCGCGGGTGGGATCGATCACCGTTTCGACCATGCCGTCGCGGGCCTCGAACAGGTTTTCTGCCAGACGGCGGAAGCGCCGTTCCGGCTGGGCCGCGAGTGTCGTCAGCGTCTGTTCACCCGTCAGGTAGCTGAGAAAACGGTCGTCGGCGACCACGTTGAAGCTGCCGGCACGCAGCACATCGAGCGTGCTGCGAGTGCCATCGGGCGCCACCACCGGGGCCTGGAACCGGGCGACCTTGCCGCTCTCGTTCATCTCTCGCAGCATTTCGAACCAGAGCGTCTCCAGCGCCTCGATGGACGGCAGACGGGTGCTGTTGGCCAGCGCTGTCAATGGCGCCTGCCGCTGGGGATACTGCACGGTGACCAGTGAGTTCATCGCCACCGCACTGACATCCCCGGCCACCTGGCGCACCACCCCGAACATTTCGCCCAAATGCCCGGCCTTGGCATCCAGCTGCTGCTGCAACTCGGTGAGCCGGCGTTCGTTGGCATCAAATTCGGTCGACAGCCGGTCGGCTCGACGTTCCTCCGCGGCACGCGCCGCCTCGGCCTCGGCCTGCAGCCGCTGCTGCTGATCGAGCTGGTCAATGAACCGCTGAACCCGGGCCGCATTGGCGCGCGCCTCGTCGGCACGGACCGCGCGCGTCTGCGCCAGCAATTCGTCGATACTCTTCGGTGCGCCCGGCTCGGCCGCCATCAGGGACAGGCTGCAGAACGTCAGGGCAAGGGCGACAATGGCGCGCGTCATGAGCCGGCTCCGGCAGCGGGCAGCGGCAACGTCAGCAACTGCGGTGCCGATTGTTTGCGTGCGACCTTGAGACCATCACGCACCGCAGCATGGTAGTGATCGTCCATCACGAAGCCCTGCTCGCCGGGGTGCCAATAGCCGGTTTCATCGCCATCCAGCGTCTGATAGAGCAGGGCGATGCGCCCGACCCGGAGGAACTGCACCACGCGCTCGTCATCGCCCCCGAGCGGCGCCTGATAGGCCTCCAGGGTGCGCCCGTATTCCATCTCGACCTGGTAGGCCTCGGTGACCCGGCGATACTTCTCCGCCACCGAGACATCGGCGCGCACCATCAGGGCCTGCAGCGTGTCCAGCCGGTCCTGGCGCTCGCGCTGCAGGAACGGCGCATCAAGCGCCACGAACTGCACCAGGGTGTCCAGCATCCGCTGCAACAACGGGACGATCTCGCGCGCGGTGACGTCCAGCTCTTCGAGCTGATCGCCCATCGAAGCCAGTTCACGGGTCTGCGACTGCAACTGCAGCGCCATCTGGTCGTTGTAACGCTTGAGGCTGTCGGTGGCCTGCAGCGCTTCACGATAGGCCTCGACCGCCGCACGGGCGCGGTCATCGAGTTGGTCGATCCGCGCCTGGGTGGCCTGCGCTGCGGCTTCGATGGCGGTCTGCTCGTCGATGGCGCGTTCCACCGTCGCGGTCGGCGCCGCTGCCACGACGCTGCTGTAAAGAAGTCCCGCGGCGCCACAGCGCATGAGCATGAGGGTCAACGACTTCACTGCAGGTCCTTGCCGGTATCCGGAATGGGGCGACATCCTTGCCGCAAATGCGAAGCATTAATATTAGCATCCCGACGCCCGCATGTATGCCCCACGACATCGGCTCCGAAAACACGAAAGGCACCCGAAGGTGCCTTTCGTGGAACCGCTACCGCCGACTCAGGCGTCAGCAGCGTCCGTGGTCGCCGGTGCAGCCTCAGCAGCCTTGCGGTCGATCAGCTCGATGTAGGCCATCGGGGCATTGTCGCCGGCACGGAAGCCACACCGCATGATGCGGGTGTAGCCCCCTGGCCGCGCGTTGAAACGCGGTGCCAGGTCGTTGAACAGCTTCTGCACCGCATCACGGTCACGCAGACGGCTGAACACGATACGGCGGTTATGCACGCTGTCCTGCTTGGCGCGCGTGATCAGCGGCTCGGCAAAACGGCGAAGTTCCTTGGCCTTGGGCACGGTGGTCTTGATCATCTCGTGCTTGATCAGGGCCACGGCGATCGACTGCATCGTCGCCTTGCGGTGGCTGGGGCTACGGCCGAACGCGCGGCCGGCAATGGTGTGACGCATGGTCTGTTCCTTGTCTGTATGCCGACGCTAACCGTTAGGCAACGGTCTTGGGCGACGACCAGTTGTCGAGCTTCATTCCAAGCTCGAGTTCCTGGGCGCGCAGCGCTTCCTTGATTTCGTTGAGCGACTTCTTGCCGAGGTTCGGCGTCTTCATCAGTTCGATCTCGGTGCGCTGCACCAGGTCGCCGATGTAGTACAGGTTCTCGGCCTTGAGACAGTTTGCCGACCGCACCGTCAGTTCCAGATCGTCGATCGGGCGGAACAGGATGGGGGCGAGATCCGTCTTGGTAGCGGTGCTGGTCTGCGTTGCGGCCTCGGCTTCAAGGTCGACAAACACCGCCAGCTGGTCGCGCAGGATGCGTGCAGCCAACCGCACCGCTTCACCCGGCTCGACGCTCCCGTTGGTGTCGACATCCAGCACCAGCTTGTCGAGGTCGGTGCGCTGGGCGACGCGGGCACGCTCAACGCCGTAGCTGACGCGGCGGACCGGGCTGTAGGACGCGTCCAGCTTGAGTACGCCAACGCCACGGGTCTCTTCCTCACGCTCGAGGCTGGTCGCCGGCACGTAGCCGCGACCACGGGTGATCTTCAGCGTGGCGTTGAGCTTGCCACCGGTGAGATGGGCCAGCACCAGTTCCGGGTTGACGATCTCGACGTCGTGGTCGACCTTGATGTCGCCGGCCGTCACCGGGCCCTTGCCCGACTTCTCGATCCGCAGCGACACTTCCTCACGGTTGTGCAGGCGAACCGCCACGTTCTTGATGTTGAGCAGGATGTCGAGCACGTCTTCCTGCACGCCTTCCAGCGCGCTGTACTCGTGGACCACACCTTCGATCTGCACTTCGGTCACGGCCGCGCCGGGGATCGAGGACAGCAGGATCCGCCGCAGGGCGTTACCGAGGGTGTGGCCGAAGCCACGCTCCATCGGTTCGAGCGTGACGCGGGCCCGATAAGGGCTCACGGTCTCGACATCGACCAGGCGCGGTTTCAATAGATCAGCGACGACATTCTGCATAACGCAACCACCTCAGTTTAACGGTGAGCCCGTGGATTACTTCGAGTACAACTCGACCACGAGGCTTTCGTTGATGTCCGGAAGGATCTGGTCCCGGGTGGGCACGGTCTTGAAGGTCCCTTTCAGGCCCTTCTCGTCCACATCCACCCAATCGGGGAATCCGATCTGCGCAGCGATCGACAGCGATTCGACGATGCGCCCCTGATTCCGCGACTTGTCGGTAATTTCCACCACATCACCGGCCTGCACGCTGTAGGACGGAATGTTGACCAGCGTGCCATTGACGCGCACCGCCTTGTGGCCGACCAGCTGACGGGCTTCGGCGCGGGTGCGGCCGAACCCCATGCGATAGACCACGTTGTCCAGACGCTGTTCCAGCAACTGCAGCAGGATCACGCCGGTGGAGCCCTTCTTGGTGGACGCCTTCTTGTAGTAATTCAGGAACTGCCGTTCCAGCACGCCGTACATCTGCTTCAGCTTCTGCTTTTCGCGCAGCTGCAGGGCGTAGTCGGACAGACGCATCTTGCGAGCGCCGTGCTGCCCCGGGGGGGTGTCCAGCTTGCACTTGCTGTCGAGCGCGCGGGCGCGGCTCTTGAGCATGAGGTCAGTGCCAGCGCGACGGCTGAGCTTGCACGTGGGACCAATATAACGAGCCATCTCTGGTGCTCCTGTGCTTAGACGCGACGACGCTTGGGCGGCCGGCATCCGTTGTGCGGAATCGGCGTAACGTCGGTGATGTTGGTGATCTTGAAACCGGCGGCATTCAACGAGCGCACGGCCGACTCGCGTCCCGGGCCGGGGCCCTTCACGCGCACTTCGATGTTCTTGACGCCGTGCTCCGCAGCAGCGGTGCCGGCACGTTCAGCCGCCACCTGGGCGGCGAACGGGGTGCTCTTGCGAGAACCCTTGAAGCCGCAGGCACCGGCGGTGCACCACGAAATCGTGTTGCCCTGCCGATCCGTGATCAGCACGATCGTGTTGTTGAATGACGCATGAATATGCGCCACCGCATCGGAGATGTTCTTGCGAACTTTCTTGCGCTTCTGCGCGGAGGCCGTGTTGGCTGCCATGTACTTATGCCTTGATCAATACAGCGATTACTTCTTGACCGCACGCCGGGGGCCCTTGCGGGTCCGTGCGTTGGTCCGGGTGCGCTGGCCACGTACCGGCAGGCCGCGGCGATGCCGCAGACCGCGGTAGCAGCCAAGGTCCATCAGGCGCTTGATGCTCATCGACACCTCACGACGGAGGTCGCCCTCCACCACGAAGGCACCGACAGCTGCACGCAGCTTTTCGACCTCTTCTTCGGTCAGTTGCCGAATCTGGATCGTCGGATCGATACCCGCCGCCGTGCAGATCTGCTTTGCACGGGTGGCCCCCACGCCATAAATGGCGCGAAGGGCGACGACTGCGTGCTTCTTATCCGGGATATTGACCCCCGCGATACGTGCCATGCGCGAAACTCCTGAGACTTGCTGCGCTACTTTTCGAAAAAGGGGCGGGACTGTACTCAGTCATGCCCCAGAAATCAACTTGGGATCAGCCCTGCCGCTGCTTGTGCCGCAGGTCAGTGCAGATCACCCGCACTACGCCGTTGCGACGGATTACTTTGCAGTTCCGGCAGATTTTCTTGACTGAAGCACGGACTTTCATATCAACCTCGAGAGAAAGAACAGACCTGGGTGCGCCGCCTCAGCGGAGCATCCCGGCGCCTGGATTTTTGAGGTTTGCCTTCTTCAGCAAACCCTCATACTGATGCGACATCAAGTGCGCCTGAAGCTGCGCCATGAAGTCCATCACAACCACCACGGTGATCAACAGCGAGGTGCCACCGAGATAGAACGGAATCCCCGGGTAGAACGACCGGAGAATCTCCGGGAACAGACAGACCACGGTGATGTAAGCCGCGCCAACCACCGTCAGGCGAGTCAGCACGTTGTCGATGAAGCGGGCCGTGTGCACACCGGGGCGAACCCCGGGCACGAACGCACCCGACTTCTTCAGATTGTCAGCGGTTTCCCGCGAGTCGAACACCAGCGCGGTGTAGAAGAAGCAGAAGAACACGATCAACGCCGCGTACAACAGGGTGTACAGCGCATTGCCCGGTGACAGCGCATTCACCACCTGCTGCAGGACACCACCTGGGGTATCCCCGCCGGCAAACTGCACGATCGATGCCGGGAACAGAATGATCGAGCTGGCGAAGATCGGCGGAATCACCCCGGACATGTTCAGCTTCAACGGCAAGTGCTGGGTCTGGGCAGCGAACACCTTGCGGCCCTGTTGGCGGCGGGCATGATGCACGGGAATCCGACGCTGCGCTCGTTCGAACACCACCACGCCGTAGGTGATCGCAATCACCAGCGCAAACACCACAATGACGGTGAAACCACTGATCGAACCCTCGCTCACCAGCTGCGCGGTGCCCGCCAGCGCGCTTGGGAACCCTGCAACGATGCCGGCAAAGATCAGCAGGGAGATGCCGTTGCCGATGCCGCGCTCGGTGATCTGCTCGCCCAGCCACATCAGGAACATGGTGCCGGTAATCAGGCTCACCGAGGCGACGAAGATGAAGCCGATCCCCGGATTGAACGCCACCCCGCTGCTCTGCAGCGCATACGACGCACCAATCGACTGGAAGGTGGCCAACGCCAGCGTGCCATACCGGGTGTACTTGGTGATCTGCCGACGTCCGGACTCGCCTTCCTTCTTCAGCTCCTTCAGCGACGGCACCGTCGCCGACAGCAACTGGACGATGATCGAGGCCGAGATGTACGGCATCACGCCGAGCGCGAACACCGACAACCGCGCCAATGCACCCCCGGAGAACATGTTGAACATGTCGAGGATGGTGCCGCGCTGCTGATCGAACAGCGCGGACATCTGCGCGGGATCGATCCCCGGAACCGGTATGAAGCTACCGATCCGGAATACCAGGATGGCCCCGAGCAGGAAAAACAGGCGGCCACGAACCTCAGACAACTTGCTGAGGTCGGGCACCATTCCGGCGGCGGCGGGGTTCTTGGCCATATGCGTCCTTGCGGGTTACTCGGCGATGCTGCCGCCAGCGGCAGTAATCGCTTCACGTGCGCCCTTGGTCACCAGCACCCCTTTGAGGGTAATGGCACGGGTGATCGAGCCGGACTTCACGACCTTGGCGGTCAGCGTATCGCGACGGACCACACCTTCAGCGATGAGGGTGGCGAGATCGATTTCGGTCGCCTTCATCTTCTCGAGCTTCGACAAGGTCAACTCGGCGCGGGTCAGCGCCTGCTGCGAAGTGAAGCCGCGCTTTGGCAAGCGCCGCTGGATGGGCATCTGGCCGCCTTCGAAGCCGACCTTGTGGTAGCCACCCTTGCGCGCGTGTTGACCCTTGTGACCGCGACCCGCAGTCTTGCCGAGCCCGGACCCGATGCCCCGGCCGACGCGCGTCCGGGCCTTCTTGGCGCCGGCAGCGGGTTTGATGGTATTCAGTTTCATCTCAAACCTCTTCCACTTTGAGGAGGTAGGCCACCTTGTTCACCATGCCCATGTTCTCGGGCGTGGCGGCGACGGTGACGGTCTGATGGCGGTTGCGCAGACCCAGGCCGTGGGCACAGGCCACGTGGCGGGGCAGGCGCTTGGCCAGGCTCTTCTGCAGCGTCAACTTGATCTGTTTGCTGCCAGACATGTCAGGCCCCCAGGATCTCTTCGACCGTCTTGCCGCGTTTGGCGGCAATCTCGGACGGCATATTCATTTTCTTGAGCGCGTCGATGGTCGCACGCACCGTGTTGATCGGGTTCCGTGAGCCGAACGACTTGGACAGGATGTTGTGCACCCCGGCCACTTCGAACACGGCGCGCATCGCACCCCCGGCAATCACGCCGGTACCATCAGAGGCCGGGCGCAGAAACACGCGGCTGGCGCCATGCTCACCCCAGATTTCGTGCTGCACGGTACCACCCCGAAGCGCAACCGTAATCATGTTCTTCTTGGCCTGGTCCATCGCCTTGGCGATGGCGGCCGGCACTTCACGCGCCTTGCCGTAGCCGAAGCCGACACGGCCGGCACCGTCACCGACCACGGTCAGCGCGGTGAAGGCGAATTGCTTGCCGCCCTTGACCGTCTTTGACACGCGATTGACGGTGACCAGCTTCTCTTTCAGGTCATTACCCGACTGTGAATCGTCGTAGTGCATGTTGTTCGCCATAACTTAGAACTCCAGGCCGGCTTCGCGCGCGGCATCGGCCAGCGCACGGATTCGACCGTGATACTTGAAACCAGACCGGTCGAATGCGACCTGCGTGACGCCGGCAGCCTTGGCACGCTCGGCAATCAGCGCGCCGACCCGCTTGGCGGCATCGACGTTGCCAGTGCCGTTCTCCAGATCGATTTTCTCGACGGTGGAGGCGGATGCCACGGTGGTCCCGGCATCCGGGGCAATCACCTGCGCATAGATGTGACGCGGGGTGCGATGCACGCACAGACGATGCACGCCCAGTTCGCGGATATGCGACCGGGTACGCCGCGCGCGGCGGATGCGGGTGGTTTTCTTGTCTTTCATGACCAAGGTCTCTCGGGTTGGTCTCGTACGGCGGGTTCTGGAAGCAGGAAGATCGAGCAGGTGTCGCGCCAGGCGCGAGCGCCGCCTTATTTCTTCTTGGCTTCCTTCATCACAACTTTTTCATTCAGGTAACGCACGCCCTTGCCCTTGTAGGGCTCGGGGGGACGGAACCCACGAATATCGGCGGCCACCTGGCCGACCATGTGCTTGTCTGCACCCTTCACGACAACTTCAGTCTGCGACGGCGTCTCCACCGTGATGCCTTCCGGAATCGGGTAGGCGATCGGATGCGAAAAGCCAAGCGACAGGTTGACCACCTTGCCCTGCGTCTGGGCGCGATAACCGACGCCCACGAGCTGCAGCTTGCGCTCGTAGCCGGTCGTCACGCCGACCACCATGTTGCCGATAATGGCGCGCACGGTACCGGTCTTGGCCGGCTCCCGGACGATCGAATCGGGGCTCATGGTCAGCTCGCCGTCCTTGATCTCAAGGGCCACGCCCTTGGGCAACGGCAGACTCAGCGACGCCTGGGCACCCTTCACGGTGACCACACCGCCGTCAGCGGTGATCTGCACGCCTGCCGGCAGTTTCAGCGGATTCTTTGCGACTCGTGACATGATTCTTCTTCCGGCTTAGGCGACGATGCAGAGCACTTCGCCGCCGTGCCCGGCGGCACGTGCCGCGCGATCACTGACCACACCTGACGGCGTGGAAATGATGGCGACACCGAGACCACCCAGCACCTTCGGCAGCTCGTCCTTGTTTTTGTAAATGCGCAATGCAGGGCGACTCACGCGCTGCAGACGCTCGATGACCGGCTTGCCCTCGAAATACTTGAGTGCAACGGTAATGACTTTCTTGTTGCCCTCGACCGAGACGATGTTGTACTCGGCGATGTAGCCCTCGTCCTTGAGAACCTTGGCAATCGCTTCCTTGACCTTGGAGGACGGGGAGACGATCTGCTTCTGGCGGGCCATCTGGCCGTTGCGGATGCGGGTCAGGAAGTCAGCGATGGGATCATGCATGCTCATATTTAGGGCCTCTTACCAGCTCGCCTTCTTCAGGCCCGGTACTTCGCCGCGCATCGCTGCTTCACGCAGCTTGTGGCGACCGAGTCCGAACTTGGCGTACACGCCGCGCGAGCGGCCGGTGAGCTTGCAGCGATTGCGCTGACGGGTGTAACTGGCGTCACGCGGCATCTTCTGCAGACGCACCACGGCCGCCAGACGATCTTCCATCGACGTCTCGGGGTTGGCGATCAACACGCGCAGTTCCTCACGCTTCTTGCCCAGCTTGGCGACCAGCTTGGCGCGCTTCTTTTCGCGCTCGATCATGTTCGTCTTGGCCATGTGCTTTGCTCGCTTGTTACTTGCGGAACGGGAAGCCGAACGCTTCGAGCAGGGCCTGGCCCTGTGCGTCGTCCTTCGCCGTCGTGGTGATGGAGATGTTCATGCCGCGGGTCGCATCAACCTTGTCGTAATCGATCTCGGGGAAGATGATCTGCTCGGTCACCCCGAAGTTGAAATTGCCACGGCCATCGAAGCCGCTGACCTTGACGCCGCGGAAGTCGCGCACGCGCGGCAGTGCGACGGTGATCAGGCGTTCGAGGAACTCATACATACGTTCCCGACGCAGCGTCACCATCACGCCGACCGGGTAGTTCTCGCGGATCTTGAATCCGGCCACGGCCAGGCGCGACTTGGTGATCACGGGCTTCTGCCCGGCGATGGCAGTCATGTCGGAGACAGCGTGCTCGATGACCTTGCGATCCATCGTGGCTTCACCGACACCCATGTTGAGGGTGACCTTGCTGACGCGCGGCACTTCCATCGCACCGAGACCGAGATCCTTGCGGAGCTTCGGCACGACCTGGTCGAAATAATAGGTTTGCAGGTTTGACATCTTCGGTTCCGTTAAGCGTCCACGGGGGTCTTGGTGGACTTGAACACGCGCACCTTGCGCTGATCGGCACCCTCGCCTTCGGTGACGATCGACACGCGATCACCCTTCTCGGCTTTCGGGTTCCAGACCATCACGTTGGAGCGGTCGATCGGCAGGGTCTTCTCGACCACACCACCGGCCACGCCCGCCTGCGGGTTGGGACGCTGGTGCTTCTTGGCGACATTGATGCCGTCGACCAGCAGCTTGCCGTTGGCAAACACCTGCTCAACCTGGCCGCGACGTCCCTTGTCCTTGCCGGCGATGACGACGACTTCGTCGCCCTTCTTGATCTTGTTCATGGCTGCATCAACCTCACATCACTTCCGGCGCGAGCGACACGATCTTCATGAAACGCTCACGCAATTCACGCGTGACCGGCCCGAAGATACGGGTGCCCAGCGGCTCGCCCTTGCTGGAAAGCAGCACGGCGGCGTTGCTGTCAAAACGGATGGCGGAGCCGTCCGGGCGGCGGATGGCATGGCGGGTGCGGACCACAACGGCGTCGTGCACTTCGCCCTTCTTCACCTTGCCGCGGGGAATGGCGTCCTTGACGGTGACCTTGACCAGGTCGCCGACACCGGCGTAACGGCGGCGGGTGCTGCCCTTCACCTGAATCACCTGAACCAGCTTGGCGCCGCTGTTGTCGGCAGCCTGCAGGAAGGATTCCTGTTGAATCATGACACCACCCCGGCCTTGGTAATCACTTCCACCAGCTTGAAGCGCTTGAGGCGCGACAGCGGGCGGGTCTCGATGATGGCGACCAGGTCACCTTCACCGCACTCGTTGTTCTCATCGTGCGCGTGAAGCTTGGTCGAACGGCGGATGAACTTGCCGTACAGCGGATGACGCTCGCTGCGCTCAACCAACACGGTGATGGTCTTGTTCGGTTTGGCGCTGGTGACCTTGCCGACGATGCGGCGGTCGGCCGCGATGGTTGCACTCTGCTGTTCGCTCATGACGCCTTCACCTGGCTCTGCATCACCGTCTTCACACGGGCAATCTTCTTGCGCACTTCACCCACGAGGTGCGACTTGTTCATCTGACCGGTGGCCGACTGCATGCGCAGGTTGAACTGCTCCTTGCGCAAGGCGATCAGCTCATCGGTCAGCTCCTGCGAACTCTTGCCGCGGAGGTCTTTTACGTATTCGGCCGCTTTCATTACAGGATCGTCCGGTTGACGAAGGTGGTCTTCACCGACAGCTTGGCAGCTGCGAGACGGAACGCCTCACGCGCCTCAGCTTCGGTGACGCCTTCCATTTCATAGAGCATCTTGCCGGGCTGCACCTTGGCAACCCAGTATTCGACGTTGCCCTTGCCCGAGCCCATGCGCACTTCCAGCGGCTTCTTGGTAACGGGCACATCCGGGAAGATCCGGATCCACAGCTTGCCGCCGCGCTTCACGTAGCGGGTGATCACCCGGCGGGCAGATTCGATCTGGCGCGCGGTGATCCGGCCGTGCTCGGTGGACTTGAGGCCGAAATCGCCAAAGCTCACCTTGTTGCCGTTGAAGGTCAGGCCCCGGTTGTGGCCCTTCATCTGCTTGCGGAACTTGGTCCGCTTCGGTTGCATCATGATGACGACTCCTGGGCTTAGGCCGTGACGGCCTCAGCGGCTTCTTCTTTGCGGGTACCACGGCTGTTGTCGAACACCTCGCCGTTGAACACCCACACCTTGATGCCGATGATGCCGTAGGTGGTGCGGGCTTCAGAGGTGCCGTAGTCAACGAAGGCACGCAGGGTGTGAAGCGGCACACGACCTTCGCGGTACCACTCGGTCCGCGCAATTTCAGCGCCGTTGAGGCGGCCGCCGACCTGGATCTTGATGCCACCGGCACCCTGACGCATGGCGTTCTGCACCGCACGCTTCATGGCGCGACGGAACATGATGCGGCGCTCCAGCTGCTGCGCAATGCTGTCGGCGACCAGCTTGGCGTCGAGCTCCGGCTTGCGGATCTCCTCGACGGTGATGTGCACCACTTCCGGCTTCAACTGCAGCAGCGCGGCGACTTCAACCTTCAGCTTCTCGATGTCCTCACCCTTCTTGCCGATCACGATCCCCGGACGCGCCGTATGGATGATGATGCGAGCCGACTTGGCAGGACGTTCGATCTGAATCTTGGACACGTTGGCCTGCGCCAGCTTCTTGGTGAGGAAGCTGCGCACGGCGATGTCCTTGTTCAGGTTTTCGCCGTAGGTGGCCTTTTCGGCATACCAGTTCGACGTCCACTGAGTGGAAATGCCGAGACGGAAACCGGTTGGATTGACTTTATGACCCATTTGCCTGGTTCCTTACTCGTCGCTCACGCGAATGGTGATATGGCTGGTCGGCTTGGTGATGCGATCGGCACGGCCCTTGGCGCGCGGCATGATGCGCTTCATCACCGGGCCTTTGTCGACGAAGATTTCACGAACCTTCAACTCGTCAACATCGGCACCGAAATTGTTTTCGGCATTGGCGATCGCCGATTCGAGCACCTTGCGGATGACGCTGGCAGCACGCTGATTCGAAAACTTCAGCGTGTTGATGGCGTCGTCCACCTTCTTGCCCCGAACCATGTCGGCAACCAGTCGCGCTTTCTGCGGCGACATACGGACAAACTTGAGTACGGCCTGAGTATTCATCTGTCCGGGCCTTTACTTCTTGGTGGCCTTGTCCGCGTGACCCTTGAACGTACGGGTCGGCGCAAACTCGCCCAGCTTGTGGCTGATCATGTTGTCGGTGATGAAGACCGGCATGTGCTGCCGCCCGTTGTGCACCTGCATGGTCAGACCGACCATGTCAGGAGTCACCATCGAACGACGCGACCAGGTCTTGATCGGCTTCTTCACACGGGCATTCGCCAACTCTTCCACCTTCTTCGCAAGGTGATGATCGACAAACGGCCCTTTCTTGATTGAACGCGGCATGGCCTGGTCCTTACTTCTTCTTGTGACGGCTACGCACGATGAACTGCTGCGTGCGCTTGTTGTTGCGGGTCTTGAGGCCCTTGGTCTGCTGACCCCAAGGCGTCACGGGATGCGGGTTACCCTGCCCGGAGCGACCTTCACCACCGCCGTGCGGGTGGTCGACCGGGTTCATCACCACGCCGCGGACGGTCGGGCGAATGCCCTTCCAGCGCTTGGCGCCGGCCTTGCCGTACTGGCGCAGGTTGTGGTCGGCATTGCTGACTTCACCAATGGTCGCGCGGCATTCGGTCAATACCTTGCGCATCTCGCCGGAGCGCAGACGCACGGTGGCGTACTGACCTTCGCGAGCGACCAGCTGCACCGCAGCGCCGGCGGAGCGGGCGATCTGCGCGCCCTTGCCGGGACGCATCTCGATGCAATGGATCGTCGAACCGACCGGGATGTTGCGAATCGGCAGGCAGTTGCCGGCCTTGATCGGCGCTTCGGCACCATTCTGCAGCACGTCGCCAGCGGCCACGCCCCGCGGTGCGATGATGTAGCGGCGCTCGCCGTCTGCGAACAGCAGCAGGGCGATGTGAGCCGAACGGTTGGGGTCATATTCGATGCGTTCGACCTTGGCGGGAATACCGTCCTTGGCGCGCTTGAAGTCGACCATCCGGTAGTGCTGCTTGTGACCGCCGCCCTTGTGGCGCGTGGTCATGTGGCCGTTGTTGTTGCGGCCGCCGGAATGGCTCTTCTTTTCGAGTAGGGGCGCGTACGGCGCACCCTTGTGCAGGCCCGGCGTCACCACGCGGACAACGTGACGCTGTCCGGGCGACGTGGGCTTCATCTGGATCAATGCCATGACTGTGTCGTCCTTTAGTTCGCGTTGCCGACGAAGTCGATTTCCTGGCCTTCCGCCAGCGACACGTACGCCTTCTTCCAGTCGGAACGGCGGCCGATGCGCTGACCGAAGCGCTTGTTCTTGCCCTTGACGTTGAGGGTCCGGACACCGGTCACCTTGACGCTGAAGAGCTGCTCAACCGCGGTCTTGATTTCGAGCTTGTCGGCGTCGCCGGCAACCTTGAAAACGGCCTGGTTGGCCTTTTCGGCCACCCGGGTCGCCTTCTCCGAAATCATCGGAGCGAGAATGATTTGATGGATGCGTTCTGCGTTCATGACAGCCATGCCTCGAGCTTTTTCACCGCGTCGCTGGTCATCAGCACCTTCTGATGACGCAGCAGCGCCACCGGATTGATGCCCTCGACGTCGCAGACGGCAACATGCGGAATGTTGCGTGCGGAGAGGTACAGATTGCGGTCCATTTCGCCAGTGATGATCAGCAGGTCACGGGAACCGACCCGATCAAGCTGGGCCAAAAGACCTTGGGTCTTCGGCGCATCAACCGCGAACTGTTCTTCGATCATCAGGTTGCCGGTGCGCAGCAACTCGGAGACGATCGAGCGCAGGGCGCCGCGATACATCTTGCGATTGACCTTCTGGGAGAAGTCGCGCGGCACGGCAGCAAAGGTCTTGCCGCCCCCCCGCCACAGCGGCGAGCGGATAGAGCCCGCACGTGCGCGGCCAGTACCCTTCTGCTTCCAGGGCTTCTTGCCGCCACCGGACACCATGGCTTTTGACTTCTGCGCCTTGGTCCCAGCGCGACCGCCGTTCATGTAGGCAGTCACGATCTGGTGGACCAGCGCTTCGTTGTATTCGACCCCGAAGACCGCGTCAGAGACGCTGAGGGAGCCTGCAGCAGTGTTCATTTGAATATCCATTTGCCGTTTTTCCCCAGTGAAATCAGCCCTTCACCGTGGGGCGCACGATGACGTTTCCGTTCTCGGCGCCCGGCACCGCGCCCTTTACCAGCAGCAGGTTGCGTTCGAGGTCCACTTTGACCAGGTCGAGGTTGAGCGTGGTGACACGCTTGTTCCCCATCTGGCCAGCCATCTTCTTGTTCTTCCACACCTTGCCCGGCGTCTGGCGTTGCCCGATCGAACCCGGAGCCCGGTGCGAAAGCGAGTTGCCGTGCGTCGCGCGACCACCGCCAAAGCCGTAGCGCTTGACCACACCGGCATACCCCTTACCGATGCTGGTGCCGGTCACATCGACGCGCTTCACTTCGGCAAAGGCGTCAACCTTGATCTCGGCACCGGCCTGGTAACCCTGGATTTCGCTCTCATCGAGGCGAACTTCCCAGAGACCACGGCCTGCTTCAACGCCGGCCTTGGAGTAATGGCCGGCCACCGCCTTGGTCAGGCGGCTCACCTTCTGTTCTCCCACCGCCACCTGCACGGCGTTGTAGCCGTCGGTGTCGAGGGTCTTGACCTGAGTCACGCGGTTCGGCGTGCACTCGATGACCGTAACGGGAATGGCTTCACCGGCGTCAGTGAAGACCCGGGTCATGCCAGCCTTGCGGCCAATGATGGAAATCGTCATGTCCGTGGCCTCCTTCAGTTGACGCGGATCTGCACTTCCACGCCCGCCGGAAGGTCGAGCTTGGAAAGGGCATCCACGGTCTTTTCGGTGGGGTCCACAATCTGCATCAGGCGCTTGTGCGTCCGGATTTCATATTGGTCGCGCGCGTCCTTGTCGACGTGCGGGGACACCAGGATGGTGAAGCGTTCCTTGCGGGTCGGCAGCGGAATGGGTCCGCGCACGACGGCGCCGGTACGCTTTGCGGTCTCGACGATCTCCTTGGCTGATTTGTCAATCAGACGGTGATCGAAGGCCTTAAGCCGGATACGGATAGATTGGCTGGTCGCGGCCATGCGATTACTCAGGTCTTAAAGAGCGGAACAAAACGGGGCGCGGATTATAACCGCGCCCCGTGAACTTGGGAAGCTTTATTTTTAAATCAGTCGACGATCTTCGTCACCACGCCGGCGCCGACGGTGCGGCCACCTTCGCGGATGGCGAAGCGAACGCCTTCTTCCATCGCGATCGGGTTGATCAGCTCAACCTTCATCTGAATGTTGTCGCCAGGCATCACCATCTCCTGCTCGATCTCCACCGCACCCGTGACGTCCGTCGTGCGGAAGTAGAACTGCGGGCGGTAGCCCTTGAAGAACGGCGTGTGACGACCGCCCTCTTCCTTGGTCAGGATGTACACCTCGCCTTCAAACTTGGCGTGCGGCTTGATCGAACCGGGCTTGCACAGCACCTGACCACGCTCAATGTCTTCCTTCTTGGTACCGCGAAGCAGAAGACCCACGTTGTCGCCCGCCTGGCCCTGGTCCAGCAGCTTGCGGAACATTTCAACGCCAGTAACGATGGTCTTGGCCGTGTCGCGAATGCCGACAATCTCGACTTCCTCGCCCACCTTCACCACGCCACGCTCGATACGGCCGGTCGCCACAGTTCCGCGGCCAGAGATGGAGAACACGTCTTCCACCGGCAGCAGGAACGGCTTGTCGGTCTCGCGCTGCGGCTCGGGAATCCAGGTGTCCAGCGCGCTGTACAGCTCTTCCAGCTTGCCAATCCACTCGGCATCGCCCTGAATCGCCTTCATCGCCGAACCACGGATCACCGGGGTGTTGTCAGCGTCAAAACCGTACTTGCCCAGCAGGTCGCGCACTTCCATCTCGACCAGGTCGAGAAGCTCAGCGTCGTCCACCAGGTCACACTTGTTCAGCCACACCACGATCTTCGGCACGTTCACCTGCTTGGCCAGCAGCACGTGCTCACGGGTCTGCGGCATCGGGCCGTCAGACGCCGACACCACCAGAATCGCGCCGTCCATCTGCGCAGCACCGGTGATCATGTTCTTCACGTAGTCCGCGTGACCCGGGCAGTCCACGTGCGCGTAGTGACGCGCTTCCGTTTCATACTCCACGTGCGAGGTCGCGATCGTCAGAATCTTCGTGGAGTCACGACGACCCTGAGATTCCGATGCCTTCGCCACTTCGTCGTACGCCACGTACTTGGTGTTGCCGTACTTGTCAGCACTCACCTTGGTCAGCGCAGCCGTCGTCGTCGTCTTGCCGTGGTCAACGTGACCAATCGTCCCAACGTTGACGTGCGGCTTCGTACGCTCAAACTTTTCCTTTGCCATTGCAGATTTCCCTGATGTCGTCTATTCGAATGCGAGAACGGAGGAGCCTCAGGCCGCCTGTTTGGCGAGACCCGCGGCAATGTTGGAGGGTGCTTCCTGGTACTTCTTGAATTCCATGCTGTAGGTCGCCCGACCCTGGCTCATCGAGCGCAGCGTGGTCGAGTACCCGAACATTTCAGACAGCGGCACTTCCGAGCGCAACAGCTTCACGCCCATGTTGTCGTCCATGCCGAGGATGATGCCGCGGCGCCGATTGAGGTCGCCCATGACGTCGCCCATGTAGTCTTCCGGCGTTTCCACCTCGACCGCCATGATCGGCTCGAGCAGCACCGGCTTGGCCTTCGCGGCACCTTCCTTGAAGCCCATCGAGCCGGCGATCTTGAACGCCATTTCGTTGGAGTCGACGTCATGGTACGAGCCGTCGAAGCAGGTCACCTTGATGTCGACCATCGGATAACCGGCAACCACGCCCGTCTTCATGGCCTCTTCGACACCCTTGCCGACGGCCGGAACGTATTCCTTGGGGATCACGCCGCCAACGATGGCATTGACGAACTCGAAACCCTTGCCGGCTTCCTGCGGTTCGATACGCAGCCAGCAATGACCGTACTGCCCGCGGCCGCCGGACTGGCGAACAAACTTGCCTTCCTGTTCGACCATGGCGCGGATGGTTTCGCGATAGGCCACCTGCGGCGCACCGATGTTGGCTTCGACCTTGAACTCGCGCTTCATGCGGTCGACCAGAATTTCGAGATGCAGCTCACCCATACCGGCAATGATGGTCTGACCGGACTCTTCGTCGGTGTGCACCCGGAATGAGGGGTCTTCCTGCGCCAGCTTGTTGAGGGCGATGCCCATCTTTTCCTGGTCGACCTTGGTCTTCGGCTCGACTGCCTGGGAGATCACCGGCTCGGGGAATTCCATCCGCTCGAGGATCACCGGCTTGTCCGGATCGGCCAGCGTGGTGCCGGTATAGACATCCTTGAGGCCGACGCAGCAGGCGATGTCGCCGGCGCTGACTTCCTTGATCTCTTCCCGGTTGTTGGCGTGCATCTGCAGCAAGCGGCCGATGCGTTCGTTCTTGCCGGTACGCGAGTTGTAGACACTGTCGCCCGACTTGAGGACGCCGGAGTAGACGCGAATGAAGGTCAACTGGCCGACGAAGGGGTCGGTCATGATCTTGAAGCCGAGTGCGGAGAATGGCTCCTTGTCATCGGCATGACGCTCGACCGGCTCACCGGTCTCCGCATCCTCGCCCTTGATGGCCGGCACTTCGGTCGGCGCCGGCAGATACTCCACCACGGCGTCAAGCATGGCCTGAACGCCCTTGTTCTTGAACGCGGAGCCACACATCATCGGCACGATCTCGAGGGAGATCGTGCGGCGGCGCAGGGCGCCCTTGATTTCGTCCTCGGTCAGCTGCTCGCCTTCGAGGTACTTGTTCATCAGGTCTTCGTCAGCTTCCGCCGCCGCTTCGACCATGTTCTCGCGCCACTTGTTGGCCAGTTCCTGCAGTTCGGCGGGGATCTCACCGTAATCGAAGGTGATGCCGCGATCTTCCTCGTTCCAGAGGATCTGCTTCATCTTCACCAGGTCGATCACGCCGCGGAAGCCATCTTCAGCGCCCACCGGGATCTGGATCGGCACCGGGTTGGCCTTCAGGCGCGAGCGCATCTGCTCGTACACCTTGAAGAAGTTGGCACCGGCACGGTCCATCTTGTTGACGAACGCAAGCCGCGGCACTTTGTACTTGGTGGCCTGGCGCCACACCGTCTCGGACTGCGGCTGCACGCCGCCGACCGCACAGTAGATCATGCAGGCGCCGTCGAGCACCCGCATGGAACGCTCGACTTCAATGGTGAAGTCGACGTGCCCCGGGGTGTCGATGATGTTGACGCGGTGCTGTTCGAACTGCTGCGCCATCCCCGACCAGAAGCAGGTGGTCGCCGCCGAGGTGATGGTGATACCCCGCTCCTGCTCCTGCTCCATCCAGTCCATGGTTGCCGCACCGTCATGCACTTCACCGATCTTGTGATTGATACCGGTGTAGAACAGGACGCGTTCGGTGGTTGTGGTCTTTCCAGCGTCGATATGAGCGGAAATACCGATGTTGCGGTAGCGCTCAATTGGCGTGTTGCGGGCCACAGGACAATCCTCTTGGGTGGTGGAGCTAGGGGGTACGGGACAGCGGGTGAATCGGTGTTACCAGCGGAAGTGCGAGAACGCCTTGTTGGCTTCCGCCATCTTGTGCGTGTCTTCGCGCTTCTTGACGGCCGCGCCGCGGTGCTCGGAGGCATCCAGCAGCTCGCCGGCCAGACGGCTGGTCATCCCCTGCTCGCCGCGTGCGCGGGAGGCATCGATGATCCAGCGCATGGCCAGGGTTGCCTTGCGCGAGGCGCGCACTTCGACCGGCACCTGGTAGGTGGCACCACCGACGCGGCGGGACTTCACCTCGACGGCCGGGGCCACGTTTTCGAAAGCCGACTTGAGAATCTCAAGCGGCTCGTCGGAACTCTTCTTGGTGGCAATCTGATCCAGCGCGCCATACACGATCTTTTCGGCGACGGCTTTCTTGCCGTCTTCCATGATCATGTTCATGAACTTCGTGAGCAGTTCGCTCTTGAACTTCGGGTCGGGAAGGATGGTGCGCTTTTCAGGCGTGCGACGACGGGACATGCGAAAACTCCTGGATTACTTCTTGGCAGCCTGGGCGCCGGCTTTCGGGCGCTTGGCGCCGTACTTGGAGCGGCCCTGACGGCGCTTGTCGATACCGGCGCAGTCGAGCGCGCCGCGCACGGTGTGATAACGCACACCGGGAAGGTCTTTTACGCGGCCGCCACGAATCATGACGACCGAGTGCTCCTGCAGGTTGTGGCCTTCACCCCCGATGTAGGAGATCACCTCGAAGCCGTTGGTGAGGCGGACCTTGCAGACCTTGCGAAGGGCCGAGTTCGGCTTCTTCGGAGTCGTGGTGTACACGCGCGTGCAGACGCCGCGCTTCTGCGGCGAACCGCCGAGGGCGGGCACCTTGCTTTTTTCGACCATGCGAACACGGCCTTGGCGCACGAGTTGATTGATTGTTGGCACGTCTGGAACTTCCCGGCTTGACAAAGAAAAGACGGGCCTAAAGCTGCCAAGGCCCGTCGGGAAAGGGCGCGCATCATAAATGCGGCGCTGGGGCAAGTCAATCCACTTCGATCGACCCGTCCCGGGGTACTGCATTGGATGTCACCCCCGCCCCGGGGGCCAGACGGCCCCGGGGCGGCGGGACATCAATCTTCGCTGTCGCTGCTGCTGTCGGCGGCATCAGCTTCGGGGGCTGCCTCGACGTCGGCGGCGGGCTCGGCGATGCGCGTTACGCGCTCACCGGCCACCGGGTCGAAACTGCCGGAACTCTTGAGGGCGCTGGCCTGCAGGTCCGCCAACAGGCTGCCACCGCGGGCGCGGCGGCGCTGCTCGTGGTAAGCCAGGCCGGTACCGGCAGGGATCAGGCGGCCGACGATGACGTTCTCCTTGAGGCCGCGCAGTTCGTCGCGCGAACCCCGCACCGAGGCCTCCGTGAGCACCCGGGTGGTTTCCTGGAAGGACGCCGCCGAGATGAAGGATTCGGTCGACAGGCTGGCCTTGGTGATCCCCAGCAGCTGGCGATCATAGCGGCAGGGTCGGCCCCCGGTGGACTGCACCTTCTTGTTCTCGGCGAGCACATGGAAGACCTCGACCTGTTCGCCCTGCAGGAAGCGGCTGTCGCCGGGCTCGGCGATCTCCACCTTGCGCAGCATCTGGCGAATGATGGTCTCGATGTGCTTGTCGTTGATCTTCACGCCCTGCAGGCGGTAAACGTCCTGGATCTCCTTGACCAGGTAGTTCGCCAGTGCCGTGACGCCCTGCAACCGCAGGATGTCGTGCGGGCTGGGTTCGCCATCGCTGATCTGCTCGCCCTTTTCGACCGATTCACCCTCGAACACCCGGATGTCGACCCACTTGGGCACCAGGATTTCGACTTCTTCGCCGTCGCCCTGCACGATCTTGATGCGCTGCTTGCCCTTGGTACCGGCACCGAACTTGATGGTGCCGGAGGCCTCGGCCAGCACCGCCGGCTCTTTCGGCTTGCGCGCTTCGAAGAGGTCGGCGACGCGCGGCAGACCGCCGGTGATGTCGCGGCTCTTCGAGGCTTCCTGCGGGATACGGGCGACAATCGTGCCGACCAGAATCTCGTCCTCATTCTCGACCGTGACCACCGCCTTCGGCGGCAGCGCGTAGGACGCCGGGATGTCGGCGCCGGGGAAGCTCAGCTGCTGCCCCTTGGCGTCGACCAGGCGGATCATCGGGCGCAGGTCCTTGCCGGCCGCGCCACGACTCTTCGGGTCGGTGATGACCAGCGTGGTGACGCCGGTCAGCGGGTCCGACTCGCGAACCACGGTCAGGCCTTCCTCGAAATCCTCGAACTTCACGAAGCCGGCGATTTCGGACACGATCGGGTGGGTATGCGGGTCCCACTTCGCAAGCCGCTGCCCGGCCGGGATCTCCTGTCCGTCCTTGACCAGAATGGTGGCGCCGTAGGGAATCTTGTAGCGCTCACGCTCACGGCCGTTGGCATCAATGACGCCGATTTCACCGGAACGCGATACCGCCACCAGCAGGTTGTCCTTGTTGGTGACCGTCTTCAGGTTGTGCACGCGTGCCGTACCGGCAGCCCGCGAATCGACACCGTCGGCCGAGGCCGCCCGGGAGGCCGCACCCCCAACGTGGAAGGTCCGCATGGTCAGCTGGGTGCCGGGCTCACCGATCGACTGCGCCGCAATCACGCCGACGGCTTCACCGATGTTGACGCGATGGCCACGGGCCAGATCACGGCCGTAGCACTTGGCGCAGATCCCGAACGGCAGTTCACAGGTGATCGACGAGCGCACCCAGATTTCATCGACGCTGTTCTGCTCCAGCACGTCGACCCAGGCTTCGTCGAGCAAAGTGCCGGCCTCGATGATCAGATCCTCGGTGCCGGGCTTGTAGACGTCGCGCTGCACCGTGCGGCCGAGCACGCGATCGCGCAACGGTTCCAGCACGTCACCGCCTTCGACGATGGGCATCATCAGCAGGCCCTGGTCGGTGCCGCAATCTTCTGCGGTCACCACCACATCCTGCGCCACGTCCACCAGACGCCGCGTGAGATAGCCGGAGTTGGCCGTCTTCAGCGCGGTGTCGGCCAGACCCTTACGGGCGCCGTGGGTGGAGATGAAGTACTGCAGCACGTTCAGGCCTTCACGGAAGTTGGCCGTGATCGGCGTTTCAATGATGGAGCCGTCCGGCTTGGCCATCAGGCCGCGCATACCGGCCAGCTGACGGATCTGCGCGGCGCTACCACGAGCACCGGAGTCCGCCATCATGAACACGCTGTTGAACGACGGCTGACGCACTTCCTTGCCTTCGCGGTCGATGACCGGCTCGGTGCCGATCTTGGCCATCATCGCCTTGGAGATGTCGTCATTGGCGCGCGACCAGATGTCGACCACGCGGTTGTAACGCTCGCCCTGGGTGGTCAGACCGGCGCTGTACTCGTCGTCGATCTCCTTGACCTTGGCCTGGGCCGCTGCCAGCAGGGCCGGCTTTTCTTCCGGCACCATGATGTCGTCGAGGCAGAAGCTGATACCGGCCCGCGTGGACATGCGGAACCCGGTGTACATCAGCTGGTCGGCGAACACCACGGTGTCCTTGGTGCCGGCCTTGCGGTAGACGTAGTTGATGACCCGCGACACTTCCTTCTTGGTCAGCGTCTTGTTGATCACGGCAAACGGGATGCCGTCGGGGAGGATCTCGGACAGCAGTGCGCGGCCGACGGTGGTTTCCGTCAGACGGAACACCTCTTCGCCACTTTCCTCCTCGAAATCGCGCAGACGCACCTTGATGCGCGCGTGAAGGTGGGCCAGCCCGTTCTCATAGGCGCGGTGGACTTCGGCCACGTCGGAGAAGTTCATGCCTTCGCCGGCAGCGTTCACGCGTTCACGGGAGATCCAGTACAACCCGAGCACCACGTCCTGAGACGGCACGATGATGGGGTCGCCTGAGGCCGGCGAGAGGATGTTGTTGGACGCCATCATCAACACGCGTGCTTCCAGCTGAGCCTCCAGGCTCAGCGGCACGTGCACAGCCATCTGGTCGCCGTCGAAGTCGGCGTTGAAGGCGGTGCAGACCAGCGGGTGCAGGTTGATCGCCTTGCCTTCGATCAGGGTCGGTTCGAACGCCTGGATGCCGAGACGGTGCAGGGTCGGCGCGCGGTTGAGCAGCACCGGGTGTTCCTTGATGCACTCTTCCAGGCAATCCCAGACTTCGGCCTCTTCACGCTCGACCAGCTTCTTGGCGGCCTTGATGGTGGTGGCCAGGCCCTTGCGCTGCAGCAGCGAGAAGACGAAGGGCTTGAACAGTTCCAGCGCCATCTTCTTCGGCAGGCCACACTGGTGCAGCTTCAGGGTCGGGCCGACCACGATGACCGAACGGCCGGAGTAGTCGACGCGCTTGCCGAGCAGATTCTGACGGAACCGCCCCTGCTTGCCCTTGATCATGTCCGACAGCGACTTCAGCGGGCGCTTGTTGGTACCGGTAATCGCACGGCCGCGGCGGCCGTTGTCGATCAGCGCATCGACCGACTCCTGCAGCATGCGCTTCTCGTTGCGCACGATGATGTCCGGGGCGGTCAGCTCCAGCAGCCGCTTCAAGCGGTTGTTGCGGTTGATGACGCGGCGGTACAGGTCGTTCAGGTCGGAGGTGGCGAAGCGGCCGCCATCCAGCGGCACCAGCGGGCGCAGATCCGGCGGCAGCACCGGCAGCACGGTCATCACCATCCATTCCGGACGGTTGTTGGAGGCGATGAAGTACTCGATCAGCTTGAGCCGCTTGCCGAGCTTCTTGATCTTGGTTTCCGAGGTGGTGCCGGTCAGCTCCTCGCGCAGCTTGTTGGCCTCGGACTGCAGGTCGATGCCCTTCAGCAGGTCGTGCACGGCTTCGGCGCCCATCCGGGCATCGAACTCGTCGCCGTACTGCTCCACCGCGTTGAGGTAGTCCTCTTCGGTCAGCAACATGCCGCGGTCGAGCGGCGTCATGCCCGGGTCGACCACGATGTGGGCTTCGAAGTACAACACCCGTTCGATGGCGCGCAGCGGCATGTCCAGCAACAGCCCGATACGGCTCGGCAACGACTTCAGGAACCAGATGTGCGCCACCGGGCTGGCGAGGTCGATGTGGCCCATGCGCTCACGGCGCACCTTGGCCACGGTGACTTCAACGCCGCACTTTTCGCAGACCACGCCGCGATGCTTGAGACGCTTGTACTTGCCGCACAGGCACTCATAGTCCTTGATCGGGCCAAAGATCTTGGCGCAGAACAGGCCATCACGCTCCGGCTTGAAGGTGCGGTAGTTGATGGTTTCCGGCTTCTTCACTTCACCGAAGGACCACGACCGCACCGTCTCGGGTGAGGACAGGCCGATCTTGATGGCGTCGAAATCCTCCGCTTCGTCAGCGGGGCCGCGCAACAGGTTGAACAGTTCTTTCATGCTTGACTCCAGATTTCGTTCGGGGCGCGCTTCAGTTGTTCTGTTCCAGCTCGATATTGAGACCGATCGAGCGGATTTCCTTGACCAGAACGTTGAAGGACTCCGGCATGCCGGCGTGCATGCGGTGGTCGCCATCGACGATGGACTTGTACATGCGGGTGCGTCCGGTGGTGTCGTCGGACTTCACCGTCAGCATTTCCTGCAGCGTGTAGGCGGCACCGTAGGCCTCCAGCGCCCACACTTCCATCTCCCCGAAGCGCTGACCGCCGAACTGCGCCTTGCCCCCCAGCGGCTGCTGCGTGACCAGGGAGTACGGACCGGTGGACCGGGCATGCATCTTGTCGTCCACCAGGTGGTTGAGCTTGAGCATGTACATGTAGCCGACGGTGATCGGCCGGCTGAACAGCTCGCCGGTGCGACCATCGGTGAGCTGGGCCTGGCCATTGGTGGGCAGGTCGGCCAACTCCAGCAGCTGCTTGATCTCAGCCTCGTTGGCACCATCGAACACCGGCGTGGCGATCGGCAGCCCCTGCACCAGGTTGCGGGCAAGTGCGACGATCTCGGCGTCATCGAGCTGCTTGAGGTCGGTCTGGTACTTGCCTTCGCTCTTGTACACCTTGTTGAGGAAGGTGCGAAGTTCACCCACGGCGCGCTGCTGCTGCAGCATGTCGTCGATCTTTTTGCCGATGCCCTTTGCGGCCCAGCCCAGGTGAACCTCGAGCAGCTGCCCGATGTTCATGCGCGAGGGCACGCCCAGCGGGTTGAGCACGATGTCGACCGGCGTGCCGTCCGGCATGTGCGGCATATCCTCGACCGGGACGATCTGTGAGATCACACCCTTGTTGCCGTGACGGCCGGCCATCTTGTCGCCCGGCTGGATGCGGCGACGCACCGCCAGATAGACCTTGACCATCTTCAGCACGCCCGGCGACAGCTCGTCGCCGGCGGTGATCTTGCGCTTCTTGTCTTCGTAGCGCTTGTCGAAGAACGACCGCTGTTCCTTCAACTGCTTGGCCGCCGCTTCCAGCTGGCCCTGCGCATCTTCATCCTGCAGTCGAATCTCGAACCACTTGTCGCGATCCACCGAGCCGAGATAGTCGGCGTCGATCTTGGCGCCCTTCTTCAGCTTGCTGGGGCCGCCATCGGCGACCTTGCCGTCAAGCAGCTTTCCGAGACGGTCATAGATGTCGTCTTCGAAAATGCGCTGCTGGTCGTTCAAGTCCTTGCGCACCGAGGCGAGTTCAGCTTCCTCGATGGCCAGGGCACGCTTGTCCTTCTTGACGCCGTCACGGGTGAATACGCGCACGTCGATGACGGTGCCATCCATGCCGGCGGGAACGCGCAGCGAGGTGTCCTTCACGTCGGACGCCTTCTCGCCGAAGATGGCGCGCAGCAGTTTTTCTTCCGGCGTCAGCTGGGTTTCGCCCTTGGGCGTGACCTTGCCGACCAGGATGTCGCCCGCCTTCACTTCAGCACCGATGTAGACGATGCCCGACTCATCGAGCTTGCGCAGTGCAGCCTCGTTGACATTGGGGATGTCGGCGCTGATGTCCTCCGAGCCCAGCTTGGTTTCGCGGGCGACGCAGGTCATCTCTTCGATATGGATGGTGGTGAAACGGTCTTCCTCGACCACCCGCTCGGAGATGAGGATGGAGTCCTCGAAGTTGTAGCCGTTCCAGGGCATGAAGGCGATGAGCATGTTCTGCCCCAGCGCCAGCTCACCCAGATCGGTGGAGGGGCCATCGGCCACCACGTCACCGCGGGCGACCACGTCGCCCGGCTTCACCACCGGCTTCTGGTTGATGCAGGTGTTCTGGTTTGAGCGCGTGTACTTGACCAGGTTGTAGATGTCGACGCCCGCTTCACCGGCGACGGTTTCGTCGTCGTGCACGCGGATGACGATACGCGAAGCATCGACCTTGTCGACCACGCCGCCGCGCTTGGCGGTGAGGGCGTTGCCGGAGTCGACCGCCACCCGGCGTTCCATGCCGGTGCCGACCAGCGGCTTCTCGGTCTTCAACGTCGGCACCGCCTGACGCTGCATGTTCGAGCCCATCAGCGCACGGTTGGCGTCATCGTGTTCCAGGAACGGAATCAGCGCGGCGGCCACCGACACGATCTGGCGCGGCGACACGTCCATGTACTGGATCTTGTCCGGTGCCATCATGGTGAATTCATTCTGGAACCGCACCGACACCAGTTCGTTGATGAACTGACCCTTGTCATCGAGCTCGGCGTTGGCCTGCGCGATGACATAACGACCTTCTTCGATGGCGGACAGGTACTCGACCTTGTCGGTCACCTTGCCATCGTCGACCCGCCGGTAGGCGGTCTCGAGGAAACCGTAATCGTTGGTCCGCGCATAGCAGGCCAGCGAGTTGATCAGACCGATGTTCGGCCCTTCCGGCGTTTCGATGGGGCAGACGCGGCCGTAATGCGTGGGATGCACGTCGCGCACTTCGAACCCGGCGCGCTCGCGGGTCAGACCGCCCGGCCCGAGGGCGGACACGCGACGCTTGTGCGTCACTTCCGACAGCGGGTTGTTCTGGTCCATGAACTGCGACAGCTGGCTGGACCCGAAGAATTCCTTGATCGCGGCGGCCACCGGCTTGGCGTTGATCAGATCCTGCGGGAACAGGTTGTCGGCCTCGGCCAGCGCCAGACGTTCACGCACGGCGCGCTCGACCCGCACCAGGCCGGTGCGGAACACGTTTTCGGTCATCTCGCCCACCGCGCGAATGCGGCGGTTGCCGAGGTGGTCGATGTCGTCGGTCTGCTGCTCGCCGTTGCGGATGGCGATGATTTCCCGCACCACTTCGATGATGTCGCTGTGATCGGCACCGTAAGTCTTGAACAGGCCCTTGCTGAATTCGTCGTTGAAGTTGGCGAACAGCTTGCCGTCATACACCACGGCCGGCCCTTCAACCGCATCGCGCCGCAGGCGCCGGTTGAACTTCATGCGGCCCACCGCCGACAGGTCGTACTTGTCGGGGCTGGCGAACAGAGTGTTGAACAGCGTTTCGGCGGCGTCCTTGGTGGGCGGCTCGCCGGGGCGCATCATGCGATAGATCTCGACCAGGGCTTCGAGCTTGGTCTTGGTGGGATCAATATTCAGCGTGGTGCTGATATACGGCCCCTTGTCGACGTCGTTGACGTAGAGCACCGGCAGGTCCTTGATCCCCGCAGTGCGCAACTTGGGCAGCAGGTCTTCGCTGATCTCGGTGTTGGCGGCCGCCAGCACCTCACCGGAGTCGGTGTCGATCAGGTCCCGGGCGACGATCTTGCCCAGCAGATAGCTGTCGGGCACATTGAGGCGCTCAAGCCCGGTCTGCTCGATCATCTTGATGTGGCGGGCGGTAATCAGCTTGCCCTGCTCCACCAGCACCTTGCCGTCGGCAACGATGTCGAACTGGGCCTTCTCGCCCTTGAGGCGCTCGGCGATCACGCCGAAGCTGGCACCGTCTTCCTCGAGCTGGAAATGATTCTGCTCGTGGAACAGCGACAGCATTTCCTCGTTGGTGTAACCGAGGGCGCGCAGCACCACGGTCACCGGCAGCTTGCGGCGACGGTCGATACGGGCAAACAGGTTGTCCTTGGGGTCGAACTCGAAATCCAGCCAGGAGCCGCGATAGGGAATGATGCGGGCGCTGTAGAGCAGCTTGCCCGAGCTGTGGGTCTTGCCCTTGTCGTGGTCGAAGAACACGCCGGGTGACCGATGCAGCTGGCTGACGATGACGCGCTCAGTGCCGTTGGTGATGAAGGTGCCATGATCGGTCATCAGCGGGATTTCGCCGAGGTAGACCTCCTGCTCACGGACGTCCTTCACCCGCTTCTCTTTCGATTCGCGGTCGAAGATCACCAGGCGCACTGTCACTTTCAGCGGCGCGGCATAGGTGAGGCCGCGCACCCGGCATTCCTTCTCTTCGAAGACCGGCTCGTCGAGCCGGTACTTCACGAACTCCAGCGCCGCGGCGCCGTTGTACGACACCATCGGAAACACCGACTTGAAGGAGGCCTGCAGGCCGGTGTCGCGACGTTTGGCAGGCTGGGTCTGGGCCTGCAGAAACGTCCGGTAGGAGTCGATCTGCGTCGCCAGGAGGAAGGGAATCTCCAGCGTCTCCTTCAGCTTGCTGAAGTCCTTGCGGATACGCTTTTTCTCGGTGAACGAGTAGGCCATGTCAACCTCGGTAAACAGCGGAAATCAATTCCGGTCAATCAGAAACCGGACATCGGGAATCGCCACCGTCAAAGACGACGATTCCCCATGGCCGGGCGTCACAAACGCGAAAGGCCTGGCCGGGAAACCCGGCCAGGTCTCATGCCGCAATGTGCTGCGACAGCAAGGGCTTACTTGAGTTCGACCTTGCCGCCACCTTCTTCCAACTTCTTCTTCATCTCTTCGGCAGCCGCCTTGTCGACGCCTTCCTTGACCGTCTGCGGAGCGCCTTCGACCAAGTCCTTGGCTTCCTTCAGGCCGAGGCCGGTCAGTTCGCGCACCACCTTGATGACGCCGACCTTCTTGGCCGGGTCGATGCCCGCCAGCACGACGGTGAACTCGGTCTGCTCTTCGGCAGCCGGTGCAGCCGCGCCGGCCGCAGCGGCAACCGCCACCGGGGCAGCGGCGGACACGCCGAACTTGTCTTCCATCATCTTGACGAGGTCAACCACATCCATCACGGACATGTTGGCGATTGCGTCAAGGATTTCTTCTTTCGTTGCCATCTCTAAAAACTCCAAAAAATGTAAAAACCGGAAAGCGTTGGGTACAGAAGTGGACGCTTAGGCGCGGCTGTCGGCCACGGCCTTGACGGCACGTGTGACCTTGGCGGCGGGTTCAGCCAGGGTGCGGACAAACGTGCTGATCGGGGCGTTGAGCATGCCCATGAGCATGCCGATCGCCTGATCCTTGGTGGGCAGCGTTGCCAGACGGTCGATGTCACCGGCCCCGTACAGGGTGCCGCCGACGGCGAGCGCCTTGACCACCAACTTGTCGTTTTCCTTGGCGAAGTCCTTGATGACGCGACCCACTGCACCCGGGTCCTCCATCGAGAACCCGAGAACCAGCGGTCCCACCAGCATCGGCGTCAGGCACTCGAATTCAGTGCCTGCCACCGCGCGCTGGGCGAGCGTGTTCTTGATCACATGCAGGTAAATGCCCTGTTCCCGGGCCTTTGCACGCAGTTCGTCGAACTTGCCCGCCGACAACCCGCGATACTCGGCAGCCACTGCCGAGTGCGCGCGCTGGGCGACGTCGTTCACTTCCGCAACCAGGGCCTTTTTGTCTTGCAGCCTCAATGCCATGAAGAACAATCTCCTGGTGCTTCGTTAACAAACAGCGCTTCCGTCGGGACGACCCTTGTCGGTGTCGGCCTGCCGGAAACGCCACCACGGCGCCCGTCAAGCAATGCTTCCGGTTTCGCCGTCTACGACAGCGGCCTTACGGCCTTTAATGCCCTTGCGGGCCACTGACGGTCTTTGACGGCATGGCCCTTGGCCATACAGCAAAGTTACGTCGTGGCGCCCGCGGCGGACTGCCGCGGGCGCCACCTGATCTCATTCCGGCAAGGTGGACACATCCACGCGGATACCGGGGCCCATCGTCGTCGACAGGGTGACCTTCTTGATGTACTGCCCCTTCGACGTCGCCGGCTTCTGACGGCGGATGTCACGCATCACCGCGGCCAGGTTGTCGATGATCTTGTCGTTGTCAAAGCCGGCGGCGCCGATCGAGCAATGCACGATGCCGGCCTTGTCGGTGCGGTAGCGGGCCTGACCCGATTTGGCATTCTTGACCGCGGTGACCACGTCCGGCGTGACGGTGCCGGTCTTCGGGTTCGGCATCAGGCCGCGGGGGCCGAGCACCTGGCCGAGTCCGCCGACCACGCGCATCGCATCCGGGGAGGCGATCACCACACCGAAGTTGAGGTCGCCATCCTTCATTTTCTGGGCCAGATCGTCCATGCCGACCTCGTCCGCCCCGGCGGCCTTGGCTTCTTCGGCCTTGGCACCCTGGGTGAACACGGCGACGCGAACGGTCTTGCCGTTGCCGTGCGGCAGCACGGTTGAGCCGCGCACGTTCTGGTCCGACTTCTTGGCGTCGATCCCGAGGTTCACGGACAGGTCCACTGATTCGGTGAACTTGGCGGTAGCACACGCCTTCAACAGCTCGACCGCCTGGTCCAGCGGATAGAGCTGGCCCTGGGTGACCTTGCCGGAGAAGGTCTTTTCACGTTTGCTCATCTTTGCCATGGCTTAACCCTCCACCTCGATACCCATCGCGCGGGCGGAGCCGGCGATCATGCGGCACGCCGCTTCCATGCTGCCGGCATTCAGGTCCGGCATCTTCTGCTTGGCGATCTCTTCGACCTGCTGCATGGTGATCTTGCCGACCTTCTTGGTGTTCGGCGTCGGGCTGCCCGACTCGATACCGGCGGCCTTCTTGATCAGCGTCGCCGCGGGGGGCGTCTTGGTGATGAAGGTGAAGGAGCGGTCGGAGTAGACCGTGATCACGACCGGCGTCGGCAGACCCGGCTCGAGCTTCTGCGTGGCAGCGTTGAACTGCTTGCAGAACTCCATGATGTTGACCCCGTTCTGACCGAGCGCGGGGCCCACCGGCGGTGCCGGGTTGGCCTTGCCTGCAGGAATCTGCAGTTTGATGTAGGCCGATACTTTCTTTGCCATGACAACTCCTGAGTGGGTGCAAGCGCCTTGCGGCTCCCCGTGAAATACCGGGAATCGGGAGACGGGAATCGGGAATGGTCAAAAGCGCGAGGCTCCGGACGATTCCCGATTCCCGATTCCCGATTCCCGCCTGTCAGCCTTTCTCCACCTGGGAGAATTCCAGCTCGACGGGCGTTGAACGCCCGAAGATCAGCACCGCCACCCGCAGGCGGGACTTGTCGTAATTGACTTCTTCGACCACGCCACTGAAATCGGCGAACGGACCTTCCTTGACGCGCACCGACTCTCCGGGCTCGAACAGGGTCTTGGGTCGCGGTTTCTCGACCGACTCGGTGACCCGATTGAGAATCTTCTCGGCTTCCTTGTCGGTGATCGGTGCCGGCTTGTCCGGCGTACCGCCGATGAACCCCAGCACTTTCGGCGTCGACTTCACCAAATGCCAGGTCTCTTCGTTCATCTCCATCTGCACCAGCACATAACCGGGGAAGAACTTCCGCTCGGTCATCCGCTTGACGCCATCCTTGATCTCCATCACCTCTTCGGTGGGCACCAGGATGTCGCCGAAATGGGCCTCCAGACCGGCACGGCCAATGCGCTCGCGGAGCGCCTTCATGACGTTGTTCTCGTACTGTGAGTACGCCTGCACCACATACCAGCGCATCGACATGCCGTTACACCCCTCGTCCGGTGAGGAACTGGACGCCCCACAGCAGCAGGGAATCCAGACCCCACAGCAACAGGGCCATGATCAGCACCACCACCGCAATCATCAGGGTGGCCTGCACGCTTTCCTGCTTGGATGGCCACACCACCTTGCGCAGCTCGATGCGGGCGCCGGTGATGTAGCCCCACAGGGCGCGACCCTTGGCGGTCTGGTAGAGCGTAGCCAGCGCAGCGGCGATCGATGCCAACAGCACCAACGCCTTCAGCGCAGGGTTGAGGGTCGCGGCCACCGTGTAGAACGCCACCATTCCGCCGACCAGCAGCAGCGCGGAAACGCCGAGCAGCGCGGTATCGCGCGCCTGGCTGGCGGGGTGTTCGTTATTGTGGGAATCCATTGACGTACCAAGCCCCGAACGTGAGCATATCTGCGCGAAATGGCAGGGCAGGAGGGTTTCGAACCCCCAACCTGCGGTTTTGGAGACCGCCGCTCTACCAGTTGAGCTACTGCCCTGTTGACTGTCCCCCGCCTCTGGATGGAGCGGGATCACCGCGCACAACAAAAACGAAAGGGGCGCGGATTCTAGTGCTCCGCGCCCCTGATGTCAAAACCGCTTAGTCGACGATCTTCGTCACCACGCCGGCGCCGACGGTACGGCCACCTTCGCGGATGGCGAAGCGAACGCCTTCTTCCATCGCGATCGGGTTGATCAGCTCAACCTTCATCTGGATGTTGTCGCCAGGCATCACCATCTCCTGCTCGATCTCCACCGCACCCGTGACATCCGTCGTGCGGAAGTAGAACTGCGGGCGGTAGCCCTTGAAGAACGGCGTGTGACGCCCGCCTTCTTCCTTCGTCAGGATGTACACCTCGCCTTCAAACTTGGCGTGCGGCTTGATCGAACCGGGCTTGCACAGCACCTGACCGCGCTCGATGTCTTCCTTCTTGGTACCGCGAAGCAGAAGACCCACGTTGTCGCCCGCCTGGCCCTGGTCCAGCAGCTTGCGGAACATTTCAACGCCAGTAACGATGGTCTTGGCCGTGTCGCGAATGCCGACAATCTCGACTTCCTCGCCCACCTTCACCACGCCACGCTCGATACGGCCGGTCGCCACGGTGCCGCGGCCCGAGATGGAGAACACGTCTTCCACCGGCAGCAGGAACGGCTTGTCGGTCTCGCGCTGCGGCTCGGGAATCCAGGTGTCCAGCGCGCTGTACAGCTCTTCCAGCTTGCCAATCCACTCGGCATCGCCCTGAATCGCCTTCATCGCCGAACCACGGATCACCGGGGTGTTGTCAGCGTCAAAACCGTACTTGCCCAGCAGGTCGCGCACTTCCATCTCGACCAGGTCGAGAAGCTCAGCGTCGTCCACCAGGTCACACTTGTTCAGCCACACCACGATCTTCGGCACGTTCACCTGCTTGGCCAGCAGCACGTGCTCGCGGGTCTGCGGCATCGGGCCGTCAGACGCCGACACCACCAGAATCGCGCCGTCCATCTGCGCAGCACCGGTGATCATGTTCTTCACGTAGTCCGCGTGACCCGGGCAGTCCACGTGCGCGTAGTGACGCGCTTCCGTTTCATACTCCACGTGCGAGGTCGCGATCGTCAGAATCTTCGTGGAGTCACGACGACCCTGCGATTCCGATGCCTTCGCCACTTCGTCGTACGCCACATACTTGGTGTTGCCGTACTTGTCAGCACTCACCTTGGTCAGCGCAGCCGTCGTCGTCGTCTTGCCGTGGTCAACGTGACCAATCGTCCCAACGTTGACGTGCGGCTTCGTACGCTCAAACTTTTCCTTTGCCATTGCCTCTTACTCTCGACGTCGTGCCCGCGCACGCGGGATCGTAAAAAGGACCGCGGCAGAGGTACTGCCCGGCCCGCGAAAAATGAAACCCGCTACTGCCTACTGCCTACTGCGAATTTGGTGCCCACAATCAGATTCGAACCAATGTTTTGGCCTTCGGCCGAAACATCATGGATGTTGATCCTCTCAAGGAGGTCATCAGTTCCAATCTGATTGCACCACCGGTCCTGCCTACCGCGAATTTGGTGCCCACAATCAGATTCGAACTGATGACCTCACCCTTACCAAGGGTGCGCTCTACCACTAGAGCTATGTGGGCGTCTTTGTTGCCGCTATACCGCTGAATCTGGAGCGGGAGACGGGAATCGAACCCGCGCTATCAGCTTGGAAGGCTGAAGTTCTACCATTGAACTACTCCCGCGCGATCCAACCCCAAACTCCTCACCCCTCTGCTCGCCGGGTGGGATGTGGTGGAGGGAGTAGGATTCGAACCTACGTAGACATAAGTCAGCAGATTTACAGTCTGCCCTCGTTGGCCGCTTGAGTATCCCTCCAGCACTCCACCACCCCGGAGGGCGAAGGAGCCGCGTATTGTGCTGACGTGTCGGTTCGCCGTCAACCGTTTCGGCGAGGTTTTGCGCGTGCCGTCGGCGGCGCCGTCATCGGGTCCTCCGGCCATGGGTGCCGTGGGTAACGCCCCCGCAGATCCTTGCGAACCTCGGCATACCCCCCCTGCCAGAAGCCACCGATATCGGCGGTCACCGCAACCGGCCGCCGCGCAGGCGACAGCAGATGCAGCTGGATCGGGATGCGCCCGTCGCAGACCCGCGGCGATGCCGTGCAGCCGAACATTTCCTGCAGTTTCACCTCCAGCACCGGCGCAACGCCGACCGCGTAGCGCAAGGCATGGCGGTTGCCCGTCGGCACCTCGATGTGGGTGGGCGCCAATCGCTGCAGCGCCTGCTGTCGAGGGTAGTCGAGCAACCCCTCCAGCGCCTGCCCCAATGGAATGCGGGCAAAGTGATCGCGGCGACTGATGCCGTCCAGGTACGGCGAAAGCCACTGCTCCAGCATCGCCAGCAAGGTCTCGTCGTCGACCGCCGGCCAGCCGCCATCCGGCTGCCAGGCGCGCAGACATTCGACCCGCTGCTGCCACTGCCGTGCACGCTCGTCCCAGGGCAGGACTGCCAGCCCCAGCCGGCGGATGCCATGCAGCACCCCGGCCACGCGGATGGCGTCATCCGCGGGCCGCGGCTTGCGCGACAGCACCAGCGCGCCGAAGCGCGTCTGCAACTCGCCGACCACCGCCGCCTCCCGCTCATCCCAGGCGCCGACCACCCGCGTTTCGATCCGATCGGCATGATCGGCAATCAAGTCCGCTTCCATCAGTGGAATCCCGGCCCGCAGGCGCCGCGGTGGGCCGGGGTCCCAATGCGCGGCTGCGATCAGCGGCGCTGTCGCCAAGGGATCGTCTGGCGGCAGGCGCAGCTCACGGCCATCGGCACATTGATAGATGCCACCGCCCCGGGCCCGTCGCAGGGCCACCCGTTCCGGATAGGCCCAGGCCACCAGCCGCGCCAGGTCGCGGGCGTCGACCGCCCCCGCCAATGGCACCTTGATACGTCGCGCCAGCTGTCCTGCCGTCTCGCGCACGCGCCGTCGCGCCGCCGGCTCGCCGCGGCCCGCCACCCAGGTGCTGACCGCCTCGGCCAGATCGAGCCCGGCGGCGCGCTCGTCCAGAGCGGCAATCAGCCATACCGCCTGCGAGGCGAGCCCGGCCGCCTCGGCCTGTCGCAGCAGATGTGCCTGCCGCGGCCCCGCGGGCACCGACAGCAGGGATCGCCCGTAGGCAGTGATGCGGCCATCGTCCCCGCGCGCACCCAAGGCCGTCAGCACCTCGCCGGCATAGTCCCAGGCCGCAGCCGGAGGCGGGTCCAGCAGCGCCGCCGCGCCGACATCAAGGCCCCAGGCCGCCAGCTCCAGCGCGAATCGTGTGAGGTCGACCGACTGGATATCGGGGGTATCGTGCGGCGCCAGCAGCCCCTGACGCTCGGCGCTCCACAGTCGCAGTGCCCGACCGGGCCCGAGCCGCCCGGCCCGACCGGCGCGTTGGTCTGCGGCCGCACGCGAGATCCGTTCCGTCTGCAGCCGATCGGCGCCGCTGCCGAGGTCGAAGCGCGCCACCCTTACCAGGCCACTGTCGACCACCTGGGTGACCCCCTCGACCGTCAGGCTGGTCTGCGCCAGGTTGGTGGCCAGGATGACCTTGCGCCGACCATCATTCAGGGGCCGCAAGGCCGCGTCCTGTGCCTCCGCCGACAGGGCGCCGTACAGCGGGAACACCGCCAGGCCCGATTCGCGCCCGGCCAGCCGCGCGCCGACATCAGCGATTTCCCGGGCACCGGGCAGGAAGGCCAGCACGTCGCCGTCGGCATCCCGCAGGGCCTCCAGCACGCCCGACGTCACCGCCTCGGCCAGCGGCGCCGCGGAGGGTCGGTAGTGGATGTCGACCGGGAACATCCGGCCATCACTGGAGACCACCGGCGCGTCGTCCAGCAGCGCGGCGACCCGTGCGGCATCCAGGGTCGCCGACATCACCAGCACCCGCAGCGCCGGGTTCAGCGCGGCCCGCGCATCCAGCGTCAGCGCCAGTGCCAGCTCGGCTTCCAGGCTGCGCTCGTGGAACTCGTCGAAGATCACCAGACCGACGCCGGGCAGATCGGGGTCGGCCTGCAGGCGCCGCGTCAACAGGCCTTCGGTGAGCACTTCGATACGGGTGCCGGGCCCCACCTTGCGGTCAAACCGGATGTGATAGCCGACGGTCTCCCCGACCCGCTCACCGCATAGCGCCGCCATCCGTGCAGCCGCTGCGCGCGCGGCCACCCGGCGCGGCTCCAGCACCAGGATGGTTCGTCCCGCCAGCCAGTCGGCATCCCGCAGGGCCAAGGGGACGATGGTGGTCTTGCCGGACCCCGGGGGCGCCGTGAGCACCGCGCGTCCGGCGCTTGCCAAAACCCGCTGCAGCGCCGGCAGGACTTCGCACACCGGCAGGTCGGGCAGGGGTGGCACGCTCATGTGTTGTCCCGCAGCCAGGTCGCCCGTTGCTGCAGACGTCGTCGCCAGTCCGGCGCCAACCCCGGGGTGTCGGCCACCCGCAGCAGGGCATCGAGTGCCGGGCGGGCGACCCGCCGCAGGGCCCAGAACGCCTGCAGGCTGACCGGGTCGGCATTGCGTTCGACCCGCTGCAGCAGATCCCCCGGCCGCACCCGGCCGGGTCGACGCACCCGGAAATACCACCCGGCAATGCCCTCGGTCTCGATGTATGCCGCCAACCCGTCGGTGCCGTGGCGGGCGTCGATCTTCCAGCAGGGGCTGCGCGGCTGCGACACCTGCAGTTCGGCGTCGCCAAGAACGAAGACATCGCCAATACACACCGACGCCTCGTCCATGCCCGCGGTGCTGAGGTTTTCACCCATGGCGCCGGCAACCAGGCTGGCGGCCCGCTCGGGAAAACGGAGGCGCAGCCGCCGGTAGTGCTCCACCGGAAACTGATGCACTGCCTTTTCCGGCCCGCCATGGACCCGCCGGTCAGCCTGACAGTCACCCTCCAGGCCCTCCGCGCCGATCCACACCGGCCCCCCGACCGGCAGCTTGAAGATGCCGGTCGGCCGCCCGTCATCGGGCATCGGCCGGACGGTGCCGACATAGAGGGTGGGAACCTGGACTTGCATGCGGTCATTTTCCCGCGAATCGCCGACAATCGTCGGATGAGCGAAATCGAACTGCATCGCAAGCTGCTTGGCGACACCGGCCGCAACCGCGCGTTCCATGCGGCGCTGAAGTCGGTGATCGCGCCCGGCCGTACCACCGTGGCCGACCTTGGTGCCGGCACCGGCTTCCTGTCGTTCCTGGCACGGCAACTCGGCGCTCGCGAGTGCTGGCTGGTCGAGTACAGCGAGGCGCTGGACCTGGCGCGGCAACTCGCCAAAGCCAACGGCATCACCGGCCTGCACTTCATCGAGGGGCATTCCGGCGAGATCGACAACCCGCCCAAGGCCGACGTGGTGGTGTCGGAAACACTCGGCAACTACGCCCTCGAAGAGGGCCTGCTGGAAACCCTGATCGACGCCCGCCGCTATCTGCGCCCCGGTGGCACCGTCCTGCCACAGGGGCTGCAGCAGTTCGTGGCGCCGGTGACCGACCCCGGCCTGCAGCGCGAGATCGATATCTGGGGTGACGTCGGCTTCGACCTCGACCTGTCGCGAGCACGCGAGATCAGCCTCAACAACCTGTATGTCCGCAGCATTCGCCCCGACCAGTTGGGCGCCACCGGCCGCTGCTGGGAGACGCTCGACTTCAGGCCGACCGCCGCCGCGCCCGCCAGCCGTCGCACCGCCACGGTGCAGATCGACGGCCTGGTCGGCACCGTCCATGGCCTGGCCCTGTGGTGGGTCTGCACGCTGGTGCCGGGGACCGCGATCAGCACCGCACCCGACGCCCCGCCCACCCATTGGGAGCAGATCTACCTGCCGCTGCTGCAGGCACTGCCCCTGTCACCGGGCGATCATCTCGAGGTGACGCTCACCAGCGACACCCGTCCCGACGTGGGGCTGCGGGTGCAGTGGCAGGTGCGCCACTGGCGCGGCGACCAGCGGCTGTCGTCTCAGCAGCTCGACAGTTTCAAGGGGCGGCTCTAGGAGCCTGGCCCGTTCAGGCACGCATCAGGGCGCGGACGTTGACGAACTCCAGCAGCCCGTGACGCGACAGCTCGCGTCCGTAGCCGCTGTGGCCGATGCCACCGAACGGTAGCCGCGGGTCGGACACCACGCCACGGTTGATGCCCACCGCGCCACTGCGCAGCTGCCGGGCAAAGCGCTCGGCCAGCAGGGCATCAGCCGAGAACACCGCGCCGCCAAGGCCATACGGTGTGCCATTGGCCACCTTCAGTGCGGCATCGGCATCCGCCACCTCGATCAGACTGGCCACCGGGCCGAACAGCTCGTCGTCCCACGCCGGCGCACCGGGGCCGACATCGGTGAGCAGGGTGACCGGGTAGAAGCTGCCCGGGCCGTCCGGACAGACACCACCCATCACCACCCGCGCACCTGCCGCGCGGCTGGCCTCGACCTGTCGGTGGAGTTCGTCGCGCAGGTCGTGGCGTGCCATCGGGCCGATCGTGGTGGCCGGGTTGAGGGGGTCACCCACGGTCTCGGCCGCCAGCCGCGCCACCACCGCCGCCTCGAACGCGGGTCGCGCCGCTGCCGTGACGATCCAGCGCTTGGCGGCAATACAGCTCTGGCCCCCGTTGACGAAACGGGCGCTCACACACGCCGCCGCCGCACGTTCGATGTCCGCATCGTCCAGCACCACATAGGCGTCGCTGCCACCAAGTTCCAGCACGCACTTCTTCAGCGCCTGCCCGGCTGCTGCCGCCACCGCCCGCCCGGCGCGAACGCTGCCGGTGAGCGACACCGCCTGGACCCGGGGGTCGGCAATCACCCGAGCTGTCGCGTCAAGGTCGATCACCAGCGGCGTGTAGCGCCCCTCGCCAAGCCCCGCCCGGTCGAACAGGGCCGCCAGCGCCAGCGCCGTGCCGGTGACGTTGGGCGCGTGCTTGAGGACCACGGTATTCCCGGCCATCAAGGTCGGCGCGGCAAACCGCAACACCTGCCACAGCGGGTAGTTCCACGGCATGATGCCGAGGATCACCCCCAACGGGGCGTGCGCCACAGTAGCGCTGCCGCTGTCGACGGTGACGGCCTCGTCCGCCAACCAGGCCTCGGCGCGCTCGGCGTAGAAGCGGCACACCAGCGCAGACTTGCGCGCCTCCGCCTCGCCCTGCGCCAGCGGCTTGCCCATCTCCAGCGCCATCTGCCGCGCCAGCGCCGGCGCCTCCGCCTCCAGCAGCTCGGCCAGGCGGTTCACGGCGGCAGCGCGATCAGCGAACGACTGCCGAGCCCAGCCGGCCTGCGCCCGGGTTGCCTGTGTCAGGGCCGCGTCAAGCGCTGCGGCATCGAGGCAGGGGTAGGTGGACAGGGCCTCGCCGGTAGCGGGGTTGAGGGTCTGAATCATGGGACAACTCCGGAGGTCTGATGTTCGAGATCGCTGAGGTACGACAGCGCATGGTCGCGGTTGTGCCCACACATTGTCGGCTCCGGCCGTAGTTGCCGACAGACCGCCGGACGACGCGGATCACCGAACAGGGCACAGTCGAGGTCGACCGACAGGTGTGGGCAGCGCATGCCTGCCGGTTTGCCGCCCGGCAGGCCCGGCATTGGCGACGAGATCGACGGCGCGATGCAGCAGGCGCCGCAGCCCGGACGGCAGGCATGCCCCGCCCTAGGCTGGCCGTCGGTCCCGCTTGCACCGATAATCACGCTCTCCACTGGTACCTCCTTCAGCACGCGTCGGGCCTGATAACACGAATTCGATCGTCGCAGTAGTGTTGACCGACCCTCCAGAAACCGCGCGCCGCCCGACCGGAATCCGCATGAACCCCTGCCTCAAAGATCTGCTTGATCAGCTCGATCTGGAAACACTCGAAGTCAATCTGTTCCGCGGGGTATCCCGGGATCTCGGCGGCCGCAGCGTGTTCGGCGGCCAGGTGGTGGGCCAGGCACTGGTGGCTGCCACGCGGACAGTGGAAGGGCGCATCCCGCACTCGCTGCATGCCTACTTCCTGCTGCCGGGCGACATGGAAGCGCCCATCGTCTACGAAGTCGACCGCATTCGCGATGGCAAGAGTTTCTCCGCCCGGCGGATTCAGGCGATCCAGCACGGCCGCCCGATTCTGTCGATGATCGCCTCGTTTCATGTCCCGGAGCCCGGGCTCGAACACGCAGTGCCGATGCCCGACGTTCCCCCTCCGGAATCCCTCAAATCCATCAGCGAGCTGAAGCGCGACTGGTTTGACTCGGTGCCCGAGGTGCATCCGCGCATCGTCGAATCGCTGGATCGCCCGGTTGCGGTCGAATTTCGTCCCGTTTATCCGTGGAATCCGCTGAAGCCGGTCCGTACCGAGCCGCGCCAGGCGATCTGGTTCAAGGTCACCGACCCGGTGCCCGATGACGCCAACCTGCACCGCTGCCTGCTGGCCTACGCCAGCGACTTCAACCTTATCGGCACCGCCCTGCGACCCCATGACCGCAGCTGGTTCTCACCCGACATGATTGTCGCCAGTCTCGATCATGCGGTCTGGTTTCACCGAGAAGGTCGGGTCGACGACTGGCTGCTCTACGCCATGGAGTCCCCCAGCAGCCAGGCCGCCCGTGGCATGACCCGTGGGCAGATTTTCAGCCGGGACGGCACCCTGCTGGCCAGCGTCGCCCAGGAAGGCCTGATGCGGCAGGTTCCCGAAGGAGACAAACGATGAAAAAAGTCCTGATCGCGCTGATCCTCGTCGGGGTGGCAGCCGTCGGCAGCCTGTTCGCGTGGATGCAGCTCGACCCCCAGGGCGCTTACACGCGTCTCGGCGCCCTGGAACGCGGGGCCGCCGGGCTGACCGCACACCAACTGACGATCCCCGGCTTCGACGTCGCCTATCTCAAAGGCGGCGACGGTCCGCCCCTGGTGCTGGTCCATGGCTTTGGCGCCGACAAGGACAACTTCACCCGGGTCGCCAAGGGCCTGACCCCGCACTACACGGTCTATGCCATCGACCTGCCCGGATTCGGAGAATCGAGCAAACCGCTGGAGGCCCGTTACGGGATCCGCGAACAGACCGAACGGCTGGGGCAGATCATGGATGCCCTCAAGCTGCGTTCGGCCCATCTCGGCGGTTCCAGCATGGGCGGATGGATCATCGCTGCCTTCTCCGTGCTCTACCCGGAGCGGGCCGACAGTCTGTGGCTGCTGGCCGCCGCCGGGACTGCCACCGCAGAGGAGAGTGAGCTGCGCCGGGTCTACCGTGAGACCGGCGAACTGAAACTGGTGGCGGAAACGCCGGAAGACTTCGCGACCATCATGGACATGGTGTTTGCGCAACCACCGTTCATCCCCGGGCCCATCAAAACCGTGCTGGGGGAACGTGCCGCGGCCAACCACACCCTTCACGCCCGCATCTTCGAAACCCTGAACACCGAAGCCTTCTGGGTGGAGCCGCAGTTGGCCGGCAACCCGGTCCCTGCCCTCATCGTCTGGGGCGACGCCGACCGCGTGCTGGATGTCTCCGGCGCGGCCGTCTATGCCCGATTGCTGCCGAATAGCGAGGTAAGGATCCTCCCCGGCATCGGCCACCTGCCCATGCTGGAGGCGCCGTCACAGGTGGCCGATGACTACCTCGCCTGGCGGGCCACGCTGCAGCCCTGATGCGCTACAACGCCTGCACCCAGGCCTCGGCATGGGTGTAAGCCAGCAGTTGCTGCGCCTGGTCGATCCAGGTCACGCGGGTGCCCGGCCGCCCGCGGTAACAGGCCTCGACCCATTCCCGGCGGATGATGGGGTCGGCCGTGCCATGAATGACATGCACCGGAGTCTGATGGTCCAGGGCTGACGACCAGTCGCTGCACTGCAGAACGACTTCCCGGACGAACTGGTCCGGCCCTGCTTCCGCGGCCAGCCGCACCCCCTGCTCGAGCACCGACATCACTGCAGGATCTGACAGTGCCTCGAGATCTGCGCCCGGCTGCCGGTAGGCCAGGGCCAGCCCGGCCATGGACCCCTCGCGCAGCGCCGCCGCGGCGCCCAGGCGGGCCAGCGGTTTCAGCAGCTGCGGCGAGCGCCCCGCCAGACGCGCCCACAGTCGGCGCATCGGCGGGAGTTGCTCGTGCAATGCGGGTGCAGCGAGGGGCACACAGCCGGCCACCACCACCACTTCCGTGAGCCGCTGCGGACAGCGCTGCGCGAGCGCATGGGCGTAGATCGCCCCGACCACATTCCCCACCACGCGCACCTCACCGGCGTCCACGCTTTCGAGGAGCGCCTGCAACCGCGAGGTGGCCTCGGGCACCAGGGGGCCGTCCGCCGCTGGGCTGCCGCCGTAGCCGGGTCGCGACGGCAGCAGCAACCGCCAGCCCTCACGCCGCGCCCGGGCCACCAGCGAAGCCGGCACCACCGGCCCCAGTAGCGCCGTATGCAGAAACAGCAGCACCGGCCCCCGCGCCGGACCGATCATCCGGTAGTGCAGACCCGCGACGACGCCTTCACGCCATGCCACCTCGTCCGCCGTGTCGCCTGCCTCCGCCGTCGGCAATGGCGTCAGCTCCCCCAGCAACGCCAGGCTCACCACCAGTTTGATCAGGGTGTTCTGAGAGCCGGCCCCGGTCTTGGCCAGCACGCTCTTGAGCTGCGTGCGCACGGTATGCACCGAGCGACCGCGCTGCTCTGCGTACTCCGAGGTGGTCAGCCCCTGGACCAGACCTTCCACCAGCCCCAGCTCCGCCTGCGTCAGCTGAAAGGCGCTGGCAAGCCCGACGCGCAGACCCTCCCCCCATCGCAGATCCACCAGACGCAGCAACAAGCGATCGGGGGTTTCGGGAAGACGCTGCAGCACCCCCAGCGGCGCGGTCGGCGCCAAGGGCAGTGGCCCCAGGACACACAAGGGGGCGCCCGCATCCGCCTGCCGCAGCCAGTCGCGGACGCGGGACGCTGCCGGCCCCGGCGGCAACAACCCGTCCAGGTCACCGGTCGCCATCGGCAGCAAGGCACAGGCCGCAGCATTCATCGACAGCACCCGCCCCCGGGGGTCGAGGAGCAGGGCGCCGCAGGGCTGCCGATTCAACAGTGCAGTATCCGGGTCCGAATCGGGGGCGTGTGGGCTGATGCGCAGCGCCAGCGCCGAAGCGCGCTCCAGATGGCCTGCCAGCAGATCGCCCAGGGCGTGCCACTGTTCGGCCGACACCCGGTCCAGCACGTCCAGCAAACGCTGGTAGCGATCCGCGGCATCCAGGGCGCCATAGATGGCGGTGATCAACGCGTCTGCATCCCCCAAAGGGGGCGCCAGGTGCGAACCAGTGCTCATTTCGTACAGCCCTTACCCCAGGTGGTGCATGCCCGGTCAGGGCTATCGCACGCACAGTGTCGCCACTTACCGATGCCCTGAACCCTACCCGGCCCGTCTGATTAATGAAACCCCGGATACCGACGCTGCGAGGCCTGACCTCGATCACTCTGATCGCCGCCCTGATGCCCCTGGCACAGGCCAGTGAGCTGATCTATCGGCCCACCAACCCCAGTTTCGGGGGCAATCCCTTCAACAGCGATCACCTGCGTGCCACCGCGGAAGCCCAGCGCCCCCGCAGCGATCGCGGCAACGGGCTCGGGCTGGCGGGCAGCTCACCGGCCGACCAGTTTGTTCGCCAGTTGCAGAGCCGGCTGCTGTCCTCGCTGGCCACCGAGGTCAACAATGCGATCTTCGGTGATGACGCCGCGGAGTCGGGCACCATCGTGTTCGGGGACCAGGTCATCGAGTTCAGCCGTGGCCTGGAATTCGTCTCCCTGGTGATCGCCAACAACGCCACCGGCGAACGCACTGAAATCCAGGTGCCGCTGCTGCAGGTGGGGGTGGCGCCATGATGCGGCGACTTTCGCCGCTGGCGGTCGTGGCCGCGTTGTCGCTCGCAGGCTGCGCGGTGGGGGGGCAAACGCCGCACACGCTGGCGCGCACTGCACAGCCGGCGGTCGCTACGCCGGTGACGGACTGGCTGCGCACCCTGCCCCCGCCCGCCCAGCCGGTGGATGTCGCGGTGTTTCGCTTTCCCGACCTGACCGGGCAATACAAACCGTCCGACAGCCTGACCACCTACTCACGTGCGGTGTCGCAGGGCGGGCTCAATGTCCTGCTGAGAACCCTGCTGGAAACCGGCAACGGTTCGTGGTTCCGGGTCATGGACCGAAGCCAGATCGACGACGTCTTGCGGGAACGCAGCGTCATCCGCGAAGTCCGCGCCAGTTACACCGGCCCCGACGGTGAACCCCTCTCGGCGCCCGGGCCGATCCGCTACGCCGGCGTGCTGTTCAGCGGTGGTGTCGTCGCCTATGACAGCAACGTGCGCAGCGCCGGTGCCGGCCTGCGCATCTGGGGCGTCGGCGGCAGCACCCAGATCCGCCATGACCTCATCACGGTGAGCCTGTCGGCAGTGTCGTCGGTCAGTGGCGAGGTGCTGCATTCGGTGATGGTGCAGAAGGGCGTATACGCCGTCGTCAACGAGGCCGGCGCATTTCGCTTCCTCGATGACCGCACCCTGTTGGAGCTGGAGGCCGGTATCGCCACCAATGAGCCCGGCCTGCTGGCGCTGCGTCAGGCCATCGAGATGGCCGTTTACCAATTGATCATCGAGGGTGCTGACAAAAATCTATGGGGGTTTGCTGACGCCCCCAGCGGGACCCTTGCACGCGAGCAATTCGAGGCCCGGGTGGTGACCCGCAGCATCGACGGATGAACCGCCGCCTCGCCCTGGCCCTGTGGCTGCCGACGCTGGCCCTCGCCCAGGTCGAGGTGCAGATCCAGCAGGCGGACGCGCCCGCCGCGACGGCAACCGTCCAACTGCACGGCAGCGCCCGTGTCGCCATTGACCAACGCGAGGGCGCCGGTGCGCGCGCCCACCTGCAGTTGCAGCAGGAGGGCGACGCCCCGCTCGAAGTCCGCCTGCGGCAGGTCGGGTCACAACACCAGGCCGACCTCCGCCTGAGCGGCGAGGGTCACCAGACCCAGCTGACCCAGGACGGCACCGCCCAATGGGCCTCTGTCCAGCAAGCCGGCGAATACCACCACCTGCAGCTTCAGCAGACCGGCGCCGCGGCCCAGACGCTTTACGTGGAGCAGACCGGCTTCCAGCACACCGGCGACCTCCGACAGCATCAGGCCGGCGCCATCGAGAACCAGCTGCGTCTGCAGCAACATGGCCGCGCACACCAGGCGGCCCTGCAACAGCACGGCGAAGACAACCAGATCACCGTCCTGCAGGACGGTGACGGCCATCAGGCCCGAATCACCCAATGGGGCGATGGCAACCGCCTTCACCTCGAACAGCACGGCCAGGGGCGGCAACTCCCCGAGGTCATCCAGTACGGCGGCGCCGCCTTGCAGATCCGGCAGCCCTGACACGCAACAAGGAGTCTCACGATGAAATTGCCACGTTCCCCACTCGGCCCGCTGATCAGCCTGCTGCCCATCGTCGCGCACGCTGCGTCCGTCACCGAGTTGCCCATGGACCCCGGGGCCGCTGTGATCATCCAGGGCGATGCCGCCACGGTGAGTGCTCTCATCGAGCAGCAAACCGATGCGGGTGCGGACTTCCGCGCCTTCATCAACCAGATCGGTACCGGCACTGCGGATGCGCCCGATCACGTCGCCACGATCTCCCAGCGCGGCACGGGCACCGGCCTGGCCTACCTGATCCAGAGCGATGGCAAACAGCGCGCCGCCATCGAGCAAATCAATGATGGTGCCGTGCTCGACGGCAGCCTCAGCATCGATGCGCTCAATCAGATTTTCGTCAGCGAACTGGGCGGCAACGACAGCGGTCTGCGCAGCCAGCTGGCAGTCGTTACCCAGACCGCCACCGTCGCCGGAGCGACCAGCAACGCAACCTTGACCCAAGAGGGGCGCAACCGTCTGGGCGTCATCGCGCAGAACGCCCTGACCGCCGATGCCACGCTGGAACAGCGCGGAGACGCCAACAATGCCTTCATCATCCAGGAAAAGAACTTGGCCTTGGATCTGCCATTGGGGGGCAATGCCTTTGCCAATGTCCAGCAGCTGGGTATCGGACAGTTCGCGCGGGTCAGCCAAACCGAGAATGCCGACGCGATCGCCGTCTTGACCCAGGTCGACAGCAGTTCCAGTCGCGCCAACGCCCGGCAGGAAGACTCGGGCGTGGTGCGCATCGATCTCGAACAGCGGGGCGGCAGCGACCATGTCGCCGAGGTCTCGCAGATCAATGACACCCAGGCCAGCACGATCACGCTGCTGCAGTCCGCCGGGGTCGCCGCGCAGGCCACACTGAGCCAGTCGGCCACGGCCGAGGGGGACATCCAGGTCACGCAGGACGGCGTCATGGACAGCGTGGTGATCGTGGCACAGGCGGGCGGCGCCCGCATGAGCGCGGAGATCCAGCAGGTCAACGGGGTGGGCGGTTTCGCCATCATCGAGCAGGCGGACAGTCCGGACGCCCTTGCCCGCGTGGAGCAGACCGACGCCGTCGTCGCCATCAGCCTCATCAGCCAGACCAATGCCCCCGGCGCCCGCGCCGAGATTCTCGTCACCGGCCGCTGAAGGCCGCACCCGGAGCCCCGATCATGTCGACCCTCAGACTTCATCAACACCTGCGCCTGAATGCCGTGGCCGTGCTCATGCCTGCGCTCGCCGCCTGCGGCGGCGGTAGCGCCGGTACCGCCAGCGCCGCCGCCAACTGTCTCGCCGATGCCGCTGATGCGCCCTGCCAACTGTTGGACGAGGCCACCCTGCGGGCGGCGCTGTCCGGGCTGCCGGACACCGTGAATCAGGAACAGGCCACGCTGGGGCGCCAACTGGAATGTCGCTACAGCTGGAGCGGGGGGCGCCAGCAGTCGATCCAGATTGGGGCCATGAGCATGGAGGTCGATGCCGAGGACCAGGTGACCCTGTCCAACATCCGCCCGCTGGAGGCCGATGACCCGGTCCAGAGCTTCCGGTTCAGCCATCGCACGCCGGACGCCGAGCAGCAGGCACGGATGAACGCGATGGCCCGCGAACGGGCCGATGAGGAGTTGAAGGACAAGCAACTCAGTGAGGGCGCCGCCGAAGCCGTACGCAGTGCCGCCGGTTCGATGGCCAGCAAGATTCAGTGGGAAAGCATCGAGGGACTGGGCGACGCGGCCGCCTGGGGCGGCCTCGGCCGCTTCAAACTGCTGGAAGTCCTGGTCGGCAACACCACCTTCAGCATCGATGCGCAGGTGGCCAACGCGGAAAGCGACCGCCGGGATGCCGCGGTTGCGGTGGCGCGCGCCATCGTCGCCCGTTGCGACTGAGGCTCAGGCCTCGGTACCCCCCACGGTCAGCCCATCCACCTTGAGGGTGGGCTGACCCACGCCGACCGGCACCGACTGCCCGTCCTTGCCGCAGATGCCGACGCCGCCGTCGAGCTGCAGGTCGTTGCCGATCATCACCATCCGCGGCAGCGTTTCCGGGCCATTGCCGATCAGGGTGGCGCCCTTCACCGGGCGGGTGATGCGCCCCTTCTCGATCAGATAGGCCTCGGAGGCGGAGAACACGAAGTTGCCGGAGGTGATGTCGACCTGGCCGCCGCCGAAGTTGACCGCATACAAGCCACGATCCACCGACCGCAGGATCTCCTCGGGGTCGCGCGTACCGGCCTGCATGTAGGTGTTGGTCATGCGCGGCATCGGCAGGTGCGCGTAGGACTCGCGGCGACCGTTTCCGGTTGGCGCCACCTTCATCAGCCGCGCGTTGAGCCGGTCCTGCATGTACCCGGTGAGGATGCCGTTCTCGATCAGCGCGGTGCAGTGGGTCGGGGTGCCTTCGTCGTCGATGCTCAGCGAACCGCGACGTCCCGGCAGGGTGCCGTCGTCGACGATGGTGCAGTCCGCCGGCGCCACCCGCTGACCGACCCGGCCGGAGAAAGCCGAGCTGCCTTTGCGGTTGAAATCGCCTTCCAGTCCGTGACCGACGGCCTCGTGCAGCAGCACCCCCGGCCAGCCGGGGCCCAGCACCACCGGCATGCTGCCGGCCGGCGCCGGGATGGCGCCCAGCAGGACGACGGCCTGCCGTACCGCCTCGCGGGCCAACTGCTCGGGCAAATCGCCCGCCAGCACCACCGAGAAGTGTTCACGTCCGCCGCCGCCCGCGTGTGCCTGCTCGCGACGACCGTCTTGCTCCACCATGACGCTGACATCAAGCCGCATCAACGGACGCACATCGGCGGACAGGCGGCCTTCGGCATCGAACACCAACACCGTTTCATGCTGGGCGGCCAGCCGCGCCATCACCTGAAAAACGCGCGGGTCCGCGGCGCGGGCAGCCCGATCGGCGCGCGCCAGCACATCGATCTGCACGCCCGGCTCGATCCCCAGCAGCGGATCGGTCGCCGGGTACAGCGGGCGGGCGCCCCCCGTGGTCACCGCCACCGGTGCGCTGCGGGACGAACCGTCGCCGGCGATGGCGGTGGCCGCCTGCGCCGCTTCCAGCATCGGCGCCAGTGCAATCTCGTCCGAGTAGGCCAGCCCCTGGCGGTCGCCACTGACGGCGCGCACGCCAACGCCCCGTTCGACGTCGTGACTACCGCTCTTGACCATTCCGTCCTCCAGCGCCCAACTGCGGGTCAGCCGCTGCTGGAAGTAGAGGTCGGCTGCCTCCACCCCGGGGACCATCAGCCGATCCATCACCGACAACAGTCGCGACTCGTCGAGTCCGGCAGGGGTCAGAAAGGTGTCGCGGGCAAGCGCTAGGGCATCAGTCATCAGAGTCGTCGGTGGTCCAGACAGGGGAAAGCGGTACGCAGCTCGTTCATTTTGCCGCGTTCCAGCGTTGCGATCGCGAAACCCGGTACATCGTCGATCATCGACAGGCAATCACCCCAGGGGCTGAAGATCGCACTGTGACCCCAGGTGGCGCGGCCGTTGGCATGCACACCACACTGATTGGATGCCACCACATAACTCAGATTCTCGATGGCGCGCGCCGCCAGCAGGGTCGACCAATGCGCCGCTCCGGTGCGGTAGGTAAAGGCCGACGGCACGCACAGCACATCGGCACCGGCCGCCACCAGTGCCCGATAGAGCTCGGGAAAGCGCAGGTCGTAGCAGACACTGAGGCCGACCCGCCAGTCATCGACATCGGCGATCACCGGATGCAGCGGTCCGGCAACGATGCTGCGCGACTCGCGGTAGTCCTCGCGGGCTCCCGCGCCGGAGACCGCAACGTCGAACAGGTGAATCTTGTCGTAGCGCGCACACAGGCTGCCGTCGGGCGCCATCAGCAGGCTGCTGGCACAGACCCGCTGCGGGTCATCACTGCGCAGCGGGATGGTGCCGCCCAGCAGATAGACGCCATGCAGGGCCGCCTGCGTCGTCAGCCAGTCCTGAATCGGCCCGGCCCCCGGCGCCTCGGCGATCGCCAGCTTGTCGCGCTCGCGGCGCCCCATCAGCGGCAGGTTCTCCGGCAGGGTCACCAGTCGGGCGCCGGCAGCGGCAGCTTCGGCAATCCACCGACCGGCCTCGTCGAGATTGGCCTGGACATCCAGGCCGGCGTTGAGCTGTATCGCGGCTACCTTCATTGCGTGCCGGCCTCTCCGGCAGAGTCGTCGCGCAGATCAAGGGGCGTCACCTGCGGGTTGTCCCAGCTACCCTGCACCCGGTAGCCGAACTGGGTTACTTGGTCCAGCGGTTTCTCCAGGAGTTCCTGTGCGAGCAGCATGATGGCGCCGGCGGCCGGTCCGCCGAGCAGGGTCGCGCCCAGTGTCATGCCACCCGAAAGACCCGGCAGTACCCGCACCCGCTGGTCGAGACTGCGGCCTGCAAGGTCGATGCTGCCCTCGATCTCCATCCGCAACGACGGCCCGCGAATTTCCAGGTCGTCGCTGCGGGCGATGCCGTCGGCCAGCAGGAACTGTGCATCGATCCGGTCGAACCGCAGGCCGTCGTCGACGACGTCGCTGAAATCGAGGGTCAGTCGCCGCGGCAGGGCGTAGAAGCTCATCAGCCCCAGCACCCGCCCGGCACCCGGCTCGATGGCGCGCAGGGTGCCGTCGCGCACCGCCAGCGTCACCGGCCCTTCCGCACGGGTCCAATCGAGCGACAGCGGCGTCTCCTGCCACACCAACTGACCCTGCACCCGGGTTTGCTCCGCCGTCAGGTTGGGCGCGAAACCGAAGGCGCGCAGGGTCGGCTCCACGGCCGGGCTCTGCAAATCGAAATCGAGAGTCGCCCGTCCCAGCGTATCGGTACGTCGCCACTCACCGCTCACCTCACCGGTGAGTTGACCGCCGTCGAGCCTGAAGCGTTCGAGCGCAATGCCGTCGTCAAGGTGGGCGGTCCGCAGCCGTGCCTGCCCCAGCGACAGCCCGTTGAGACTGAGCGCCTCGACATGAGCCACGACCGCCGGCCAGCGATCGGGCCGCAGCAGGGTGTCAGCGTCGGCCGGTGTTTCAGCGGCGATATCGCCCTGCATCGTCAGGCCCTCGAACCCCAGCGCCAGCCGCGACAGGGTGGCAGACATCACGGTGCGGTCGGTGTCCCAGGCCAGCAGCCCCTCGGCGGCCCCCTGCAGCGTCAGCCGGTAGCCGCCCGTATCAGGCTGCAGCTGCAGGGACTGATCGGCCAGGCTGAAACCGCCGAACCGGAGGCGGCCAACGTCAAGCGCGATGCCGCGCAGCCCGCCCGGCGGTGCGTCGGCCGGGCCCAGCAGCGCTGCCCACTGCCCCAGATCCAGCTGGGACAACCGGCCGCCGATGAACACCCCGCGCGCGTTCTCGGCGGGCCGTGGCGCGGCCTGCCCGAAGTGGATCTCCACCGCGGGCGCGGACGCCAGGTCATCCGCCGGCGGCAAGCGCAACTGGGCACTGATCCGGTCCCCGCCCGCCTGCACGCCGACCGACCAGTCATCGCCGTCGCGCGCCAGACGCAGATGCAGCGGCATGGGCTCATCCAGCGGCTTGCCCAAGGGGGCCGGCAGGCGGATCGCGGTGCCCCGCAATTCACTGTCGAGTTGCAAGGGCGCCGCCGCAACGCCCAGCGGCATGCGCGCCTGCCAAACGCTTTCACCATCAAGATGCGCTCGCAAACCGGACGGCAGAAAAGCGGATGCCAGGCGACTGGCGACCGGCACGGTGGCGGAGACCTCGAGGTCGCCCGGATGATCGTCGGCCGGCACCACCCGTGCCTGCAACGGCGTGTCGAGCAGCCGCGCCTGCAGCGACTCCGCAGCGATCATGCTGCGGGTGAAGTGGAGATCGCCGGTGAGAGCCTCGACCGGCGCCGGCAACGCGGCAAGTGCCCATTCGATGTCGTCGAGACCCAGGTGCCCGTCGACCGTCAGACTGCGAACGTCGTTCAGCGGGATACCCAGTTGCAGATCCAGCGCCGCGCGCCCGCGTGCGGTCCCGGCCTCCAGCAACGGCGCCAACCGTCGGCGCAGCGAGGACGCGCGCACCACCGCGAACAGCGCATCGAGATCGGCCTCGGTTCGACTCTCGATGGTCAGTGCGCCGAGATGCAGCGCCGGGATCCGCGCTTCCAGGCCTAGCACCGGCACCTGCAGCAAGCGTCCGCGTCGCCCACTGATCTGCAACGCATTGCCCTCGAACACGAGGTCGGCGTCGAAGTCCTTGAGCGCAGGCCAGTCCGGCGAGAACGCCAATTCGCTGTCGCGGATCGGCAACTCGAGGCGCCAGGTTCCGGTCGGCCGGGCACCAAATGGGAAGTCGCGCAACGGCCCGTCGATACGCAATGCCGCGTCGGACACACGCCCGCTCACCAACGCCCGGGATACCCAGCGCTCCAGCGGGTCTGGCCAGCGCGCCGGCAGGTAGGGTTTGAGCGCGGCCAAATCCGCCACCTGCAGTTGCAGGTCCAGGGTCAGCGCGGGCCCCGCCTCGCCGCCGAGGTCCAGCACCGCGCGTCCCTGGCCGGCGGCCCCGGCAGCGGTCCAGTCCAGTGCCGGCGCCCGAACCCGCCATCGGGCGGCTGCCGCATCGGTTTCGGCCAGGCGCTCCCAGAGCAGATCGCCGGCAAAGCGATCGAACCTCAGGGGCTGTGACCATTGCGCGGGCAGCGCCAGCTGCCACCCGTCAGGATCGGGCGAAAAGCGCCCGCCGTGCTCGGTGGCGACCAGCCGGCCGTTGAGGCCGGCCAGCTTCACCGGTCCGTCGCGCGGTTGCCAGCCTGCGTCGGTCAGCCCACTCTCGACGGTGTAGCGCCAGTCGCGGTCGCCGCCGGCCGCCGAACCGCGCAAATGCAAGGCATCCAGTTGCCCCCGCAGGCCGGCCAGCTGCGCCACCTCGGCGTCTGCCGCCAGTGCCAGCCAGGGGGCCAGCGCATCGAGGTCGAGATGGGGCGCATCCAGCTCGACGCTGTCCTCGCCCCACCGCAGGCGCAGCGCCGCCCGTGACTGGCCGGCGCTGCTGAGATCGGTCAGGCTGACCATGCCACCGGCAGGGCCGGGCTGCCATTCCATCCGCACCGAAACGGCGTCGGCGGCGAGACGCTGGTCATCGGGCGTGGCCTGCAACGCCGCCGCCTCGGCCTGCAGCTCGACCCACTGCAGATGACCGTCGACGAACTGTCCAACGGCGGTCCCCCACAATCCATCAGCCGTCATCGGCAGCGGGTACTGCAGGCCCGGCAACGCCCACCCCGCCGGCACCAGACCTTCGGCGCTGATCTGCCAGCGTCCCGACCAGCGGCTGATCCGGTCGGACTCGCCGCGGACCTCGGCTCGGGCTTCGAACGCCCCCCCGAGTGCCGCTGGCAGGGCGCCACTGGCAGAGACATTGAAGCCATCTCCGGTTTGCACCAGGCTGGCCTCGCCGACCGCCAGGTCGAGCGACTGGTCGCCCCAGCGGGGGTGGCGGACGCGAATCTGGGCATCGCTGAGCATGAACACCGAAAAGCGGGCCAGGGCCGTGCGCCAACCCTCGGCACCGCCGCTGACCGGCAACGGCCCGCTACGGAACCCCGCCACCCGCACTCGCCGCTCGGCGTCGATATCGACCGTCAGCTGCAGTCCCGACAGCAGCACCCGGTCAGGCAGAAGGTCGCCGCGCAAGAGATGCGTCAGCGAAAAACCGAGCCGCAGACGGTCGGCACTGAGCGAGTTGTCGATACCATCATCAGTGCCCGGGTCACGAAGCACGATGTCACTGAGCTCGATCTGCGGGGTCAGCCCGCGCCACAACAGATTGATGCCGCCGATATCGACCGGACGGCCGGCGACCGTGCTGACCCACTCCGAAAGCTGGGTGCGATAACTCGGCACCATCAGCACCGCGATCTGGAACACGCCGCTGGCCACAGCCGTGAACACCAGCAAGCCCGCGACAAGCGAGATCAGCGAGGTCCACCAGCGTCGTCTTACCCGCTCCATGCGCTACAACGGAATGACATCGAAGCTTTCCTGCGTGAAGGCAGCCTCGCCCTGCAGGCGGATGGGACGGCGCAACTGCGCCTCGAGGTCGGGCAGGCCCAGGGCCGGCTCATCGATCAGACGTTGCACCACCGACGGCGCGGCCAGCACCAGAAACCCCTTGGCCTCGAACTGCCGCGCCGAGCGCTGCACTTCGCGCACGATCTCGTGGCAGATCGTCTCGCTGGTCTTGACGTGGCCACGTCCGCCGCAGTGCGGGCAGGGCTCGCAGAGGATATGCCCGAGACTCTCGCGCGACCGCTTGCGGGTCATCTCGACCAGCCCCAGCGGCGAGAACGGGTACACCTGGGTGCGGGCATGATCGGCGGTCATCGCCTTCTCAAGGCTGCGCATCACCTGCGCCCGATGGTCTTCCGAGCGCATGTCGATGAAATCGAGAATGATGATGCCGCCGAGATTCCGCAGGCGCAGCTGGCGTGCGATGGCCTGGGTTGCCTCGAGGTTGGTCTTGAGGACGGTCTCCTCAAGATTGCGATGCCCCAGGTAGGCCCCGGTGTTGACGTCGATGGTGGTCATCGCCTCGGTCTGATCGATGATCAGGTGCCCTCCCGACTTGAGATCGACCCGCCGCGACAGTGCCCGGTTGATATCGTCCTCCACCCCGTAAAGGTCGAAGATCGGTGCGGCGCCTTCGTACAACTCGATCTTGTCAGCCGCCTGTGGCACGAAAACCTGCGCGAACTGCCGTACCCGCCGGTATTCGTCGGCATCGTCGATCCGCACCCGTTCCACCGCGGTGCCGAGCAGGTCGCGCAGGATCCGCATCGACAGCGGCAGGTCACCGTGGACCAGGGTGCCGGTGGCGGCCGTCCCGGCCTGGGCGCTGATGGATTCCCACAGCCGCACCAGAAAGGCGAGATCGTTCTCCAGCGCCGCGGCATCGGCATTCTCGGCGGCGGTGCGGGCAATCACGCCAAAGCGCGGTGCGACCCGCTGTTGAAGCGTCTGCAGCAGTGTTTTCAGGCGCTCGCGTTCACCCTCGTCCTCAATTCGCGCGGACACGCCGACATTCGGCTCGAACGGCAGCATCACCAGATACCGCGACGGCACCGACAACAGGGTGGTCAGCCGGGCGCCCTTGGTGCCAAGCGGGTCCTTGAGGATCTGCACCAGCACCGACTGCCCTTCATGCAACAGTTGGGTGATGGTCGGCTGCGGACTGTCGCCATGGCCGCTGGCGGGGCCCGGCAGCATGTCGGCGGCGTGCAGGAAGGCGGTGCGCTCCAGGCCGATTTCGACGAACGCCGCCTGCATGCCCGGCAGCACCCGTTGTACCCGCCCCTTGTAGATATTGCCGGTCAGGCCGTGGCGCGAGGCGCGCTGCACATGCACCTCCTGCGCCGTGCCGCCCTCGACCAGCGCCACCCGGGTTTCCTGCGGCCCGATATTGACCAGGATCTCGGTGCTCATGCCGACTCCGGGTACACGTCGAAGGACGCCAGCAGCGCAACCGTCTCCACCACCGGCAAGCCGATCACGCCGGTAAGGCTGCCGCGGATCGCACGGACAAAGCCGGCGGCAGCCCCCTGGATGGCATAACTCCCCGCCTTGCCCAGCGGTTCCCCGCTGTCGCAGTAGCGGCGAATCTGCGCCGCAGTCAGCGGGGCGAAATCGATTTCGGTGAGGGTTTCCACCGCTTCCCGGCGATCGGCGCTTGCAACCGCCACGCGCGAGATCACCTGATGGGTGCGCCCTGACAGGGCCGCCAGGGTTTCGGCCGCCGCGGCCGCATCAGCCGGCTTGCCGAGGGCCCGGCCCGCCAGCAACACCTCGGTATCCGCCACCAGCACCGGCAGCGATGTCGCTGCCTGCCGCAGCGCCGCGGTCAGCTTGTTCTCGACCACCCGACGAACGTAGTCGAGGCCGGATTCCTGCGGCCGCGGACATTCCTCAACCGCCACCTCGAGCAGGGCGAAACAGAACCCTGCCTGGGTCAGCAGTTCACGGCGCCGCGGCGATTGCGAGGCGAGATGAAAGGAATAGGCCATGACCACAGTGTAGCGGCCATGCCTGGAGGACGAGACCCCGACCGCGATCAGACCGCGCCAATATCTAGGCCCGGTGGTAGGGATGATTCACCAACAGCGTCCACGCCCGGTAGAGCTGCTCGGCCACCACCACCCGCACCAGCGGGTGCGGCAGGGTCAGCCGCGACAGCGACCACCGCTGATGGGCCGCATCGAGAATGCGGGTGTCGAGGCCGTCCGCGCCGCCAACCACCAGCGCGGTATCCCGGCCTGACGGCAGCCAGGCCGACAGCGCCTGCGACCACCCGACCGTATCCAGCGATTTTCCACGTTCGTCGAGGGCAATGATCTCGGCATCGCGCGGTAGCGCCCGCAGGATCCGGTCACCCTCCTGGCGCTTCAAGCGCTCCAGATCGGGTGACTTGCCGCGCGCCGGGGCGGCGATCTCGGTCAGCACCAGCCGCGCCTCGTGCGGCAGCCGCCCGGCATAGTCGGCGAAGGCGGTCTCCACCCAGGCCGGCATTCGCTGGCCGACCGCGATGAGATGAATCCGCATCCGGACTCAGCGCGGGGTGCGGGGCTTCTTCGCCGGGCTGGCCTTCTTGGCCCGCGTCGATGCCACTGCCGTGGTGGGCTTGGCTGCGGCCTTGGTCACCTTGGGCTTGGCTGCGGCCTTGGTCACCTTGGGCTTGGCCGCCGCCTTGGTGCCCTTGGGCTTGGCCGCGGTTGCCGACTTGCCTGCCGGCTTAGTGCTCGTCGCTGCCTTCGCCCGGGTCGGCTTGGCGGCCGCACCCCAGACCTTGGCGCCGGGCGTCGGTCGCGCCGGGGTCCGTGCCACCGTTGCACGGGGCTGGGCCTTGGATGCGGTCTTGGCCACAGCCTTGGTCTTCGTCTTGGGGGTCTCGGGCGTCGCCGGTGGCGGCGGTGTTACCGCCCACAGCTTCTCCAGCTGATAGAACGCACGGGTCTGGGTCTGCATGACATGCACCAGCACGCCATTGAGGTCGACCAGCGCCCACTCGCCCTGATCCAGGCCCTCGACCCCGAGTGGCCGGTTGCCCTGTTCGCGGGCTTCATCCATCACGTTCTGCGCCAGCGCCTTGACGTGGCGGCTGGAGGTGCCGGAGCAAATGACCATGACGTCGGTCATTGGCGTCAGCGCCTTGACGTCGATGACCTGGATGTCCTGGGCCTTGAGGTCTTCAAGGGCGGCGACGGCGAGTTTAGTGAGTGCTGGGGTTTTCATCTTCGGTCAGGGCGGCGATGTCGGCGGCGGTGAGGCTGTCGAGAATGGCGTCGGGCAACAGGCCACGCACGGACTTGCCGTGGCGCAACTTGCGGCGGATGCGGGTGGAGGAGATGTCGAGCAACGGCACCTCCAGGGGGTGAAAACGTCCTTCCAGCGCGGCCGCCGCTTCGGCGGGCGGCTGCAGGTCATTGCCGGGCCGCAACACCACCGCCAGCTCGGCCAGGCCGAGAATGTCGGCCCACCGATGCCAGGTGTGAAAGTGGGCAAAGGCATCGGCGCCCATCAGCAACACCCGGCGGGCGCGTGGAAACTGCTCGGCCAGCTGGCTCAGGGTGTCGATGGTGTACGACGGCCCGTCGCGCCGCAGCTCGCAGTCGTCGACGACCAGTGCATGCTCGCGTGCGACTGCCAGGCGGACCCATTCGAGCCGCCGCAATGGCGAGATGCGGGCCTGCGGCCGGTGTACCGGAAAAGCGGTCGGCACCAGACGCACCTGGTCCAGCCCGAGTCGCTCGCGCGCTTCCAGCGCCAGCCGCAGATGCCCGTTGTGGAAAGGCGCAAATGCGCCACCGAAAAGGCCGACCGCCTTCAAACCCGATGCTGCCGATCAGCGGACATGGCCATCGCCGAGGACCACCCATTTCTGGGTGGTGAGGCCCTCGAGCCCGACGGGCCCGCGGGCGTGAAACTTGTCGGTGCTGATGCCAATTTCGGCGCCGAGGCCGTATTCGTATCCATCGGCAAACCGGGTGGAGGCATTGACCATGACCGAGCTGGAATCCACCTCGCGGAGGAACCGCCGCGCCAGCGTGATGTTCTCGGTCACGATGCTGTCGGTATGCGCCGAGCCATAGGTGTTGATGTGATCGATGGCGACGTCAATGCCATCCACTACCCGGATCGACAACACCGGCGCCAGATACTCGGTATGCCAATCGGCCTCGGTCGCCGGGCGAACATCCTTGAGGATGTTGCGGGTCCGCTCGCAGCCCCGCAGTTCGACGCCGGCCTCGACATAGATCTCGGCCAATTGCGGCAGCACCCGCTCGGCTACCGGGGCATCCACCAGCAGGGTTTCCATGGTGTTGCAGGTGCCGTAGCGCTGGGTCTTGGCATTGACCGCCACCGCGATCGCCTTCTCGAAATCGGCGCTGGCCTCGATGAACACGTGGCAGATGCCGTCGAGATGCTTGATCACCGGCACCCGCGCCGCGTCGGAGACCGCCGCCACCAGCCCCTTGCCGCCGCGGGGGATGATGACATCGACATAGTCGGGGCTGGCGCACATCAGACCCACCATGCGCCGGTCCGGGGTGTCGAGCACTTGCACGCATTCACGCGGCAGGCCGGCTTCGACCAGGGCCCGCTCGACACAGCGCGCGATGGCCTGATTGGAATGCATCGCCTCGGACCCGCCCCGGAGAATGCAGGCATTGCCGGACTTGAGGCAGAGACTGGCGGCGTCAGCGGTCACGTTGGGCCGCGATTCGTAAATGATGCCAACCACGCCCATCGACACCCGCATCTTGCCGACCTGAATGCCGGACGGCCGCATCTTGAGGTCGGTGATCTCACCGACCGGGTCGGGCAGCATGGCGATCTGACGCACCCCTTCGGCCATCGCAGCAACCCGATCAGCGTCGAGCGCCAGACGATCGAGCATGGCCGCATCGAGCCCGGCCTCACGGCCGGCCTCGAGATCCTGGGCGTTGGCACGGAGAATGTCGCGGCTGGATTCCAGCAGAATCTGCGCCAGCGCGAACAGCGCGGCGTTCTTTTGTCCGGTCTCGACGCTGGCCAGCCGTCGCGCCGCCTTGCGGGCCGCCTGGCCCAGCGTCTGCATCAACCGGTTCAGGCCGTCGTCGGCGGTCTGGCCCTTGGGGCTCTTGGCACTCATGTCCTTCTGGGGGGTCCTGATGTCGCGGCGCCACTGGCCGCCAGCACCAATGTTAGCAAGTCTTCCCAGGCCGCCGGCTCGCCACCGGTGGACTTGGCACGCGCATCGATCCGTGTCGCCTGGCGCAGCCAGCCCAACGGCTCGGCCGAACGCACCCGCATCAACGCCGGGCGGAACCCCGCCTGCTGGAAGCGGCGAACCCCGGCCTGCTCGCAGGCACTGGCGAGATCCCCGGTGCGGGCATAGAACGGCGCCGCCCGCGCCAGGCCGCGCAGGGTCCACATCAGGCCGCCCAACACCTCCTGGATGGCCAGACCCTCCTCGCGCAGCCGGGCCAGGCTGCGCACCGCGCCAACACCATCGCCCGCCAGCATGCGATCACTGAGGTCAAACACGCCGAACCGGGCGTTGTCGGCCACCGCCTCGGCCAGCTGCTCGACCGCCACCGGCGCATCGGCATGCAGCATCCGCAGCTTCTCGATGTCCTGGGCGCAGGCCAGCAAATTGCCTTCGGTGCGGTCCGCCAGCAGTCGCTCGGCATCGGCACTCAGCCGCAATCCGGCGGCACGCACGCGGGCCGCCACCCAGCCGGGCCAGTCGGCAGCGCCCACCGGCCAGGCATACACCACCATCTGGGCACGGTCGCAGGCGGTGAACCACGCCGCCTTGCGCTGGCGGGCATCGAGTGCGCCCAACGACACGATCAGGCAGACGTCCTCGGGCGGCTTGGCGGCGAGTGCCTGCAGTGTCTTGCCCCCCTCCTCGCCCAGCGCACCGCTGACACGCACCTCGATCAGCCGCCGGCTGGCGAACAACGACAGGCTGGCGCCGGCCTCCAGCACCTGCTGCCAGTTGAAGCCCTTTTCGGCGTCGAACACCGTGCGCTCCTCGTAGCCGGCGGCGCGGGCGGCGGCGCGCAGGGTGTCGCAACTCTCCTGGATCAGCAGCGGCTCATCGCCGGCCACCACCGCCAGGGCGGGAAGACCACGCTTGAGTTGCGCAGAAACCTGTTCGGGTTTGATTGGCATGGGGCGATTCTATAATGCGGGGCATGAGCGCTCCCCGACGATACTCAACTTCCGATCGCTGGCTGTTGCCGATTGCGGCGGGCCTCAAGCTGTTGGTGCCAACCCCACCGGTCCGCCCATCGCCGGCAACGAGCGTGCGCGATGGGGTGCTGGCGGCACGCGAACGCCGTCACGCGGCGGGCCTGATGCGCATCAACCACGCCGGTGAAGTGGCGGCGCAGGGGCTCTATCACGGTCAGGCGGCAGCGGCGCGGGGGGGCGCAGTGGCAACCCAGCTGCGCATCGCCGCCGAAGAGGAGCGCGATCACATGATCTGGTGCACCGAGCGGCTGCAGGGCCTCGGTAGCCGCCCGAGCCTGCTGTCCCCCCTATGGTACGCGGGTTCGTTTGCCATCGGCGCGGCCGCCGGGCTAGCGGGCGATCGCTGGAGCCTGGGCTTCGTCGCCGAAACCGAGCGCCAGGTCTCGGCCCATCTCGAGGACCACCTCGGCCGACTGCCGGCGGGGGATCTACGCAGCCGCGCCATCATCACCGCCATGCGCGACGATGAGCAGCGGCATGGCGCCGAGGCCGAGGCCGCCGGCGGCCTGCCGCTACCGACACCGGTGCGGCGCCTGATGGCCCGGGTGGCCGGGGTGATGAAGGCCGCCGCCTACCGGTTCTGATGCCGGCGCCGCCGGCCGTGATCAGCGGTCAGCGCGAGATGTTGCGCCCGTAGAAGATTTCCTGGATTTCGTGGTCGACCCGCGACCGGATCTGCTTGGCTTCACGCGTCGGCAGGTCGGCCGCACCCTCGCCAAACAGGTAGGTGTCCAGGTCCAGTTCTTTCAGGCACATCTTGGTGTGGAAGATGTACTCCTGATACACATTCACATCGACCATCTGATAGCGCCGCTTGATGTCGGCCGCGATGAAGTTCTGGATGGAATCGATGTTGTGATCGATGAAGTGCTTCATGCCGCGCACATTGCGGGTAAAACCCCGCACGCGGTAATCCATCACCACGATGTCGCTCTCGAAACTCTTGATCAGGTAGTTGAGGGCCTTCAGCGGCGAGATCTTGCCGCAGGTGGAGACGTCGATATCCGCCCGGAAGGTGCTGATGCCGTTGTCCGGATGCGTTTCGGGATAGGTGTGGACGGTGATGTGGCTCTTGTCCAGATGCGCCACCACCGAGTCCTTCTTCTTGCCCGGCGTCGGCAGGCCGTCATGGTGGCCTTCGGAGATCAGCATGGTCACCGACGCACCCTGCGGGTCGTAGTCTTCGGTCGCCACGTTGAGGATGTTGGCGCCGATGATCTGCGCCACTTCGGTGAGGATATGGGTCAACCGGGCCGCGTTGTACTGTTCATCAATGTACTCGATGTACGCCCGCTGCTCCTCGCGGGTGCGGGCGTAGCAGATGTCGTAGATGTTGAACGACAGCGACTTGGTCAGGTTGTTGAACCCGAGCAGTTTCAGGCGGGCGTTGCTGGTCGGTTTCGACTTGATCTTGGCCAATGCGGGGATCCCTCGGATCAGGAAGTGGCAGTCCGCGCGGCCCCACCGCGCGGCATGTAGCACAGCATTATAGGATTTCGCGACGCTTCGATGACGGCCGGCCGCCGGGGCTCAGCCCGGCACGCGCACTTCGTGGCTGTGGGTCATCGTCACCCCGCCGTTGCCGAGCATGATCGAGGCCGAGCAGTATTTCTCCGCCGACAGCGCCACCGCCCGCTTCACCTGGGCCTCGTTGAGCCCGGTACCGGTGACCACGAAGTGCAGGTGAATCGCCGTGAACACCTTGGGCTCGGTCTCGGCGCGGGTGCCCTCGACTTCAACGTAGCAGTCGGAGACCGGCTGCCGCGCCTTCTTGAGGATGAACACCACGTCGACCGACGAGCAGGCGCCCACCGACATCAGCATCAGCTCCATCGGCCGCGGCCCGAGATTGCGGCCACCGATGTGCTCGGGGCCGTCAACAACAATGGCGTGGCCGCTGCCGGACTCGGCGATGAAGGCGGCATTCTCGGCCCATTTCACGCGTGCTTTCACCGGGTTGGCTCCTGTGGCCTGGACGGGGTGTGATAGTTTCCGGCAACTGCTGCCAAACCACCAGACCACACTCATGAAAGTTCCCGCCATCGCGCTGTTCGAACGTCCCGCGATCCAGCACTTCATCAGTCTGGCGCACAAGCGCAGCATGCCGCCCAAGCACACCCTCATGCACGCCGGCGACACCCCGCAGTCGCTCTACCTGATTCTCGAGGGTTCGGTCAGCATCCTGCTCGAAGATGACGACGGCCGAGAGATCGTGCTGGCCTACCTCAACCCCGGCGAGTTCTTCGGCGAGATGTGCCTGTTTCCGCACCAGGAGGTCCGCTCGGCCATCGTCCGCACCCGCACCCCGGCGCTGCTGGCGGAGATGGGGTTTCAGCAGTTCCGCGGCTTCGCCCACGAGCAGCCGGAGATCATGTTCGAGATCGCCGGCCAGCTGGCCACCCGTCTGCGCGACACCAGCCGCCGGGTGGGTGACCTGACCTTCCTCGATGTCGCCGGGCGGCTGGCGCGCAGGCTGCTCGATCTCGCTGCCAGCCCCGATGCCCTGCCGCATGCCCGCGGCGTGGTGGTCAAGATCAGCCGCCAGGAACTCGCCCGCATCGTCGGCTGCTCGCGGGAAATGGCCGGCCGCGTGCTCAAGCGGTTGGAAGAAGACGGGGTGGTGCAGAGCAAGGGCCGCAGCATCCTGGTGGTGGGCGCCCGCGCCCGCGCCTGAAGCCTTCCTTCGGCTCAACCCGGCGCGGCAATGAGCGTCCGCAGCGCCGCGGCGGGATCGGGCTGGCGCATCAGCGATTCCCCGACCAGAAAGCGTCGCACGCCGGCCGCCATCATCCGCTGCACGTCCTCCGGCCCGGTAATGCCCGATTCGGTCACCAGCGGCACGCCCTCCGGCGCCAGCGGCTGCAGCTCCAGGGTGGTCTCCAACCGCGTCTCGAAGGTCCGCAGATTGCGGTTGTTCACCCCGAGCACCCAGCCCCGCTTGAGACCGGCGCGCGTGACCAAGGCCAGCTCGTCGGCATCGTGGACTTCCACCAGCACGTCGAGTCGCGCTTCGCGAGCACAGGCGTAAAGGCTGTTGAGCTGGCTGGCCGACAGGCAGGCGGCAATCAGCAGCACGCAGTCGGCGCCGATGGCACGCGCCTCCAGCACCTGTAGTTCATCAATAAGGAAATCCTTGCGGATCACCGGCAACGCACAGGCACCGCGCGCCGCCACCAGGAAATCGTTGTGCCCCTGAAAGAAGCGCTCGTCGGTCAGCACCGACAAACAGGCCGCGCCGCCCTCGGCATAGGCGCTTGCAATCGCCACCGGGTCGAAATCGGCACGGATCACGCCCTTGCTGGGGCTGGCCTTCTTGACTTCGGCGATCACCGACGGCCCTTCGACGGCACGACGATCCAGCGCCGCGATGAAGCCGCGCACCGGGTCCGCGGCGCGGCCCTCATCGGTCAGGGCGCGCGGGCTGAAACGCTTGCGCAGCGCCGCGATCTCCTCGCGCTTGACCTCGATGATGCGATTGAGGATGTCGGCCATCTCAGCCCGCCGCCAACTGGCGCGTGGTGGTGACCAGCGCGTCAAGCTTTGCCTGCGCGGCACCGCTGGACAGCGCCTCGCGGGCGCGGGCGATGCCGGCGGCCACATCCGCCACCACACCGGCGGCGTACAGCGAGGCGCCGGCATTGAGCAGCACGATGTCACGGGCGGGGCCGGGGCGGTCGGCCAGCACCTCCCGGATGCGGCTGCAGGATTCCGCCGCATCCGCCACCGCCAGCTGACGCGTGGCGGCCATCGGCAGGCCAAAATCTTCGGGGTGCAGGTCGTACTCATGCACCGCCCCGTCGCGCAGCTCGCCGACCCGGGTACTGGCCCCCAGGGTCAGCTCGTCCAGCCCGTCACGGCCATAGACCACCAGCGCGCGAGTGGCGCCCAGCGCCTGCAGCACCCGGATCTGGATGCCAACCAGGTCTTCATGGAACACGCCCATGAGGATGTTGGGTGCGCCCGCCGGGTTGGTCAGCGGCCCGAGAATGTTGAACAGGGTCTTCACCCCCATCTCGCGGCGCACCGGCGCCACCGCCTTCATCGCCGGGTGATGATTGGGGGCAAACATGAAGCCGATGCCGACGCTGCCGAGACAGTGGGCCACCTGCTCCGGCGACAGGTCGATGACCACCCCCAGCTGCTCCAGCACGTCGGCACTGCCGGACTTCGATGACACCCCGCGATTGCCATGCTTGGCCACCCGCGCACCGCAGGCCGCCACCACGAACATCGAGCAGGTGGAGATGTTGAAGCTGTGGCTGCCGTCGCCACCGGTGCCGACAATGTCCAGCAACGGACCGCCGTCGGCCGGCACCGACACCTTGCGCGAGAACTCGCGCATCACGCTGGCCGCAGCCGCGATCTCGCCCACCGTTTCCTTCTTCACCCGCAGGCCGGTGAGCAGTGCGGCCATCATCACCGGCGACACCTCACCCTGCATGATGGCGCGCATCAGGCTCACCATCTCGTCATGAAAGATTTCGCGATGTTCGATGACCCGTTGCAGGGCAGCCTGGGGGGTGATGGACATCAGGTCGTCTCCAGAAAATTCTGCAGCAGTTGGTGGCCGTGCTCGGTAAGAATCGATTCCGGGTGGAACTGCACGCCCTCGATCGGCAGCTTGCGATGCCGCAGCCCCATGATCTCATCGATGCCGCCACTGTCATCCTGGGTCCAGGCGGTGATCTCGAAGCAGTCCGGCAAGCCCGCACGATCGACGATGAGCGAGTGATAGCGGGTGGCCGTGTAGGGGCTGGGCAGGCCGCGGAACACCCCGGTGTCGGCGTGATGCACCGGGCTGGTCTTGCCGTGCATCACCTGCCGCGAGCGCACCACCCGTCCGCCGAAAGCCTGGCCGATGGCCTGGTGCCCAAGACAGACACCGAGAATGGGGAACTGACCCTGCAGGCGATCAATCAACTCCAGACAGATGCCGGCCTCGTTGGGCGTGCAGGGCCCCGGCGACAGCACGATCTGTTTCGGCGCCAGCCGCACCACTTCATCGACCGTGATCTGGTCGTTGCGATGCACCGCCACCTCCACCCCCAGCTCGCCAAAGTACTGCACGAGGTTGTAGGTGAAGGAGTCGTAGTTGTCGATCATCAGGAGCATTTTATCTACAACCTATTGTTTCTTCTGACAATCGCGTGGGAATTGTTGGGTTGATACCGCAGTCAGTACCGCAACTTTCGGCCGCTTGAATTTCGCATCTGCAGCCTGCCGCCAATGAGCCGCTGATTCTACCGCCCGCAGCTATGGGGCACACCCCCAAACCGGCCTCACCCTGCCCTGCATTCCATCCGCGAGGGAAGACGCGTGGGCAAGGCCGCCAAGATCAATCTCGAAATACCACAGGGGCGGACGTTCTCGAAGACGCTGCGCTGGGGACAGCCGCGGCGCTCATATCGCCAGATCACCGGCATCACCGCCGCCGCGCCGTGCGTTCTCACGGTGCCCGGCCACGGCGTGCCCGACGAGTGGGCGTTCCGCATCTCCAACGTCAAGGGCATGACCGAGCTCAACCAGGACCGGTTCTACCAGGCCACCGTGCTCGACGACGACACCATCGAGCTCAACGACGTCAATGCCGTCGACTTCCGCCCCTACCAGTCTGGCGGAATCATCACCTTCAACACTCCGGTCGACCTGGCTGGGATGTCCGGCCGGATGCAAGCCAGACCAGCCATCGACTCCACCGAGGTGCTGCTGGATCTCACCACTGACAACGGCGGCATCTTGCTCGACAACGTCGCCAAGACGATCACCCTGCAGGCGACCGCCATGCAGACGGCAGCGATTGACTGGCAGGAAGCGGTCTACGACCTCGAAATGGTCAACGACAGCAGCGGCCGAGTCGACGTGATCGCCTTCGGGCTGATCAAGGTCTTCCGAGAGGTCACCCGCGAACCATGATCTTTACCGATCGCCAGCGCCTGATCGTCCGCGAGCTCGAGACCCCAGAGCCGGTCCACCTCTACAGCTCCAAGCCATTGCTGCTGCCTGACGAAGACGACCACTTCGTACAGGAAGCGGCCTCATCGGCGCCGATCATCATCGAGATCGTGCAGGCCGCCAGCATCGTCATGGCACCGGCGTCCACCGAGCTGCTGATCCTGCAGGGCTCCGGACCGCAAGGCGCCCCCGGCGAGCAAGGCCCAGCAGGCGCGGCCATCGCCAGCGTCAGTTTCTCGGGCGACACCATGGTCATCGAATACGAGAACGGGGACATCACCGCCGTCCCGTTCTCGCTCACTGAAATCGACGGCGGTTCTTTCTAGGAGCCCATCATGGCCACTGCACAAACTACGATTCGCGTCCGCCGCGGCCTGAAGGCAAACCTGCCCGCCAGCGCTGCCCTTGGCGAAATCCTCCTCGCCACCGACACCAACGAGCTGTTCCGCGGTACGGGCGCAGCCGTTGTTCCCATCGAAATCGATGTCGCCAACGTGCTCGGCTTGCTGGTCGGCGGCAAGCTCGATCCGGCCCTGCTGCCAGCACTGGCGCTGACGGAAGTCTATGTCGTCGCCGACATCGCGGCCCGTGACGCGCTGACCCCGCAGGAAGGCGACGTCGCCGTGGTGACCGATGCCTCCGGCGACCCCGCCTTCGATGACCCGGTACGCAAGAGCTACATCTACACCGGCTCCGACTGGACCCTGCTGAACGACAGTGATGGCGTCGGCACCGTCAACGGCCAGACCGGCGATGTCGTACTCGACACCGATGATGTCGATGAAGGGGCGACCAACCTCTACTACACCGACGCCCGGGTGCTGGCCTACCTCACGGCCAACGGCTATCTGAAGGACGGCGACGACATCAAGCGGCTGGGCTCCGGCTCGGATGCGGACGGCGCAGGCGTCTACGGCGCCGGCCCAGGCAACACCGTGGTGCTAGTCGACGACCTGGACGGCGGCACGTTCTAGGGGGTGGCTACCGCGACGGTCAAGCTGCGCATTCGCCGAGGGGTCGCTGCCAACCTCCCGGCGTCTGCCAGTGTCGGCGAGCTGCTACTGGCCACCGACACCGGTGAACTCTGGTACGGCACCGGCGCCGGCCGTCGACGCATCCCTCACAAGCAGACCCGCGGCTACACCGTCACCACCAACGGCTCTGGCCTCGCCACGCTCACATTCCCCGAAGCGTTCGTATCGCCGCCGGTGGTGCAGCTCACCGCCGTGTCCGAAGACGACGACCGCCCCAACTCCGCCGAGATCGAATCCGTATCCGCCACCCAGGTGGTGATCCGCTCGTGGCGCACCGGCAACGGCCTGGCCGTCAACACCGAACGCCCCATGACCGTTCACGTCACCGCCTACGGAGAACTCGCGTGAACGTCCTCCCAGATGCCAACGGAGCCACCCATGTGGCGAACGTGTTCAGCGACGGCAACCAAGGCTTCGATGGCGTCGACGTGCTCCTCGTCTACAAGAAGAAGGGCAGCGTCTGGGCCCTGCATTCCCCCACCAACACCGAAGCCGCCGCCATCTCGGAGGCGCTTTCGTCACTCCCCAAGAACACCTGGCACTGGCTCGCCAGCTAGGAGGTCCCCATGCGTCCCATCGAACAGCTCATCATCCACTGCGCGGCCACAAAGCCCAGCATGGACATCGGCGCCGCCGAGATCCGGCAATGGCACCTCGGTAACGGCTGGTCCGACATTGGCTACAACTACGTGATCCGCCGCAACGGCCTCATCGAGAACGGCCGCGATCTTGATCGCGACGGCAATGTCGACGAAGAAGTCGGCGCACATGCCAAAGGCTTCAACGCACGTTCCATCGGCATCTGTCTTGTCGGTGGACTCAACCAGGCGGGGCAGCCAGCGCCGGAATTCACTGAAGCGCAATTCACCGCTCTCAATGGGTTGCTGGCAGGCCTGCGCATTCGCTATCCCAATACCGAAATACTCGGCCATCGCGACCTGCCAGGCGTCGCCAAGGCCTGCCCCAGCTTCGACGTCCGCCACTGGCTCAACACCGGGCTGGTGCGGCCGTGAGCATTCTACCCCCATGGTCTCGCGCCATCCCGTGGATGCTCGCACTGGTCATGGCGGCCGGGTTATGGGGCCTCACCGAGCGTTCCACGAAACTGGGTGAACGCGCAGACGCCGCACGGGCCGAGGCCCAGCGGCACCAGCGCACGATCAAGCACCGGGAACAGACCATCAAGGAACTGCGCGATGACGCCAAGCTCAATGACGAAATCCTCGCAGCGCGCGAACTGCGACAGCGGCGCATCGGCCAGCAGCTCCGCAGCCTCGAACAGGAACTCGCGGCAGCGCGAGGTATCCGGCCGCCGGCGGATTGCATGCGCCAGCCTATTGGCCCTGAGCTGCATCGCCTGCTCCAGCAACCCCCCGACCCGCAGCGATGATCCGGCGCCGGCGTTCACCATCCCAGCCAACCTGCTGGTGCCGCATGCCGTAGAGGCCTGGCCGGGCTCGCCCGCATCCGACCCCATTTCAATCATCGAATGGGCCAAGCGGCTCGAATCTCACGCCACCGCCTGTGAAGCGGACCGGGCCGACATCGCCCGCAAGGTGCCGCGGTGATCGATGTCAGCGTCCCGCTTTGGCTGTGGGTCATCGCTCACGCCACCCTGGCCTGCTGTGAGTTGGTCATGGGCCTGCAGATGCTGAGCTGGCCGCGCACCCGCTTCGGCGCCCACATGAACCGCGCCCGCCCAGTGTTTGACCAGTTCGGCTGGGTCATGGTGTTCGCCGGCGTTGCCAACCTGGCAACCCTCGCGCTCGGTTTCTCCAGCGACCAGGCCATCCCCGTGCTGTTCGGCATGGCCCTTCTTGGCGTCTGGGGGCTGGCCATCACTGTTACCGCGTGGTGGCACCGCGGCGACATCGCCAATCTCACCAAAGGGGACTAGCTGTGGACTGGACCACCATCATCGTTGCAACCATCGGCGCACTCGGGGCCGGCATCGTCCCCATCGTCACCATGCGGCACAAGCTGCTGGAACAGAAGCGGCAGTTCGATGCCGACTCGAACGAGCGCGAGATCAAACGGCGGGATCGCATGGACGATGAGATGCGCGACATCCGCAAAGAAATGCGGGAAGAGATCGGCGAGCTACGCTCACGGTTGACCGAGGCCAACGCGGAAATCATGGACCTGCGCCGGCGCCTGACGGACTGCGAGAGTAAACACGGCGCCCAGATCACGGAATCCGCTTCGCTCCGCGCGGAGCTGGCCATCATCAAAGCCAAGGCTGGAATCGAGGATCGCCGCAGATGAAGAAGCATCGCACACCAAAGAAAGCACCTGCCCGCACCCCCGGACATCGTGAGCGCGGCGGCGGCAACAAACGGCGCTTCATGTGACCAGCCCGCGCAAGCGGTCTTGCGGGCACTTGCAGCCGGGCTCAGATAGGCTCCGTCAATGATTCATTTGCTCGCTACAGCAGTGGCGGTGGCCGGCCTGTTCCTGTTCCCGGTATCGCCCCTTCTCACACTGCTCTGCTTTGCAGCCAGCGTCCCAATTGCCAAGGCCGCCAACCGCAGTAACGTCGACCTCGACGGCCTTTTCGGTTGGATGATCCTCGGTGCCGCGCTAGTCGGGCTAGGCGCCCTGTTCTTGGGCTAGGGTCACGGCCCGCCGACTGGCGGCGTAGAGCATCGATTCCAGGTTCTCGAGTCGGCGCCGCTTCTCGGCACCCGGCATGCCCGGATCTCGGCGAATCGCATCCATGTTCGCCCGGATTTCCCGCATGCGCCGCGATACCCGGTTCAGGCCCGGCCGCACGGCCAGCAGCGCCTGGTTGTCCTCGATCAGCGACTGCGCGGCCTCGATCTCGCCCTGCCGCTGGTACTCCCGCACCGTCCGATAGACCTGCTCCGCTTCGCGCAGCATTTCGTACATCTCCCTGCTGTAGCGCGTTGCCACCGGCTGGCTGCTTCGCGCAAACGAGCCCAGCACCGGCACTTCTCGCAGCGTCATGTCCGGACGCTCGCCCGGGCTGCCCCACGCAACCAGCGCGTCCACTGCCGACAGGGCATAGCCCCCGAGCGTTCCCAGATAGGCATTCCACAGGTGTTCGAGCTTCTTCGGACTGGTCTCGAATGCCTGGCCCACCGCCACCATGGTCGGGCTGGTCCGGCTGTCGAACCGCGCCTGCGGTAGCTTGCCCTCATCGGCCATGCCCTCAATCGGGGCATCCCGGAAGGTGTCGAAGTTGAACATCACTTCCATGGCCGGCTGCACGAGCTGCGGCGTCGGATCGAGAGCAAAGGTCTCCACCAGCGTCCAGATCGCACGTTCACCCAGCTTGGCGTCCTGCCCCAGCATCTGCATGGCCAGGCGCTCCGGCACCGTGCCGAACATCACCCCGATCTCGAATGGCTTCGGAATCCGGTAGTGGGTATCGCCGACAAAGACGTGCCAGAACAGATCCTTGTCCTCGTCGGTCAGGGCTTCCCAGCGCTCATCGTCGTGGTTCGCCAGCAGCAGCGCCAGGCTGGCTGCCATGATCGCCGTGCCCGCGTAGTAAAGCTGCCGCTGGTCCAGACTGCGGCCCAGCTTGTAGAGACCCTGCAGGCGGGCATTGAAGAACGGCACCACATCCGCCAGCAGCCGCACCGCCGTCCAACTCCCCGACAGCGAGTAGTCCATCAAGTCCTTCGACTCGAAAATGGCCTCGGCCGCCGACCCGCCGCGCGCGTTGACGGCCTTGAAGATCGCCGACCGGTTGGCGTTCTCCACCGCCTCACCCAGTTCCCGGTACATCTGCCAGAAGCGCGGCCCGATAGCCAAGGTCTCGCCGGCGCTCTTCGGGAATCCCTTGCGGGCCATCGCCCGGCGCAGGCTGTCGGCGGCCGAATCGAAGTCGCCGCCGAACTGGCTTCCGCCCAGGAACGACGCGCCCGCGAACATCACCGCCTGCGTGTCCTCATCCCGCCGCAGCGAAGACCGCACGCCCTTGATCGAATCCACCAAGGGCGTGAATCGGTCCTTGCTCACCGCCCAGGAATACAGCACGTCGCGGGTGAAGTTGCGGATGATGAATGCCGGGTCGGCAGTCACCCCAGACGTCAGCAGGCGCTTCGCCGTGCGGAACGGCGCCAGGCCATCCGGCCAGCGGTCAGGGGCAAAGCCTGCCATCGCCCGCATCAAAGCCGGGTCCAGCGCCTTGAAGTAGCGCGGCTCACCGCCCAGCATCACCCTGACCGCGCGGCTCTTGTCCGCGTCCTGGCCCAGCTCCTCAAAATGCTTGGGCAGGTTGGTCACCGCCTTGGCGGCCGCATTGTTCTTCAGCGCCGCATCCACCAGCCGGCTGACGTTGCCAAGCATGTTGGCCAGGGGGTCCGTCAGCGCCTGCCGGCCGCCCTTCAGCGCCTTGATGCCGGCCGCCTGGTGACTGAGGCCGCGGCGCAGGAACGGCCGCATCGGGTCGCCTTCCTCATCCTCTCGGAAGAACGGAATGTAGTAACGATCCCGAGCAAAGGCCTTCACCTGCTCCGGCGTCAGCAGGCCAGCGCCCTCGGCCAGCCGCAGCACGCTGGTGTTGAAGTCGCGCACGTCCCGGGCCACCTGCTCCAGCGTCGCCTCATCAAAGCCGGCGTCGGTGGCCACCGCCTTCAGGGCAGCGATGTCGGCGTCGGTCAGGTTGTTCTCCTTGCCCTGCCGCCGCAGGTATTCGGCCCGCTTCGCCACCATCCACGCGGCCCAAGCATCCAGGTTGCCGCGCACCGGCTCCAGCGAATCCAGCAGACCGCGCGTGTCCGCCTTCTTCTGGATGATGCCGTTGCGCCACTCCCCATGGCCGAACATCAGCAGTGCGGTGACGGTCGAGCTGGTGCCGGTCGAGAGCCGGGCGGCCACATAGGCCGAGTCACGCGCTTCCACCGGCCCGCGCTCACGTTCAGCGTCACGAATGGGCGCGAACCGGTTGAAGATGCCCTCTTCGGCGCGCTTCAGTGCCCCGTCGGCGAACGCCTTCCACCGATCCGACAAGCCATCGGTGAACCGCTCGCCAGCCGTCTTGGTCGACAGGCCCAGGCCTGCCTTTCTCAGGGCTTCGCGCTGTTCAGCCGTTTCGCCAAGGCGGAAAAGCGGGGGCTCGCCTTCAGGGCTGCCAGGATCTTCGGTGAGTCCGAGGCTGCGTCGCGCCTCAGTGAGTCGATCTCGGATGACGTCAATGCTCGGGGCAGCCCGGAGGTGCCCGGCTTCCCCTTGGGTGAGCGCGTCGATGCCGAAGCCGAAGGTTTCATTGAGGTAATCATCCAGTGCCTGCCCGTGCTTTGCAATCAGTGATTCGCGCATGGCCGGCCGCAGCGCGATGTCCGCGGTCGTCTCGTGCCCCGTCAACGCCGACGCCAGCACAACCCGTCCGCCGGCCGCCTCGATGTGGCCCCGCAGGTTGGCGAGCGTCCCACCCATCGCCTGAGTGTCATCCACAATCAGGTAATCGGCGCCCGGCTCAACGCGGCCATCGAACACCGGCTGGCTGGCGATGCGCTGATAGGCATTGGCATTGGTGTGGAAGGCGCGAACCGTCTGCACGATGTCCGTGTCCACCTCAAGCCCCAGCAGCTCGCCGAGCGCCAGTGCGTAGGCCCGCGGCAGCGCATTGCGCCCGCTGGCCTCGGCCGCCACCACCGGCACCACACGCGGCCGCTTGCCGCCCAGGGCGGTGCGCAGGGCTTGCAGCCCGGGCATGGTGAGAGTGTCAGCCACCACCCGTGCCGCCGCTTCCGGGTCTCCCGCCTTGGCCGCTGTGTAGTCCGCGTGGTCGCGCATCGCCCCCAGCTTCGCCATACGGTGGATCGGCGGGAACCCGGCCGACGGTGACCGCTGCGAACCCACCCGACCGGCCTGCGCTGCCAGCGGCTGCCGCGAACGATCGACACCCGCGCCACGGCCCATGCTCATGGTCCGCCGCAGCGAAGCCTGCACCATGCCCACGATCTCGGCATCGCTCAGTTTCACGCGGAACCCGATGCTGAACAGGAAGCGCCGCACCGCCTGAATCACGCGCTTCATCAAGGGCAGCCGCAGCCCGTCCGCCTGCTCGCCAACGTGCGCGATCACCTCCCGCACAAAGACATCACCGCCGACCTCAAGGTGGGGATAGTTGAGCTCCACCTGTGCCCAGGCGGCGCTGACCAACTGGTTGCCCATTCGATGAAGGGCCCGCACCTCATTCTGCAACCGGGCGTAGGCCCCAGTGCCCAGCATCCGTTCGAGTCCGTAGTGCTCGCCGATCTCGTGCAGCAGGATCCGCGGCGCCTCACCCGGCTCGATCTCGTCACCGATGATGTAAGCGGTTTCTGTCGATGGCACATAGAGCCCCATCGTCCGACCGGGGAAACGACGATTCATTGCTTCCAGCGTGTCGGCCGGCAACTCCTGGCGCGACGCAACGATCTGCAGAATGCCGTCGTCGATCAGGCGCTGAACGCCGGCGTGACCGAAGGCGCTGTCCAGTTCGCCTCGGACGCCTTCAACTGTCGTTGGCACGGCTGGGCGTCGGCTCAACTCGGCCCTGTTCATGCCGCGACCGGGGCGCTCCGTGGCAGCACGAGCGTCCGTCTCCGATTCGGCGACCGAAGATGGCTTTTCGATGACTACCATGCGGGCATTGGCGCCCGTTGTTACTGGAAGGCTGGGGTCTTGGAAGGTGCCCTCCGCCAACTTCTCGCTGGTGCCTTCAACTGATTCAAGCCAATCCCGGAAATCCCGCGCCTGCTGATTGTCACGAAAGAAGGCGCCCTCGCCCATGATCGCGACGATCCGCCCGCCTGGCCTCAACAGGTCATAGGCATGACGGACATGCTTCATGTCTCGGCCGTCGCTGAACGGCGGGTTCATGATGATGCGGTCGTATCCGCTCCAGACACCCCGCTGGTCTACGCCCTTAACCTCACTCCGGTCATAAAGTCCGAGCCGCTGACCAGATTCGTCTTCCAGCCGCACACGCTGCGAACCGATGCCACCAGCGCCACGCAATATCCCACGCGTGCCATCCGGCGCCTCGAAGATGTCGCCATAGGTGAAGAACGAGCGCGGCTTAAGGTTCAGAAAGTCATCGACGTCGGCGAAGTGATAACCCTTCGCCTCCAGAAGATCACGGCGGCGACCAGACATTTCAATCACGTCCGGCTCAGCACCGGCCGCTCGGATACGGTCAGCCAGATGGCCCATGCCCGCCGACGGTTCCAGCACTGCCATATCCGGCGTGACATCAGCCGCTTCGATCATCGCATCGGCGACGCTGGCTGGGGTCGGGAAGAAATCGAGGCCGTCGTTGGCTCGGCCGATCATCGACCGCTCCAGTTCTTTGATTCGGTCGCCTTCCTCCGCCTGCTCGCGCAGGTTGATGAACTCGCGCAGCGCACTCCGGTACTCTGCCGGCGTCTCGATGCCCATGCGGGCCAAAGCCTTCAGCCGGTCGTGTGCCGTGACGAACTGCCACGGCGCCTGGACGTCCTTGCGTCCTTTCAGTTTCTCCACGATCTCGGAAGCGGCGCCCGCCGTAATGGTGATCCGCTTGTCCCCGTCGCCCTTCCAGATGCCGCGGGCCTGGGCCTCGCCCGGGCTCAGTACGATGGCGTTCTTTCCTCGACCCAGCGGCAGCACGATGGCCCTGCCGACGAGACCGCTACGCTTTATTGCGCGCTTAGCGTCCTCCTTATTGGAGAACTGTGCTCTATCGCCGTCCTTAAATGCGAAGGGCGCCGCAGCGAGAAAATTCTTCTTGGCAAACTCGGTGTATTCAGCCGTCACATCGTCGGCAACCTTCGCCAGCTTGGCCGCCATCTGCTTCAGGCCGTCAACGTCTTCGAGCTGACGCGCCAGGGTGGCGAGGTCAGACCGGAACATGGTGAAGCTGGGGAATTGTGCGAATTCCACCGTGTCGCTCGTTGGCGGCTCACCCTTACGCTTCATCTGCTCGGCATAGCTGTCGTACTTGGAGCGCAGTTCATCGCTCTTGGCAGTGACGATGGCGTTGTTAAGAAGCTCCACCTGAGACTTGGCACGCACGCGGTCGAGAAACTTTACGCGTCCCTCACTGATTGCGGCACCGATGTTTCGCATTGTCTTTGCGAGGGCCTTGTCGGCGCGGGCCGCTGTCTCGGCGCTGTTCGCCATCCGGGCACGGCGCGCGGTGTTGACCTTGCGTTCCGCAGCCAGGGCCTCATCGGCACGCTCTTCCAATCGGTCGGCCATTTCGGTCAGCCGCTCGGTGGCAGTCTGCGAACGGTCATCCTCGAATGCATCACGCCGCTGCTGCACCGCCTCGTTGGCTTGGGTAGCGTCCCCGTTGGCGAGCTTCACGAACGCTTCAGCCGTGGCCCGATCTCGGAACTGAAAGCCCGGCACCGCTCCGCGGCCACGGAACGCCGAGTAGTAGCCGCCCATGCGCTTCGCGCCGGCGTTGAGGGTGTTGTAGTCCTCACGCGGAACGCGCTCAGCGAGTTGCACGACGAAGAGGTCAAAGCCCTTCTGCGAGTGCTTTGTCTCGATGACCTGGCCATCAACCTTTTGCCCGGCGACTCGAACAGCACGCTGCTCGTCCTTCTGCCCCTTGCGCTTGCTGCGGCTGTCCTCAGCCATCAGGCGGTCAAACTCGGATCTTTGCTCGTGGGTGAGCGCAAGGCGGGCATCGAGCAGGGTCTTGCCATCGCTCATCTGAACCCTGATGAAGGCTCGGAAATCATCAATGGTCTTGGGGTTCTTGACAGCCTCCATGCGCTCGGCACGACGGCCTGCGGCCTCTATGCGAGCCTGTTTCACTTCAGCGGCGTACTCGGCAAGAGATTCGTCGGTCTGCCCTTCAACCAGCTCCTTCAGCGCCTTGGCCTTGGCCTCTTCGTACTGCTTCTGCTGACCCATCATGTAGCTGTTCGGGCCGTAGTCCTTGCCAAGGGCAAAGCGGCGAACCATCGCCTCTTGCAGTCGCTCGACAATTTCCGACTTCTTCAAGCTGTTGAGACGGTTGAAGGTGTTCGCCCCGCCGGCCAGCGCGATCAGCTCGCCCTTGGTCTTTGCAGAGAGCGCGGCCTTCACCTCGTCGGCACGCTCGTTGACGATCCGGAATGCCTCCCGGTACTGCTCGAGCGTAGCTGTGCCGTCGGCCAGCGCATCCAACGTCGCGTCGACTTGCTCCAGAAGACCGCGATCCTGCGCCGGGGCTGGGGGATCTGACTGGTACTGAGACAGCTTGATGCCCGCGCCTTGGCGAGCGGCATCCATGGCCGCGCCCCATGCTGCGTCGCCGCTGGTGCCTTCCGGGATAACAGCGTACTGGCGCACAAGCGCCAGCAAGTCATCCCAGCTCTGCGCGCTGACCTGGATGTCCCATCCTGCGCCGGCTTTCTTATCGGGGAAGTGCCGGAGTGCAACATCCTGCCCATCGTCCACGATTCGCGCCCAATCACCTGCTGCAGTCTGTCCGAGACGACGTGACACCAGCGCTCGATTCTCCTGCTGCTCGCGGGGGACCTCATCCAGCCATTCAACAAATGCTCGCGATAGCGCCGCCTGTCGGCTCGCCATACTCTCGAATCCGGGCTTGTCCGCGGGCATTTCAGGTCGCTTCATCACTTCCGCAACCCCAGCATCGAAACCGGCGCGGGTCAGCAGATTGTCGCCCTTCTCCAGCACCCAGACCGTTCCATATGGGCCGGCGCGGTAGTTTCGCAGCGACCATCCAGCATCCTGAGCTGCGCGCAAGCGCGCCCATTGCTGCTCCGCTCGTCGCTTGGACTCGATCTCACGCTGAGATGGATTTGCGGTAACAACTTTCGCAGCGAACTGAATGGCGTTGACGTCGCCCTGATGCCACCACGGCGATGAATCTGCCCGACTGCGATACGCGGCTGCCTTGAGCGCGCCTGCGGGCGTCGTCACCGCCGAGCGCGGTACTGACCGGCGAGCATTGATGTTCCGGTCTGACGTGGCTTGACGCGCCTCACCAGCCCCACCGTCAATCGCACTACCTGGCCGTTGCGTCTCTGCAGCCACTGGCGAACTCTCTGCTGCACCGGTAGTCTGATCACTGGATTCGGCGTTCTGGTCGCTGGGAGGCAGCGGCACAGCGCGGGCGGGGCCGCCAGTCGTCCCCTCGTCCGCTGCCGAATCCACCTCATACGCGGTCATCAACCAGGTCTTCTGGTTGCCATCCCAGTCGAGCCGGACAACCGCTCGGCCTGCGTCATCCGCCAGGACGATTCGGTTATTGCTGCGCGACCGGATCGCCAATCTGTCCACGAAGCCTTGCAGATCTTCCAGCACCTCAGGGTGCTTGCGCGAGATCTTCGCGATGCCGAACCCATCTTCATAGTCGCGTTCGGGCGAACCCTCTTCGCCCCAGACCAGGTCGATGTCGCCTACCTGCTCGTGCTGGAGTGCAGCCAGGGCCTCACCAGTGCGTTCACGCATCAAGCGATCAACAGCGCCGCCAGCGTTGTGGCGGTACTCCGAGAAGATGGGGCCAAATGCCCCGCGCGCTGCTGGCGCCTCAAGCGATTGCTGTCGCTGCTGATTCGAGAACAGGCCGCCATCAACATCTGCTGGCACATTTTCAGTGCCATTGCGTCGAGTGTCCTGTGACCGCGCGCGGTCAGCCAGCGCCTGCGCGGTCTCGTTGCGCCCGAAGAAATCGTTCTGGGTTGGGTTCGCGGGCGGCGCGGAGTCAGGTGGCGCCTGCTCGGCCGTCAGCGAAAAGCCGGGCTCGCCTACTTCGCCGGCTTCGTCGGGCTCGGCCGGGCCTGCTTGCGCTCCATCCGGCCGCGGTAGATCCGGGCCGCTTTCAGCGCCTGCTGCCCGCGGGTCAGCTTCTTGGGTTCGTCGGCCATCTAGCCACTCCTGCAAGGCGGCCTCCAGGGCCGCGTCATCATCGTACTGGATTGCCAGGCGTTCGGCCTCGGCATCATCGATCGCTGCCACCGCATCCATCATCGCCACGATGCGCGGCGCCACATCCGTCTCCGCATCGGCAGCGGCTCCGGCCAGCTCGAACGGGTCAGCATCAGGGATGCCGCGTTGCGCCATCTCCTCCCGTTCGCCGTCGGCCCAGTCCAACATCGCCTCGACATGCCGGCGCTCAGCCGCCGACATCGCCTCACCAGCCATCGCCTTGCGCACCGCCTCGCGGGTAGCAGCGCCATTCGAATTGCCGGGCAGCCGGGCATCCCGCTGCACAGACTGGAACCATGGAGCAAAGGGCACCCATGGCGTGCGTCCGGTCACCTCACCATCGCGCGCACCGCGGATAATGCTGCCACCGATCTCCGCCCAGCCTGCCTCCGGTGCCATGGCGCGCAGATCAGACTGCACCGACTCATCGCTCAGCCGGTCATCCTGCAGGCTCTTCGGGCTGCGTTGATCCACCGTCGAACTGGGGAACTCGCTCACCAGCGGCAACACGTCCTCCGCCGGCGCATTGATGCGGATCACGCTCACCGGCTCGCCGGCATCCACCTTCGCCAGCCACTGGTGATGCCCGTCGATCACCCGGTTGTCAGCCGACACCAGAATCGCGCGGTCGGTGCCAGCAAAGGTCTTCGCCTTCGCCACCTTCTCCGGGCTGAACTCCATCTGCGACGGCTGCAGCGTCAGCGGATCAACGGCCTGCGACGGCTCGGCCGTGACGCCGCGCCCCTTGAGGAAGTTCACCAGCGCGCCGCGGTGCTCCGATTTCACCTGCGGCATCACATCCCGCGGCACATTCAGCGAGGTTTCGGGGTCGAAGGCCTGCCAGGTTTCTTGGTCCGCGGCACCTGCCGCCACGGGTGATTCGGCCGGGGTCGATGGGTCGGTTGGGTTGGCATTGGGGTCATCCTTCAGCGCCAGCACCCACTGACGGGGCCCCAGCTTCTGCACTTCGTATCGGTCTGCGTTCGCGCCCAGCTTTTTGCGCTGCGCATTCAATCCCGGCATCGAACGGAACGGGCCGTTCGTCTTCGGGTCCAGAATCTGCGCCGGCAGGTCGCCAGCCATCGCCGCGGCGCGCCGCGCTTCTTCTGCCGCGCGTTCCTGATAGAGCTGGTCAGCACGGGCCACCGCATCCAGCGTCCGGGCTTCACCCTCGAAGGTGCGCGCGGGGTCGACACCGGCAGCCGCTTCAATCGGCGCGCGGGTCAAGGCCAGGCGGGCCACACCCTTCGAGATCGGACCCGCGTTGGGGTCGATGCCATTCGCCGCCAGGGTCTGCATCGCCGCTTCGCGCCGCGCCACCTCGGAGTCGCGCTCCGCGTAGAGCTGTTGAGCCCGCTCGGCGTTCTCCATGCTCTGGCGCTGGGCTTCGAACTCGGCGGCAGGGTTGCCATCGCCCGGCACGATGGTCGGCGCCGGCAAGGCGCCAGCGATCGATGGTGCGGCAGGGGCCGCGTCTTCCGGCGGCGCTTCACCGTCCTGGCGGGTCAGCCGGCCCGCGCCATACAAGCCGCCACCCAGAACGCCCCCGACAGCACCACCGACGGCAGCAGATTCCAGCACGCCCTCGCCCAGTGCCTGCGATGGGTCGGCCCGCTGTTGCACGCCCAGGTTGGCGGCAAAGGCCTCGCCGCCTTCCTGCACGGCTTCCTCCACCGCCTCCTTGCCGACGGCTGCCGGCAGGCCGGTGTTGAGGCTGCGAGTGAACACTTGCGCCTCGAAGGGCGCGGTCAGCCGCGATATGGCGCCACTGATCGGGCCGCCCACCGCTGCTGCGATCTGGCCAGCCTCCACGCCAAGACGGCGCTTGGCCTCTTCGGGCCCGACCTGCTTGGCCAGGGCCACGTATTCCGGGTTGGCCTGCCACGCTTCGTCCGGCAGGGCTGCGGCACGCTGCTGCGCCTCCTGCCCGGAGAATCCGGCGCCCATGGCCACGTTGGCGCCGACCAGGTTGCGCTGCGCCGCCGTTCGGCCAGCTTCCTGCGCAGCCTTTGCGCCGGCACCACCAGCCCGCGCCGCGGCTGCTGTCCGGCCGGCAGTTCCAACCGAGCCCGCGCCGAGGGTCGCAATGATCGGCACCTGCTCGGCGAGAAACTGACTCATCAGCACCGGGTCGGTCACCACCTTGCCTGCAGCGGCCAGTGGCCCGCGGTCCATCGCTTCGGCAAGCTCCTGTCGGCGACCCTGTAGCGTCGGCGATGCCGCAGCATCCAGCCCCTCGTTGATGCGGGCAATCCCGCCAGAGATCCCGCCGTTGTCAACGCCGGGGCCGCCGAGGGCGCGATCCAGTGCCCGCTGCGCGGGCCGCACGACGTTCTGGTCGAGCGCACCACCAGTGGCGAGGTTCGGCAGCTCGGCCAGGCCGCCGGCGAGGTTGACCGCGCCCTGCACAACGCCAACGCCCAGATCCTTCAGCGTGCCCCCCACCCCGCGGCCGGCAGCAGCAGGCTCGGCTTCAGCCGGCCCGCCATATTCCGCCCATGGCCCACCACCGCCGGGTGGCGCGCCACCGCTACCGTAGCGCTCCCATGGCTTCACTCGACGGCTTCCCAGTTGTTCGGGTCTGCCGGGTCACCGCCCTTGAAGCGGTAGCCGTCCTGAACCGTACCCTTAGTGGGCGCCGCCGGCTTCCCTCCGGCCTGACCGCCGACCTGCGTGCCGCTGCGCGTGTCGTAGAGCTGCCGCCCCTGGACCGGATTGCCCAGCGCGTCAGTGCCGATGATCGAATCCACCGCCACGAATCGGTCAGCATCCGGGTCACGGCCAGCACCGGCCACCAGCGCATCGATGAGATTGCGCCGCGACGGATCATCAGGCCCCAGCGTTGCGAGCTGTTGCAGGCGTTGCCGGTTTTCGGCTGCGGTCTGGTTATTGAGCTGCGTGGCGAGTGATTCCTGAGCCTGCGCGCCAGCGGTCGCGGTCGCCTGGCCTGCCTGCGCCTCCAGCAATCCTTGCGCCGCAATATCACCGGCAGGTCGGCCAGTCGCGGCGGGGGCCTGCAACTCGTCCAAACGCTGGCGAAGTTGTCGCGCGCTCGTCGAACCGCGCCGCGCCACCCGCAAGTCATTGCCAACCTGATTCACCTGCTGCTGTCGGCCCACTTCCGCAGCGGACTGGGAATTGATCCGCGCTGATTCCGCCCCCAGCAACTGGCGCTCTCGCTGGCCGTCAGCGACGAAGCGCTGAAGGTTCTGGGTCACGCTCGTGGCACCCAGAGGCGGCTGCGGTGCCGCCTCCCCTTGCACGCCGTCCGGCAGGGTAGACAGCAACTGCGGCGACCGTGATGTTGGGGCGGGAACCTGTGGCGTTGGCCGTGCGGCCGCGGGGGCGCTGGGGCTGGCAGCGGGGGCGCCCGCCGAGCGTTCGTCCGGTGTGGCCCCGGTTCGTGCCTGGCTCGCCGGCGGCAACGACCCAAGGGACAGCGGCCGTGCACCAGTGATTCGCCCCCCAATCCGTTGAATCGCCTGCGGAACACCCCCCACCACCTGCCGCTGTGCGTCCTGCGCGGCCGCGTTGTACTGGCTGGTAAGGCTGGCGATGCCGCCGGGCCGCGTGCGCGGATCATTGCCGGTGGCCAGGGCCAATGCATTCGCGCCGGCATCCACCACGGGCCCAACCGTCAGCGAGCCGAGCGCATTGCTGGCTCCACGAACGGTGTTGTAGGCGCCTCGCGCAAGGTCGGTAGCGCCCTGTCGCGCGCGCGCAGCCAAGGGTGGCTGTGCCACCGGCTGCGCATTCAGTCGTTCGTCACGACGCTTCTTTCGTTCCTGTCCCGGGACCATTGGCCGCTCCACGGCTGTGCCTGAGACCATTATTCGGGCCTTGGCAACGGCGCCCCATAGCGTCAGAAAGTAGAGATGTTCGGCGGGGCCGCCTCGCCACCATCCACGGCATAGCCAACGCTCAGGCTTTGATTGCGGCTGATGGAATCCGAGCTGCTGCCACTGATCCCGGCCGACAGATTCACCGCACTCATCGCACCCGCCGCCAACTGCGAGGCCACCGTGGCGGCCGACCGCAGCTTCTCCAGGATCAGCCCCGCGCCCTGGATTGCGTTCTGGCCCTCGTTGCGGTTGTTCTCCACCAGAAGCTGCAGCCGCGACCGCGCGTCTTCCAGCAACAGCGATACCTCTTGACCGCGCGCCTGTGCCTCAGCGCTGGCCGCCGACACCTGGCTGCTGAAGATCCGCGCCTTGCCATCGAACACCGCGACATTGGCCTGGTGCCGGCTGGCCTCCGCGTTGACCTTTTCACGGAACGCGCCGAGCTTGGCCGTGTATGCGTCGACCTGCCCGCGGTTGATCTCCACCTGCGCGCGAATCGGCGCAATGCTGGCCTCGACTTGGGTGGCATAGGCCCGCGTCAACTCGGCATGCGCCCCCACCCGCGCCCGGTAGGCGTCCGTGGCCGCCGACTGCGCGCGCACGTCCTCGCCATAGGCTTCGAACTCGGCCCGCTTTCCGGCCACCTGCTGCGCGTAGGCCTCCACCCGGGTACGGAAACCCTCCATCCGTACCCGGTCCACTTCCACCTTGCCCAACGCCGCCCGCACCTGCGCCTCATAGACGTCGACGATGTTGGCAAGCGCCCGAACCCGCGCCTCATAGATCGCGATACGGCCCTGTTCCGCGCGCACCCGCTCGGCGTAGATGCGAACGTCCAATTCGTTGAGCTGGTTGACGGCCAGTGCAGCCTCAATCTCGGCACGCAGCGCCTCCAGCTTGGCTCGCTCCGCATCCACCCGAGTACGGAACACGTCGGCCTCCGCCCGGTAGTGAGCGATTCGCGCATTCAGCACCGTCACCCGCGCATTGAACAGGTCGATGGCCAACTGCCCGGTGATGCGCTGCACCTCCAGCGCCCGGCCCGCAGCCTCACTGAACAGGCCGATCAACCGCGATTCCAGCGTCACCATCTGACCGACGGCGAACCGCAGGTTCTCGATCGCTGTTACCTGCGACTGGATATACACGTCACGGTTGAGCTGGCTCACCGCATCCTGATTGCCCTGCCGCACCTCCGCCAGACGTGCGGCCAGGTCGCCGCCGGGCGCATCGAAGCCACGGCCGCTCCACTGCTCAGTCGCCAACATTTCCTGTTTGCGGGCATCGCGGTCCAGCCGCGCGCGACCGCGCTCGAACAGCGCATCCTCAACGCCGGCGGGCAGGGCCATGCCGTTCAGCATGTCCTGCAGCGTCGCCTGCAGCGCCGTCAACTGCGGCGAGCTGTAGGTGCCCTCCTCAAAGTCGATGTTGACCACCGGCTCCTGCAGGTTGAAATCCGGGCTCACCGCCGTGAACTCGGGGAACACGATCTCCGGGAACTCCGGCAACTGCACTTCGCGCAGGCTCGGCAACGGCACATCGATGTCCGGCGCGTCCGGTAGCGCCACATCGGGTGCCTCCGGGTATTCCGGCGCGCTCACCTCCGGCGCATTGGTCGGTGCCGACACCGACAGCGGCGCTGGCCGCTGCGGCGATTGCACCGCCGGGGCGCTCTCCGTAAACGCGCCGGGCGCTGACGGCAACTGCGGCGCCGGCACTTGTGGTAATTGGAGATCGCCTGGCAGCGCAGGAAAGTCCGGGGACTCGGGTTCGAACGTGGGCGCTTCCGGCATCTCAAACGAGATTTCGATGCTGGGCGGCTCAATCGATAGATCGTTGTCGATGTTCGGCACATCAAACTGGGTCAGGTCGCCCAACAGCGTGTTCGCCTGCGTGAAGGCCTGTTCGGCGAACTGCTTGAACTGGTCCTGCCCCTGCTGCACCAGACCAAATACGGTTGTGGGTTCGGCCATGTCAGATTCTCCGGCTCAGATCCAGCAGGGTCATGTCGAACACCTCGATGTCGAAGTCCGCCCCGCCGGTGTTGATCAACTCGAACTGCCAGTAGCGGCTGGTCAGTCCCTTGCCCACCTGGATGCGGGTCTCGCTCACCTCGCCCGGCACCATCACCGGTGCCCGGTACCAGAACTCCCGCACCTTGCCCTCATGGGTGGCGATCACCTTCAGAATCAGGTCGCCGCCGGCCGTGTAGCCCAGGTAGGCCTCCTGAATCCGCTTGATGGCCGGTGAGCCGAAATCCATCTCTCCCGTGACGATCCGAGCGGCGATCTCCTCGCCGTCATCGCTGTCCCCCGTCAGCTCGTACAGGCCGCCCTCACCGGTGCCGAAGTAGCGGCCGCCGATGCGCGCCATTGCATTGAAGTTCCAGCCCAGATAGGTGCTGATCGGCCGCGCGCCCTGTGTGGTCACTGCCACCGCCGTGAAGGCCTCGCCGAACAGCACCAGGTCGACAGAGAAACGCACCAGTTCCCGCACCAGCAGCCCGTGCACCGCCTGCGAGGTCAGCGTATCGCCGGCGGTCACCGCATCGGCCAGCGCCAAAAACACCACAGCGCCTTGCTGTGCCAGCACCGTCAGCGTCAGCGCTTCCGTCGCCGCCACCGTCTGCAGCAGGCCGGCCGCCGGCATGTCGCCGGCCTGGATGGCCTCAAGCACCTCCGCCACCCAGCTTGGCGCCGCGGCATCGGTCGCCGATAGCGCCACCGCCACCAGCGCAGCCGCTTCCCGGCGCGCCTCGAATACCTCACTGGTCACCAGGCTCTCGACCAGGGCGGCAATGGCAACGGCCCGGTGGGTCGCCTCGTCTGGCAGTTCGAGCACGGAAGACGCCACCACCGGCCACACTGCGCGAATGCGGTCCTGCATGGCGACCGCACTGATCGCCCGCAACGACTGCTCGGCCTGCGACGTGAGCACTTCAGCCGCCGCCACGTTGTCGCGAGCCCGGATGATCCAATCGTAGTTGGCCGCAGCGGTCGTGGTCAGCGCAGATAGCAGCGACACCAACACACCGGCCTCCGTCGCTGCGCCATCCAGCGCCGACAGCGCCTCGCTCACCGTCACCACCGCCAGCGGGAAGTGCTGATAGTCCGACACGGTCGTGCTGTCCAAGCTGCTCGACACCGTTTCCTGATAGATGATGCCGGCCGGCGGCGGCTCCTCGTCCTCAATGGCAATGCCGCCACCCAAGGGCCCGGCATTGATCGGGCCGGTGTTCAACGCACCGGACTCGGCGCCCTCCTCAGGTGGCGGCGCCTCGGCGAACAGCACCCCGCCCAGTGGCCCACTGTTGAATGGCGCCGTGTTGATGGCGCCCGTCTCGACAAGCTCCTCCCCGCCTTCGTCGCCCAGGGCCTCGCCGCCAAGCGGCACACTGTTGAACGGCGCCCCGTTCAGGGCCCCGGACAGCAGATCGGCAGCAGGGGGCGGTGGGGCCTCAACCGCTCCCCCGCCGCCGAATGCGCTGGTGTTGAGCGGTTCGGCGTTGGGGAGCATGGCGGCGGCTTATCCCAGATAGGCCACACCGAAGGCCGCGCATCGGGCCTCCATCTGCGCGTCCGAGAGTTTGAAGCCGTACAGCGCCGCGTGAGCAATCAGCGGATGCCCGAAGAGCGAACCCGACACCTCACCCACACCTGCCATGAACCGCGTGAACGTCGTCGGCGGGTGGTCGGCATTGAGGAGTTGGTCGGCCACCAGGTTGCCCTGCCGGAACACCTGCAGGCTGCCGAAGTCGAACTCAGGTGTGGTGGTCGCACGCTGCACCCAGATATGCCAGAGCTCATAGGTCAGGTTCGCCGACGATTCGCTCGACGAGGCTTCCAACGGGTCGAACTCCACGCCATCCAGAACCTGCATTCCCGAGCTGACACGCACCGAGACGTAGTTGTTGCCGGCCACGCCGTTGCCATCATCCATGAACGCAACCGGCCACGGGTCTTCCGAGGGGAAGCCGTCGCGGCGCACGAACAGCTCCATCATCACCCCGTCTCCCTCGCCAGAGGCCAGCGAAATGCCGGTGATGGCGCAATTCACACCGGTGCCATCTCCAGTGAACTGCACCGCGTTGCCACCAGATGTGGGCCCTGCCTGTTCCAGGTTGATCGACCCGCCGCCCGAGTTATAGGTCCCGACCCGGCCATTGCCCGAGGCATCGGCCGCAGGGTCGCTGCTGAACTCTTCCTCGAACTCCCAAGCCAGATAGGCGTCACCGAACAGAGGCGGCGGCGGCGGGATCTCCGCATACGGGTTCACGGCGCCGATCAGCGTCACCCGAAGACCGGCAGCACCGGCATCGTCCGAGGTCAGCACTTCGGCGGTGATCTCGGCATCGTCGGGGATCACGTTGCCGCTCAGCACCGGCTGTGTTGCCGCAGTCAGGCTGGTCTTGGCCCCGTTCTCGATGTGGATCGGCTCGCTGAGGATCGACGAGCCGTTCACCTTCAGGTCAATCGTGATCTCGGTCCCAGACGACTGAGCAGTCACCAGCGACGCCCTCACCCCGCTCCCGCTCAATGTCATGCCGAACGGTGCCCGCCGCGTCACCGGGCCAAGGCCCGATACAGTCGAAGAATCGTCCGCCCCCAGGCGCATGGTGATGGCCTGCTGCGCCAGCATGTCGACGGCACCGGCCGTCATCCGGTTCTCCACCTTGTCGCCAGCCGACCACGCCGCGGCGGCCGTGCCTTCCTGCGCGCGGATCACATCGAGCGTGTCGCCAGTGCGGCCCGTGACGCGGATGATCTCCATCGTCGACCCCGCCTGCAGGGTCAGCATGATGAAGTGGTTGTTGAAGTCCGCGGGCAGCTTGTCAGCATCCACGGTCGGAATCACGATCTGCACCGCATCGTCCGCCGCCGGCGACGACAGGGTGGTGCTGAAGTTGTTACGGAAGATCTGCATGGCCAGCTCCTTCAGAGAATCCCCACGTCGACAGCGCCTTTGTTGTCGCCCGGGAACAGAATCACGTCTCCGAGCAGACCCAGGGTGTCCACAACCAGCACCTGATCCCGCATCTGCTCGATCAATGGGATTACAAACTGGTTTGTGGGGTTGAACCCATAGAGACCGCACTTGTAGTGCAGGAAGGTGTGTTCACCGCGGATGGCGTACTGCTGCCCGGTGGTGCGGTTGGCCTGGTTGAACACCGGTGACATGCCAATTCTTCTAGGGAACGGCGGCCCGATAGGGAAGTCTCCGGGAACCCCTGATTCCGATGTCAGCGACACAGGGCGCCCGCTCAGCCAGCTCATCAAGAAGTCAGCGCGGATATTCCCTGACGCCGACTCAGGGAACGACTCCAAGAAATCCTCAGGTGGTGCAGGACCTCCGCCAACCAACTCCGACGGGTACTGGTCAGTATCAATGATGAGGGCGCCGGTCTGAGTCAGGTCGGAATCAAGCACCTCAGTGCCGAGGTCCACTGTTTGGACATGCGGTTGTCCGCTGATAGTCGCAGTCGACTGATGCTGCTTCGCCACCGTGCCATTCTCGCTACGGCTCCGCTCCCTCGGATAGCCGGCACCGAAGAAATATTCGAATGTTGTGTCGGCTCCGATGGGGGTGAAATCGACGGTTCTACTGATGTCAGCAGCCGTTTCCTCAACAATCACCACATCATTGGCGGGGTCAACAACTGTCACCATGAAAATGTGCTTCAGCGGCAGCTCAGGAATCTTCGACCTGGTGATCTCCGTGAAGCCATCATCGACACCGAACGGCCCCTGATAGACGAACGCCAGCGGAAAGCCGAATCCAGACTCATCGCCGACCACCGCCCTTCTGGGAAGCTGCCGTGTACTCGATTCAGCATGCGAATAGCTTGCAACGACCGACCCCGCGTACCGCAGCGACTCTGAGAACTGTTCTTCGGATTCGGTATTCAGATAGAAGATTGATCCGAACCGCTCCCCGACATCTGGGTTTCCTGGAACGCTGCGGTCGGGAACCGGGAACGGCGCAGCCTCTCTCTCATCGCTCCCCGAAATTGAGTATTCCGTCAGGATCTCGAGATCAACTTCCTCGTCGCCGTTCATCAGGGCGAAACGCAGCGACATGCTTTCGGTTGAGGAACTGGTGATGAGCGATTGAGCGTATCCAGGACCAACACGGCGTTGATAGGTGCGCTCTACCGAATATGATCCGGCGTCGGCTCCAATAACAATCGCGCCGGTGGTTTCAGAGATGCTTTCGCCGACCGAAACGGTGACCGACACTCTGCGCAAATACCCTTCAACGCACCGGGTCCCGACCGCGCGATCGCCACGGAAATTCCAGAAGACCTGGGAAGTGTTGACTGCGGCGACGCCTGGCGAAAAGTTACCACCGATGCCGCCAAGATAGCCGCTATCAAGAACCTCGGTCTGCCAATCCACATCATTGGTGATGAGGTTGTCGTAGTCCTGGGTGGCCAGGCGCCGCACGCCCTTCAGCTCCGGCACCCCATCTTTGCGAAAGCCCATTCGGCCGACAAACAAGCCTTCCACGTACTTGAGATTCTGACCCTCCAGCACGAAGCCGGAACGCGCCATCAGCGTGAACACCATGTTGCGCGTGGGCTTTTCGTCTTCGCCTTCGATGAAGGCCGCCGAGGTCACCATCGACCACGGCCGATCAACGCCGTCGCCGTCCGCGGCTGGAATGACGATTTCGTCCAGCAGCGACTGCGGCATCCGCACCACATGGCCGCGGTAGAAGATCGCCACGCCCAAGCCGAGGTCACGCGGCGACAGCAGCGGCAGCCCGCGAACCGCGCGCTCCGGCCCCGAGAACTCGTAATCCGACTGCGGGTACCCGTCGAAGTTGAGAAACTTGATGCTGCCGGTCGACTCCCAGCTCAGCACCTCCTTACGGTCGCGGCTGAACCAATAGTTGCCGCCGTGCAGCAGCCGGTCATGCACATCCGGCAGGTTCGATTCCGCCCCCGCCACCCGTTTCGGCCATTTGTAGTATTCGATGCCCGGGTCCATGAAGTTGCCCAGGTTGCTGGCCTTGTTGTGGAACCATGTGATGCGCTCCTGCCCTGGCAATTCGTCGATCACCACCTCGGAGTGTTGCACCAGCGGATCGAACGGCGACGGGGCTGGGAACGCAATGCCGTCAGGGTGCGACAGGCTCGACGGACGGAAACAGATGCCCTGCACCAACGGAAAGACCAGGCTGCCAGCCACAACGACTGGCGCCACCGGCGTGACATCGATCTCCACCATGGGCACGTTTCCCGCCATCAGCGTGCGAATGACGACGCCGTTGGGCAGTACCCAGCGCCTCGCCCCGCTGATACCCGGGCCCAGATAGGCCAGCATGCGGCCCAGAAGCGTGCGGGCGACCGGCAGGTACTGCTGTGCAGCCTCCCGGTCGCCCTTGTACCGCTTGACCAGCGCCGACCCCTGAAATCGCATGATCTGCGATCAGGTCGACGAGGCTCCGACCTCGTAGCGCACCCGCAGGATGTCGGTGTCGACCAGCGCCCGCTCGGTCGCAAACCGTGCGGCGCTGAACAGCGATCCCGTGACCGCGCTCTTGGCCGGGTTCGACAGCAGCGCGGCACCGTAGACCGTGCCACCGCCACCGTTCACCGTGAATTCCGCCGGGTTGGCCGTGTTCGACATCAATTGCGCCACCGAAGGCGCATCCTGGTACTCGATACGGGTGCCGGCGGTGTAGTTGGTGAACTCGGTGGCATTGGCGACAAAGTTCGCGCCCGTCCATGTGGCCGGCGGCGTCACGTTGCCTGAGAACAGCGCCACGTACCAGGTCGCCACCTGCGCGGCATTGCCGAGCGCGGCGTTGAGCAGGTAGTTCAGGCCCTCGTTCACCACCCGGTTATCGTCGGTCACCCAGTCGCCGCCGTTGAGGCTGTGGCTGAACCGCCCACCCACGACCAGCTTCATGCCGGGCACCAAAATGTCACCGTTGTCCATGCGCTCGTAGCGGTGAGCCGCCAGTGCGCGCCGCAGTTCCGCGCCATGGCGGTCGACCAGCTTCATGAAATTGCCGTTCATCGTCCTTCTCCGTCGTCAAATCGTGATGCCGTTGCGCACCACCTCTGCCACTGCCCTATCCCGGGCCCCGAAGCCGCTGGCGCTTGCCTTCGGCCCTGCCAACGCACTCACGATCTGGGAAATGCCATCCACCTCCCGGTGCAACACCGCGCCACCCGAATACCCTGGCAGCGCGTAGCGTCCGCGGGTGACCGGAGACATCGCCCCCGAGGCGTCACCGCGAATCAACTCACCATTGGTCGACCACCAGACCGCCGACATCACCTGCGAAGCATCGGCGCCAAACACCGCACCGCGGATCCGCGTCGCCGTGCCGGGCACCATCCCGTGGGCATCCAAGGTTCGTCGGGTCATCGTCGCCGGTTCGTCGCCGGCGACCCATAGCGTTTGTCGATCGGTTCCGACAAAGAACCCGTCCAGCATCGGCACCAGGTCCGCCACCGGCCCTGGCATCGGTAGGTAGCCCTGATCCGGCCGGTACAGGCCTGGCTGCAGCGGCAGCGAGCAGTACAGGCGCGTGCCATCGCTGTCGTCCGGCACAAACCAGATGCGGCCGCGGTACGCCATCAGCAGACGACTGGGCGGTACGCGCTCGCAGAACTGCGTCCAGATCGGGCGGCCCTGCTGTGCCAGCTCGGCAGCGCCGATGCTCGCGGCGGTAGCGCCCGCCGGCAGGTCCATCACCTGATAGAGCATCTCGCCGTCGGTCGGAGACGCATACACCCGGATCGTGTCCACGCTCGCACTGGCCGGCTGCGGAATAGCCGACACCGCGACGCCGCCGCCGTCGGCTGGCACCTCCACCACCGACGCCTTGCCGGTCCCGCTTTCCTCGCCGCGGCCGTCGACGAACGTCACCGCCACCTGGTACCGGCCGGCCCGGAGGCCGCCCACGGCCGTGGCCGTCAGCGTCGGCTGCCCGGCCGGAGCCTCAACACCCCAAGGCCGGATACCGTCGGCGTCGAGCACGAACTGGGCGGCACCGTTGCTGCCAAACACCTGGCCCGCAGACTCGGCAAACCGCATCGGCCGGGAGGGGTGGACCATCGCCACCGTCGTCACCTCGCCGGTGTCATCCAGACGCCGCAGCTCGCCAGCCTGCACGAACAGGCCCCAGGGGCTGTCATCCGGTGCCCAGAGCGAATGGGCTGCACCGGCCGACAGCAACGTATAGCCACCCCGGCGATGCGGGCGGCCGGTCTCGTCGAAATCAATGTTCTCGGCGGTTCGCACCGCGCGACGCTCGAACGACTCCAAGCTGCGCAGGTCGGCCACATTGTTGGCACCGGCTGGCCAGCGGCCGAGACGTTGGGGGCGGTTACGGGCTTCGCGCATGGGCGATCACCACCGCGCCCGGACGACAGGCACCCGCCGCCCGCGCTGCTTGCGCTGCACGTTGGCATTCAGGCGCTCACCAAACGACACCGTGAACAGCGCGTCGGCGTCGGCCGCCCGGCGGCGGTCTTCCTCATCTGCATTGCGGCGGCTGAAGGCCAGGTAAACCGCCCAATCGATCATCCGCGAATGATGTCGGCGGTGGATCTCGGGTTCATTCTGCTGCTGTTGATCCAGCTCAAGCGGGCATTTCGGCAGCCGGTAAACCGTCAGTTGCAAGACGCCGGCGGCGGTCGGCGTCGGCCACAGCCGGACACTCCTGCCGTCTTCATCTTCGATGAAATACTTGGGGCGCCCCGTTCGGGCTTCCCAACTACCCTGACCGCGGTCCATCTCGTCGACGGTGGTGCGCGTCAACCGGCAGCCGTCCAACGTCACGCGGTCAAGTCCCAGAATCAACTTGTCCAGCGGGTAAACAGCAGAGCCCGCCACGACATTGATCGTCGTGAATGGGCTCGTACTGTCACGCAACAGGCGGGCGCGGTCAGCCGCTTCCGCCTCGGCCTCATTGAGATAGGCGGTGACCGTCTGGTCATCCCAGAGGTACGGGGCGGCCTTGTCGTCCGCCCGCACCCGGAACTCCGCGATCAGCGCCTTGAGGTCCATGGCCTCAGGCTTCGTCCAGAGACTTCTTCACATCGGCCCAGGCGGCATCGCGCTCGCTGGCGGACAGACCAAACCCGGCCACGTCCTTCAGCTCACGCACGTCAGGCTTGCCGTCGTCGCCGAACTGGTCGACGCCACCCTTCTGCTCGATCAGCTTCACGATAGCCTCGCAGATGAGGTCATGCTTGCTGGGCGTCGGCGGGGCATCGGGTGTCTTCTTCGACCGACGTGCACCACCCGACACCAGCTCACACCCGGCGGTCACAGCCGCTGCGCGGAACCGTGGATGCACGTCAGTGCCATCCGGCGACACCATCACGGAATGCCCGGACAAGGTCCGGACGGGGATCGGTTCATCGCCGGGGGCGCAGAACCGCAGGGTTTCAGACTTGCTCATATCGAACTCCCGTTCGTTACATGGAAAAGGCGGGGCAGCTCGCGCCACCCCGCCCCGTCATCACGCGCCGCGAATCCCTTCGCCGCGGTAATCCAGACCCTGGTTGGTGGCCACACGACCGGCGACCACGTACTGCACCGAGAGCTTGAACTTGCCCTGCGTGGGCTGGGCCGAGAACGTGACCCCGACATCACCGGTGCTTTCCATCACCGAGCCATCCAGGGTCAGCGCCGTCCGCGCCAGCGTCACCGCATTCACGCCATCGCCGTACCGGTCACCGGTGTCGGCGTCGCCGATGTCCACCGTCAGCGCAGCGTCACCCGCTTCGATCACGATGAACTCGCCGCCCACCGCCCGGGCGCCGTTGGGCAGCTCGAGAGCGCCGTTGAACGTGGTACCCACCACGTCGGTGCCGTCGAACTCGATTTCACCGCTCAGTACGTCCTGGCGGCCTGACCGCTTCTTGATCGTCATGGGAATCTCCTTTCATCAACAGGGGGAGGAAAGGCCGGCGGGACGATCACCCCGCCGGCCCGTGGGCCGATCAGCCGCTGGTGTCGGCGTGGTCGATGGTGAGCACGCCGAAGTCCTCGACACCGCCGTCGTAGATGGAGTGGAACTGCGGCTTCAGCAGACCAATCATCTTGTCGACGTTGATGCCCTTCTGGCTGTCGTACTGGAACAGCTTTTCCACCCAGTCCGGCGCACCCAGGTCGGCCATGCCCAGTGCCTGCGCGCCGCACAGCAGCGAACGGGTCCCGTTGACATCGCCCGCACCCCAGCGGTCGCCGTTGGCGGCCTTGCGGTTGGTGTAGACCAGGCGGCTGTCGTGGATCACCGCACCATCCAGCGTCACCGTCGCACCGGTGAAGAAGGGGTTGTCCTTGCTGCGCGGCATCGCATTGACGATGGCATCGCGGAAGTCCGGATCCTTCTTCAACTGCGCATAGCTACCCGGCCGCAGAACCAGAACGTAGTACTCCTTGCCGTTGGCCATCAGCGGACGAACGTAGTGCTCCTTCGCCCAGGCAATCGAGTCCACCACCGCCTTGTAGCTCAGCGTGTCGGTGGCATCGATCTGCGAGGTGTCGCTGGGCTTGAGGGCCCCGTTCTCCCACATCAGACCGCGGTTCGGGCTGGGCGGGGTGAGCTGGGTCGCAAACGCCAGATTCGAGAACGGCGAGTTGACACGCGGCGCGCCATCATTGCGCAACGCGTAGCTCAGGCCCGACAGCGTCAGAATCGCGAGCTGGTCGGTACGGTTGGCAAGCCAGTAGCTGAGCTTGTCCTTGCCCTGCTTGCGGAAGTTGATGACCGTCTTCTGATCGGCCAGCTTGCCCTTGTTGCGCACCGAGTGGGTCATGAGATCGATTTCGATCTCCTGCCAGTACGACTGCATGGCTTCTTCCATGCCTTCGCGTTCGTCGTCCCCGATCACACCGTCTTCAACCAGGTCGGCAACGAGCTGGATGATGGCCTTCTCGCCCTTCTCGGTCTTGGTGAGCTCGGTGATGCGCTGGATCATCGAGTTGTCGGAACTCCCGATGAACCGCTTGATGAACATCCCGTCGCGGGCAGCACTCCAGGTGTCGCGTGCCCAAACAATCTTTTGTGCCGGCGTCAGCGCGGCAAAATTGGTCTTCATGACAATCTCCAATGAGGTTTCTCACGGGCTGTCACGCCGCCGCTTCGCGGGATCAAACGATTACGGCTCGATGAGGCCGCCCACGCTTTCCGGGTGGGCCGGACCCTGTTTCACGCCCTGGGTGCGGCGACTGCGCTGACTCAGCGAGCGAGCCCTTTCTACGCTGGGCAAGCGTTCGAGACAGCGGCCGGCTGGCCGGGGAGTCGACGGCCAGTCGTCCCGGCCGCCGCCTCGAACTCGTCGATGGGGATAGCCTGCGCCGGGTTGCGGCGCAGTCTCCATAACTCAGACCGAATCACCCCGTAGACGGGCCTTTTCAGCCTCCGGCAGCGACTCGAACTCGTCCTCCGACATCGCTTCGACATTCAGCTTGGCGGCTGCCGCACGCCCACCCACACCGGCACCGGCAACCGACGGCGGCTGGCGGTGCTGGGCATTGCGCTGCAGGATCTGCTGGCGGCGCTGCTCCGGGCTCAGGCTGTCGCCGCCGGCCTTGCCATCGTCGTCATCCGCCGGGTCAGGCTTCTTGCAGAGCCGGTCGGCAGCCTTGCGCAGTGCCTCGCCCGGCTTGGTGCCACGCCGGATGTAGCTGTCACGCAACGCCACCACCTCGCTGATGAGGTCCATGTCCGCTTTCGGGTTCGGGGCATCGTCGGAACCGGCGTCCAGCTCCGGATAGTCGGCGATCACCGCAGCCGCTTCGGTCGCCAGCTCCACCTCAGCCGCCTTGCGTGCCCGCTCGGCAGCGGCAGCGGCTTGTTCTTCCTCACGCTTCTGCCAGGCTGCATTGGCACGCGCATCGGCGCGGCGCTCGACCTCGGCATCGATCTGCTCCTCGATCTCCGTCGCCTTGTCGACATCGCCTTCCAGCAGCGCATCATTGCGCTGCTTGCGCAGGCCTTTCAGGTCCACAGGCTCCGGCGGCGGCGCTGCAGCCTCGGCCGCTTTCACGTCGGCACTTTGGCCGCCGGCGGCACCCGCGCGTTCAGCCTCCAGCTCGGCGCGGAGCCGGGCCGCCTCCTCTTCCGCGGCCTGCCGGCGGGTGTTGACGTCGTTAAAGCGGGCTCGGGGAATGTAGGCGCCGGATGATCGGTCGCCCCCATCGCCGGCACCCTGGGTGTCGTCGCCCTCGGTAGCCAGTGCCGCCAGCGCCTCGGCATCCAGGTCTTCGGCGTTCCCGCCGTCGCCCTCGTCGCCATCTTCGCCTTCATCGCCGTCCACGACGTCGCCGCGGTCTTCGTCAGGACCCGGCCGATCCAGGTCGTCGTCGTCGGTATCGCCACCGCCGTCGTCGTCCTCGATCAGGTCCAGATTCCGATCATCGTCGTCTTCATTTCCAAAGTGCATGTCGAACTCCCGGTTCGGTTTGGGTTACTTCCGCGCCAGCGCCTGCATCTGCGCTGTCTCGGCCTTCTGCTTCTCCAGCCGCGCCTTTGCCGCCGCCTTCGCGTCGGCCATGCGCTTCGGACTCTTGCGAATGGCAGCCGCACGCATCAGCGTGTGCATGTCATCCTCGGGCCAGTAGCTGGCGCCGTTTTCGTCCTTCTTCATCGAGTCAGAAACGAGTCCGACAGTGGCTTTCTTGCCCATGGCGTAGTCCTCAGTTGTCAGCCCTTTGGCTGGTGGTGGTCACAGATGCGGGGCGCATGCGGGAACGGGCAGTGCGCCCGACCGCGGCCCGGCGGCGGTGCTGTGCTGTTGAGATGGTGGTTACCGGCGCACCGGCCCATGCCCTCAGCGTTGCGCGGGTTGGCCGTCCAGCGGCGGCAGGTGACACAGGTCACGGCCGTCATGGCTGCACCCCGTCGGCTTCGGGCGTCTCGATGCCCTCACGCACGCCCTCGAGCGCGCTTTCCGGGTTCGCCGGCGTCATCGGGTTGGTGTGCTCGGCTTGCTGACTAACCGCGGTCACGTACTTGCCCGGCACCGACCTGGCGACCTCGCCCGGGTACTGCGGCACGATAGGCGAGGCGTCGCGATCGACGAATCCGGCCGATAGCAGCAGGGCGTCGGCCAGGCCAGCGGTCTGCGGGATCTGCGCGATGGTCTGCGCGGTCTGGATGCCGCTGTACTGAGCCTCCACGCCCCGGGCCACGGCATCGGCCTCGGCCTTGCGGGCTTGGGCGTCGGTCAGGCGCACCTTGGCGTCGGTCAGCGGATCGGCCTTCTCCTGCTGCTCGGCCATGCGCTTCAGCAGCTCGGCCTTCTCGGCCAGGTTGCTGTTGCGAATCAGCACGTCGTCGGGGATGTTCACCCCCTCCTTCTTCATCGCCAGCGCCTGGTCGAACTGGGTGTTCTCGAACGTCACCTGCTGCGGCTGTTCGGTGATCACCACGTCGTACTCGCCGGCGCGGACATCGTTGATGATCTCGCCGGTCGCGGGGTCCCACTGATTGATGACCAGCGTCTCGTCCAGTTGCTGGCCGGTGGCAGGGTCCTGCTTGGTGATGCGCAGCACCCGCTCGTCGTCGTAGTAATGCTGGATGCACCACAGCATCCGCCGCGCCAGCATCTTGCGCGTCCGTGCCAGGTTGTCGAGGGCAATCGCGAGCTGCTGCTGGGCCGCAAACTGCCGGCTCTGGATGGCAATGCCGCTCTTCTCGCCATCAGCCAGGCCGCGTGCAGCCGCCGGCACGGTGTTCTCCTTCAGCACCCCGGTGGTCCAGTCCATCATCCGGTCAATGCCGGTCGGGATGGTGTTCGGCTGGATCTTCTGGGGTTCCTTCGAATTTTTGCGGTGCTCCAGCACCAGCCCCGACCGAGCGCCTTCGTCTTCCAGGTCCTCGGTGGTCATGTTCGTGAGGCTGTTTTCCTCCACGATCCAACCGCTGTTCGCCGTCGTATTGATGATGTGCACGAACTGGCTTGCCGCCTTGTTCAGCGCGTTCTGCGGGCCTGTCGCGTTGTCGACCATGCCCCGGGTCCGGCCCCGGCGGAACACCGGGAAGTACGGCACCACCGTCAGGAACGGATATGGGCTCCATTCGTCGTACAGCACCGCGTTATAGGTGCTGACGATCCAGCGCACCCGCTTCGCCATACGCCGGGCCGGGATCGCCCCCTGTGCCTGCATCTCCTGCACCCGCTGCGGCTCAGCATCTTCCACCACCTCCACGTCACCGGTGTCGGGTCGGATCAGCACGTCGCAGAGGCGGTACACCCACTTCTGGCGGTCAACGATCCGAATCCTGGTCAGGTGCTTGTCGCGTCGGATGCCGTCGTAGACACCGGTGCGGCCCAGCCCGTTGATGCCGAACTTGTTGCGTTCCTCGCCGCCATCCTCGCTGTCGCCAAAATCGTCATCACCCAGCGCCTGCTGGGCATCGACCATCTCAGCCACCTTGTCCCGGGCATCACTCCCGTACCGCTGCTCGATCTCGTCCAGGGTCAGCCAGCGGGAGATGACCACGTCGGCCCAGTCGTCAGGGTCATAGGCCTTCGCGTCCGGGTCCGGGATGACATCCATCGGGTCCAGCGCATCCACGCGCATTTCGCCTCGCAGATGGTCATCCGTGTCCACCCGAACCTCGTAGTACCCCCGCTGCTGGATCAGGCCATCGGTGAATACGTCGGTCTCCTTCCAGTGCAACTCCTCGTTGTGTGCGATCTGCATCGCCACTTTCGAGAGCGTGTCCGCCAGGCCCTGGCTTGCCATGCCGCCACGCGGCTGGAACCCGATCTGCATGCGGTTCGAGATCTGATAGCCCACCGCCGCATTGACCGCCGGCATCACCTGGTTGAACTCGAGCGCTGGCCGCCCCTGCTCTTTCAGCACCGCCAGGTCTTCGGCATCCCATTGCGCCCCGCCGCCGAGGTAGTAGTCCTCCAGGCGGCGGGCGTGCATGCAAAATTGGTCATGCCCCCGGTCGCGCCCGTATTCATAGCGCTGCCAGTTCTCGTCGGCCACGCTCTTCTCCGCCTCAGCGGCGTAGCTGGGGCCGGTGTCAGGGCGCTCGGAATCGTCTTCGATGTCGGCCATCAGGGGCACGGCGGTGGACCAGCCCGCACCATGCGGCCAGACCAGTGCAGTGCCCCATAACTCAGCCGGCCATCGCGCTGCCGCGGCGCCGTTTGGCCTTCAATCGATCCCGCCACGATTCCGAAATGCCTCGTTCGCGCTTCGTTGTGGCGTGTCGGATCATCATCAGGAGATAGCGCGTAGCACTCAGCAGATCGTCCATCTCCTTGACAACCTTTCCCTCGTCGCGGTGATAAAGAAGGAACTCTTCCCACCAGTCATTGAGGTGGGCGGCCACTTTGAGGCGACCTGTCAACATTCTGTCCAGCATTTCGGCAATACCGGCCTCTACGCTGACACGACTGCCCTTCGACTCGCCTTCGTCGCCGGTCTCCGGGAACTGGGCGTGCTCATGGAGCATGTTCACGCCCTGGGCGCGGAATTGCTGTGCGAGCTGCAGCCCAGATCCCTTGTCGTGCTGATGCCCGTCCGATGGCCAGGCCATCGGAATCCATGCCCCGCGCGCCTTGATCGCAGCCGCATGCGCAATTACGCCGACCAGTTCCCCCTCAGCGGCCTTCGCATCGCTCTTGCGGTAGGCGTCGTAAATGTAGAGGGTGTCGGCATCCGGGTCGTAGGCGCCCCAGACTGCGGCAGTCGGGTGGTCCCAGCCGAAGTCCATGCCAGCCAGTCGCCTGAAGTGGTCAGGGAATGCCATGGCGTCGTATTCCACGGCCTCCTTGGGTAACGGGAAAATACGCCCTGACCCCATCATGGGCACACCATTCACCCGGGCCTCACGCTCATGCGCTGGGTAGCTATTGATAATTCGCTGTCGCTCTTCGGGTGAGTAGTGCTCGGCGTCGTGAATTGTCATGGACGTCACATGCCGGTCCGCACTCTTCTCCTTCAGGAACCGCCGGGTCACTGCGGACATCCCCAAGAGCGGGGTATAGGTCAGCATGACGATTCCGCCGGTAGCGTTCGTCCGCGTCATGCCCTCGCTGTAGATATCCTCCGGCGGCTCCTCGTCGAACCACACGATGTGAAGGGTATCGCCCTGCCACTTCTCCCGGCCCTTCTCGTAGGACTTGAACTGAAGGACTGACCAGCCGCCGGAGATGTGCTTCACCATCACCGTATCCATGGCGTCTGCCACGCCACGGGACATCGTGATCTTCTTCGGGTCGAGGCAAGACAGTGGGATTGAGCCAGTGCCAAGCTGCCCCTTCCGCCCCATCAGAACGCGCTGGGGATTGTCACGGGTGCTTTCCGACGTCACCCCAGACGCCCAGGCTGCTACCGGATGGTCAAAAACCCTTCCGTTCCACGCCGCTGGGTAATGGCCGGTCAGGTGCATGGCCATCTCGAACCCTGCAGAGACCGTCTTACCTTGCTGGTTGCCGGCCTTGAGCATGCGCTCTCGATAGAGCGCGCCAGCCTCGTGAAAGACGACCTGCTTTGGATAGGGGGCGTAGCGCTGGAGCTTGGTCGTCTTCAGCCTGCGGACTTGCTCGCGCCGCACCCGGATGCGCTGAGCGCGCAGTTCAGCCGCTGTCGCCGCCATTGCCGCGCTCCCGGTTCAGCTCAGCCGTGATCGCCGCCTCCTTGGCCGCCAGGGCGTCATCGGACAGGCCTGCCAAATCGTCGTCATCGCGACGGTCGCCGGCGTCAAGGTTCCAAGCGGCCCGCTCCAACGTCTGAAAATTCTTCATGGCCATGCTCATGTCCTTGAGCGCTGACGTTCGGGCATTCAGCGAGACGGCCCTGTGCATGATGTCCCGTCGCTTGCCGCTTTGGTCACCCTCGGTGAAGACGTCAATTTCCTCGGCAATCTCAGCGCGGTGCACCGTCGACTGCCGCAGTTCGGCAAACAGATCAAGCGCCAGATCCCGAGCGCCACGGATGTCAGACCGGTGCTGGCGGACCACCTCAACGGGGCCTTGGGCGGCAGCCGCCACAATTTCATCGTCTGACGGCGCCGAATGGTTCGAGTTTTCCGCGCGCGGGTGCGAACTTCGCACCATTTCCGCATCGGCTCGTACCAATTCCTCCTTCACACGCTTCCGCACCTTCTCGGCGAGGTCGCGTTCCCAGCCGTCCGACTTCGCTTTCTTGCGGATTACCGCCTCGGAGCACTTGAATTGTCGGGCCAACTGCTGGTTTGACAGTGTGTTGGTGCGCCACAGGGCGTGCAGGGCATCCCAGTCCACCCTGGTGCGTGGACCACGGCGGCTTTCATTCGCGTTCTTGCCCTTCTTGGCGGTCATACCCACTCCGTCGGGCCGCGCTGGCGTTCCCGCTTGTGCGTCAGCCGCTTCGAGAAGCGCCCGGGCGGCTGCCCATGTCGGTTGCCGGGCCGGCGGGTCCAATACTCGAACCCCGCCGGCTTGGTGCCGCGCCTGGTGCGGCTCATCCCGCCAACTCCGTCGCGGCAACGAAGCACAACCCCACCGCGTGCGCTTTCGTGAACGGCTCATCGCCGAAACACCGGTAGTCCGGCTGCCCGTCGGGCGCCTCGGTGATCAGCACGCACCGAACCGCCGGCATGTCGCCGCACTCGATCAGGTTTGCGGCCTGGCGCAGGGCCTCGGGCACGTCGGCGACCTTGAAGCGCGGCAGCGCCGATAGAACGGGCTTTGTCATGCCGCTACTTTCGTCCGAATTGCCAGCGGTGCCCCATAGCTCGGCAGCTACCGCAGCGCCCGGTAATACCCACACACCCAGTCCCGCACCGTCATCACATGCACGCGCTTGCCGTAGAGCTGGTACAGCGCCTCAGCGATCTCGGCATAGGTGTATTCGTTGGCGCGCATGACCTTTGCGTCCTCAACCATCTCGATTGGATACTTCGCCTGGTGCCGCTGGCGCTTCCCCCGGCGCCGATAGGGGGAGATCTCCCGCAGATCCAGCGCGAGCTGCGCCGCCTTGGGTGCGGCGGGATGCTCAGCCATCGACCGGCGCCTGGCCACGTAGCGACTGACCGCCATTTGCGTCCGCTCGCTCAGCATCACCAGCACGTCCGGCTGCACCGCAATCTCGGCGAGAGCATCCGCCACGGCATCAGGCACCTTGATCGGCATCGCGCCCCTCCCACCGGCCGCCCAGGTAGCGCAGTAGCGCTTCCCGGGCCTCGTCCCAGCCACGGCACACCGCCACCGCATAGCCCTCGGCATCCAGACTGGCCAGCCACGTTGCTTGCGCCTCACTCACGCAACCGCCCTTGCGCCGCTTCATCTCGATGAACAGGCCATGCAGTGGTCCACGTGGAACGGGCAGCATCAGATCCGGCACGCCAGCGCGCACACCCTCCGCCCTCAGTCGGCCGGCAGTCGCCTTGTTGCGGTGGCCACCGTTTGGGATCGCGAACAACATCGACAGCCCCGGCATAGAAGGCGCCTGCAGCGCCGCCCACTGCACCAGCGCAGCCTGTTCGTCATGCTCGGTCGGTAACGGGCTCACTGACACGGCCGCACCCCCGTCAGCCGGCCATGGCGGGCGATCAGGGCATCCTGACGCGCCAGCAGCTCAGCGTCGGTCCCGAACTGCTCGCGGAACGCCGCCGGCTCCAGCCCGAACGATGCCCCGTATAGCGCGCGCATCTCCGTCACCGTCCAGCCGCCATCCGGCCGGCCGACGTGGTGCCAGGGGCACAGGGCCGCGGTCTGCTGGTGCCCAAGGCGCCGGCCGCCTTCTGTCAGGTGGTGCGCGTCTGGCCAGCGCCCAGTCACCCCCAACATCAGGCACGCCACGCAGCCGATGTCCTTGAGCGCGCGAATGCGCTCAACATCGGCCCGCGTCATCGCGCCTGTGCTGGTGCCGAGCATGTCGGCTCAGAACGTCGTCGGCGCCGCCACGGCGCGGGTCAGGCACATCAGGCCCTTCTGCAGATCGGTCCGGCCTTCCGCGAGCCATCGCGCCGGCGAGGTCGTCACAGGGTGAACTGACGGCCCGCCGGGTTGCTGGATATGCCGATCCACGCGATCCACCAGATCGCGGAGCCGCTCGCCCTCGGCCTTGACCTCGTTGATCAGTGCCACCTCATCCGCTGTCAGGCTGCGGTATCCCGTCACCTTCGGGCCTTGCTTCTCTGCGCTCTCCATCATCACTCTCCTGCAGTCGCACGCCAGCCGGGCGCGCACGGTCACCGGCTATGCCGCGGCGGGCATCAGTTCGGCCATGTCCTGAATCGTCGGCGCATCCAGATCCGGCCAGTACGTCCGCGCGATGTAGTCCGCCATGCGCCGGTACAGCTCGTGGAACTCGCCCTCCTCCATTTCGGAAAAGGCCAGCGACCGCGGCACCCGCACCGGGATGTCGGTCTGCCCCATCAGATTCGCGATCAGCACCAGCGCCGGCCTCGCGGACTCGCCGAGGACGCGCACAACGTGGTCCGTCACCTGCGCCCACAGCCCACCGGCGCGTACCATCACCGTCTCGCAGCCGATGTCGCCCTCGATCTGGATTCGCTTGATCACCGCATGCCCGTCCAGGCCCGCGAAATCGTCGATCTGGTCCGCGCACATCAGGCCCAGGGCGTGAACAAGGCGGTTGAACTGGGGGTTGCGGGGTTTGCTCAGGTCGGCCGCCAGCACATCGCCGACACGCCAGCCCCGGCGGCGGATCATTTCGACCGACACATGGTCCGCCGGCACCAGCGCGCCCTTAATCAGCCGCAGGTGCAGCCGCGGCCTTTTACGGCGGCGCGTCAGCGTGGCCTTCGCGCCGGCCGTCATCGGTTCCGCTCCAGCCAGGCCGCAGTGTCCCGTGCGATCTTGTCGGCCATGGCTTCCTGGTGCGTACCCCGGCCGCGGTGGTACATCAGCACGCGGTTGGCATCGAGCAACCTCAGTCTCATGCGCTGACGCTTCTGGGCGGGGCTAGGCCGGGACATCGCACACCTCCTCGACCGATACCGCCATGTGCTCGGCCATGGCAACGGCGCCGCGTTGCTCACGGACGAACCGGTCGGGGCGTCCATGCTCATCCAGCCGCTCAACCGACCGCAGAAACGCAAGTGCCACGGCCCGCGCCTGCGCGCAGGTCAGCGCCGCCGCGATCTCTTGGGCGTGCGTGCGACTCATCGGGCCCTCCACAGCACTTTCGGGCTCAAGTTGCTGGTCTTGGCTGGCGCATACCCCGCCTTCGCGATCACCCCCGCCCGGGCCGCACGCTGCAGCACCCCACCCCATGCGCGACCGTCCGGCGGCGCCGGCACCTGGCCGCGGGCTGCCAGCACCACGTCCTCGGCCAGAAACTCGCCCAGGTGGCCCTGTACCCAGCCGCGCAGGAACGTCAGCGCCAGATCCGACCAGCTCGGCGAGTCCCGGTCTGCGCGATCGATAGCCCGAGCGATGCCGACATCCCGGCGGTCTCGGGCCGCATTCCAGTCCAGGGCGAGCTGTGCGTTCATGCGCGGCGCTCCAGGGCCGGCATTGCATCGCCGATACGGCTGCAGTCGGTTATCCGCACCACCGATCCGGCCGCGCCGCCGGAGGAGCGGACACGCTCACACGCGGCTCGGTCGCCAACAAACGCCAGACCGATGGCGTCCATCTGGCCGTTCACCACCGCCGAGTAGGCCGCCGGCGGAGATCGCCGCAACCGGTCGTAGGCCGTCACAAACTCCTTGCCGATCCACGTCATCTCATCGGACTCGGCCTCGGCAATCCGCATCCAGCCGCCCATCGCTTCGACCGTTGCGTGAATCAGCCAGTCATCGAACACAATCGGCCGATACTGGCCGCACCGCTTGACCGCGTTGTGGACCTTCGACCAGGCCGCGTCGGCGGCATCGCTGTTCGTGCCCTCCAGCACACGGATGACGTCAGCGGGTTTCGGTGGATGCTGGCCCACCGCCGGATCGGAGACGTGAGCAGCCAAGGCCCGTTCCACCAGCGGCAGCTCGAATCGTTCGAGCGCCTTGAACCACAGCCCCCGCGCCGCCGGTGTCAGCGGTTTTTGCTGGGCGTACAGCCCCATCACCGCATCCAGCGCCGAAGTGAACCGGTCGAAATCGTCGTGCGTCATGTCGAAAATCCCAGGAGGCGCTTGGCCTCCGCGTTGGCTACCGCGTTGGCCTCATCCGTCCCGGGCCGCAGTTGGCGCACGTTGCCGCCGCCCCGCCAGTCCCAGTCCGCGTTAAACCCCTGCCACCCGCGCTCAGCGCAGATCCGCACAGCCTCAGCGGCGGTGATCCCGGCTCGCGCTGCTTCGCGCTCCATACCCGCCCAGGCGGTTTCGGTCAGCGGCGCCCGCTTTCGCTCCCGCACCGCCAGCCAGTCACGAGCCGTCGCTTCGGGCACACCCAGCTCGGCGAGGAAGGCCTGGCCCAGCGTTGCGCGCGCGCGCTTGCGCGCCTTACCCCCGTCAGGGGGTTTCTGGTGTCTGGTGTCTGGTGTCTGGTGAGCATTGCCACCGCAATGCGTTCGCATAGCGTCCGCATCGTCACTGCCGGATGCGTTCGCATTGCCATCGCATTGCGACCGCTGTGCGCTCCACCGTGCGTTCGCACTGCGCTTCGCCTTCGACCGCTTCTCCCTGTACCGCTCGATTTCCGCATCGCACCGACGTTTGCGCCATCCGTCCGGGCAAAGCTCGAAGAACTCGCCGAGCACGTAGGCCACAGCCTCTCGCTCAGCCTTCGTTACGGCGCGCGCCAGCTTGCAGCAGTCCGCCACCTTTTCAGGCAGCGGCTTCTCTCTGTCGTAGTAGACATCCAACAATCGGTTGTAGGCACCGTCCTCCACCATCGACAGGTGGGCGGTGTTCTTCATGTAATCGCCGATGTGACGCTCGTAATAGTTCATGAGCCGACCACCCGCACCCGGATTGCGTACTCCCGCGGCTTCCCGCGCGAGTGCTCGCGCAGATTCGCCGCGCTCTGCAAACGGACTGGGAGCTGCGCTGTGAACTCAGGTGGCCCCATCAGTCCACATCCTCAAACAACCGTGTCACCGTCGCCTGATCCGCCATCGCCTCGGTGACCAACGTCACCATCGCGTCGAACACCGGCGAGCGCACACACTTCGCGGTGGTGGGCACCGCCTTCATGCCAAGGGCCGCCAGTAGGGTGGCGAACTGGGTCACTGTCAGCCGTGCCTGGTCGGAGCGCAGTCGGCTCACCGTGGAATCGTCCACCTCCAGCACCGCGGCCAGGTTCTTCAGCGGCATCGCTGCAAGGCGTTGCGAAATCAGACGCCGTGATTTGATGGCGGTTGCCTCACCGACGGGTGACAGTCCACTCATGGCGCACCTCCGCACACATTTCGAGCATCAAAAGGCGCCGGCCGGGGTTCCACGCCCGGCCGGCCAAACCCAGTGCGAGGGGAATCGCGCAGGGTGCTCTGCTCAAGTGGTTTCAGGTTCACAATCCCCCCGCTCTTCGATGAAGATGTCGGGGCGGATCTCTCGGGGTGCGACCGCAAAGTTCGTCGCAGCCGCAATGCGGTTCGACAGCTTGGCTGACGCTTGCTTGTGCCCCTTCGAAATCAGGTACAGCGTCTCGGCCGAGCACCGCGCCTTCTTCGCGGTGTCAGCGAGAACGGGGCACCGGATCGTGCCCGTCCCTCCCTTGGATACAGCGAATTCGGTCAGGTTCATGGTGGCGACATTACCGTTACGGTTATGCCGCGTCAATACCGTTTTGCTCATTTACCGAATTAGTAACGCCGCTCACCATTCCCCAGATGGACGCCACCACCGCCAGAACACTGAATATCCGTAGGCTGGTCTCTGCTTCGAACGGACCAACGGCGTTCGCCAATCGCTACGGAGGTGGGCGCTGGACACAGGCTCAGGTCAGTCAATGGGTATCCGAAGACAAGCCGAAGTCCATTGGAGGACGCCTAGCACGAGATCTCGAGGCTGAGCTTGGGCTGCTTCGAGGTGAACTCGATCAACCTCCAGCAGATGCCGTCCAGGCAGACCGGCAACCGCCCTCCAGGGGCATCAATATTCATGCTGATGTATCGCCTGATGCCGAACGGCTGATCGCCGCGATCCTCAAGGCAGATCGCGCACAATCGGTCAGCCCTGTCGCCTGGCGGCACCTCAGCGGCCTGGTTGCCGAGCTGATGGCGGGCACCTCACCGCCGGCCAAGGTGCCGACGCGCTTCCCGGCATGATTCAGTCGCTGTGGAAAGACGGGAAATACCAGGCCTGGTTAGAAACCCTGAGCACCAAGACCACCGTGGGCGTTCACCGCGCGTGGGTGAGGTGGCCGGACGGCACGACGCGAGACTCCCACTTAAAGATCGTATTCAGCACCGGCGAGCGCCCTGACCGGCACCTCGTACACGAAGCCTTGGCGTGGCTCATCGCCAATGCGTTGGACCTTCCGGTGCCGGAGCTCGCCGGCTTTCTGATTCTCAATAGCCAGCAGATCAGCCGCGCACATCCAGATCGCCCTGAGGTGGACCGCACCCTGGCTTGGGTTACCAGCACCATTGACCAGGGCCCATTGGCCATCATGCCGGGCATGGAGCAAGACGCCCACCTGACACGCGAGCTGAAGGAGTGGCAACACCTTCGCGGTTGCTGCGGCTTCGACGAGTGGCTGGGCAACACGGACCGATACCCCCGCAACCTCCTGCGCCGCGGTCCGAGTGACTTCGTGCTCATCGATCACGACAACATTACCGGCAGCGCACACTGGCTTGCTGATGCCCTACTCAACTCCCATCGGGACCAGTTCAAGAATGTCCTGCGGGAGCGATGCAGCCCAAAGCCGGGCGGCAACCCCTGCCCGGAGCGGGCATTCAGCAATGCGATGCTGGAGCACGCAACCGCTTATCCCGCCACAATCAGCAAGCTGGCGGAGGACATCTTGCTATGGCTGCATCGCCTGGTAGACGATGACACTGACGCATGGGCCATGTGCGCCTTCATCACACAACGCGCCAACCTCATCCAAGGACTGATCCGAGGGCGCTACGGGTTACTGATGTGAGAATCCTCGACGAACAGCCTTCAGGAACGATTGAGCAGTCCGCCGTCTGGTGGCCGGTACTGTTCTCACCTGAACCCGCGATGGAAGAACGGATCACGGTGGGCATCGCGATGGTCCCAACCAGTGGCAAGCCATTGTTCCGGTGCATTACTCGCTTTGATCGCGTCCGCCGGCTCCTGGGAGAAGCTGCTGCACGGAACCTCCCCTTCCTGCTGGAACACGCCACCACGCTGATAGCAAAGGGCCGTGCCCCTGACACACCACACCTTGCCTTCGGGCAGTCGCGAGAACTATGGTCAGCCGACCCGGCCAAGGCCATTGAGGACCTATTCACGCGCTTCGTACCGCTCGCGCGAGCCTTCGATGCCAGCGCACCACGCAGCGCCGCCGCAACCCCCAATCATCGATTGACCACGCAGGTCTATGCCGCGCTTCGACTCAGCGAAAACCCACGGGCAGCAGACCTCTTGATCCCGCAGAACAGTTTGCTCCGCTCATCTGAGAATCCCCCCCGGTTCCTGAACGTGCCGATACAGCACTCCGGCGGCCAAGAGTCTGCCTTTGCCACGCTGGTATCGGCACAGTCTCGCAACCCCAATACCATTGACAAAAACGTCTACCCCGCCGTGGCCGAACTTCATGCCGCGGCGCGCATTCATCACGTTCACAAGGTCGCGGTGTTTATCCTGAGGCCGGACGAAGCATCAATGCCCCCGGACCAGTACGACGAGGTCGACGAGCACATCCACCAGACCACGTTCGTCCTTCAAAACGAAGGATTGGTTGTCATGCCTGAGGTGTCTCCCGAGCTGATGGCCGGTTCGATTCAGGAGTGGGCTTTTTCGCCAACTCGCGAAGCGCGTCACTAGCCCCTTCTGCTTTCTGCTTCGCATCTGCACAGGCGGCGGTCGAACGCTCTTCCTGCTCGCGCGAGCTGAGTCCGAAAGACATGCCCGCGCCTTCAACGGTGGCTTCGACGCAGCGATTGAGATCCTGCTGTAGCGACAACGACCACGCCCCCGCGCCGAGCGAGGCAACTATGGCGCCGCCAACAATACATAGCGCCAAGCCTGTCAGTATCGTCCGCATGTCGAGCTCCGTTCCCCAGTGATCAGAATCTGCCACGCGCCGCCTCACCGGTCCAGTCATCGCAACCACCGGTCGAATGTCCACAGGCATCCTGCGGTCGCTGTTTCCTATTCGGCCTCGCCATAGAGCTGACGGCACGCATACGCGATCATCTGAGCAGCCTTCTTGCTTCCCGTTTTACCGCCTTCGCGCGCGGCACACTCTCGCCAGTTGTCATACCCCACAAGTCGCCGAATCTTTCCTGCTGCAGGCGCCTCCTCCATCGGTCCGTGACGGCTCAAACACAGCATGGCTGCCTGCTGGGCGGCGAAATCGTTCTGAACATCGCGCAGCTCCTTGAGATAGCAGTCGGCTGTGTTCGCCGCAGCCAAACAGGGCAACCCTGCCGCCAATAATACGACCGCGCTCAGTATTGAAATTCTCATTGGCCCGGCACCGGAAGAGCCGTCTTCGGATCAATGATGGGGCCGCCAGGCGCCCCGGGGAAGAATTGCCCCGTCTGGGCATTGATCGCCCCACCACCGGGCACTCGGTTGTAGATCGTGTTGGTGTAGGGATCAACGAAAGTGGGGTTTTGGTGCTGAGGCAATGGCGCGGAAAGCCTGCGACGGACTTTGGGCGGCGCCGGTGGCGGCAGCTTGGCTGCGCGGCTCTCGGCCTCGATTTGCATTGCGTTTCGGTGCGCCTCTGAGGCTCGCGCGGCTTCGGCGCGGCGGGCGCTTTCAGCACGTTCATTGAACTCCTCATAGCGCGCCCACGCAGTGAAATCCGGAGCCGTTGTCGGGGCACGTTGAACGCGCGACTGGTCTGCGGCGGCCGCGCAAGGCTTGTCCTGAAAGGAAATTCGCCCATCGGGCTGGCTGCACTTGTAGATCGACTGCGCCAGGCCACTTGTGGACCAGCACGCCATCGCGGTCACTACCAAGACTCCAATCTTCACGCTTCACTCCTGTGTTGTGAGATTCATCTTGGGGAAGCCTAACGAGCCAAGGGACTCACCACAACACCAACGAGATTTCTCCTTCTATCAGCACCTTAGCGCAGATAGTTTCATTAATTACCGTTTCGGTATTGACGCCCGTAACCATTACGGTAATGATCGCTCCATCAACACCCGATGGAGCGCCACATGGAGTACCGCCGCACAACCACCGCCAGCCGCCGGGCTGAATCGCGTCTGAGCTACCTGCATATCAGCAAGGGGCTCATCCGTAACGCGCTGGGTCAGACCATCGTCAGCCCAGCCAAGGGCGAGACCTACAAAATCGGGGCCAATGCCGCGAAGCGTGAGCGACGGGCTGCATTCCTTGGCCACATCAAGCCCGGCGTCTGGTATCGGCTGGATGAGAGCGGCGATTTCGCCGAGGCGGGTGCCGAATGAGCCGCCCCACCCTCCAGAAGCGCATCGAAGATGCCGGCTGGCTGTTCGCCTACGCCGTCATCGCCTTCACCGTCGGCCTGTCGTTCTACGGCGCATTTGTGGGTGGCTGGGGATGAGCATCGAACTCGCCCGCAACCGCCTGGTCGCCCGGTTGCTGACCGTGCGTCTCGCCCGCTCCCTCGACCACATCGACGGCCGGACCATCGTCGAAGACGCGCTGAAGGAACTGCCGAACGACGCGCTCGACGCCCTCGCCCGCGCCGCCGCAGAGCACCCCAACGACCCCGCCCGCGCGCAGCTCGCTGCCGGCGCTGTCGTCATCAACCACATCCGCCGCCACGCCACGCTCGAGATCGGCACCCACGCCATCGCCGACGAGGCAAAGCGCATCCAAGCCCAGGAGGCACCCACCCATGTTTGACATCGATCTTCCTGTGCTGCCCTTGCCGCACGCGCAGGAGGCAGACATTCCCTGCCTGGTCCAGACCGGCAGCATCGGCAACGAGCCCGTCTATTTCATGCACGACCCGGAGCGCCCGGACCGCACCGATCAGTCGCTCAGCGACTGGGGGTGGTCGGAATGAGCGCAGACAACGCCCGTGAGATCGACCCGATTACCGCCGAAAGCGGTACGGTGGCACTGCTGAATCGCGGCGAAATCGACATGCAGATCGAAACCGCCCGACGTTACCCGCGCAGCCTGAAGCGGTTCCGCGACGAAACCCTGCAGATGGTCACCCTCACCCAACAGATCGCTGGTGAGTGCATCTACAGCCTTCCGCGCGACGGCAAGGTCATCGAAGGGCCAAGTGCCCGATTCGCCGAAGTGATCGCTTCAGCTTGGGGCAACTGCAGGGCCGGGGCCCGTGTAGTCAGTGACCAGGGTGATTTCGTGACCGCGCAGGGCGTGTTCCATGACCTTGAGCGCAACGTCGCCATCACCTACGAGGTGCAGCGCCGCATCGTCGACAAGCATGGGCGACGCTTCACGGCCGACATGATCGGCGTCACCGCAAACGCCGCATGCAGCATCGGCTTGCGTAACGCCATTCTCAAAGGCGTTCCGAAAGCCTTCTGGTCGGATATGTACCAAGCCGCACGCAAGGTGGTGATGGGCGATGTTCGCACGCTCAACAACCGCCGGGCCGAGTGCTTCGAACAGTTCCAACGCTTCGGCGTCACCGAAGCCCAGATCCTCGACGTTCTCAATGTGCGCGGCAAGGAAGACATCACCATCGAACACATGGTGACCCTTGCAGGCATGTTGACCGCCATCCGTGACGGCGATAGCACGCCTGAACAGATGTTCGGCTCCGCAACCAGCGGCGAATCGCAGGCGCCATCCAAGCCGCGACTCGAAAAGCCCCCGTACACCGACGCTGCGATTAAGGCGAACAGCAACGCCTGGACCGACCTCATCGCCTCCGGCCGGCGCTCAGCAGCCGACATCGTCGCAATGGTCGAGAGCAAATCCACGCTCACCGACGCCCAGCGCAAAACCATCCTCAGCCTCGGCACCCAACAGGAGCCCGAACATGCAGACGCTTGACCTCCAGCAGGGCAGCGACGAGTGGAACGCCACTCGCGCCCGCTACAACACCGCCAGCGAGGCACCCGCCATGATGGGCGCCAGCAAGAAGACCACGCGCAACGAGCTGCTGCGCATGAAGGCCACCGGCAGCGAAAAGGAATTCAGCGACTGGGTGCGCGAAGTTCTGTTCGAGCGCGGCCACGAAATCGAGGCAGCGGCTCGCCCCTTCGCCGAAAGCCTGGTCGGCGAAGAGCTGTACCCCGCGACTGGCGTCAGCGACGACGGTAAGCGCCTATCCAGCTTCGACGGCATCACGATGGCCGGCATCGTCATCTGGGAGTGCAAGCAGTGGAACGAGGCCAAGGCCGACGACGTCCGCGCTGGCCAGATCCCCGAAGAAGACTACTGGCAGGTTGTGCAGCAGTTCGACGTCAGCAGCGCCGCCCGCTGTCTCTACATGGTCACCGACGGCACCGAGGCGGGAAGCGTCTATCTGTGGATCGAGCGCGCCAGCGTCGAAGCGGACATCGAACGCCTGCATGCCGGCTGGGCCCAGTTCAACAAGGACGTGGCCAGCTACCAGCCGCCCCAGCAGGAAGTGATCGTTGCCGGTACCGCCCCGGAAACCCTGCCCGCCCTGCGTGTCGAAATCTCAGGCCGGGTTGTTGCCTCCAATCTCGACAGCTTCCGCAGCCACGCAGTCGCCGTCATTGAGGCGATCAACACCGAGCTGGAAACCGACGAGGACTTTGCCAGCGCCGAGAAGACCGTCAAGTGGTGCAGCGATGTTGAGGATCGACTGGCCGCGACGAAGGACGCTGCCCAGTCGCAGGCCGCCGACATCGACACCGTGTTCCGCACCATGGACGAGATCAGCGCCATGGTCCGCGAAAAGCGCCTGCTGCTGAACCGCCTGGTCACCGAGCAGAAGAAGCAGCGCCGCGACAACATCCTGCTGAAGGCCCGCGAAGCCAGCGATAACCACATCGCCGAAATCAACAGCACGCTCGGCCCGCGCATCCGAATGCCCGCCGTGCCGGTGGACTTTGCCGGCGTCATGAAGGGCAAACGGACCCTGTCCAGCCTGCAGAACGCCGTCGACACCGAGCTGGCCCGCTTCAAGATCGAAGCCGACCGCATCGCCAACGGCATCCGCAAGAACTTGGAGCTGCTGCGCGCCGACGCCAAGGGCTACGAAACCCTCTTCGCCGATGCCCAGGCGCTGGTCACCAGCAAAACCCCCGAGGATCTGGCCAACCTCATCCGCGTGCGGATCACCGAGCACCGAGCCGCCGAAGAGGAAAAGCGCCGGGCCGAAGAACAGGCCAAGGCCGCTGCCGAGGACCGCGCCAAGGCCGCCGCCGCGCCGCCCCCTGCACCGATGCCCACCCAGGCCGTCGAAACCGCGAGCGCACCCGCGGCGGCCGCCCAGCCCGCAAACGAGACCGGTGGTGCGCCCGCGCCGGTCGCCGATAGTGGCCAGCGCATGAAGCTCGGCGACATCAACGCCCTGATCGCCCCGCTGTCCATCAGCGCCGACGGGCTCGCCCAGCTCGGGTTCACGCACGTCGGCCAGGAGAAGGCCGCAAAGCTCTACCGCGCCAGCGACTGGCCGCGCATCGCCGCCCGGCTGGTGCAGCACATCCAGCAGGCCGGCAGCGAAATGGCGAGGGCAGCGTAATGGCCCGCTCACTCAACCGCGCCCAGCTCATCGGCCACCTCGGCGCAGATCCTGAAATGCGCTACATGCCCAGCGGCGAAGCCGTCGCCAACCTCCGCATCGCCACAAGCGAACAGTGGAAAGACCGCGATACCGGCGAGACCAAGGAGGCAACCGAGTGGCACACCGTCGTCGCCTTCAAGAAGCTGGCCGAGATCATCGGGCAGCACCTCAAGAAGGGCGACCGCATCTTCGTCGAAGGGCAGATCAAAACCCGAAAGTGGCAGGACAAGTCCGGACAGGACCGCTACTCCACCGAGATCCGCGCCAGCGACATCGTGATGCTCGGCAGCCCCAGCGGCAATGCCCAGGGCCAGTCAACCCAGCAGCGCCCCGCCGCCACCCACACCCCCGCGCCCGCCTACGCCGGCCGTCAGAGCGACGCGCCGTTCGAGGATGACGACATCCCTTTTGATTAACGCGGTGTCGGCCACCCCGGCGCCGCGAACCAAGCAACCCACCACGGAGTAGCACTGCAATGAGCGACATCCCCAAAACCGACTTTGCCGACCTGGTCGGCGACCTGAACGGAGGCGTGCTGGAAGAGCAGTTGAACCGCGCCCTGTCTGACGTCGCAGCCAACGTCTGCACCACCGGCCAACGCGGCGAAGTCGTCCTCACCATGAAGCTGAAGCAGATCGACGACAGCAGCCAGGTATCGCTGAGCCACAAGCTCAAGTACGTGCTGCCGAAGCCCCGCGGAAAGCTGATGGAAGAGCACGAATCCGCCACCCCGCTGCATGTCGGCCGCGGCGGCAAGCTGACCATCTATCCCAACGCCCAGACCCGCATGGACATGGGCGCCGGCGCTGCTACCGGCCGGACGGATGGTGTCCGCGAGTCCGTCGACCGTACCACCGGCGAAATCACCTCCCACAAGTAAGGACACACCCATGCACATCGATACCCTCAACCGCATCGCCGAACTGGCCATCCAGGCCAGCAGGGAAAACGTGCTCGCCGAGCACACCCCCGCGCTCGTGCTCGACAACAGGATCGTCACCATCGAGCACCTGATGGAAGGCCGTAGCCGCTTCCGCGGCACGTTCACCACCACCGTGCTGTCCGAGTACGTCAGCTATCTCAAGGCAAACCCGGGTGGTGTCGGCTTCATCGACCCCAAAAAGTGCGCGGCCAGCACTTTCATCAATCTCGGTGACAAGAAGACCCCCGGCCATGCCGATTGGGTTGCCAAGCTGGATCTCGAACCCACCGCCGCCTATGCCGCGCTGCGGGGCGTCGAGGGCGTTCCGCAGTCCCAGCGTGCGCTGGCCGAGTGGATCGAGGACTGGGCATCGGTCATCACCGCCGAGAAAGATGGCGAGGCAATGCCGCTGGCCCAGGCAACTGCCGCCATCCGCAATATCTCCATCGATGCCAAGAAATCGGTCACCAGCGAAGACCGCGACTTCGGTGCCACCAAGAGCGCGCTCGAAGAAATCGAGGCCCGTGCCAAGGGCGGCATGCCGAGCCGCCTGATCTTGCGGGCGTGCCCTTACCCCGGCTTCCGGGAGCGGGAGTTTCAACTGCGGACGGCCATCATCACCGGCGATAAGCCGCACATCACGCTGCGCATCGTCGGCAAAGAAGCCCAGGCCGAAGACATCGCCACCGAGTTCAAGGCCCTGTTGCTCGAACACGTCGGCGACGCGGCAACCATGACCCTCGGCAACTTCCAGCCCTGATCAACGATCAGGCCATCCAGCGGGCCGGCGGTACGCCGTCGGCCCGCCACTGGACACCACGATGGAACCACCCGACATCCCCATGACCCGCCAAGACGCCCTATCCATCGGCCTCCTGGCCATCTTCATCGGCTTCGCGTTCGGCGCCGGGTTCATCGGCGCCGACCACCTGATCCCCGATCCCGAACGCGCCCCGATCCGCCTTGAGCACGTCGAAGTGCGCAAGTGCGCCGCCGCGCCGCGCCCCCAACCCAACACCCTGTGAGGTCGCCATGAACCGCACCCCCATCAAGAGCAGCACCATCAAGTCGGTCGGCTATGACGCCGCGTCGAAGACGATGGAAGTCGAATTCGGATCCGGCCGGTACCGCTACGCCGACGTTCCTGCCGAAGTGCATTCCGGCCTGGTCGGTGCTGAGTCCGCCGGCAAGTTCTTCGCCGCAAACGTCCGTGGCCAGTTCCAGGGCCAGAAGCTGGAGCCGGAGCAGTGAGCCGCCGCCGCAACATCCGCGTTCAGCGCCGGCTCAAGGAGCGCATGCGCTGGCCCCAGCCCGAGAAGAAGGGGCGGCGCCGGTGAGCATCGTCGAGATCCGTCACGCCCACATGTGCGCCGGCGCCGGTGGTGGCGCACGCGGCTTCAACCGCGGTAGGGCCCGGGTCGGCAACATGACCGCCATCTATCGCTGCATCGGCGGCATCGATGTCGACCCTGCCGGCATCCGCGACTTTGAGCGCCTGTCAGGCGTGGCCGGCACCCTCATGGACCTGTTCGATCGCGAGCAGTACACCGCATTCCATGGCCGACCCCCGCCTGACGGTTGGCGCGAGGCGACGGCCGATGATGTCCGCCGAGCCTACAACTATGAGCGCCCGCACGTCGTCTTCATCAGCGCCCCATGCAAAGGGTTCTCCGGCCTGCTGTCGCAGCTAAAGTCCCTCACCGACAAGTACCAGGCACTCAACCGCCTCACGCTGCGCGCCGTCTGGCTCATGCTCGAGGCCTGGGCGGACGACCCGCCCGAGCTGATCCTGTTCGAGAACGTCCCCCGTATCGCCACCCGGGGCCGCGCGCTGCTGGATCACATCCAGGTGCTGCTGCGCAGCTACGGCTATGCCGTCGCCGAGACCACGCACGACTGTGGCGAGATCGGCGGCTTGGCCCAGAGCCGCAAGCGGTTCTTGCTGGTGGCCCGGCATGCCGAGAAGGTGCCGCCGTTCTTGTACGAGCCCGAACGCCGGCCGCTGCGGGCGGTGGGCGACGTCCTGTCCCGCCTGCCGTTGCCAGTTGGCGAGCCCGTCAACCCGATGCACCGGCTGCCAGCCTTGCAATGGAAGACCTGGGTGCGTCTGGCCTTCGTGGAAGCCGGCAGCGACTGGCGCAGCCTCAACCGTCTGGCGGTGGAAGACGGGAAGCTGCGCGACTACCTGATCGTGCCCGGGTACCACGCCGGCTACATGGGCGTGCAGAAGTGGGACGACAGCATGGGCACCGTTGCAGGCCGTAGCACGCCAACCAATGGCGCGTTCTCAGTCGCCGACCCTCGTCACCCCGCCGGCGCCGACCAGTATCACCAGTACGGCGTCACACCCTGGGATGAAACGTCCGCCACCATCACCAGCCAGAAGAGCCCCGGCCAGGGGCGGTTCTCGGTGGCTGATCCACGTCATGCCGGTCCTGCCAAGCACAACAACGAGTTCCGCATCGTCCGCTGGAATCGCGAGGCCGGCGCCGTCACCAGCGCCCACGGCACCGGCCAGTGCGTTGCCGACCCCCGGCCGCCGCGTGAAGACCTGTTCGGCAAGTACGCCATCACGCGGTTCGACGAAGCGGCGGGCACCGTCATCGGCGGCAGCACCACCGGCCAGGGGGCTTTCGCAGTCTCCGACCCGCGCCCCGGCATGGCCCGCGGAAAAGGCAGCCACTACCTCACGGGCGGCCACTACGGTGTGGTGCCGTGGCAGGGCACCGCCTATGCCGTCACCGGCAGCGGGCAGCACGACAACGGCCACAACAATGTCGCCGACCCCCGCATGCCCGAGCCGGCCGACAAACTGCAGTGCCGAATCATCGCCGAGGACGGCACCTGGCACCGGCCATTCACCACTCTGGAGCTGGCAGCCCTGCAATCGCTGCTGGATCTCGATGAGTACGAGGCATTCCAGCTCGACGGCAACAGCGACAGTGCCTGGCGCGAACGCATCGGCAACGCCGTCCCCAGCGCTGCCGCTGAGGCCATCGCCAACGTCATGGCCCGCACCCTGCTGCTGGCCTGGTCGGGCGAGACCTTCATCCTCAGCAGCGAACCAATCTGGGTGCGCCCAATCGTCGCCGCGGTGCAGTGCGGGAGCGTGGCATGACCGCCGAGTTCCCTTTCCCGGCCATGTCCGCCGCCAAGCTGCAGAAGTTCAAGCAGTGGCTGGAACAGCACGGCGCCGAACTGCTGAAGCCGACCAACGAGTGGGAGGTGCTGCGCTACCGAGCCGGGCCCGACACTCACGTCGTCTACCGCAACAGCAAGGGCAGGACCTGGAAGGCCGTGAACGGCGCCGGTGCTGCCGTCAAAGCATTCATGTCCGGCGGCGCCTGGCGTGCGCCTATCGACCGCAAGCGCTCACGCCCCAGCCTGTCGACCAAGATGTTCCTCGCACTGGTGCAGCGGGACACGGCCGAGTGCTTCTACTGCGGGGAGGCTGTGTCGGAAGACGAGGCCACCATCGAGCATCTGGTCCCCCTCAGCAAGGGCGGGCCGAACCACATTTCCAACTTCGCCCTCGCTCACGCGCGCTGCAATCAGGACGCCGGCAACTTGTCGGTCGTCGAGAAAGTGCGTCTGCGGGAAAGGATGCGTGCCGCATGACCGACGAAACCAAACTCGGCCCCGTAATCCGCGAGAGCGATCGGGCGTACCTCGTTCGCGTCGAACGCCAGGGCCAGGCCGCCTATGAGCAATGGGTGCCTAAGGACCTGGCCAGCACCACCCGCGAGGGCATCCCGCCGCGGACGTTCGTGTGGGTGCCGCCGTGGTGGGCAAAGCAGAAGGCGATTTCATGAAGAAGATCACAGAGCGGTTCGCCACTTTCTACAGCCCGGGCCTGTTGTTTGCTGAGACGTCTACAGTCGCCGTCAACAGCTTGGACCCGCTGGCCGTCAAATGGCCGAACACTGCATACGCATTCACGTTGCACGAGCGTGAGGATGTTGTCGACGGGGACAGTCGGTTCACCGGCACGGCGCGACAGATCGGCCCAACGTACTACCACCCGGACAGCAAGGTCGAAACCCTAGCCGAAGTTCGGGCGAGCCGACCCAACGCTAATGTGCTGATCTCCAACATGGAGTCCAACCGCTGGGACAAGATCATCTGGTCTCGCTGGGGGAATTGGCCGCAGCCGTTTGAGGACGGAAAAGCCGTCGTCTTGGGGGCCTCAGCATGATCGAGTCCTACCCCCTCTACTGGCCCGAAGGCCGGCCCCGGACCAGCCGCATTTCCCGCGAGCGCTCCCGGTTCGACACCAGTTTTGCCCGCGCCCGGGATGAAGTCGTGCGCCAGGTCGAACTGATGACCGGCCGCTACGAGTGGATGCGCCATAAGGCCGAGCTGATCCTGTCGACCAACGTGCCCCTGCGGCGCGACGGCCTGCCGATGGCAAGCGCACGGCCGCCGGACGATCCGGGCGTCGCCGTGTACTTCAACTACAAGGGCAACCCGGTCTGTTTCGCATGCGACCGCTGGCTGACCGTGGTCGACAACATGCAGGCCATCGCCAAGACCATCGACGCCCTGCGCGGGATCTCGCGCTGGGGCACCGGCGACATGATGGAGGCCGCGTTCAAGGGGTTCACTGCCCTGCCAGCACCGACTGAGCGCGGCTGGCGGGATGTCCTGGGCCTGCAGCCGGGCACGGCGCCAACGCGCGCCGACATCGAATCCGCATTCCGCCGGCGCCGATCCGAATGTCACCCGGACCGAGGCGGCAGCGCCGATGAGTTCCATGCGGTGCAGGCGGCGTATCAGCAGGCGATCAAGGAGGTGACCCTGTGATGAACGCCCTACACCGCCTCACCCGAGTGCGACAGAGCAATATCATCGTCAGGGTCCAGCCCGAAGGACCTGAGAATGGAGCGCCCCGCTTCCATGCAGTCAAGGATGGCTGCCTCAGCCGTAGGCGCCTCAGGTCCCACCTGAGCCTCGTTGTATGCCAGATTGGTTTTGGCCGCGAGCAAAAACAAGTCAATAACGGAGAGGTAAACACTCGCTCGCCCGGTCATGCGACCAAAGGATGCAGCCTCGCTTTCAGTAAGGCCCCCGATATCAACACGGAGGTCGGCGATCAATCGCACGGTAGTCACTCGGCTAAGGATCTGAGTGCGAAGCGCTCCTTGACGGATCGACTGCCGAATCAGCGCGCCAGATACCTTATTGCAATCAACAAGCAGTCTGGCGATCGGTCCAACAATTTGAGCTTTGGCGAGTTCACGAAGCCGCGTTCGATCCGCCTGCCTCAAATCGACCTGCTCCTGCCGCTGACGCTCCCGCTCGATGCTTTCGTTCCAAGCGATGGCCACGACGATGAACAGAGCAAATACGGTGCCGAATGCTGTCAGGTAGCTGGCGGTTTGTTCGGGGGTGAGCGAAAGCCACCACTGCCCTGGCGAAACGAGGTTCCCCGCGGTGTCCGAGGTGTAGAACGTCCAGGCCAGATGCCCGACCCAGATCGCACAGGCAGCAGCGATCAGACCCGTAACCCATTTGAACCACTGACGCTGCTTGGCGTACTCCACGGGAATTCCTCGCAGGAATTGAATCTCTGTCGAAGTGTACTTGCGGAGCGGACCTCATGACCGCCCCCCGCTGCCCCGTAGGCGTCATCGAGCATCAGGGCCGACGGATCACGTATGCGCCCCACATGCACACCTACCGAATCGTCGTCGTCGGCACCGGCGAGGTGCTGGGCTGTAGCGACGAGCTGCGCGCGGCCATTGAGGCCGACATCGAGCACATCAAAGCCAAGGAGGAAGGCCGGTGAAACCACAACGCATCCAACTCCGCCGAACCAAGGGCTGGCGCATGCCGCCGAATACGGTGAAAGTCGCGCGGCCCGGTGTTTTCGGCAACCCCTTCCGGGTTACAGAAGACCGCAGCCACGCGGAAGCCGTCTCTGCATTCAGGACGTGGCTGACGGTCGATGGATGCGAGGCCGGCATGCCTGAGCAAAAGGCGGCTCTGTTGACAGCACTGCCGGCGCTACGCGGCGCGAACCTCGCCTGCTGGTGCCCGCTGGACCAGCCCTGCCATGCCGATGTGTTGCTGGAGCTCAGCAATGCCGCATAACCCGGCCATCCCCGCCGACACCAACGCCCTGCTGAATCAGATCGAGGATGCCCGGAGCGCCCTGTTCAACACGATTCTGGGCGCCCGGCCATCACTGGCAGTACAGGCCCTGGCCATGCGTGCCGATGCCGACGTGCAGGCGGTGATGGACCGGATCATCGACGAGAGTCAGGAAGCGTCGCGGTGATCGGCCTCGCAGAAAATTTCATCCAGATGCGAATTGATTTCTTTAAGGAGATCTCGCGCCCCTCTTTGTGCCTCCTTTCTTGCGAGGCTCGCAGCAGCATCATTACGGTCCAGAGTTGGATCTTTCAGTCCAAACGATGTTTTAGAGGAATCAACAAGTACCACCAGTCGAGAAAGTGTGGAGACGAGTTCGAAGTCCATGGAGGCGGCTTCAGTAGCCGCTCTCAATCGCAAAGACCGCTTTTTCATCTCAGCAAAAGCCTGACTGGCGACTTCGCAGGTGACCGGACCAGTCTCAACTGCTCTGAGCATCGTTACGGCGGGAGCGAGAATCGCTTCAACAGCATGCCTTCTATTCTTCCGAATGCCTGCGGCCTCCTGTCGCCGCTTCTGGTGTTCCTTTTCCATATTTTCCAGCGATTGCTTTCCTTGCCTGGCCGCGATCCATACGGCAGCCAATATGGCCCCAATCGATCCGACCGCCTGAACCCACTCCGGCTCGAGATCGAGATACTGCACCGTCGTGATAACTGGGATTCCAAGAACGAACCCTGTCATTACGCCAAGGAGTGCGCAGGTGCCGCAGTTCAACCAGTTCAGGATCTTCTCGCACATACAGTGGGCTCCTCAGGCCGACTTGTCCCGGGGATTGTCGCACTCTCGCTGAAACGCCCGCTGCCACGGAATCCGATCTGGCGGCCGCTCATCGATCGAGCACTGACCCCGGACCCCGCACCTGGTGCAGCGCCCCCGGGCGGCCACTTGCGACAACGGCCGCTCACTGGCGCCCATCTTCTGGTAGCGCACAACCCGCCGGGACACATGCCCGCAGGCCCCACACGTCCACGTTTGAGTCCACCTCGCCATGGCCGGAGCGTACCCCGCCCGCGTCTCACCCGGCGAGACATTTCACCCACGACCAGGAGGTCGACATGCTGATCCTCACCAGACGCGTCAACGAAACCATCGTCATCGCCGGCGGCATCACCATCACCGTTCTTGAGATCAAGGGCGGCCAGGTCCGTATCGGGATCGATGCGCCGGAGACAGTGCCCATCCACCGGGGCGAGCTGATCGAGAAAGCCAGAAAGGAGGCCAAGAATGAAGACCAAAGCTGAGTTTTGGCGAGCATGGGCCATCGACGGCATGCCAGCGGACAAGCAGCGGCTCGCCGAGGCGGCCTGGCAAGCCGGCCGCGCGGATCGCGATAAGGAGCTCCGGGAGCAGGAGCCAGCGGCGTGGAACTTTCAGCACCGAGAAACAGGCCGGTGCATGGAATTGACGAACGACGGCATCAACAACCCTGAAAACTTCATCGCCAACAACCCGCGTTTTCAGTTGATCGGCCCGCTCTACACCGCCCCCGTCCCGCCGCCTGACGTGCTGCGGCTGTCGAAGGAATTGCTCGCCGCTATGGACGAGGTAGACGCCGAGGCGCAGCGAGCCGATCAACCGAATGCGAATGCTTGGTCCAGCGCCCCAACGGTCAGAATGCTTCACGCCCGCAAGGCCCTTGCCGCCGCGCTCGCCAAGCACCGGGGGCAGTCATGAGCAAGAATCCAACGCCAGCGCCTTGGAGCGCCGATACGCACGAACCAGTGATGGTGCGCGGAGCCGTTCGACACCGCGTCAGCGGCGAACACAGCGGCGACAAGATCATCGGCATGACTGAAACCGACTACCTGCACGCCGCTGAATGCGTCAACCGTTGCGCCGAACTGGCGAAGCCCGAGTTTTGCTCAGGCCCGCTGCTGGCAGACGACGAACAAACTGTTGACCGCGTTGCCGAGCTGCTTTTGGACAACGGCTGGCACGACCGTGGCGATGCTCAGTGGGGGAGGCTGCGCGATCTGTTGCCTGAACTTCGCGCCATGCTCGCCGCCCCTACGCCGCCAGTGGCAGACGACAATTCAGAACGAGAAGGGGAACTCAGTGAAATCGCGGACGGGGCGTGGGGCGATGGCCCTGCTGTTCGTGGGGCAGCCCGAGACAAACTAGCTGCCGAGCGTAGACGGAGGAACCCATGAGCGACGAACTCAAGCGGGAAAGCGAGCGGATTGCGAGGCTGGCGGAGATGGCCGCATCTGGACGGTTCGCTGACGAGATGGCCTTGAGGTCACAGTGCGGTGCCATGACCGCCCACATCGCCAAGCTGCAAGCCGCGCTGGACGAGGCGCAGAAGGTCCGAACACTGGGCGATTATCACGAGGACTACGGCCCGGTTGTCTGGTGGACGAAGCCATGCAATGAGCCCGCATGGATTGGCACCCCGCTTGACGACACATGGCCCGGCTATCACACGCACTGGACGAAGCATCCCGCCGTGCCCGATGAGCTGCAGATCGACAACGTAGTGGAAGACGAACTCGCCGCCATGCGCGGGGAGGTGAAGTGATGTTCGGCAAGCTGCTATCAACCCCTATCCGATTGCTGAACGCCCCGCTACGCGCAGTCGAGAATCTGACCGGCGCCGAGACTGAGGACGACCGGCTTCTCAGCCGACCGGCCGAAGAACTTGCGAAAGAGGTCGAGCAGGCGGTGGACGGAAAGAAGCGCGGGGAGGTCCAACTGTGAGCAAACGATTCGGGAGAAACCAGAAGCGTCGACTCACTGCCGCACTCCGCCTGGCGCAACATCAGACGCGGGAATCGCAGGTTGCCGAGCGACGGGCCATCCGCAAAGCCATGGCTTGCGAGTACACGATGCGCCAGATCGAGGAGCTGGTGCCGGATCACAGCGCGCTGCTGGAGCCCCGGGAGCTGGGAACGGACCACGTGTCGGATTTCTTCCGGATGCACCACGGTCTTCCTAGCTTGACCAAAGGATTGGCAAACCACGCTACCCACGAGAACGCTGTTGTCGAGTTGCTGCGGCTCGCCGTGTACCGATTGAAGATGCACAGAGAGGCTGTAGATCGCATGGTCCACGTAGAGCTCCGCGGCCCCGACGGGTCACTAGGCTACGCGGTATCGGAGGATCTACTGATCCAGGCGCCCGCAGCCCATGTGGCCCGCATGATCACGCGCCAGTTCGAGCCCGAGTTGGCCCGGCAGATCGGTCGGAGGCGCGCATGAATGACAAACGCGACGTGAAAGCAGTGATCGCAGTCACTAGCCGCATCACGGATGTCGGTGACATCGAGATAGAAACGAACGTGCTGGGTGCTGTTCAGCGCGGCGTTCTCCGCATGGAGGACCAGGCCGTCCGGTCGGCGCTGATCAAACTGGGGTGGACACCGCCCGGGGAGCGCCAGCAGTGACCGACCTCCTCCCCTTCGCCATCATCGGCGGCGCCTGGCGTGCGCCTATCGACCGGCTGGCCGCCCCCATGAGTAGGGGAATCCAACTATCCGCCTCTACCGGACAAATGATGGTTGTTCGGGAAACATCTCCTTACAGTGGTCTCGAAATTCTGTCGCGCATTTAATGAATCTCTCAAAATCATCTTTTATAGAAGTTTGGACATTCTTGAACGTTGCTGTCCCGAGGATTTCCATCATGTCTATCTCATTGCGAATATTTGACAGGCAACCCAGCATTTGATCGAGGAGGCCGGCGTGAACCCACCCACTGTCAAGTGCAGCATCACCAGCTTGCTCGAGTGCGGCTGCGTGATCATGATTAACCTTGAGAATCGACATCAAGTAATCTGGAATTTCGCGCAAGTCATTTCCGACATTAAAAACGCGCACCCGAACCTGAGCAATGAATACGTTGTTATGAGACTTAAGCTTCATGAATGGCCGTCGCAGTCGATTTGCAGCCTCTATCTTTCTTTGGTGACGCATATCGATATTGGAAGCTACATATGTAAATGTAGAGACGAACAGGGCTAATAGCGTTCCAAGGTTCGCAAAGAATTCAAGGTCAGCATCAATGAAATCAAGCCATGCCATAAGCAACAGCAGAACGAGTACACCGGAAAGCAGACCGAACAAAAAGGCCTCTTTTCTGCTGATCAGATTTCTGATTTTTCGACTCATAGATTCTCTTTTCCTGTAGCTATGGAACTGGTGCCCCAGCATCAATAACACTTCTTAAATGGAACAGCACCCCACCTTGCTACGGCTCACCGACGTCAAGTCTCGTACAGGTCTCGGCAAAACCAAGATCTACGAACTGATGGGCGAAGGCGACTTCCCCAAGCCGGTAAAGATCGGCCCGCTATCGCTGTGGGTCGAGTCCGAGGTTGAGGCATGGATCACGGCAATCATTGAGTCTCGGGATTCGGCCGAGGCCTGAGCGTATCCAGGTAGTCCGCCCAAGCCTGCATCATCTCCCTGCGTTGCTGCAGGTACTTCGCATGGTCATAGGCCGCCTGCGTGCGCGACCGCGGCGCATGGGCAAGCTGCACCTCTACCCAGGCGCCATCCCATCCCATTTCCCGAAGTATCGTCGCCGCCGTAGCCCGGAAGTCGTGGCCACTCATCGGAAGGCCCATGTACTCGAGCGCCCGGTTCACCGTAGTGGCGCTTATCGGCGTTCGCGGCCGGCGCATGCTGGGGAACAGGTGCTCACCAGCGCCGGTGATGCCATGCAGCTCCCGCAGCAGCCCCACCATTTGCCGCGGCAGAGGTACCAGGTGCCGCCGGCGCTTTTTCATTGTCCCAACCGGCGGCCGCCAGAGCGCGGCATCGAGATCGATGTCCGGCCACCGCGCCTTTCGCATCTCGGCCGTGCGCGGCCACAGCATCACCATCATCTCGATAGCGATGCACGTCGTCCGATTGCCGCCATAGCTGTCCAGGGCCGCCAGGAACTGCCGCAACCCGTCCTCGCCAATGTTCTCGGCGTGCTCGATCTCGTCCCGCTTCACGGTGCGCCGCAGCAGGGCCGCCGGATCAGCATCAGCCTTCAGCCGAGCAGCAGCGTAGCCGTAGACCGCCGAGATCCACTGGCGGATGTTGATGGCAACCGTCTTCGCACCCCGGCCGGCCACCGCGTCCAGGATCACCAGCACCTCGGCGGAGGTCACCGACCTGATCGGCCGGCGGCCGATCCGCGGGTAAACGTCCTTCACCATGGCCGTCCGAACCTGGTTTGCGTAATAAGGGCTCCAGGTCCCTTGGTGCGCCTGCTGCCACAGTTCGGCCAGCGCCTGAAACGTGTCCGCGTTCTCCCCCACCTGCTGGGCCACTTGCCGGGCCCGCTCATGGGCCGGGTGGATGCCCTGGCGCACCAGTGCCCGGGCCTCGCCATGCTTGGCGCGCGCATCGGCCAGGGACAGCTCAGGGTAGGCACCGACTGCGAACGTGTTGCGCTTGCCGGCGATGCTGTACCCGTACCGCCACAACTTCACGCCACTGGGACGCACCTCAAGGTACAGGCTCTGCTGGTCAGCCAGCTTGTAGGGCTTGTCCGCTGGCTTCGCCTTGCGGATCTGCACGTCGGTCAGCGGCATACGGTATCGGGCTGCGGTTGGGGTCGATACCGCAGACGATACCGCAAATCATCCCGGATAGAGGCGAACCTATGCGAACCGCTGCGAACACCAAAGGCCCAGAATGACCAGGTTTCGACGGGCCTTGCGAACCGCTACGAACGAGGGCGAACGCGAATGTCAGTTATCGATCATCAACAGCATGGGGGCGCCCGGCGAACTTTTCGGGCGCGATTCTACCCCGCCGTGCCGCTTCAACCGGACTGCCGCCGCACCTCGGCAAGAAAGTCCCGCAGGTAAGGCCGCGCCGCCAGGCTCTCGGGCATGGCGGCATGCAGCTCGCAGCGCAGGCCCTTGGGCCCCAGCGGCTTGCCGATCACATAGCCGCGCGCCAGATACGGCGCCACGCTCCACGCCGGCAGGGCGGCAATGCCGCGGCCGCTGGCCACCAGCTGCAGGATGGCCACCGTGAGTTCGGCATTGCGTCGCTTCGGTCGCAGCCCGGCCGGCGCCAGAAAGTGGCGCACCACGTCGAGCATGTCGTCCTCCACCGGATAGCTGATCAAGGTCTCCGCCGCCACGTCCTCCGGCCGCAGCCAGCGCTTGCCGGCCAGCGCATGGCCCGGCGCCAGAATCGCCAGCGTCTCGTAGTCGAACAGCGGCGCGGTGACGATGCCGGGGCGATGCGGTGGCAGATCGTGCAACACCGCAAAGTCGGCCTTGCCCTGCTCGATCAGGGTCACCGGCTCGGTATGGAAGCCACTCACCAGATCCAGCTCCACCTCCGGCCAGTGCTCTCGGAAGGCATCCATCGCCGGCATCAGCCAGTCGAAGCAGGTGTGGCACTCCACCGCCACCCGCAGTTCACCGCTGCGGCCGGACACCCATTGCGCGACATCCCGCTCGGCGGCGGCGGTCAGCGCCGTCACCTCGCGGGCCGCGCGCAGCAGTCGCTGCCCCGCCTGGGTAAAACGCAACGGCCGGGTGTTGCGCTCGAACAGGGGCACGCCGAAATGGTCTTCCAGCACCCGGATCTGGTGGGACAGCGCCGACTGGGTGACAAACACCCGCGCCGCCGCCTTGGCCAGGGTGCCGGCCTCGTTGAGCGCGATCAGGGTGTGCAGATGGCGGAGCTCGAGCGGCGATGACATGAATCAATCTCATGAAAAATGTAAAAACTTTGAGATTGAATAATATCTTTTCAGCGCTGACCATGCCGGCCCCTGACGCAACATCCGGATCCGGCCATGACCACCACCCACATCCTCGGCTTTCCCCGCATCGGCGCCCGCCGTGAACTCAAGCGCGCGCTGGAGGACCACTGGCGCGGCGCGCTCGACGCCGACGGCCTGCAGGCCGTGGGGCGCGAACTGCGCGCCCGTCACTGGGAACTGCAGCGGGCCGCCGGGCTGGACTACGTGAGCGTCGGCGACTTCGCCTGGTACGACCACCTGCACACCGTCACCGCACTGTGCTCTGCGGCGCCGGCGCGCTTCGGTCTGGGCGAACGGGTGGATCTCGCCGGCTACTTCGCCATGGCCCGCGGCACCCCCGCGCAGCCGGCCCTGGCCATGAAGAAGTGGTTCGATACCAACTACCACTATCTGGTACCCGAGCTGGGCCCGGACAGCCGCTTCGCGCTGAACCGCGAGTGGCTGTTTCCCGAGGTCGATGAAGCGCTGGCCACCGGCCACCCGGTCAAGGTGGTGCTGCCCGGCCCGCTGACCTGGCTGTGGCTGGCCAGCGCCCCTGCCGGCTTCAACAAGCTGGACCTGCTGTCCCCACTCCTCAACGTCTACTACGCTGTCGCCGAAGCGCTGAAGGCGCGCGGCGTGGCCTGGCTGCAGCTCGATGAGCCGATCCTGTCGCTGGACCTGCCGCCCGAGTGGGTCGCCGCCCTGCCGGTGGTGTACGGCGAACTGGCGCCCGCCGCACCGCCGATCCTGCTGGCCACCTACTTCGGCGATGTCGCCGCCCATGCCGAGGTGCTGGCGGCGCTGCCGATCGCCGGCCTGCATCTCGATCTGGTGCGCGCGCCCGACCAGCTCGACACCTTCCTCGAACACGGGCCGGCGGACCGGGTGCTGTCCCTGGGTGTGGTCGACGGCCGCAACCTGTGGCGCACCGATCTCACCCGCGCCCTAGCGCGGCTGCACCCGCTGAAGGCCCGCCTGGGGGACCGACTGTGGCTGTCCGCCTCCTGCTCGCTGCTGCATGTGCCCCACGATCTCGACCAGGAGGACCAGCTCGATCCGCGCATCAAGGCGTGGATGGCCTTTGCCAACCAGAAGCTGACCGAGCTGAACACCCTCAAGCGCGCACTGGATGAAGGCGAGGCGGCGGTGTGGCCGGCGCTGTACGCCGCGGCCCGGGCGATCGAGGACCGTCGCTCGGCGCCCAGTACGCAGGTGGCTGCCGTACGCAACCGCGTCGCCGCGCTGACCGACGCGGATACCCGCCGTCAGTCTCCCTTCCCCACCCGCATCGCCGCCCAGCAGGCGCGGTTGAAGCTGCCGCCGCTGCCCACCACCACCATCGGCTCCTTTCCCCAGACGGCCGAGATCCGGGCAACACGCGCCGCCTTCAAGGCCGGGCGCATCGGTGAGGCCGAATACATCACCGCCATGCAGGCGGAGATCCGCGAGGTGGTCGACCGGCAGGAAGCGCTGGGGCTGGACGTGCTGGTGCACGGCGAACCCGAGCGCAACGACATGGTCGAGTACTTCGGCGAGCAGCTCGACGGCTATGCCTTCACCCGCTTCGGCTGGGTGCAGAGCTACGGCTCGCGCTGCGTCAAGCCGCCGGTGATCCACGGCGACGTCTCCCGGCCGAAGCCGATGACGGTGGCGTGGTCACAGTACGCGCAGCGCCTCACCGACAAGCCGATGAAGGGCATGCTCAGCGGTCCGCTGACGATGCTGTTCTGGAGTTTCGTGCGCGACGACCTGCCGCGGCACGAGGTGGCGCTGCAACTGGCTCTGGCCCTGCGCGACGAGGTGGTGGACCTGGAAGCCGCCGGCATCCGCGTCATCCAGATCGACGAACCGACCCTGCGCGAAGGCTTGCCGCTGAAGCAGGCCGACTGGCCGGCCTACCTCGACTGGGCCGTGCGCGCCTTCCGCATCACTGCCGCCGGCGTGCGCGACGACACCCAGATCCACACCCACATGTGCTACTCCGAGTTCAACGACATCCTGCCCGCCATCGCGGCGCTGGACGCCGATGTCATCACCATCGAAACCTCGCGCGGCAAGATGAAACTGCTGGAGGGCTTCGCCGATTTCCGTTACCCCAACGACATCGGCCCGGGCCTCTACGATATCCACTCGCCGCGCGTGCCCTCGGGCGAGGAGATGCAGGCACTGCTGGACCGCGCGCTGGCGGTCATCCCCGCCGAACGGCTGTGGGTGAACCCCGACTGCGGCCTCAAAACCCGCGGCTGGCCGGAAACCGAAGCGGCGCTGCGGGCGATGGTGGCGGCCGCTCATGCCGCAAGAGCCGACCGCTTCGAACATCCGGCGGCCGTCAGTCCCCGTCGCGAAGACCGGACAGCCCCGGTGGGCTGGCGTCGTGATTGCGGCTGAAGCCCAGCACCAGGCCCCAGCCGCCGACGGCGAGTCCGCCGAGCCACAGCAGCCATGCCGGCCAGGCGCCGGCCACTGCCAGCGCCGCTCCCGGCAGCAAGGCCAGCAGCGTCAGGCCCCGGCGCTCGGCCACGCCGGCCCGACCCGACCGGCCGAGACTGCGGCGGCGCTTGGGGTCACGCCAGCCCAGCCAGGCCAGTGCCAGCAGGCTGAAGGCCAGCGCGAGGCCGGCCAGCGCCTCAGTGTTCATGGGCCACCCCCGCCTGCGCGTCGGCGACCACCGCCGCCGGTGGCGGCGGCCGGCGGCGCGCCGCCCAAAGGCAGAGCAGGCCGCCCAGCGTGAGGGCGAGATCCAGCGCCAACAGGTCAAGCAATCCGCCGGTCATCGCCCGCTCCCAGCCCGGCCCACCCGACAGCAGGCGCAGCAGCGGCAAGCCCAGCAGCGCCAGCCCGTTGAGGGCCAGCAGCACCCGTCGCGCCCGGGCCGCCGGCCATCGCCAGGCCGGCCAGGCCGCCAGCGCTGCGGCGGAAAAAAAGGCGGTGAACATGGCGGTCTCCACCTCACCTCCGACCTGACGCGCCGGGAAGTAGCCCCAGGCCGCGGCGACCAACGCCAGCGGCAAGCCGTAGCCGACCCACAAGGTGGCCCGCGCCAGTGGCGCCCATCCGGGCTGGTCCTGTCGGCGCTGAGTCCACAGCCGCAGGCCGGTGAAGCTGACGTAGGCGCCGGCGAAGCCGAGCGCGAACCACAGCACCTTGGAGAACACCCCGGCAAAGTTGCCGAAATGCAGCGGTGTCATCAGCTCGAACAGCGTGCTGCCCATCGACGGCGCCTGGCCGAGGACCGGCTTGGTCCGCAGGAAGTCGCCGGTTGCCCCCCGATACAGGTAGGTCGGCCCGGTGAGGGCCCCCGGCCGGTAGTCGGCGAAAATCGTCACCTGCGCATCGGCCCGCCCCCAGTGCGCCACCTGCACGAAGGCCGGTGCGGCGCCGCTGCGCTCACGCGCATCAGCGATCATGGCATCGAGATCGGCCATGGCCGCCGGCCGCGGATCGTCGCCGGGCGGTTCGCCGATCACGGTTTCGATCAGGCGCTCCTGGTCGCCCTCGAAGGCAATCATCGCCATCGCCGGAATGCCGAAGGCACTGCCGAAACTGAAATAGCTGCCGGTGAAGGCCAGCAGGAAGGCGAACGGCAGATTCCAGGTCCCGGCAATGACATGCGCATCCCGCGCGGTCAGCAAGGCATCGCCACGCCGGCGCAGGGTGAACAGCTCGCGGATCAGATGACGGTGCAGCACGAAACCGGTGACCGCCGCCACCAGCATCGCCAGCCCCAGCACACCGGTCAGCAGCAGCCCCCAGGGGTGCGGCAGGTGCAGGCGCACATGCAGGTCCACCATGAACTGCGCCAGCGCGTTGTCACGGTCGCCTTCGAACAGCGTGGCCACCGACCCTTCGCGCAACGCCAGACGCTGGCGGCGCAGGGGGTCGAAGTGGGCCAGCACGCCCACTTCCTCGGGATGTCCGTCGGCGTCTTCTTCATGGGTGTGGAAGAACGCCGCCAACCGGCCTCCGGCAGACGGGAACAGGGTCAACTCATCGGCGTACCGCGGATCAATATCACTGGCCAGCGTCCGCACCAGGGCGTCGGTGCCCGGCACGAACGGATCGCCCACCGCCTGCGGCAGCGGGCTGGACCAATCGCCGATCTCGTCCGAGAACACCGAGGCGACACCGGTGACGATCACGGCGTACAGCAGCAACCCGAGCCCCACCGCACTGCCACCATGGATCGCCAACAGCGTTTTGGTACGCGCCTGTGAAAGTTTGAACATGCGCGGTCCTCAGGGCATCAGATGGACGGTGATCATCACGGCATGCACCAGCCCCAGGCCGAGCACGATGGCGTAGGCGCGGCCAAGGCGACGATCCAAGCTGGCGTAGAAGAACAGCACTGCCCAGATGGCGGGAAACAACACGATGGGCAGCACGATATTGTCGATCTGCGCCGGCCCCGTCGGCACCCACAGGGCGCCGCCCGCCATCACCAGTCCGGCCACCGCGAACACCACGGGTCCGGCCAGCAGCCAGCGCGGCCAACGACTGCCGACGGTCACGACCCTGCTCCGTATTGCCACTCCAGCAGCACGCCGGCGCTGCGGGGTTCGCCATAACGCGAGGCGATGCGGCTGCCGGACACCAGCGCGCCCTGCCGATTGAGATCATCGGTGAGGTTGCGGCCATACACGGCGACACTGAACCCCGACGGCAGCCGGTAGCCGAGGCGCGCATTGACGAGGGTGCGGGCGGGCGCTTCCGACTGCGGATCATTGTCCGGGTCACTGAACAGCGCGCCGATGTGGTTGACACTGAGCTGACCGCTGAACCGACGCCATTCACGCAGGGTCAGGCCGGCACCGACGGTGTACTCCGGCGCGTAGGGGAAGCGGTTGTCGGCGTAGTCCTCGCCGTCATTGACGAATTCATCGAACTCGGTACGCAGCAGCCCGGCACTCAGGAAGACATCAACTGGCGCATCGAAGGCCCACAGCGCCTCGGTTTCCAGCCCGAACAGATGCGAGCGGCCGGCGTTCTCGGTGACGGTTTCGAAACCGGAGGTCTCGCCGATGGTGACCTGCTGGTCCCGCCAGTCGGTGTAGAACAGGTTGGCATTGAGCCGAAGTTGACGGTCCTGCCAGCGGCCGCGGTAGGCCAGTTCAACGGTACGGGTGTACTCCGGCCGGTAGGGGCTGACGTTGCCGCCGAAGAACGACACGCTGGTGCCGCCCGATCGGTAGCCTTCCTGATAGGTCAGCGCCAGCGTGGTGTCGTCGCTGGGCAGCCAGCTGATCCCGAGCTTGGGCAGCAGGTCGGTATTGTTCTCGGCACCGTCGGCGACGTAGTCCGGCGGTACGAACTGCGGCAACAGCACCGCCAGCAGATCGCTGGTGACCTCCGGCAACGGCATGCCGACGGGCAGGGTGATCGGCAGGCCGGGGATGCTGCCGGTGACGGTCAGCCCCAGCTCCGAGGCATCGTGGCGCTGCGAGCGCTCGTCATTGAACCGAACCCCCGCCGTCAGGCGCCAATGGGGGGCGACGTCCCAATCGGCCTCGGCAAACAGCGCCTGCGTGCGCACCTCGCTCCACGAATCGATGGTGCCGTTCAGCAACACCAGGCCGCCGGCGGTGGCGACATCGCGGCCGAGGGTCCCGGTGGTCTTGTCGCTGTCGGCGTAGTAGGCGCCCACCACGGTCCGCAGCCTTGGCCCCTCGTAGTGAACCCGCACTTCCTGGCTGATGATCCGCTCGCCCAGCGTGTTGTCGGAGGATCCGCCATCGTCAGCCGAACGATCGAAATCGATGGTGTACAGATTCTCGATCTGCACCCAGCCGCTCACCGCCTCGGCGCGCCAGCCGCCGCCCAGCGGCAACGTCTGCTGCAGGCTGTGCAGGGTGGTGATGTCATTCTCGTTGCCGCGCACGTTGGAGGTTTCGGTACGCTCGCCGCCGGAACTGTCGTGCAGCGGATCGCCAAATTCGTTGTCGGCGCGGGCAAACCCGTAGCGGGCGCGGTAGCCCGGCACGGCGGCCGGCGCCCACAGCAGACTGCCGCGGACACTGCGGGTGTCCTCGCGGCCGGCGTCATCCTCATTGCGGGTGGTATTGACGATGTCGCCGTTGTCGTACCGGTCCTGCGCACTGATGCGGAAGCGCAGGGTCTCGCCCAGCGGCCCGCCGCCGGCCAGCGCGTAGTCGTGGCCATCGCGGCTCATCACGCCAGCGCGCAGGCGGGCATCCCAGTAGGGCGTGGGGTCGCGCGACTGCAACACCACCGAGCCGGCCAGACTGTTGCGACCCTGGTTGGTGGACTGCGCCCCCCGCAGCACCTCGACCTGCTCCAGGTCCCAGGCACTGAGCGGCCCGGCGAAACGCGCCGCCTGCGGCGGCAGGGCAACCCCGTCGAGATAGACGCTGATGGTCTCGCCTTCGCCGCCGATGCCGGTGAGCGGAATGCCGCGGATGGCGATCTCGCGGTCGCCACCGGCCGCCACCACATTGCCGAACTGGGTGACCACACTGCGCATGTCCGCCTCGCTGCCGGCGGCCAGGTCCTCGCGGGTCACGACACCGACACTGCTGGCGGTCTCGTTGAGGCTACGGCCCAGCTTCTCGCCGTAGACCACCAGGGTGTCGATGGCGGTCGCCGCGTCGTCGGGTGCGCCCTCGTCGACCAGCGGTGCCACCGGGATCGTGTCGTCGTAGGGGGCGGGCGTCGGCTCGGGCTGCGCCGCCAGCGGTAGGCTCCAGGCACAGGCCACCAGCCACCACACTTCGCGCTGCCATTGCCGCTTCGCCATTCCCGCCCCCGATGATCCGGCCGCACCTGCGGCCGTGTGTCAGATCGGGCCGGACCAACTCCCGCCCCAGAAGCGCAAATGTTAACGATTCGCAACTACGGTCGGCAAGCGGTCAGGTCCTCTTCGACAGCGATTTCAACGGCATCCGCCACATCAGCACCGCCACCGCGGCCCATGGCCAGCGCGGCAGCCGGTATCGGTGTCGGTGTCGGTGTCGACCACGACGGCGCGGCGCAACACTGACGAACGCCCGCGTGTAGCCTGCGGGGGTGCCTGCCCGGACCCCCCACCCTTTGCCCTTCTTGCTGCTACCTGCCCTGCTCGCCACCCTGTTGCTGGCCGCGCCCGCCTGGGCCCAGCGTGCCGGGGACGTCCTGATCGAAGCGGGTTGGCTGCACAGCGTCCCGAACGTGGACAACGGCGCCCCTCGCAACACCCTGCGGCCGAATCCGCTGTTCCCGCTGCTGGGCGTGGCGTCGGCCTTCAGCAGCGAGGGCGTCCGCATTGACGCGGATACCGTGAACACCTTCGGGCTCGTCGGCCAGTACTTCCTCACCGACGACTGGGCAGCAAAGCTGGTGCTCGGCTACCCGCCGAAAGCGGCCATCGACGGCAGCGGCATCGTGCAGGCCACCGGCCCGCTCGGGAACCTGCTACGCATTGACCTCAGCGAACCCCGCTTCAACCCCATGGGCAGCGCCCGCCAATGGGTGCCGGTGTTGCTGCTCAGTTACCACTTTGGCCCGGCAGACGCGGTCTGGCGCCCTTACCTGAGTGCGGGCTTCACCTACGCCTTCTTCACCGAGTCCGAACTCAACGACACCCTTGAGGCGGAAACCAATGCGCGATTCGGGGTGCCGCTGGCACTCGCCGCCGGCATTCCCGGGCCGACGCGACTTGTGTCGAAGGTCGAGTCCACGCTGGCACCGGCCGTTGGCGTCGGTGTGCGATGGCATCTGACTGAGACGTGGAGCCTGTCCGCCGGCCTCGACTTCATTGCGCTGGAAACCGATGCCGTGGTCCGGCTGTTGGCGTCGGATGGCACCGAGCTGGGCCGCAGTCGCACGCGGCTGCGCTTTCATCCGGTGAACGTCACGCTGCTTGTGGGGTATCGGTTCTGAGATGGCATCGCGCCGTGCTCGCTTGGTTGTGGCCTATCGGAAGAAAGCGGGATCACGCAGTCTGCCCCACTACCGTTCGCTGACCCAACCCAAGCCGACCAGGCACTACCTGAGGACATGCGCCGCAAGGTGGAACCCCGTAACCGGGTTCGTCAATACCCACTGCTGCGCGTCCCCCTCGATGTCCATCACCATCATTCCGTAGAGAATCTGGTCATGCAGAGGGCACGCACTTTCCACCGTGGGCCGTATGGTAATCCCCCCATTTTTAACGGCATTCAGAAGTGGAGCTACGCAGCGGCAGCAAGCCGCTGCATGGGGGTAATGCCACCAAGTGCCATATTTGGCCTTTCGTGATTGTACGACCAGAGCCAGTCGGTGGCGGATTGCTGCACCTGCTCGATGCTGTGAAACAGGTGTTGACTCAGCCAGTCGTAGCGTACGGTTCGGTTGTAGCGCTCGACATAGGCATTTTGCTGCGGCTTTCCCGGCTGGATGTATTCGATGCGGATGCCTTTCTCCCTGGCCCAGGTCATGAGCGCGCCACTGATCAGTTCCGGGCCGTTGTCGCACCTCAGGACCCGCGGTGTGCCGCGCCATTCGATGATCTGCTCCAGGCTGCGGATAACCCGTGTCGATGGCAGCGATAGATCCACTTCGATCCCGAGCCCTTCCCGGTTGTAGTCATCCAGCACGTTGAACAACCGAAAGCTGCGGCCGTCACTGAGCTGGTCGTGCATGAAGTCCATCGACCAGACCTCGTTACATGCCAGCGGTACTGTCAGGGGCCGCGGCAGCTGTCGCAGCAGCCGCTTCTTCGGTTTGATGCGGAGATTGAGCTCCAGTTCGCGATATATCCGGTAGACGCGCTTGTGGTTCCACCCGAACCCCTTGACGTTGCGCAGGTACAGGAAGCACAGCCCAAAGCCCCAGTTGCGGTAGGTACTGGTGAGCCGCACCAGCCAATCGGCAATGCGCACGTTTTCAGGCTCGGCTTTGGCCTGGTACCGGTAGCAGGTCTCGCTGACCTGAAAGGTCACACAGGCCTGCCGGATGCTGATCGCCTTGGAAGTTACCGCCCATCGGGCCATCTCTCGGCGCTGAGATGGCCTCACCATTTTTTTGACAGCGCTTCCTTCAGCAGCTCCGCGCTCATCTGGGACTCGGCGTACATCTTCTTCAGCCGCCGGTTCTCGTCCTCCAGCTCCTTCATCCGGGTGAGCTGCGAGACGTCCAAGCCGCCGAACTTCGACCGCCACTTGTAGAACGTCGCCGAGCTGATGCCGTGCTCCCGGCACAGCTCAGGCACGGGCGCGCCACCTTCTGCCTGCTTCAACACCGCCATGATCTGGCTGTCGGTAAATCGTGATTTCCGCATGGGAACCTCCTCGACTCAGGTTACGAGAAAATTCCACTCCCGGCTGCCGCTATCCTGTGGGGGGATTACCAATGGATCAGCCATAGCGGGGCTGAGGTAGTGCTCATAAGTTTCTGCCGGGCTCGGCGCGTCGTTAGTCATTTACTTGCTCCTTGGTCCGTTAGTCGCCCAACCCGATCTGCGCAGACCAAACACAAATTCGTAGAGGGGAAAGCGTGCGAGATACCCTCGGTCTATCGTTTTCTCATACCTTGGCCCACGTGGTGCCGGGCAGCGGTCTGCGGCTCTAGCGCTAAGAGGAAGCTCACCATGCCAAAGCGGTGGTACAACGGCACAGCTCTATCGCCTGGCAATGGCTTGAAGACGAAGTCATGCCAACCGTTATCAACTCTGGCCGGCGCTGGCGTCCTTGCCAACTACCAATCTGGCGCTAGCAGGAATTCCTGATGTGCCTTAGCTAGTTTCAAGGTGTCGCTTTATTTAGGTTGATCTGCGAAGCCGGAGGGCATTGAACACCACTGACGCCGAACTCAAGCTCATAGCCAATGCGGCAAACATCGGCGAAAGAAGAAGGCCCGCAAACGGGTACAAGACGCCTGCTGCAAGCGGTACACCCAGCGCGTTGTAAACAAATGCGAAGCCGAGGTTCTGCTTCATATTGCGGACGGTCTTCTCCGACAGGAAGCGAGCCGTGGAAATACCGCGCAGGTCCCCCCTAACCAATGTGACTTGCGCGCTGTTCATGGCCACATCAGTTCCGGTCCCCATGGCAATGCCGACATTGGCCTTGGCCAGAGCCGGCGCATCATTGATGCCGTCGCCCGCCATCGCAACGATCCGTCCTTCGGATTGAAGCTTATTTACCAAATCGAGCTTGTCGCTAGGGGTCACTTCACCAATAATCTCGTCGATGCCCAACCGTTCAGCAACAGCCCTCGCTGTAGAGACGCCATCTCCAGTGGCCATGATGATGCGGATCCCCGCTGCCTTCAGGGCGTCCACGGCCTCAGGGGTGGTTTCTTTGATGGGGTCAGAAACCGCCAACAAGCCAGCGAGTTTGCCGTCCACTGCCAGATACATAACGCTCGCACCCCTGGTTCGGAAACTTTCGGCAGTATCGCTCAGCTCGGCCACGTCGACGTTCTCCTGCTCCATGACCGCGGTGTTACCCAGCGCGAGCGGTTTGCCATCCACCCGACCGCTCACGCCGATACCGCTGCCGGATTCAAATTCTTCCACCGGGCTTAGATTCAGCCCGCGCTCGCGAGCGGCGCTGACGATGGCATCGGCGAGGGGGTGTTCGCTACCTTGATCCAAGCTGGCTGCAATTCGTAGGACTTCATCGGCGTCCATGTTGCCAGCGGAAACGGCTTGATCGAAGACTGGACGGCCTTCAGTCAAGGTGCCCGTCTTATCAACGATGAGCGTATCGACTTTCCGCAAATTCTCTATTGCTGCGGCGTCGCGGAACAGCACGCCCTGGGTGGCTCCCCGGCCCGTTACCACCATTACAGACATCGGCGTAGCGAGCCCCAGCGCACAAGGGCAGGCGATGATCAATACAGCCACTGCGTTAATCAGTCCATAGACCCAACTTGGCTGCGGGCCGAAAACTCCCCAGACAAAGAATGTCGTGATTGCGATCACGACCACAGCCATCACGAAGTAGCCGGCCACGAGGTCAGCCATCCGCTGCATTGGCGCCCGAGAGCGCTGGGCTTGTGCAACAAGTTGGACAATTTGCGACAGTACCGTGGCTGAACCTACTTTTTCTGCTCGTATCACTAACGCGCCGGACGTATTCATGGTCCCGCCAATAACTTTGTCACCGGGGCGTTTGCTGACTGGAATAGGTTCTCCGGTAAGCATGGATTCATCGAGTGAGCTGTTGCCTTCTTCGACGACCCCATCAACGGGTACTTTTTCCCCGGGTCGCACTCGCAGGCGATCACCTTCGTGAACATGCGTCAGCGGTACATCCTCTTCAGTTCCGTCTGCATTGATACGACGGGCAGTTTTGGGTGCTAAACCCAGCAATGACCTGATAGCAGCGGAGGTCTGCGATCGGGCGCGGAGTTCGAGAACCTGGCCAAAAAGGGTTAGTGAGATGATGACCACCGCAGCTTCGAAGTAAACGCCAACGCGCCCCATCGACTGGAAGGTTTCGGGGAAAATACCCGGAGCCACCGTTGCGATCGTGCTGTAGATGAATGCCGCTCCCGTACCCAAACCAATGAGCGTCCACATGTTGGGACTGCGGTTGATAACAGACTGCCAGCCGCGTACGAAAAATGGCTGCCCTGCCCATAGCACCACCGGTAATGACAGTACGAGCTCAATCCATGTCTGCATGTCCATGTTGAACCAGCCAAGCTGAGGACCGAACATCGCCAACACGGTGACCACGATGGTGAAAGGCAGCGTCCACCAAAATCGTCGAGAAAAATCTTTTAGTTCTGGATTGTCGTCATCGAGGCTGGGCATGAGCGGCTCAAGTGCCATGCCGCACTTCGGACAGCTTCCGGGGTGGTCCTGTTGAATTTCAGGATGCATCGGGCAAGTGTAGATTGTGCCAGGCTCTACTTGTCCGACAGGTTCTTCTTTATTTCGCGGTGCAGTGAATTTCTCAGGCTCGCTTCCGAACGTGTGCATACACTTTGCACTACAAAAATAAAAAGACTTTTCTTCATGTGCAACGTGATAGGGAGACTCTTCTGTTACATTCATCCCGCACACAGGATCGGTAAGCTGCGACCCGAAGTCCTGTTTTTTTACGGCCTGATTATGGGACCGTTCATTGTTCTCCGCCATGACTATAAGACCTCTTCAGGAATAAGCGATACTTCGCGACTTAATGTGCGAGCACGAACCCATCCGCGCGTCGCGATGAATACAATATTTTTCGGGTTACCCATCGTTTAGCCTAGCTTTGGTCGCAAACAAAGGGTTTCAAAAAGTATGCGGTAGCGTGATGACAAAGCGCGTAAGGCTGTCATCCGACTCCGCATGGACTCTACCCTTGTGCGCCTCGACGATAGTCTTGACAATCACCAGGCCCAACCCCGCGCCTTCACCTTTGCTCTGACGTGAAGGATCAACGCGGTAGAAGCGATCGAAGACTCGAGATAATGCTTGTCGCGGAATCTTTGGTCCGGGGTTTTCGACACTGATCGTGGTAGCTCCCACATCTTGATGCAGTCGAACAGCAATGCTTGCGCCGCGCGGCGTGTAACGGATCGCATTGGAAAGGAGATTGCTGAGTGCGCGGCGAAGCATTTCTCGATCGGCCTGTATCGGTGCTGCGCGCCCCTTGAGCTGCAACGAGACACCCCGATCTTCCACCCATGCCTCGAAATACTCGAACAATCCCTGGGTCGCTTCGGTGAGATCCACGGTCTCCAGATAGAGATCGTCCGGGGCGTTCTCGGTCTGTGCCAGAAACAGCATGTCGTTGATCATCCGATTCAGGCGCCCGAATTCCTCTAGGTTCGAGTAAAGAATTTCCCGGTACTCATCAGCGGAACGGGTCTGACCCACCGCCACTTCCGTCTGAGTGGTCAGGTTGGTGACTGGCGTGCGCAGTTCATGGGCGATGTCGGCGGAGACATTGGCGAGCTGGGCGTATCCCTCCTCGATGCGCCCGAGCATAGCGTTGAACGAGGCGATGGTCTCTTCCAGTTCGATCGGTACTTCCTTCGGGTCCAATCGCATGTACAACTTGGAAGAGGTGATCGCTCGAATCTTTTCGTTGGCCCTGCGAATCGGTTTGTGCCCCCAGCGAACCGCACTCCAGGCCACCAGAATCACGATGCACATGACGACGCAGACCGTCCACCACTGGATGCGTTTAAAACTGCTGATGAATGTGAGATGGACACCGATATCCATCGCAACGGCTATCGTGTACTTTTCACTCAGGGTGTCATCGCCGCCGATCTGTAAAACAGCGCCGCGATAGTGCGTCCCGTTTTCTTCCCATATTGACATTTCCTGCTCACTTGCGAGATCGACAGGACGCTCATTCGCGGCAAAGCGCGCCAGATCGGGACCACCTCTGGGAGCATAGAGTGCTTCTCCAGCAGCATTGGCTACATAGTAGTAGACGCCATGGTGCCCACGGACTGCACGCTGCAAGGCCTGCGCATCGCTATTGTCATGCACCTCACCTAGCGCTCGGATCACCGAACTGGCTATCACCCTCAGCTCTTCTTCATCCATCTCGGCGAAGTGCTGATCCAATGATTTGACACTGATCCAGTTAAATATCAGAAATACCAGCAGCATCGCCAGGCCGACCAACCAGGTTATCCGCAGCGCGAGTGAGGCTGGACGGCGGGCGATAGCAGGCTTATTCGTCATCCGGAACATCCAGCGTATAGCCCATGCCCCTGACGGTATGAATGAGCTTGGGCTCGAAGTCATCATCGATCTTCGCCCGCAGCCGACGAATCGCAACATCGATCACATTGGTGTCGCTGTCGAAGTTCATGTCCCAGACCTGGGACGCGATCAGCGAGCGCGGCAACACTTCACCCTGGCGACGCGCCAACAACTCAAGCAGCGCGAACTCCTTGTTGGTCAGATTGATACGCCGTCCGCCGCGGATCGCGCGCCGCCGAGCCAGGTCCAGTTCTAGATCCACGATCTGCATGCGGTCGTGGTGGATAGGCATGGCGCCGCGACGCAGCAAAGTGCGCACACGGGCAAGCAGCTCGGCAAAAACGAACGGCTTAATCAGGTAATCATCGGCACCCAGCTCCAGCCCCTGCACGCGATCATCCACATTGCCACGTGCGGTCAGGAACAACACCGGAACCTGGTTGCCGGCCGCTCTGATTGATTGCAGAATGCGCCAGCCGTCTATATCAGGAAGCATGACATCAAGCATGATCAGGTCGTAGGCTTCGGTCATGGCCATGTGGTGACCATCGAGCCCGTTGCGCGCCAAGTCAACTACAAACCCTGCTTCCGTAAGGCCCTGACGAACATAGTCCGCCGTCTTGTTCTCGTCTTCGACAACCAGCAGTTTCATCGTTGTGTTACTCATGCGATGCCCGGGCCTTCCAGGGGAATCGGGTCAGGTGGCTTCAACCAGCAGCTTATCTAGCTGGACCTGCCAGAATGATGACGCGGAGATTACAAAAATGTAATCGCAATGTCATCAGAATGACAGCGACAGCTCCTCAGGATGACCATTGAAGCTGGAGAAAGGGATTCGAGATGGAGCACACTTCACACACGACTGACGATGGTCACGGGAAGAGAACACATCGACCCTACCTGATGTTCTGGATCAACATGGGCCTCGCCCTGATTGCCATGTATATCGTCATGTTTACGATGATCGATGGCATCCACGACTTCCGGAACAATCTCAACATGTTCTATATGGCGGTGACGATGTGGGCGCCTATGGGAATTTTCATGCTCGCAACGATGCCGCACATGTTTTCCAAGGGAGGTCTTAACGTCGCGCTCTATGTACTTTTTGCCGTTTTAACGGTTGGATCGTTTACCGCGACGCGTGCGCAAATACTCATCAATGATCGCCAGTTCATCGATTCGATGATTCCGCATCACTCCGGCGCGATCCTGATGTGCCGCGAAGCCGATCTCAATGACGCCGAGCTTGTGGACCTTTGCACTGAAATCATTAGAGCGCAGCGATCCGAAATCGATCAGATGGAGCGAATTAGAACGCGCCTAGATGGCGGATCGTCACGCTCGCCGCAGTAGGGTTCAGTCAATTCGTCTGCAGATACCGCATTCATTGACGAACATTCTCGAAACTCGTACTTCCGATGACAGACATCTTGCTTCAATCAAGCACCAGAGAAACCTAGGCAGTAGGGTTGCAATCGCTGATGCTGGTTAAAGATGACAGCTGTCGAAAAACTTCGTGAGCGTATCGTTATTCTGATTACATCCATCCCATGCGCAGCGGCATCCATATGGCCATTGCAATCATAATGAGATTCTCCGTAAGGGAGACGAAGCCTAGCGGCACATTGCTGTTGCCTCCAACGCAGGCGCATTTGAGCTTGCGCTTGTCGATGTAGACCGCCTTAATTACCGAGACGGCACCTACTGTACCGATGAACAGAGCCAGGGGCGATGCGACCCACATCAGAGCTCCGGCTAGCATCAAAACTCCCGCCAGCGTCTCGCCAAAGGCATAGAAATACGCATAGGGTACATAGTGGCGCGCCAGAAGATCGTAGTTGAGGAACATAGTCGAGAAACTTTCCACGTCCTGGAGTTTCTGCACACCGAGCAAGCACATGGCGACGGCAATTGACGCTTCGACGGCATGGATGCTGAACAAGGTTCCGGCGGCGAACCAGCTCACTGCAAACCCCATCAAGAGCGCAACGCTGAATAGCGCAATAATCGGCTGGTAGGTCGTCTCGTCCTTGCCGCGCAGCCGTTTGCCGAAGTGTTTGCGTGTATCGTCATAGCCGCCGATCCGCTCGCCTCCGATGAAAACTTGCGGTGTGGTCTTGACATCATGCTCTTGCATGAAACGATCGGCTTCCTCTCGCGTCGACAATGGATGGTCTTCGACCGAGAAACCCCGTCGTTCCAAGAACGACTTCGTCTTCAAACCATACGGACATAAGTGATCGCTCGTTGCCAGGCGATAGAGCGATGCCGTCGTACCACCGCTTCGGCCCGGGACAGCCTGCTTTGTCATGGTAAACCTCCTCTTAGAACCAGAGCCGCCGGCCGATGTGCTCGGCCCACAGCCCACGGTACCCAGGTCGGGTTGTAGACGACCATCAGCGGTAGCGCGCCTTCAGCCGGAACATCGGCGGCCGCCGGAGCCGTCCTCGACATGAGGGGTGCTGACGACCAACATAATCGAGGCCTTACGTTTCAGGAGCGACATAGCGGTGGGCTCTCCTAGAACCAGATGCGCACGCCCGCGACAACGCGCGTGTCCTCGATGTCGCGGGACTGTTCGCGCCGGTAGTCGGCGGTGCCACCGTATGCGCGCTCCCACACCACGCCGATGTAGGGCGCGAACTGACGATGGAACTCGTAGCGTAGACGGAAGCCAGCCTCCAGCGTGCTCAGGCCGCTACCGATGCCGCGCTTCCGATCGTCTTGTCCCCATACTTCGGCCTCGACCAGCCACGTCCCGATCAGGCGGTTGGTGAACAGCGTTTCGTACTCGGCCTCAAGCCCAAGACCGGTCTGACCCGATTGGCCGAAATAGGCGGTCGCCTCGACTTCGAACATGTACGGCGCCAGACCCATCACACCGACGGCAGCGAAGGTCTGCGACGGCCCTTCCCCAAAGTCGTGGCGAACACCGGCGACCAGGTCCCACCACCGTGCGATTGCGCGGCCATAAAGCACTTCGACATCGGCCGACTCGACGCTGCCGTCGATTGATTCGCCCTCGCTGCGCACCCATACGCGGTCCAGGTCGGTGCCAATCCAGCCGCTGCCTTCCCAGCCGATGGCGCTGCCTTCGTCCGCGTCCCAGGTTTCGAGCCTGTTGAGCAACGCGAACCAGTGCACGCCGTCGTCGTGAACGGTGTGTCCAGCGACATCGGGGAATGCTGCCTCGCGATCGGAATCGGTCACCGCCGGAATCGGTTCGCGCGGCGCGGCGTTCGCCGGCAGGTCTTGTCCTTGCATGCCGGCATGTTCTTCGGTCGTCATGCCTTCCATGTCGTGGCCCATAGCGGAGTGGTCCATCTCCTCCATGGATTCCGCGGGCGGCATACCGTGCCCCATCGCGGAATGGTCCATTTCCTGTGTGAAGACTGGCGCGGATACACCGCCCAGCGCGAGCGCGATCGCAACGCCGAGTAAACGCGTGCGTGTGATGGCAGGTATCGATTTCATGAGTTTCATTCCTCCACCCGCACTTCGCGGAACATGCCGGCTTCCATGTGGTACAGAAGGTGGCAGTGGTAAGCCCAACGACCGAGCGCGTCGGCGCGCACGCGATAGCTGCGCTTGCTGCCCGGCGGCATGTCGATGGTGTGCTTGCGCACCTGGAAGTTGCCGTCTTCGTCCTCAAGGTCGCTCCACATGCCGTGCAGGTGGATCGGGTGGGACATCATGGTGTCGTTGACTAACACGATCCGCATGCGCTCGCCGTAGTTCAGCCGCAGCGGCTGCGCGTCGGAGAACTTCATGCCGTCGAACGACCAGGCGAAGCGTTCCATGTGGCCGGTAAGGTGCAGTTCGATTTCCCGGCCGGGCTCGCGGCCATCCGGGTCGCTGAAAGTACTGCGCAGGTCGGCATAGGTCAGCACCCTACGGCCGTTGTCGCGCAGGCCGATGCCGGGGTCATCGAGCCTGGGCGTCGGGGTCATCGTCTGCATGTCGACCAGAGGATTGCCTTCCTCGCTGGCGGGGTGTTGCTGCATGCCCGCCGCACCATGGTCCATACTCGCCATCGGGCCGGGCTGCATCGACGAGGTGCCGTGCTGGCTATGGTCCATGCCGGCGTGCTGCATCCCGGCCATTGCGCCGCCTGACATCGCGCCCATGTCATGGCCCGTGCCGCCACCCATCATCATGCCATGGCCCATATCGTCCATGGTCAGAATCGGCTTGGGGTCCACCGACGGCACCGGAGCGCGCAGGCCTTCGCGCACGGCCAGGGTACCGCTGACGTAACCGGTACGGCCTAAGTCTTGCGCGAAAATTGTGAACGCATCCTGGCCGCTGGGCTCGACGATCACGTCGAAGGTCTCCGCGGTGGCGATACGGAATTCATCCACGCTAACCGGATGCACGTACTGGCCGTCGGCCGCGACCACAGTCATCTTCAGGCCGGGAATGCGCACGTCGAAGTGGGTCATCGCAGAGCCGTTGACGAAGCGCAACCGCACTTTCTCGCCGGACCGGAACAGGCCGGTCCAGTTGCCCAGCGAGGTCGTACCGTTCATCAGGAAGGTGTACGTATTGCCGTTGACGTCCGACAGGTCGGTTGGTGTCATCCGCATCTCGCCGCTCCACATCTTGCGGTTTTGAAGCGTAGCCGATAGTCCATGCTGCTGTACGTCGTCAAAGAAGTCCCCGACTGTCTGCTTGGCGAAATTGTCGAAATCGGACATCTTCTTGAGGCGGGAAAATAAATACGTGGGGTCAAGATCAGTCCAGTCCGACAGAAACACCACATAATCCCGGTCGTAAGAAAACGGTTCGGGCTCAATGGGATCGATGATCAGCGACCCGTACATGCCACCCTGTTCCTGGAAGCCGGAATGGCTGTGATACCAGTAAGTGCCGCCCTGACGGATGTCGAATTCGTACAGGTAGCTTTCTCCGCGATTGATGCCGTCGAAGCTCAGGCCAGGCACACCGTCCATATTCGCCGGCAGCAGGATGCCATGCCAATGAATCGACGTGGAGTCGCCATGAATCGATCCACGCGGCAGGTCATTACGGACCCGAAGCTGCACTCGTGTACCTTCCTTCCAGCGCAGGATCGGTCCGGGCACGGAGCCGTTGATGGTGATGGCCGGGCGCACCTGGCCCGTGTAGTTGACCAGAGTTTCGCCGATGCTCAGGTCGAACTGCGTGCCGGCCATTACCTCCACTTGCCCAGGCGAGCGCAGCGCCCAGCTCTGTTTGGGCCATAACCCCAAGCCAAGCATTGCGCCGCCAGCTGCCAGCCCGTGAACAAACTGCCTCCGTGATAGTGCGATTTTTTCTTCGGCTTCTGAACCGAAAGGTCTGGATGACATGAATGATCTCCTATGATCGGTATGGATTGACCTAAGTGGCAGGGCACGCACATCTCTGCGACCCATGCCATGAGGCGTCTGCTGCATTCGAAGTCGCCACGGCGGAAGGATTCGATTCGGAACATGCGGATGTTCCCGACCCGCAGCGGCTTCAATTCCCAGGGCCATTCTGGAGCAGGCGTCACATAGCGCACCGCCATAGAACCAAGTCTGTGGAACTCATGCCATTCAACTTAGATGACAGTCACTGTCGCAGGGATGACTCATTCATTACATTCCTGTCATCTGATAGTCATTTCAGATGGCCCGCACAGATGACAAGTGAATGACATAAATGTAACGCAGGGGTCATCTGTCTGACAGCGCCTGCTCTCTAGCATCGGTATGAAGAAGACGCATGGTGCATTTCGGGCCTCGAATTACGCCCGACTGCCATGAATCCCTTATACCGACAGTTGAGAGTCACGGAGTCGAGCATGATGAATGTCGCTATCAAATACCGCATCTGGTTGGCGGGTCTGTTTCTATCTCCCATGCTCGGTATTAGTGTGGCGGCTGCATCTGAGTTGAGCGCGGAAGTCTGGAAAGACCCCAACTGTGGTTGCTGCAAGGAGTGGATTCAGCATCTTGAAGAAGTGGACATACAGGTGCGTACTTCCAATACCGGCAACACCGACATACGTGAAAGGCTCGGCATTGCCAGGCAGTTTGGTTCCTGCCATACCGCCAGAATCGGTGGCTACGCTATCGAAGGCCATGTACCGGTTGCCGACATCAAGCGTCTCCTGAAAGAAAAGCCCGAGGCGATCGGCCTGGCCGTGCCCGGAATGCCGATCGGTTCACCTGGCATGGACGGCCCGCTCTATGGCGACCGCAAAGACCCCTACGACGTCTTGCTGATCCATGTCGATGGCAGCGCCAGCGTCTATCAAGCCTATCGCTGATCGATGCGATGAAACGGCCAATGTCCCCGGTGACCTTCGGGATCAAGAGGAGAACACAGTCATGAACACAGTAGATCTCGACGTCCAGGGTATGAGCTGCGGCTCATGTATCGCGAAAGTCACCGATGCGCTGAAAGCGCTGCCGGGAGTCGATGCCGTGGAAGTGCATTTGACCACCGGCCGCGTTCAAGTTCGAGGCAACTTCGATCAAGGCAACGATCCGCTGCTGTCGACGTTGCAACAGGCCGGGTATCCCGCGCGTCTGGCAAGCGGCGACACCCTGTCCAGCCAATCAACAGGAGGCGGCGGCCGAAGTTGCTGCAGCCGAAATTCTTAAACATATGAAGAGGTGTAATGCACATGAACCGTACTACCCAATTTCGCTCTCTGATTGTTGGTGCCTGTCTTGCGACCGGCTTGCTGATCACATCGGTCGCTCAGGCCCATATCTCCCTCGTCAAATCCACACCGACGGCCGATGCTGTTGTCACGACACCGCAGCAGATCGATCTCGTCTTCAGTGAACAGCTTGTACTTCGCGCCTCGCGCTTGGAGCTGAGCGTCATAAAGGACGGCGGGTTCGCAGAGAAAATCGAGCACATCGACGTTGATCTCATCAACGACGGCAAGACGCTACGCGCTACGTTGCATAGTCCCCTCGGCGTAGGCGTTTACCAGGTGCAATGGCGCGCCGTCGGTGATGACAACCATCCGATGACTGGCGAATACAGCTTCACCATCAAATGAGCGGGCGCCAACATCATGTCCAGTCTTCCCGACTACACGCTTCGGTTCATGCAGTACCTGGACTTGATGCTGCTGTTCGGATTACCGCTATTCGCGTGGTACGGTCCGGCTGCCTCAACGATCAGCGGCGATAAGCACCCCCCCCTGCCCAGATGGGCCTTGACCCAGGGGCTCCTGATCTGTGGGGTGCTCGGCTTAGCGCTGGTGGGCATTGAGATTGCGCGCAGCACGGCTGGCATCATGGGGGTCGCGGTTTCCGATCTAGCACGGGACGACTTGGCCTGGTATCTGTTCGACATCCCCGCTGGGCGCGCCGGGCTGACGCGAGCATTCCTGCTGGTTCTGCTGCTTGCTGTACTGGGCTGGCAGTCGCAGCGCGCCGAGCGCCCATTCCCCATTCGGCGAGTGATCTTGCTGGCCGGCGTGGCGCTGGTCAGCCTGGCGTGGAACGGACACGCTGCCAGTGGCGAGGGTGTAAGTGGTACGGTGCGGCTGGTGGCTGGTATGGCGCACCTGCTCGCTGCCGGCGGCTGGATCGGGGCCATCTTCGCATTGCTGATTCTGTTCGTTCGACACGGCAAGCCCGCCGCGGGTGAGGGCTTGCGCATGCTGTGGCGGGCACTGCACACCTTTTCGCGCCCAGGCGCCGTCTTTGTCGGTGTCCTGGTGGTGACCGGCATCTTTCACTACGGGGGCCTGGTCGGCTGGTCCATCGCACCGCTGTTACACAGCCGGCACGGCAACCTGATGCTGCTCAAGCTGACGCTATTCGCTGCGATGCTGGGCCTCGCCGCTCTGCATCGCTGGTGGTTGGTGCCCCGGCTCGAACGTGACATCCATACCGGCGTCCCTTCGCACTCTGCACAGCACCTGCGACTGAGTGTGACCATCGAGGCGGCGATCGCGCTCCTGATTCTGGTAAGCGTAGCGGTACTCGGCACCCTCAGCCCTCATGGCTGACAACAGATGGACCAGAACCTTCGTGCGGCTGTTCAGCATGCTATGGATCATGAAGACCGGAGGCTTCCTATGCGAAATCTAGCGCGCATGCAGCGGCTCGTCGCGGCCGCACTCTTCTCGCTTAGCTTTGTACCCGCTTTCGTATGGGCACAGATCGACCCGTTAGCGAGCGCAAAGACCTTGCGTCCGGAAGCCCTCGTCGACGCAGTGCTGCAAGACAACCCACTGGAGTTCCCAGGATTCTATGGACACCTAGCATTGGGGCATTAGCGCAGCCTCAAACTGCTCGGGACTAATGCCCGCCAAATGTTCGTGTCGTCGCGTTCGATTGTAGAAGCCTTCGACGTATTCGGCGATGTCATCGGCCGCTTGCTGGCGCGTGTTGTAGATGCGCTTCTTGATGCGCTCTTTCTTCAAGCTCGAGAAGAAGGATTCCGCGACTGCATTGTCCCAGCAGTTACCTCGTCGGCTCATGCTCGGCTTGAGACCGTTGGTTCTGCAGAACCGGAGCCAATCATCGCTGCCGTATTGAGATCCCTGATCTGAATGCACGATTGTGTCGGTGGGGCCGCGTTCCCGGATGGCCTTCAGGAGGGCGTCTATGACCAGTTCTCGGTGGATAGTGTGGCGGACAGCCCACCCGATGACTTTGCGCGAGAACAGATCCAGAACGACGGCCAAGTAGAGCCATCCTTCCCAAGTTCGGACATATGTGATGTCGGTGACCCAGACACGATTGGGCTGTGAGACGGTGAAATTGCGCTTTACGAGGTTCGGGATCAGCTCGGCTGGCTTGCCACCGACAACGTATCGGCGAGTACGGTAGCCGCCTTTGGCACGCACGCCGTTCTCTCGCATCAGCCGCGCTACGCGATGCTTGCTGCACGTTTCGCCGGCCTCTCGAAGGTCGAGAAAGATTCGAGGCCCACCGTAGACGCCTTGGCTGGCCCTGAAGGAGGCGCGGATCAGACGCAGTAGGCGAGCATCTTCACGTGCCCGGTCTGATACGGGCTTCTGCAGCCAGGCGTAATAGCCACTCGGTGAGACGTCGAGAAGACGGCACATCATCCTGACCTTGTGTTGGCTCTGACATTTCTTGATGAACTCGTACTTGCGCCGAACACTGCTAGATTCCCTCTGTCCTGACACTTTCCACCTCCGATTTCATGGTCACCGAGATAAGAGTGTCCACCAAATCCTGGGAACTCCATCAGTCCCCTATTGGTCGTTGAGGCCTTTCTGCGATCAACGGCTACGCCATTTTCGTGAGCGCCTTCAGGGGCATCCGCCGCATCAGCGCCGCCATGGCGGTCCACGGCCAGCGCGGGACGAAGGCTTCGTCGGGTTCGCGTTCGATGGCGGCCACCATGGCGCGGCAGCCGGTGTCGGTGTCGACCACGAAGGGGCGATTCTTGATGCCGCGGTTGATGTCGCTGTCGATGAAGCCGGGGAACAGGGTGGTGGCCTTGATCGGCGTGCCCAGCAGGTCGATGCGGATGCCCTCGGTGAGGTTGGCAAGGCCGGCCTTGGTGGCGGCGTAGGCGGTCAGGGCACGGGGGAAGCCGCGCACGGCGCTGACTGAGGACACGGTTACCAGATGGCCGGCGTTGCGGCCGCGGAACAGTTCCAGCGCGGCCTCGCACTGGGCCAGCGCGGCGACGAAGTTGGTCATCGCCGTTTCGCGATTGGCGCGGAAATGGCCGGTGCCCAGCGAGGCGCCCTTGCCCATGCCGGCGTTGACGATGATGCGGTCGAGCCCCCCCAGGGCCTGATCGAAATCGCGGAACACGGCGAACACGGCGTCGTGGTCGTTGACGTCCAGCGACCGCACTTCGACCTGGATGCCGGGGTGCGCCGCCAGCAGTTCGGCCTTGAGGGTGTCCAGCGCCTCGGTGCGCCGTGCGCACAAGGCCAGGTTGCGGCCCATGGCGGCGAATTGGCGGGCCATGCCTTCGCCGAGGCCGGAGCTGGCGCCGGTGATGAGGATGTTCTTGCGGGTCATGACATTACCGATAGGTGATGAGGTGGGAGAGATCGCCCTCGAAGTGGGCGTGTTCGTTGAAACTGGAAAGGTGCCGGCGCTCGCCGGAGTAGAGCAGTTTGGTGACGCCGGCATTGGCCATGGTCCACTGCAGGGTGAGGGCGCCGTTGTCATCGAGCCCGAGCAGGCGCTGGACGATGGCCGAAATGGCACCACCGGAGGTGAACACCAGCCCGGTTTTCGACGGCCCCAACTGCTCGATGGCCATCTCCACGGCGTCGTTGCAGCGGTGCTGGAACTGCGGCCAGCTCTCGCGGTACTCGCTGTCATGGTCGCCCGCCATCCAGCGCCGCATGGCCTCGGTGATCAGGCCCTGGAAGGCCTTGCGCGGATTGAGGGTCTTGGCGAGGTCGGCCTTCATCAGCAGCCGGTTCGCGTACATCGGCTTGTAGCGGACGATGATCTCTTCATGGTCGTACTCGTCGAAGCCGTCGAGCACCACCGGTGTCATCACCCGGCCCATCGCGGCCAGCGCGTTGTCGCAAGTCTCGGCGTGACGCCGCATGCTGCCGCGGAACACGCCGTCGGGTACCACCCGCGTTTTCAGTGCCGCCCCCAGCACCCGCCCCTGCTCGTGGCCGGTGTCAGACAGGGCATCGTAGTTGGCCTTGCCGAAGCTGGCCTGTCCGTGCCGGATCAGATAGAGCGCGCCCAAGACTAAGCCCGCCGCAACGCGGCACGACAACCCCTCGCCCGCATCGCGGGAGAGGGGGGGGACCCTCTGCGGATGCAGAGGGTGGGGTGAGGGTATCGCCGGCGTCATCGTGCGCTCCGCATCAAACGCCGCGCCCGCAGGCCGAGATAGTTGGCCATCACCCAGAAATGGCGGAACGCCGGGTTGGTGGTCTGCCGGTGGTGATAGCGGTAGTAGATCTGCTGGATGATCACCGCCAGCCGGAACAGGCCGTAGACCTCGTAGAAGGTCCAGTTGTCGCACTTCAGTCCGGTCTTGCCGAGGTAGTAGTCCACCACCTCGCGACGGCTGAACATGCCGGGCAGGTGGGTGGGCTGGCGGCGCATGAACTGGGCGATGCGGTCATCGCCGGCTTCGTTCCAGTAGGCGGTGATGCACCCCAGTTCCATCAGCGGATCGCCGAGCGTGGCCATCTCCCAGTCAAGCACGCCGATCACCTGCGTCGGGTCGTCGGGTGACAGCACCAGGTTGTCGAGCCGCCAGTCGTTGTGGATGACGCCGTTGGCGACGTCGGCCGGCATGTTCGCCTTCAGCCACTGCTGCACGTCGCGAAACTTCAGCACGTTCCAGGTCGGCACCTTGTCCCAGCGTGCGCACCAGCCGTCGATCTGCCGTTGCACGTAGCCGCTGCCCTTGCCCAGCTTTTCCAGCGGGGTGCCGCTGACATCCACCCGATGCAGGTCGATCAGCCGGTCGAGCATGTTCTCGCAGAGACGGCGCGCCTGCGCCGGTGTCAGCGTCATGCCACGCGGCAGGTTCTTGCGCGGGATGATGCCGGCGATGCGGTCCATGACGTAGAACTCGCTGCCGATCACCGCCTCGTCCTGGCAGAAGCCCACCATCGCCGGCACGTACGGGTAGACCGGCTTCAACGCCGACTGCACGGTGAACTCGCGCCCCATGTCATGGGCGCCCTTGGCCTTGGTGCCGGCCGGCGGGCGGCGGAGGATCAGGTCGCGGTTGGGGTACTGCAGGCGATAGGTCCAATTGGAAGCGCCGCCGGAAAACTGGGTGACCTCGGGCGCGCCTTCCAATGCGACCCCCTGGGCCTGCAGCCAGTCGCTGACGGCCACGGCATCGAGTGTTTCGCCTTCGCGGACCGCGCCACCGCGGTCGAGTACGGATGTTCCAGTCATGTCGCCTCGTCAGGGAAGAGCAGCTTCAACAGTACCGCAGCGTAGACCTCGGCCGCCTCGAGATCGGGAAAATGGCCGGCCTGCTCGACCACCCGGATCGCCACCTCGGGCAGGTGCGCGCGCAGGCTGGAGGCGTCGGTGTGGCGGTGGCTGCGGTCCGACTCGCCCCACAGCAGGGTGGCCGGCACCGCGATCGGCCCCAGCAAGGGGTCGTCGGGCCGCGCGCGCTGCATGCCCTGCACCACGCTGGCGAAGCAGTAGCAGCCACCGTTGGCCAGCGCATGATCGGCGGGTTGCTGGAACCGGGTGCGGTCCTCGCGGCGCCCCAGCGCCACCTTGTACCAGCCCTCGGCCACCACCCGCCGCTGGGCGAAGTTGATCAGCTGGCCCAGCAGCGGGATGCGGATCGGCCGCGGCACGATGCGGCGGGTCCAGTCGCGCATCGCCGCCATGCCCGGGGTCTGCGCCAGCAGCAGGTGCGCCACCCGCTGCGGCGCCAGCGATGCCGCGGCGATGCCGTAGTAGCCGTTGACGCAGGACAGCCCCAACACCGCACGCTCAATGCCCAGGCCGTCCAGCAGCGCCAGCAACACTTCGGCACCGGCCCGCAGTTGATGGTCATAGCGCGGGCCCGGGGCGCTGAAGCCGAAGCCCGGCAGGTCGGCCACCAGCACCCGGACCCGCGGCGCCAACCGCTTCACCAGATCGGCGTAATGCTCGATCACGCAGGGGCCGTCGGGCACCAGCAGCACCGCCGGGCCGCTGCCGCCGCTGTCCTGCACCCGCACCCGGCCGGCGGGGGTGTCGATCCAGCGCAGCCCGGGCAGCGGGTCGGCCGTGGCGCGTCGGGGGGCCAGCCGCGCATACAGCCGGTGGTCGAGCCGGCTGGCGAGACTCACTTGCCGAGGCCGCGCTTCGCCAGCTCGATACGGGCAATCACGCCCTTGTGCACTTCATCCGGGCCATCCGCCAGCCGCAACGAGCGGGCCTGGGCGAAGAAGGCGGTCAGCGGCACATCACGCGACACGCCCATGCCGCCATGCAACTGGATCGCCCAGTCACAGACCTGCTGCAGCACATTGGGCGCCACCACCTTGATGGCGCTGATCTCGGTCATCGCCGGGATCGCGCCGACCTGGTCGATCTTCCAGGCGGCGAACAGGGTCAGCAGCCGCGCCTGATCGATGGCGATGCGGGCATCGGCCACGCGTTCACGGTTGCCACCGAGGTTGAGGATGGGTTTGCCGAAGGCGGTGCGCGCCATGCCGCGGCGGATCATCAGGTCCAGCACCGATTCGGCAGCACCGAGGCAACGCATGCAATGGTGGATACGGCCGGGCCCGAGGCGGCCCTGGGCGATCTCGAAGCCACGGCCGAGCCCGGCGATGATGTTGGCCTTGGGCACCCGCACGTTGTTGAAGTGCACCTCGCCGTGGCCGTGCGGCTCATCGTATTCGCCGAACACCGGCAGCATCCGCTGGATCTCCACCCCCGGCGTGTCCAGCGGCACCAGCACCATCGAGTGCTGACCATGACGGCTGGCATCCGGCAGCGACAGCCCCATGAAGATGCCGACCTTGCAACGCGGATCGCCGACGCCGCTGCTCCACCACTTCTTGCCGTTGAGCACCACCTCGTCGCCGTCGAGCACGGCGGTGGCCTGCATGTTGGTGGCGTCGCTGCTGGCGACCTCCGGCTCGGTCATGAAGAACACGCTGCGGATCTCGCCGGCCAGCAGCGGCGTCAGCCATTCGGCTTTCTGCGCATCGTTGCCGTACTTCCACAGCACTTCCATGTTGCCGGTGTCGGGCGCGTTGCAGTTGAACACCTCGGGGGCGATCAGGCTGCGGCCCATCTCGGCGCAGACCGGCGCGTATTCCAGCACCGACAGGCCGGCGCCCAGTTCGGGGTCCGGCATGAACAGGTTCCACAGGCCCTCGGCCCGGGCCTTGGCCTTGAGTTCCTCCATCAGCGGCGGGATGGTCCATTTCGTCCAGTCGCCGCCGTTATGGCGCGCCAGCACCTGGTCCCAGTAGTCCTGCTCGATCGGCGCGATGTGCTGGTCGATGAAGGCGCGGACGCGCTTCTGGTAGTCCTTGGACCGGGCAGATTGTTCGAAGTCCATGTGTCGCTCCTGACAGGGCGGGGGGAAGAGCCCCGGATGCTAGCGCTGCGCGTACACTGCATAAAGTGAAGTTCATGCAGTCATATTCATGAAGAACATGCATCATTCAAGCCTGTCGGCGCGGCTCGATCTCAATCTGTTGCGGGTGTTCGACGCCATCGCCCAGCAACGCAATCTGGCACGGGCTGCCGAGCACCTGCACCTGTCACCATCGGCCGTGAGCCATGCCCTGTCGCGACTGCGGCAGCAGCTCGATGATCCCCTGTTCGAGCGCCATGGCCGCGGCGTGACGCCGACCGCGCTGGCGCGGCGGCTGACGCCCGAGATCCACGATGCCCTCGGCCGGCTGGAGGCCGCGCTGTATCGGGCGCACCCGTTCGATCCGGCACAGGATCTGCAGCAGCTGCGGATCGCCATGCCCGACGAGCTGGAGCCGACCCTGTTGCCGCCGCTGAGCGCACGGCTGCGGTCGGCGGCACCGCAGGCCCGGCTCGACAGCGTGCGCATCGACCGCGCCAACCTCACCGCCGACCTTGCGGCCCAGCGTCTCGATCTCGCCGTCGATGTGGTGCGCCTGAATGACCCGGAGCTGCGTCAGCAACAGATCGGCGACGACCAGTTCTGCGTGGTCAGCCGCGCCGGCCGCCGCCGCCTGACACGTCGGGATTACCTGGCGGCACGCCACGTGATCGTGTCGTCGCGGCGTTCGGGCATGGCGCTGGAGGACCTGCACCTGCAGCAGCATCGCATCAGCCGCCAGATCGCCCTGCGCTGCCAGTTGCTGGAGGCCGCCTGCGAGATTGTTGCCGGGTCCGACCTGCTGCTGACCCTGCCCCGACACCATGCCGATGCGGCACGCCAGCGCTATCCGCTGGCCTGTTTCGCGGCACCGGTGCCGCTACCGCCTGCCGCCCTGTTCTGCACCTGGCACCGGCTGCGCGATGCCGACCCGGCACTGCGCTGGTTGCGCGACCAGCTGCCGACGATGGCCGCTGCCGCCTGAGCCCGATCAGGCCGCTGCGGGGGGTGTGCGCCCGGCGAACAGCACCTGCACCTGGCTGCCATCGAGGTCCAGGGCCAGGGTGGAGGTCGCCACAAAGCGGGTGCGCACAATCTTCCAGGCGCCGTCGATCTTGCGATAGCCGTCCTCGTAGTACCCGGCCAACTGGGTGAGGTTCTTCTCGCGGGTGTTGATCAGCCCGTACTGCAGGCTCCAGGTGCCGCTCGCCGCATCCGGGCCCTCAACCTCGATCTGCGGATTGCTGCCGTGGTGGATCTCCACCATGTGCGGATGACAGGCGATCTGCGTGTACACCGCCACCAGCGCATCGGCATTGTCGAAACGGCCGACCGCGCCGTAGTCGATGTCCACCGTGCCATCGGCAAAGCAGGCACGGATGGCGGCCGGGTCCTTGCCGTCACAACTGGCGAGGTACCGGGCCTTGAGGGCACGGATGGCTTCGATGTCTTCCAGCGCCTGCAGGCGCTGCTCGATTGCGGCGGTGTTCATCGGGCGTCTCCTCCAATAGATGTGGGCGGCAGTTCAGCCGAGCCAGCGCCGCGGCGAATCCCCCGTTCGGGCGAGACCTTCTCATCCGAACAGATGACGTGAGAGCGCCGGGGCTTGCCTACCGTTACCGCCATAAGCGCCCGGTTCGCCGCGGCCATACCAAGAGGGGAGCCTTACGATGGGCATTCGGCAGCTTCTGAGCCTGCTGCTGGCGGCCGCCGCCATCGGCCTGCTGGTGGTTCTGGTGCGCGGCACCCTGGCCGTCGACAACGAACGGCATCAGGACCGTCTGCGAATGTTGCGCACGGTCGATGCCCTGGATGTCGGACTCAACCGGGCGGTGACCCAGGTCGGCGTCAGCTCGATGGCCAATGTCGCCGATGAACGCGCCGCCACCACCGCCCAGCTTGGCGATGCCCTCGATGCACTCGATGAAGGGCCGATCGCCCTGCGCGGCCTCAACCCGGCCGTCGACGCGGCGCTGACCCGCTTTCTCGACACCATCGAGGCCAAGTTCGAACTGGCCTTCGACTTCGAGGCCCGCAACATCCTGGTCAACCAGCGACTGGTGGCCGGCATGGATGCGGTGCCGCTGGCCGCCGATGACCTGCTCGCCACCGCCGCCACTGACGACGTCGAGGATGTCCGGCGCCTGCTCAGCTCGCTGCGTTCCGAGGTCACCACCTACGGGGTGGTCCAGACCCCGACCAACGGCCCCAACATCACCGGCATGATCACCGAGCTGGAAGCGTTGGCGCTGGCGCAACCGGAGGCGTTCCAGACGGCGCTGGCCCGGCTGCGCGCCCGCACCCGCGAGGTGATGGCGGACAAGGATGAACTGGTGAACCGGGTCAGCGGCTTCCTCGCCCGCCCCACCGCCGAGCACCTGCGGGACCTGGAACAGACCTACACCGCGTGGAACAACACCCGCGTCGCCACCGCCAACCAGTACCGCAGCTGGCTGGTCGCCTATGCGGCCATCCTGCTGTTGATGCTGGCCTGGTTGGGCGTGCGCCTCAATCGCTCCTACCGTGAACTGGATGCGGCCAACGATCACCTCGAAGACCAGGTCCGCGAACGCACCGGCGAGCTGCGCACCGCGCTGCTCGACCTGCAGGCCAGCCAGGCGCAACTGGTGCAGTCGGAGAAGATGGCCTCGCTGGGGCAGATGGTCGCGGGGGTGGCACACGAGATCAACACGCCACTCGGCTACGTCCGCAGCAACAATGAGATCGTCCGCACCTCGCTGGCCGACCTGCGCCAGCTGGTCAGCGCCCAGAGCGCCGCGCTCGACTGCATCGGTAGCGACACGGCCAGCGACGAGGAGGTCGCCACCCGCATGGCCACGGCGCAGGCCCTGCGGGAGTCACTGAGTGCCGACGAGCTCACCGCCGATCTCGACAACCTGCTGGGCGATGCCGAGCACGGGCTGCAGCAGATGGCGGAACTGGTCAGCAGCCTCAAGGATTTCTCGCGGGTCGACCGCTCGCGCGACGACCTGTTCAACGTCAACGACGGCCTGGAATCGGCGCTGAAGATCGGCCAGAACCAGCTCAAGCACAAGGTCGAAGTGGTGAAGCGCTTCGGCGAACTGCCCGACATCGAGTGTTCGCCCTCACAGCTCAACCAGGTGTTCCTCAACCTGATCACCAATGCCGCCCAGGCCATCGAGGACGAGGGCCGCATCTATCTGCATACCCAGGCCGAAGGTGACGGCGTCGCCATCCGCATTCTCGATACCGGCAGTGGCATGACCGACGAGGTGCGCGCGCGCATCTTCGAACCGTTCTTCACCACCAAGCCGGTCGGCAAGGGCACCGGCCTCGGCCTCTCCATCGTCTACCGCATCATCGAGGACCACCACGGCCGCATCGATGTCCGCTCCAAGCCGGGCAAGGGCACCGAATTCATCATCCACCTGCCGCGTCGGCAGCCCCGTCGGGAGGCCGCGACGGCCGACGGCACCCCTGCGCTGTACGCCACCGCATGAGCGACACCGACAAGCCCAAGGTGCTGTTCGTCGACGACGAACCGCGCGTGCTGACCAGCATGCGGATGCTGTTCCGCAACGCCTACCAGGTGCTGCTGGCAGAAAGCGGCGTCGCTGCGCTCGGGGTGTTGCAGGCGCAGGCGGTGGACGTGATCGTCAGTGACCAGCGGATGCCCGGCATGACCGGCATCGACCTGCTGCGACGTGCCCGCGATCTGCAGCCCAATGCGATGCGTATTCTGCTGACCGGCTACTCCGACCTCAACGCCATCATCGGCTCGATCAACGAGGGCGAGATCTTCCGCTTCGTCAACAAGCCGTGGATCAACGACGACCTCGGCGGCACCCTCGCCCGCGCGGTGGCGGCGGCGCGCGCCTCGGCCGCTGCGGACACCCCGACCAGCGGCAGCCGAGATACCGCACCCGCGGCCGCAGCCGGCGCCCCCACGGTGCTGGTGCTTGATGACGATCCCGCCGTCGCTCCGCGTCTGCAGACCATTCTCGGCACCGAGGTGCGGGTGGTCGGCGCCGGCAGCATGGCCACCGCCATCGAACAGATGGAACAGCACGACATCGGGGTGGTGGTGTCCGACACCCGGGTGCAGTCGCATCCGGTGGTGTCGTTGCTGGGCACGCTCAAACAGCATCACCCGGAGATGGTGTCGGTGATTCTCACCGAGCGTGCCGATGCCGGCGCCGCCATCGAACTGATCAACCAGGGGCAGATCTATCGCTTCATCACCAAGCCGCTGAACGAGAGTCAGTGCAAGATCACCGTGAGCTCCGCCCTGCGGCACCACCAGCGGCTGGCGGCGGCACCGCAACTGCATCAGCGCTACGAGGTCAGCGCCCCGGCAACACCACCCCCGGTCGGCTCGCCGGCGGTGGGGCTGCTCGACCGCATCAAGGGGCTGCGTGACCGGGTGAAGCGCTGGGGCAGTTGAGCCCGGTCACACCGGCGGGCAAGCGCGCGCCAACGCCCGCAGCACCGCGGCCAGGCGCAGCACACCGCCTGGCGCGACTGATTTCCCGGTATTGAGCAGCGCCACCGACAGCGCGCGCCGGGGATCGGCCCAGGCCAGCACCGAGACGAACCCCAGGTGCCCGAAGGCTTCGCGACAATCCGGGCCGTACAGCCCGACCGGCTTCTCGCCCAGCATGAACCCGGACGAATATCGCAACGGCACTTTCAGCGTGCGGTCGAACTGCAGCCCCCCGACCGGCTCGATGGCCCGTCGCACGGTCTCCGGTTGCAGCACCTGCACGCCATCGAGGCTGCCGCCGTTGAGCAGCATCTGGAACACCCGACTGACATCGTCGGCGGATGCACAGATATTGCCAGCGGGCACCACGGTGGACAGGAAGGCATCGTCGTTCGACGCCCCCACCCCCTCGGCAAACGGCACCCCGATGATGCTGCGGATATAGGCCGTCAGCGGCCACACCGGTTGCGGTCCGGTGACCACGTTGGGCGGCAATCGGTCCCGCCATGCCGGCTTGATGCCGTAGGTCATGTACTGCAGGCCCAGCGGCTTGGCGAGCCACTGATGCAGGGCCTCCGGCAGTTCGATCCCCCCGACCCGGCGGACGATTTCGCCGGCGATGAAGCCGGCGGTCAGCGCGTGATAGGCCTGCTTTTCGAAGCGCGGATCGAACGGCTTGGCGGCACACAGCATCGCCACCAGCAGATCCCAGTTGCGCAGCAGCTCCGGCCCCTGCGCCTCGACCGCGATGGTGGGGATACCGGCCCGGTGGGCCAGCAGCTCGCGGATGGTGACCCGGTGCTTGCCGTGGGCGGCAAACTCGGGAATGTAGGCGGCGACGCGATCATCGAGGCTGAGCTTGCCGTCTTCGGCGAGCTTGTGGATGAGCAGGGCGGAGATCGCCTTCGACGCCGAAAACAGGCACATCGGCGCATCCGGATGCAGCGGCACCAACGGCCCGGCCTCGCCCGGCGCATTGCCGCGCACCGCGCCGATGGCGCGTTTCAGCACCACCTGCCCGTGACGTCGCACCACCAGGGTGATGGCCGGCTGCAAGCCGGTGCGATAGAGCTGCTCTACTGCCGCCCACACCGCCTCGACCCGGGCCGGCTGCAGTCCCAGCCGTTCCGGCGGCACCTCGGCGGCATGATCGACCGTGACCAGCGCCTGTAGATGCTTGGGTACCTGGACGCGCTGACGCCGCAGCCAGGTGGGCATCAGGCGGCCAGTTCTTTCAGCGGCACGTCCGGATCGGCCAGCTTGGCGGCGTCAACCGGACGCCCCTCGGCCACCAGCTTCTTGGCGAACATGAATTCCTGCGGTTTGCTCACCGCATCCGCGGCGATCAACTTGCCGCCCTTGAGATAGAACGCGGCGAAACTGCGCTCGGTGGTCGGGTCGCCGCGCAGCACCAGTTGCTCGAAGCCGGTGGAGATGCCCACCATCTGCAGCTTGAGGTCGTACTGGTCGGACCAGAACCACGGCACGTTGCGGTAGGGCTCGGCCTTGCCCATCAGGTTGCGGGCCACGGCGCGCCCCTGCTCCATGGCGTTCTGCACCGATTCCAGCCGCACCCGCCGCCCCAGGAACTCACTGGGGTGATTGGTGCAGTCACCGGCGGCATAGATCAGCGGGTCGCTGGTCTGACCGAATTCGTCGACGACGATGCCGTTGTCGACCACCAGCCCGGCCTCGGCCGCCAGCTCGGTATTGGCGATCAGCCCGATGCCGACGATGACGAGGTCGGCCGGCACGGTGCTGCCGTCGGCCAGACGCGCCGCGGTGACCTCGGGATGACCTTCGAAGCCGGCCAGCTGGGCACCGGTGCGCAGGTCGACGCCCGCTTCGCGATGCACCCGCTCGAAGAACTGCGAAACCTCCGGCGCAGTCACCCGCGCCAGCACCCGGTCCAGCCCTTCCAGCACGGTGACCTTCAGGCCCTGTTTCAACAGCACCGCCGCCACTTCGAGGCCGATGAAGCCGCCACCGACGATCACCGCGCGCTTGCCTTCGGCACAACGCTCGCGAATGCGATTGACGTCGTCGATGCTGCGCAGCAGGAACACGTTGGCGGCATCGGCACCGTCGACCGGCAACGGCCGCGGGCGGCCACCAGTGGCCAGCACCAGCCGGTCATAGCCCAGCGTCTCGCCGTTGGCGAGCGTGAGCTGTCGCGCCTCACGATCAATGGCCTGAACGGCGGTGCCGCCGACAAACTCGATGCGATGCTTCTCCAGAATCGGCGGCTGCATGACGAACAGGTTGGCTTCCTGCACGCTGCCGGCCAGGTAGGCCTTGGACAGCGGCGGCCGTTTGTAGGGGGGCTGGGTTTCCTCACCGACGATGACAATGCGGCCCTCGAAGCCCTGCTTGCGCAGTTCCGAAGCGGTCTCACCGCCGGCCTGGCCGCCCCCCACGATCACCACGGTGTGTTCTGCACCGAGTTCTGTCATTGCCGCGTTTCCCCTTGTCGTCGTCCGTTGAAATCCGGGCAGCGCCTTGGTCGCTGCCCTCCATCGGGTCAATTATCCCCGCTCAGCCGCCGTCCTGCTGTGCATAGGGCTTGAGCGGCGGCTCATCGGCCCGCAGGCGCAGCTGCGGCAGCCCGGCCTCGGCCGACTGGCGGACGATGCCCAGCAGGGCCGTCGCCGCGGCAGGCGAGACGATCTGATCGGGCACGATCGGCAGCAGGCCACACAGCGCAGCGCCGCCGGCACGCTGAAAATCGGCCGGCCCGGGTTCGCTGATCGCATCGAGCGCCAGTTCGAAGCTGAGCCGGTCGGTGAGCCCGATGGTCACATGATCAACCAGTCGCCCGGGGCACAAGTCCTGCAACAGCAGGTTCGCCACCTTCGGGTTGCCCTGGTCGAGATCGAGCGCGGCCGTGGGTACCGGCAGCGCCGGCTGCACCAGTTCGTCGAACACGGTGTACAGGCTGGTGTAGTCGATATCACCCGGGGTCTCATCACCGGCGTTGAGTGCCGCGATGAAGTTCGAACCCCGGGCAAACTGGAACAGCACTTCCGGCAACCCCAGCAGGCCGCCGACCACGGGCAGCACGTCCACCGGCAACAGCGCCAGCGGATTGACGTCCGCCAGGGCCGTGCCGTGATTGGGGCCGGCCTGCAGCACGAAATCCGCCACCGCATTGCGGGCCGATGACCAGTACTTGAGGGCCCAGCGCGGCATCAGCGCGCCCTGACTGTGCCCGATCATTGCCACCTTGCGGCCGCTCTCGGCATGAATGCGGCGCAGCGCGTGCACCACGTACTCGGCATCGACCTGCATGTCGCCGAAGCCGCGGTCGGGATAGGTGACCACACAGACGTCGAAGCCGCGTTCCACCAGCAGCGGCACATAGGTCCAGTCGTACTGTTCCCAGCCGGCGGTGAAGGTGCCGTGCACCAGCAGCACCGGCGGCTTGTCAGGATGCGTGAAGGGGGTACAGGCCAACGCCTTGTCGAGCAGATCGACCGGGGTTTCCAGCGGCGGCTCGCCGAGCTGCAGGCGGTCGTCGCCACAGCCGGCCAGCATCGCCAGGGTGATGGCGCCCGCCGCAAGTCTGAGGATCATGCCGCCACTCCCAGTCGGGCCTGGATGAATTCGAGCATCGCCCTGCGTGCCACCCGCGCTTCGGGAAACAGCGCCCCGAACAAGGGGAACGCGTGCGGCAGCCGGGGCCAGATCTCGCAACAGACGTCGACACCGTCAGCGCGCGCACGGCGCGCGAACAGCACGGTGTCGTCCAGCAGCACCTCGCTGTCACTGGCCATCAGGTACAGCGGCGGAAAGCCGGTGCAGTCGGCAAACAGGGGCGACAACTCGGGGTCGCTGGCATCCCAGTCGCCGGCATACATCTCGTCCACCCGCTGCAGTGCCGCGATCGGCAGAATGGGATCACCACTGGCATTCCACGGCCGCGACGGGGGCGCGTGAATCCGCCCCAGCTCGGTGGCCGGCGACACCGGAATGGCCGCCGCCGGCATCGGCCAGCCCCGCGCACGGATGCGCTGCAGCAGCCCCAGCGTCAGATTACCCCCGGCGGAGTCGCCACCGACGATGATGCGATGGGCCGGGAAGCCGAGATCGAGCAGGCTGCGGTAGAGCATCTCGCAGTCGTCCAGCGCCGCCGGAAAACGGTTGCGTGGTGCCAGCCGATAGTCCGGCAAGACGCCGTGCATGCCCGCCCGTGCGGCCAACCCGGCCACCAGTTCCAGATGCGCCGGCGGCGAGGCCGGCAGGATGAAGGCGCCGCCGTGCAGCCACAGCAGCACCGGCTTGCCGGTGTCGCGCAGGTCGCCGAACACATGCGCCGGCACGCGTCCGATGGGGATGTAGTCCAACGGCAATCCGTGGGTGTTGGGGCAACGCATGCGCGACATGCGCAACTGCACCTTGGCGATCTGCTCGTCACTGCCGCGCACCACCCGCGCCAGCCACGGCCGCAGGAAGGTCTTGAGCAACCAGATCAGGACGCGGCTGCGCGCGCTGATGGGAATGTCGCGGTGCTGCACCACCTCGGCGGCGGGAACCGGCAGGCGCGCCGGTACAGCGGAAGTTTGCATGTCCATGGCGCAGTGTAAGCCGGTGGCCACGGCGAACGTCACCCGTTCAGCCGAGTCGGCCACTACATCCGGAACACCCCGTAGCGCGGATCGCCGATCGGCGTGTTGAGCGCCGCCGAGATCGACATGCCCAGGGCATTGCGGGTGTCCACCGGGTCGAGCATGCCGTCGTCCCAGATTTCGGAGGTCGTGTAATACGCGCTCTGCTTGCGCTTGAACTCGCCCAGCACCGGGTCGCGGATGGCGTCGATGTCGGCCTGGCTGAGCTGCTTGCCCTGCTTGGCGAGCTGCCGGACCTTGACGTCCGCCAGCGTGTTCGCGGCCTGCTCGGCCCCCATCACCGAGGTCTGCGAGTGCGGCCACGAGAACAGGAAGCGCGAATCGAAGGCGCGGCCGCTCATGCCGTAGTTGCCGGCACCGAAGGAGCCGTGGCACATGACGGTGAACTTGGGCACTTCGCAATTGGACACCGCCATGATCATCTTGGCGCCGTCCTTGGTGATGCCGCGGCGTTCGTATTCCTTGCCGACCATGAAGCCGGTGATGTTCTGCAGGAAGACGATGGGTGTCCGCGCCTGGTTGCACAGTTCGATGAAGTGCGCGCCCTTGAGCGCGCTGTCGTTGAACAGCACCCCGTTGTTGGCGAGGATGCCGATCTTGTACCCCCACAAGTGGGCATAGCCGCAGATCAGGGTCTTGCCGTAATTCGGCTGGTACTCGTGGAAACGGGAACCGTCGACCAGGCGGGCAATGACTTCATGCATGTCGAAGCCCTGCTTGATGTCGCGCGGCAGGATGCCGTAGAGGTCGTCCGCCGGGTAATGTGGTTCCTCTGGCGGCTGCCATTCGACATGGGCCTTCTGCGGCCGCTTGAACTGCGCCACGATGTCGCGGGCGATGGCGATGGCCTCTTCTTCCGAGCCGGCCGGATAGTCGGCCGTCCCCGATACGCTGGTGTGCATGTCGCAGCCGCCCAGCTCGTCGACGCTGACTTCCTCGCCGGTGGCCGCCTTCACCAGCGGCGGGCCGGCGAGGAAGATGGCGCCGGTGCCGCGGACGATGACGTTGTAGTCCGACAGCCCCGGCACATAGGCGCCGCCGGCGGTGCAGTGCCCCAGCACCACCGACACCTGCTGCACGCCCATCTTCGACAACATGCATTGATTGCGGAAGATGCGGCCGGCCATGTACTTGTCGGCGAACAGGTCGGCCTGCAGCGGCAAAAAGCCGCCAGCGGAATCGCACAGGTGGACCACCGGCAGGCGGTTCTCGATGGCGATGTCGAGCGCGCGCACGGTTTTCTTCACCGTCAACGGATACCAGGCACCGCCCTTCACCGAGGCATCGCCGGCGTTGATGACCACTTCGCGGCCGCTGACGATACCGATGCCGGTAACACAGGCGGCGCCCGGCACGTCGCCGCCGTAGGCCTCATTGGCGGCCAGAGAGGAGAACTCAAGGAACGGTGTGCCGGGGTCCAGCAGCAGCTTCAGGCGCTCCCGTACCAGCAGCTTGTCCTGTTTGCGCAGGCGGTCGATGTCGCGTTGCGGCCGGTCGTCGCGCACGGCACGCTGCTTTTCGCGAAAGTCGGCCGCCAACTGGCGGTTGTGGGCGGCATTGGCCTGGAACTCGGCGCTGGCGGTGTTGAGTCTGGAGTCGATACGTTTCATGGCGGTTCCCGGTCTCAGGCCTGCGGTTCGAAGGCAATGAGTACCGCATCGCGGTCGAAGGTCTGGCCCGGCGCGAAGCTGATCTCGGCGATCACGCCATCGCGGGGCGCGGCCAGGGTGGTTTCCATCTTCATGCTCTCCATCACCAGCAGGGTCTGGCCCTTGGCCACGGTGTCACCGGCAGCGACCGCGACACTGACGATGCTGCCCGGCATCGGCGCCAGCATCTGGTCGTCGGCGGCGCCGCCAGCCTGGGCCGCCAGGCGATCCAGCGGATGCTGATAGCGCAGTTGGTAGGCCTCGCCATCGAGATGGATGAAGACGTCGTCGCCGCGGCTGGCGATGACCACTGGCAGGTGGCGCTTGCCCAGGGTCAGCCAGGTGCTGCGGTCGGCACCCTGACGCAGGTCGATGTCCAGCGTCTGGCCGTCGACGTGCAGCCGATAGCCGCTGCCGCTGCGCGACAGCGCCAGGCTGTGCTCGCTGTCGCCGAGTTTGAAGGCGTGTTGCATGGGTGTTCCTTTCGAGATCCTTCGCGATGCTCGGGATGACCGTCTCAGGCCGGTCAGTTGGTCCAGCCGCCGATGGCGGCATGCAGATCGGGTATGGCGTCGGCGATATCGCGCATCGGCCGGGTGCTGAGCGCCGCGGTGGCGAGTAGCGCCTGCAGGGTGGCGACGGGCAACTCGGGTTCGGCAGCAATCTGCGGGTTGGCATCGAGAAACCCGGTGTGCACGTCGCCGCTGATGAAGGCCGGGTGCGCAATCAGCCGCCGCAGAAACGCGGTGTTGGTCTTGCAGCCCAGCAGCACCGTGTCGCGCAGGGCGCGGTCGGCGCGGGCGATCGCCTGTTCGCGGTTGTCGCCGCGGATGATCAGCTTGGCGATCATCGGGTCGAAGGCGGCGGTGACTTCGCCGCCCTGAACGATGCCGCTGTCCCAGCGCACGCCCTCGCCCTCCGGCGGTTGCAGCACCAGCACCGGGCCGGTGGTGGGGGTGTAGCCGCGCGCGGCATCCTCGGCGTAGATGCGGAACTCGATGGCATGACCCTGTGCCTGCACCGCGGTCTGGTCGTAACCCAGGGCTTCGCCGGCGGCGATGCGCAACTGTTCGGCAACCAGGTCGATGCCGGTGATCTCCTCGGTGACCGGATGCTCCACCTGCAGGCGGGTGTTCATTTCCAGGAAGTAAAACGCTGTCTTGCCGGCGTCGGCGCCGGCGCCCCCCCCTTGGCCAAAGATGAACTCCACGGTACCGGCGTTGCGGTAATCGATAGCACGGGCGATGCCGGCCGCGGTGTCGCAGATGTCATGGCGCTTGGCATCGTCCAGCGCCGGCGACGGGGTTTCCTCGACGATCTTCTGGAAGCGTCGCTGCACCGAACACTCGCGCTCGAACACGTGCACCACGCCACCCTGACCGTCGCCGAGAATCTGCACTTCGATATGGCGCGGGTTCTCGATGTAGCGCTCGGCATAGAGACGCCCGTCACCGAAATAGCGCTGGCCTTCGGAGCGCGCACGCTCGATTTCGGATTCCAGCAGCGACAGATCGCGGACGATGCGCATGCCCTTGCCACCACCGCCGGCACTGGGCTTGATCAACAGGGGTGCGCCGACGGCGCGGGCACGCTCGACGAAGGTGGCCGGGTCATCGTCCTCGATCGCCGACGGCGCCACCGGAAAGCCGCCTTTCTCCACCGCATTGCGCGCCCGCACCTTGTCGCCCATCAGGTCGATCTGCGCCGCAGTCGGGCCAATGAACCGCAGGCCGGCGGCTTCCACCGCTTCGCAGAAGCCCTTGTTCTCCGACAGGAAGCCATACCCGGGATGGATGGCGCCGGCGCCACTGGCCTTGGCCGCCGCCAGAATCTGGTCCGCGTCGAGGTAGGCCGCCACCGGTGTGCTGCCGGTGATCTCGATGGCGACATCGGCCATCTGCACCGCCAACGTGCCGCGATCGGCGGCGTGAAACACCACCACGCCCTTGAGGCCCAGGGCCTGCACGGTGCGCAGCACGCGCACCGCGATCTCACCGCGGTTGGCGACCAGAACGGTATCGAAGGGCCAGCGGGCAGGATCAGGCAAGGATCGGCTCATGAGACGGTTCCGGTGGTGCGGACGAGCCGCGGTTTGCGAACGGAGGCAGCCGCAGGTGCCAGCCCTTCGCACAGCACGGCGGTGATCTGGGTGGCAAGCTGGTCGATGTCGAAGCGACCGCGGCCGTGGATGTAATGCCAGCAGTGATGCTCGATGCCGCCGTAAATCATCGACCGCAGCAGGGTCGGCGGGATGTCGGCACGGAACTCGCCCGCAGCCACACCCGCAGTGACCACATCAAGCAGCAACTGGGTGTAGCGACGGTTCAGCACATGCAGCTCGGTGCCGTGGTAATCGCGTTCCGACTGCACCTCGCGAAACATCAGCCGACACAGACGTGGGTCATCGCGCACCGCCCGCAGGTGGCGCCACACCAGCCGGTGCAGACGATCGCGATGCCGGGTGAGGCCCGCCAGCTCGCGGGCGTAGTCACCAAACAGGTCTTCGTACCAGTGCGCCAACACTGCCAGCAGCAGGGCACGCTTGGTGGCGAAATACTTGTAGAGCAGCCCCTCGACAACGCCGACACGGCCGGCGATCTCGCACATCGAGACGGCATCGAAGCCCTTCTCGCGAAACAGATCGCGAGCAGCCTCGAGAATCCGGTCGGTGCGCTCCTCGCGCCCCATCCGTGGCGCATGCTTGCGGGCCGTCATGTTCAATTGCCGCTGAACTTGGCCGGCCGCTTTTCCTGGAACGCCGCCATTCCCTCTTTCGCGTCTTCGGTGCTGGACATCACCGGCACCATCACCTTGGCGTATTCCAGCGCCTCGTTGAGTGCCATGTCGCGCATGGCATGAAAGGCCTGCTTGCCGAGCCGCAATGCGGTAGGCGACTTGTCGGTGATGCGCGCCAGCAGCCAGTCGACCTTGGCATCGAGTTCGGCACGCGGTACCACGTAGTTCATCACCCCCCACTCCAGCGCCTCGGCGGCGCTGAACTGCTCGCCGGTGATGCACATTTCCTGCAGCCGGCGTGGCGGCAGCAGCCGCAGCATGTAGGGCAGGATCATCATCGGCGTCACGCCGATCTTGGCCTCGGTGGTGCCGATGCGGATGTCATCCGCAGCGACGGCCAGATCGCAGGCGCACAACAGGCCGAAACCGCCGGCCATGACATGGCCGTTGACGCGCGCGATCACCGGCAGGGTGCAGGCCTCCAGCCGCTTGAAAAGCTCGACGATGTAATGCTGGGGACGGGCAAAGTCGACGGCAAAGGCGAAGCCCTGGGTGCCCTTGGCCAGGTCGGCGCCGGCACAGAACGCCTTGTCGCCGGCACCGGTGAGGACGATGGCGCGGCAGTCGCCGTCGGCCATGGCGGCAACGATCCCGGCATCGATGCGCCGCACCACGTCCTCGTTCAGCGCGTTGCGGCGCGCCTCGCGGTTGATGGTGATCCACTGCACCGCGCCGCGGCGTTCGACCTGCACCTCGTCCGACATCCCGCACTCCCCCGAAACCTGAGGATCGCAGCTTGGCGGAAAGCTGGTGAGGATGACTCACCCATTTAGAGGATGCCGCTCGAATGGCAGGGCGCGCCCCGGTCGTGGAGCGCCCGGCATCACCGTCAGTGGCGGTCCGCCAGCCAGTCGGCGACCTCTGCCGCCACCCAGGCCCCGTCGTCGAGTGGCAGATCGTGACCGGCATCCGGATGCACGCGCAGCGGCACGCCCCAGGCCGCGGCCAGCCGCGCCGAGCAGCGCGGGCTGACCAACCGGTCTGCGGCGCCATTCAGCAACAGCATCGGCGGCGCCGGTGGCGCCTCGGCCGCGCGAAAGCGGGCGGCGGCCCACAACTGTCGCAAGGCGTTGCCGCGACGCACCGGGTGCCGCTGGCGCCAGGCGATCCAGTCCGGCAAGACCTCGGCGGCCGCCGGGTTGCGGGTGGTCAAGCGCAGGATCGCCGCTTCCACGGCGGCCGGCGATGGGGCCCCCAGGGCCAGCCGCAGCAGGGTCGGCCAGGCGACCGGCTGCAGCCGTTCATGGAAGCGGCTGTAGGGCCGCAGGCTGATATTGATCAGCACCGCCGCCGCCACCTCGGCAGGATGACGCTGCGCCCAGGCCACGCTCACCATCGCCCCCAGGGACATGGCGAGCAGGTGATACGGCGGGCGCAGCCCCTGACGCCAGAGCTGGGCGCGCACATGGTCCGCCATCGCCTCGACCGTGTCGGGACTGCGCATGGCGTGCAGGGCGCCGTTGCCGGGCAGGTCGATCGGCACCACCCGCGCCGCCGGTACCGCCGCGACCAGCTGTTGCGGGAACGCACCCCAATGGCGTTGGTCCCGCATCAGGCCGCGCAGCAGGATCCACGGCGTACGGCCATTCATGCCTGTGCATCCGAGTACCAGCGCGCCAGGGCTTCGCGATGGTGACGCTCGCGCGCAGCGCCGACCGGCAACCAGCGCGCATGGCTGGCGGCGGCATGGGTGAAGAACTGCAGCAGCGCCAGTTGCCGCCGCATCACCCGGTGCTGGCGATGGCGGATCAGCGGATTGAAGATGCCCATGCGCGAGAACAACTGGCGCGGATTCTTCTTGATCCACAGCCACGACCCCATCTCCAGGGTCAGCGGCAGGAACACCTCAGGGCCGCGCGCCTGTGCCTGCTGATAGAGGTGATCCCACAGGTCGCCATGGGTCAGGTACTGGCGGCTCTGCGGCTCGAACACATAGCGGTGGTGGACGTGCGCCTGCTCGAAGATGGTCCGCAGCGCATGCACCTCCGGCAGGTGCTCGATCGGCGTCACCGTGTGGGCATAGGGAAACCACAGGCGGTCGTGCATGCCGAAGCCGGAGTGACAGTCCAGCGCCAGACTGAACGGGCGCCCCAGCAGTTCCCGCTCCACCACCGCGCACAGGGCCGCGCTCTCAACTTCCATCGGTGCGCCTGCCGGACCGCGATACCAGGGCAACTCGCGACTCAGGCGCTGCCCCCCCACCATGAACGGCACCGGCTCGCGGGCCTCCACCGGTCCATTGCGCATCAGGTCGACACCACCCGGATTGGCGCGGGTGCCCAGCCACAGGCCACCGGGATTGACCCGCGGCATGAACACCAGCCGCACCCGCTGCAGCTGGTCATGCAGCACCGTGTCCCAGGCCAGCCGCATCACCAGCGAATGCAGATAGGCGATCACCACCTCGGAGCCGATCCGCTCCAGCCCATGGACACCGCCGAAGAAGCCCACCGCCGGCACGGCCGGATCCGGGTTGCCGAGCGTCAATACCTGCAGCGGAAAACGGCGGCTGCCGACCGCGACCTCGCCGACCGTGTCGACATCGAGGTATGGCCGTCCGAGGTCGATCAGCGTCTGCAGTTCCGCGAGTTCGGGGAGGGGTGGGGTGGCGGTCACGGGGCAATTTCCGAAGGTCGGCGCGCAGGGTACGGCAGGCCAATGTCACATTGTTGACACCGGACCGTCATCGACCGTTGATACGGTCCACGCTCCCGATCCGATGCGATGCCCGGAGCCCGCCATGCGTGATGTTCGCCAAGCGTTCAAAGCCTACCCGCCCAAGGTCGTCGGTGGCCTGCTGCTGCTGGGGGTGATGGAAATCGTCGCCCTGCGGCGCTCGCGTGCCCGCGTCCGCAGCGCACTGGCCGAGGCCTAATCCGACGCCGGCTGCGGCTCGACGTCGGTAGAGCCGCCGAGAAAGCCGCCGGACTGTCGGCGCCACAGCGCCGCATACAGGCCGTTCTGCCGCAGCAGTTCGTCGTGCCCGCCGCTTTCCACCACGCGGCCTCCGTCGAGGACCACCAGCCGGTCCATCGCCGCGATGGTCGACAGCCGATGGGCGATGGCGATCACCGTCTTGCCTTCCATCAGGGTGTCGAGCTGCTCCTGAATCGCGGCCTCCACCTCGGAGTCCAGCGCTGAGGTGGCCTCGTCGAGCACCAGGATCGGCGCATTCTTCAGCAACACCCGTGCGATGGCGATGCGCTGTCGCTGGCCGCCCGACAGCTTGACGCCGCGCTCGCCGACCTGGGCGTCCAGCCCCCGGTGCCCGTGTACATCGGTGAGCGCGGCGATGAACCCGTCGGCATGCGCCCGCCGGGCCGCCTCCCGCACCTCGGCATCGCTGGCGTCCGGCCGGCCATAGCGGATGTTGTCGGCAATCGAGCGGTGCAGCAGTGAGGTGTCCTGGGTGACCATGCCGATCTGCTGGCGCAGCGATTCCTGTCCGACCCGGGCAATGTCCTGCCCGTCGATGAGAATGCGGCCCTGTTCAACATCGAAGAATCGCAGCAGCAGGTTCACCAGGGTGGACTTGCCGGCGCCCGAACGACCGACCAAGCCCACCTTTTCACCGGGCTGAATCCGCAACGACAGATCGTCGATGACGCCACTGCCCTGGCCGTAGTGGAAGCCGACCCGGTCGAAGTGGATCTCGCCCTTCGGCACCAGCAGCGCCGGCGCCGCCGCCACGTCGGTGACCGTATGCGGCAAGGCCAGGGTGTTGATGCCGTCCTGCACCGTGCCGATGTTCTCGAACAGGCTGGCGACCTCCCACAGGATCCAGTCGGACATGCCGCGGATCCGCATGACCAACCCGACGGCCACGGCGATGGCGCCCAGCGACATCGCCGCACTGTGCCAGGCCCAGATGGCCACCGCACCGGTGCTGACCAGCAGGCTGGCGTTGAGCGTCTGCAACGACACGGTCAACCCGGTCACCAGCCGCATCTGCCGGTAGACGGTCTGCATGAATCCGCCCATCGCCTCGCGCGCGTAATCCTGCTCGCGGTGGGTGTGCGCGAACAGCTTGAGCGTCTGGATGTTGGTATAGCTGTCGACGATCCGACCGGTCATTTGCGCTCGGGCATCCGCCTGGGCCATCGATACCGCGCGCATCCGCGGCACGAAGTGGAACAGCAGCGCCAGATAGCCCAGCAGCCAGCCGGCCAGGGGCAGCATCATCCGCACATCGGCCTGCCCCATCAGCACCACCGCGCCGCCGAAGTAAACGCCGACATAGACGAAGACATCGAGCACTTTGAGCACCGACTCGCGGATCGCCAGGGCCGTCTGCATCACCTTCTGCGACACCCGCCCGGCAAACTCGTCCTGGAAGAACGACAGGCTCTGCCCCAGCAACCAGCGGTGGGACAGCCAGCGGATGCGCATCGGGTAGTTGCCGAACAGGGTCTGGTGCGTCAACAGCGATTGCAGCAGCACCACCAGCGGATACCCCGGCAGGATCAACAGACCCATGGCGATCAGGCGGGTGCGGTACTCGGCAAAGAAGGCGTCGCGGTCCGCCGCCGCCAGCCAGTCCACCAGCGTGCCGAGGAAGCTGAAAAAGGTGATTTCCATCACCGAGATCAGCGCCGTCAGCAAGGACATCACCACCAACCAGGGCAGCAACGGGCGGGAGTAGTGCAGCAGGAAGGCCAGCAGGCCGGTCGGCGGCTGGGTCGGCAGGTCAGCCGGAAACGGCGGGATACGGCTTTCGAAGAAACGGAACATGCGCGCTCGGCAATGACGGCGATCGGGGGGCAGGCCGTTGCACGTCAGCGGTCGCGTGGCATCCGTTGACGGCCGCCGGCACGTCGCCGGGCGGCCGCACGCGATGCGGAAGCGGTTCGAACCACGCCCGGCGGATGCGGGCGCGGTCTACCCTCTCAGGGCTGGACGTACAACAGGCGGTTCGGCGACCCGTTGCCAATGCCCGACAGGATACCGACGGTGGCCGCGTCCAGCAGCGCCGACGTGACATCACCCGGCGTGCCGCCGGCCGCCGCGATCACCGCCGCCGCACCGGCCACATGCGGGGACGCCATCGAGGTGCCGTCAAGCCGCTGGGTCTGGGTGTCGCCGGTGTGCCAGGCACTGGTGATGGCGGAGCCCGGCGCGAACAGGTCGACGCAGGCGCCGGTGTTGGAGAAGCTGCTGCGCTGGTCTTCGCGCGTGCTGGCGCCGACGGTGATGGCTTCCGCCACCCGATTCGGCGAGCCGTTGCAGGCGTTGGTGTTGTCGTTGCCTGCCGCCACCACCACCGTGACGCCGGCGGCAACCGCCGCACGCACCGCATCATCCAGCGCGGTCGAAGCACCGCCGCCGAGGCTGAGGTTGGCCACAGCCGGTTTGATGTGGTTGTCCGCCACCCACTGCATGCCGGCGATCACGCCCGAGGTCGCGCCGCTGCCGCGGCAATCGAGCACCCGCACACCGTAGACCCGGGCGCCCTTGGCGATGCCGTAGGTGGTCCCGACCGCGGTGCCGGCGACGTGGGTACCGTGGCCGTTGCAGTCTTCGAAATCGGCGGGGTCGGCGCTGGCACCGCCGCCGAGAAGCCCGCCCAGCAAGCCGCCGGCCAGATCGCCCAACAGCGGAATCGGCAGCGCGAGACCGCCGCTGGTGGCGACGAAATTGCGGCCACCGCCGACGCGTCCGCTGAATTCGGCATGGCTGCTGCGAAGGCCGGTATCAATGATGTACACATGGCTGCCGGCACCGGCGGCGTCCGGGTAGCGGAACTGGCCGTCAAGCGGCAGCGGGCGCTGGTCGACCCGGTCCAGCCCCCAGGTCGGACCGACCTGGACTGCGCTCGCCTGCATCCACTGGTCCGGCTCGACATAGGCCACGCCCGACTGGCGCGCCAGCCATTCGGCGGTGGCCGCATCCATCCGCACCACCGCGCCCTGAATGATCGGCAGCCAGCCCAGCAGCTCGACCGCCGCCCCGGTGATCAGGTCAACCAGCCGCGGCACCAGCGGGACCAGGGCGTCGTCCATCACCACAATGTACTGGCCGGGAATCTCACGGCGGGCGATGACCGGCGAGTCAGCCCCATCGGAGAGTTCCGGTGCAGCGCCCTGCGGCGCCGGCGCGGTACCGCCGCCACAGGCGGCGAGCACGATGATCGCCGCCATCGCGGCGGCATTGCGGACATGGACCAGCATGGTGACGCTCCCCGAAAAGCTGACTCAGATTTCAGGATATTAGCCCGATTCCCCGTCAAGCTTGTGACAGGCATCGCAGATCACCACAGCGGCGAACCCCGCAGGCGGCGCACGTCTTCCGGCGACACCGGCGCCGCGGCATTGCCCCAGGCACCGCGCACGAAGGTCAGGACGTCGGCCACCTCCTGGTCACTGAACTGGAACCCATAGGGCGGCATGCCGAACGGCTGCGGGTTACCGGCAGTGCCCGGTGGATACCCTCCATGCAGCACCACCCGTACCGCATTGACCGGCGATGCCAGCTGCACTGCCCGGTTGCCGGCCAGCGGAGGCGCCGCCGGTGTCCGGCCTTCCCCGCCCTCGCCATGGCAATCGGCACAATGCTGACGGTAGAGGTTTTCACCGCGCGCCTGCATCTCCGGCACCACGCGGTTCGGTACCCGCACGCCGCCGCCATCGGCCGGCGCCACCGTCGGTGGCAGACGGCGCAGGTAGTGCGCCATCGCCTGAAGGTCGTCGTCGCGCCAGTGCTGCAGGCTCTCGAACACCACCTCGGCCATCGGCCCCAGCGTCGAGGCGGTTGGCCCCTTGCCATCGCGCATCACGGTGACGATGTCCGCCGCCGACCAATGCTGCACACCCGCCTCGGCCAGGGCGGTCAGCGATGGCGCATACCAGTTCAACACCAGGCCGCCCGCCGGTGTCGCCGGAGACGGCGCCCCCAGCGCATTCCGCGCGGCGTGACAGGCGCTGCAGTGGCCGGGCCCCTGCACCAGGTAGGCGCCGCGGTTCCAGACCGCATCCTGCGCCGGGTCGGCCTCGAACACGCCCGCGCGGAAAAACAACGCCCGCCACCCCACCAGCAGCAGGCGCTGGTCGAAGGGGAAGCGCAGATCATGGTCGCGGTTCGGGTCGGGCGCGGCCGGCACGGTCTGCAACCAGGCCCACAGGGCATCGCTGTCATCGCGTGTCATGCGGGTGTAGTTGGTGTAGGGAAACACCGGGTACAGCAGCGTCCCGTCGGCGCTGCGGCCATCGTGCAGGGCGCGCCAGAAATCGTCGGCGCTCCAGGTGCCGATACCGGCCACCGGGTCGGGCGTGATGTTGGGGGCGTAGAACGTCCCGAACGGCGTGGGAATGGCACGCCCGCCCGCGTAGTCGGCGCCCTGCGGTGCGGTATGGCAGGCGCGGCAGTTGCCGAGTGTCGCCAGGTAACGCCCGCGCTCCACCGCGCTGTCAGCGGTCAGCGACAACGGACTACGCGCGTCCAGCGGCGGTGCGGGCGGTGGTCGCAGCCCCAGCCACAGCATCAGGGCCGCGCCTGCCAGCGCCACCCCGAACAACCCCCAGAACGCGCGCTTCATGAACCGTCTCCGGCGACTACGGTGCCGCAGTCCATCGGCAACGGGCCAGGCAGACGATCAGCCGGATGCGGATCGTCCGGCAACGGCTGCGCCGCCAGCCAGGCGGCGATGGCGGCCACCTCCGATACCGTGAGGCGGTGCGCCAGCGCCGCCATGCAATCGGGCGCCCGGGTGCGACGCAGGCCGCTGCGCCAGTTCCCGAACTGCGCCACCAGGTAGTCGTAGGGCAGCCCCAGCAGCCCGGGAATATCCGGCGCGACGCCGGTCATTCGCATGCCATGGCAGGCCTGGCAGGCGGGCACCCCGCGGTCGGCATCGCCATCACGCACCAGACGCTCACCCAGTGCCCGATCGGCAACCGACCGCTGCGGGGCCGCCGGTGGTGGGTAGGGCAGATCAAGCGCCGCGAAGTACGCGGCCATCGCCTTCAGATAGTCATCCTGTTGGCGCTCCAGCAGGTACCGCATCTGCACATGGTCGCGGTAGCCGTCACGGAAGTGCAGCAGCTGGTGGAACAGGTAACCCGCGGGCTTGCCGGCAATCCTTGGGAAGTACCCCTCGTTGGACGCCCGCCCCTCGGCCCCGTGACAGACCGTGCAGGGCTGGACCCGCTGCGCCATCGTGTCGAGGGCCTGGGGGGGCTGCGGCGACTGCGCCGACGCCTGCGCCATCAGCAACAGACCCATGCCGGCGAAGATCCACTGTCGACCGCGCACACGAGACTCCCGGGTTGAGAAGGTCGCCATTCTACCGATGACCCCCTGCAGACGGACGGCGTTACCCCGATGTCGCCTTGCTAACGTTTCCGCTCTGCCCCCTGGAGATTGCCGATGAAAACCCGCGATGCGCTGATCGACGAACTGCTCGACAAACAGGCCATCACCGAGCTGATCCACGCCTACGCCAACGCGGCCGATCGCCATGATCACGACAAGATGCGGGCGCTCTATCACCCCGATGCCCTCGACGATCACGGTCACTTCGCCAAGGGGCCGGCGATGGACTTCATCGACAAGCTGCCGGAAATCCAGAAAGCGATGGCGATCCTCCACCACAACATCACCACCGTGAATCTCAAGCTCGACGGCACCCGTGCCGAGGGCGAGGTCTATCTGCTGGCGATGCACCAGGTGATCGCCGACGATCGGAAATTCGATGTGCTCATCGGCGGGCGCTATTTCGACAAGTACGAGAAACGTGACGGTGAATGGAAGTTCGCCCACCGCGCCATCGTCGCCGACTGGGCCTATCCGGCGGACCCCAGCGCGATCGATCTCGAGCACCCGTTCCTGGCTGGCGCCCATATCGGCCGGCCGGGTCCGGCCGACCCGTCGTACGGATTCTTCGACCTGTTTCGGCGCGGCCAGCGCTGAGCCACAGACGCCGGGGCTGGCTAGACTGCGCACATGCCCCTGGCCCCACTCACCCTCGCCATGCTGGACGCGCTGCTCGACAGCGGCGAGACGCCGTCGCTGTTCAGTGACCAGCCCTGTGTCCTGCTCGACCTGACCCAGCCGCCCGGACCGCGTGGTCCGCGCCATGCACGACGGCTGCACGGCCTGCGCACCCTGCCGGCCCCGGTGATCGGCCTTGGCAACCCGGACCGTCACAGCCCCTTGGCCGAGGCCTGCGATGTGGTGGTGGCGTCGATGACCGAGGCTGCACCGCTGATCGACCGCATCGCGACCACCCCCATCGCTGCGGCCGTGTTCGTGCAGTTGCTGCGGGCGACCGAGGGCCTGCCACTCGACGCGGCCCTGTTCGCCGAATCGCTGGCCTACTCCACCCTGCAGGCGGGCCCGGAATACCAGGCCTGGCTGGCGGTGAACCGCGCCGCCGAGCCGGCGCAGCCCGACGACCCCGGACCGGCAGTGGATATCCAGCGCGATGGGCCGCGGCTGACCCTGTGGCTCAACCGTCCCTCCAACCGCAACGCCATGTCACGGGAGATGCGTGACGCCCTGATCGAGGCGCTGAATCTGGTGCGCCTGGATCTCAGCGCCGAGCAGGTCATCATTGCGGGCCGCGGGGCCTGCTTTTCCACCGGCGGCGACCTCAGCGAGTTCGGCACCGCACCCGATCCCGCCACCGCCCACCTGGTCCGCAGTCTGGCGCTGCCCGGTCGGGCGCTGGCCGCCTGCGCCGAACGCGTCGCCGCCCGCCTGCATGGCGCCTGTGTCGGCTCCGGTATCGAATTCCCGGCCTTCGCCCATCGCGTCGAGGCCAACCACAACGCCTGGTTCCAGCTACCGGAACTGCGGTTCGGCCTGATCCCGGGCGCCGGTGGCTGCGTCAGCATCCCGCGTCGCATCGGTCGCCAGCGCACCGCCTGGATGGTGTTGAGCGGTGCGCGGGTCGATGCCGCGACCGCCCATGCATGGGGGCTGGTGGATGCCCTCGTCTGAGACCGCCCCCCTGTTCGAGCCACCGCAGGGGGCCCTGGCGCTGCCGGATGCCACGCTGACGCTGACCCCCGATTTCATTGCCGACGCCGACCGCACCGCCCTCTTCGCCACCCTGCGCACCACCCTGCCCTGGCAGCGCCAGCCGATCGTGCTGTTCGGCAAGCCGGTGATGCAGCCGCGGCTGCTGTGCTGGATGGGCGATCCGGATGCGGTCTACACCTACTCTGGCCGGACCCAGCAACCGCTGCCGTGGACCGCGGACCTGAACGCGTTGCGACAGCGGCTGCAGACCGTGCTCGGGACGCCCTTCAACAGCGTCTTGGCCAACTGCTATCGCGATGGCCGCGACAGCATGGGCTGGCATGCCGACAACGAGCCGGAACTCGGCCCGGCGCCGGTGATTGCCTCGATCACCCTGGGGGCGACCCGCCGCTTCCTGCTGCGCCATCGACAGCGTGGACTGCGCCACCGCCTGGCGCTCAGCGACGGCAGCCTGCTGGTGATGGCCGGCAGCACCCAGCAGCACTGGCAGCACGCGGTCCCGAAAACCACCCTGCCCGTCGGTGAGCGGATCAACCTCACCTTCCGGTACGTGACGCCGCGCCGGCGATAACATTCCGGCTCACCCGATCCTCAAGCTCTGGACGTCGCCCGATGAATCCGATCCGCCTCTACGGTATGCGTGGCTCCGGCAACTGCTGGAAGCCCGCCGCATTGATGCAGCACCTCGGCATCGCCTTCGACTGGGTCGAGATCGACATCGTCAACGGCGGCTCGCGCACGCCGGCATTCCTGGCGATGAACCCCAACGGCAAGGTGCCGCTGCTGGAGGTCGACGGTCGCTATCTTGCGGAGTCCAACGCCATGCTCTGCTACCTCGCCGAGGGCAGCCCGCTGTGGCCGACCGAGCGCTGGCAGCGCGCCCGTGTCCTGGAATGGCTGTTCTTCGAGCAGTACAGCCACGAGCCGGGCATCGCCACCGTGCGGTACTGGATCAAATACCTCGGCAAGGGCGAGGCGTGGGCGGAGAAGATCACGGCCACCCGAGTGCGCGGTTACGCGGCATTGACCGTGATGGAGCAGCAGCTGGCGCGCACCCCGTGGCTGACTGGCGACGCCCCGACCATTGCCGACATCGCGCTGGCCGCCTACACCCATGTCGCCGACGAAGGCGGCTTCGACCTCGGCCGCTACCCGGCCATTGAGGTCTGGCTGCAGCGGCTGTTCGCGCTGCCCGGAATCACGCCCATGCGGGCGTGACCCGCCCTGCGATATGCGTCGGGTCGATGCCGTGTCACCGCGGCGGCGACGCGCCGACGTCCTCGCCTGCCACCAGCAGGAAGTCGCCATTCGAGCCGCTTAGCCGCGCCGCCTTCCAGGGTTGATAGGCATCGCTGTGATAGAACGCCAGTGCAGCGTCGCGAGACGGGAACTCGAGAATGACCGCCGTATTCGGCGCCGGCCGGTCACCCTCCAGACGCTCCAGCCGCGGCGTCCGTGCCAGATAGCGACCACCGGCCGCCTCGACCAGCGGCGTGACCGCACGCAGGTAATCGCCGACCCAGGACGGATCGGTCACGGTGAGCTCGGCGACGACATAGGTTTTCATGCGCTGGCGGCCTCCACGGCGGCGGTGGCGACAGTGGACGCCGGTACTGGCCAGTTCCAGCCCTCGTCCCCGGCTTCCTGCGCCTGTTTGAGCGCCTGGTAAAACGTCTCGACGGTGTCACCCGCGGTCGGCACGATCGGCCCTTGATCGGTGCCGATCTCGACAATCTCGACCAGCCGACACGCCGTCCCGGTTCCGAACATCGCGCCCAGCCGCCCGGCCGCAGAAGCGGCGCGCAGTGCCGCCAGCGTGATCGGCGCCTCGGCCGTTGCCAGCCCGCGTTGCGCGGCCAGCGCCAACACGGTGTCGCGGGTGATGCCCGCCAGCAGGGTGCCGTCCAGCGGGGGCGTGGTCAGCACACCGTCAAGTTCGGCGAATACGTTCATGGTGCCGGCTTCGCACAGGGCGGTGTGGGTGAGCGCATCCAGCCACAGGACGTCGTCATAGCCGCGGTCACGGGCGGCCAGCAGGCCGCCGAGTCCGGCGGCGTAATTGGCGGCGGCCTTGATGCCGCCCAACCCGCCCGGGGCGGCGCGGCTCATCACCGGTTCGGCCCAGAGACGCAGCTGCTTGCGTGGGGGGTCGATGCAGGGGTTGGCGATCACCGTGAAGCCATGCCGTCGACCCGGCCGCAGGCCGAGACCCTCATCGCTGGCATAGAGCGTCGGCCGCAGATAGATCGCGCCGGCGCCCATCGGCGGCAAGTCATCATCAACCGCCGCCAACAGCATGGCGCAGGCTTCGAGAAACAGGGCCTCGGGTACCGTCGGCAGTGCCAGACGCAGCGCACTCTGCTGCAGGCGCCGAGCATGATCCCGCGGCCGGAACAGATGGGGCCGGCCATTGGCGCCGCGATAGGCCTTGAGGCCCTCGAACACCGACAGGCCGTAATGCACCGTGCCGCCGGCCACCGTCACCGGCAGCGCTTCGCGCGGTGCCAGCCGGCCGGCATGCCAGCGCTGACCGTCATGCTCGGCATGCCAGACCGTCGACAGCAGATGCTGGCCAAATGGCTGCAGGGTCTGCGAATTCATGCTTCATCCTCCCAATAGTCCACCGCATCGCGACGGCGCCAGTTGCCGGCCATGAAACGGGCGCCGGCATGACCACCGGGTGCGCTGCCGGCGAAGACCGCCAGTTTGTCACTGTCGGGGTAGACCGTGACGTCCACCGGCACCATCGTCGACATGCACAGATACTCCAGCGGCAGCGTCCCCGTGTTGCACAACTGATGGGCGTGCGCCGGCCCGGCGGGCAGCGCCACATAGTCGCGAGCGCGCAGTGGCCAGCGGTCGTCGCCGAGTCGCAGTTCGCCCTCACCCGCGAGGATGAACAGCGCCTCCTCATTGGCCGCGTGATAGTGAAAGGGCCACGACATTTCGCCCGGTGCAAGCACATAGGCACTGCAGCCCAGGGCCTGCCCGCCGGCGGACCGGGTCAGCGCCCGCCGTTGCAACTGCGGTCGCTGCGCGGCGACCGGGACCAACGGGATCGCATCCAGCGACACCACCGGCGAGACGCTCATTGCCGCACCGCGGGGGTATCCACCACCGACAGGGTGACCAGCGCCACCGCCACCAGCACGCGGGGATCACCGGCGTAGACCCGCGACTCGACCACGTGCAACTGCCGGCCGGCGCGCAGCACCTCCGCCTCGGCGGTAACTCGCGGGCCGGTCACCGGCTTCAGCAGATTCACCTTGAACTCCACGGTGAGCACTGCCTTGCCCGGCGGCAGCAGGGCGTTGGCGGCCGCGCCCGCGGTATGGTCGGCCAGCGTGGCGACGGCGCCCGCATGGACGAACCCATGATGCTGGGTGTGCGGCTCACCCACTTCGAAGGAGGCAATCGCTCGACCGTCACCCACCTGCTGCGGCTGAATCCCGAGCAGGCGGATCAGACCGGCCTTGGCGAAGAGGTCGGGGTCAGGGGTGGGGGCATCCATAGGAGAACTCCGGTCGGGGCGTGTGCCATATTCCACTGCATTCATCCGCCCTCCTCCAGACACAGATGAATCGACAACCACCGGTACAGATGCGCGATCCGGGGCCCGCCCGATGACGACAGCCGATACCGGCACGCCGCACGGGGACCGCCTGACACTCCGCGCCTACCGAGACACCGACCTCGCCGCGGTGGTGGCGCTGTTCACCGCCGCTGTCCACCAGGGCGCCGCCGATCACTACGACGACGCCCAGCGTGCCGCCTGGGCGCCTCGCCCCCCGGACCTCGAACACTGGCGGCAGCGACTCGCGGCCGATCAGGTGCTGCTGGCGGAAGCCGACGACGACCTCGGCGGCTTCATCGGCTATCGCGATGACGGTTACATCGAGTTCCTGTTCACCGCCCCGTCGCAGTTGCGTCGGGGCGTGGCCGCACGGCTGTATGACGCGGCCGAGGCGCGACTGCGCAGGCAGGGGGTGACGGCGCTGTTTACCGAGGCGAGCCGGGTGGCACGTCCCTTCTTCCTGCGTCAGGGCTTTGTGGTCGAGGCCGAAGAACGGGTGGGCCGGAACGGCGTCACCTTGCAGCGCTTCCGCATGCGCAAGTCGCTGGCCTGAGCTTCGGCCGCGGCGGACATCCGCCCGCCGGACGATCCATCAGGCTGCCCTCAACCGTCCGGATGGCAGTCGGTCGGCCCGGACGCAGCAAAGCGGTTGGCGGCCGCGACCGCCCGTCCGATCAGGTCATCGGCATCCGCCGGCAGCAGAAAGCCATCAGCCACTGACTGTGCGGTGGCGGCGCGCAAGGCACAGAGATAATCCCCGTGGCTGGCGTATTCCTGCCCCAGCTCGGCGGAGGTGAACGGCAGCGTGATGCCGCCGAGCCCGCAGACCGTGCTGCGATACCGCGCCACCGGCACCACCACCGGCGGCAGGCGGATACCGCCCAGCGCATTGCCGAAGCGATCGGCGGCGAGGCTGCCGTCCTCGTTGAACTGGTAGCGCGGTGCCGCCGGCGGGCGAGCGCCGCCACGGGCCCAACGGTTGAGATGATCAAACGCCGCGTTCACCGCATAGCGCATTGGGAATGCGGCCCCGGCGACGATGCAGGCGGCGTGCAGGGGATGCGGCTGCTCGCCATAGTTGCCGGCCACCTCCAGCTGTCGCGCATAGGCCTCGCCCGACCGTTGTGGCAGGTCAGCCTCGGCCCGCAGGCCCTGGCCGAAGACCTGCTGGTAGCCGACATGAAAATCCTGGTGCGCCGATCCCGCCACTTCCCAGAGCACCACGTTAGTGTCGGTGGCGGGCCCTTCGGGGCGCGCCTCATAGTCACTGAGCAAATGCAGCACCGGCACCGGTGGCGGCGCGGTGAACACCCGACCGATGCTGGAATGCACGAGGACGCCATCGATCTGCTGTGGATCGATGTGCCCTTCGGACACGAACTCGAACAACTGGTTGGCGGACTGACTCTGCCCGGCCGCCAGCACGGTCTGCACCGGCAGCCCGTCCATCGGATCGATCTCGTCCGGGGCACGAATCGCGCGCGCCACCTGGTTGAGCATGCTGAACGCGAAGTCATCGCCGGGGTGATCCAGCGGCCCGTAGCGAACCGGGTCCCACAGCTTGGGGGTGAGCAGCGGCAGGCAACAGAGACCCGCCGCCTGCACGCTGACATGCGCGTAGGCGTACCCCTCACGCAGGAAGTAGGCCTGACTGTTGAGGGTGTCCACCGCATTCTCGAACTGGGCGCTGACGTTGACCCAGTCGAGCACCACAGTGCCGTTGAATCGGGCCGGGTCCAGCGGGCGTCGCAGGATGAAACGCGTGGTGTAGGGCTGGGTGCTGCCGTCGACCTTGGACGTGGCAGTGCCACGGATGAAGTACTCGGCCTCGGTGTAGCCCAGGTCTTCGAGCCGGAACCAGCTATCCCACAGCGCATGGCCACGCAGGCCGCCCTCGATCGGGCCGCTCACCCGGGCCGCAGCGGTGGTGCCGCCGAGATCGGCTTGCAGCCCATCGCCGCCACAGGCCGACAGCCCCAGCAGGACCACCGCCATGCCGCCCCGCCACCATGCGTGTGCCATTGCGTCTCCCTTCGGCCCGCGTTCTGGCGCGGGTCCACAGGGTCAGCATCGGTCAGGCTCAGGCGCCGGGCTTCATCCGTTCGCAGCAGCCCGGCCGGACCGGCATCGAGCCGAACGCGTCACCCGGCGACGCCCAGATGCTCGGCAAGCAGGGCATTGAGGGCATCCGGCTGCTCCAGCGGAATCCAGTGCCCGCCCGGCAGCCCTACGTAGCGCCAACGGCCGTGCACCCAGCGTTCGGACCGGATCATCTGGGACGCCACCAGGTACCGGTCGTCGCGGCTGTGGATGCCGAGCGTATCGGCGCGTGCCTTGGGGTGTTGCCCCAACAGCATCGACAGCAGATTGGCGCGGTACAGCCGCAGAGCAGCGCGCCAGCGCCCCGGCGCCCGCATCCGGGCCATCACCTCGTCGGCGTCGGGGTGCGACCGGAACACGCTGCGGAAACCGGGGAAGAACGGCAGTCGCAACAGGCGCTCGGCGAGACCTGCCAGCATGAAATAGAGGATGTACCAACTCCGCAGCTTCTGGCCGAGACCGGCACGTGCATAGGCCATCGGGTGCCCCACGGAGATCACCACCAATCGTCTGACGCGTGCCGGATACCGACCCGCCAGCAGCCAGGCGATGGCCGCACCCCAGTCATGTCCGACCACATCGGCCTGGGCGACGCCGAGATGATCCAGCAGGCCGAGCAGATCGCCCAACACTTCCGACCAGTGATAGTCGGCGGTTCGGGGCGCGATGGCGGAGTCACCATATCCGCGAAGATCGGGGGCGAGCACACGGAATCCCCGCGCGACGAGAAAAGTCACCTGCGCCGACCACATCTCGGCACGGTCGGGAAAGCCGTGAAGCAGCAATACCACGGGTTTTTCGCGGTTGTCGGGGGCGGAATCGTGATAGGCGATCATCACCCCGTCGCGCACGAATTTTGACTTATTCATGACAAGGAGTGTCGGCGGCCTCCCGTGCTCCGTCAACGCAATCCACCTTCGGGTTGGGCATTCGGCTGTCGCGCCGCCCAGGTTCATCCCGCCGGCGTTCGCGCCCCGACAAAGTGGAACCGGGGCTGCAGGCTGCCGTCGGCCGCGGTCACCAGTGCCTGCCAGTCGACCAGCCGGCGGGTACTCATGGGAAGCCCTTCCCGCGGGTAGAGGCGGGTGTACACCACCACGACCTCATCGCTTTCATCGGCACGGGCCAGGCCCAGGGCAAGGTAGTGATTGCCCTTGTAATGGCGATAGACCCCGGGACGAAATGCATCTTCGGACATGGACGGCATCAGGCAGTGGTGAGCTTGCGGCACTATACCGGCGTCCCTTCAGTGGAGCCCCCCATGCGTTCTTCCCCCGTCGTGCTCATTACCGGTTGTTCCAGTGGTATCGGCCGCGCCTTGGCGCTGGCCTTCCATGCCCGCGGTTGCCGCACTGTCGCCACCGCGCGCCGACCGGACACACTGGCACCGCTCGCCGAACAGGGCATCCACACGATGGCACTGGATGTCACCCACAGCGACTCCGTGGCCGCTGCCGTGGCGACGGCGGAATCGGCCCACGGTGGCATCGACATCCTGGTCAACAATGCCGGCATCCCGGTGATGGGGCCGCTGGCCGAATTGCCCCTGGACGCGCTGCGGCAACAGTGGGAAACCAATGTCACCGCCCCGGTGGCGATGGTGCAGGCGGTGGTGCCGGGCATGGCGCGTCGGGGCCGTGGTCGCATCGTCAACATCGGCAGCGTCTCGGGCATTCTCACCACCCCGTTCGCAGGCCCCTACTGCGCCAGCAAGGCGGCGCTGCACGCCCTCAACGACGCCATGCGGATGGAGCTCAAACCGTTCGGCATCGAGGTGCTGCTGGTCCAGCCCGGCGCCATCCAGAGTGGCTTCGGCGACGGCGCGAAACGGCAGACGGCACAACACACCTGGCAGCTGTACGCCCGTTTTGCCGAGGGAATCGCACGCCGGGCCGGCGCCTCGCAGGAGAACGCCACCCCCACCGCCACGTTCGCCACCGCCTTCGTCGATGAAGTGCTGTCGGCCCGGCCCCGCGCCATCATTCCCCTCGGCAACGGCAGTCGCAGCCTGCCCCGCCTGGCCCGGCTGCCCGTGGCGATGAAGGACCGTATCCTGGCTCGTCGCTTCGGGCTCACCGCGTCATGAGCGGCGGCGGGCGCTGGACTTCATCGTCATCGCATCGCAGGCTTGTGCGCACATGACCCCGCCACCGGAACCGCCTCGATGTTCGACCTCAGCACCTTCGACACGCTGATCGCCCGCGGCTTTCGCGCCACCGAAGCGGCGCTGGCCGCGCCAGAAACCTACGTCCAGGCGGTGGCTGCCATTGCCGCACTGCTGCTGGGCTGGCTGTTGTCCGCACGCATCGCCGATTTCGGCAAGCCGGGTTCCGCCCTGCGCAAGCTGGTGGAACACCTCGAAGGCCTGTTGCGACCGGCGCTGTCGGCCCTGCTGGTGCTGGTGGCAGCCGCGCTGTCGAAGATGGTGCTGGGCGCCGACTGGCTGCTGCGGGTGGCGCTGATACTGATGGTGCTGTGGCTGCTGGAGAGCTGCATTCGCCGCATGACCCGTGACAGTCTGGCCGGCCCGCTGCTCCGGGTGGTGGTGCTGCCCTTGGTGTCGCTGCACCTGCTCGGGGCGCTGGCGCCGATCAGCGCCACGCTGGAATCGATGGCGATGGAGATCGGCAACCTGCGCATCACCGTCAACGGCGTTTTGCGGGTGTTGCTGTTCGGCACCGTGCTGCTGTGGCTGGGGTGGGCCGCCAACCGCGCCGGACTCAACGCCATCCGGCGTCAGGAACGGCTTGATGTCCGCACCCGGGAGGTCCTCGCCAAGCTGTTCCAGATCGGCCTGTCATTGCTGGTGGTGCTGCTGTTGCTGCAGGTGATGGGCATCAACCTGACGGCCTTGGCGGTCTTCGGTGGCGCCCTCGGGGTGGGTTTGGGATTCGGCCTGCAATCGATCGCCTCGAACTTCATCTCCGGCATCATCATCCTCTTCGACCGCTCGCTGTCGGTGGGCGACTATGTGGAAATCGAAGGGGGGCAGAACGGCTATGTCCGCGAGTTGACCCTGCGTTACACCACGCTGGAGGGCTTCGAGGGCAAGGCGGTGCTGGTGCCGAACGAGACCTTCATCACCAAGCCCTTCACCAACTGGACCCACCGCGACCGCAAACAGCGCTACCGGGTCGACTTTTCGGTGGCCTACGCCACCGACATCCGACGGTTGTGCCAACTGATCCGCGAGACCGTCGCGCAGCACCCTCAGGTGATTGCCGGCGAGCACATTCCCATCGAGGAACGGCCCGACTGCGAGATCGACAGCTTCGGCGATTCCGGGGTCAACATGTTCGTCGAGTTCTGGATGGAAGGCATCGACGATGGCCGTAACCGCGTCGGTGGCGACCTGTTGCTGATGATCTTCGAAACCCTGCGCGAACACGGCATCGAGATCCCGTTCCCGCAGCGCGAGGTCCGCGTGCTGCCGCGCAACCCGGTGGGCAAGGGGCCCAGCGGCCTGCAGCCGGTAGACCCGCCCGGCACCGCGCCGGACGCCTAGGCGGCCGGCTTGGTTGCCGTCACCAACATCGACTGCGCCATCTTTCGGGTGGCCTCTCCGTCTCCACCAAGATCGATCGGGTGCGGAATGACGATGCCCCGCTGCACCGCCGGGCGGGCCCGCACCGCCGCCAGCCAGCGCTGCAGATGCGGCAGGTCATCGATGTCGACGCCAGCCCAGAAGTGCAGGGACACCCAGGCCCAGTGCGCGATGTCGGCAATCGAGTAGTCATCACACAGGTATTCATGGTCGGCCAGCCGGGTGTCGAGCACGCGATAGAGCCGCTTGGTCTCGCTCTGGTAGCGCTCGATGGCATACGGAATCTTCTCCGGCGCGTAGCGGAAAAAGACATTGGCCTGGCCCTGCATCGGTCCGATGCCGCCCATCTGGAACATCAGCCACTGCATCACCCGTGAACGCCCGGCGCGGTCGGTCGGCAGCAACCGGCCGAACTTCTCGGCGAGATACACCAGAATCGCCCCTGACTCGAATACCGCCAGATCATCTTCATCGCGATCGACGATGGTGGGGATACGGCCATTCGGATTCAGTGCCAGGTAGTCCGGTGCCTTCTGCTCGCCCTTCGACAGCGAAATGGGGTGCACCGCATAGGGCACGCCCAGCTCCTCGAGCATGATGGAGGCCTTCCAGCCATTGGGGGTGGCGGCGGTATACAGGTCGATCATGGTCGGCTCCGGTGACGGGTCAGTCAGACAATGGCGTGGCGGTCGAGCACCGCCAGAAACTGCTGCGGCTCCGGGCGAACCCGATAGTTGTCGGTCAGGTCGCAATAGATCACCTGTCCGTGCGCATCGGTGATGAAGACGCTGGGCCGCGGCACGTCGCTGTCGTAGCCCAGCATCTGCATGCCCGCCGGCAGGCCGCCACGCTCGAGAATGCCGAGGCGGGCCGCCGCCGCATTGCCGCCATCGGTCAGAAATCGCATCGGCACCTGGAACCGCGACGCCAGTGATGCCGTGTGCCCCTGCGGTTGCGGGCTGACCAGCAGCACCTGCACGCCGCGCTGTGCCAGTGCCTGATACTGGGCTGCGACTTCGCGGATCTGCGCCATGCACAGCGGGCACCAGTTACCGCGGAAGAAAATCCACAGTGCCGGCTGCGTCGTGAGTGCCTCGCGGCTGACGGGCTGCCCGTTCTCCTGCAGTTGAAAGTCGGGCAGTGTCGCCCCTTCACGCAGTACCGAGCCGGTGGGCGGGGCAAACCGCGAGTACCAGAAAACGTATCCGAGACACCCAACCACCCCGACCCCGAACGCCAGCCAGAAGGCGATGCCACCGACGCCCCCGATCAAACCGGCCAGCGCCGTGCCGACAATGCCGGCCATCAGCATCGGGTAGAGGTTGCGGGAGGTGCGCGCCGGCGGAAAGGCAAACACCCGGGTGAAGAACAATGTCGGTCCGGCGCAGGCGATCACCGTCCCCAGCCAGGCGGATGCGATGCCCGCCTGCAGTAGCTGCACCAGCGCCAGCAGAAACCCCACGGCCGATGCCGCCAGAAAGGTCGAAACAAAAATTGCCTTGAAATGGCTCATGTCGGCCTCCAGGGCCTGGCGAGTGATCAATCGAGTACGCGCAGTGCCACCCGCACGATGTCTTCCAGCGCTGCCCGCCCGGGCTGTGCCTTGGCCGCGAGATTGAGTCCGGTCACGGTATTAACGAGAAATCGCGCCAGCGCACGGGGCGATTCGGCGGTGCCGATGCTGCCGTCGGCCTGCCCGTGCCGGACGGCCTGCATCAGCGCGGCTTCCAAACGCTGGCGTACGGCACGTGCGGCGTTCTGCAATTCGGCATCTACCGTCGCCAGCTCGGTGAGGCAATTGTTGGCAAAGCAGCCCCGCACCCCCTCGGGCTGTATGGCCTGGTGGACGCAGCGGCGCAGGGCCGCCTCAATCGCCGGACGACTGGCGCCGGGCTGCAGCAGCGGCGCCAGGATGCCTTCGCGCAGCATCGCGTCGTAGCGATCGAGACAGCTCACCAGCAACTGACGCTTGCTGCCGAAGGTGTCGTACAGGCTGCTCTTGCTCAGTCCGGTGGCAGCCAGCAGTTGATCAAGCGACGTGGCCTTGTAGCCGTTGGTCCAAAACGCCGAAAGCGCCCGTTCGAGCGCGTGGTCTTCATCAAAGGCACGGGTACGGGCCATGGCTGCGGTGGGGTCTCATCGATTCCGGACTGATCGGTCCATAATCGGCCGACATCCACCTGACGTCAAGTCAGGCGGTTGCAGATCGACCGTCGATCGTCACCGCGACGCAGGCGGCACCGCGCCTCAGTCCACCGGTCGCCAGAGCGCCTCAACGCCGGGGTCGATTGCATGCACCAGTCGATTGAGCAGGGACTTGAGCACAGCGCCTTCGCCGGCGCCCAGTCGCTCCAGCACCTGGCTTTCCAGTGCTTTGGCAGCGGCGATGAGTTTGAGCGCACAGTCGCTGCCGGCTGCGGTGAGTTGGTAGGCCACGCCCTGATCCGCGGTTTCCGGCAGTTGTTCGGCAAGGCCGCGAGCGACCAGATCGCCAATGGCATCGCAGGCACTGCGGTTGAGCACGCCCGCCATCCCCCGCTCCAGCTCGGCACCCGTCATCACATGCTTGAGCGTGAGGGTCGACAGCAGATAGAACGCCTCGTCGGTGAGCCCGGCTTCCGCCAGCAGTCCGCGAATCTGGCCGAAGAACTGGAAGTGGCTGCGGCCCAGCAGATACCCCAGGAAGTCTTCACCGAAGCTGCCGGCCAGTTCCGCGGCGCGCGGCTTTTCGCCGGGGCCGTCGCGGCGGGTTGCATGCGCATAGCGGCCGCCGTGGAACACCAGCGGCGCGGTTTCCGACTGGTCGAAGGCCAGCACTTCGCCGATGAAAATGAGGTGGTCGCCGCCCTGATAGGTCGAGGCGGTCCGACATTGGAAGCGGGCGGCGCAATCCTTGAGCAGGGGCACGCCACCGGCCCCCTCCTCGATGTCGATGCCGGCAAACTTGTCCTCGCCGCGCCGGGCAAAACGCCCGGACAGGGCTTCCTGATCGGCGGTCAGCACATGCACCGCCCAGTGCCCGGCATCGCGGAAGTGCTCGAAGCTCATCGCGTTGTTGGCGAGGCTCCACAACACCAGCGGCGGCTCCAGCGACACCGAGTTGAAGCTGCTGGCGGTCAGCCCGAGCGGCGTACCGTCCGCCGCCCGGGTGGTGATGATGGTGACCCCGGTGGCAAAACTGCCGAGGGCCTGGCGGAACGCCTTGGGATCGAATGCGGTGCTTTGCGTCATATCGTCAATGGCGTCCCCGTCGACGCCTACAGGCTGTACTTGATGGTGAAGGTGGCGTACTCGCGGTCCGCCACGGCGTTGGCGGGGATCGGACTGTCGCCGACCAGCGCGCCCGGGTCGCCGAGGAACCAGTTGTACCCCACCGCGAATTCCAGGTTCTGCAGGTACTGCGCAATGACCTGCAGGCCGAGGCGAACATCGCCCTCGCCGAACAGCGAGCCGAAGGTGCCGGCACTGGAGGCATAGTTGTAGAAGGCGTGCGCCACCGAGATCGGCGTACCGATGTCCCAACCCGGGAACACGTTGCGGCCCTTCGGCAGCACCAGGAACTGGTAGGCGGCGGCTTTCTGGTCGTAGAACAGGGTGTCACCGTCGCCCAGCGGCACCAGCCCGGGTCGTGCATCGATGGCCTGAACCTCGTCGACGTAGAGGAAGGAGGTTTCCGCCGCCACGGCGACTTCGTCGTAGATCCAGAAGCGCGGATTGGTCACGAAGATCGCCGACAGGTTCGACTGGATGGTGTTGCCGCGCGAGTAGATCGGGCTGATCACCCCGGAGACCGCGGCCGCCACCGGCAGGTCGATGTCCTCGCGGTAGATCACCTCGCCGCCGACATTCAGACCGAACAGGGTCGTCGAGAAACTGACCGCGTTCATGGTGATGTCGTCGAAGTAGCGGATCTGGTAGGTGACCGGGACTTCCTGGTTGATCAGCGCGGTGGTCACCGGCGTGCCGTTCGGCAGTTCGCCCAGCGGCGCAAATCCGAAGTTCAGCTGCACCGTCGGATTATGGTTGTGATACCGCAGATGGTAGAACCCCAGCGTGGTGCTGTCGGTGATCTGTGCCTTGAGGCCGATCCCCCACTGGCCATCCTTGTCGGGAATGATGTCCGGCCCGCGAATGGTCTTGATGGTGTCCTCGGAGTTCAGCAGCGCGCCCACGGGCGTCGCCAGCATGCACAGCTGGCTGAGATCCAGCGGCAGCGGATCGAGATCGAGCAGACCCGGGCAGCCGGCACCACTGGCCGGGTTGATCGAGCCATGCGCGAATTCGGCGCCCGGTCCGACCACGTCGGCCACCGAGAAGAAGTCGCCCACCGGGAACACCTCGGTCGGCTTGAAGTGCAACTGATAGAACCCCATCAGCGTGTAGTTGAACCCCATCTGCAACTGGAACGAGGCCTGGTGTGCCGGCAGCAGGATCTCCTTGATCTCGGCCCCCGGGACGAACGCCTTGGTGGCATCGTTGGGGCCCTGGGCCGACACGATACCGGGGAAGAACAGACTCTCGCCCCAGGCCACCAGCTGCTTGCCGAAGCGCAGGTTCAGCGCAATGTCGTCGGTCAGGTAGAAATCGGCAAAGGCGTAGGCTTCCAGCACCCGCGCCCGTTCGCCATTGGTGCTGACCGCGTCCGGGTGGAATTCGTCAACCGGACCGTTTCGCTTGTTGATGGTGTCAGGCGAATCGTTGTCGTTGGTGGACTGGAAGGCGAAATCGTAGAACGCCGCCCCCGAGGTGACGATGCCGAAATTGCCCTTGCGCAGCGAGAACTCGCCGAACGAGGTCAGGCGGTTGTTGATCGGCGAATACTTGTCGAAGTTGCGGTTGCCGTCATCCAGGTTGATGGTGGTCGACAAGCCGGTATGGGTAAATCCAATGGCCTGGCCCGAGGGCAGCACCTGCGGCTGCAACGGGTCCACCGGTGCATTCACCAGGGCGCTGGCCTGATCGCCCATGCGCACCGCCAGGCTGTAGCCCAACGACAACTTGTAGGAGGCATCCAGCCCCAACAGACTGAAACTGCCGGCCATGGCATTGCCCGAAAACACCGCCATCACCACCCCGACCCCGACACCACCGAAACGGCCTGCCAACGCGCCCATGGGCTCCTCCCTATCTTTATTGGATACCGCTGGCGCACCGTAGATCGGGGACCGGAACACGGCTTCATCCGAAGTGACTAGGGCCTGTTAGCGCTAACAGGCCCTGGGGTTCAGGATCGGGGTCGGTCGTGTTCAGAACCGGTACTTGGCAGTCAGGGCCAGGTAGTCACGGTCGGCATAGGGTCGGCGCTCGAACTGCGGGCTGCCCAGAAAGGCGTTGTAGCTGACCCCCATTTCGAGCTTCTGCAGGCGGGTGAAATTGAAGCCGATGCTGGCGCGCATGTCGCCCTCCCCCATCAGCGAGCCCAGGCCCGACAGCAGCGACGACTGGCCACTGCCGATCGCCGAGAACGACATCGGCACCTGCAGGTCCCAGCCGGCCGTGATGTTGCGGAAGTCCATCAGCGCCAGGATCGAATAGGCCCAGGCATCGCGGGTATAGGACAGGTCGGTGGAGCAGCCGTTGGGGCCGCAGGCCGCCTCCAGGTCCTCGACGTGGACGAAGCCGGTCTCGCCGACCAGCGTCAGGGCATCCCAGCCAAACCGCGGGCCAAGCACGTAGAGGGCCGACAACAGCCCCTGCCAGACCTCGGCACGGGTCGGTGTCGGCACCGGGCCGAGCAGTCCGCCATCGACATCGACCAGCACATCCACCCCTTCCCGCAGAATCACTTCGCCGCCGACATTGGCGCCGAACAGCGAGGTCGAGAAGCTCAGGGCGGACAGGTCGACCCCATCGAAGTAGCGGATGTTGTAGGTCACCGGCACCTGCAACCCGAGGGTGCCGGTGGTGATCGGCTGCAGAATGCCGTTGCCCGGCACCAGCAGCGCCTCGCCATAGTTCTGGACCGGCGCCGGCGTGGTGTTGTGGTAGCGCAGGCGGTAGGCCCCGAGCGTGGTTTCCGGCGTGATCTGGTACTTCAGGCCGACGCCCCACTGGCCGTGATCGCTGGGCACGATGTCATCCTGCCGCACCACGTTGACGTACCGCGGCGTGTTGGGCTGGTTGATGATGCCGCCCGGCACCGGAATGTCCGGCAGCAGGGGGTCGAGCAGGTTCAGCAGGTTACCCACCACCTGGGTGAGCTGGCCGGTGGGCAGACCCGGCGCCAGCAGGTCGACCACCAACTGCAGGGTTTCGGCCAGCTCGCCGGAGGCGAGATTGAGATCTTCAAGGTTCTCGAGATACAGCGGATTTTCGATGCCGTAGATGAATTGGGCCCCGGGGCCCACCACGTCGCTCACCGAGAAGTATTCACCGACCGGGTTCAGCTCCACCGGCTTGAACTCCAGTTTGTACTGCCCCAGCAGTGTCCACTTCTCGTTGATTGCCAGCTGCATCGAGACCTGGTTGACCGGCAACAGGATGCTCTTGACGTCGGCGCCCGGCACCGTCGCCTTGGTGGCATCGGCCGGCGCCTGTGCCAGCGCCACCCCGGAGAAGAACAGGCTTTCACCCCAGGCGGCGATATGGCGGCCGACCCGAAGGTTGAGCGCCGACGCCTCACCGAAGTACCAACTGCCATACACGTAGGCATCCAGCAGGCGGCCCCGACGGCCGGCGCGGCTCTTGGCCTCCTTGCTGAAACGCGTGAGATCACCCTCGAACGGAAACTGCGGATCACCGGCGGTGCGGTTGATCGACATCGGCGAATCGTTGTCGTTGCGGCGCATGTAGGCGAAATCGTAGAAGGCGTCGCCGCGCACCAGCAGCCCGTAGTCACCCCGGCTCAACTGGATCTCGCCCAGCAGCGACAGGCGGTTGTTCACCACCGACCCCTCGGCGAAGTTGCGATCGCCGTCGTCGTAGTTGTTGGACTCCGGCAGCTTGATGAAATCGGGAATCGGGATTTCCGGGCTCGGCGGCGTATTGACGATGCCGGAGGCGGGTGCGTTCAGGCGCGTTGCCAGCGCGTAGGCACCTTGCAACTGATAGCCGCCATCAAGCCCGAACAGCTTGAAACTCCCGGCCTGCGCCATCCCCGGAAGGCCCAGTGCGATCAGCACGGCCGCACCCATTCGGCGCGCATGTCCGCGCGCACTCTGTCCCTGCTCCTGGCCCACTGCCGATCTCCGGTCTTGTTGAATGTCGAACTGCTCGCGTTGCAGCCTAACCAGCGCTCGCGTTGTCGGGGTCATCCGTTACGATGAGACCTCCACTGCAAACCTGCGCGAGTTCGCCTCGTCGCCGTGTGAGCGTTCTCTGACAGCCCGAACTCGTCCGAATGACGCTGGTGGATTTCCCCGGGGTCAGGCATGTTCGCGACATAACAACGATGCCAATCGCGATGGGAGACACCACCATGCAGTACCTCAGCACACTGGATGCCGCCTTTCTGCGGATGGAATCACCACGCACGCCGATGCACGTCGGCGCCCTGATGACCTTCCGGCTGCCGCCCAAGGCGCCGCGTGACTTCTTCCAGCGACTGCTGTCGCGCATGCGCGAGCATCCCTTCATGCCGGCACCGTTCGGCTACCGGCTGTCGCAGACCGCGCTGTCGAAGCTGGCGCCGGCCTGGGTGGAAAGCCCGGTCGACATGGACTACCACCTGCGCCACTCGGCCCTGCCTTACCCGGGAGGCGAACGCGAGCTGGGGATTCTGGTCGCCCGACTGCACTCGCACCCGCTCGACCTCAACCGGCCGCTGTGGGAAGCGCACCTGATCGAGGGGCTCGAAGACAACCGCTTTGCCCTCTACTTCAAGGCCCACCACTGCGCCATCGACGGCATGGGCGCGATGCGCATGGTGCAACGCTGGCTGTCGACCGATCCGAACGACACCCGTGCCGACGGCCCCTGGGTGCTCGCCGAGAAACCGCCGAAGGCCCGCCCACCGAGCGCGGTGCCCAGCCTCGGCCAGCGTCTGGCCCGCCCGGTCAGCCTGGCCGGCCATCAGGTGCGATCACTGGGGGACCTCGGCAAGGCCATTTTCCAGATGAGCCGCGGCGACGACAGCCCCACCCGCGCCGCCTTGTCGACGCCCCGCAGCCTGTTCAACGTGCCCGTCAGCGCGCAACGGCGCCTGGGCACCCAGATTCTCTCGCTGGACCGGCTGAAAGCCGTGGCCAGCGCCGGCAACGCCTCCACCAATGAAGTGCTGCTGGCGGTCTGCGGCGGCGCCATCCGTCGCTATCTGGTGGAGCAGGGCAATGTGCCCGACAAACCGCTGCTGGCGTCGGTACCGATGGGCCTGATCCGCCCCGACGGCAAGGCCGGTAATGCGGTCGCCGGCTTCGTCTGTCCGCTGGGCACGCACATCGATGACCCGCGCGAGCGACTGGGCGCCGTCTCTCGGGTCAGCAGCCGCGCCAAACGCGAACTGTCGGCGATGCCGCAGACCGCGCTGAATCAGCTGGCGTTGCTGGGGCTGTCGCCGCTGATCCTCGGCCAGATGACCGGCCTGCTGCCGAAGCTGCCGCCGTTCTTCAACTTCGTGATTTCCAATGTCGTCCTCAGCAAGCAGCCGCTGTATCTGATGGGCGCCGAACTGGAAGCGATGTACCCGGTGTCGTTCCTGTTCGACGGCTACGCCATCAACATCACCCTGGTCGGCTACTGCGACCGTGTGGCCGTCGGCTTCCTCGGCTGCCGCGAAGCCATCCCCAGCCTGCAGCGGCTGGCGGTATACACCGGAGACGCGCTGACCGAGCTGGAAAAGGCCTTTGGGATCGCGCCTCCGAAAGCACCCGCCCGCCCACGCGCCAAGACCGCAAAGAAGGCCAAGCCCTCGGCGCCGACGCCGCGACGCAAGACCGCCAGAAAGTCGCCATAGACCCGGCGCCGAAAGCGCTTGCCCATCAGGTCTACCCCAAACAGGTGACGCTCGCGCGCAGCGCGCTGACTACTGTCCCAGCTCCGACAACACGAGCGGCAAACAGCCGCCCCGAGGATCACCGATGGCTGATTCAGCCGCCCGCGATGCCGTGGTCGACGGCCGCGTCTGGGCAGACTTCTGCGACCACCTGAAGCGGGCCGGCGAGCAGATCCTGCGCCCGGAGGCGCCGGTGAGCGAGCTGGACCGCGCCGAGGGCTTTCGCTATCTCACCCGCCTGCTGCGCATCGGCCTCGACATGCACCTGGAGTTTGCCGACCCGGAGGCGCCGGGCTTTCTCGCGCCCTCGCACGAGACCGCCAAGATCGGCGCCGACAACCCGGACAACCTCTACCTCATGGGCCGCATCGATGGCCGCCACGAATACCTGATCCGCGGTGAACGCGGCACGGTGGACTACCTCAGCTTCGGCAGCCAGAAGGGCGGCTACGAAACCGACGGCAAGATGACGCAGACCGGCTTTCTCGACGCGGCCGACCTCGACTGCGACGCCGACGGTCGCTTCGAGATCGTGCTCAGCCAGACGCCGCCCGCCCGCAACGGGCTGAAGCTGGAAGCCGACAGCAATGCGGTGATCGTGCGCCAGACCTTCCGCGACCGCAGCGCCGAGCAACCGGCGCGGATGACCATCCACCGCCGCGATGGTGGCGCGCCGCAACCCCTGACGGCCGAGCGCCTGGCCACCAGCCTCAGCCGCACCGCACACTTCGTCGAAGGCACCGCGCGGTTATTTGCCGACTGGGCGCAGAGCTACTTGCCGCGTACCAACGAACTGCCGCCGGCCGACCAGGCGCTGTGTCAGCGTGTCGGCGGCGATCCCAACATCTTCTACTACCACGCCTACTGGGCCCTGAGGCCCGACGAGGTGCTGGTGATCCATCTGCCGCGGATTCCCGACTGCCGCTTCTGGAACCTGCAGATCAACAACTGGTGGATGGAGTCGCTGGACTACCGCTACCACCGCATCCACCACAACGCGCACAGCGCCACGCCGAATGCCGACGGCAGCGTCACCCTGGTGTTGAGCCACGACGACCTGCCCCACCCCAACCGGCTGGAAACCACCGGCCACGACCGCGGCACGATGTGTCTGCGCTGGGTCGGCGCGTGCGAGCCGGTGCATCCCGAAACCCGCGTGATGACGCGCGCCGCCTTTCTTGACGAGACCCGTGCATGACCCTCACCCCTGATGCGCTGCTGGCGGAGGCCCGTGAACAGACCGGCGGCCTGCGTGATTTCGGCGATGCCCGCTTCCGTCCCGGCCTGGAGGCGCTGTGTACGGCGCTGAACACCGAGGCGCGGCTGTCGGAGATGGGCGCCGGCATCTTTCGCCAGAAGCTGGTGACCCAGCTGGCCAACCGGCTGCGGGTGGAAGCGGCATTTTCCGCCCACCCCGAGATCGCCAACGAGACCGTCGACGCACCAGTGGTGATCGTCGGCCTGCCACGCACCGGCACCACCAAGCTGCACCGGCTGCTGTCGCGCGACCCGCGCTTTTCGTGGATGGCGTTCTGGGAGTCGCAGTTCCCGGTGCCGTTCCCCGGCGAGGCATTGGCAGCGCCCACCGCCCGCATCCAGGCGGCACGCGAGATGGTCGACATGATGACCACCGCCATGCCCAAGCTCACCGCCATCCATCCGATGAATGCGGACGAGGCCGACGAGGAAGTGATGCTGATGGAGCACAGCTTCATGAGCGCCTTCAACGCCTATGCCGACATCCCCGGCTATGACCGCTGGCTGGATGCGCAGGACCAGACCCCCGCCTACGACTATCTGCGCCGCATGCTGCAGTTCCTGCAATGGCAGCAGCGGCAGCGCGGCAAGACCCCCGGTCGCTGGGTGCTGAAGGCGCCGCACCACCTGCTGCGCATGCATCTGCTGCTGAAGGTGTTCCCCGGCGTGCAGGTGATCCTCACCCACCGCGACCCGGTGCAGAGCATCCCGTCGATTGCCAGCTTCATCCACACCCTGTGGGGCATCTACAGCGCCGAGGCCAATGCGCATGCCGCCGGCCGCACCTGGCACGACCTGATGCACCGCGCGCTCTACCACACCATGGACGTGCGCCAGACCGCGCCGGGACAGTTCCTCGATGTCGATTTCCGCGACACCGTGAAACAGCCGATGGCGGTGGTTGAAAAGATCTACGACTTCATCGGCCTGCCACGCGACGCCGACGCCGAAGCCCGCATGCGCGCCTGGCTGGTGGAGGACGAGAAGACCCACCAGGGCGGCCACGACTACAGCGCCCCGCAGTTCGGCCTGACCGATGACGGCATTCGCGATGCTTTTGCCGAGTATCGGGCTCAACACATCAAAGCCTAGCCGTCGCGCGCAAGCTGCGCTCCAACCTCCTCACACCTCACACCTCACCCCTCACGGAGCCCCCTCATGCTGCTGAACAACAAGATCGTCCTCGTCTCCGGCATCGGCCCCGGCCTCGGGGTGAAGCTGGCGGTAGAAGCCGCCCGTGAAGGCGCCGCCGGCGTCATCATCTCGGCCCGCTCGGCCGACAAGTTGGAGGACGCCGAGCAGCGCATCAAGGCGCTGGGAACCCACACTCAAGTGCTCAAGCAGACCTGCGACATCACCGACCGCAGCCAATGCGATGCACTGGTGGCGGCGGCGGTAAAAACCTTCGGCCGCATCGACGCGCTGGTCAACAGCGCCTTCGTCCATGGCGCGATGGACTACGTCTCCGATGCCGACCTCGACAGCTGGCACATCCCGCTGCAGACCAACCTGATCGGCACGCTGAAACTGACGCAGGCCTCGCTGCCGCAGATGAAGGCACAGGGCGGCGGCGCCATCGTCATGATCAACACCATGGCCGCGCGCCAGGTGCCGCCATTGGGCGAGGCCGGCTACGCCGCCTCGAAGGCGGCACTGGCCAACTCGGCGAAATACCTCGCCAAGGAAGTCGGCAAGGATGGCATTCGCGTCAACAGCATCCACATGGGCTGGATGTGGGGCGCACCGGTGGAGGGTTACTTCAACTGGCAGGCCAGCGAACAGAAGGTGCCGGTGGAACAGCTGAAAGCGCCGATCGAGGCCAGCATTCCGCTCGGCCGCATCCCCACTGATGACGAGTGCGCGCGTGCGGCACTGTTCCTGGTGTCCGACTACGCCAGTGCCGTCACCGGCGCGGCGCTGGATGCCAATGGTGGCGCGTATATGCCTTGAGTCGGGAATCGGGAGTTTGTAGCGGGCGCGCAATCAGAAGCGCCAGCGACGCTTCTGAGCCCGCGGAAAACGGGCGGCAGCCCCGAGGAATCGTCGATAATGCGGCGAGCCCTCAACGAGTACCGCCATGTCCACTGCCATCCCCGCCACGCTGATTCCCGGTGATGGCATCGGTCCGGAGATCGTCGAATCCGCCGTCGCCGTGCTCGAAGCACTGGGCAGCCCCTTTGACTGGGACATCCAGCAAGCCGGGCTGGCCGGGGTGAAGGCGGCGGGCGACCCGCTGCCGCAGGCCACGCTGGACAGCATCGCCCGCACCCGACTTGCCCTGAAGGGGCCGCTGGAAACCCCGGCCGGCGGCGGCTACCGCTCCTCCAGCGTGCGCATGCGCGAAACCTTCGGCCTGTATGCCAACGTGCGTCCGGCCCGGTCCCTGATCCCCGGTGGCCGCTACGAGGACATCGATCTCCTGGTGTACCGCGAGAACGTCGGCGGGCTGTACGTCGGCTACGAACACTACATTCCGCTCAACGGCGACCCCGAAGCGATCGCCATCGCCACCGGTGTGAACACCCGCGAGGGCTCCCGGCGGCTGCTGAAATACGCCTTCGAGCACGCCATCTCGCTCGGCCGCAAGAAGATGACCGTGGTCCACAAGGCCAACGTCATGAAACTGCTCACCGGCATCTTTCTCGACGAGGCGCGCAAGCTGCACAAGGCGCACTACGCCGACCGCATCGCGCTGGACGACGTCATCATCGATGCCTGCGCAATGAAGCTGGTGCTCAATCCCTGGCAGTTCGACACCCTGGTGACCACCAATCTGTTCGGCGACATCCTGTCGGATCTGGTGGCCGGACTGGTGGGCGGCCTGGGGATGGCGCCGGGCGCCAACATCGGCGATGACGCCGCCCTGTTCGAAGCGGTGCACGGCTCGGCACCGGATATCGCCGGCAAGGGCATCGCCAACCCGGTGGCACTGCTGCTGGCGGTGGCGATGATGCTCGATCACGTGCAGCGCGGCGAGCTTGCCGGCCGACTGCGCAACGCCATCGACCAGACCTACAACGTCGACCAGATCCGCACCGGCGACCTCGGCGGCAGCGCCAACACCCGGCAATTCACCGCCGCCCTGGTGGCGCGTATCCGCAACGGCTGATGCCGGCGCGACACGGCGCCGGCATCAGCCCGGTCACGGTCACTCGAAGCGGTAACTGAAGCAGAACGTGGCCTCCCACTGCCGCATGTTCAGTCGCAGCGTCTGGTCATTGGCATCGGCGCCGAAGGCGGTCGCGTTGCTGCCGGCACCCAGCACCAGATCCACGGCGGTGGCGTCGGTATTGCTGAGCGGGTTGGGGCCGAACACGGTCAGCGACTTGGCGTACATGAAGGCGAAGTCCAGGCCCACCCGACGGCTGAGCTGGTAGCCCAGGCCGGCGGTGAAATGCTCCTCCGGCACCGCCGGGGCGAGCACGTTGAACAGCAGCTCGCTGGCCGGGATCGGCTGGTCGCCCTTGCTGTAACCGGCACGCAGCTTGAAGGCGGCCACGCGGTACTGCACCCCGAGCTTCACCACCTCGACATCCTGCCAGCCGAAGCCGGGGCCGCTGGCGGACCCCAGGCACGACGGACTCGGATCGAGACTGCCGCCGAAGCCGAGCCCCGCGAGCAGTCGTGGCCGCGCACAGTTGTTGACGAAGTCGTTGGTGTCGAAGCGATTACCGACCGCCTTCACTTCGCTGAAGTTGATGCGCTGGAAATCGACGGCAATCCGCAAATCGTCACTGGGGTGGGCCGACAGGCCGATGTTCCAGGTCGAGGGGATGTCGAAATCGCCATCGTCGGCGAACAACCCGGCGTACTTGTCGAAGGCGGTCATCCGGATGCGGGTCTGGTAAGACGCGCCAAAGCCGAAACCCGGGATCGCCCCGGTGAGGATGCCAACGCGGCCACCATAGCCATAGGCGGTGTCATGGCCGGTGCCGCTGACCCGGTCGGGTTGGTTGGAAAACTGCCGGAACGCGCCCAGACCGTCGGCACGGAAGCGCTGTCCGGCGAAGATCGGCGCAATTCCGATCGAGGTCCGCTCGCCGATGCGGCGCGAATAGTGCGGGACGATGAAGAGCTGGATCAGATCGACCCCGGCATTGGCATCGTCATTGCCGCAAAAGCCCCCGGTATCGCCCTCGCCCGCCACCGGTACACCCCCGCCGAAGGCGCCTTCGCAGCGGGTCTCCAGCGAGATCAGGTCGAGACCCGCCACGCCCACCGCGAAGCCCTCGCCGAAATGCGTGGTGCTGCCACGGTACTCGGTGTTGAGACCGCCGTTGCCATAGACGGCGATGCCCCAGCTGGACACCTCATCGAGGCGGCGGGTGTAGGCGAATCCGGGGATGTAGTACATCTCGTTATCGCTGCGCAGCCCGCCTTCTTCGAGCCGCAGGATGCTGTTGTCGGCCCCCGCGCCCACCGGCCCGGCCTGATAGTCGCGGATCGGCGAAAACAGGCTGAGGGTCACATCCAGCCGCTCCTCCAGCCAATAGGCCCCGGCCGGGTTGATGGTGGCGATCAGCGCGTCCTCGGTCAGGGCGGTACCGGCGCCCCCCATCGCCCGCTGCGAGGCGCTGTAACCGTGCGCGAAATAACCATTGGTGGCCCATGCCATGGGGCTCGTCAACAGCACGGCAACCGCCAGCCACGTGGCGGTTTGACTGCATTTCATCAGCTGCGCTCCTCTGGTTTGTCAGCGTTCATGTCCACGATATTCTGCCGGACTGTCGTCGCGGCCAAGTCGAAGCGCACTGGTCTTCGCTAGGGTGACCCCCATTGCCCGCGTGCGACGGGCGCATCACGGAAGATGATCATGGGATTCTGGCGAGTGCTTGGACTGGTTCTGCTGGTCATGAGCCTGGCGCTGTTGAGCGGCGCAGGCGGCGCCTGGTGGGTGCTGCACAACGGCATGGCGGTGGTGCCCCTGCACGATCAGGCGCTGCAGGCACGGTTGCCGGCCGACCTGCCGGTATCGGTCACGGTGCTGCAGGCGCGCGGGCCAGATGCCGGCGACGACAGCCGCGGCATCCCGGTGCGGCTCAACGAGACGCTGAAGCTGGACGTGGACTTCGACACCGAAGTGCCACTGGCGCTCACCGTGCGTTACCAGGGCACCATCCCGGTGAACACCCGGGTGCCGGTCGACACCACCATGGATACCCGGGTGCTGGGGATCCCGATGACACTGCCGATCAGCGGTGAGATTCCGCTTGATCTCGACCTGCCGGTCGACCTGACCATCCCCATCTCGCAACCGGTGCGGCTGGCCTTCACCGCACCGATCACCGCCCGGGTGGACCAGGTGGTCCACATCCCGCTGCAGGCCGAGCTGGAAACCCGCATCCACTTCGGCGACACCCCGCTGCCGTTGCGGCTGCAGCACAGCGTCCTCGCCCTGCCGCTGGATCGCCTCTGGCTCACCGGCAAGGCGGCAGATGACTGGCGGCTGGGCCCCCTGCGGCACAACGAAAAAACCCCCGACGGCACGGAGCCGGCGGGGGGCGAACTTCAGGGGTTCACTGAGTAAGACGCACGGCAGCGGAAAAACCGCACCTCCGGCGCGACATTTTTTTCGTATTTCTTGTAACGCTTTGTTTTTGCGATATTTAAACTTTTCAACAACCGGCGCCGCGCCCCTCAGTCGGGGGCCCGCAGATCGATCAGCAGTTGCTCCACCGCATCCAGCACCACCAGCGGGTCGCTCTGGGTCAGCAGCGCCTGTTTGCGTTCCGGCGGCACCGGCAGCAGTTCAGCGAGGCGAAACCCCACCCAGGCCGCATCATCGGTCCGCCCCGGCATCGGAAAATACGCCGGCCCCAGCTCGGACATCAGCCGCGTCAACAGCTTGGCGAGCGGGGCATGGCGCGGGGGCACCGCCTGCGGCGCCGAGGCCTCCAGCAGCGAGACGCGCGCGCGGATCAGGCCATCCGGTTCCGCCCAGCGGCTGAGAATGCGAAACCGCGTCTCACCGCGCACCTGCAGATTGAACAGCCCCGGTGACGGCACTTCCCATTCGAGGATGCGCGCGGTGCAGCCGATGTCGCAGGGGATTGCCGGCTGCCCCACCTCGAACCCGGCCCGGATCAGGGCGATGCCGAACGGCGACTCGTCGCGGATGCAGGCCTTGGTCATGTCGACATAGCGCTGCTCGAAAATGCGCAGCGTCATCACACCCGCCGGAAACAACACGCTGCCCAGCGGAAAGATGGGAATCTCCAGTGTGTCGTCGTCCACGGCGCGTCCCGATGGCTTGGACCCCTAGGGTAGCGCGAGGGCACCGCGGTCGCCGTGATGGCGGCGAGACGGCACAATCGGCGCTCCTGTCCCTATGCCGACGAGTGACCCCGTGACCTGGCGTACCTATTCCCTGCTGCTGGCCGGCGGCCATCGCATCGACTTCGATGCCGAGGAAAATGACCCCCTACTGGACCAGCTGGCGACCCTGATTGCGGTCAATGCCGACCAGCGGCCGGCGGGCCTGGTGGAAATTCCGCTGCGCCACGGCCAGTCCCGACTCACGGTGTCGACGCAGGCACTGGTGGGGGTGATCAGCGACACCTCGCTGCGACTGGTCGCCGCGGCCGCGGCATCAACCACGGCGGCACCGCCGATAGAGCCTTCGATCGTCGTGCATTGGCGGGACTTCCTCACGCCGGCCGACCACGCGGCGCTGGTGGACTTCGCCATCGCCCACGAGGCGAAGTTCACACCGTCGGGTGTGTCCACGCAGGACAAACAGTATCGGGAATCGTGGGTGTTGACCGACTTCCCGGCCTTTTCGGCGCTGATGGAACAGCGAATCCGCGATCGGCTGGGCGCCTTGCTGCCAGCCTTCGGGCTGCCGCCCGAGCATCCGCTGCCGCGTTTCGAAGCCCAGTTGACCGCACACAACGACGGCAACTACTACCGTCAGCACAACGACAACGGCAGTGCCGACACGCGGTCGCGTCTGCTGACGTACGTCTACTACTTCAATCGCTCACCCAAGGCCTACACCGGCGGCGAATTGCGGGTGTTCGACTCGACCGTGCGCGACAACTTCTATGTCGCCGCCGAGCACTACCGCGACTACCAGCCCGAGAACAACAGCATCGTGTTCTTCCTCAGCCGCTATCTGCATGAGGTGCGGCCGGTGAGCTGCCCGTCGGGCGCATTTGCCGACGGGCGCTTCACCATTAACGGCTGGCTACACGAAGCCTGAGGGCAGACTCAGATCTCTTCCATCTGGAAGTCGATCTTGGAGGCCCCGCAGTCCGGACAGGTCCAGGTGTCGGGCACGTCTTCCCACTTGGTACCTGCGGGAATGCCCTCATCGGGAATGCCTTCGGCTTCGTCGTACACGAAATCACAGATCAAGCAGCGCCACTTGCGCATGAAACATCCCTCTTTCAATGGGTGATCCGGCACCATGCTGATGGCACGCCGGGCGCGCGACATCCCACAGCCGGATGAAGCACAACAAAAAGGGCGGCGCGGTGGCAACCACGCCGCCCATCGGCATCATTTTACGCTGTCTGCGGCTCGGATTTCCGATACTGGGCGATCACCGCCTCGCGCATCGACGGCTTGATGTTGGCGCGGCTCATGTCACCGTTGAAGTGCGCCACCACCTTGGGGTTCATCAGGCGGAACCAGAGCGGCGGGAAATAGGCGATCAGCACCATCGCGGCATAGCCCGAGGGCAGTGACGGCACGCCGTCGAAGTGCCGCAACGTCTGGTACGACCGCGTCGGGTTGGCGTGGTGGTCGGAGTGCCGCTGCAGCTGATAGAGCACCACATTGGTGACGATGTGGTTGGAGTTCCAGGAGTGGTGCGGCTGGCAGCGCTCATAGCTGCCATCCGCCTTCTGCTGCCGCTTCAGGCCGTAGTGCTCGAGATAATTCACCACCTCCAGCAGGCTGCCGCCATACACCGCGGCGAACAGCATCACCGGCAGCGCCCAGAGGCCCAGCCACGCCGCCATGCCGGCCCAGATGACGACTGTCATCGCCCAGCTCTGCAGGTTGTCGTTCTGCCAGTGCCAGACACTCTTGCCGCGCCGCGCCAGGCGTTGCTTTTCGAGCTGCCAGGCCGACTTCAACGAGCCGATGATGCAGCGCGGGAAGAACTCGTAGAACGATTCGCCGAACCGCGAGGTGGCCGGGTCCTCCGGCGTGGCGACCCGCACGTGGTGACCCCGATTGTGCTCGACGAAGAAGTGGCCATAGGCCCCCGGCGCCAGCGCGAGCTTGGCGAGCATCCGCTCCAGCGGCGCCGTCTGGTGCCCCAGCTCGTGACCGATATTGATCGCCAGACCACAGATCAGCCCAGTGGACACCAGCATGCCGGCGGTTTCGTACCAGGCCAGGTCAAAGTGCATGATCGCCCAGATCATGAACGCCCAGGCACCGAGGTAGACCGGCACCGCGGCGTACAGCGCCCAGCGGTAGTAGCCCTCGGCGGCCAGCTTGGGGATGGCGGCGTCGGGCGGGTTGCCCTCGTCTTCGCCAAACAGATAATCCATGGCCGGGATCAGGCCGTAGAGAACCCCCAGCGGCGCCCACAGCCACAGCGCATGGCCACCGAGGAAATACCAGGCGGCCACCGAAGCCACCGGCAGCAGAAAGATGGCGGCCCCCAGGGGCCACAGATACCGTTTGTTGTCACGCCAGACGACGGACGATGCAGCGACGGTCGACATTGCGGAAAGCTCCTCGAATCTTTGGGTAACCGATCGTTCAATAAAAACTAACCAAGCGTTCAAGAGCTGTCAAGGCTCGGCGCCTCAGCGATGCCTCTTTACCCCATGGAGAGAGCACAGCGCCGCGGTATCAGGCGCTGAGGTAGGCCGCGATCATCCGCGCCTGGGCGGCAATCACCTCATCCCGGGGCAGCAGCGGCCGTGGCAGGCTGAGGTAATGCACCGTGGTGTAGAGCGTGCTGCTGATGATCACGAACAGGGCCGCCGGCAGGTTCTGCAGCTTCACTTCGGTGGCGTGCAGCAGCAGATACTGACGGCAGGCTTCCACCATGTGCCGTTCCAGCTGCACGAGTGCGCGCTGGCCGCGCAGTTGCTGCCAGTGGCGGATCAACTCCAGCCGCGCCGGGTCCTGCTGGACGAAGTCGAACACCGCTTCCAGCAGACCGGCCGCCGCCGCTTCCGGTGGCGCCTGCAACAGGCCGGCCAGGCGGCTGTCGACCAGCGCCATGAGGTCCCGCACCAGGCGGTCCAGCACCGCATCGACCAGCGCGTCCTTGTGCTCGAAGTATTGGTAGAGCGAGCCGACGCTGACCCCGGCGCGCGCCGCCACATGGTTGGTGGTGGTGTCGGCCAGGCCCTGTTCGGCAATGGTCAGTGCCGCGGCGTCGACCAACGCATCCACCATCGCGCGGGAACGGGGCTGCCGGGGAATCTTGCGCATGACGATACCGAGCCAACAGATGCGAGTTGAATGCGAGTAATGACTCGCATGAGTCTACGCGCATGAACGCGCCCGTCCAGCCCCATGCCCATGCCCAACCCCTGCCCCGCCGTCACGGCGCCGATCTCAGCACCGGCCGCCGCATGGCCGGCCCGCTGCGCTGGCTGATTCGCGGCGACCCCACGCCCAGCCCAGCCCAATGGCAGGCCGTGGGCGAATCGTTGTTGCAGGGCGACCCCGCCGCCGATGCGCTGGTGGCGTGGATGGGTGAGGTGGGCATGGCCACCAGCAAACCCCTGTTCGACCGCGCCGCCTGTGACGGCATCGGCCAGCTCGACGCGCCGCCTGCCCCGCTGCGACAGTTCTTCGCCACCGTGGAAACGGTCCCGGCGTGGGTCGACCCGGTACGGCTCGACGCCGGCGCCCGCGCCTGTGGCCTCTCCGGGCTCACCGGCATGCGCGTGTTGCGCGACTTTGGCCTCATGGCCGGCTACCAGGCCGCCGCCATCAACCGCACCCTGGTGATGACCGGCGCGCTCAGCAAGGGCGCCCAGAAACGGGTGGCCGAGACCACCAAATGGTGGATCGACTGCACCCGCCCCGGCGGCATGGCGGTAGGCGCACCGGGCTACGTCAGCACCCTGCAGGTGCGCCTTATCCACGCCCTGGTGCGGCGCCATCTGGTGGCACGGCCGGACTGGGACAGCACCGCCCACGGCTTGCCCATCAACCAGGGCGACATGCACGCCACCTATCTGGCCTTCAGCGTCATCTTTCTGATGGGGCAACGCCTGCTGGGCGTGCCGATCACGGCCGCCGAGGGTGCCGACGTGATGCATCTCTGGCGCTACATCGGCTGGCTGATGGGCGTCGACGACCGCTGGCTGCATCACGACGAACAAAGCGGCCGCATCGCCCTGTACCACAACCTGCTGGCGCAGGCGCCACCGGACGCCACCAGCCGCGAGCTGGGCCGCGCCTTGATGGACGAACCGCTGGGCCGCCACTACCAACGCTTCGGCTGGCTGCAGGGCCGCTTCAACCGGGCGCGCCACCTGAGCATCGCCCGCACCTTCCTCGGCCGGGCGGGTATGCGGGCACTCGGCCTGCCCCCCACCGTACTGCCGTGGTACCCGGTGCTGACCACCGCCCCGCGCTGGTTGCTGATGCAACTGCTGCGGCAACTGCCCGGCGGCGCAGAACGCCTCAGCCAACACGGCCTCAACGCCCAGGCCGCGTATCTGCCGGTGCTGTTCGGCGGCGACGATCCGCGGCTGCGGGATGCGGTGGGAGTGGAGGCAGTGCCGAGTGTTGAGCAATGAGAATGGCAACCGCTGTTGCTGTGGCCTTGTCTTCAGTCGCGCCGATGACGTGCGTGCCCCCTCTTCGGCGTATTTTTCTGCGCCGCCCCTTGCAAAAGGCGAAACTAGCCAGATAACCTGTCCAGTTCATATCCCAAGGAGCCTGCCATGGATCCCAATCCCTGGTCCTTGCAGGACGCGAAGAATCGCTTCAGCGCCGTCGTCGAAGCTGCCATGAGCGGTGCGGCTCAGTTTGTCACCAAGCGAGGGCGGGCAGCCGTGGTGGTGGTATCAGCCACCGAGTACCAACGACTACAGTCGGTGGAAAAGGGGCAAGCCACCTCCCTGGCCGAGCACCTGCTGGCGATGCCGCAGGATGATCAGGAATTCGAGCGCATCCCCCTGACGCCGCGCGATACGACACTCTAGGCCGAGGGCCCACCCAATGTATTTACTGGACACGGACGTCTTGTCGGGACTACGGCGGCAGAGTCGACATCCCGGCCTGGTGCATTGGATCAAGCACCAGCGGACGACGGACTTATACCTGAGTGTGATGGTAATCCCCCCACAGGATAGCGGCAGCCGGGAGTGGAATTTTCTCGTAACCTGAGTCGAGGAGGTTCCCATGCGGAAATCACGATTTACCGACAGCCAGATCATGGCGGTGTTGAAGCAGGCAGAAGGTGGCGCGCCCGTGCCTGAGCTGTGCCGGGAGCACGGCATCAGCTCGGCGACGTTCTACAAGTGGCGGTCGAAGTTCGGCGGCTTGGACGTCTCGCAGCTCACCCGGATGAAGGAGCTGGAGGACGAGAACCGGCGGCTGAAGAAGATGTACGCCGAGTCCCAGATGAGCGCGGAGCTGCTGAAGGAAGCGCTGTCAAAAAAATGGTGAGGCCATCTCAGCGCCGAGAGATGGCCCGATGGGCGGTAACTTCCAAGGCGATCAGCATCCGGCAGGCCTGTGTGACCTTTCAGGTCAGCGAGACCTGCTACCGGTACCAGGCCAAAGCCGAGCCTGAAAACGTGCGCATTGCCGATTGGCTGGTGCGGCTCACCAGTACCTACCGCAACTGGGGCTTTGGGCTGTGCTTCCTGTACCTGCGCAACGTCAAGGGGTTCGGGTGGAACCACAAGCGCGTCTACCGGATATATCGCGAACTGGAGCTCAATCTCCGCATCAAACCGAAGAAGCGGCTGCTGCGACAGCTGCCGCGGCCCCTGACAGTACCGCTGGCATGTAACGAGGTCTGGTCGATGGACTTCATGCACGACCAGCTCAGTGACGGCCGCAGCTTTCGGTTGTTCAACGTGCTGGATGACTACAACCGGGAAGGGCTCGGGATCGAAGTGGATCTATCGCTGCCATCGACACGGGTTATCCGCAGCCTGGAGCAGATCATCGAATGGCGCGGCACACCGCGGGTCCTGAGGTGCGACAACGGCCCGGAACTGATCAGTGGCGCGCTCATGACCTGGGCCAGGGAGAAAGGCATCCGCATCGAATACATCCAGCCGGGAAAGCCGCAGCAAAATGCCTATGTCGAGCGCTACAACCGAACCGTACGCTACGACTGGCTGAGTCAACACCTGTTTCACAGCATCGAGCAGGTGCAGCAATCCGCCACCGACTGGCTCTGGTCGTACAATCACGAAAGGCCAAATATGGCACTTGGTGGCATTACCCCCATGCAGCGGCTTGCTGCCGCTGCGTAGCTCCACTTCTGAATGCCGTTAAAAATGGGGGGATTACCTGATGACGTTGGGTGAGATCGAGCGTGGCATCGTCCAGCAGCGCAGCTCCGACCCCGCGTTTGCAGAACAACTGGCCGACTGGTTTGATCGTGTCACCTCGCTCTACCAGGATCGAATCCTGCCGATAGACGCCCAGACCGCAAGGTGCTGGGGGACGTTGGTCGCGAACTTGGGACACAGCAGCACCGACCTGATGATCGCCGCCACCGCGATGACACACGGCCTGCAAGTGGCCACCCGCAACGTCCGGCACTTCACGCCTACAGGCGTTGGCGTGGTCAATCCGTTCGACAGCAAAGGCGTTCTCTCGCAGAGCCGACGATAGAGTGCTGAGTGCCACGTGATGAGTGCTGAGAGAGGCAACCGCTGTTGCTATGGCCTCGGCCGTTACTCGGAACTCATCACTCAGCACTATCCTTTGCACCCAGCACCATCTTGTCTACTCAGAACTGAAAAAGGCGGCCCGAAGGCCGCCCTTGGAGTTACACACTGAGCTGATCAGAACGTCTTGGAGATGCTGAAGCCGACCAAGCGAGGGTCCAGGGTGAACACGTTGGTCGTCAGACCGGTGTCATCCGAGTTGAGAAAGGCTCCGGTAATCGGCGTGTCATTCAGCACGTTCTTCACGTATAGCTCCATCGCCAATGCCGAGCGCGGGTGCTCCATACGAACCGCCAGGTTGACGTTGTGCCAGGACTTCAACCGGTCATAGGGCTCGAAGTTGTAGATGCGGTGATAGGACTCGTCCTGCCAGTACACATCCCCGCGCAACGTTGCCCGCCACTCATGCTTGAACATGTCGATGCCGTACTGGGCCCCGAAGTTTGCTGTCAGGCGTGGCGAGTTCGGCAACTCATTGCCGCCCAACTCTGCCAACAGGCCGGCTCCGCCGTTGAGTTCGGGGTAGTCGTTGACGTCGTAAGTCTCACCCGTCGCCGGATCGATGAGTGGAGCTTGTAATGTTCCATAGTAGCCACCACAGATCTGGAAATAGTTCGTAATACCCTCGGTCTGCAGTCGATGAGCGGCAACCGCAGCAGGAACCACACAGTTCGAAGGCAACTGCGCCCATGGCTTGGCCACTACATAGTCTGCATTGCCTTGTGTGCGGTTCATGATGTCGATAGACATTTCGCCGTCATCAATTCGAGTGCGAAGGTAGCCAACGTTGGCCACCATTTGAAAGTCAACAGTTGGCGCAAACACAGCTTCCAGCTCAGCCCCCCAAACCACGGAATCAAAGTTCTCATTAACTGCTGTACGGTCGCGGATCTGTGACACTTGGTAGTCTTTGTAGTCATACATGAAGGCGGTCGCATTCAGAATCATCGCTCCGTCGAAAAGGCTGTTCTTGGCGCCAACTTCGAAGGCATTGACATACTCCGGCTCAAACGTTCTCTCATACTCGACGGAAGTCAATTCTAGAACCCCCGGGGCGCCGCCTACACTCATCTCCAATATCTGGGCCATTTGCTCATCGATATGCCCATATGCAATTAGGTCTGGCCAGGTAGAAAATCCTGGGCTTGGTGGATTAGCCCCCCCACCCTTGTAGCCTCGCGAATAGAAGGCATAGAGGAGAGTTTCTTCGGTGAAAGGAGTGTCCAACTTCCAATCAATACCGATACGCCCCGTCCCTTCTGCCCACTGCTGCACGATATCGTCCAGCTGAGGGTACCCGCGGCTCACGTATCCGCCAGCGAGAGCACCGACCGACAACAAGACTTGGCTGGGGACGGGTGTGAAACGTTTTTCATCACGGGTATAACGAAGGCCGACGGTTATCTTGGCCGCATCGTTCAACTGCGCGTACAACTCGCCGAATGTCGCATAAGAGCTGAGCTTATAAGGATTCTTTGAGCGGAAGTAATTGTGCCCCTCACCATCAATAGACTCTACAGGGTTAGGGTCGATATACGGGCAAGTCGAAAGCGGGTCAGCGGTAGACACCGGGGGGCCAGCGTAGATGAACGTCGAGTTCCGACACATACTCGGCTCAAACGGGGCGCTGCCGATGGGACCGTTGAATGGCGGGATCATTGAGTACAACGTCAGGAGGTTGTACATCACGTAATAGTCAGCCAACACATCGAATCGGGTGTAGTTCGCACCGAGACTGAAGTTGAGCGGACCATCGAATTCACTCTGTAACCGCAACTCCTGACTGAATTGCTCAGCCGATGCTTGAGCAATGTCAAATCCGGCCAAGGAGTTGGAGCACCCCAACTGCGGGTCACAGAATATTCCGCCCGGAAGAATATCCCTGTATGGGCTCGGAACCCCCGGCTTCCCACTCGCGTCGAGCCTAGACGAATCAACAAAGATCGGTTGCGTATTGAACCGATTGTAGTCTTGAAACGAATACGTCTGATCGTCAACGTAAGCCGAATTGGAGTGCAGCATCAGCCCCGCACCAAGATCGATATCCAGATTTAGATTGATGAGATCGGCTTCTGCGCGATAGATCGGATCGCGGAAGGATGCCACTGTCCGCAGGTCGGACGATTGCATTTGACCACCATAGGGATCCTTAACGAGGATCGGAGCCCCCACTTTTTCGCCAGTCAAAGAATCCTGGCCAAGTGCTGATGACTGGGCGCTGAGCATTCCGAACACAAAGGTGATCGCCAGGCCATTGGGTGTACCGAACGCCGCAGCGTCGAACAAGCTTCCGGCTTGACAGCCCTGAGAGAACAGGGCTCGGCGCAAGAGATTCTGCTGGGGGGCGTTGTCCAGATTCTCAATCGTATATCCATTTATAGCGCTCGGACCATCATCCCGATGACACAGCTGCTTCCCGGTTCGTGATCGGTTGTCCTCTTCGTTGAAGTGTTCCCAGATTAAATTGCCCGTCAGCCAGTCAGTCGGCTGGAAGCCAAGGCTGATTCGCCCCGTCCAGAGATCACGACCGTTGATGCTGTTGTTGGTGATCGTGTTGTAGTCGTAGCCGTCGCGGTTGGTATAGGCCCCCGCAATCCGTAAACCCAGCATGCCGGGCACCAGTGGCAGATTGATCACCGCCGAGCCGCGCCGGCTCTGATAGTTGCCAACCTCCGACTTGAGCGTGGTGCTGAATTCATGCAGATCAGGCCGTGCCGAGATGACGTTGACCACACCCCCGGTCGAGTTGCGGCCGTACAAAGTGCCTTGTGGACCGCGCAGCACCTCCACCCGCTCGATATCCAGATACTCCTGTTCGAACAGACGGTTCTGGATGATGGCGGTGCCGTTGAAGGAGACCGCGACCCCGGGATCGGAAGTCGCCGAAATCGACTGGGTACCGACGCCGCGGATCTGGAAATTGTAGCCGGTGAAGTTGGTCTTGGTGAAGCTGACGTTGGGGATCGCTTTGAGCAGGTCGAAGCCGCCCTCGATCTTGTAGGCGTTGAGGTCTTCCGCCGAGAACGCGCTGATCGCAATCGGCACATCCTGTAGCCGCTCTTCCTTCTTCTGCCCGGTGACGATGATTTCCTCAACCCCTGCCCGGCGGGCTTCCGCAACGCTGGTGGCGTTGCCGTCACCGAACCCGCCAGCGCCCTCCCCCGCGGCACCGCCTGGGTCGACGGGGGCCAGAGTCATGGGTGCGGCGTTGGGGTCGGTGAGGGCGACGGTGCTTTCGCCGACCACGGTGTATTCCATGCCGCTACCGCTGAGCAGTGCATCCAGTGCGGCGGCGGCGGTGTAGGTGCCGGTGATGCCGGCGGTTTCGCGATCGACCAGGTCATAGCCGCTGGTGACGACCTGCACGCCGCTCTGGTCGGAATAGGTGATCAGCGCTTCGGCGAGCCCCTGGGCGGGGATCTCGTAGGGCTGCTCGCGCGGGCTGAGATCCTGCGCGTGGGTGGCGAGGGGCAGCGTTGCTACCGCTGCCGCACACAACATAAGAAAGCCCAATAGCAGGGGGCTGCCGGGCAGGGGTGAATGACGACGGGTTTCCCCAACGGGTCGCAAGGCACGCATGGCGCTGTCTCCTCTGGCACATCAGCTGGTAGAGCCGCTTTTAGTTCGCGGTTACTAGCTAAACGGACGTCCAGTGATTTATTGCAACGCTGCGCGTAATCCCGATGAAAGACAAGCAGTTAGAAATCTGCGAGAGGATGAAGGTTCTCAGCACTCATCACTCATCACTCACCACTCATCACTGTCTTGTGCCATGCAAGCACAATCTCCTCGCTGTTCTGGCGGGCGACGGTGACGGGGAAATAGGTGGTGAGCGCTTCGATGAAGGTGCCGGTCTGGCCGGTGTCGAAGGCGCCGCTGAGGCGCAATTCTGCCAGCGCCGGGTCGGCGATGGCAATGCGTCGCTTGGCGTAGCGGTTCATCTCGATGATGGCGTTGCCGAGCAGGTCATCCTCGAAAATCACTTGGCCGTTGCGCCAACTGGTCACCCGTTTGATGTCGGCCTGGCGGACCAGCGGCGGGCTGCGTGTGCTGGCAGTGCCGGTGCTGGCGGCGGCGATCAGCTGTTGGCCCGGAGACAAGACAGTGCTGAGTGGTGAGTGCTGAGTGCTGAGGGCACCCGGGGGGGCCACATCGCGTTGCGCGTTGCCCGTTGTCCGTTGCTCGTCGGGCACACTTTCGGCGACTTCCACCTTGCCTTCGATCAGGGTGACTTCGAAGCGTTGGTCGCTGACACGTACGTCGAAGGCGGTGCCGAGGGCGGTGACCTGGCGGCCGCCGGCGGCGACCACGAAGGGGCGGTTGGCATCCTTGGCGACTTCGAACAGGGCCTGGCCGTGCTGCATGCGAATGTCGCGCCGGTCCGGCTGGTAGCCCACCACCAGACGGCTGTCGGTGTTCAACGTCAAGCGGGTGCCATCGTCCAGGGTCACCACCAGTCGCTCGCCGACGGCGGTGCGGTAGAGGGTTTCGCCATTGAGCGCGAGGCGCGCGCCTTCAAACAGGCTGCCGGGCAGTTCTTGCCAGGGCGCGCCGGTAAACGCCAGCAACCCGGCCATGGCCGCCACCAGGGAGGCCGCCATGGCCAGTGCCACCCGCGGCCAGCGCTGACGCCGCAGGGCCACCCGGTTGAGCGTTTCGTTGCGCAGCGCCATCAGCGCCGGGGTGTCGGCCACGGTGGCAATGCGCTCACGCGCGGACTCGATGCGGGCAAAGGCTTGCGCGTGAGCATCGCTGAGGTCGTACCAGGCCTGGAAGGCCCGCCGCAGGATCGGATCGTCGCCACTGCTCCGCAGGGTTTCGCTCCAGTGTGCAGCCGCAATCTCCGGAGTGGCGCCCGGATCGCGTGCGTCAGTTCGGTCCCGAGGGTCCCACTTGTTCATCCACTCACTCACTCATTTCCAGCAGGGCCGACAGATGGGCCAGGGCCTTGGCCATGTGCGCTTCGACCGAGCGCGTGGAGATGCGGAGCATGGCCGCCACCTCCGGGGTCTTGTGCAGCTCGAGGGCGCGCAGCACGAAGATGTCGCGCGTGCGCTCGGGCAAATGACGCAGCGCATCCACCACGCAGCCGATCGATTCCCGCCCCAGCGCCACCCGTTCGGGGGTGATCTCCGCCGCCACCTCGTGAGCGGTCATGTCGAAGGACTCATGCGCCGCTTTCAGGTGCATGGCGTCGTAACGACCGCGGTCGGCGTAAACGTGGGCGGCGGTGCGGAACAGGTAGTTCTCGATGGCCGCAATCGGCTCGCCGCTGGCACGCCGCAACAGGCGCAGAAACACTTCCTGCACCAAATCTTCGACATCCGCCGCATCACCCACACGCCGCCGGAAGAAGCCTTCCAGCGGCGCGCGAAAACGCCGCACCAGGGCGTCCCATTGCGAGGCCTCGTCGGCCCCCAGGTCTGCCAGCGCCACCCGTTCGGGCGCCGGATTCGGCAGGCGTTTCAACGGCGTCTCCTCCACTTCGCGGGTGGTCGCCCGAGGCAGCCTACGCCTCGGTTCTGGCACGCGCAAACCCGGCCGCCCGGACATCTGCACGCGCCTTGCTGCATGTCAGAACGCCAGCTTCAGCCCCACGCTTCGGGCATCGAAGCGGGCGCCGGAGCGGTCCAGGTAGACGATGTAGTCGGCGGTGAGGTGCAACCCGCCGTCGAGCAGGCCCGACAGCACATTGAACTCAAGGCCCCCGCCATAGCTATTGCCGCTTTCGGACTCACCAAAGCCATCGCGCGCCAGTGCCGTGCCGCCCGCGGTGAAGCCCGCGGCCCCCTCGAACTCCGCCTTGACGCGGCTGTAGCCCACCAGGCCGAACAGGCGCACCTGTTCGGTCACGGGCCACTGCGCCCGCAGGAACAGCCCGACCAACTGTTGCAGGCCGAGATCGCCGTTGACGGCCACCGGCGTCGGGTCGGTGGTCATCAGCGTGACGTTGTCATCGCCACCCATGCCGCCGTGCAGTTCCACGCTGAGGTTTTCGCTCAGCTGTTGGCCCAGCACCAGACGCACGCCGCTGGCTTCAGCAAAGCCGTCTTCCAGGTCCCAATTGAGACTGCTGACGCTGGCATAGCGGGCGGGCCCGGGTGCGATATCGCTGTCCGCCATTGCCGGCGCCGCGGCCAGGGCCAGCAGCAATGCCGGGACTGCGGGGGTCACTCTGAATTTCATGAACGTCTCCTCCAATGGGCGCTGCCACCACGGTGTCGGCGCCGCTTCTGTTGTCGCGATGGCCACTGCGGTCGCCGCGGACCGGGATGCCCGGCGCTTCACCACAGCACCCGGAAGCCGGCCGTCAGGCCCAGGCTCTCGTAGTCACCGAACACACTGTTCGCCTGCAGATAGCCGTTGAGCCGGCCGGCGGCATCACCCAACTCCACCCCCAGAGCCAACTCGCCGAGACCGCTGTCGAAGGTGTCGCTGACGCGGGTTTCGGTGCCGGGGATCAAGCTGCCGTCCGGGTTGTGGCTGCTGATGCGGACCGGGGTATCGCCCTGCAGCTCTTCCCAATAACGCGCCGAGAGCAGGTACGACAGCCGCCAGCCCTCAAGACGCTGGTCGTACCCGACCCGCCCGCCGAGGCTGGCACGCAGGCTCTGGGGCGAATCACCGCCGAAGACTTCGTTGGTCGGGCGGCCGGCGGGGTCGCCGCTGTACAGCGTCATCTCGCTAAACTCGGTGCGCACCCACGATGCGCCCAGCATGGGTTCAGCATACAGGCCGCCGCCCAGGTCGAGGTGCAGCCCCAGTTCGGCGCGAGCATCCACACTCTGGGTCGAGGCGTCGAGCACGTTGTACTCGCTGGTGGCAACGTCGAAGCGGGAGTCGGCGAAGTCCATCTCGATCCAGCTCATCTGGACCTGGCTGTCGAAGTAGACGGTGCCGGCGCGATAGCTGGCATGGCCGGCGATCGCGGCACCATCGAAGTCCGCCTGGACATTGCCCTGGTCAAAATCGAGGGCGGCATTGATGTAGCTGCCCGAGCCGCCAATCACCCAGGCCGAGCCCAGTCGGAAGTCGCGGCCGATGCTGAACACCGAGCTGTCGATGTCGTAGCTGTTGTCGAACGCATAGGTATTGCCAAATGCCGACGCCGTCTGCTTGCCATCGCGCGAGGCGCTGTCATGGGTCAGCCGCACCCAGGCGCCGTCGCGCTCGCCCTCGGCGATGTTGCGCAGGTCGCTGCGACGTTCGAACCACTGTCGGCTCGCACTGCGGGACATGCCCTGCACCGCCTGCACCAGCAGCGGCAGTCGATGCGCACGCTGCCCTGCCACGCTGACCAGCTTGTGCTGCTGCGCGGCTTCGTCATACACCAGCGGGAACAGGAATAGGCCTTTGTCGATCGCCTGCGTCGCCGGATCGTAGCCGTCGGATTCCGGCGACAGCACGAAATGACCGGCACCACTTTCGCCCTGAGTGACATCGACGATGACGATGCCGTCCGGGTTGAAGGCACCGAGGTCGCTGGGCACCTGATCCTTGAGCACCACCTGGGTGACACCGGAGGTCTGGCCGCCCAATAGCTCCATACAATCTGCGCCCGGAAGACTTAGGATGCCGCCAATGACGGAACGTTGCTGACAATTCCGCTGAGGTCGGCCCATGCCGAGGGAGGTATCCAGCACGAGCGTACTGCCGGCCATCCCCATGAAATGAGTATCCGGCATAGTCAGCGTTGTGGCGATTTCGCCGTCGGTCTCGGGATACAGCTCGCCGCATCGTGTTGGCACCGCCGAGAGATTCCCAGGACGATTAAGACAGAAAAGATCAGCGAACTCGCTCGCCGGACGATTTGACTGCTCAGCAGCCCACCCGCCAAAAGTGATCGTCCCACTATTGGCGAATACCTCCAGCCCGACCAACGTCATCTCGTGTGCAACCGGATAGTGGAACGAGTTGTGCGTTACATCCTCTCCGCCACCGCTGACGGTTCGTGCGAAGCGCGCGCCGCCGACCAACATGACTCCAGCGTTATCGAGAACATCACCCCCATTCCCGAAATCGATGCCGCTCAGCTGCAGGCCGCTACGATCACCGTTCCGCGCAATCCCTTTACCTGAAGACGTGACAAAACCTCCATCCAGTATTTGCAGCCGGTCATCTCCACTGCCCAGTTGACTTGTACCCTGAATAAGCCATCCACCCGGAACCGGGGTCAGTCGGTCATGTGCGGCGACGGCAATGTCCACACCCCCCGAGGTCGCTGAGAAGTCGATCTGGCCAATCCGGATACCGGCAAGCACTTCCAGCTCAATCCGGCCCGCCCCCATGCCTCGAATCAGCTTGACGTCCGTAGCGACTCCAGAAGGGGCCCGTGGAGTATTCACCGTCATTGAGGTCACGCCGTCCGCCGCCGCATTGATGGTAATCAGCGTTTCGGGCCGGATACCCGTGGTGTCACATACCACCAACTCCGCAGGCGCAGCGCCTGCGCCACAGTCCACCTGTGCTTGGACGGGCGTTCCGATCAATACCAGCCCCAGCAGCAGTAGCATGGGCCCCAATGCAATAGTTTTTGTGTGATCGTTCATGAGCAGGCTCTCCCTCAGAAGCGCTTGGTGATCGACACGCCGACCAGGCGCGGATCCAGGGTGAAGACGTTGGTGGTCAGCCCAGTGTCGTCGGAGTTCAGGAAGGTCCCGGTGATGGGGCTTTCGTCGAACACGTTCTTGACGTAGGCTTCCACCGCCAACCCGTGGCGCTCGTTGAACAGCATCAGGCTGAGATTCGTGTTGGACCAGCTGCGCAGGCGGTCGTATTCGGTGTTGTAGACCCGCGCCCACGATTGGCCTTGAAGGTAGTAGTCCACCCGCGTCGTCGCTAGCCAGTCACGACTGAGATCGAAGCTGAACTGGCCGCCCAGCGATAGCGTGAACTCAGGCGAGTTCGGCAATTCGTTGCCGCTGACATCGGCAGCAAAACCTGCACCAGCATTCGGGGCATCCACCAGCGCGTCGAAGTGCAGATCCTGCGGCAGATAGAATCCGGCAAACAGTGGCAGAGGTCCGTCCTTGTAGACCGTGCCGAGAATGTTGCCGCCCGCACAGAACGGGTTGAGCAGATAGCTAACGGGTGCGATTTCCAGCAAGCCAGGGTTGAGGGGACCTGGAACCCCTAGGTTAGCCTGATGCACCCCCTCTTCCAACACCAAGGCCACCAACTCCGCCGGGGCCACGCAGTTCGCGGTTTGCGTGGGATTGGGCTTCATCACCACCCATTCGTCGAAGACCAGGAACTCGTTCTGGGTCTGGTCGGCACCGATGCCCGTCGCCACGTCGGGGTCGACGTTGTAATTGGGGTTGGGGATGGTGGTCTGGTAGGGTTGGTTGCCGCCCTGTGTGCGGTCCATCAGGTCGATGGAGGCCTCGCCCTCGGCGATCTCGGTTTGCAGGAAGCCGATGGCCGCATTGAACTGCCAGTTGAGGCTGGGTGCGAATACCGCTTCCAGTTCGAGGCCCCAGATGGTGGCGTCGAAGTTCTCATTGCTGGCCGAGCGGTCGATGATCTTCGACACTTGGTAGTCGGTGTAGTCGTAATAGAAGGCAGCACCATTGAGCATCAGCAGCCCGCCGAACAGGGTGTTCTTGGTGCCGACCTCATAGGCATTCACATACTCGGGCTGGAACGTCGGCGAGGACACCGCACCTCGCGCGGCCTCGATGAAGATGCCCGCAGGCGGGGCGATACCCGGTGGATTGGCACCGCCCGCTTTGTAGCCTCGGGAGAAGGACGCATACACCAGCGTTTCATCGGTAAATGAGAGTGCCGGCTGCCAGTCGAGGACGATCCGCCCGGTGGGTTCTCGCCATACCTGCACAATATCCGGCGAAGCCGGATAGCCTCGTCCGCCCGGCGCATTTCCAAGAATTCCGCAGTACAGCGAAAGCAGATCACAGGCCTCCGGGCCGTCGCCGATTCCAACGTAGCCTTGATCTACTGCTGCGATGCCCTCCCTATAGTCCGGCAGCAGTGTCTGGCTGGGAACCGGGGTGAAGACTTTCCGATCCCAGGTATAGCGCAGACCGGCCGTCAGCTTGAGGCTGTCCGACAAGCGCCAGTAAAGTTCGCCAAACAACCCGGTGGACTGCAGCCGATAGGGGTTAGCACTACGGAAGTAGTTATGGCCCTCGGCATTGATGTTGGAGAGGTCGTTAGGGTCGATATAGATGCACCCAATCTCGCCGGCCGTCTCGCCACACGGATGACTGTCACCAGTAAATGGTGGAGTTTGTGCCAGGGCGCTCAAGACATTCGAGAACACAAAATAGTCGTTTAGGGTTTCGAACCTTGTGTAGTTGGCACCGAAGCTGAAGTTGAAGTCGCCCGAGAATTCCGACACAAATCGAAACTCTTGATTGAACTGTCGGCTCTCCGCTTGTGACACATCCTGTATCAGCAAGGAGTCCGAACACCCGAGCTGCGGATCGCAGAACTCACCACCCGGCGTCAGGTGCTGATAAAGCGGACTGACGAGCGGACCACTCAGATCGTTGAATATTCCTCTGCTGGTCTTGAATCGGCCATAGTCTTGGGTGGAATAGAGCTTGTCCTCAACAAACACCGTTTGCGATGAGAACACCACGCCATCGCTCCACTGATAATCGAGCGAGAGATCATAAACATCGGCATTGGCGCGATAGGCCGGCTCGATCACCGAATAGATCGAGCGCAGATCTTGTGACTGGTTGCGCTCAGCGAAAACGTCGCTGCACAGATTCAGCAGGGAGACCCCGTGATACCGGGCTGCCTCTGGACAACCGGCCGCCGTAGGATTACCGAATGCCGGGTTGAAGCCGATCAATCCCGTCAGTGCTGCCAATACCAAGAATCCGTTCTCGCGCCCCCCACTGATGAAGGGGATGGATTCCTGGTGCGGCACACCGTAGGCGTCCGTGCTGTACAACGATCCAGGCAAGCACCCCTGATTCAATACGCCTCGTGCACGACTTCCGAGCTCAGAGTTCAGAAGGTCGTAGCCACCAACACTCGTCACCCCATCATCACGATGGCAGAGCTGCTTGGTGCTGCGAACACGGCCGTCGTCTTCCTCGATCCGTTCCCACATCAGGTTGACGCGAATGCGGTCGCTGGGCTCCCAGCCGAGCGTGAGACGGCCGGTCCAGAGGTCACGGTCATCGACATCGCTACCGTCGAACTCGTTGTATCCATAGCCTTCACGCACGGTGGAACCGTAGGCAGCGCGCAATGCCAGGGTGTCGCCGAGGGGCAGGTTGTAATGGCCGCGGATACGCTTGGCGCTGTAGTTGCCGCCTTCCAGCTTGACCTCACCGAATTCGTCGCCGATCACCGGCTTGGCGGAGATGACGTTGATGACGCCAGCGGTGGCATTGCGGCCGTACAGGGTGCCCTGAGGGCCACGCAACACTTCGACCCGCTCGATGTCGAGATACTCCTGCTCGAACAGGCGGTTCACGATCATCGTGGTGTTGTTGAAGCTCACCGCGACGCCGGGATCGGTGGTGGCCGAAATGGCCTGCGTGCCGATACCGCGGATCTGGAAGTTGTAGCCGGTGAAGTTGGTCTTGGTGAAGGTGACGTTGGGCACCCCTTTCAAGAGATCGAAACCCCCTTCGATCTTCTGTGCATCCAGGTCTTCCATGGAGAAGGCACTGATGGCGATCGGCACGTCCTGCAGTCGCTCGGACTTCTTCTGGCCGGTGACGATGATTTCCTCGACCCCGGCGCGACGGGCCACCTCGACACTGGTGGTGCCCCCCGGGGCCCCGGAGATATCCACCGTCGGGTCGTACAGGGCCCCGCCCGCGCTAGGGTCTGTGCCAGCGGGCGGGGGTGTGGGGTTTGGGGCGTCGGAGATCAGCACCGCCCCGCCCGGGGTGGTGGCGGTATAGAGGCCGGCGCCTTCGAGCAGCGCCGCCAGGGCCGATTCGGCTGTCAGCTCACCCGAGACGGCCGGCGCCTGCTTGCCGGCGACGACTTCGGGGGCAAACAACAGCTGCTGACCGCTTTGGCGAGCATATTCCGACAGCGCCGCGGCCAGGTCCTGGGCCGGAATGTCGAAACTGGTGGTGGCCGCGCGCGAGGCCGAAACGGCCTCCTGCGCGGCAGCGGGCCCTGGCGTGGCAAACCCTGCCGCCACCACAACCCCCAATAAGCCGGCAGCCATCGGCCGCCCGATACGGAACACGCGCATGTGGGTGATCTCCTCTTGATATCCGGGCCGCCTGTTGGCGTGCGGCCTCGTCCCACCCATGTAGACGGGGATTTTGCGGATTTCCGAAGAGGATGCGCCGTTGGCGCCGTGAGGTTTGAGGCGTGAGGGGTGAGGTGCAGGCGGAACAGCGGCCCTCAAGCCTTACGCGTCACGGGTCGCGCAACGCGCAAAGAGCAACGCTATTCAGGGCGTCTCAGCACTCATCACTTATCACTCATCACTCATCACGCACGCTTCTAACCACCAGCAGAATACGGTCAGTGCCGTCATAGGTGACGGTGATGGGGAACACGCCTTCCACAGCGTCCAGCCAGTCATCCAGGCGGGTGCCGAAGACGGTGCCGGTGTAGCGCAGTTGGGCCAGGCGGGGGTCGGCGAGCACGATCTGACGGGTGGAGTAGCGGTTGAGGTTGGCCACCACCTCGTCCAGCGGTTCGTGGACGAACTTGAGTACGCCCTCGCGCCAGGCGGTGGCGACACCGGGGTCGGCCATGGCGACGTCGATGGTGCCCTGGCGGGCGCTGAAGGTGGCCTGCTCGCCGGCGCCGGCTTCCACCGTCGGGACGGGCGGGCGGCCGGGGTCGGCTGGTGCGGCACGGGCCAGACGGACGCGGCCTTCGGTAACGGTGACCACCACCCGTTCATCGCCACTCCGCACATTGAAGGCGGTGCCCACGGCGATCACCGACAGCCCGCCCACCTGCACCACGAAGGGCCGCTCGGGGTCATGGGCGACGTCGAAGTAGGCCTCGCCTTCTTCGATGACGACGCGACGTTCAGCCTCGCTGTAGCGGGTGGCGATGCGGGAACGGGCGCCCAGTTCCACCACCGATCCGTCCGGCAGCGGATTGGTGGCATGCAGGGCGACGGCGGTGCTGAGGGTGTGGGTGGTGCCGGCGGGCTGGGTCAGCAGGATGGCACTCAGCCCCACCGCCATGACCATGCCCGCGGCACGGGCCAGGCTGCGCCAGCGGCGATGCCGGCGCGGGCGACGCTGGGCCGCCGGCGACGATGCAGCCGGGGGTGCAGCCGATACCGGCGGCGCCGATGCCACCAGGGCGGCGCCAGACACCTTCCAGGTGGTCTTGATGCGCTCGAAGGCATCGAGGTTTTCGGGGGCGGCGTCGCACCAGGCCAGCCAATCGGCGATAACGGTGTCGTCGTCGCCACACTCGCGCAGGGCCACCAGCCAGCGCGAGGCGGCGCGCAGGCGGTCCAGTTCGGCATCATCAGGGGTCTCGGGCACGGCGTTCATCGTTTCATCCGTTGCCGCGCCGCATCGGGCGTGGCGCCATCGGCGCGCAGGCGGCAATACAGCAGCGCACGCTCGAGGTGTACGTAGACCATCCGTGGCGAGAGTTTCAGTTTGCGGGCGATGTCCTCCACCCGAAGACCGTCGATACGGTGCATGACAAAGGCCTTGCGACAGGCCTCCGGCAGTTCTTCCAGGCTCTGCCGCACCACCTCCAGCTGCTCACTGGCGAGGGTGCAGCGCTCAGGCTCGTCGACATCGTCGAGCTCATCGAACAGCTCGGCACGGGCAGCCCGCAGCTCGGTGCTGCGGCGGCGCAGGCGGTCGACCGCCAGATTGGCGGCAATGCGGAACAGGTAGGCGCGCAGAAAGCCCTGCACCTCGGGGCGGTCAAGCTGCAGCAGGCGCACGTAGGCCTCCTGCGCCACCTCGCGGGCTTCCTGCGCCGACTGCAGCCGCAGCGTGAGAAAGCTCACCAGCGCCCGATTGTGGTCCTGGAACAGCGCGGCAATGCTGCGGTTGCGTTGCGCCGTGCCCACGCCCCCCACGCCGCCGTGATCGGCGGAATCGGCTGCCTCTGCGTCCTGACCTGGCACGGCTTTGCCCATAGGGCGGTTGTACTCCGGATTAGTCCCTTAGCCAATAACGGATAGCGGGCGGCTTTTTGCAATGGCCGCACCGGGAATGGGGAATGGGGAATGGGGAATGGGGAGTCGGGAATCGTAGAAGCAACGGCAACGAGCAACGAGCAACGGACCGGACCCATTGCCAGCGCCCCTGGTGGCGCGGCATGATCCGACGGCACGCAGCCGCGTGTTCTTGCCTTGTGGGGTCGTGCATGCTGCACGTCGCGCATTTTGTGGGGCCCAGCGCCATTGCTGGCGTCGGATTGTTTGCCGGGGAGGCGATTGCCGAGGGCCAGCTGCTCTACAGCTGCGACCCGCACACCCTGATCGTGCTCGAAGAGTCGCGGCTGGCGCTGATGCCACCGACCGTCCGCGACAGCTGGCTACGCTACTGCTACCGCGGCCGGGGCGCCCACCGTCTGGTCGGTGCCTACTATTACTGCACCGACGACGCCCGCTTCTTCAACCATGCCAACCAGCCCAACTGCCGCTGGCAGCCGGAGCAGGAAACCTACGTCGCCGCCTGCGACATCCCCGCCGGCACCGAGCTCACCTGCAACTACTTCGACTTCTGTGAGCCGGAGGATGTGCCGTATTTGGCGGATGCAACCGTGCTGAGCAGCGCGTTTTGAGAGATGCCTGCTGAGAGCTGAGGAATGGGTGCCACCCTGTCATCGCGAGGGTGAACCCCGCCGTTGTTGCGAGCACTGCTCGCTGGCGGGGTGAACGCACCGGCATGGATGCCGGGGCCGGAGTGGATTAGCACACTGACGGTTCGCCAGGATGGCCAGCGCTAAGGTGTATTCGCGGCACACCCCAACGTTCACTCGCGGCACAACCCAAGGTCCATGTAGTGGCACAGCCCAAGCCCTGTGTCATCGCGAGGGGCGCAGCCCCGCGGCGATCTCATCCGGCGGGCACTGCCATGGCGACGAGATTGCCACGCCCGCTTCGCGGGCTCGCAATGACAAACAGGAAAGGCTGCGCGGGCTCGCAATGACAAACAGGAAAGGCTGCGCGGGCTCGCTATGACAAACAGGGAGGGCTGCACAGGCTCTCCATGACAAACAGGGAGGGCTGCGCAGGCTCGCAATGACAGTGACGGAGTCAGGCGGGCTCGCCATGGCAGTGACGGGACCAAGCGGGCTCGCCGTGACAACCTGGATTAATCAGCCTTCCACTTGATGTTGCAGCCGACACTCGGCTGCTGGTCCGCCTGCGGTTCGGCCCCGGCCAGCAGGGCGTCGAGGGCGGCGCGCAGGTCTGCGCCGTTGAGCGGCTGGCCGTTACCGGGGGTGGAACCGTCGAGGCGACCGCGGTACACGCAGCGGCGCTCGGCATCGAACAGGTAGAAGTCCGGTGTGCAGGCCGCCTGATAAGCACGTGCGACGGCCTGGGTTTCGTCGTAGAGATACGGGAACGGGTAACCCAGCTCCCGGGCCGCCTTGGCCATCTTCTCCGGCGCGTCTTCGGGGTAGTGGGCGGCGTCGTTGGCGGAGATGGCCACCAGGCCGATGCCGCGCGGCTGATAGTCGCGCGCCAGCCGTACCAGCTCCGGGTTGACGTGCTTGACGTAGGGACAGTGGTTGCAGATGAACATCACCACGGTGCCCGCCGGGCCGGTGAGATCCTGCAGCCGTCGCGGCTGGCCGGTGAGCGGTTCCGGTAGCGTGAAGTCGGGGGCGATGGTGCCCAGCGGCAGCATGGTGGAGGGGGTCAGGGCCATGCGCCTACCGTAGCAGTTACCTCGGCGGGATCAAGTGCCACCGTGTGCGGGGGCGTTTGGCGACACGATCACCACGGGGCTTCGCCCCTCGCGATGACCGTGTTCGCTTGCGGGTAAACGTGGAGGCAGTCGGCTTACGGGTTGCCGATGCCTCGGGGCTGCTGCCCGTCCCGAACGTCCAGGGCCGACGGCCGCTCCCACTCGGGGGGCGCCCACAGGTGCTTCAGGCGCAGCCACAGCGGGCCGGGACGGGCAACGTCGCGGAACATGTCGCGCCATTCGTGGAACATCATCACGAAGGGATTGCGGGTGTGGATCTGCCGCACGATGCCGTATTCGCAGGGCGCTTCTTCGGGCACGAAGCTGCCGAACAGCTTGTCCCAGATGATCAGCACGCCGGCGTAGTTGCGGTCGATGTACTGCGGGTTGCGGGCGTGATGCACGCGGTGGTGTGAGGGCGTGTTGAACACCGCTTCGAACCAGCGCGGCATTTTCTTCACGCTCTCGGTATGCACGAAGAACTGGTAGCCGAGGCTGATGGCCACGGCCAGGATCACCATCTCCGGCTGGAAGCCGATCCACGCCAGCGGCAGCCAGAACACCCACATGCCGGAGATCGGATAGGTCACGCTCTGCCGCAGCGCGGTGGCGAGGTTCATCGTCTCCGATGAATGGTGGGTGACGTGGCTGGCCCACATCCAGCGCATGCGATGGCTGGCGCGGTGGAAGAAGTAGTAGAAGAAATCCTGCAGCACCAGCAGCAGGATCACGCTCCACCAGGTGAACGGGATGTCGAACAGCCGCACCTGATACAGCGCGTAGAACAGGCCGATGACCAGCAGCCAGGCGATGCCGTCGGCGATAGCGTGGCTGGTGGCGAGAAAGACGTTGGTGCCCACCTGCGCCACGCTGTAGGTCTGGGCACGGCGGCGATGCAGATGCCAGGCCTCCCAGGCCATGAAGACGGCGAACACCGGCGCCATCAACAGCAGAAACACCTTCTCCAACCCGATGGCCTGAATGGTGGCGATGCCCTGCTGCAACAGTTCGATCATGTCCAACGTCCCTCGCTGGCCTGAGCGACGGCGGTGGTCATGGCGCGCGCCTTGCTCAGGGTTTCCTGCCATTCGGTTTCGGGATCGGAATCGGCGACCACGCCGGCGCCGGCCTGCACATGCACCTGGCCGTCCTTGATCACGGCGGTGCGGATGGCGATGGCCATGTCCATGTGGCCGTCCCAGCCGATGTAGCCGACGGCACCGCCGTAGATGCCGCGCTTCACCGGCTCCAGCTCGTCGATGATCTCCATCGCCCGCACCTTGGGCGCGCCCGACAGCGTGCCGGTGGGGAAGGTGGCGGCCAGCGCATCCAGCGGCCCCATGCCGGGCTTGAGGGTGCCGACCACGTTGCTGACGATGTGCATGACGTGGCTGTAGCGCTCGATCACCATCTTCTCGGTGAGTCGTACCTGCCCGGTCTGGGCGACGCGACCAATATCGTTGCGGCCGAGGTCGATCAGCATCAGGTGCTCGGCCAGTTCCTTGGGATCGGCCAGCAGCTCTTCGGCCAGGCGCGCGTCTTCCGCCTCGGTGGCACCGCGTTTGCGGGTGCCGGCGATGGGCCGCACGGTGGCTTCGCCGTCTTCGACCCGCACCAGAATCTCGGGGCTGGAACCGACCACATGGTGGTCATCCAGATGCATGCAGAACAGGTAGGGCGACGGGTTGAGCCGGCGGATGGCGCGGTACAGCGACACCGGCGGCGCGGTGAAGGGCGCACTCATGCGCTGCGCCGGCACCACCTGCATGCAGTCGCCGGCGGTGATGTAGTCCTGCACCTTGCGGACCGCTGCCTGGTAGGCCTCGGCACTCATGCCGGAAACAAACGTCGGCGCCGGCTGCGGCGCCGTTGGCGGCAGGTTGACCGGCATGCCCAGCAATGCCTCCATGGCATCAAGGCGGGACTCGGCACGCAGGCGGTCCGCTTCGTCACCTTCCAGCGCATGCGCCACCAGCGTCAGGGTGCCGCGCTGGTTGTCGAATACGGCCAACTCGTCGGCCCGCATCAGCAGGATGTCGGGCGTGCCGATGGGGTCGGGCTTGTGCACCCCCGCCAGCCGCGGCTCGAAATAGCGCACACAGTCGTAGCCAAAGTAGCCGACCCAGCCGCCGGCAAAGCGCGGCAGGCCGGAGGCCGGCACCACGGTGGTATCGGCGGTACGGGTCCGCAGCCAGGCGATGGGATCGGCGTGGTCGAGCTGCTCGGTCTCGACGCCGTCGATGTGTACGGTGATGGTGTGGCCGTGCACGCGGACGATTTCGCGACAGGGCAAGCCGATGAAGGAGTACCGCCCCCAGCGCTCGCCACCCTGCATCGATTCCAGCAGGTAGCTGTAGGGCTGATTGCCCAGCTTCAGATACGCGCTGACCGGCGTTTCGAGATCGCCAGGCAGTTCACGGGTGAGGGTGATGCGCGCCGTCATGTTGCTGCGATCTGCGCCCGCATGGCGGCAATGGTGGCGGCGTAGTCCGGCTTGCCGAAGATGGCGGAGCCGGCGACGAAGGTATCGGCCCCGGCAGCGGCGATCTCGGCGATGTTGTCGACCTTGACGCCGCCATCGATCTCCAGCCGGATGTTGCGGCCGCTGGCATCGATCAGCGCCCGCGCGTCGCGCAGTTTGTCGAGGGTACCGGGGATGAAGCTCTGCCCGCCAAAGCCGGGGTTGACGCTCATCAGCAACACCAGGTCGACTTTGTCCATGACAAAGCGCAGTACATCCAGCGGCGTTGCCGGGTTGAACACCAGGCCGGCCTTGCAGCCGGCGGCACGGATCGCCTGCAGGCTGCGGTCGACGTGACGCGTCGCTTCGGGATGAAAGGTGATCATGGTGGCACCGGCCTCGGCGAAGGCCTGGGCCAGGCTGTCCACCGGCTCCACCATCAGATGCACGTCGATGGGCGCGGCGATGCCGTACTTGCGCAGCGCCTTGCAGATGTCCGGCCCGAAGGTGAGGTTGGGCACGTAATGGTTGTCCATGACATCAAAGTGCACCCAGTCGGCCCCGGCCGCGAGCACGGCGGCGACATCGTCGCCCAGGCGGGCAAGGTCAGCGGAGAGGATGCTGGGCGCAATAAGCGGCGCTTGACGGGCCATGGAGGGTCTCGAAATCACGGGCGGCACAGGGCCAAGGGCCGAAATGATGCCAGAGGGGGCCAACGATCGCTTTCGCTCCGCTGACCGGGCGCTTTGACGCTGGGGGGCGCGGTGCCCACAATGCGCCGCTTCGTTGTCACTGTTGAGACCCCGCGATGCGCCCGTCGCCCGCCGAAGCCCCGCTGGAAAGCCCCCTGTTTGAAGCCCAGATCAGCAGCCTGCCGCGTCTGCATCGCGGCAAGGTGCGCGACATCTTTGCCATCGGCGACGACCACATGCTGATCGTCACCACCGACCGGCTGTCGGCCTTCGACGTGATCCTGCCGCGGGCGATCCCCGGCAAGGGTGCGGTGCTGCACCGGGTCACCGAATTCTGGATGCAGCGATTCGCCGACCGGCTGCCGAATCACAGCGCGCCCGAGATCGACCTGCGCGACTGGCTCACCGCCCAGGAACTGGCGGAAGTCACCGGCCGCGCGGCGGTGGTGAAGAAGCTGAAGGCGCTGCCGGTGGAATGCGTGGCACGCGGCTACCTGATCGGCTCCGGCTGGAAGGACTACCAGGCCAGCGGCCAGGTCTGCGGCATCGCCCTGCCCCCCGGGCTGCGTCAGGCCGACCGGCTGCCGGAGGCGATTTTCACCCCGGCGGACAAGGCCGAAGTCGGCCAGCACGACGAGAATATCCGGTTCGATGAAGTGGTGGCCCGGCTGGGTCGGCCGCTGGCCGAGCAACTGCGCGACACCACCCTGTCGTTGTACCGCGAAGCCGCCGACTATGCCCGCGGCCGCGGCATTCTGATTGCCGACACCAAGTTCGAATTCGGCCTCGACGCGGAGGGCCGCCTGCACCTCATCGACGAAGTGCTGACCCCCGATTCCAGCCGTTTCTGGCCCGCCGACACCTGGGCCCCCGGCAGCAGCCCACCGAGCTTCGACAAGCAGTTCGTCCGCGACTATCTGGAAACCCTCGACTGGGACAAGACCGCCCCCGGCCCCTGGCTGCCGGACGAGGTGGTGGCGCGCACCGCCGAAAAGTACCGCGAGGCCGAGCGCCTGCTCACCGCCTGAGACCGGCCGGCTGCGTGCTATAACCGACGCATCATCGATGCGGAGCAGTCGTCGTGGAAATCAAGGTGGAAGTACATGTCACGCCGGAGGAGCTCCGGCGCTTTCTCGGCCTGCCGGATGTCGGCGGCCTGCAGGACGACATCATCGACTTCCTGCGGGGCAAGGTCGGCGCCGCCAGCGAGTTCGACGCCAGCGAGTTCGTCAAACAGAACCTGGAAACCCTGCGCAAATCACCGGCCTGGAAAAAGATCATCAGCAAGGTGGTGATTGCTGACGCCGAAGCTGCCCCTGCGGCACCGCGCAAGCGGCGTCGCAGCACCGGCAACGCAACCGGCACCGGAAAGGCCGGGCGGCGGAAGCGGGACGGTGAACCCCGCCGTTGAGCGAGCACCGCTCGCTGGCGGGGTGAACGACCGGACATGGAGGTCCGGGCCGGAGTGGATTAGCGAAGTGACGGTTCGCCACGATGGCCAACGCTGAGGCTCATTAGCGGCACAACCCAACGCGTATTCAGGGCAGTGCCAGCCGGACGAGATCGCCACGCCTGCTACGCAGGCTCGCAATGACAAGAGAGAAGGCTGTCATCGCGAGGGGCGCAGAATCGCAATGACAGGCGTGACTTCTGACGCGCAACCGCTAGGGCTGCACGTTGCGAAGATCCTGCCGCACGCCGAGCCACAGGCTGCGCCGCACCCGATGGTCATGGCGCAGGCGGTTGCGCGACTCCGGCAACAGATCCAGCTGCTCACGAATGAGTTGACCGGGGGTCCGCGCGTGGCGGGCGAGGATCACCCGCTCCCGCAGTTCCGACCAATGCCCCCGCAGGGCGTCCACTTCATGGGTCGCCAGCAGGGCGGTGGCTTCAACGGTCTGGTCGACCACCCGGTGCAGGCGGCCGGAGAGGCGCTTGAGGGCCGGCTCGGCCCCGGCGATGGGCGTGGACATGGAGAACTCCGAAAGCAAAAAAAGGGGCGGGTCGCAAACGCGGCCCCGCCCCGATGACCGGCGGCCCGAAGGCCGCCTCGTCAGACTGTCACTCAGGCCTTGGCGGCCGTCTTGCGGACGGTCTTCTTGGCGCTGGTCGCGGTCTTCTTGACGGTGGCCTTGGCCTTGGTGGCGGACGCCTTCACCTTGGCTTCAACGGTTTCGCCGTTGAGCTTGGCGGTGATGGTTTCAAAGCCGCTCTTGAAGGTCTTCACCAGCTCGTCGCCGGTCTTGATGACGGTTTCGCGGGTGGCGCTGAGGGCGCCGAACAGGGCGTCCTTGCCTTCCGGCAGGTAGGCAGCCGGGTTGGCAGCCACGGCCTTGATACCGTCGCTCTTGGCCTTGGTGAAGCTGGTCTGGGCGTAGCCGACCAGGTCCTTGCCGACGGCGAGGTTGGTGCGATAGACGCTGGTGACGCCGTCGACCACGATGGTGTTGGCGGACTTCAGCACTTCGAAGCCGTAGAACACCACGTCCTGGCCCTTGGCCACGATCGGTTCCACACGGCCCTTGACGTCGCTCACGATGGTTTCAACATTCATTTCAAAAACTCCTGGCAGTTCAAAACAAGAAAGAGGTACAAACGATTTCCTGTCGACCGCCGCGGCATTTGTTGCACTGCAGCAATCGAGTTCGTGCAGACTAATGGTGCAGTGCACCAATGTCAACACCCCGGTTGCCTGTCAAGCCTTATAGCGTCAGAAAATCCCGGACTGCCGCGGTGAAAATCTCGCCATAGGCCTCCAGCTTGCGAGCGCCAACGCCGGGAACCTCCGCAAACGCCTCGGGCGTGGTCGGCCGCGCCACCGCCATCGCGTGCAGGCTGGCGTCGGTGAAGATGACGTAGGGCGGCACCCCGGCCTCGCGCGCCAGCCCCAGCCGCAACTGCCGCAGGGCCTCGAACAGACGAGCGTCGGCACCCTCCAACTGCAGCGCCGCCTTTGACGCGCGCGGGCCTTTCGACGGCTTCACCGGGCGCAGCGCCACCTCCACCGTGCGCCGCCCCTGCAGCACCGCGCGGCTGCCCTCGGTGAGCACCAGTACCGGGAAGCCGTCGCTGGTCTCCGCCAGCAAACCCTCGTGCAGCAGGGCGCGGACGATCTGCCGCCACCAGGCCACCGGCTGGTCCTTGCCGAGGCCGTAGACGCTGAGGGTGTCATGGCCGTTGGACAGCAATTTCTCGGTGCGGGCGCCGCGCAGGATGTCGATGACATAGGTGCTGCCGAACCGCTCCCGCCGCTGCGCCAAGCGTGCCACTGCCGACAGCAGCTGCTGGGCGGCGACGGTGCAGTCGGTCACCGGCCGCGGCTGCACGCAGTTGTCGCACTGCTTGCAGGGCGGCTCGAAGGTTTCGCCGAAGTACCGCAGCTGGATGGTGCGGCGGCAAACCGCCGACTCGGCGTAGTCGATGACCTCGCGCAGCTGCTGGCGGGCAATGCGCTGCTCCTGCTCCAGCGGCTCTCCGGTAGCCGGATGCACCTTGTTGCGGATCATCTGCTCGGCGCTATGGATGTCGCCGAGGCTGAACAGCAGGGTGCACTCGCCAGGCTCGCCGTCACGACCGGCACGACCGGCCTCCTGGTAATAGGCCTCCAGCGTCTTTGGCAGGTCGTAGTGAATCACCCAGCGCACGTCCGGCTTGTTGATGCCCATGCCGAAGGCGACGGTGGCCACCATCACCTGGGCGGCATCGCTGATGAAGTGGTCCTGGTGGTCACGCCGCGCCGCCGCCGACAGGCCGGCGTGGTAGGGCAGCGCCACAATGCCGTCGCCGGCCAGCTTGTCGGCCAGTTCATCGACCCGCCGCCGCGAGCTGCAGTAAACGATGCCACTGCCGCCACGCCGCGCCTGGTCGCGCACCCGGGCATAGCTGTCGCGGGTCTTTTCCTCGACGGCGTAGAACAGGTTGGGCCGGTTGAAACTGGCGAGATGGCGCGCCGGGTCCTGCAGGTGCAGCTGGGTGACGATGTCGTCGCGCACCCGCGGCGTGGCGGTGGCGGTGAAGGCCAGCACCGGCACGTCCGGGCAGGCGGCGCGAATGCGGTGCAGCTGGCGGTACTCGGGGCGGAAGTCGTGACCCCACTCCGATACGCAGTGCGCCTCGTCGACGACGATCAGTGACAGCTCGGCATGGCGCTGCAGGCGCTCGATGAAGCCGTCCATCATCAACCGCTCGGGCGCCACGTACAGCAGCTTGAGGTCGCGGTTGTCGAGCCGGCGCATCACCTCGGTGCCGGCGGCGGCGTCCTGGGCGGAGTTGAGGACGTCGGCATCAATGCCGTTTTCGCGCAGTTGCCGCACCTGGTCCTGCATCAGTGCGATCAGCGGCGACACCACCACGGTGAGCCCGGGCCGCAGCAGGGCCGGCAACTGGAAGCACAGCGACTTGCCACCACCGGTGGGCATGATGGCGAGCACGTCGCGCCCTTCCAGCGCGTCACGCACCACCGCCTGCTGGCCGGGCCGGAAGGCGTCGAAACCGAAATACTGCTTCAGGGCGCGGTGCAGCCGCACGTCCTGTGAAGAGACTGACATCGCACTCACCACGGTTGGGCCGTTTGACCCGCGGGGGGTCGAACTTCAAGATCGGGCACCATTATGAAGCCCCTGCCCCCAACGGTCCGCTGATGCCTGCCCTGCTCGAACGCGTACGTGCCCTGCTGTTCGACCCCGAGCGGGCGGCGCGGCTGCCGCGCAAACTGCTGCGGCCGGCCCGCTTCGGCTTCGTGCTGCTGCGCGATCTCGCCGACGGCCAACTGAGCATGCGGGCGATGAGCCTGGTCTACACCACGCTGCTGTCACTGGTGCCGATGCTGGCCCTGGGGTTCTCGGTGCTGAAGGCACTCGGCGTCCACAACTCGCTGGAGCCGGTGCTGCTGGAAGCCCTGGCGCCGCTGGGCCCGCGGGCGCAGGAGATCACCGACAACGTGATCGGCTTCGTCGAGAACATCCAGGTCGGCGTGCTCGGTTCGCTCGGTGTGGCGCTGCTGTTCTATGCCGCGCTGTCGATGATCCAGAAGGTGGAGGCCAGCTTCAATTTCATCTGGCGGATCGAACAGCCGCGCGCCATCTCGCAGCGCATCGGTGAATATCTGGCGGTGCTGACGGTGGGGCCGGTACTGGTGTTTTCGGCGCTGGGGGTGACGGCCTCGCTGCTGTCGAGCGACATCGTCGGGCGGGTGGCGGAGATCCAGCCGTTCGGCTTCGTTCTCTACGGCGTCACCCGGCTGCTGCCGTTCGCGCTGATCATCGGCGCCTTCACCTTTGCCTACAGCTACATGCCCAACACCCGGGTGCGGCTGGTACCGGCGCTGATCGGCGGCCTGTCGGCCGGCCTGCTGTGGCAGTTCGCCAGCCTCGCCTTCGCCCAGTTCGTGGCCGGCGCCAGCAACTACAACGCCATCTATTCCGGCTTCGCCATTTTCCTGTTTCTGCTGATCTGGCTGTACGTCGGCTGGCTGATCCTGCTTACCGGCTGCCAGCTGGCGTTCTACGTGCAGAACCCGGCGCATCTGGTGCCGGCGCGGGTACCGCCGACGCTGGCCAGCCGGGCGGCGGAGTATCTGGGCCTGGCGATCATGACGCTGGTCACGCGCGCCTTCATGCACGGCGAACGGCCGCCCACCCTGGATGACCTGTCGCAAATGCTCGACGCCCAGCCGGAACACGTGCAGCGCATGGTGCGGGTGCTGCATCACCATCAGCTGCTGGCGTTCACCGGTGATCGCGGCAACCAGCTGCTACCGGGGATCGACCCCGCCAGCCTGTCGCTGCCACGTCTGTGGCGGTTGATCCGCGCCGGCACCGAAACCCTCAGCCACCGTCACGATCCGGTGTCGGACACGGTGCTGAAGCTGCTCGATGAAGTCGAAGCGCCGATGGAAAGCCGGCATGGCGGCATGACGCTGCGCGACTTCGTGGCCGCGCACGACAGCCGGCCGCCCGCCGGTTGAACGCCGCTACTCGGCTTCGCGGAAGTACTGCATGACCTCGCGCTGCAGCGCCGGGTCCTGGCGGTAGGCGATCAGGATCTGCTGATAGCGCTGCACGGTCAGCCCGGTATCCTCGATGGCCCAGCGCATCTCGCGCTCGGCTTCTTCGTGGATCCGCTCGACCTCCGACGGGTCGTCGGCCGATTCGAGCTGCGCATCGGTGTCCGCCTGTCGATCCTTGAGCGCACTCACCGCCTGCGCGAACTGGCGGGCCTCATGGGTCGAAACGCCCTGCTCGATCTTTTGCGGTTGCGGCGTGATCTCGCCGGGGCGAACGCCGCCATCGGCCTGCGCCGTGGCGCGGCCGGCGGCCACCGCTGCCAACAGTGCCAGCGCCAGCGGGGCCGCGTTCGAAATCCTGCGTTGATGTGACATGCCCTGCCCTCCTGTTCCGGGGTTGCGAGGCATCTGCCTCCCTCTTCCGAAAGCCGCAGGGGCGCGGAGTTCCCCGCGCTAGCGAGCGTCGCGCAGGCGGTAGAGGATGCCCTCGGCACTTTCCGACACCAGTTCCAGGCGCCCTTCCACCACCAGCGGGTCGAAGCTGCCGGTGATGCCCTTGGCGGCAAACACCTCGATCACCGTCGACGGGCCGCCGGGCACATGAAAGAAGCAATTGGGCGGGCTGGCCGACAGCAGAAAGTGCGACTGTTGCGGCGTCGGGTCCAGCGGCAGCATGAACCCGGCGACGCGGATGGTGGTGCCGGCCAGCGACTGCACGCTGGCAGGGAAATCGGCCCGCAACACGCCATCGACCGGCGTCACCGTGGTCTCCATCAGGGTGCCCCAGCGGGTCAGGCCCTCGGCGGGCAGATCCTGCAGCCACTGGTCGAAGTCATTGGGCAGGATGTTGAGCATGAAGCGGCTGCTGACCCCGGCGGCACTGACGGTGACCGCCTGCTGACCGGCCGTGCCCACCAGCACCTCGAATTCGGCATAGCCGTCGGCATCGGTCTGCGGTTGCCGCAGCAGCACCTGCGAACTGCCGTCGGTGGTGACGCTGACGGTCTTGTCGGCCAGCGGTTGTCCGGCTTCGGTTTCCAGCGCCAGGCCGAGGTAGACGCGGTCGCGCTCGTAGGCATCCACCATCAACACGCCATCGCGCATCTGGCCGCCTTCGCTGAGCACCTCCAGCACCGGCAGCTGGCCGTCACGGGCGACCTGTGACACGACGTGATCGGCCGGCGGTACGGACGCCGACGGCGGAACGGTGGGCGCCGTGGCGCTGGCAGGCGATGGCGACGGTGGCGGCGAGGTGCGCTGGCAGGCCGACAACAGCAGACCGAGGCAACACAGCGGCAGACCGACGGAACGCAGGGGCATTGGCATTCAGGGGACCTCAGAAAAGCGTTGCAGCGGCGCCCTAGGCTCGTGACAGGGTCGTGGCAACATCAACATGAAAGGCGCGCCAACCGGGCAGGACCACCGCCAGGCTGGCGACGACCAGGGCCAGCAGTGGCACCAGCGCCTCCGCCGGCAACCACAGGCTGCCCTGCAACGGCTGGCCCGGCAAGGCGGCACCGATCACGGCGGTGGCGGCATGGGCCAGCAGCGTGCCCAGCAGGGTGCCGGCCAGCGCCAGCACCGCGGCCTCCAGCCACAGCAGCCGCACCAGCCGCCAGCGGCTGGCGCCCAGCGCGCGCATGATCGCCAGGTCGTACTGGCGGGTTTCCAGTGCGCTGTTGAGCGCCACCAGCATCGCCAATGCCGCGAGGATCACCAGCGCCACTGCAAGCCCCTGCAGCGCCCGGATCGGCAGTTCGGCCAACACCCGTAGTCGCAGCAGCTCCTGTGCCGGCCGTGACGCCATCACCACACCTTCATCCGCAATCGCGCGCGGCAGCACCGCCGCTGCCAGTGGCGTGCGGAAGCGCAGCAGGGCGGCGGTGACCTCGGCATCGGCGGGATCATCGTGATCGGCGGCGTGGTCGTGGTCGTGCCCATCGTGATCGTCGTGATCGCCCTGGTGGGCATCGGCGCCATGCAGGGCCCAGACACTGTCGAGGCCGGTGAGGATCAGGCGATCAAGCACGGTGCCGGTCGGTGCCAACACGCCGACCACCCGGTAGGGCCGGTGATCGTGGGCCTCGCCGCCGTCGGCGAGACCATGTTGGCCGACCAGGCGACGGTCCAGCGTCAGCCCGGCCGCCGCCACCTCGGCGCCGACGACCGCTTCCTGCGGATGCTGCCAGAGGCGGCCGGCGGCCACGGTGCCGCCGTGGAAGCCCAGATAGTCCGGGGTGGTGCCGATGATGCGAAAGCCGCCGACGCTGTCGCCCATCGCCAACGGCACCGCCTGCGCCACCATGGGGTGGGCGCCCCAGCGGTTGACCGCCGCCAGCGGAATGTTGCCGGTGGGGACGTCGAGCTGATAGACCGCCGACAACACCAGTTGCAGCGGTGAGCCGGGCGCGCCCAGCACCAGATCGACCCCGGCCGCATCGCGTTCGGCGCGCGCCTGCAATTGGTGCGAGACCTGCAGCATCAGCACGATCAATCCGCTCGCCAGCGCCATCAGCAGCCCGTGCAGCACATGCGGCAACGGGCGATAGCGGATGGCGGCGAGAATCAAGCGGGCGTTGTTCATGCCGGCACCCGCCAGTGGGTCGCGATGCGCGCCTGCACGCGCTGATCGTGGGTGGCGATCAGCAGGCCGGCACCCTCGCCGGCAGCGGCCTCGCAGAGCAGATCCAGCATCTGCACCGTAGCGGCATCGTCGAGACTGGCGCTGGGTTCGTCGGCCAGCACCAGCGCCGGCCGGTTGACCAGCGCCCGGGCAATCGCCACCCGCTGCTGCTGGCCCTGCGACAGCGCCTGCGGCCGGTGTCGACCGTGCGCGGCGAGGCCGAGGGCGTCGAGCAGATGCGCGATATGGGCCTCATCGGCGGGCAGGCCGGCACACTGGCGCGCCAGCCGAAGGTTGTCGGCCACCGTCAGCGCCGGCAGCAGGTGCAGCCGCTGGAACACCAGGCCGACAAACCGACCTCGCAAGCGGTCGCGGTGTGCCTCGCTGGCGGCGCTGATGGCGTGTCCGGCGATGTGAACCTGCCCCGCGGTCGGCCGCCGCAAGCCGGCGATCAATTGCAGCAGCGTGCTCTTGCCACTGCCGGAAGGCCCGAGCAGCAGGGCCTGCGCCCCGGCGGCCAGCTGACGGTCGGCAAATGCCAGCGGCGGCCGACCGGGGTACTGCATGTGCAGGCCTTCGAGGGTCAGCAGGGCGGTCGATGAAACCATGCCCGGATGTTACAAGGTAACGATCACGGCCGGGGATTTGGCGCAGCCTTTGCGTACGGTCCACGAAATTACCATTGAAGGCCTAGCGTAAATGGCCTCCAATACCGGTCATATTCTTGTCACGAGTCGAATGATGTCTGTCCGCCAGCTACTGATTGCCAGCCTCAGCCTGTTTCTCGTCGCCTGCGGCAACAACAACGCCGTGTCGGGTCCGGGCGCCCCGGGCCCCGACCCCAAGCCGGAAACCGAAGGCCGCCTGTTCCTGATCGAACCCGGCCCAGATGCCACCACCGAGCTGGTGCTGGCGATGATCGACGCCAAGCCGCGGGATGTCATCGAGTTCACCGAAGGCTACTTCGAGCTGACCTCGGGCATCCAGTTGTCCAGCACCGAGAATGTCACGGTGCGCGGCGCCGGCATCGACAAGACGGTGCTGTCGTTCAAGAACAGCGGCTCGCAGGAAGGCCTGCTGGCCACCAACGTGCGCGGCCTGTTCGTCAAGGACCTGACCGTGCTCGACCCGCCGGGCGACGCCTTCAAGCTGCAGGGCGTTAATTTCGGCACCCTCAGCCGGGTGCGTGCGATGTGGTCGAGCGGCCGCCTCACCGCCAATGAAGACACCATCGACGCCAGCAACTATCAGCAGAAGCTGCAGGTCAGCTGCAGCGCCGGGCTCGACGACTACGAAACCAGCGCCGCCTCCGGCCGCTACGGCATCTACCCGGTGAACTCGCAGAACATCCTGGTGGAAAACACCGAGTCGATCGGTGCCTCCGACGCCGGCATCTATGTCGGCCAGACCGACAACGCCATCATTCGCGACAGCCGCGCGGCCTACAACGTGTTCGGCTTCGAGATCGAAAACGTGCGTCGCGGCGAGTACTCCGACAACCTCGCCGAGTGCAACACCGGCGGCTTCCTCATCTACGACCTCGACGGCCTCACCCGCTACGGCAGCGAGACGCGGATGTTCCGCAACGTGTCACGCAACAACAACGTGCCCAACTTCGCCGAGCCCGGCAGCATCGTCAGCAACGTGCCGGCCGGCTCGGGGATGATCACCCTGGCCTACGACAAGATCGACATCTTCGACAACACCTTCGAGGACAACGGCACCGCCGGCATCATCCACACCAGCTACGAGCTGTTCGGTGACCCCGGCGACCGCCGCCTCGACATGTACACCGAAGGCATGCATATCTGGAACAACACCTTCCGCAACAACGGCAACAAGCTGCCGCCCCCGGATATCGCCACCATCCTGGCGACCGGCGGCGAGCAGATCACCTCGGTGTTTCCGGTGCTGGTGGGGCTGAAGAACCTGCTCGGCGGTGGCGGCTACAACGGCGGCCACATCATCTGGGACGGCTACGCCGACGAGCTCGACAGCGACTGCCCCTACCCCACCGATGCCAATGGCCAGCCGATCCCCCAGGATGCCGACGGCAAGCCGATCCAGGGCAACCAGTACCCCAATCCCAGCTGCCGCTACAACGCCTACAAGTTTGACGACAACGGCGAGCGCATCAAGCCGAAATGGTGGTTCTCGTGCATCGATGCCGACAACCAGTTCTCGGATGACAGCCTCAAGTTCTCCAACTTCCACGGCCTCGACGGCCTGGAGCTGGTGCTGGCGATTCCCAACCTCAGCCTGGAAGTGCTGCAGAACCAGATCACCGGGCTGGGCAACTTCCCGTCCGATCTGGACATGAGCCCGCACCAGTGTGTGGACGCCTACGGCAGCAACATGGCGCCGCTGGCGCCGGTGGTGATCCCCGAGTACACGCCGTCCGGCAACATCGACCCGGCGCCGACCGACGCACGCATCGCCGAACTGTGCAATGCCTCCACGCCGGTGGGCCAGGTGAACGCCGCCGCCTTCGAGGTGAACTGCCCGACGCTCGACCAGTACCACCTGTTCGCCGACCCCGAAGACCCCACCAGCACCCCCAACGGTCGCGGCGTGCCCTACGTGCTGAACAGCAAGCTGTTCTCCGACTATTCGGTGAAGTACCGCGTCGCCTTCATCCCCGACGGCGAGCAGGCCATCTACAAGGACGGCAGTGATGGCGAGAACGCCGTCATCCTGTTCCCGGTGGGCACCATCATCGCCAAGACCTTCTCGTTCCCGGACGAAACGGCGGATGTCGAAGTCCCCGCCGAAACCCGCCTGTTGATCAAGCGCAAGCGCCGTGATGGCACCGTGTACTGGGATGGCCTGGAATACATCTGGAGCGTCGAGAACGGCCGCAAGGTCGCCAAGCTCACCCAGCAGGGCGGGCTTGCCAGCATGCACTGGGACTACCACGACGCCGACAGCGGCGACCGCTACACCGGTAGCACCGACGCCTACCTGATGCCCAATGCCAACCAGTGCCTGAGCTGCCACGCCAACGACGATGCCGAGATCGGCACCGCGCCGATCGGGCCGAAGCCGCGCAACATGAACCGCGCCTACGCCACCGAATCGCCGTTCGAATCGGGCCAGGCCAACCACCCGGTGGCCGGCGCCAACCAGATCCTCTGGTGGTGCCAGAACGGCCTGCTGTCACAGTGCCCCGAGGGCATGGTGGAAGACCCGATCAGCCATGTCGTGACCACGGTGGAGCACAACGCCATCTTCAACGTGCCGGGCAGCGGTGGCGATGTCGCCAACTCCGACGCCGACATCGAGGCCCGCGTGCGGTCGTACCTGGAAGTGAACTGCGCCCATTGCCACAACCCGCGCGGGCTGGCACAGAACACCGGCTACTACCTCGACGTGTTCCGTGACGTCAACGCCACCTACGGCATCTGCAAGGGGCCGACCGCCAGCGGCACCGAAGGCCGCGGCGGCCGCGAACACGACATCGTGCCCGGCAGCGCCGAGGACAGCATCCTGCCCTACCGCCTGGGGCCCGAGGCCACCACCATTGCCGCCCGCATGCCGCCGCTGGCGCGCAGCACGGTGCATGCCGAGGCCTTCACCCTGATCACCCAGTGGATCAACGAGGTGGTGGATGAAACCTACGAAGACGCCGAAAACTGCGTCGGCGGCGGTGGCTTCCTCGGCGGGTTGCTCGGCGGCGGTTGAGCCGCTGAGGTCACGAAAAAGCCCCGCGCTCAGCGGGGCTTTTTTGTGGGAGCGTGGCTACCGTCGGGCGCTACAGCCCGACCCGCGCCAGTTCGCCGTAGACCTTGGCCAGCCACACCTTCACCCGCTGCTTCTCCAGCAGGCCGAGACCGCTGATCTCGCGTTCGCCATAGGCGGCGGCCCAGAAGCTGGTGCTGCGCGCATCGATGCGGGTCATCGCCGCCTCGTGCAACCGCGGCAGGGTCATCAGTTGCGCCCCCGCCGCCAGTGCCCGCGCCTGCTCACCGGAGCGTTCCAGCAGGTCGAAGTCCTCACCGCGCAACTGGTTGCGCACCAGCACCAATGGCCAGGTGCCGGCAAAGCGGTCGAGCCAGCGGGCCAGCAGATCGACGGCGTCGCGGCCGTTGTCCATCACGTGCCAGTAGCGCAGGCTGATCTCGGCTTCTTCCGCCAGTGCCAGCAGCCCCGAGTCTTCCATCCACTTCACCAGCGGGGCGTGGGTCTGCGCGGCAAGGTCCACCAGGATGCGTCGGCCCGGCACCTCCAGCGCCGCTTCCACCAGACGGTCGAGGCTCTCGTAGCGGTCGATGACCACCGGCGAGGCGTAGTCAGCGTAGAAGCGCAGCAGCGCGCCATGCGAGCGATCGGAGTCGAAGCCGAGAAACGGCTGCCCGTGATCGATGAGGTACTGGGCGATAACGCGCGACAGCAGCGACTTGCCGACGCCGCCCTTCTCGCCACCGATGAACTGAATACTGGCCATGGGGCTCCCGCTCCGAGGGCATCACGCCGAAAGTGGCGTCTGGTCGACACGCACGGAGTATGCCGCCGCCGTGTGTCAGTCGCTGGCCGCGGTGGTCCAGTCCGCCAATTCCCGCAGCACCACGGTGGCATAGGCCCCGGGCGGCAGTGTGAAGGTGACCTCCAGCGCCGGCGTACCCAGCCACTGCCAGGCCAGGTCCTGCGGCAGCAGCCGCAGGGCGCGCCGGTCCTGTTCGAGCCCGGCGCGCTCCAGCCCGTCGCGCAAACTGGCGTAGGGTTCGACGGCCGCCTGCTCCAACGCCAGCGCGGCATCGGTGGTGGGCAAGGCACCGCGCCCCCACAAGGGACCACTGGGATGAATGTCGCCGCTGGCACAGCGGGCGGCCAAGGCATCGGCGTCGTCGGCTTCAGGCCCGAACCACGAGCGCGAGCCGGCCAGCGACCACACCTCGCCCGGCAGGCCCTGGTCCCAGGTCGCCTGTTGCACCCGGTCCGCCAGCACCGCGTTGAACAGCTGCGAACGCGCTGCCGACAGCAGCATCGACCGGGTCTGGCGGTCGAAACGGCGGCCGGCGAACAGCTGCTCGGCGCGCTCGACATTGGCGCCACCCAGGCCGAAGCGCTGCTCGCCGAAGTAGTTGGGCACACCCCGCGCGGCGATCGCCTGCAGCCGGGCCTCGGCGGCAGCGTGATCGCCGACGACATCGCGCAGCACGATGCGAAAGCGGTTGCCCTGCAACGCGCCGCGCTTGAGCTTGCGTCGGTGGCGGCTGTGCGACAACACCTCCACGTTGTCGTGCGGGAACGCCGCCCAGTCCGGGTCGGCCCGGCCGGGCAGGTGCACGGTGAACACCTGGGTGGTGACGGCGTGACGGTCTTTCAGCCCGGCATAGCCGACATCCACCGGCGCCACCCCGGCATAGCGCGCCAGTTCGCGTGCCAGCCAGTCGGTGTTGGCGCCGCGTTTGCGCACCAGCAGCCAGGCATGATCACCCTCACCATCGGCGTCGATGGCCTGCAGTTCATCCACCGCAAAGTCGTCAGCAGACTGCCGCAGGGCGGCCTGCAGCGGGGGGCCCTGATGGGCAAACGGCAAGGTTGGGGTCGACATGCGGCGTCACTCTACGGGCCGCCATGCCCAGCGTCGAGACACCCGCCCATCACCTGACCTTCGCTGGACGGCGAAGGTCAGGTGCCGGCCGACTCAGTGCAGCAAGCGGTCGCGCAGGGCATGCACCTCGTCGTGGTGGCGCCGCGCCATCTCGGCCTGGCGCATCACCATGGCGCGCACGTCCTGCGGCAGGTCCCAGTTTTCGACGTCGGCATACAGCTCGTCGGCCAGCGACTCTTCCACTTCCGCCTCGTCGAGAATGGTCTTTTCGTCGCGCCCGTAGGCGAGCGCCCGCAGGTGCAGCACCGTGCGGTGCAGGGCGTTGTCGAAGGTGGCGCGGGTGGGCGGGTCACCGCCCAGCCGGCGGGCCGCTGCCTGCAGTTCTTCAGCCGCCTGGTGGAAGAACTGGGCGTAGTCATGCAGCGAATGTTTCAGCTCTTCGTGATGCGCTTCCTGCGCCGCCGCTTCCAGCGTGCTTTCACCGTTCTTGGACGTGACGATGAGGCGATTCAACAACGTCAGGGTATCGACCGAATTCATGACCGTGTCTCCTCTAATGGGACCGCGCAGCGCCCGCAGGCCGCACCGCCACCACCGGAAACCGATCGACCCGATGCTGCCGGGGCGCTGCGGGCAAATTCAGCTTACGCCGCCTGGCCGGGGACGCAAGCGCCCCCGGTGCGGTGTCAGCGGGCGCCCGCGGACGGTCTGTTCTGCGATTTCTTCTGTGGCGGGGTCGCCGCCAGTGGCCGGGCGGCGCGGCGGCGGTCACGTTGCCGCAGGGTCATCGCAAAGGCCTCGGCCTGTTCGCGGTCGGCAAAGGCGTAGTTGCCGTGTTCGGTTTTCACCTGGTTGCCAATGAGGACGTTCATGGTCGTTCTCCTCTGTTGAACCTGATAGTGAGACCGGCCATCGCGCCACAAGTTGCGCTGAATCTCTCTGCTCGCCGGCGCGGGCTGGCGCTGGCGCCGGCGCCGATGCCGTCCACTCAGTGCGCAGAACTGAAGTTGAAATAGAGCGGGTTCGACAGCGCCACCATCGTGCCGCCCACCGCGATCGACAGCGGCACCTGCGGATACAGCGTTGGCGGCCCGGTGACTTCCACCCGGTAGTAGCGGCGCTGGCCCACCGGCGGGGTGTCCGTGAACACGGCGCGGGACTGCCCCGGCAGAATCGTCAGCGCGGTCAGCTCGGCACCGTCGGCCACCACACGCACGAAATACGGCAGCAGCCGCGGCGGGCCGTCCACCAGGTCCACGTGGAAGGTGACCGGCTCACCGCTGGCGGCGACGTTGTCGCCCATCATCATGTCCGCCTCACCGTCGCCGTCGAGATCGGCATAGAACTCCAGCCGCGGCGCATAGGGGTTGGCGCTTACCGACACGCGGCCGTTGGTCAGCGCATCCACCACCGCCTCGGCCGAGCGATCGGTGGCGAACACCCAGGTGGTGGGCGTGCCGACATTGTTGGCCGGCGCCTGGTAGGAATTGCTGGACGGCGTTTCGCCCGGCGCCGGTACGCCGTGATGCGAATCGCTGCCGCCGCGGCCGGTGAGATCCCGCCCCGACTTCAGCATGTCATCCCAGATGAGCAGGGCCGAGGCGTTGGCGCCGTTGGCCCAGATGGCGGACTGCCACACCTCGATCGAGTTGACGATGTCGTAGCTGAAACCGAAGTGGTCGGCCGCCGCTGGGTGATTGGCAGACAGATGAATGCCTTCCTGGCGCACGTGCTCACCGATCCGCACGTCGGCATCGTCACGCAGGTCGTACAGTGTCTGGTGGTCGTAAGGCCGCGCCGAAAAGGTGTTGCCATGCCCGCGCTGGGTGGTCCACTCGGCACCGTAGAGCATGATCACCCGGCTGTTGAGGAAATCCGGATCGACCCAGGTGTTGTGGGCCACATCACCGCCCACATGGTTGTCGTGATCGGTAATCGCCAGATAGTCGACCCCCGCCGCCTGCGCCAGCGCGGTGATCCGCGCAATCGGGTTGAGGCTGGAATCGTCGCTGTGTTAGGAGTGCACGTGCAGATCGCCCGCCAGCCACTCGCCATCGGTCAGGCTGGCCACCGGCCCGCCACCCTGATCGGGCCCCGCCAGTGGCGACCCGCCACAGGCCACCAGAAACAGCACCGAACCGCATGCCACGGCAACGTGTTGACCCACCCGCTTCACAGGAACCCCCTTTGTTTACCCTGCCGGAATTCTAGCGGGCGGCGATGACGGTGCGGCGAAGGCGGGCGCTGGCATGACCGTATGGACGTCATCTGGATCGCCTGCAATCCCCCGGTTGGGCGGAATATTGATCGTTGGGGTCGGCCCCCGATCACGTCCGGGCGTCGTTGTTGACGCACGATAGACTCAAGGCACGATCACCACGGGAAGCCGTTTCAATGAACCCAACCCAAGTGGCCACGTGGCCGACACTCACGCCCGGCACGCCGGTTCACGCGGTTGTCGCCAATGTCGATCTGGTGGTGCTGCGCTGGCCCGACGAAGACAAGGTGTCGGTGCTCTACGGCCGCTGCCGCCATCGTGGCGCACTGATGGCCGATGGCGGTGTCAGCGGTGAGCGACTCAGTTGCCACCTGCACGGCTCCACATACCGCTGGGCCGACGGCAAGAACATTCACTACCCGGGCGCCGACCTGAAGCGCTTCAAGGCTTGGATCGAGGACGGCGCGGTGTGGGTGGACGCCGACGAGATTGCCGAATGGGAACGCGCCAACCCGCAAAAGTACGCGCGCGACACCTATCTCGGCACCTACGCCGACCTCAAGGGCAGCGACGACGAGCCGCACGTCAAGGGCATTCAGGCGCTGGCCCGCGACGGGCTGGACAAGGTGGGGCATCACGGCGCCATGGCGGCCATGGGCGTGCCCGGACACACCCTGCCGCGCTGGGACGACCTGCAGATTCTCACCGCCCAGTTGCATCGCCCGCCGCTGCTGGACGACGCAGCCGTGGGCACCGACGTGGTGATCGGACCCAACGCCGCCCGGCCGCTACGGCTGGAGATTCCCCTGCTGGTGTCCGACATGAGTTTTGGCGCACTGTCTGAAGAGGCCAAGCGCGCCCTGGCCATGGGCGCCGAGCAGGCCGGCACCGGCATCTGCTCCGGCGAAGGCGGCATGCTCGATGAAGAGCAGCAGGCCAACAGCCGCTACTTCTACGAGCTGGCCTCGGCGCGCTTCGGTTTTTCCATGGACAAGGTGGCGCGCTGCCAGGCCTTTCACTTCAAGGGCGGACAGGCCGCCAAAACCGGCACCGGTGGCCACTTGCCCGGCCACAAGGTTACCGAGCGCATCGCAAAGGTGCGTGGCCTGAAGGCGGGCCAGTCAGCGGTCTCGCCCGCGCGTTTTCCCGACTGGACCACGGTGGCCGACTATCGCGTCTTTGCCAGCGAGGTGCGCGCCGCCACCGGCGGCATTCCCATCGGCTTCAAGCTATCGGCGCAGCACATCGAAAAGGATATCGACGCAGCGCTGGAGGCGAGTGCCGACTACATCATCCTGGACGGTCGCGGCGGCGGCACGGGCGCCGCGCCACTGCTGTTTCGCGACAACATTTCGGTGCCCACCATTCCCGCGCTGGCGCGGGCCCGGGCGCACCTGGACCGCTGCGACCGGGCCGATGTGACGCTCATCATCACCGGCGGCCTGCGCACCCCGGCCGACTTCATCAAGGCGCTGGCGCTGGGGGCCGATGCCATTGCCGTGTCCAACGTCGCCCTGCAGGCCATCGGCTGTCTGGGCATGCGCGCCTGCCACACCAACCACTGCCCGGTGGGTATCGCCACGCAGCAGGAACATCTGCGCGCCCGGTTGCAGGTGCAGACCTCGGCGGACCAACTGGCCCGCTACCTGACGGCGGCCACCGATCTCATAAAGGTCATGGCCCGCGCCTGCGGGCACACACACGTCAGCCAGTTCAACCGCGACGACCTGACCACCTGGCATCGCGACATGGCCGCGCTGAGCGGCGTGGGCTTCGGCGGCGTTGGCGCGCCTGACGGTGCCCGCCAAAATCCGTCGATCTGAGCTGACGGACAGGCTCGATAAGTTCCGGAACGTGTGGTCATCACCCCCATCAGCGGGAGCTGAACGTTGGCGCGCACGCCGGCTTTGCCATTTTTTGCCAAGATGGTAGGCTGCGCGGGCATGACCACCATGAACATTTCACTGCCCGATGCCCTGCGCGCATTTGTCGAAGCACGGGTCGCGCAAGGCGGCTACGGCACCAGTAGCGAGTACCTGCGCGAACTCATTCGCAAAGACCAGGACCGCACCCACTTGCGCGAGCTGCTCCTCGCCGGGGCGATGACACCGCCGACGGTATCTGCCGATCGCGACTATTTCGACCGCCTGCGCGACGGGGTCAACGCCTCGCCGTGAACGCACTGCCGGTGGTCCTCCGCCAGCAGGCGGAACGGGACATCGAGGCCGCCATCGCCCACTACCGCATTGAGGCGGGCGCTGCCGTCGCACTCCGACTGGTTGACGAGCTCGAACGCGCGCTTCGCAACATGGGCCGCTATCCCCACGCAGGTTCGGGTCGATACGCGCACGAACTCACGCTTCCCGGCCTACGATTTCAGCCCTTGCGCCGGTTTCCGTATCTCGTGTTCTACGTCGTGCAACACCGCCAGGTGAATGTCTGGCGCGTACTGCACCGTAGCCGCGATATCCCTGCTTGGCTCGACGAACCCGATGGTCAAGGCCAGCGTTAGGGGCTCACAAGGGCGTGGCCCTCAATTGTTCGCCGAGCGATCCGGACGATTGTTCGCCGAGCGATCCGGACGATCAGTCGGCCAACAAGGCCAGGGGCGCCACGGACAGCGCAGCGGCAAGACGCTCGACCACATCCAGCGTGACGTTTCGCTTCCCGCGCTCGATGTCACTCAGGTAGGTCTGGTGGAGGCCGCTGCGCTCAGCCAGCTGTTCCTGGGTGAGCCCCGCATGCTGCCGGGCGGCTCGCAGATTGCGCGCAAGCTGTTCGCGCAACACAGACGCTGGGCTGGGGGACGTGGACATACCGCAGAAGCATCAGGGCTTGTCCACTGGGAATGAATAGACTATAAGTTATATTCCGATTGCACCGAGCTCGACATGGAGTCGCCCAAACCCCCGAATGGATCGCCGGATCTCGTCATTCCCCAGCCCTTCCACCTCGTTCGGATTCGCAACCTCTTGATGGCGGCGGTCGAGAACGGCAGCACGCGGGGTGATACGGAATATCTCGACCATCTGGCGCAACTGGCGCGCGGGGTTGCTGAGGCGGCGGGCGAGCAATCTCGCGTGAACTCCGGGGTCTGAGCCCGGCTAACGCGACCATCCTCATGTCCTTTTGGTATCTCGAATCAGGCGATCAACCTGACTGATTTGCGCCGATATCGTTCTCGAATCGGCGGCGGGCGACATGTCCGACACTTTAACCTCTAGCGGCGCGAAGTAGTGCCGATGCCGTGCATAGAGGTAAACAACCCGGTTGACATGATGAATGCCGGGCAGGATCCACTGGTCCTCACCCTCGTCGCATCCATCAATGACCGTCCATACGCGACTGGGGTCGAGTTTCTGAACCAGCGCCCAATCCGCTCCGAACGTTTCGATCCCCAACCCACCCCATGAGTCGAAATGCGCTTCGGGGTGCTTCATCGGCCGGAAGCGAAGGTCAAAAGCTTCCTCCGAGATCACAAGCAATGCAGCGCTATCGGAAGACTTCGTTCGTGGGTCGACGTTATCGGTCAATCGCTTGCCCTCGATCCAAGTCAAATGCTCAAAGTAGCTCCAGCCCCAACTCTCGAAGATAGGCATGGGTCTCGTCGTAAAAACGCGGCGATCTCGTCGCGTCATCCTCCGCGCCCGTGGGCACCACAATTACCATACCCTGGCGCGCGCGGGTGAGGAGGACTCGGTAGGCGTTGAGCTGATAGCGCTGACTATGTGACTTCAGAATTCGCTGCCAGCGGTCGCCGCGAAAGCTGAAATGCTGCCAGCCGTCGCCCACGCGCCGAAAGTCGGCATCCCATGCCACGCAGCTCCAGTCCAACTCCAGCCCCTGAACATGGAACTCGGTGGCGACATCTTCGAGGTAATAGCTACTCCGCACATCAGCCTTGTCATTGAGGAACCAGTGCACCGGATCCATCGGTGAGCGCACATCAATGGCGTAGGGCTTGAGCCGCTGCGCCTGGCTGGATACCACCAAACCATACCGCTCACTGCCACGCGCCTGTGCACGTGTCCAGGCCTTGGCATCCGCAAACGAACGCGTGAGTACGATGGGGTAGCGCGCTTTGAATTCGCCGTAGAGCTCGCGGGCTTGGGCCACCTCACCGTCCAATGCAGCCTTGACCCACGCACTGACCGTCTCCGCGCGGAAGGAACGCATCGACACGGAGAGATGTAGCTCCGAATGGAGATGCACACGGCCGCGTTCAGCCATCTGCCGGAGTAGGTCGGTCGCTTGGTACTCGCGATCATGGAGATTTGGCGAAGCGTAAACCTCCCAGTCGGGATACTGATCGCGCACCGCCTCAAGCCATCCCCCGATACCTGCTTCGCCGGTGTTGATCTCCTGCCCGCCACCGACCAAGCACACGATGACCGCCCAGTCCGGATGGCGATCCATACACGAGATTAAGAATTCCGGCTCTGACTGATTGAAGCCCGCCACGCCTTTCTTTCGTCGCATGAAACTACTGGTCTGCGTCGCGTCCCAAGCTCGCTGGGCTTCATCAAACAAGGCCACATGATCGATCGGCGGGCGCGACATGTCCCGCAAGCCTTCGTCGCGGAAGTCATGCACGTTCTGAATAAAGGCCTTGATCTGACTCCGAGCCTTACCCTTCCCGATACGCTCACCTGCACGCTTCGCCTGCGCCACCCGATCACGCGCCAAGGCCTCATGAAGAATCTTCACAAGCGGACCATTCCCCGATAGAAACACGCTGTAAAGCTCGCTCTCAGGTTCAATGTGCTGCGTAGCGATGTTGAGACCCACCAGCGTCTTCCCAGCACCCGGCACACCCGTCACAAAGCAGATCGCCTTGCGGCGCTGCGCGCGACTCTCCGCGATGATCTGTTCCAGCCGCTGGCTTGTCTCCGCCAGATTGATCGCGCCTGCATCACTCCGTGAAAGCGCCTCAACGCTGTGGCCGGCGTACAGTGCTGTAGCAGCCTCGACAATAGTTGGCGTCGGCCGATAGCGCCCCCGGGTCCAAGCCTCCGGCTCCAGGCGCTCCGCTGGATAGGCCGTCAGCACTGCACTAATTGCATCGAACAAACCATCGGCGTGAATCGAGATCGGCGATAGGACCCGGTCGTCCTTGCTATCCGTCACCTGAGCTGGCGACGTTGGCGGGGCCTCGGTGGCAATCAGAATCGGCGCGATCACTGCACGATGACTGGTTTCGTGGAAATGCTTGAGATCGAGCGCGTAGTCGACCACTTGATCGATTGCGTGCGCTGGAAAGCGGGACTCGCCTACCTTGTACTCCAGCACGAACAACACCCCACGCAGGACCAACAGCACATCAATGCGACGACCCATTCGGGGGATGGCGTACTCGAAATGTAGCGCTCCGCTACCGAAAGCTTCGATGAGTCGGGGCAGCGCACGCTTGAGGTGGGCAATCTCGAACAACCAAGCGGCACGTTGCGTGTCCTCTACTGCAAAGTCGCTCGCCCGCGTCAATGCACCGAGAACGGCGTCGTCATGTTCAGTCAGAAACTGATCGGGCGTTAGTGAATAGGCGGCTCTGCGCATCGACCGAGCTTATCGCAGATCAGAACGAACTTCCGCCGGCATCAGACTGCTGAGGTCATCCGTCGCGCACACATCAGACGCATCAGCAGGCACTTGGTCACCAGCGCTTCTGGCAATCGACAAGGCATCCTCGAGAAGTGCTGCGTAGGCTCCGAGACGGAGCTTAATACTGAATGTCAGAGCCCCAACCCAATACAGCACGATCATCGCAATAACGAGTAGTCCAGGGATCCAGCCGATGGACCAAGGCTCGACTCCACGCAGGTCTTTCACCTGCAGAAAGATCGCCGCGATCAGCGGCAGTAGACCGAGGTGATCCAGGCTACCGACCACGAATCTACGTCGCTGATCGAGCGTGGCGCGCCGCTGCTGAACGTACTGGTGCCGAGCCTCCAACACAGCTGCCGGGAACGTCGAAAGCCACTCGACGATCTTGGCACTCGATCCGAAATCATGATCTAACTGAGCTGCAAATTCGGCGCGATTATCCTTGAAGCTCAGGGGCTCCCTCCTGACCGTCAGCCAAATCATCACCACCCCGGCGAAGAGCTCGAGGCCAATGCCAAAGAGAGCGACAAACCCCCGATACGGCGGCGGGGTCACATTGGCCCCGAGCAACGCGATGGAAGCGCCCAGCAGCATCACCGCGCCGGCCATCTTTTCGTTCGATACGAACAGGGCCTTGCGCTGCCGAAAGGGCAGCGAGGCCTCGATGCGCGTCTCAAGTTCAGAGAACGTCAACTGAGCAGCTCCACTTGAGGTGAGCAGCAGCTTGTCGCTTTCATTCCGGGTCTGACCCCAATTGCTCTTAATATTCAGAATCACAGGACCTCGCGCGGCATTTCGCGCGAGGTCCTGTGCATTGCAAAGTTGGCTACAGCGTGGCGGCTTTCCACATCACGCTGGCTCTTGACTTCTCATAAACGCAAGTAGGTGTTGTGTCTCCTTTGAAATGGAGCGGGCTGCTTCGTCCACCTTTAAAACTAATGCAAGAATATCTGCAGGCTTGACATACTTGATACCGCCGCATATCCGCTTCGGCCCTGCACGAAACTTCATTCGAAGCACCGTTCCTGGAGGACCACAAATGGGGTCCGTTAGCCATTGCGAATGGGTGAATGCGTTTCGCTCCTCTTCCGCCTCCGATGCTAGCTTGAGGCCCAGTCGCAACCTCTTCAGCAACTCGGGCATTTCCTCCGATTTGATCTTTTCGTACTTGGTCCCTGTCGGAATAAAATGGGTAACCGGCTTAGATTCGACGAAGTTCGAGAGCAGTTTTCGCCTGGCAGAAAAGGAGAGCTCATTGACGACGGTGTGCGTGAATCCCAGAGCCATCTGGAGGTCGCTCGGGTGCATGAGCTGAACCAAGCTTTGCGTGATGACCTGCTCCAGGAACTGAAACTCCACGACCATCCTACCGAGCGCAATATAGTGCTCGTCGGTGAAGCGGAGAGGTTCGACTTGCGTAGTATTCATGCGGTCTAACTAGATTTAGGCTGATCAATCCCACGCTTGGCAGTCCGGGCAAACAGGCCTCCCATCCACAACTCATTAATCCAACTGATATTCCAACGAGCACCTTCTATTATCAGGGCTGCATGCAACGGGGCACCCAAAGCCTCTGACTCACAAACAAAAACGGCCCGACAAAAGCCGGGCCGTTGATTCAGCACTAGCACTCATCCTGAGTATTGGCAGAAGCGCTCACATCACCGTCCTCAATCCCAACTCAACGCCCCACCCGTCTGATACTCCGTAACCCGGGTCTCGAAGAAGTTCTTTTCCTTCTTCAGGTCCATCACTTCGCTCATCCAGGGGAAGGGGTTTTCGGCCGCCGGGTAGAGCGGCGCGATGCCGATCTGGGCGCAGCGGCGGTTGGCGATGAACTTCATGTACTCGTTGAACATGTTGGCGTTCAGGCCGAGCACGCCGCGGGGCATGGTGTCGTGGGCGTACTTGATTTCCAGTTCGGTGGCTTCGCGCAGCATGCCGGCGATTTCGGCCTGGAATTCGGGCGTCCACAGGTGGGGGTTTTCCACCTTGATCTGGTTGATCACGTCGATGCCGAAGTTCATGTGCATGGACTCGTCACGCATGATGTACTGGATCTGCTCGGAGGTGCCCACCATCTTGTTGCGGCGGCCGAAGCTCAGCAGCTGGACGAAGCCGACGTAGAAGAAGATGCCTTCAAACACCACGTAGAAGGCGATCAGGTCGCGCAGCAGGCGCTGGTCGTTTTCCGGCGTGCCGGTGTGGAAGGTCTGGTCGGCCAGGCTCTGGGTGTACGGCAGGCTCCACGCGGCCTTGTCGTGGATCGACGGCACCTCGCGGTACATGTTGAACACTTCGGCCTCGTCCAGCCCCAAGCTTTCGATGCAGTACTGGTAGGCGTGGGTGTGGATGGCCTCTTCGAACGCCTGACGCAGCAGGTACTGGCGGCACTCGGGGTTGGTGAGGTGGCGATACACCGCCAGCACCAGGTTGTTGGCCACCAGGGAATCGGCGGTGGAGAAGAAGCCGAGGCTACGCTTGATGATGGTGCGCTCGTCTTCGGTGAGGCCGTTGGGATCCTGCCAGAGCGCGATGTCGGCGCTCATGTTGATCTCCTGCGGCATCCAGTGGTTGTTGCAGGCGCTCAGGTACTTGTCCCAGGCCCACTTGTACTTGAAGGGCACCAACTGGTTGAGGTCGGCGCGGCAGTTGATGATCTTCTTGTCGTCTACCTGAATGCGGCGGGCGCCCATCTGCACGTCTTCGAGGCCGGTGGCGCCGGCGACGTCACTCACGTGAGGCGTGAGGTGTGAGGGGTGAGGGGCAGCCGCTTTCTGCGGTACCGGTTGTGTGCTCGGTGTGTCGTCCCAATTCAGCATCGTTGTATTCCTTCCATATTCATTTGGACCACTGCGCGGCCCATCGGTTTCGGGTTCGGGGTGCGGGCGATTCGGCTTTGCCTCACGCCTGTCCCCTCACCCCTCACGGCGGTTACTGGCACGCCTCGCAGTCCGGATCGAGGATGGAGCAGACCTTGGCGCTGCCGACATCGCTGGCGGCGTATTCCACCGGCGGGTCATTCACCGGCTGATCGCTGACACGCCGACCGCCGACCTCATTGGCCGCTGCTGCTGCTGCCGCGCTGGCGCCGACACCGGCACTGCTGCCCTGGCTGACGCTGTTGAGACGGCCATCGTTGATGGTGGTCTTCTCGGCGTGGGTGGCGCCCATGGTGCGCAGGTAGTAGGTGGTCTTTAGCCCGGAGGTCCAGGCGTGCTTGTAGAGCTCGTCCAGCTTCTTGCCGTTGGGCTGGCTCATGTAGAGGTTGAGCGACTGCGCCTGGTCGATCCACTTCTGGCGGCGGCTGCCGGCATCGACCAAGCGCTTGGCGTCGATCTCGAAGGCGCACTTGTAGAGCGCCTTGATCTCGGCTGGCACGCGGTCGATCGGCTGCACCGAACCGTCGTAGTACTTGAGGTCGTGGGCCATCACTTCGTCCCACAGGTCCAGCGCCTTCAGTTCATTCACCAGGTATTCGTTGACCACGGTGAACTCGCCGGACAGGTTCGATTTGACGTACAGGTTCTGGTACGTCGGCTCGATCGACTGGCTCACGCCGGTGATATTGGCGATGGTGGCGGTGGGGGCAATCGCCATGGTGTTGGAGTTGCGCATGCCGACGGTCTTCACCCGTTCGCGCAGGGCGTTCCAGTCGAACTGGCCGGACTGCGATTCATCCTGCTGCAGGTAGCCGCCGCGGTTTTCCTTGAGGATGCGGATGGAGTCGATCGGCAGAATGCCCTGGCTCCACAGCGAGCCCTCGAAGCTGGGGTACTTGCCGCGCTCGGCGGCGAGATTGCTGCTGGCCTGGATGGCGTAGTAGCTGATGGCCTCCATGCTCTCGTCGGCAAACTGGATGGCGGCGTCGCTCTCGTAGGCCAGGCGCAGTTTGTAGAGGGCGTCGTTGAAGCCCATCACGCCCATGCCCACCGGCCGGTGGCGCAGGTTGGAATTGCGCGCGGTGGCCACCGAGTAGTAGTTGTACTCGATGACGTTGTCGAGCATGCGCATGGCGGTGTTGACGGTCTTTTCCAGCTTTTCGAGATTGAGCGTGCCGTTCTCGATGTGCGCCGGCAGGTTGACCGAGCCGAGGTTGCAGACGGCGATTTCGGCGCCGGCCTTGGTGTTGAGCGTGATCTCGGTGCAGAGGTTGGAGCTGTGCACCACCCCGGCGTGCTGCTGCGGGCTGCGCAGGTTGCAGGGGTCCTTGAAGGTCACCCATGGGTGGCCGGTTTCAAACAGCATCGACAGCATCTTGCGCCACAGCGTCAGCGCCGGCAGGCGCTTGTGGTTCTTGATGCGGCCTTCGTCGGCCAGCTTTTCGTATTCGCAGTAGCGGGCTTCGAAGGCGGCGCCGATGAGGTCGTGCAGGTCCGGCGTTTCTTCCGGGCTGAACAGGGTCCACTGGCCTTCTTCCATCACCCGCTTCATGAACAGGTCGGGCACCCAGTTGGCGGTGTTCATGTCGTGGGTACGGCGGCGGTCGTCGCCGGTGTTCTTGCGCAGTTCGAGGAATTCCTCGATGTCGCGGTGCCAGGTTTCCAGGTAGCCGCAGACCGCGCCCTTGCGCTTGCCGCCCTGGTTCACCGCCACCGCGGTGTCGTTGGCCACCTTGAGGAACGGCACCACGCCGTTGGACTTGCCGTTGGTGCCCTTGATGTAGCCGCCCATGCCGCGCACCGGCGTCCAGTCATTGCCGAGCCCACCGGCAAACTTGGACAGCAGGGCGTTGTCCTTGATGGCGCCGAAGATGCCGTCGAGGTCATCCGGCACCTGGGTGAGATAGCAGCTCGACAGCTGCGGCCGCAGGGTGCCGGAGTTGAACAGGGTCGGGGTGCTGCTCATGAAGTCGAACGACGACAGCAGCTGGTAGAACTCGATGGCGCGCGCCTCGCGGTCGATCTCGTTCATCGCCAGGCCCATGGCCACGCGCATGAAGAAGGCCTGCGGCAGCTCGAAGCGCACCTTGTTGCTGTGGATGAAGTAGCGGTCGTAGAGGGTCTGCAGGCCGAGGTAGTCGAACTGGCCGTCGCGGTCGGCGAGCAGTGCCTTGCCGAGGGTGTCGAGGTCGTAGAGCGCCAGCTTGGGGTCCAGCAGTTCCAGCGCCACCGCCTTGTGGATGTAGGCCGTGAAGTAGTCGGGATAGACCGCCTTCATCTGTTCGAAGGTGGGGCGGCTGTCCGGCAGGTCGAGAAAGGTCAGCGCCTCGTGGCGCATCGAGTCGAGCAGCAGACGCGCCGACACATAGGTGTAGTTGGGTTCCTTCTCGATGCGGGCGCGGGCGGCCAGGGTCAGCGCCTGCGACAGCTCGCCTTCGGGAATGCCGTCGTAGAGGTCGCGCAGGGCGGCGGTCACCACTTCGGTGTCGACGGTCCCGCTGAGGCCGGCACAGGCTTCCGCCACCACGGTACGGATGCGTGCTTCGTCCAGCGGCACCACGGCACCGTCGTCACGGGTGACGCTGAGCGTCGGCGCGGCGGTGGTGCTGGGGGCGCGGGTGGCGGCCTCGGCGGCGCGCTTGCGGGCCTGCTCTTCACGGTAGATGACGTAGGCGCGGGCCACCTTGTGCTCGCCGGCGCGCATCAGGCCGAGTTCGACCTGGTCCTGAATGTCTTCGATGTGCAGGGTGCCGCCGCCGCTCATGTGGCGGGTCAGGGCATGCACCACCTGCTGGGTAATGCCGTTGGCGGTATCGCGCACCCGCGCGCTCGCGGCAGCCTGGCCACCCTCGACCGCAAGGAAGGCCTTGGTGACGGCAATGCCGATCTTGCTGGCATCGAACCCGGTGACCTTGCCGTTACGCCGGATCACGCGAATGGCGCCGGGCGCGGTAGCGCTCACCTCGGCGGTGCCGACGGGCGCGGAACGCGGGGCGGAACGGGCGTCCGAACCACTCGTGGACGGAGGCGTGGTGTGTGTCTGCATCGGGTGCTCTCCCAACTGATTTATATGAACGTCTGTATGACCGGGCCAGCCCGTCCGGGGACGCATTGCACGTCGGCGGCAATCGGGGTCCAGTAACCATATCTAGTGGCTGGGCATGACGCAAGCCCCAATATTCTGTGTCCAAGCCTGTGCCAAAGCCGTGCACAGCCTGTGGATGAATTGGGGATGGATGCGCCAAGTCTGCGCACCGATTGCGGGTTTTCCGGCCGCCCGTGGCCGGCGCTGCCCCGGCATGGAACAGGGCGCGCCCAAAAGACGGTCATCCACTGTCCGCGGTTCGGCCAGTGGCTGCGCAGCCTGCGCGCGGTGCGGCGCTGTCGCCCCCCCGGCGGTGCGCAACTCGGCGCCGGTCACGGCCGACAATCGCCACATCCCGCCCCCGGCCCCGTATCCTGTGCGCCGGCCGAACCCCTTCTGGAGTTGCATGCCCCTGTTCAAACGCGCCCCGCGCCCGACCCCGGACGCCCAGCTGCGCAAGCATCTTGCCCCGCGCCTAGAGCGCCTCGCCGGCGCCGAAGGTGATGCCGTCATCCCGGCGCTGTCGGCGCTGGTGGCGGCGTTGCGGCCGCGCCGGCGCGAACGCCTGCAACCGGCCGCACGGCTGCATGCCCTGGCCGGCCTGCTGCGCTCCCAGCCGGAGGCCCGCGCCACCTTGCGCGCCACGCTGATGAAGCTGCTGGCCGAAAAGCAGGCCATTCACCTGTTCTCGGACGCCGGCATCCTCTCCAGCGAGGGGTTTTCCACCGCGCTGTCGCGGCGGGTGTCGCAGGGGCTGCTGCCGGATGTGGTCAATACCGAGTACCTGAAGGACGTGTTCGGCCTGCTGTTCCACCCGCGCGACGACTACCAGTGGATGCGCGCGGCCGGCACCGAGGCCTGGCTGGACCTGGTCAACGCGCTGGACTTCGAGACCGGCCACGCCGCCGAGAAGCGCAAGCTCGGCCAGCAGATCGTGGCGGCGATGGAGGTCCTGAGCTACCGCATCACCAGCATCGGGCTGGAACCGGAACTGGTGCGCAACCATGCCGCCATCGAACGCCACGAGTCGCCGTTCCTGACCCAGAACGCGGAGATGCGGGCCTTCGTCGATGAATGGCGCAGTGCCGCCACCGACAAGCGCGAACACGCGGTCGACGGCCGCCAGATCGACGTGCTGCTGGACCAGTGCACCGAGATCATCGCCAAGATCCGCAAGCAGGCCGCCAAGACCGGCGCCAGTGTCAGCCTCACCACCCTGCTGGTACGCCTGGAGCAGAGCATCACCCGCTTCCGCGAGCTGATGGACCTGCTGGAAGCGCCGCCGGCGATGCGCAACGCGCAGTCGGTGACGCTGTTCCTGCAGTTGGTGGAATCGGTCAACCGCCGCCACAGCGTGCGCGACCTGTTCCGCCAGACCAGCCAACTGCTGGCACAGCGCATCACCGGCCATGCCGGCAAGACCGGCGAGGCCTACATCACCAGCACCCGCCGCGAATACTTCGGGCTGTTCCGGGCGGCGGTGGGTGCCGGCTTTCTGGTGGCGCTGATGGCGTTCGCCAAGATCACGCTGTCCGAAGGCAGCTACGCCCCCTTCGTCGAGGCGCTGCGCTATTCGGCGCTGTATGCCGGCGGCTTCGTGCTGATGAGCATGTGCCACTGGGCGCTGGCCACCAAGCAACCGGCGATGACCGCCAACCGCATCGCCCAGAGCATGGACGCGCGCGAGGGCAAGGACCGGCTGGAAGGCCTGGCAGAGATCATCGTGCGCACCCTGCGCAGCCAGTTCATCGCCCTGTTCGGCAATTTCGCGATGGTGATCCCGCTGCCGATCATCCTGTCGATCGCCTACCTGATGCAGACCGCCACGCCCTACGTGACGCCGGTGCAGGCCGACTACCTGCTGCACCAGATCGACCCGCTGGCCTGGACCACCTGGCTGTGGGCCGCCATCACCGGCCTGTGGCTGTTCCTCAGCGGGCTGATCTCCGGCTACTACGACAACCGCGCCGCCTATGGCCGCATCCCCCAGCGGCTGGCGCAACTGCGGGGCCTGCGACGGCTGCTGGGCGTGACCCGGACCCAGCGCTTTGCCAACTGGGTGGAACACAACTTCGGCGCCATCGCCGGCAGCTTCTACTTCGGCATCATGCTCGGCTCCACCGGGGCGCTGGGGAAGATCCTCGGCCTGCCACTGGATACCCTGCACGTCACCTTCTCGACCGCCAATACTGCCTATGCGGCGATGGGCCTGAGCGAGCCGCTGGCGGCCATTGACTGGGCCCGGGCGGTCGCCGGCATTGCGGTCATCGGGTCGCTCAACCTGGGGGTCAGCTTCGCCCTGGCGCTGGTGGTGGCAATGCGCTCACAGGGGGTGGAGTTCGACGAGACCGGCCGCCTGCTGCGGCTGTTGCTGGGGCAGCTGTTGCGTGCGCCGCAGCGCTTCATCTGGCCGCCGCCGGAACCGAAGCCGAAGCCAGTCGCCGAAGCCGAGCCGGCCGCCGACAGCCGCTGAGCCGCCGGCGCCTTATTCCACCCGGAAGCGCAGCACCGCCCCGGCCTGCTCGCGCAGCGGGCAGCCGAGGCTGATCATGCCGCGGCCCATCAACGGCATGTTCTCGCGGCGCAGGAACACCTCGCGGCCGTCCTCACCGGTGATGTAGCTGCCGTTGGTGCTGTGGTCGGCAAACACGAACTTGCCGCGCTGGTACTCGCACTGGGCGTGGCGGCGCGACGCCAGCGGGTGGTCCACCGGCAGGTCGCAGGCGGCATCGCGCCAGAGGCTCACCGGCATCCGCGCCGGCGCAAACCGCAGATGGCGCTCGCCGATGGTGAGGTTGAGGTGATGCTGGTCGCCGGCCGGTGGCTGGCCGCTGCGGGGCCCGGCGCCAGCGGCGACGCGGGTGATTTCCTCCTCACGTTCCCACACCAGCTCGAAGATATGGACCAGCTCGTTGCGGCCCTTGAGCCGCACGTGGTCGAAGGCGCGGGCACGGCCGAGATGGGTGCCACCGAGCCGCGCCACGGTGTCGGCACTGGTAAGCACCTGCCCGGCGCGCGCGGCATCGGTGAGGCGCGCTGCCACGTTGACGGCATCGCCGAAGATATCGGTGGCGTCGAACAGCACATCGCCCAGGTGAAAGCCGATGCGCAGGTTGAACACGCCGGTGCCGGCGGCCATGTCGGTGGCGACGTCGGTCTGCATCTTCAGCGCCGAGGACGCGGCCTGGTCGGCGGTGGCGAAACAGGCCAGCACCGCATCCCCCAGCGTCTTGATGACCAGGCCCTGGAACTGGTGCACCGCCCGCTTCAGCGCCTGCAGACGGCGGTCGACCGCGTCCTTGGCGGCAACGTTGCCCAGCCGCTCGTAGGCAGCCGTACTCCCCACCAGGTCGGCAAACAGCACGGCACGGGTTTCGGCAACGCTCAAAGGGAATTCCAGACAAGCAGTGGGTCGGATCATACAATCCCTGCACGCCCCGGCTGGAAGAACGCGTGTCGTACCAGAAACATTGCCCTGGCTGTTTTGCCGACAAGGCCGCTGAAGCGGTCTGTCCGGCGTGCGGCTATGACGAGTCGACGCCGCGCTCGCCGCTGTTCCTGCCACACGGTCTGGTGCTGGCCAACCAGTACCGGGTCGGCAAGGTGCTGGGGCGGCCGGGCGGCTTCGGCATCACCTATCTGTGCTGGGACGTGCATCTGCAGCAGCGGATGGCGGTCAAGGAATATCTGCCGCGCGAACTCGCCACGCGGGCGGCGGACGGGGTCACCATGGTGGTCCACGGCGACACCGAACGCGCCGCCGTGCGCGCTGGCCGCGAGCAGTTTCTCGGCGAGGCCCGCATCGTCGCCCGCCTCAACCACCCCAACGTGGTGCGGGTGCGCAGCTTCTTCAATGCCAACGACACCGCCTACCTGGTGATGGACTACTACGAGGGCCGCAGCCTCGGCGACCATCTCACCCAGGTGGAGCGGGTGATGTCGCCGGAGGCCGCCATCCGCCTGCTGCTGCCGGTGCTGGATGGCCTCGCCTATGTCCACGGCAACGATGTGGTGCACCGCGACATCAAGCCGCACAACATCTATCTGACCGCCGCCGGGGTGCCGATCCTGCTCGACTTCGGCGCCGCCCGGCAGGCCACCAACGAGCAGGTGAGCAGCCTGTCGGTGGTGGTCACCGAGGGCTACGCGCCGCTGGAGCAGTATCAGCGCCGTACCCCACAGGGCCCGTGGACCGACATCTACGGGGTGGCGGCCACGCTCTACCGCATGCTGGTGGGCGAGGCGCCGCCGATCGCCATCGACCGCATCGGCGACGACCCGCTGGCCGGCAATGGCTGGGTCGGCATCCCCGAGGGCCTGCATCCGATCCTGGCGCAGGCGCTGGCGGTGCGGCCGGAAGATCGCCATGACAGCGCCGAGGCGCTGTCGCGCGACCTCCGCCACTGGCTGGACGGCAATCCGGAACTGGCGCGTCGGGTGCCGACCACGGCGGCCCTGCCCTATGCCAGCGCCGACCCGGAGGCACCGACGGTGACGCGGGTGGCGGCGCCGCCCTCGACCCGCGTCAGCAGCAGCTTTCGCCGCCGTGCCAGCGACCGCGAGCCGGTGGCGCCACGGCGGCGCGCCGACGACCTGACCCCGCCCGCGCCGCCGCCCGTGCCAACGCCAGCGGCCGACCCGGTGCCACCCCCGGCGAGCACCCCGATCATGACCTGGCGGGTGCGAATCCTGATTCTGGTCGGGGTGACGCTGATCGGCTTTGCCGCCGGCTTCGCCTTCAGCCTCTGAGCCACCGCGCTAGCGCGCGCGCAGCGCCTCCACCACCGGCAGCCGCGCCGCCCGCAGCGCCGGCAACAGGCCGCCGACGGTGCCGATCACCAGCGCCCAGATCACCCCCAGCTGCACCAGCGCCGGGCTGACATCGAGTTGGAACACCACCTGGCTGAAGTTGCTGCCGAGGGTGTTGACGACGTTGCCGTTGAACAGCAGCACGGCGATGGCGGCGCCGAGGCTGCCACCGAGCAGGGCGAGGATCAGCGCCTCCACCAGCACCGACACCACCACCGGCCCGGCGGAAAAGCCGATGGCGCGCAGGGTGGCGATTTCCACCGCGCGCGCCGACACCGCCGAGTACATGGTGTTGAGCGCACCGAACATGGCACCGACGGCCATGATGCCGCCGACGAACACCGCCAGAAAATCCAGCAGCTGGGTCAGCTGTTTCGACTGCTCGGCGTAGTACGCCGGTTCGCGCTGAACGTCGACGGTGAGGGTCGGGTCGGTGGTCAGCGCCGCCTTGTAGGCATCGAACGCCGTTTCGTCGGTGAGCCGCGCGGTCACCGACTGGAAGCCGTTGCGGCGGTAGGCCGACAGCACCGTCTCGGCATCGGCCAGCAGTTCCGACTCGCGGGCATCGCCATCGCTCTCGAACACCCCGACCACGGTCCAGTCGCTGTCGCGGAAGGCCACCCGGCCGCCCAGCGCCAGCCCCTGGAACTGGGCCAGGGCGGCGCGGCCGACGATCACCTCGCGCACCGCCGGCTGGAACATGCGACCGTCGATCAGCCGCACTTCCGGCCGCAACCGGTCGGCCTTGGGGCCGACGCCGCGCAGGGTGACATTGGCATCGGTGCCGTCGGCACGGGTCGGCAGGTTGACGATCACCACCGCTTCGGCCGAGGCGATGGGCTCGCCATCGTCATCGCGACGCACGCCCTCGGCCTCGATGATGGTCAGCACCTGATCGCGCGACAGCGCACTCGACAGTTCGGCATTGGAGCCGCCGCGCAGCACGATGGCGCGGTCCGGCTCGCCGGTGCCGGCCACCGTCTTCTTGAAGCCGACCGACATCGCCAGCACCGAAATCAGCACCGCCACCACGCCGGCGATGCCGATGACGATGACCAGCGAACTGCCGGCCCGGCTGGGCAGGCCACGCAGGCTCATGGTGGTGACGGCCAGGGTCTGTTTGAACATGGCTCAGCGCTCCGCTAAAGCATCGACAATGTTCAGCCGCAGCCCGCGCAGCGCCGGCGGCAGGCCGATGATCAGCGCCAGCAGCACGGCGATGCCGATGCCCGCCCCCAGCACCACCGGCGGCAGGGTGGCGGTGCCGATGTACTGCTCCAGTGCCGGGAAGGCCAGCACCGCCAGCCCCAGCCCCAGCAGCGCCGCCAGCACGCACAGCAGCAGCGCCTCGGCCAGCACCAGCGCCAGCACGCCGGCATCCTGAAAGCCCAGTGTCTTCAGCACCGCCAGCTCGGCGATACGCTCGCGGAACGCCTGCATCATGGTGTTGCCGGTGAGGAACAGCAGGGTGAAGAACACCGCGCCGATGATGCTGGTGACGATGAAGTTGATGTCGCCGAACTGCTTGATGAACGACTGCGCAAATTCCTTTTCACTCTGGGTGCGGGTCTCGTTGGGCGAGTTGGCGAACAGCGCGTCGATGGCCTGGGCCACGCTGGCGGCGCGGGTCGGGTCATCCACCCGCACCACGTACCAGCCGACGGTGCCGTTACCGTAGAACCGCGCTTCGTCGAAGTAGGCGTAGTTGAACAGCAGGCCCATCGACTGTCCCGGGTCTTGCGGCGTGGCGTAGGTGCCGACGATGTCGAAGGCCCAGGCCAGATTACTGATCTCACCCTGCGGCCAGATGGTGGACTGCAGCGGTATCCGCTCGCCCACCGTCCAGCCGAAGCGTTCCATCGCCTTTTCACCCACCAGTACCCCGGTGCGGTTCTGCTGCATCGCCTGGACGGCGGCCTCGTCAACCTCCACTTCCGGCACCGTCGCCAGGTAGCGGTCGATCTCCACCGGTGAGGCGAAGATGAAGTTCTTCGGGTCCTGGTAATACCCGCCGAACCAGGTGGCGCTGGCCACCGAGGCGACGCCGTCGAGCGCCGCGATCTGCTGCTGATAGGCGTAAGGCAGCTGCTCGGTGAGGGCGATGCGATTGGTCACCACCAGACGGTCGACATTGGCCAGGTCGACGCCCCGGCCAAAGGCGGCATTGACCCCCTGCAGCAGCCCGAACAGGAAGAAGGCGATGACGATCGACAGAAACGTGAGCACGGTGCGCGTGCGCTTGCGCCACAGCCCCGCCCACACCAGCGGCAGGAACTTCACGCCAGCGCCTCGGCGCTGACCAATGCGCCCTTGTCGAGATAGCGGGTGTGCCGCGCGTACTCGGCGGCCTTGGGGTCATGGGTGACCATGACGATGGTCTTGCCGTGGTCGCGGTTGAGGGTCTGCAGCAGACGCAGCACCTCGTCGGCGGTGTTGCGGTCGAGGTCGCCGGTGGGCTCGTCGCAGATCAGCAAGGTGGGGTCGGCGACGATGGCGCGGGCGATCGCCACCCGCTGCTGCTGGCCGCCCGACAGCTCCGCCGGCTTGTGGCTGGCGCGGTCCGACAGCCCCACCACTTCCAGCGCGATGCCGACACGCTCGGCGCGCTCACGCCGGCCCAGCCGCGTCAGCAACAGCGGCAGTTCGACATTGCGCGCCGCCGAGATCATCGGCAGCAGGTTGTAGAACTGGAACACAAACCCGACATGCCCCGCCCGCCAGCGGGCCAGTTGCCCGCGGCTGAGCTGGTCGATGCGCTCGCCGCCGATGCTGAGACTGCCCCCGGTCGGTTGATCGAGCCCGCCGATGAGGTTGAGCAGGGTGGTCTTGCCGGAGCCGCTGGGGCCCATCAGGGCGACGAAATCGCCAGCGGCGATATCAAGGTCGAGCGCCTGCAGCACCTCGACGGTCTGCTTGCCGCGGGTGTAGGTCTTGCGGATGCCGCGTAGCGCGATCATCGGGGTGTCCATGCTTTCTCCTCTCCTGACGGACTTCCGGCATTGTGTATTGGCGTCATAACGAAGCACCCAGTCTGTTCGTAGGAACACGACTTCGTCGACACGCTTTGGTGATTCGCGAGCATGGGTTTCGCCCTGCTGGGCGAGGCACCTTTCTTTGCTTGTGCAAAGAAACGTCCCCCAAAGAAAGCACACCCCAAGGCGTGTCCCGGCTGTCGCCGGTGCCCTCTGCTGCTCACGTGCTCGGGGTCGGTCTGAGACGACATCCTGTCGTCGCATTCCTCAGCCGGACATCGTGTCCGGCTGACCCCTGTGCGCGCTGCGCTGCTCGGTCCACGCCAAGGGGCCCCAGAAGCGAAAAGCGTCCCGGTCCGGTCGCTGTGGCTTTTGGTCCCGTTAGAGGGCGCCGGACGGTCTGACGAGCGCAGGGGAGAGCGGGACACGATGTCCCGCTCAGGGCCACCGCGGCAGGAGCCGCTTTGGCCCGGCCCCGAGCACGGCAGATCGGCCGGGGACCGGCGCAGCCGGCGCTCTCTCCGGGTGCCCTTTCTTTTCGTCTCTTTTCTTTGGGCACGCAAAGAAAAGGGACTCGCCCAGCAGGGCGAAACCACTGCAACCGAAATACGAGGGCGTTTCGACGAAGTACCGCCCACCTCAAAACAAATGTCATTGCGAGCCGCTGCAGGCGGCGCGGCAATCTCGTCCGGCAGGCATTGCCCTCGATCGTAAGATCGCCGCGGGGCTGCGCCCCTCGCGATGACAGGGGGCCTGGTGATCGAGGTGTTGGGTTGTGACGCGAATCGCACACTGACGCTCACGACACCACCCGCACCACACGCCCCTCCACCAGATCCGCCGGCGGTTCCACCACCACCCGCTCACCCGGCCGCAGCCCGGTACCGACGCGGGCATCACTGCCCAGCACCTCGACATCGGCCACCGCGCGCCGCTCGACCCGTTCGTCGCGCAGCACCCACACCACCGCGCCCTCCACCACCGCGCTGGCCGGAACCCGCACGCCCCGGGCCGGCGCGGCATCGTCGTCATCATCGGCGGCGGCGGCATCCGGCAGGAAGGCCACCCGCACGCCCATTTCCGGCAGCACCCGCGGGTCACGCGTGGTCAGGCCGATGCGCACCTTGACGGTCGCCTTGCTGCGATCGGCGGTGGGGATCACCGCAATCACCTCCGCCGGCAGGTCGAGATCGGGATAGGCGTTGAGCCGGGCGGTGACGCGCTGGCCCGGGCGCACCCGGTTGATGAAGTTCTCGTTGACGTCGACCTCGATCTCCAGCGAGTCCATGTCGACCACGGTGCCGATGCCGGTGCGGGTGCCGTCGCCACCGGCCGACAGCGGCGAGATCATTTCACCGGGCTGGGCATTCTTCACCGTCACCACCCCGGCGAACGGCGCCCGCACCACGGTGTCGTCGAGCTGCTGCGCCTGCACCTCGACGCTGCGGCTGGCCACCGTGACCTGCTGGACAGCGCTGGCGAGCCGGGCCTTGAGGCTGTCGCGGCTGGCCTCGGCGCTGTCGAGCGCGGCCTGGCTGACCAGGCCCTTGCCGGCCAGCTCACGGTTGCGGGTCACCGTGCGTTCGGCATCCGCCAACTGCACTCGAACCTCGGTCAGCTGGGAGCGGGCCGCCTGCATCTGCGCCTCCGCCAGCGCCAGCTGCGCCTGGGCGTTGCGATCGTCGATGCGGGCCAGCACCTCGCCCTCGGCGACGGTCTGCCCCTCCTCGATCAGCACCTCGGTGACCTTGCCGGTGACCTTCGACGACACCGTCGCCTGCCGCCGCGCCACCACATAGCCGGAGGCATCCAGCACCGAGGCGCTGGCAGCCGGCGCAGAGGCCGCGCTGCGCGCCGGCGCGACCCGCACTTCCAACAGGGCCTGCGGTCGCCACCATAACCAGGCCAGCAGCAGCAGACCCAGCACCAGCAGGCCGGCGACGAACCACAGCAGGCGACCGCCGCCGCCACCGTTGGTGGGCGCGGGGCGGTCATCACGATCCAGCTTGAGTCGGGCCAGCAGGTCGGCCTGGTTGGACATGCGCGGGCGTCATCGTTTTTACGTTGTGGCCCATGGTAAACCGGTCGGCGCACTCCCGCGTGCAGTGCCCGCTATGCTCAGCCCCCCTCGACGACGCGCCACGGGATGACGACCGACTATCACCACCTGCCCCGCTGGACCTCCACCGCCGGCAGCGGCCCGACCCTGCGGGGGCGCCATGCCGGCGACCACGGCCCCTGGCTGCACTGGCTGTCCGGCAACGGCTTCTGCGGCGGTGTCTACTGGCCGATGCTGCGCGGGCTGGCGGCCGATCATCGCCTGTGTCTTCACGATATCGAGGGCCAGGGCGAAAGCGATGCGCCCCCGCATTTCAGCGGCAGCCGGGCGATCCTGGCGCGGGTGCCTGCGGTGATGGACAACCTCGGGCTGCCGGCATCCGGGGTGATCGGCATGGGCCACAGCTACGGCGGCGCCCTCACCCTTCGGCTGGCTGACCGGCAGCCACAGCGGTTCCGCGCGCTGGTGCTGCTCGACCCCATCCTGCTGCCAACCCCGCATTGGCTGGGCGTGAAACTGGCGTCGGCGCTGGGCCGCAATCCGATCGCCAATGCTGCGCGCCGGCGGCGCGCCTGCTGGCCGGACCGCGCCGCCCTGCAACAGCGACTGGCCGGCCGCGGCATCTACCGCGGCTGGACCGACGACGCGTTCCACCACTTCGTCGAGCATGCCAGCCGTGACAGCGCCGAAGGCCGGGTGCTGTGTTGCCCGCCGGCGATCGAGGCGGCGGTGTTCGAGCAGCCGTTCTATCCCTGGGCGGCGGTGCGGCGGCTGGCCGTGCCGACCCTGCTGCTGTACGGCCGCGACAGCTATCCGTTCTTCCCGGCAACGATCCGCCGGGTGCGCGCGCTGGCGCCGCAGGTGCAGGTGCAGGCGATGGCCGGCGGTCATGGCTTCATGCTGGAGGACCCGGCGGCGACGACGGCGGCCATCGCGCGGTTCCTGGCATCGCTGGACTAGGCGGCCCGCGTCGCTGCCGGCCTGCGACCTTTTTCGCGAATCCGGCATCCAAACAGGCATGAGCGCCTTCGATCTCGAGGTTTCCGACAGCGAGCTGGCCGCCGCCACCCGCGGCGAGGCCAGCGCGCAGTCGGCGATCTACCGACGCTTCGAGCGGCCGGCCTTCACGCTGGCGCGGCGCATGGTCAACGACCCGGACGGTGCCGCCGATGTGCTGCAGGATGCTTTCGTCACCGCTTTCCGCACTCTGCACCAGTTCCGCGGGGATGCCCCGTTCGGTCGCTGGCTACGACGGGTGGTGGTCACCCAGGCGCTGATGTACCTGCGGGCGCAGCGCCGCTGGCAGGACCTGTTCGTGCCGACCAACGACGTGATCGAAGCGCAGATCGGCCAGGAAGACCTGCACACCCTCGATCTCGAGCGGGTGCTGTCGACCCTGCCTGATGTGCCGCGCACGGTGCTCTGGCTCTACCACGTCGAGGGTTACACCCATGTCGAGATCGCCGCCCTCTGCGACCGCACGGTGAGCTTTTCCAAATCCCAGCTGTCGCGCGCGCATGCCCGGTTGCGACAGCAGTTCGGCGGCGCCCCGTCGGTGCCAGGAGCCTCCAGTGAATCCCATGTCTGACCCCCTTGCCGATGCCCTGCGGGCGCTGCCCGATTTCGATCCTCCCGCCGACGGCTGGGCGCGAGTCGATGCGCGGCTGCGGCCACGCCGTCCCGCCCGCCGCTGGGTGCCGATGCTGATGGCCGCCGGGCTGGGCGCGGTGGCGGTGATCATCGGCCTGCAGTCCGGAGTCCCGGGGCCACGCCCGGCACCGATCACCGTCGCCACCGGCGCCAACGCCGACGCCGGGACGGCCCCCGACGCCTGGGCGCTGGCCGCCGCGGCGCTGGCACTGCAGGCCACATCCGATCCCTATGCCCCGACCGATCTCGACGAGACCGCGGTTGCCGTGACCGCCACCGCACTGTTGTCCACCCCGATAGCCGAGGAGGAATGGCTATGACCCGTCTGCCCCCGCCCCCCCTGTGGCTCGCCGCCGGACTGTGGCTCGGTATCGCGCTGCCGACCGTCGCCGCCCCGCCCGCCCCGACACCGCTGCCGGCCGAGGTACGCAGCGAACTCGAAGCGGCGCGCGACGCCCTGCATCAGGCCGCGCGTCGCTATGCCGACCTGCTGGACACACACGGTCTGCCGTCACCGGGCCCGATGGGCCTGGGCGACCCGCTGCGCGGGCATCTGGGCCTGCGGCTCGGCCCGGCCGACACCCTGGCCGATGGCCAGAAGGGCCTGCGGATCATGGCGGTCGCCGAAGCCGGCGGCGCGGCACAGGCCGGGGTGACAGCCGGTGACGTCCTGCTGGCCGTGAACGGAGTCCCGGTGGGCAGCAGCACGGAGGGGGTGCCCAATCCGGCATTGCGCCCGGCCTTGGCCGACCTGACGGTGGGACAGACGGTGCCGGTGCGGGTCGCGCGGGCGGGCCAGGTGCTGGCGCTCAACATCACCACCACCGCCGCGCCACCGTCGAGCGAGCGGCGCCACCGGCGCCGGCCCGACAGCGGCCCGCTGGCCTGGCAACTGGCGCCGATGAGTGCGGCGCTGGCACCCTACTTCGGCGGGCTCGACCACGGCGTGCTGCTGCTGAGGGTGCCCGACGACAGCCGCTTTGCGTTGCAGCCGGGCGATGTCATCACCGCCGTCGACGGTACCGCGGTCGACAGCCCTCGCAGCCTGTTCAAGGCGGTACTGCGGGGCGAAGGCGAGACCACCACGCTGCGCCTGCAGCGTCTCGGCAGCGCGCTTGAGCTCAGCGGGCCGCGGCCGCAACGTCCACGCCTGGACAAGGCCGCCACGCCACCGCCGGCCCCGCGCTGACGCCGGCTCGAACTCAGGTTGCGCCGAGCGGGATCCACGACACCCGCGTGCCGGCTGCCAGGTCCGGCGCGGTGATCCGCACCAGGGCATTGGCCTCGGTGAGGTTGCTGAGCATGTGCGAGGCCTGCCGGTCCAGCGGCTGCAGTTGGGCGACCCCGGCGGCATCCACCGTCACCCGCATGCGCATCAGCAGCTCGCGGCGGGCATCGCCGCGCACCGCCGTGCTCAGCACCCCCGCGCGCCAGGCAGGGGTCGTTGCGCCGGCGCCCTCCAGCCACGACAGCATGCGTTCCACGTGCACCTGCAGGCCGACCATCACCGCCCCTGGGTTGCCGGGCAGGCCGATCACCGCGGCGGCACCCCGCTGTCCGAAATAGAGCGGCATGCCGGGTTTCTGGGCGACCCGCCAGAACACCTCCTCGACTCCGAGCGCTACCGCGGCAGCACGCACATGATCGTGGTCACCCACCGACACGCCACCGGTGGTGATCACCAGGTCCGCCTCGGCCAGCGCCTGCTCGAGCGCGGCGCGCGTGGCCGCCAGGGTGTCGGCGACGACGTGCAGCGGCGGGGTCTGCCCCAGGCGCTGCCGGCACCAGGCCTGCAGCAGCGGCCCGTTGGCATCGAAAATCTGCCCGGGCTGTAGCGGTTCGCCGGCGCGGGCGACCTCGTCCCCGGTGACCAGCAGTGCCAGTCGCGGCGCCCGATGCACCTGCACCGCGCCGACACCGGCCATTGCCAGGGCGGCGATCACGCCGGGGGTCACGCGGGTGCCAGGTGCTGCCAGTGGCGTGCCGCCGGTCAATTCCTCGCCGCGCAGGCGGGTGTCGGCATGCACCGGCAAGGGCTGTCGCAACCGCACCTCGGCGTCATCACGTTCGACGATCTCCTGGCGGGCGACGGTGTCCGCACCCGCCGGCAGCGCGCCGCCGGTAAAGATGCGCAGGGCGGTGCCCCGTTGCAGGGCGGGGACCGTTGCCGCGCCTGCCGCCACCTCGCCAACCAGCGGCAGCCGCACCGGGCTGGCCTCGGTGGCATCGACGAGATCGGCATGATGCAGCGCGTAGCCGTCGACGGCGCTCTGGGTGAACGGTGGCAGGTCGGTCTGCGCCGCCGGCGCCTCGGCGAGCACCCGCCCCAGGGCGGCCGCCAGCGGACAGGTCTGCACCGGCAATGGCGCCAGCCGCTCGGCATAGCGCTGCAACGCGGTATCCAACGAGATCATCAAGTCGCTCCCGGCCATGAGAACAGACCGCTACCCGACAACAGTTTGACGCCGGCGACCAGCAGTACCAGCGCCAATGCCCGCCGCACGCCGGGTGGCGAGAGCCGCCGGCTACCCAGCCAACTGCCGACGATGCCGCCCAGCAACACCACCATCGCCAGCGGCACGAACAACCAGAGCGACGGCCACGGTGATCCCGACAGGCTCCAGCCCGCCAGGCCGGCGAGCGAATTCAGCAGCACGAAGGGCGCCGACACCGCCGCCGCAGCCCGCACCGTCGCCCAGCCTGAAAACAACAACAATGGGGTCAGAAAGATACCGCCACCGACGCCGATCCAGCCCGACAGCAGGCCGAGCACCGCGCCGACCGGGACGGCGACCCGAATCGACACCGCCCGTGTGGGCGAGGCATCGCCGGGGCCCCAGAACAGCCGGGCGGAGGACAACAGCAGGACGACTCCCGTGATCACCGAAAAGCCGGTGTCGCCGATCGGGTGACTGCCCGCCAGGGCGGCACAGGGGATGGCGGGCAGCACGAACGGCCAGAGTAGACGCCCACGAAAGTGTCCGGCGCCGGCGAACTGGGCGGTGGCAACACCGGCAACGATCACGTTGAGCCCGAGCGCGACCGGGCGAATGGTGTCCGGCGCCAGGCCCAGCAGGGCCATGACCGCGATGTAGCCCGAGGCACCGCCGTGCCCGACGCTGGCATACAGCGTGGCCACGCACAGCATCAACAGCGCCAGCAACAGGTCGGCCGCCTCCATCCGCCCGCCTCAGGTATAGCCGCCGGGGTGTGGCTTGCCCGGCCGGCAGACTTCAATCAGGTGCACCAGCGCCGGCAGGATGGCGGCCAGTGTCTCGCTGGCGCCGCCGCGCGAACCGGGGCAGGTGACGATGAGACTGTTGCCACGCGCATAGCCCGCCACCCCGCGCGACAGCGCCGCATACGGCGTGCGCCGCTGGCCAAAGGCGCGGGCCGCTTCCAGCAGCCCCGGCAGCGGCTGCAGCAGATAGGGTATGACCGTTTCCACCGTGCAGTCGCGCGGGCTGACGCCGGTACCGCCCACCGTCATCACCAGCGCAGTGCCGGCGTCGAGTGCCGCATCGAGTTCACGCCGCAGGGCATCGGGTTCGTCGGCAATGACGCCATAGGCGACCTCGGCGAAACCGGCCTGCTGCAAGGCCGCTTGCACCGCGCGTCCGGCGGTATCGGGCTTGCGCCCGGCAGCCACCGAGTCGGACAGCACGATGACCTGTGCGGTCGCCGCCACCCGCAGCTGCCGCCCAAACTGCGACTTGCCGCCGCGCTTGTCTTCGAGATGGGTGTCGGTGATGCGCAACTCGGCCGGTTTGCAGTGCGGCTTGAGCATGTCGTAGAGCGTCAGTGCCGCCAGGCTGGCGGCGGTCAGCGCTTCCATCTCGACCCCGGTGGGGCCGATGGTGTCGACCGTGGCGATCACCTTGACCTCGGCCTCGCCCAGTTCGTAGTCGATATCGGCGCGGTGAATCGGCAGCGGATGACAGAGCGGGATCAGCTCATCGGTGCGCTTGGCCGCGAGAATGCCGGCCACCCGGGCGGTCTTGAGCGCATCGCCCTTGTCGGTATCGCCCCGCCGCAGTCGCTCGATACAGTCGGCCGGCGCCTGCAGCACGCAGGATGCCCGCGCGCTGCGGCGGGTCTCGGGTTTGTCGCCAACGTCTTTCATGCCGATGTGCGCTCGTGGTTGTGATGGTGGTCGTGATGGTGATGGTGGGCACCCTGCGCAACCGAAGCCTCGTCGCCCTCGGCGGTGATGCAGCAGCCCTCGACGAAGCGACTGCTGCCATCGGCGTAGAACTCCTCCTTCCAGATCGGCACCCGATGCTTCACCGCGTCCACCGCATGGCGACAGGCCGCGAACGCCTCCGCGCGGTGCGCGGCGCGGGTGACGCAATAGATGGCGACATCGCCGATCTCGAGCAGGCCGATGCGATGCACCACCCGGCAATACGGCAACTCAAACCGGGCACGGGTTTCCGCTTCGATCTCAGCCATCAGCCGTTCCGCCAACGGTGCGTAGGCGGTGTAGCGCAGCCGCGTCACCGCGCGGCCTTCGTGATGGTCGCGGACGGTGCCACCGAAGATGGCGAGGCCACCACAGTTGGGGTGGTCGCCGACGGCGAGGAGGGGGTCGAGGAGGAGGGGGGATTTGGAGAGGTACATATAAGTGGAATTCGGTTCATGCGTGGCGGCGTTGCCGTTGGTGATACGTGATTGGCGATTCGTTAGAAGCCGAAGCCTTGAGACCTGCACGCTTTAGCTGTTTTCCCCGTTGAGGGCGCCGGACGGTCTGGCGAGCGCAGGGGAGAGCGGGACAGGGATGTCCCGATCAGGGCCGACGCGGCAGGAGCCGCTTTGGCCCGACCCCGAGCACGACAGAACGGCCGGGGACCGGCGAAGCCGGCGCCCTCTCCGGGGGGCCCTTTCTTTGGGGCACGTTTCTTTGGGCAAGCAAAGAAAGGTGCCTCGCCCAGCAGGGCGAAACCGTTGCTGGCAATGACAAGATCACGTTGCCGACGCAGTATCAACATCATCACTCCTCTCAATGCTCAATTTCACGCTGGCTCAGTCATCGCTGTTCGGTCCTCTGCCTAAGCTGCGAGCTGTGCTTGCAACAGCGGCTGTTGTGCCGCGAATACACCATGGCGCTGGCCATCGTGGCGACGCGTCACTTCACTAATCCACTCCGGCCCCGGCATCCATGCCGGGTCGTGAACCCCGTCTGCGAGCAGTGCTCGCAAAGCAACGGGGTTCACCCAGCAGGGCGAAACCCGTGCTGACACATCAAGAGCACGTGTCGACAAAGCGCCATCCGCAACAAAAAAAATGTCATTGCGAGCCGCCGCAGGCGGCGCGGCAATCTCGTCGCCACGGCGGTGCCACCCGGACGAGATCGCCGCGGGGCTACGCCCCTCGCGATGACAGGGGGCTTTGGCGCCACGTAGGGTGAGCCCCCTCCGCGAGCATTGCTCGCCGAGGGGGCTCACCCCCCCGCCACCGGCGGCAACAGCGCCACCACCATCCCGTCCTCAAGCGCGGCACGCCGCGGCACGATCTGGTCGCCGACCGCGCAGGCCACCCGTTCCAGCTCGGCACTGGCATCCGGAAACCGACTGGCGAGTTGATCGAGGGCGTCGTCGAGGGTCGTGCCGGCTGCCAGCGTGAGCGGGACAGGCTGGTCGCTGCAGAGCCGTTGCAGGACACCGAAGAATTCGAATTGGATGTTCATGACAAGTACTCGTGGGTTCCAGTGGCTGACGGGACGCCTGAAAGGTGGGCGAGCAGTGCTCGCAAAAACGGCTGCTGTGCCGCGAATACACCAAGGCTCTGGCCATCCTGGCGACACGTCACTTCGCGAATCCACTCCGGCCCGGACATCCATGTCCGGTCGTTCGCCCCGCCCGCGAGCAGTGCTCGCAAAAACAGCGGGGCTCACCCCCCTATTCCATGCATCAAGATCGGGCGCTCCACCGGCCCGGGGGCGGCGGCGTAACCGGCCTGCTTGTGCCACACGGCGTTGCGCAGCAGCGACGACAGCGTGGCATCGTCATCACCGGCCCGCATGCGGGCACCCAGCGGCGTGCCGGAGGCGGCGAACAGGCAGGTGAACAGTTCGCCGGTGGCGGTGAGGCGGATGCGGTCGCAACTGGCGCAGAACGGGTTGCTGACGGTGGCGATGATGCCGACACCGGTCGCTTCGCCGGCCAGTTGGTAGCGGGTGGCCGGATCAGACCCGCGGGGCAGGGCCTCGACCCTGTAGACGCTGCGCAGCCGCGCCAGGATCTCGGCCTCGCTGACCACGTCGTCGGCTTGCCAGCGGCCGGGCTGGTCCAGCGGCATGTATTCGATGAACCGCAGCGGCAAGCCGCGCGCCAAGGCCCAGGCGGTGAGCGGCAGGATCTGCTCATCGTTGCGGCCGCGCAGCACCACGGCGTTGAGCTTCACCGGCAGCCCGGCGTCGATGGCGGCGTTGATGCCGGCCAGTACTGGCGCAACCTCACGGCGGGTGAGGGCCCGGAATGCGTCCGGGTCGACGGCGTCGAGGCTGATGTTGAGATCGTCCAACCCGGCCTCGGCGAGCGCCTTGGCAGCGGGCGCCAGCAGGGCAGCATTGGTGGTCATCGACAGTCGCTGCAGCCCCAGCGGTCGGAGCGTCTGCAGATCGTGCACACAGTCGAGCAGGTCGGGCCGCAGCAGCGGTTCGCCGCCGGTCAGGCGGATATGGGTGATGCCGTGCAGCACCGCAATCCGCGCCAGTCGCAACACTTCATCGCGGGTCATCAGCGATGACCGCGGCAACCACTGCGGATGCTCGGGCATGCAATAGGTGCAGCGGAAGTTGCAGCGGTCGGTCAGCGAGATGCGCAGCTTGCGCTTGCCGCGGCCGTGCCGGTCACGCAGACCAACGGCCGCCACCGGCAGCGGGCGCGTGGTCGGAGCGGGATTGGCGACGGCGGCGGTCACGGACTTGGTTGAAGGTGTCAGACTTGCTAGCGTTATACCTGATTGAACATCACGCGAAAACAGCCGGTGCCCCATGCCCAGATCCCCATCGCCCGCATCGCTCACCCTACGGTCCAGTTTCTGGCTGATGGCGGGTGACCAGAGCCTCGCCGGCCCCGGCCGCATCGAACTGCTGGAGCGCATTGACGACACCGGCTCGATCCGCCAGGCCGCCCTCGGCATGGGCATGAGTTACCGCGCCGCCTGGGATGCGGTGGACCTGATGAGCAAACGCAGCGGCCGCGTGTTGGTGGCGCGCCGCACCGGTGGCAAGGGCGGGGGCGGTGCCGGGCTGAGCGACGACGGTCGCGCGCTGGTTCGTGCCTACCGCCGCCTGGAGGTGCTGCATGCCCGCCATGTCACCCGTCTCAGCGACAAGCTCGGCGACCTGCTGGCCCGCTGATCACCCGCCCCATTGGCGTTCGCAGTCGGCCAGTGCCGCCGGCGTATTCAGATTCAGTACCGGCGTCGCCGTCACCGGCAGGGCGATCGGTACCGCCGCCACCGCCGACAGCAACCCGCGTACCGATCGTGATGACCCGGCCAGCTGCATTGCCACGGCATCGGCGAGGCGGTGATGCAACAGGCACAGCGGGTAGTGCGGCGTGTCGCCGGTCACCGCATAGGCAGCGGCAGCGCCGGCATCCGATGCTCCGCGACACAGTCGCGCCACCAGATCCGGCGGCAACCGCACCGCATCGCAGGGCGCACACAATAGCCAGCCGGATGTCAGCCGTGACAAGCCCGCGTGGATGCCGGCCAGAGGGCCGGGGAAATCGTCGGCAGCGTCGGTCAGCACCGGCAGCCCGAAGGCAGCATAGGCGTCGAGGTTGCGGTTGGCGTTGACCCACACGGTCGCCACCTGCGGCCGCAACGCGGTCAACACATGCGCCACCAGTGGCCGGCCGGCCAGCCGCAGCAGGCCCTTGTCCTGCCCGCCCATGCGCGCACCGCGGCCACCGGCAAGAATGAGCGCGGTCACCGCGTCGCCGCCGACCGACGCCGGCGGCACGATGGATGCAGACTGTTCTGCCATGGCGTCTCTCCGTTGCCCATCATGATCGACGATTCACTGGCCGGCCGCTGCATCGCGGTCCCCGAAACCCGCGAACTCGACCTGTTCACTGCATTGCTGGAACGCCGCGGCGCGTCGGTGTTGCGCTGTCCGCTGGTGGCGATCCTCGACGCCCCCGACCCGGCGCCGGTGCGGGCCTGGCTGGCGCGGTTCTGCGATGGCGCCTGTGACGACCTGGTGCTGCTCACCGGCGAAGGCCTGCGACGGCTGCTGGGCTGCCTGGAACGCCACGACGCCGAGCGTCTCGATGCCTTTCGCGCGCAGCTGGCGCGGGTGCGCACCATTGTCCGCGGCCCCAAGCCGGGGCGGGTACTGCGGACCCTCGGGCTGCGCCCCACCCTGGTCGCCGAAACGCCGACCAGCGAGGGGGTCATCGAGGTCCTCCGCACACTGGACCTGCGCGGCCGCCGCGTCGGCGTGCAGCGTTACGGCAGCGAGCCGAGCACGCGCCTGCTCGACACGCTGACGGCAGCCGGCGCCACCCCGCTGCCGGTGTCGCCCTATGTCTATGCCGATGCCGCCGATGACGCCGCGGTGGCCGACTTGATCACCCGATTGGCGGCTGGACAGGTCGATGCCATCGCCTTCACCAGCATGGCGCAGGTCGACCGGCTGTTCGGCCTGGCCAGCCGTCGCGGGCTGAACGACACCCTGCGCGCGGGTCTGTCCGGCAGCACCGTGGCCGCGGTCGGCCCCGTGGTCGCCGACGCCCTGCGCGCCCGCGGCGTCGCGGTCGATGTCATGCCCGGCGAAGCCTTCTTCCTGAAACCGCTGACCCAGGCGCTGGCCGGCCTGCTGGCGGCATCGCGCAGCTAGACTCACGCCTCACGGCGCGACCGCCGCCGGCGCCTGCGCCGCGATCAGCGCGCGGATCTCCGGCACGCAGGAGCCACAGTTGCCCCCGGCCTTGAGGCAGGCGGTGACCGCCGCCGGATCGCGCAGGCCGCGGCTGCGGATCGCCTCGCTGATGGTGTTGCGGCCGACCCCGAAGCAGGCGCAAACAGTGGGGCCGGCGTCTTCGCCGCGCGGCGCCTCACCGGCCAGCAGGGCGGCGCGCGACAGGCTACCGAGGTCGTCACGGGTGAAGCAGTCGGCCAGCCACTGACGCGCCGGCAGGTCCACCCGCGGCGACAGGAACACGCAGGCCTCCAGATGGTCGCCGACCCACCAGGCCGCGCGATAGACGCCGGTGGCGGCATCCTCGTAGTCGATCCAGTCGGCCTCGGCATCCGCCCCCAGCCACTGCCGTGCCCACTCGCCGGGCGCCGTCATGGGTGCGGTATCGGCCAGTTCGTAGCGTTGGAAACGGGTCCCCGGCACCCGCACCCACCAGCGCAGGGCTGCGGGATCGAGCGGTCGCCGGCTGAAGGCGAAGCCGTGCCAGGCCACCGCCACCGGTGTCACCTGGACCGGCGTGTGCTTGAACTCCGGCTCGCCCGATAGCGGGTCGACCACCGGGTTGACCAGGCTACCAACGCGGGCCTCGGAGGCGAACTGCGCATTCCAGTGGATCGGCACGAACACCTCGCCGGCGCGCATCTGGCCGGAGCAGCGTACCCGCGCCACCAACCGTCCCCAGCGGCTGCGCACCTCGGCTAGATCATCCGCCTGCAGGCCGGCATGGGTGGCGTCGTCGGGATGCAGGTCGATGAACGGTTCGCCGGTATGCGCCGCCAACTGCGGCGCCAGACCGGTGCGCGTCATGGTGTGCCACTGGTCGCGCACCCGGCCGGTATTGAGCACCAGCGGATAGCGCCGCTCGGTGCGATGGACCGGCGCCCGCGGCACCGTCGGCACCAGCCGCGCACGACCGTCGGCATGAAAGAACAGCGGGATGTCATCACCGGTCGTGGCCGGCACCGGCCAGCGCACCGGGGTCATGGCGTCGTACTGCGGCTGCGACATGCCGGCCAGCCCGCCCAGATTGAGATAGCGCAGGGCGCCCGGGCCCGCCACCCCGGGCTGCGGCCGGTGGTTGCCGAACGCTGTGAGCCGGGCATGTTCATCGAAGATCTGGTGGGCGCCGGTATAGGCGAAATGCGCGCCATGGCCCCAGCGGCGTGCGACCTCGCACAGTGCCCACCAGTCGGGCCGCGCCTCGCCGGGCGGCGCCACGAACGGCCGTTGCCGCGAGATGCGGCGTTCGGAATTGGTGACGGTACCGTCCTTCTCGCCCCAGGCCTGCGCCGGCAGCAGGATATGGGCGAAGGGCACGGTGTCGGTGTGATGCGTCACATCCGACACCACCACCGTCTCGCAGCGGGCCAGGGCCTTTCGCACCATGTCGGCATCCGGCAGGCTGACCACCGGATTGGTGGCCATCACCCACACCGCCTTGATCCGGCCTTCGGCGACCGCCTCGAACAGCTCCACCGCGCGCAGGCCCGGGCGCTCGGCCAGCTGCGGGCTGTCCCAGAATCGCTGCACGATCTGTCGGTGCGCGGCGTTGTCGATCTCCATGTGGGCGGCCAGCATGTTGGCCAGCCCGCCGACCTCGCGCCCACCCATGGCATTGGGTTGGCCGGTGATCGAGAACGGGCCGGCACCGGGCCGATGGATGCGTCCGGTGAGGAGGTGGCAGTTGATGATGCTGTTGACCTTGTCGGTGCCGGCCGAGGACTGGTTCACCCCCATCGAAAAGGCGGTGATGCTGCGCTCGCAGCGCGCAAACCAGCGGTAGAAGGTGTCCAGCGCGTCCCGGGGCAGGCCACAACCCTGCGCCACCGTGTCCGGATCACCGGCGTGCCGGTGCGCCTCGGCCAGCGTCTCGCGCGCGCCGCGGGTGTGGGCGCCAACGAAGCCGGCATCGGTGTGGCCGGTCGCGTGCAGATGGGCCAGCAGGCCGTTGAACAACAACACGTCGCTGCCGGGGCGGACCGGCAGGTGCAGGTCGGCCGACTCGGCGGTGGCGGTGCGCCGCGGGTCGATCACCACCAGCCGCATCGACGGCCGCCGTTCGCGGGCGCGCATGATCCGCTGATAGAGGATGGGATGACACCAGGCGGTATTGGCCCCCACCAGCACCACCAGGTCGGCCTGCTCGAGGTCTTCGTAGCTGACCGGCACGATGTCCTCGCCGAAGGCGCGCTTGTGGCCGGCGACCGCCGATGACATGCACAGCCGCGAGTTGGTGTCGATGTTGGCGGTGCCGACATAGCCCTTCACCAGCTTGTTGGCGACGTAGTAGTCCTCGGTAAGCAACTGCCCCGACACGTACCAGGCCACCGCGTCCGGCCCATGCTCGCGAATCACCCGGCCGAAGCGGGTCGCCACCTCATCCAGCGCCCGCGCCCAATCGACACGTCGGGTCGGCGCCCCGGCACGCGTCCGTATCTGCGGGTACAGCAGGCGTCCGTCCGGACCCAGCGTGTCACCGAGGGCCGCGCCCTTGACACAGAGGCGCCCGTGATTGGCCGGGTGCTCCGGGTCGCCGCTGACGGTGGTGGTGCCAGCCGACAGCCGCACACTGACGCCGCAGCCGGTGCCGCAGTACGGGCAGGTGGTGCGCACCCCCGGCAATGGATCGGCGGCCTGCATGCTCAGGCCTCCACGTCGCAGTAGGCGCGCCCGAACAGCAGCCGTTGGCGGACGTCACTGATGTCGCGGTTGTCGGCCATCAGTTGGTGATACCAGCTGCCGTCGGAGGTATCGCCGAACAGGACCGCGCCGACCACCCGCGCATCGCGCAACACCAGACGCCGGTAGATACCGCGACGCGGCGCGCGCAGCACCAGGTTCTCGCAGTTGGTATCGCCGTCGAACAGCCCGGCGGAGTAGACCTCGATACCGCTCACCTTGAGCCGTGTCGCCGTCTCCGGCGCCCGAAACACATCACCGCCGACGCCTGCCAGGTGTTCGGCGCAGACGCGCGCCTGTTCCCACACCGGCGCCACCAGGCCGAAGGTGACGCCGCGATGTTGCACGCACTCGCCGACGGCCTGGATCCGCGGGTCATCGGTCTGCAGGGTATCGTCGACGACGATGCCGCGATCGCACTGCAGGCCGGCCTCGCGCGCCAGTGCGATGTCCGGCCGCACGCCGACCGCCATCACCACCAGATCGGCGGCCAGGATTTCGCCACTGGCCAGCTGCACCGCCCGCACCTGTCCGCCCTCGCCAAGCAGGGCGGCGGTCTCCTGCGACAGCCGCAACTGCAGGCCGCGCCCGCGCAGGGTCTCGGCCAGCAGCGCCGCCGCCGCGGCATCGAGCTGCTGGTTCAGCAGGCCCGCCGCTCGATGCACCAGGGTGACAGCCATGCCGCGTCGCCGCAGGCCTTCGGCGGCCTCGACCCCGAGCAGGCCACCCCCGATCACCACCGCCGGCCGTCCCGGTGCAACCCGGGCCAGCATGGCGTCAACGTCGGCGAAACTGCGGAAGGTGACCACACCACCCAGCGTGTTGCCGGGGATCGGCAACCGCACCGGGACCGATCCGGTGGCAATCAGCAGGCGGTCATAGCCGGCCACCACTCCGGCGCGGGAGACGACCTGCCGGCGCTCGCGATCGATCTGCACCACCGGATCGCCGGCGATCACGGTGATCCCCCGTTGCGGGTCGTCCGCTGCCGAGGCGAGCGTCAGCGCCGCCGGCGCGACCTCCCCCGCCAGCAACGAGGACAACAGGATGCGGTTGTAGCGGGCCTGCGGCTCGGCGCCGAAGACCGTGATGCGATAACGACCCGGCGCGCGTGCCGACAGCGTCTCCAGCACCCGCGCCGTTGCCATGCCGTTGCCGATGACTACCAGCCGCTGCTGCGGCCCCCTCGCCATGCGGGTAGGGTCAGCCGCCGCCGGCACCGCCATGGTCACGCGGCGACCCAGACACGACCGTCGGCCACCCGAACGGGATAGACCGGCACCCGCAGTGCGGGGTCTTCCAGACATTCACCGGAGGCAAGATCATGGTGCTGCTTGAAGATCGGGGCGGCCACCACCAAGCGGTCGCCAAGGCTGCCCACCAGACCGCGCGACAGCACGTTGGCGCCGGACTTGGGATCGCGATTGCCGAGGGCGAACCAGGCATCGTCGGCGCCACCCGGCGATCGCACCCGGAAGATGGCGACCTGCTGGTGGTTGACCAGCGCACAGACGCCGGTATCGGGCCAGATCTCGTCGACGCTGCAGACCGGCTGCCACAGGGTTTCCAGCAGGGCGTCATCCACGGTGGTGGTCCTCATGCCGGCTCGGCCACCACCGGCACGCCCTTGAAGGCGGCCTGGCGTTCGGCGTCGGTGGCGGGGCGGATCTGCTCGCGTTCCTGCACGAACACCACATCCCCGTCGCCGCTGTCGCTGTTGACGAAGGTGCGGAAGCGCCGCAGCGTGTCGGGATCGTCAATGGCACGCTGCCACTCGCAGGCATAGGTGTCGATCACCTGCGCCATCTCGGCCTCGAGTTCGTCGCCGATGCCGAGCCGGTCGTTGACGACGACGTCCTGCAGGTAATCCAGCCCGCCTTCGAGGTTGTCGCGCCAGACACTGGTGCGCTGCAGCCGGTCGGCGGTGCGCACGTAGAACATCAGGAAGCGGTCGACGTAGCGCAGCAGCGTGGCGTCATCGAGATCCCGCGCCAGCAGTTCGGCATGGCGCGGCTTCATACCGCCGTTGCCACAGACGTAGAGGTTCCAGCCCTTCTCGGTGGCGATCACACCGACATCCTTGGACTGCGCCTCGGCGCACTCACGGGTGCAGCCGGAGACCGCGAACTTCAGCTTGTGCGGCGCCCGCAGGCCCTTGTAGCGGTGCTCCAGCGTGAGTGCCATGGCCACCGAGTCCTGCACGCCGTAGCGGCACCAGGTGCTGCCGACACAGGACTTCACCGTGCGCACCGCCTTGCCATAGGCATGACCGGATTCGAACCCGGCATCGACCAGTTCGCGCCAGATCATCGGCAGCTCGTGCACCTGGGCACCGAAAAGATCGATACGCTGACCGCCGGTGATCTTGGTGTAGAGCCCGTACTTCTTCGCCACCTGACCGATGACGATGAGCTTGTCCGGGGTGATCTCGCCGCCGGCGATGCGCGGCACGATGGAATAGGTGCCGTTCTTCTGGATGTTGGCCAGAAAGTAGTCGTTGGAATCCTGCAGCGCCGCGTGTTCGCGCCGCAGCACGAAATCGTTCCAGCAACTGGCGAAGATGCTTGCGGCCACCGGCCGGCAGATGTCGCAGCCATGCCCGCGACCATGACGGGCCAGCAGTTCGTCAAAGGTGCGGATGCGTTCCACCCGCACCAGGTGATAGAGATCCTGCCGGGAGTGGTCGAAGTGCTCGCAGAGATGGTTGTTGACCGCCACGCCCTGGCGCGCCAGCTCCGCCTTGAGCAGCTGGGTGACCAACGGCACGCAGCCGCCGCAGGACGTGCCGGCGCGGGTCTCGCGCTTGAGATCGCCGACGGTGAGCGCGCCGGCAGTCACCGCGTCGCACAGCTGCTGCTTGCTGACATCGTTGCAGGAACAGATCTGCGCCGTGCCCGGCAGGGCATCGATGCCCAGCGCCGGCGCCGCAGCACCATCAAGCCGCGGCAAGATTAGGTGTTCCGGCGCCTCGGGCAGCGCGATGCCATTGAGCATCATCTGCAGCAGCGTGCCGTAGGCCTCGGCCTCGCCCACCAGCACGCCGCCCAGCAACTGGCGACCATCGGCGGAGACCACCAGTTTCTTGTACTGCTGCCGGCGCTCGTCGGTGTAGACATAGGCGCGACTGCCGGGCGTCTGGCCGTGGGCATCGCCGAGGCTGGCGACATCGACGCCCATCAGCTTGAGCTTGGTCGACATGTCGGCGCCGCTGAAAGCGTATGGGGTGAGGGGTGAGGGGTGAGGCGACGCGGAGAGCGCCAGGTGGGCGGCGCAGACGCGGGCCATCTCGTAGCCGGGGGCAACCAGGCCGTAGGTCTTGCCGTTCCACAAGGCACACTCGCCGATGGCGTAGATGGCCGGGTCGCTGACGCTGCGACAGTGATCGTCGATGATAACGCCACCGCGCGGACCGACCTCGAGCCCGCTGACCCGGGCCAGTGCGTCCTGCGGCCGGATGCCGGCGGAGAACACGATCATGTCGGTGTCGAGAAAGCTGCCGTCGGCAAACTGCATGCGGTGACGGGCGTGCTCTCCATCGGTGATTTCCAGGGTGTTCTTGCCGGTGTGCACGTTGACGCCGAGGGCCTCGATGCGCTGGCGCAGCACGCGACCGCCGCCGTCGTCGACCTGCACCGCCATCAGCCGTGGTGCGAACTCGACCACGTGGGTTTCCAGCGACATGTCGCGCAGGGCTTTCGCACATTCCAGCCCCAGCAGCCCGCCCCCGACCACCACACCGCTGGTGGCGCTGGCGCCCCAGGCGGTCATCGCTTCGAGATCCTCGATGGTGCGATAGACGAAGCAGCCCGGGCGGTCGCGGCCGGGGACCGGCGGCACGAAGGGATAGGAGCCGGTGGCCAGCACCAGCCGGTCGTAGGGCAAGCGTTCGCCCCGCGCGGTAATGACCAGCCGGGTGTCGGTATCGATGTGGGCGGCGCGCTCGCACAGGCGCAGGGTCCAGCCGGGACGATCAAAAAACCCGGGCGTCACCAGCGACAACTCGTCGGCGGTGGTGCCGGAGAAGTACGACGACAGATGAACACGGTCGTAGGCCGGGCGCGGTTCTTCACAGAGGATGGTGACGGTGAGGTTCGGCAGGTCCTTGGCGGCCAGCTCCTCGAGGAACTTGTGGCCGACCATGCCGTTGCCGATGACGATGATGTTCATCGTGAGGTCTCCGGGAAGGTCCGGGTTCGTGCCGCGAATACACCTCGGCATTGGCCATCCTGGCGAGCCGTCTGTGCGCGAATCCACTGCAGCGAGGCCTTCGTCGATACGTGCTCTTGTTTTGTGAGCATGGGTTTCGCTCTGAAGCGCCTGCGGCACCGTGATACGTGACTGGTGCCTGGTGATTCGTTAGAAGCAACAGCAACCAAACCCGCGCGCCTCTGGGGCCACTGCGTGCGCAGTGCTGTCCGGTTTCCGCCAACGGGTCCGAACAGCGAAAGGCCCACAGGCTGGACCGCTGTTGCTGTTCTCCCCGTTGCGGGCGCCGGACGGTCTGGCGAGCGCAGGGGAGAGCGGGACACGATGTCCCGATCAGGGCCGACGCGGCAGGAGCCGCTTTGGCCCGGCCCCGAGCACGGCAGAGCGGCCGGGGACCCGCGTAGCGGGCGCCCTCGTCGGGTGCCTTTTCTTTTGGTTACTTTTCTTTGGGCAAGCAAAGAAAAGTGACTCGCCCAACAGGGCGAAACCGCTGCAACCGAATCAAGAGCAAGTGTCAACGAAGCGCCATCCGCAACAAAGCAAATGTCATTGCGAGCCGCCGCAGGCAGCGCGGCAATCTCGTCGCCAAGGCAGTGCCAGCCGGACAAGATCGTCGCGGGGCCAAGCCCCTCGCGATGACAGGGGGCTTGGGTTGTGCCCCTCCGGGGCCTCGGGCGCATCGCCACCATCACGCCACCTTCCTCTGCAACACCGACCGCAACCGGCTGGCGACCGGCAGTCGCTCCTCGGCGGGATGTGGTTCCGGCGCTTCCGCTGCTGCCGAGGGGGCACCGTCACCGGCCACCGGCGGCTCGGCCGGCGGAGCCCCGGTGGCGATGTCGTGGCCTTCGTGCAGGAACCGCAGAATCTCCGCCCGTGCATGGTGGTAGTGCGGATTCTCGGCCAGCGCCAGCCGATGCCGTGGCCGCGGCAGGGTGACGTCCATCACCTTGGCGATGGTGGCCTTCGGGCCGACGCTCATCATCACCACCCGGTCCGACAGCAGCACCGCCTCGTCGACGTCGTGGGTGACCATCAGCACGGTGTTGCCGAGCTGGGCCTGAATGTCCATCAGCGAGTCCTGCAGCTGGGCGCGGGTGAGCGCGTCGAGCGCGCCGAAGGGTTCGTCCATCAGCAGGATGCGTGGCTGCATCGCCAGCGCGCGGGCAATGCCGACCCGCTGCTTCATGCCGCCGGAGATTTCGTTGGGGCGTTTGTCACGGGCATGGGTCAGGCCGACCAGCGCCAGGTTGTGATCGATCCACTCGCGCATTTCGGCGCGCGTCTTGCGCCCACGAAAAACCTGCTTCACCGCCAGTTCGACGTTCTGGTAGACGCTGAGCCAGGGCAGCAGCGAGTGGTTCTGGAACACCATGGCGCGGTCGGGGCCGGGTTCATTGACCTCCTTGCCGCTGACGATGACGCCGCCGCGGGTGGCCTGCAGCAGGCCGGCAACAATATTGAGGACGGTGGATTTGCCGCAGCCGGAGTGCCCGATGAGCGAGATGAATTCGCCCTGTTGCACATGCAGTTGCACCCGGTCGAGCGCGCAGAACGTCCCGTTCGGGGTGGGAAAGTCCATGCCGATGCCGGACAGTTCGAGATGATGTTTCATGGCAACGATCCGGTTAGCGGAGGATGGCGGTCTTGTCCCACGAGGCGACACGCTGCAGCCACAGCATTCCGCGATCGAGGACAAAGCCGATGAAGCCGATGACCAGTACCGCCACCATGATCCGGCTGAGTGATTCGGAGCTGCCGTTCTGGAACTCGTCCCAGACGAACTTTCCGAGACCGGGGTTCTGGGCCAACATCTCGGAGGCGATGAGCACCATCCAGGCGACGCCGAGCGACAGCCGCAGGCCGGCAAAGATCATCGGTACTGACGACGGCAGCACGATCTTCATCACGTGGGTGAAACGGCCGAGTCGCAGGACCCGCGAGACGTTCACCAGGTCGGCCTGCACCGCCGAGGCGCCGACGGCGGTGTTGACCAGTGTCGGCCACAGCGAGCACAGCAAGACACAGATCGCCGACACCACGAAGGACTTGGGCATGGCCGGGTCATCACTGGTGTAAACCGCCGCCACCACCAGCGTCACCAGCGGTAACCACGCCAGCGGCGATACCGGCTTGAGCAGCTGGATGATCGGATTGGTCGCCGCGTACAGCGTGCGCGACAGGCCGATGGCGATACCCAGCGGGATGGCGATGGCCGAGGCCAGCAGAAAGCCGGTGGCCACGGTCAGCAGGCTGGTGCCGATCTGGTCGACGAAGGTGGGCTGGCCGGTGTACGCGCGGATCTGTACCTCAAGGTTCGGGTTGGCCGCCAGCCGCGCCGCGTTGCGGTCGACCTGGCGCTGGTAGAACGCGTCGGCACGGGCGCGTTCGGCGACGTGCTCGTCCCACAGGCCGGCGGCCTGTGTCCACACCTGCGACGGCCCCGGAAACGTGCCGAGTGAGGTTTCGATCCGGCTGGCGGCCGCCTGCCATACGATAAGAAAGACCAGCAACCCCGCCGCCGGGAGCAACAGCGACGGAGCCCACCGCAAAGGAGACGGTAGCTGGCCAAGGCGGGTGCCCAGACGGAGGAGTCTTTGGGCAGCCCAGGGGCGAACAGCTGACAGCGACGGCGGCAGGTGAAGGCTCGCGCTCATGGCTGGTCCTCCCCTTTCAGGCCGATGGAGAACTTCGACAAATAGGCGTTGGGTTCGCGTCCGTCGTAGGGCACTCCGTCGATGAATTCATCGGTGGGAGGGCGGAAGCCGCTTTCGCGGTCGAAGTCCGGGAAGTCTTTGGGCGCGAGCACGCCCTCCTCGATGAGCGCGCGTGCGGCTTCGGCGTACAGGTCCGGCCGGTAGACCTGGCGCGCCGTCTCCCTATACCAGTCGTCCGGCTTGTACTCGGCGATCTGACCCCAGCGGCGCATCTGGGTCAGATACCAGATGGCGTCGGAGTAGTAGGGGTAGGTCGCGTGGTAGCGGAAGAAGACATTGAAATCGGGCACCGGCAGGGTTTCGCCTTTCTGGTACTCGAAGGTCCCGGTCATCGAGTTGGCGATGACGTCCTCGTCGGCACCGACGTAGTTGGATCGCGAGATGATCTTCACCGCCTCCGCCCGGTTGCGGTTGTTGTCGGCATCCAGCCAGTGGGCGGCACGAATCAGTGCCTTGAGCACCGCCTTGTGGGTCTTGGGATACTTCTCGGCCCAGTCCTCGCGAACCCCGAATACTTTCTCGGGGTTGTTCTTCCAGATTTCATAGTCGGTGATCACCGGAACGCCGATGCCCTTGAACACCGCCTGCTGGTTCCACGGCTCGCCGACGCAGTAGCCGAAGATGGTGCCGGCCTCCAGCGTCGCCGGCATCTGTGGCGGCGGCGTCACCGAGATCAGCACGTCACCGCCCAACTGACCGGTGACGTCGCCCCGTTGCGGCGCGTAGTAACCGGGATGGATACCCCCGGCGGCCAGCCAGTAGCGCAGTTCGTAGTTGTGGGTCGACACCGGGAACACCATGCCGAGATTGAAGGGGCGGCCGTCGGCCTTGTAGGCGTCGATCACCGGCCGCAGCGCCTCGGCTCGCACCGGGCGAACCGGCGCGCCGTCCTGCATCGGCACATGCACCTTCATCGCCTCCCACACCGCGTTGGACACGGTGATGGCGTTGCCGTTGAGATCCATGCTGAAGGCGGTGATCACCCGCGCTTCGGTGCCGAAGCCGATGGTCGCCGCCAGCGGCTGGCCGGCCAACATGTGGGCGCCATCGAGCTCGCCGGAGATCACGCCATCGAGCAACACTTTCCAATTGGCCTGGGCTTCCAGCGTGACGTACAGCCCCTCGTCCTCGAAGTAACCCTTCTCGTAGGCGATGGCCAGCGGCACCATGTCGGTCAGCTTGATGAAGCCGAAGGTGAGTTCGGGCTTCTCCGGCAGGTCGCTGGCCTGGACCGTCGGCGCCGGCGTTGCCGGCGCAGCGGTCTTGTCCTTGGCGCCGCCACAGCCCGCCGTGAGCAACGCCGTCAGGCTCATCAACGAGGCAAGGAACAACGGAGCGAAGGATGCAGGGCGGTGGTTCATCAGGTTCTCGAAGCCAAAAAAAAACGCCCATGAAACGGATCGCGAGAACCGTGTCATGGACGTCGTTGTCCGGGGTGCCGCATGCCGTGCGGCGTCTCAATCAATACTGCGGACCGTCGTTGGTCCCTGGCGCGAAGGCCATGGTGCTGTGAGCAAGGGGCGTGCCAGCCCGCAGAGCCGCTACGGGGCGAGCATCACCGGCGCCGACGCACCTGTGTGGTGCCGGCGCACCAAAACGACTCACCATCCGCGCACGCTGTCGTGGCAGCGACGACCGCCGGGCCAGGTCAGCCGGGATCGCGTCCGGCGGTCAGTAGCGGTGCCGCCGCGCAGTTGACGAAGGTCTGGCCGTCGAAGAATCGGTCGCTGCCCATGATGATGGGGCCGCTGCGGGTATCGAGGGTCCACGGTGACGCATGGTGGCCTTCGCTCTTGCCATCTTCATCGGGCACCGCCACGCCGACACGGGCGGCCGCCTCGCGATAGATGTCCGGGCGGTAGACGTTGGCGGCAACGGTCAGGGCGTCAACCTCTTCCGTCACCTGGCGCCACCGCCGCATCTGCTCAATGAACCAGACCGCATGGGTGATCCACGGAAAGTTGGCGGCGCCGGCATGGAAAACCAACTGCCCGCTGTGCGGCGCGCCGATCGCCGAGGCGTCGAGCGCGGCCCGCAGGGTGGCCGGCGGTGCGTCCACCGCGCCACTGTCGATCAGCAACTGTGCCGCCTCAAGTCGGTGCTCGGGCTGGTCCAACCATCGGCAACTGGCGATCAGTGCCGCCACCAGCGCGCGATGGGTCTGCGGGTGGCGCTGCGCCCACTCGTCGGTGACGGCCAGCACCTTCTCGGGGCTGTGGTTCCAGATCTGGAAGCTGCTGATCACCCGGTAGCCGGCGCCGGCGCTCTCGGCGGCGGCACCCCAGGGCGCGCCGACGCAACAGGCATCGATCCGGCCATCGAGCAGGGCCTGCACCATCAGCGGTGGGGGTACCACCTCCAACCGCAGGTCACGGTCCGGGTCGATACCGCTGGCGGCCAGCCAATATCGCAATTCGTAGTGATGTGCCGAAAATGGGAACACATGGGCAAACACGCGCTTGCGTCGCCCGAGTTTGCGGTCACGCGTCAACAGGGTGCGCAGCGCCTGGCCGGCCGCCACCGGTTCACAGGGACTCAGGCCCATTTCCTGATAAAGCGCTTCCGACACCGCGATCGAGTTGCCGTTGAGGTTCAGCGACATCGCCGTGACCATCGGCACCCCGACCGCGTCGATGCCGAGGGTGGCGGCAATCGGCATCGGCGCCAACATCTGCGCGCCATCCAGTACCCCGGCCACCACCTTGTCGCGAATGCTGGCCCAGGACGACTCCACACTCAGTTGCACCTCCAGACCCTGACGGGCAAAGAAGCCCTTGTCGCGTGCAACGATCAGCGGTGCCGCATCGACCAGTGGCACCATGCCGAGACGCAGCGCGGTTTTCTCAAGGTCGACCATCAGAGCAACTCGGCCACGGCCAGGAGCGCGCGCGCAGCGTCTCCCAGCTTGACGTTGCGGTCCATCGCCATCTTCCTCAGCTGTTCATAGGCATCGTTCTCGGACAGCCCCCGCCGTTGCATCAGCACCCCTTTGGCGCGGTCGATATCGCGGCGATCGGCAAGACGGGTCTTGGTGTCGGCCAGTTCGCGTCGCAGTGCCTGATGCTCGTCGAAGCGGGCAATGGCGACATCGATCACCGACTTCAGTCGCGTCGGCTGCATGCCGTCGACGACGTAGGCACTGACGCCCGCACGCATCGCCCGTCGCGCCATGTCGGAGTCACTGTGGGAGGCGAACACCACCACTGGCCGCGGGCGGTCACGCGAAATCTGTCCCAGCGATTCCAGGGTGTCGCGCGCAGGTGAGTCGACATCAATCAGGATCAGATCGGGCTGATGGCGCGCCACCGCCGCGATCAGATCCTCGGCCGGCCCGAGCTGTGCCACCACTTCATTGCCCGCGGCCGCAAGGGCCTGGCGCAGCAGCGCCATGCGTCCCAGATCGTCGTCGACAAGCATCACGCGCATGGGTTGTAGAGCCGTCCGTCTCATGAATTCCAGTACAACCGCCGCAAGTTTCATGCCCTGTTGCAGCGGCGGCGGCCGCCGCACCGTCACGGTTCACGAAAACGGTGCGCCGGCGGCGGCCGGTCGCCATCGTCAGCCCCGCCGATGCCGTTGTGCAGTGCAGCAAAACACATTCCAGAACAACGGCTTGTCGGCGTTGGGCGCCGCGATGGCCGCGGCTGGCACGCGAATTGCTCCTTCCGACCCGTGATCGCGAGCGTTTCGCGAGCTCAACATTTATCGGGCAATGACGCCCGGTGCAGGGATACCGACGTCCACATCACTGGTTCAAACCAGTGAGTGGGCGTTTTTTTTTGCGTCAGGGAATAGGCAGTACCTACCCATACATAAGGAGTAGCAGGGACATGAACATCAACATCACGCGCAGCCTTCGGGCCTGCGGAGGCGCCGCGGTGCTGGCATCCGCGCTGTTCAGTGGCATGGCGACCGCCAACTACAACGACGGCAAGGTGTTTCTGACCGGGGGCGTGTTCACCACCGACGGCGCCGGCGGTGGCGGTGCCGTGCCATGGGCAACCATCACCGGTTATGAAACCCGCGACGGCATCAACGGGGGCATCGGCTTCACCTACGCCAACCTGCCGGCACTGCAGCTGACGGTGATCGGCGGTGCCATCGGCTTCTACGATCGCTTCGAACTGTCGTATGCCCAACACGATCTGGCACTGAACCTGGCCAACCTCGACACCGTCGCACTGGTGAGCGAGGCGCTGGGGATCGAGACCGGCACCGACCCCTGGAACTCCACGCTGAAGATGAACGTCTACGGTGCCAAGCTGCGCTTGTTCGGGGATGCGGTCTACATCTCCGACAGCTGGATTCCGCAGGTGGCAATCGGCGGCTTCTGGAAGGAAAACACCACACCGGAACTGGTGTCGACCCTGGGCGCCGCCGAATCGGAAGACTGGGAAGCCTATGTCGCGGCCACCAAGGTGTTCTTCCGCTACAGCACCCTGGTGAACTTCACCGGCCGCTATACCTCGGCCAATCAGACCGGCCTCACCGGCTTCGGCAGCTGTTCCGGCGCCGGCGCCAACGCGGAGTGCCAGAACGACAAGGAGTTCCGCTTCGAGGCCTCGATCGCCCATCTGCTGACCAAGAACACCGCCATCGGGTTCGAGTACCAACAACACGGCGACAACCTTGACGGTCGCAGCATCAACCTGGCCGGCATCGACCTGTCGAGTGTCGCCGGTCTGCTGGAGACCGTCGGCATCGGCGGCGTCGCCGACGCGGTCACCCAGGAAGAAGAGAGTGACTGGATGGACATCTTCTTCGCCTATGCCCCCAACAAGAACATGTCGTTCGTCATCGCCTATCTGATGCTGGGCAACATCTCGGTTGCCGAGGATCAGAACGGCTTCTACTTCTCCGTCCACGCCACGTTCTGAAGCACGTGGCCCATTCGCAGTCCTCACGTTTCAAAGGAGACGCATCATGAAACTGTTCAAACCCCTCATCGGGCTTGCCACCGGAGTCGCCCTGGCAATGGCCAGCCTGCAACCGCTGCATGCCGCCGAGACCAAGACCGATCCCATTCTCGGGGTCTCCGATGGGGCACTCGCCCGCTTCGGCGGTCACGAGGGCATGCGGGCCTGGGTCGAGAGCCTGTTCTACTACATCATGCTCGACAACCGGATCAATCATGTCTTCCGCGAATTCGGCAATGTGGAACGACAGATCGTGCTCAACACCCAGTTGGAAAAAATGGTGCTGGGCGGGCCCAACGAGTATCAGGGCGCCAGCATGAGTGCGGCGCACGCCGACCTTGGCATCACCATGACGCAATTCAACGCGGTGGTGGAAGCGGCCTACAACGCCTGCGAGCGCAACCTCATCAAGTACTACACCTGCAATGAACTGGTGAACGCGCTGGCACCCTTCACCCGCGACATCGTCACCCGCTGACCCCGGAGGGCGTCGGCGTGACCGCGCGATCCGAGCGTGGCGGTCACGCCGACACCCGAAGGTTCCCCCCCGCCGGTGGCGGCCCCGAGTTTGCATGGGGGGTCGCCACCGGATTCCGGTTCGACCGACGTGAGACTCACATGTTGAAACCATGGCTACGCCACGCTGCGGCACTGCTGTCCCTCGGAGGGGCCCTCCACGGCACCCCGGTGGTCGCCCAGGAATGTCCGCCAGTGATCTGCATCACCTTCATTTCCCGTGAAGCCTTTCTTGCCGAGGCGTTCGGCGCGGCGCCGCCGGCACCGCAGGTGCTGGAGCTCGACGATGCCCGGCTGGCCGCGCTGCAACCGATTTACGGCCGCAGCTTCCCCCAACGTCGTCTGCACTACTGGCGGGCCACTGATGGCCGCACCGCCTGGATCTTCGACGACATCGGCAAGGAGGGCTATCAGCCCACCACCGCCGGCTTCGTCATCAAGGACGGCACCGTGCTGGCTGCACGTGTGTTGTTCTACAAGGAATCCCGCGGCGAGCAGGTGGGTGAGGCCTCCTTCCTGCAGCAGCTGCTGGGCGCCCGCGCCGCCGGCACCGGCACCGGCATCGACAGGGTGCCCGACAACATCGCCGGCGCCACCTACTCGGTGGTGCTGATGCAACGGATGGCCGCCACCGCGCTGAAGCTGGACACGCTGGCACCATGAGCATTCCCGCCGAATCGATGAACGAGCCCCTGCTCAAGCAAGGGGCAGCGGCATCGCCGCCGATGGAGCGGCGGCCGTCGCGCCTCACCCGCATCCGCCGTCGCCTCTCGCATCGGCTGGCGACACGGCCCAAGCGCAATCTGCTGATGACCCTGCGTGAGTGGCACAAGCGGATCGGCCTGTTCGCCTTCGCCTTCATGGGTTGGCTCGGCGCCAGCGGCTTTCTCATCAATCAGAGCGCCGAATGGGAATACGACGTCGTCCGCATCGACTGGCCCTGGGTCACCGCGCTCTACAGTCTGTCGGCCGAACCGCCCCGCAGCGGCTTTGGTGCCGGCGACCATTGGCTGGCGATCACCAGCGATCACACCGTGCTCAATGGTCAACCGCTAGAGGAACCCATTCCCGATGTGCTCGGTCTTGTCGACAACGGCAAGCCCGATGATGCCTTTCTGTTTGTCGGCGTGCCGGGCGGCCTGATCATGCTCACCACCGACGGTGAGCGCTACGACGTGCTGCGCTCGCCGATTCTCCCCGTCACCACTGTGCGTCGCGTCGGGGTCACCGCCGAGGGCGCCATCGCGGTACAGGATCTGGACGCCTTCCAGAGCCACGACGATGGTCTGCAGTGGACACCGGTCGATCCGACCACGGTGCGCTGGTCACAACCGCAGACCCTGCCGGAGGCGGTGCGGGAGGACCTGCGGCCCTGGTCGCGCCCCAGCGTCTCGCTGGAACACCTGCTGGTCGATGCCCACAGTGGTCAGCTGTTCGGCAATACCGGGGCCTGGATCATCAATCTGGTCGGCCTGTCGTCGATGTGGCTGGCCTTCAGTGGCGTCTGGATGTGGTGGCGGATCCGCCGCAACCGGCGTCCCGCTGCACGTCGTTAGGCTCGCCATTCAGGAGACTCCCATGCACCGCACAGGCCGCTCCTCGCTGATGTTGCTTCTCACGCTCGCCGGCATGACGCTGGCGCGACCCTCCGAAGCTGCGCTGATGGCCGCCACCGCCATTGATCTCGGCAGCGCGGCGGCACACTCGGCGCCGCCGCTGCTGCGACGGTTTCTGGTGTCGCTGATCTCACTGCTCGGCGGCATCGCGGTGAGCGTACAAGGCTGGGATGCCATCGCCGGTCAGCGCCGCGTCCGGGGCCTGTCGCTGGTGCTGGCCGGCATCATCATCGCCACCGGCGGCCTGGTGTTGCTTGGCCTCAACGCGCATCCGCCGACCTGGGACTGGTGGCTTTAGCACGGGACAGCGGTCGGCTGCTGGCGGCGCTGATGGTCGCCGCCGTCGGCACCACCGCTGCGGCACCGGCACCGTTCGCCGACACCCGCGCCGCCATCGCCGAAGCACGCCGGGCGGCGGACGCGGTGGCGGTCGTCGATGCACGCGTGCTGCCGCAGCCGGACCTCGATGCGGCGCTGTCAGCGCACCCCGGGTTTGCGTTGCAGGCTGGCGATGTGCTGCTGCTGCGCGGAACCGACCTGATATCGGCGGCCATCAGCCAGATCGGGCTGGCGCCCGCCGATTTTTCGCATATGGCCATCGTCGGCCTTGACCCTCTCTGGGACAGCCTCGAGATCGTCGAAGCCGGGGTCGCCGACGGCGTGCGGATTCAACTGGTCGAGGACTGGTTGCAGCAATCGTTTGTCCGCTTCCTGGTGCTGCGACATGAAGATGCCGCGGTGGCGCGTGCCGCCGCCGTGGCCGCCTACCGCGATGCCCAGAGCCGTAGCGGCGGGGCCCGTGTCTACGACTTCGCCCTGGCGCTCGGTGATGATCGGCGCCTGTACTGCAGCGAACTGATCCGCAACGCCTATGCGCGCGCCGCGCCGGCAGCCGCGCCGGTGCCGGTTGATGCCGCCCTGTCAAGAGTCGGTGGGCTGCTTGAGACCTATCCGCTGGCCCCCCTCGGGGTGCGCACAGACACCGTTTTTCTGCCCGACGACCTGCTGCTGGATGCCCGCTTTCGCCCCGTGCTGGAGCTGCGGCACCCGACACTGCTGGCAGAAAGCGAAGCCCTCGACATCTGGTTTCGGACCCTGTTCGCCAGGCTGCGCGGCCCCGCCCGCGACGACTGGGTGAAGACCATTGATGCCCAGGTTCCCCGCGGGCCGCTGGTGATTCCCTACCTGCTGCGCGACAACCTGCGGACGTACCTGCAGATGCCGGAGGCGGCGCGAGCCCCGATCGCGGGGATGGCGCTGCTGGCGGAGCGTGAAGCGGGTCGATTGGCGAGTACCGCGGCGCCGGTAGGCCCAAAAAGAAAGGCCGACACTCGCGTGCCGGTCTTTCGGTCCCTGCCCTGAAGGCGCTTTCTTATTCCACGATGATGGTGCCGCTCATGCGCTCACCGTGGATGTCGCAGATGTACGGATACTCCCCCGGCGTGTCGAAGGTGCGGGTCCAGGTGGCGCCGTCCCGCAACCGCGGCGACATGGGGCCATCCCGGAAAGCGACGATGTGGTTGGAACCATCGTGATTCTCGAACGTCACGGTGGTCCCCGCCGCAACCTTGAGCACGCCGGGGCTGAAGGTCATGAAGTCGACGATCTTCACGGTGTTGCCGGCGGCGGCCGCGGGTGCCGCTGCGGCAGTGGCGACGGGGGCCGCCGCGGGAGCCGACACAGCCGCCGGTGGTGGCACCGGCGTCGGCGCGGCTGCCACCGGCGCCGCAGGGGGTGGCGGCTCGACCGGCTTCGCCGCAGTCCCGTTGGCCACCACCTTGATCACCCCTTTCATGTCGGGATAGATCTGGCTGGCGTAGTGATAGGTCCCGGGCCGGTCGAAGGTCCACGAATAGGTATCGCCCGGCGAGATGCGCGAACTTTCCCGGTCGAACAACGTGACCGCGTGATGGAAGCCGGGATCGTTGTTGGTCCACCGCACCAGCGTGCCGGGCGGCACGATGATCTCGGCCGGCACGTATTCGCGCTGCGGCACGATGGAAATCTCGCTGGTGGTGTAGACCGGACCGGTGGGTGCCGGCGTCGGCGTCGGCAGCGCGGCCACCGGCAGCGAGCCGATGACCTTCAGCTCGACACGACGATTCATCGCACGGCCTTCTTCGGTGTCGTTGGTATCAACCGGTGCCGCTTCGCCATACCCCTGGGCGGTAAGACGGCCGGGGTCGATGCCACGTGAAACCAGGTAAGCCACCGTCGCCTCGGCACGCTGCTCCGACAGCGTCAGGTTATAGGCTTCGGACCCGAGCGCATCGGTATACCCCCCGATCTCGACCCGCAGGTCGGGACGCGCGGTCAGCGCGTCGGCGACAGGGTCAAGCAATGCCCGACCATTGATGTCCAGCGACCCCACATCGAGCGCGAAGTTGATGCCGTGCAGCATCACCACGTCGCCCTCGCCACAGCCCGACAGATTGACCGCAAAATCTGGGCCCGTGCTGCACACGGGGGCCTGCGCCGCAACCGACGTGGTGTGCCCCGCTGCAACTGTGAGCGCGACCATCGCCGGAACGGCGTGTCGGCGGAATGTCTTCATAAGGTGATCTCCCGGATCGAATGCCGTTGCCACGGCCAAAAAAAATCCACCCAGCCCCGGGTGGGGCTGGGTGGACGTCATCATCCCTGCGCAACCGTCATTGGTTTCGCGTGCCGGCAACCGCCGGCGTGAAATAGGTGGAGCAATACTTGTGCCACCGGCGACCCGTCACTGCAGCGGCGTGATCGGTGAACATCGGGCGTGTCGATGCGCCACCACAGTGCACGCCGTCGGTGGATTCTGGTGCACGCGGCGCCCTGACCTGCCGGTTTCGGGGTCCGGGCAGCGTGGCACGATGGTTGCTCGTCAACACGCGGGCTTCACGCCAGCGGCGAGGGCCCATGGACCAATGGAGGTCCACAACCAGGACAACGGCGTCCACCCAGCCCCACCCGGGGCTGGGTGGACTTTTTTTTGGGAGGCGCTCAGATGACGACATCTCCATCCGGCGGCAGACAGCCGCGCTGGACAGCAGGCCTTCTGCTGGCGATGGCACTGACGCCGGCGGTGTCGCCCGGCGCCATTCCGACCCTGCAAACCCGGGTTCTGGCGCTGCATGCCGAGGTCGAACAGCAGGTGCCGGTGGCGGCATTGACGCTGTACCTGGGCAGCGAGGCGCGTGGACTCTGGCTGCGCCGCATCACGGTGCGCCTGGACGACCGTCCACCGCTGGTCTACGAGTTCAGCGATGTGGAATCCCGCGCGCTCCGCAATGGCGGCGCCTACCGCCTGCGCTGGCCGACCCTGCCCGCATCGGCCCAGGGCCTGCAGATCGAGGTGCTGGCACGCACCGAGACACCGCGCGCCGCGACCGACCACCTGACGGCGCGGTTCGATCACGCCCTTCATCCCGGCGGGTCTCCGCTGCTCTCGCTGGCGCTGCAGCGGGGGCCTTTCGGCGGGCTCCGCCTTGAACCCGCCGATGCCCCGCTGACGGCCGCCGCGATGGATGCGCGATACGCCCGTTTTCTGGACGACAGTGGTCAGGAGGTGGCCGCCGCGGCTGTCCGCCAGAACCTTGCTGCCGAACCGGCCGTGCAGTCGATGCCACTGCCGGACGCGGACGATCACGGGCTGTCCGCCTACAACACCGCGGTGACGGCGCTGGCCCGCGGCGATGCCGAGGAAGGACTGACAACCCTGGAACGGCTGGCGACGGCCCAACCCGACGACGTCGAGGGCCTGGCACTGCGGGACGCAGCGAACCTGACGCTGGGCTATCACCACCTGCGACAACGCCGCGGCGATGCCGCCATCGAGGCGCTGACCCGTATCCGCAGCCCGGGCCCCTACGACAACCGCGCCCTGCTCGGGCTCGGGTGGGCCTGGCTGCTGCCAGCGGCGGATGACGATGGACGCCCGTCCTTTGTCGGCAACCTGCAGCAGTGGTATCCCGGCGACAGCGAGGCGGCCCCCACCGCCCGTCGGGACATGCCGTTCCGTCGCCACGATGCGCTGGCAGACCGCACCGCCAGCGCACAGCGTCTGCAGCAGGCCCTGATCCCGTGGAACGAACTGACGGGGCGCGACCCGCTCGACCCGGCAGTACAGGAAGCCGCCCTCGCCATTCCCTATGCCCTCGCCCATCTCGGGGCCCACGAGCAGGCCCAGCAGCGGTGGCTGGGCGCCACCACCCTGCTGCAGTCGGCGCTGGCGCAGCTCGACACCGCGACCACCGAGGTGGCAGACGGCCGCCTCGACGCCTGGCTGGTGCGCTCGGCAGACCCCGCCGTCGCCGGCCATGGCTGGCGCCGCTGGCTGGCCGACCTGCACCGGACACCGGAGGCCGAGTGGACGCTGCAGCTGCTCGACAGCCCCGAGGTGGTCACCGCACTCGACCAGCTACGCGATGTGCATGCCCTGCAGGCGCTGGTCGACACCGATATCGCCCGCCTGACACCCGGCGACCCGCTGCGAGAGCAGCTGTCGGCACTGCGTCCGGCACTTGAAGTCGCGGTCCGGGAACAGTCCCGGGCGCTGGCCAGCACCGCGCGGACCGTGCTCGACCATCTTCGTGCACAGACCCTCACCTACCTCGCCGAGGCGCGGTATGCGCTGGCGCGGCTGCACGACCGCCAGCTGCTGGCGGGCGCCGTGATCGAGGCGGGAGACCCGGCACCATGAGCGGCGCCACTCCCACCCCATGGCGTCTGCGGCTGCTGCTGATTCCGGCGCTGCTGTTGGCGGGCTGTGCCGGCCTTCCGGCGGTGGAATCGCTGCGCGATGCCCCGCCCCGCACCATTGCCACCGTGACCGAACATCACCAGCCGGGTGGCAATTGGCTGACCCGGCGGCTCTGGTCGGGGACCCCGAGCACCCTGCGTGTCAGCCCCTCGGCGCCGGTATTGGCCGAACTGCGAACCGCGTTGTCGCACTACGACAGCCTGCTGCAACTGGGGGATGCCATTGATCCGGCACTGCGCGCCGATGCGCTGCGCCGCGCCGGCGACCTACGCCTGACGCTGATCGAGGCCGGCGCCGGTCAACCCGAAGACGCCCGACAGGCCGTCGCCGGCTATCGCCAGTTGCTGGCGGAGCAGCCCGCCTACCCCCTCACCGATCAGGTGCAGTACCAGTGGGCGCGGGCGCTTGACATGCTGGGCGACAGCGAGGGTTCGGCCAGCCGCTTGCAGACGCTGGCCCACCAGCACCCGGCCTCTCGGTTGCGCGCGGATGCGCTGTTCCGCGCCGCCGAGTACCGCTTCCTGACGCGCGACTTCGTCACTGCGACACCGCTCTACCAAGCGGTTCTGGCGGCGGGCGCCGACAGCGATCTGGCGCCGATGGCGCGGCACAAGCTGGGCTGGTCGCTGTTCCGCGAGGAGCGCCCAGCCGAGGCGCTGGCCATCGCCCACGCAACGCTGGACGCGACGCTGCCGACGTCGGTTGCCGACACGCCCGAGGCGGCCCTGTCCGCCACCGACAGCGACCAGCGTGAACAGGTCGCCGATGCACTGCGGCTGTCAGCGTTGAGCTACATCGCGCTGGCCGGCGAAGACCCGATCGGCGCCGCGCGTGGCGCCGCGCGCCCCCCCCGATTCGAGCGTCTGCTCTACCAGACCCTGGCGGAGGCTCTGCTGGCGCGTCAGCGCCATGGTGATGCGGCGCGCACCTGGCAACAGCTCGCCGCCCGTGATCCCGACCATGCCGACGCCCCCTCGCTGCACTGGCGCGCGGTGCTGGCCTGGCGTGAGGGTGGGCTGCAGACCCCGGCGTTGAGCGCCATGGCCGATTACGTGGAGCGCTATGCGCCGTCGGAGGGCGCCTTGCCGGACGCCACCGAGGGCGCCCTGCGCGACACCCTCCACGAGAGCCTCGACACCCTCGGCCGGCACCATCAGGCCCGCGCCCAGCAGCTGCAGCAGACCGATCCCGCCGCCGCCGGTGAGCGCTTCATCGCCGCAGCACGCTGGCATGGGCTGCGCCTGCAGCTGTTCCCGGAGGACCCGGCGCGAATCGAGATCGCCCTGCTGCGCGCGGATGCCCTGCTCGACGGCGGCGACACCACCGGCGCACTGGAGGCGTACGTCGCGCTGGCCTTCCGCGATCCGGCTGCACCCCGCGCCGGTGAAGCCGCTGCTGCCGCCGTGCAGGTGACCCTGCGGCGGGTCCGCGAGGCGGACGACGCCGCTCGTGCCGGGGCGTTGGACCAGGCCGCCGCCACGGCCCTGCAGCTGGCCACCGCCTTCCCCGACCACCCCCGGCGGGCGGCAGCGCTGGTACATGCGGCCGCCGCGCTGGCCGAGCGCGGCGACGATGCCCGGGCGGTCACCGTCGCCCGGCAGGCGCTGGATGCCGGGCCGGATCCGGCCCTGCGCCGTGAGGCGCTGTCGGTGGTGGCGGAGTCGCTGCTGCGGCAGCAGCACTTCGACCAGGCGGAGGCCGCCTACGCTGCGTGGCACGGCGCGCTGACCGCGGATGATCCGCTGCGCCCTCAGGTGACCGAGGCCTGGGCCGCCACCCTCTACCGACAGGGCGAAGCCGCATTGGCGGATGACAATCCGTTGGCCGCCGCCACGCACTTCCTCCGGGTGGGCACGGTCACGCCCGCGGCCAGTCTGCGCAACACCGCCGATTTCGATGCGGCGGCGGCGCTGATCAGTGCCGAGGCCTGGCCGCGCGCCGCTGCCGTGCTTGAGGGTCTGCGTCTGCGCGAGGCCGATCCCGGACGGCTATCGGCGATCGATCACAAGCTCGCCTTCATCCACGATCAGGCAGGCAACCCGGCGGCGGCGGCCCCGGTGTACCTGCGAATTGCCGCGGACGACGGCGCGCCGGTGGCACAACGGCGCGATGCCGCCTGGCAGGCGGCCATCCGCTTCGACCGGGCCGAGGATACCGCCGGTGCGCGGGACGCCTGGGCACGCTACGTGTCGCAGTATCCGCAGCCGCTGGAGGCGAGTCAGCAGGCGCGCCAGCGACTGGTGATGCTGGCGGCGGATGGCGCTGCGCGCGACCGCTGGCAGCAGCACATCGTGGAGGCGGATCACGCGGCAGGCGACGCGGCGCCGCCGGCGTCCCGCCTGATCGCTGCGGAAACCCACCTGGCGCTGGCCCGCGGCGCCGCCGAACGGGCCAGGGCGCAGCCGCTGCGCGCACCATTGGAGACCTATCTGCCCCGTCGCACCGAGGCGGTCGAGGCCGCCGTTACCGCCTACCGACAGGCGGCCGCCTATGGTTTTGCAGAAATCACCACCGCCGCCACCCACGAGCTGGGTGGGGTGTATGACGACCTCGCAGCTGCCCTGCTCGCCGCGGCACCGCCGAGTGCGCTGCAGCAGGATGCACTGGCGTTGTCGCAGTTCACCCTGTTGCTCGAAGAGCAGGCCTTTCCGTTCGAGGAACGGGCGATCAGCGCCTACGAGACCAATCTGGCTCGGCTGCAGGGCCAGGGGCTGTGGGATGACTGGATTCACCGCAGTGTCGACACCCTCGGCGCGCGGGTGCCCGCCCGCTATGGCAAGCAGGAACGTTGGGAGATGCGCTATGACACCCTGGACTAAAGGCCTTCTGGGCGCCGTCGCCCTGATGATATCGGCGTGCGCCAGCACCGGTGGACCGGCACCCACCTCGGTGCAGCGGATACCGCCGCCACCCGCTTCACCGGCCGCCGGAGACGACGTGCAGCAGCGGTTCGCGTCGGCGCTGGCGCTGATGGACCAGCGTCAGTTTGACGATGCCGAAGCGGCATTTCTGTCCCTGTGTCGCGAGACACCGGTGCGCTCCGGGCCCTGCACCAACCTCGGCATCCTGATGGCCCGCGCCGGGCGTCATGAGGCTGCGGCAGATGCCCTCACGCGGGCCGTCGAGGCGCGACCGGACAACGCCGAAGCCCTCAACCTGCTGGGGGTCATGAACCGCCGCCTCGGCCGCATGGACGCCGCCGAGCAGGCCTACCGCCAGGCGCTGCGGCACCGGCCCGGCTATGCCGCCGCCCATCTCAACCTGGCCCTACTCTACGACGACGACCTGCACCAGCCGGTGGCCGCCCTGGCGCATTACCGGGCCTGGCAGCAGCACCGCGAGGATCGCGACGATCCCCTGCCGGTCATCGCCTGGATCCGCGCACTGGAAGACGCCCAGCGACAGGCCGGGATCGCCGTGGCGCACGGGAGCGCTCGGTGAGGCGCCCTGGCGCGGTGGGCGGCCTCGGCCTGGCCCTCGTCGCCACGGTCGCGTTGGTGGGCCTGCTGCCGCTGAACGGCGCGGCAGCCGACGCCGTGCCCGCCACGGCCCCAGCCTTCGGGACCGTGCTCCAGGGTGAACGCGCTGCGGCGATGGGCCTGTATCTCTTGCCGTGGCAAGACGCCCATGCCAGCAGCGTCGACCGCCCACCCAGCCATCTCGATGTACCGCTGCAGCCGATGGACCCGGCACAGTTCGAAATGCGGGCCCGGGTCGACGCCGCCACCCGCGCCTGGCGACTCGAACGGCTGCAGCATTGAGTCGGCAGGCAGCTTTCGCGTCTGTCATCTGATCGTCATCGAACTGTCACACCGCGACAACCCTCGTGCGGCACCCTGCAGGCCGTGAAAAAGCGCCCCGCAGGAGCCAGCCCGATGGCGACGACCCGCAAGACCCGCACGACCAAGACCCCCGCCAAGCCTCGCTATCGCACGGTGTGGATCTCCGACGTTCACCTCGGCACCATCGGCTGCAAGGCCCATCACCTGGTCGACTTTCTCAAGCAGACCGATTGCGAAACGCTGTATCTGGTCGGCGACATCATCGACGGCTGGAAACTGCGCAACACCTTCTACTGGCCGCAGGAGCACACCAATGTGGTGCGCAAGATCCTCACCAAATCGAAACGGGGCACCAAGGTCTATTACGTCACCGGCAACCACGACGAGTTCCTACGCAAGTTCGTCGGCTTCGAGCTCAGCCTCGGCAACATCAAGGTGGTCAACGAGCACGTGCACACCACCGCCGACGGCCGTCAACTGCTGGTGACCCACGGTGACGCCTTCGACGTCATCACCCGCTATCACAAGTGGATCGCGATGGCCGGCGATGTCGCCTACGAAGGCGCGATGCGCTTCAACTACTGGTTCAACCGCGGTCGCAATGCCATGGGCATGCGCTACTGGTCACTGTCGGCGTTTGCCAAGCAGCGGGTCAAGGCGGCGGTGAACGTGGTCTCGACCTTCGAGGACTCGGTGGCGCGCGAATGCGAGCGCCGCGGCCTCGACGGGGTGGTCTGCGGCCACATCCACCACGCCGAGATCGCCGAGCGACATGGCGTCACCTATCACAACTGCGGTGACTGGGTGGAGAGCTGTACCGCGTTGGCGGAAGACTTCAACGGCCGCATCGAGATCATCCGCTGGGTCGAGCTGGATCACCTGCATCAGCGCGACGACGGCAAGGTGATGCCCTTGCGACCAGCGGCGCGGGCGGCGGCGGGCTAGATCGCGGGGCCCTGGCACTCCTGTTGCCATTGCGAGCCCGCGCAACCCCATCGACTTGTCCTTGCGAGCCCGCGAAGCGTGCGTGGCAATCTTGCCAAGTCGGCAGGACCTTCGGGCAGCGGCGCGGCGCGGCGATTCGGGACCGTCGCTGGACACGATGTCCAGCGTCGAGCGATCCAGGGATGATGAACTTGAGCGGGTCCCGAATCGCCGTGCCGCGTGGCTGCTGGCACGACGGTCGTTGTTCGTTGTTCGTTGTTCGAAACAGCAACCGCCGGCTTTCACGTGCAACGTGCAACGACCACCGCCTCACGCCTCACCCCTCACGCGTCTCTCAGCAGTGCTCGCTAAGCGACTGTTGTGCCGCTAATACACCTCGGCGCTGGCCATCGTGGCGACACGTCAGTTCGCTAATCCACTCCGGCCCGGACATCCTTGTCCGGTCGTTCGCCCCACCTGCGAGCAGTGCTCGCAAAAACGGTGGGACTCACCCGCTAATACACCTCGGCGCTGGCCATCCTGGCGACACGTCAGTTCGCTAATCCACTCCGGCCCGGACATCCTTGTCCGGTCGTGAACCCCGTCAGCGAGCAGTGCTCGCTAAGCGACTGTTGTGCCGCTAATACACCTCGGCGCTGGCCATCCTGGCGACACGTCAGTTCGCTAATCCACTCCGGCCCGGACATCCTTGTCCGGTCGTGAACCCCGTCAGCGAGCAGTGCTCGCTAAGCGACGGGGTTCACCCAAACATACCAACACGCTACTGATCGCCACGGCGCCCAGGTTTCGGCGATGGCGAGGGTTGCGGCATCGTCGAGGCGCTCGCCGTTGTTGTAGAGCCGGTTGATGCCGTTGCGCAGGCCGACATCGCCCAGCGAGAAGATGTCGGGTCGCCCCATCGCGAAGATCAGGAACATCTCGGCGGTCCAGCGGCCGACGCCGGGGAGCGCGTCGAGGGTGGTGATGGCAGCCTCGTCGTCCATGCGTGCGATGCGGCGGAAGTCCAGTTCGCCCGACACCGCCTGTGCCCCCAGCTCACGAAGCCAGCGGGCCTTGGCCTGGGACAGGCCGCAGGCACGCAGGGCATCGGCATCGGCGGCCGCCAGCGCGGCGGCATCAAGTGTGCCGCCCAGCATCGCCTCCACCCGCCGCTGGATGGTGGCGGCGGCCTTCACCGACAGCTGCTGGCTGATGATGGAGGTCGCCAGCACCTGAAAGGCGGGCTTGCGTCGGGGTCGCAGGCCGCAGGGCCCTGACTGGCGGATCACCCGGGCCAGCACCGGGTCGCGGCGCATCAGGTAACGCTCGGCCGTGGCACGGTGTTCAGGGCGCATGGACAGGCTCTCGGAAATCGGACCTGAAGCGTAAACTAGTCATCCGTTCACGCCCCAGCCTTTTCAGGCCGTCCCGATATGCTCTTCACCTTCTTCTTCACGGTGCGCGAAGCCGGTGTCAAAGCCGCGCTGTCCGAGTTCCTGATGCTGCTCGAAGCGCTGTCGAAGAATGTCGCCATCTTCTCGCTGGATGATTTCTATCACCTGTCGCGCGCCGCGCTGGTAAAGGACGAATCCCAGTACGACCGATTCGACCGTGCGTTCGCCGCCTACTTCAAGGGGGTGGAAGCGGTCACCGGTGAGTTGTTCGAATCGATCCCGGAAGACTGGCTGAAGCGGCAGATGGATCGTCACTTCAGCGACGAGGAGAAGGCAAAAATCGAGGCGCTCGGCGGCCTCGACCAGTTGATGGAAACCCTCAAGCAACGGCTGGAAGAGCAGCAGAAGCGTCACGAAGGCGGCAACAAGTGGATCGGCACCAATGGCACCAGCGCCTTCGGCAATGGCGGCTTCAATCCCGAGGGCGTGCGCATTGGCGGCACCGGCGGCAACCGCTCGGCGGTGAAGATCTGGGAAAAGCGGGAATTCCAGAACCTCGACGACACCCTCGAACTCGGCACCCGCAATATCAAGGTGGCGTTGCGCCGGCTGCGCCGCTTCGCCCGTGAGGGCGCCCCCGATGTCCTCGACATCGACGACACCATCGGCTCCACCGCCCGCAATGCCGGCTGGCTGGACATCAAGATGGTGCCGGAGCGTCGCAATGCCGCGAAGGTGCTGCTGTTCCTCGACGTTGGCGGCTCGATGGATCCGCACATCCGCGTCTGTGAAGAACTGTTCTCGGCCGCCAAGACCGAGTTCAAGCATCTGGAGTACTACTACTTCCACAACTTCATCTACGAAACCGTGTGGAAGGACAACGTGCGCCGCAACAGCGAGCGCATTCCGCTCTACGACATCCTCCACAAGTTCACGCCGGACTATCGCGTGATCTTCGTCGGCGATGCGGCGATGAGCCCGTACGAGATCGCCTCCCCCGGCGGCAGCATCGAGCACTGGAACGAGGAAGCCGGCGCGGTCTGGATGGAGCGCCTGCACCGGCAGTTCCCGCGCCTGGTCTGGCTCAACCCGGACCGCGAGGAATACTGGCAACATTCGCAGTCCTGTCAGCTCACGCAGGAGCTGATCGGCGCCGATCGCATGTTCCCGATGACCCTTTCGGGCCTGGAATCGGCGATGAAACGCCTGACACACTGACCGCGTAGTGCCCGCTGCACTACCATGAGGCGGCCACCGCCCGCGCAAGGAGACCTGAACATGACGATCACGAAGGCGCCGGTTTGAGACCCTCGGTGAAACGGCGGTTGCGCCGCTGGTTGGTGGCAGGCGTGCTCGGCTTTCTGCTGGTCGGCCTGCTGGCCAATCGCTGGGTGATCAACAGTACCGATGCCTACCTCTACACCGACTTGGCCCTGTTGCCGGCCAACGAGGTGGGCGTGGTGCTCGGCACCAGTTCGTACGCTCGCGACGGTAGTGGCAATCAGGAATTCGAGGGGCGTATCCGGGCCGCCGCCGACCTCTACAAGAACGGCAAGCTGCGCCACCTGATCGTGTCGGGCGCCAATCCCGACCGCACCTACAACGAACCCCGCCAGATGCGCCGTGCGCTGATCGAGCTGGGCGTGCCCGGCAATGCCATCACCATGGATTTCGCCGGCTTCCGCACCTTGGATTCGGTGGTCCGTGCCCAGAGCGTCTGGGGGCTCAGTCGCTATACCCTGATCACCCAGAAGTACCACGGCTATCGCGCCCTGTTCCTGGCGCGCAAGCTCGGCCAGACCGGCGCCATTGCCTATGCCGCGCGGATCGGCCGTAGCGAGGCCTTCGGTAACCGCCACCCGCTGCGCGAGGTGTTCGCCCGGCTCAAGGCGGTGCTCGACCTGTTCATTCTCGATACCCAGCCGCGGTTCACCGGCGACCCGGAACCGCTGGTGATCGACGCCCACGCCGACGAGACGGACGCTGTCACGGACCGCCCCATCGGCAATTGATCCCAAAGGACCTCCGCATGTCGACACTCTCGCTCTACGCAGCCGCGGTGCCGCCGCTGTCACGCGCCCTGCAAAACCTGAAGACGGTCCTGGGCAAGGCTGCGGCACACGCGGAAGCACAGGGCTGGGACGCGGCGGTGCTGTTACAGGCCCGCTTGTTCCCGGACATGTTCCCGCTGGTGCGGCAGGTGCAAATCGCCACCGACATGGCCAAGGGCTGTGGCGCTCGCCTGACCGGGGCCGAGGTGCCGTCATGGCCGGACGATGAAATCGATTTCGCCGGTCTGCAGGCGCGAATCGACCGCGCCTGCGAGCTGCTTGCCGGTCTCGACCCCACCGCATTCGACGGTGCCGCGGACCGCGCCATCACGCTGAAAACGCCGCGCGGTGAACTGGCCTTTACCGGGCTCAGCTACCTGCAGGGCTTCGTGCTGCCCAACGTTTACTTCCACTGCACCACGGCCTACAACCTGCTCCGCCACAACGGCGTGCCGCTGGGCAAACGGGATTTCCTCGGCGCCAGCTGAGCGGCGCGCCATCGCAGTTGTCGCCCGCTGCCCGCGGCCGCCCAGGCTGCGGGCAGACCGTCTGCGTGCAACTGTCATGTAAAGGTCAAGATTTCGACATGTGAGGCCACTAGCCTCCGGCAGCTATTACCCAGCCCAATCTGCCAGGAGTTGATTCATGAGCCATCACCCCGTCGAAGACAGCAACCGCTCGGGCAACCGCCCCTACGCGTCCATCCTCAACGAGCGGCTCGGCCGCCGCGGCTTTCTCCAGGGCAGCGTCGGCCTGGCCGCCGCCACCACCCTCGGCAGCATGGCCCTGGTGGGCTGCAGCGATGACGATGATGGCTTCGGCCTGGCAACGCCATCGGCTCTGGGTTTCAGCGCTGTCGCCAAGAATCTGGACGATCGGGTGACGCTGCCGGCCGGCTATTCGGCCACCGTGCTGTACGCCTTCGGCGATCCGATCACCGCTGCTGCGGCCGCCTTCGCCAACAATGGCACGCAGACCGACCATGAACAGCGGGCCGGCGACCAGCACGACGGCATGTACTTCTTCGGCCTCGCCGACGACGGCAGCATCGATCCCAATCGCTCCGACCGCGGCCTGCTGGTGATGAACCACGAGCAGGTGCTGGACACCTACATCCACGCCGCCGGCCCCACCGAAGACGGCAGCGGCAATCGGCCGAAAGCCGAAGTCGACCGCGAGATGAACGCCCACGGCGTGTCGGTGATCGAGGTGGTCAACAACGGCGGCACCTGGTCCTATGTGCAGAGCTCCAGCTTCAACCGTCGGGTCACCGCCTTCACCACCATGAACATCACCGGTCCGGCGCGCGGCAACCCGCTGTTGACCACGGCCTTCTCCGCAGCAGGTACCAGCACCCGCGGGACGCTCAACAACTGCGCCAACGGCTACACCCCCTGGGGCACGTATCTCACCTGCGAGGAAAACTGGTTCTCCTACTTCTTCCGCGCCGATGACGCCGCCTCGCGCAGCCCCGCCGACAACGCCCAGCTGGCCCGATATGGCATCACCCCGAACAGCGCCGGCTTTTCTTATCGCAAGTGGGATACGGTGGCGGGTGACGTCTACAGCCGATTCGACATTTCGGTGAAGGGCGCCAGCGCCAGCGCCGACTACCGCAACGAAGCCAATACCTTTGGCTACGTGGTGGAAATCGACCCGACCGATGCCAACTCGACCCCGCAGAAACGCAGCGCCCTCGGTCGCTTCGCCCACGAAGGCGCCTGGGTCGGACCGGTCCGTGCAGGCGAACCCATCGTCTACTACATGGGTTGTGACTCCCGCTTCGAGTACATCTACAAGTTCGTGTCCACCGCCAACTGGGACCCGGCCGATGCCAACGGCGGCCTCGCCGCCGGCAGCAAATACCTGGACAGCGGCAAGCTCTACGTCGCCAGGTTCAATGCCGACGGCACCGGTGACTGGATCGAACTCAGCGTCGGCGTCAACGGCCTGAATGCCGGCAACAGCCTGTTCCCGTTCAGCAACCAGGGCGACATCTGCGTCGCCACACGACTGGCCGCCGACAGCGTCGGCGCGACGCCGATGGACCGTCCGGAATGGGGCGCGGTCAACCCGGTGAATGGCGAGGTCTACATGACCCTCACCAACAATACCCGTCGCAACGCCGACGGCACCGACAGCGCCAACCCCCGCGGCACCAATCCCAACGGCCACATCATCCGCTGGCGCGAATTCGCCGGGAATGCGGCAGCCACCCGCTTCGACTGGGATATCTTCCTGCTGGGCGCCGCCGCCGATGCCGACCCGGCCACCGTCAACGCCTCGGGCCTCAGCGACGACAACGATTTCTCCAGCCCGGATGGGGTCTGGTTCGATCGCCGTGGGGTGCTGTGGGTGCAGACCGATGACGGCGTCTTTCCGGGGGCCGGCCGCAGCAACAACCAGATGCTGGCGGCCCTGCCGGGCAGCGTCGGCGACGGCGTCGCCACCATTGTCGCCGGGCAGGACACCATCCTCGGCAAAGCCGCCACCGGTGACAGCATCCGTCGCTTTCTGGTCGGACCGAAGGGTTGCGAAATCACCGGTATCACCGAGACACCGGATGGCCGGACTCTGTTCGTCAACGTCCAGCACCCGGGCGAAAACGGCTCTCTGGCCTCGCTCGAAAGTGCCTGGCCGGCCCTGTCGCGGGATGCCACTGCCGTCGGTAATGGCAACCGCCCCAGGTCGGCGACGATCGTCATCACCCGTGATGATGGCGGCCTGATCGCCTGACGCGGCGCGGGTATCAGGGGGCGCGGACTGCAGAGTCCGCGCCCTTTTTCATGCTCCGCATCGCGCGAAATGGCATGCTGAACGTCGATTCATCGGCATCTGGAACCGAACCGCGTCCGTATTCGTCTAAGAACCCCAGATGCTCCGGAGCTTGACCCATGCATATCGTCCGTATTCTCCCGCTGTTGGCCGCCACGACCCTGGCCGCCTGCGCCACCGCCACCCCGTATCAGCCGCTGACCAACGGACAGGGCTATGCCGACCTTCGGATCGAGCCCAATCGTCACCGCGTCACCTTCCAGGGCAATTCGGCCACCGAGCGCCAGACCGTCGAAAACTACCTGTTGCTGCGCGCGGCCGAGTTGACCATCGAAAACGGCTTTGACTATTTCGTGATGGACGCGTTGGACACCGAAGCTGACACCCGCTACACCCAAAGCGTCTCGTTCGGCGGCGCTTTCGGCTTCTACGGCGGCTTCCCCGGCAACTTCGGCAGTGTCGGCCTCGGCACCTCCAACCCGGTCACCAAGTATCAGGCACAGGCCTTTGTCGTCATGTACAAGGGTGACAAGCCCGCGGACGACACCCGCGCCTTCAACGCCCGTGCGGTTCGCGACAGCCTGGCGCCGCTGGCGCAACAACCGGAGAGCTGATGAACCCTCAGTGGATGCAGGGCACGGCACTGATCGCCGTGATGTTGATGATCACGGGGTGCGAATCCACCCTGTCGGTCGAAGTGGCGCGGGGCGACAGCCTGACGCTGACCACCTTTTCGCCGCAGATCACCGGTGTGGTGTTGCGCCAGCAGGGCGGCAGTACCGTGCGCCTGAACAGCGATGCCCTGCGTAACCGGGACCTTGAGACCGTCAGTAGCGGCAGCCAGGTGATCCTGCTCGACAGCAGCGATGTTCCGGTGGCGCGCTACACCGGCATCGCCCTCACCTTTGCCAGCAGTGGCGGAACCGTCACCACCACCCTCGATGGCACCGAACTGGACGTCATCCCGGTGGCCGGTGCGTTCGCTGCCATCGACCTGCAGGTCAGCGAGGATGATGCCCCGACCCTGCGGGTCACCCTCGAGCCCCACCTGTCGGTCACCGACCAGCGGACCACCACGACCACGCAGGCACGCTTCCTGCCGGTGGTGCGCGCAGGCCAGCCAGGCGACCTTCGTCAGATCACCGGCACCGTCAGCGCCGCCCTGGTGCAGGGCGTCAACTGTCGCAATGCGCCCGCCCCGGCCGAGGGGGCCGCCATCTACGCCTACGCGGTGCAGGATCTCAGCGCGGCCGACTACCTTGAGGGCGCCCAGATCAATCCGGTGGCGGTCGGCGCGATCATTCATGATGCCCCCGACTATCGCTACCGAATCGGCAACCTGCCAGCCGGTGACTACACGCTGGCGATGTTCTGCGCTGCCGACACCGATGCGCCGGCGACCGCCGAGGGCCTGGCCCCGCTGCGCAGCATCGAGTTCACGCTGGGTGACCGCGATGGCACGGTGGATTTCACAAGCTAGTCGGCGGTCACTGGGTTTACCGGACAGCGCCACAGGGTCACCAGCGTCTCGCCCTCGCGCGCCCAGCTGACCGACCCGCCCAGGCGCTGAAGCCGCGACTGCATGCTCAGCAGGCCGCGCCCGTGACGCCACTCCGCGGGATCGCCGATGTGGCCCTGGTGGCGCAGGCGCATCTGCAGCCAGGCGCCCGAAAACGAGGGTTCCACCTCGATGACCGGTGGGCGAGCGTGGCGAATGGCGTTGCTCAGGGCTTCCCGCAGAACCCGCCCCAGCGCCGTCCGTGCATCTGCCGAGAATGCGACCGGGTCGGATGCGGCCGCTACCCGCCACTCCAATGCGATTTCGGCCGATTCCAGCCGCTCCTTGCACTCGTCCCGCCACTCGGCGAGCACGGCAGCCGCGCTGAGGTCCTTGTCGTCGCGTATCGACACCGTGTCGCGCAGATCCTCCAACGCCGCGCGAGCGAGGTCGGCCATCGCCGCCTCGCGCGCACTGCACACCAGGGTCAGCAGCTTGGCGCCGAGATCGTCATGCAGGTCCCGGTAGATCCGCTCGCGCTCCTCCGACTGGGCGGCGCGACGCTCGGCGATGCGCTCTTGTTCATAGGCCAGCCGCAGGGCCTCGGTCTTTTCCGCCACCCGGTCTTCCAGCTCGCGGTTGAGGTTGCCGAGACGGTTCAGCGCCAGCCCCACCCGGGTACCCATCTGACAGAGGTTGCGCGCCACGTCGAGATCACCCCGTCCATACAGGCGCCGCCCCTCCTCGGCCGCCTGCAGGCGCAGTGCCGGCGCGCCGGCCACCCCCGGCACCTCCAGGGTCAACCCGTCATCGGTGATCCGCGGCTCCGACGGTGGATGGGCGGTGGGCGTGCATTGCAGCGGCCGGAACAGGGTTTTCAGCGCCTGTGCCCAGCGCGCCTCGAAGTCGACTTCGGCGCCTTCGGAGGTCAGCAGGTCCACCGCCTGCTGCAGCCGGTCGTGACGGGACTGGGTGTTTCCGCGGGTCACCCGGGTCCAGATCCACTCCCGCACCGGGAAGTAGAGCCAGCCGATCACCGCAATACTGGCGGCGGCCGCAGCGCCGCGATTGACCTGCAATACCGAGACCAGCAACAAATCGAGCAGCAGCACCGCGACGCCACCAAGAAACCACGACCAGGCCGCCAGCCACCAGCGATCGAGGTCAAACAGGCGGTAGCGGGTGATGCCCAGCGGAATCACCAGGAAGATCGGCAGCAGGCCGGCGAACAGGATCGCCTGGGGCAGCAGCGGCGGGTGGTCGTTCACCAAGGGCACGAACAGCAGGGCCTGAAACAGCGCCGCACCGGTCACCCACACCAGGAAGAACCAACGCAGCGCCGCCCGGTCCAGCGGTCGGCCGCCGGTGCGTCGCCACTGGATGCCCGACAGCACCACCGCCGCCACCAGGCTCGCCATCAACGGATAGCGGAAGCCGGCATCGATCCCCGGCAGCCGCTGGGTGGCATGCAGCACGAAGATCACACTGAAGGTGAGAAAGACCCCCAGCTCGAAGGGAAAGTGCGACAGCCGCAACGGATAGCGCCACATCAGCGACAGGTAGGCTGCACCGAACAACAGGCCGCCGAAATGGTTGGCGAGCGACAGGCGGTGGATGAGATCGCCCGGCAACGCCAGCTCACGGGTGCTGTAGATGCTGGCCGACAGGCCCACCACGAACAGCCCGATGCCGGACACCAGGTACAACAGCGCCGCCATGCTGCGGTTGTAGGCATAGACGCCCGCCGACACCAGCAGGCAGATGGCCCCGAAGGCCAGCTGGAACCAGAAGCCCAGCGGCAGGCTGCCAACCGGCCGCTGCGCCTCGGGATGCAGCACCCGCGTCTCGCCGTTGGTGGTGGTCAACTCCAGGGCGTCGGCCGCCATCACGACGCTCAGCTGCTGCTGGCGGCTGATGAAGCGATTGAAATCGGCGTAGCGGTTGACGAAGTCGGGGTCTTCCACCAGATCCCCCGGTTCCGGTTCCAGCTCGACGCCGGCGGCTGACAGCGCCTGAACCTGGGTGCCAGGGGCCACCATCCCGTCGGCAGGGCCACGTGGGGTAACGCGCGTCACCACCACGCCACGGCCATCGGCCGTGGGTTCGAACTGCAGTCCCAGCCAGGGGACACTGCCGGCAAGCTGCAGGCTGAGGGTGATGCCGATGAAGATCGCCAGCGTGGCGACGCCGAGAACCGACACCGGCGCATCACGCCAACGCTGCACGGTGTCCCGCAGCGTCATGGTCCGGCTCAGCGCATCGGCGGCGCGGTGATGGCCGGCGGTGGGGCCAGCCGCTGTTGCTGTTGCTGGGGTTGCTGCACCTGCGGTTGCTGCGAGGGCAGCGGCTCCCACTCGAAGCGCGGCAGCGCCTCGCGGAAGACCCGCTCAAGCTGCTCGCCCCAGGCCTTTTTCAGCTCGGCATAGAAGGGGGTATCGAGATCCAGTCGCAGCTTCTGCGACACCGCCATGGCGTTTCGCGGCAGGATCGCCAGATCCAGCGGCGGCCCCACCGTGAGGTTGGACTTCATCGTCGAGTCCAATGACACCAGAGCGCAGCGCGCCGCGTCCTCCAGGGTGACGTCAGGTCGGATGATCCGGTCGAGAATCGGCTTGCCGTACTTGTTCTCGCCGATCTGCAGATAGGGCGTGTCCGGGCTGGTCGAAATGCAGTTGCCCTCCGGGTACACCAGATACAGCGCCGGCTCTTCGCCGACGATCTGGCCGCCGAGCACCAGAGTGGTGCGAAAATCGACCTGTGCCGCGTTCTGGGTGAAATCGCGTTGCGCCTGCACCGAGACGCGCCCGACGTATTCGGCAGCATCGAACATGTGCCGCAGGGTGCGCAGACTGACCGTGTTGGGGTCCGGGCTGTTCCAGTCCCGGGTCAGTGCATTGATCACCGCCTGGGTGGTCGCCAGGTTGCCGGCCGACAGCAGCACGAAGCAGCGCTCACCCGGCGCCTCGAAGTGGTGCAGCTTGTTGTAGGTCCGCACGTCGTCGACGCCGGCGCTGGTCCGCGTGTCGGCGGCAAACACCAGCCCGGAGCGCACACGGATGGCCACACAATACGTCATTGCCGGAGGCACCTGAATGGAAGCGACGGAAGCCGCAAAGATTGGGGGGATTGTACGGAATGCCCGCACGTCCGTCGGCCACCGGGCGACCGGCGGCACCCCTGCGCCCACGCACGGGCTATGCCAGACTGCGGCAAACCCTTGAGGAGACTCGTTTCATGGCCACCGTCGAACTGTTCTGGGAACCGGGCAGCCCCTACACCTATCTCGCCGCCACCCAGGTTGCTGCGCTGGAATCCGACGCCGGCGTGACGGTGGAGTGGAAGCCGTTCCTGCTGGGCAAGGTGTTTCAGGCCCGCGGCATGACCCTGCCAGCGGCGGTCCCCGCCAAGGCGCAGTACATGTTCAAGGACCTCGCCCGCTGGGCGCAGCTCTACCAGGTGCCGCTGACCATGCCCAAGGTGTTCCCGGTCAACAGCATGCTGGCGAGCCGGGTGTCGGTGGCCGCGGGCCAACAGGGCAAAGGCGCTGAAGCTGCATTGGCGGTCATGGGCGCCTACTGGGGCCGCGGCGAGGACATCTCGCAAGCCGATGTGATCAAGGCAGCCCTGGATGGCGCCGGCCTCGAGGGCGATGCCCTGATCGCCGCCTCCGGCACCGACCCGGTGAAAGACCAACTGCGCCAGAACACCGAGGCCGCCCTGGAGCGCGGCGTGTTCGGCGCCCCCACTTTCTTCTATGAAGGTGCCATGTTCTGGGGCAACGACCGGCTTGACCTGCTGAAGGCCGTCATCGCCGGCACGATCAAGGCCTGAGTCCTGCGCGCGGCGGCCTGCCGGAAGATCCCCGCTGATCGCGCAGCAGGCACAGCAGGTAGCCCAGCCCACACAAGCCGGCGCCCCAGATCAGGCCGTTGGAATCCCAGCCACTGAAGGCATACAGGGCGTGGTCGGACAGACGCCAGTGCAGACCGGCGTGGACCACCAGAAATGCGGCGAGGACGGCCCGCACCCGACCTGGCCACGGCGCCGGTGCCAGAAACAGGCCCCACAGCAGGCCGGCGAATAATGGGACGTGACCCCAAATGAAGCCGACCGTGGCCACCGGCTCCGGCAGGCCACGCAGGATGTAGAGCAACCGCCACTCGGCATTGAGCGCGGCGTCGATCTCGTGGGTGGCGAGGAAGGCGAAGCCGAGCAGGAACAACAGGGTCTTCATGGGCGATTCCGGGGTAACCAGGTCTCGCCATCGTGACGTCTGCGCCGCGGGCCGCCAATGACCTGCGAGGTCATACGTCTCAGCTCCGCAGGTCCCACCGCAGGTCCAGGGTGCAGGGCGACTCCGGCCGCACCGGCAGTGTCACCGGGGCGAACGCGCCGGGGGTGTGGCCATAGGGCTGGAACCGTGCCAGCCGTCGGGCCTCGGCCTCGAAGCTGTTGACGGGGTAGATCTCGTAGCTGCGGCCGGCCGGGTGGGCAACATGGTAGGTGCAGCCGGCAACCGCCTGCCCGGTCCAGCGATCGTAGAGGTCGAACACCAGCGGGGTATGCACACCGATGGTGGGGTGCAGGCAACTCGGCGGCTGCCAGGCCCGATAGCGCACGCCGGCCACGTATTCGCCTTCAACGCCGGTGGCCCGCAGCGGCATCGTGCAGGTGTTGCAGGTGATCTGATAGCGCTCGCGCACCAGCCCGCTGACCTCGACCTGCAGGCGCTCCAGCGAGGAATCGACATACCGGGCGGTGCCGCCGGCGCCGGGCTCCTCGCCCAGTGTCGGCCAGGGTTCCAGCGCATGGCGCAGCCGCAACGTGACCGGACCCAGTTTCACTTCCCCGTGCAGCGGAAAACGGAACTCGAAGTGCGGCCGGAACCACTCCAACTCAAAGGGATAGCCGGCCCGCTGCAGCTCGCCGATGACCTCGCCGAAATCGGTCCAGTTGTCGTGCCCGAGCATGAACCGGTCGTGCAATTGGGCGCCCCACTCGATCAACGGCCGGGTGTAGGGGGTCTTCCAGAACATCGCCACCAGGGCGCGGATCAGCAGCTGGGTGGCGAGACTCATGCGCGGGTGCGGCGGCATCTCGAAGGCGCGCAGTTCGACCAGCCCCAGTCGGCCAGTGACCGATTCCGGCGCGAACAGCTTGTCGATGCACACCTCGGCGCGATGGGTGTTGCCGGTGAGGTCGGTCAGCAGGTGCCGCAGCACCCGGTCCACCAGCCAGGGCGGGACCGGCTCGCCCCGGGGCGGCAACTGGGCCAGGGCCAGTTCCAGCTCGCCGACCTGACTGTCGCGTGCCTCGTCGATCCGCGGGTGCTGGGACGTGGGGCCGATGAACAATCCGGAGAACAGGTAACTGAGCGACGGATGGTGCTGCCAGAACCGCAGCAGACTGGCCAGCAGGTCGGGGCGGCGGATGAAGGGGGAATCGGCCGGTGTCGGGCCGCCGAGCACGATGTGGTTGCCACCACCGGTGCCGACGGCACGGCCGTCAATCAGGAACTTCTCGGACACCAGCCGTGCCTGTCGCGCATCTTCGTACAGGCCCAGGGTGTTGTCGCGCAGGCTGGCCCAGTCGGTGGCCGGCTGCACGTTGACCTCGATGACCCCGGGGTCGGGCGTCAGCTTGAGCACCTCCAGCCGCGGATCGGGTGGTGGCGAGTAGCCTTCAATGCGTACCGGCAGGCGATATTCGGCGGCGGCATCCTCGATGGCGGCTACCAGCTCGATGAAGTCTTCGGTGCGCTCCACCGGCGGCAGAAACACATAGAGCCAGCCGCCGCGCGGCTCGACCGCCATGGCGGTGCGGACATTGCCGGTCTGGGCGAAGCGGCCGTCGCCCTGCGGCAGCGGCTGATCGGCTTCAGCGGTCAAGGTCTGCCGTTGGCGACCGTGCGGGGCATCGTCGCGCTGCCCTTGCAGTTGCAGGAACGGCTGGCGACGCGGGTCGGGCATCGCCAGGGTGTCCGGCATCGCCTCGGGATCCACCGGGTAGTAGCCGGTACGCGCCGCCGGCGCCAGCCACGGCAGCGTGTCCAGCGGCAGTCGAAGCCCCAACGGCGAATCACCGGGGACCAGGAACAGCTTGCCGCTGCGGGTCCGCCAACGCTCGCTGACCCAGCGCGCCGCCGCCTGCCAGCGCTGAACCGGCAGCACCATGCCACGCGGCTTGCCCAGGCCCTGTTCGAAGACCTTGAGCAGACTGCCCCGCTGCTCGGGGTCTTCCAGACGCGGGTCGGTGGGGTCGATATTGACCGGCAGACGACGCTCGCGGACCAGCGCCTGCAGCGGGTCTTCGAAGGCATCGACGACATTGCGCGGATCGATATCAAGGCGCTCGGCAATGCCGGTCAGCAGACGCCGTGCCGCCCGCGCATCCGGCGGGCTGAGGGTGGCGGGCTCATCCACCGGCAGCCGCCACAATGGCTGGCCGTCCTTGCGCCAGTAGAGGGTCCAGGCCCAGCGCGGCAGGGGCTCGCCGGGATACCACTTGCCCTGGCCGTAGGTGAGCAGCCCCTGCGGCGCCAGCCGCCGCCGCATGCGCAGCGCCAGGTGATAGGCGAGGCGCTCCTTGGTGGGGCCAACGGCGGCGGTGTTCCACTCGTCGCCCTGGGGGTCGTCAAGCGAAACGAAGGTGGGCTCACCCCCCATCGTCAGGCGCACGTCACCGGCCTGCAGGTCGGCGTCGACCTGCGCGCCGAGGGTGTCGATGGCAGCCCACTGGGCATCGTCATACGGCAGCGTGACCCGCGGCGTTTCCACCACCCGGGTGACCGCCATGTGATGTTCGAACGTCACCTCGCAGGGGCTCATGGTGCCCGAGATGGGGGCTGCTGACTGCGGTGTTGGTGTCGCCGACAGCGGAATGTGGCCCTCACCGGCAAACAGGCCGGAGGTCGGGTCCAAGCCCAGCCAGCCAGCGCCCGGTACGTACACCTCGGCCCAGGCGTGAAGGTCGGTGAAGTCCACCTCGGTGCCGCTGGGGCCGTCCAGCGCCTTGACGTCAGCGGTGAGCTGGATGAGGTAACCGGAGACAAACCGGGCGGCCAGTCCGAGGCTGCGCAGTACCTGCACCAGCAGCCAGGTTGAATCGCGGCAGGAGCCGCTACCCAGCGCCAGGGTCTGTTCCGGTGTCTGTACGCCGGGTTCCATGCGGATGAGGTATTGCACCCGGTCACGGATCTGCGCGTTCAGCGCCACCAGCCGGTTGACGGTGCCGGGCTCGGTCAGGTCCAGGGCGGCAACAAAACGGTCGAGCGCCGCGCTGCCATCGTCCACCATCCGGTAGGGCGCAAGCTCGCGCGCGAGGACGGCGTCATAGTCCCAGTGAAAGGTCTCGGCCTCGGGTGCCACGAAGAAATCGAAGGGGTTCTGTACCGCCATGTCGGCGGTGAGATCGACGGTGACCTCGAAGTGGTCCACCGGCTCGGGGAACACCACCCGCGCCTGCCAGTTGCCGAAGGGGTCCTGCTGCCAGTTGATGAAGTGGTTGGCGGGGGATACCCGCAGGCTGTAGCCCAGCAACGGGGTTCGCGCATGTGGCGCCGGCCGCAGGCGAATGACCTGGGGGGACAGCTCGACCGGCCGGTCGTAGCGATAGCAGGTCTGGTGCAACAGTTTGGCGTGCAACGGCATGACGATGACCGAGTGGCGAACAGGCGGGACAGTGGACTTCCCATGGCAATTCCGATGCCAGTCCGGACATACTGCGGGAAATCCGTGAACGACATCCGATGATCGACGCTCCGCCGTCCCGCGCACGCCATGTCCGTGTCCGCGGGCTTCGCCACCATTTGCGCTGCTGGGGCGACCCGCGCCGCCCCTGGGTGCTGCTCGGCAGCGGCTGGCTCGACTGTTCGGCCACATTCGGCCCGATGGTGGCCGGTCTGTTGCCCGATTTCCATGTCATTGCACCGGACTGGCGCGGCCTCGGCCATAGCGAATGGCCGCAGGACGGCTACTGGTTTCCCGACTATGTCGCCGATATCGACGCCCTGGTGCAGCACCTTGACCCGCCAGGGCCGATCGATCTGGTCGGGCACAGCATGGGCTCGCAGGTGCTCAGCCTGTATGCCGGCCTGCGCCCGGAACGGGTGCGCCGCCTGGCGATCCTCGACGGCCTGATGCTGCCGGGCCGCGGGCCCGAGCATGCCCCCGAGAAATTCCAGCGCTGGCTCGACCAGCTGGCGCGGCCACGACCGCCGCGGTTCTACGCCAGTTTCGACGAGCTGGCCGACCGCATCCGCCGCCAGCACCCACAGCTGGATGACGCCTGGGCGCAGTTCATCGCCCGTGGCTGGGGGGCCGAGGATGGCCAGGGCCGCGTACGACTGCTGGCCGACCCGCGGCACCATCTGAGCATGCCGATCCCCTATCGCGTCGAGGAAAGCGAGGCGATCTGGGCGCGGGTGACCGCGCCAGTGCTGTTCATCGATGCCGGCCGCTCGATCTTCCGCGGTGCCATGCCAGAGGCCGAACACCTGCGCCGCCGTGCCGCCTTCCCCCAATCGCGCACCGTGGTGATCGCCGATGCCGGCCACATGCTGCACTGGGATGCACCGGCGGAAACCGCGGCGGCGGTGAAGGCGTTTCTGGAGGGCGCCGGTGGCACCTGAGAATCGGGAATCGGGAATGGGGAATCGTAACGACAACAGCTATGCCGTTGCTGGTTGCGTTTGCTTTTGCTTCTAACGATTCCCGATTCCCGACTCCCGATTCCCCGTTACCAGCGCGTCAGCGCTCACCCATCACCGCCTCTACAATGCCCCCATGAACGCACCCCACTGCTGCATCGTTGGCGCCGGCCGCGGCATCTCCGCCGCTGTCGCCGAGGCTTTTGGCCGCGAGGGCTACAACGTGTCGCTACTGGCTCGGCGACCGGAGAAGCTGAAGCCGCTGGTCCAGGACCTGCAGAAAAAGACCGGCCGCACCCTCTGTGCGCTGGGCTGCCACGCCGACAACGATGACGACCTGCGCGGTGCCATCGCCCAGGCCGAGAGCATGCTGGGGCCGGTACAGGTGCTGGTGTACAACGTGGCGGCCTCCGAAACCGCCAAGCCCAGCGCACTGACGTCTGACCAGCTGATCGCCGATTTCCGCGCCAATGTGGTGGGCGCCTTGACCGCCGCCCAGGCCGTGGCACCGGCCATGCGCAAGGCCCGCCGCGGCACCATCCTGTTTACCGGTGGCGGCTTCGCCTACGAACCGGCGCACAGCTACGCATCGCTATCGTTGGGCAAGGCGGCGCTGCGCAACCTCACCTCTTCACTGGCGCAGGAGCTGGGGGTGGATGGCATCCATGTCGCCACCGTCACCGTCTATGGTTTCATCCAGTCCGGTAGCCATTTCGACCCGCGGCGGATCGCCGAGGCCTACATCGAGCTGCATCGCCAACCACCCGGTCGGTTCGAGATCGAGAAGGTGTTCAAGTAGGCCGGGCATGAGTCGCCCGCCCTTCCCCTTCACCCGTGATGTTGCCGGCCTGCGCGACGGCCGCTTTGACCTGCTGGTGGTCGGCGGCGGCATCTATGGCGCCTGGGCCGCGTTCGACGCCGCGCAACGCGGCCTCAGTGTCGCCCTGATCGAGAAAACCGACTGGGGCGCGGGCACCTCGCAGTCGTCGAGCAAGCTGATTCATGGCGGCCTTCGCTACCTCGAACACTACGAGTTCCGGCTGGTCCGTCACGCGCTGCACGAGCGCAAGGTGTTGCACCGCATTGCGCCGCACCTGGTGCGACCACTGGATTTCATCCTGCCGGTGTTCAACGACCAGCGGGTAGGCCCTTTCATGCTGTCGTGCGGGCTCACCCTGTACGACCTGATGGGGCTCGGCGGGCAGCCGGTGCGTCGGCACCGCTACTTCCGCCCGCGCCGGTTGCGGCATGCGTACCCCTACCTCGACGCACGCGGCCTGGTCGGCGGCTTCCGCTATGGCGACTGTCAGGAGGATGACGCCCGCATGACGCTGGTGGTGGCCGCGGCCGCCCATGCCGCCGGTGCCGTCTGCGCCAACGGTGTCGAGGCACTGTCGCTGGATGCGCAGGGTGCCGAGGTCCGCAGCGACGAGGGGGAAACCTTCCGAATTCGTGCGCAGATGCTGATCAATGCCGCCGGCCCCTGGGCGATGCGCTTGCTGGGTGAGGATGCGCCGCCCACCCGCCTGGTCAAGGGCATGCATCTGGTGATGCCCGGCGTGCCCGGACTGCGCAACGCCTTTCTGCTGACCGCCGACGATGGCCGGGTGTTCTTCGTGATCCCCTGGTACGGTCGGACGCTGGTGGGGACCACCGAGCAGACCATCACCCGCGCCGAGGATGCGCTGCCCACCGAAGCCGAAACCGACTACCTGCTGGCCGCGGTGGCGCGCGCCATGCCCGGGCTCGGCTGGCGCCGCGAGGATGTGATCAGCCGGTTCGCCGGCACCCGCACGCTCGGGGTCGCACCCGCCACGTCACTGGCGGCAGTGAGTCGTGAATTCCAGATCCTGCGGCCCCGCGACAACGTCTTCATGCCGGTGGGTGGCAAGTACACCACCGCCCGCTGCGATGCCGCCGAGGTGGTCGACGCGGTCGCCAGCGCGCTCGGTGTCGATGCCACCAGCCGCACTGACGAAACCCTGTTGCCGGGGACCCCCGAGGGCGATTTCAACCGCTGGCGCGGCTCCACCCTCGCCCGTCTGATCGCGGCTGGCGTGGATGCCGAGGCGGCGCATACCTGTGCGATGCGGCACGGTTGCTACACCGACGCGTTGCTGGACCTGATCGAAGACGATCGCAGCCTGGGCCAGCGCGTGCACCCGGCGGCACCCTTCCTGCGGGTTGAACGGGTGTGGTCGCAGTCACACGAGATGGCGCGCAGCGAAGACGACCTGTCGCGGCGGCGGATGCCGTTGCAGTTGGTTGTGGGGTGAACCCCACCGTTTTTGCGAGCACTGCTCGCGGGTGGGGTGAACGACCGGACATGGATGTCTGGGCCGGGGTGAATTAGCGAAGTGACGGTTCGCCAGGATGGCCAATGCAGAGCCTTGGTAGCGGCACAACCCCAAGTGCATTCGCAGCACAACCCGACGCGCACTCAGGGCACTGTCCGTCGGACGCGATTGCCACGCCCGCTGCGCGGGCTCGCAATGACAAGGAGAGGGGGTGTCATCGCGAGGGGCAAAGCCCCGCGGCGATCTCGATGTCGCGGCACCGCGCTCGCCGGACGCGATTGCCGCGCCTGCTACGCAGGCTCGCAATGACCCCGTGCGCAGCTTCACTCACATCAGATACGTCGACTTCCAGTGGTAGTAGCCGGACAGCGCCTCCGGCCCGAGCTCGCGGCCGATGCCGCTGGCCTTGACCCCGCCGAACGGTGACCCGATGGCCGGCGCATAGCCATTAATGCCGACGGTGCCGGTGATGATGTGGTCGGCGACCTCACAGGCGTGGGCCTCATCCTTGCCCCAGACCGTACCGCCAAGCCCGAACTCGCTGTCGTTGGCGAGCCGGATCGCCTCAGCCTCGTCGCGATAGGGAATCACCGCCAGCACCGGCCCGAAGATTTCCTCGCGGGCAATGGTGGCCTCGTTGTTGACGTCGGCAAACACCGTGGGCTCGACGAACCAGCCGCGGCCCTGGGCGCCGGGGCGGCTACCGCCGACCACCAACCGACCTTCCTTGCGACCGGTTTCGATATAGCCTTCCACGCGTTGGCGATGGGCGGCCGAGGCCATCGGGCCAAGCTGGGTGTTCATGTCGGCCGCCGCGCCCACCGCGAGACCGCTCACCGTGCTGGCGATGGCGTCCACCACTTCGGCGTAGCGACTTTGCGGCGCGAGAATACGGGTGCTGTTGAAACAGGTCTGCCCATTGTTCAGCAGCGAGGCCAGCGGCAGGCGTTCCTGCAGCACCGCCAGGTCGACGTCTTCCAGCACCACCGCAGCGGACTTGCCCCCCAGCTCCAGCGTCACCGGGCGCAGCAGCTGGCCGCATTCACGGGCGATGATGCGGCCGGCAGCGGTGGAGCCGGTGAACGCGACCTTGTCGACACCCGGGTGCGACACCAGATAGGCACCAACATCGCGGTCGGCGGCCACCCAGTTGATCACGCCCGGCGGCAGTCCGGCTTCAATGGCGGCTTCAGCCATCAGGTAGCTGTCCAACACGGTGCCCGGCGACGGTTTGATCACGATGGTGCAACCGGCAGCCAGCGCCGGCGCGATCTTGCTGACCGCGAGGGCGATCGGGTAATTCCAGGGCACGATCGCGGCAATCACGCCGATCGGTACTTTCGACACCAGGGTTTCACGGCCGAGCTGCGAGCCGCGACGGTCTTCGGCCTGCGGCGTATCGATCAGGTCGGCATAGAAATTCACCATGCTCAGGGCGATCCCGGCCTCGAAGGCACTGCTCAACCACAGCGGCATGCCGTTCTGACGCGACACCGACAGCGCCAGGTCATCCTTGCGCTTCTGCAAGGCGGCATCGAAACGACGCAGCAGGGCCGCGCGGTCGGAGGCCGTCATATCGCGCCAGGCGGAGGATTCGAAGCCTGCCCGTGCGGCGGCCACAGCCCGGTCGATATCGCCATTCTGGCCTTCGGGCACGGTGGCAAGCGTTTCCTCGGTAGAGGCGTCGATCAGGGTGAAGGTCCGGTCCGAAACGGGTTTGACCCACTCTCCGCCGATGAAGAAGTGCTGACGATCCAGGCTGCTGGTGCCCATGGAAGTTCTCCTGTTGATTGTTATGGCGGGCTCAGGACCCACGCCGGTCATCGGAGACTAGGCCGCGGAAGCGCTCTCGGGTACTACCCGAACGGGTTGGATTTGGGATGGTTCACGCGCGCTACCCGAGCGGGTAGTAGATCGAACCGCAGGCTCCGCCTAGGGTATCGGGGAAAACCGAAGCAGGACAGGAAGAGAACCATGAGTGAAGCTGCAACACCGGCGCGGGTGCCGCGCCAACTGGATGTCGCCATCGTCGGCGCCGGCTGGTCGGGCATGTACATGCTCTACAAGTGTCGCCAGCTGGGCCTGAGTGCGAAGGTCTTCGAAAAAGGCCCCTCCGTGGGCGGCACCTGGTATTGGAACCGGTACCCCGGACTGCACTGCGATGTCGAGAGCGTTCAGTACTCTTTCTCGTTCGACAAGTCGCTGGAGCAGGAATGGAACTGGTCGGAGCGCTACGCCAGTCAACCCGAGATCCTTCGGTATGCCAACCATGTGGCGGACCGCTTCGACCTGCGCAAGGACATCATCTTCAATTCACTGGTGTCGGCGGCCCGCTATGACGATGCCACCGAGCAGTGGACGCTGACCACCGACAGCGACGGCAGCGTGCAGGCCCGCTTCGTGGTGATGGCCACCGGCTGCCTGACCATCCCGAAGGACGTCAACCTGCCCGGCATGGACGACTTCAAGGGCGAGGTCTACTACACCTCGCGATGGCCGCACACGATGCCGGACTTCGCGGGCAAGCGCGTCGGGATCATCGGCACCGGCTCCTCCGGTATCCAGACCATTCCGATCGTCGCCGAGCAGTCGGGCCACCTGCACATCTTCCAGCGCACGCCGAGCTATAGCCTGCCGGCCCACAACCGCAAGCTCGAGCCGGAATTCACGGAATCGGTGAAGGCCAACTACGACGAGCTACGCGAAACCGCCCGCCACCACCTCGTGGGGATTCCCGGCGAGACCTACGCAGCATCAGTGTTCGACGTTGACGAGGCCACTCGCGAGCGGATTTTTGGCGAATGCTACGACAGCGGCCGTCCGTTCGCGCTGATGGTCTCCTTTGGTGACCTGCTCACCAGCGAGGCCGCCAACAAGACCGCCCAGGACTATCTCGCCCGGCGCATCCGTGAGCGGGTGAAAGATCCGGCGCTGGCCGAACAGCTGATTCCGACAGACCAGTTCGTCGGCACCCGCCGCCTCTGCATCGACACCGGTTACTACGAGACCTTCAACCGGCCCAACGTGACCCTGCAGAACCTGGCACGCAACCCCATCGATGCGGTGACCGCCGACGGCATCCGGCTCAAGGACGGCACCGACGTGGCGCTGGATTGCCTGATCTTCGCCACCGGTTATGACGCCATGACCGGCGCCCTGTTGTCGATGGACATCCAGGGTGAGGGCGACGTACAGCTACGGGAACGCTGGGCCGCCGGCCCCCGCACCATGATGGGCCTGATGGTGGAAGGCTTCCCCAACATGTTCACGGTCACCGGCCCCGGAAGCCCTTCGGTGCTCAGCAACATGCTGGTCTCCATCGAGCAGCATGTCGACTGGATCAGCGACTGTCTGGCGTATTTGCAGGCGCAGCACAAGCGGAAGATCCAGCCCACGCCCGAGGCACAGGAGCACTGGGTCAACCACGTCAACGAGTTGGCCAATGCGACGCTGTTCCCGCGGGGCAACACCTGGTACATGGGCGCCAATGTGCCCGGCAAGCCACGGGTGTTCATGCCATATCTCGGCGTCGGGCCGTATCGGGCGCTGTGCGATGACATTGCCAAATCCGACTATCGGGGCTTTGTCACCGAGTGAGACGTGCCATTGGCCGCGACAACGGCCTATGATCGAAACACAGCTGTACATAAGAATGGAGAGGAGACGCCGATGACCCCATCGATGGACACATCGATCGCGATCCGTACCGCCCGCCGGCAACGGCTGGCGGACCTGTTGCACCGCAGTGCCGAGCGGGTGCCGCGCAAGCTGGCCCTGGTCTACGGGCCAGCCCGCCTCAGCTACGCCGAGCTCAACGACAAGGTGAACCGCACCGCCAATGCACTGCAGGCGCAGGGGGTCGGTCGCGGCGATCACATCGCCCTGCTGTCACACAACAACCTCGGCTTCGTCGTCACCCGCTTCGCGCTGGCGCGGCTGGGGGCGGTGATGGTGCCGATCAACTTCATGCTCAACGCCAGTGAAGTGGCCTATATCCTCGGCAATGGCGAGGTCTGCGGCATCGTCGCCGAGGACGCCCTCACTTCAGTGGCCGACGCTGCCATTGCCGAGGCGGGCATCACCGTGAAGGTGCGCGGATCGATTCGCGAAAAGCAGGATGCCACCCCCACCGGCTGGGACTGCATGCTGTCGTGGATGGACCACGCCGACAACGCCATGCCGGACGCCGACGTCGATGACGATGACCCGGTGCAGATGATGTACACCAGTGGCACCGAGTCGCGCCCCAAGGGCGTGCTGCTGCCGGCACGCAGCCTGTATGCCCAATACGCCAGCGTCATCATCGACGGCGAGATGACCAGCGACGACATCGAGGTGCATTCGTTGCCGCTGTATCACTGCGCCCAGCTCGATTGCTTCCTGACGCCAGACCTCTACCTCGGCGCTACCAGCATCGTGCTGCCGGCAGCCGACCCCGGCACCATTCTCAAGACCATCGCCGCAGAAAAGGCCAACAAGCTGTTCTGCCCGCCGACGGTCTGGATTGCCCTGCTGCGCCACCCGGATTTCGACAAGACCGATCTCAGCACCTTGAAGAAGGGCTACTACGGCGCCTCGATCATGCCGGTGGAGATCATCAAGGAAATCGCCAAACGTATCCCGGCGCTGCGGCTGTTCAATTTCTACGGCCAGACCGAAATGTCACCGGTGGCGACCATCCTCAAACCCGAGGACCAGCTACGCAAGCTGGGGTCCGCCGGGCGGCCAGCCATCAACTGCGAGACCCGGGTGGTGGACGACGATGACCGGCCGGTCCCCGTTGGCACCGTCGGCGAGATCGTGCATCGCAGCCCGCATGCGACGCTGGGTTACTGGAAGAACGAGGAAAAGACGGCCGAGTCCTTTCGCAACGGCTGGTTCCACAGTGGTGATTTGGGCGTGATGGATGAAGACGGCTATCTCAGCGTGGTCGACCGCAAGAAGGACATGATCAAGACTGGCGGCGAGAACGTCGCCAGCCGAGAAATCGAGGAAGTGATCTTCGCTCACCCCGCGGTCTCCGAAGTGGCGGTTTTCGGGGTCCCTCACCCGAAGTGGATCGAAGCCGTGATGGCGGTGGTGGTGGCTCGCCCCGGCGAAACCATCGAGGCCGAGGCCGTGATCGCCCATTGCCGCGAAAAACTGGCTGGCTACAAATCTCCAAAACTGGTCGAAGTCATCGACCAGCTCCCCAAGAATGCCAGCGGCAAGGTGCTGAAGCGCGACCTGCGCCTGCGCTTCGCCGACCGCGCCAACACCCTCAACTGATCGGCCTGCGGGCCTGTTTGCCGTTTTCCAGGAGTCATCGATGAACATCCACGAATTGAAACCCCTCGCCATCGTCATGGCAGCCACCCTGTTGATCGCCTGTGGCAAAAAGGAGGCGCCGGCGACCGAAGCCGCGCCGGCCGCTGCAGCCGAGGCCAAGGTGGCGCAGGTTGATGGCGCGCGCATCATCAATGCCGACAGCGAGCCGGGCGCCTGGCTCAGCCATGGCCGTACCTACAGCGAGCAGCGGTTCAGCCCGCTGAAGAAGGTCAACCTCGAGAACGTCGACGAGCTCGGCCTGGCCTGGCAGTACAAGCTGGACGTGGACCGCGCCACCGAGGCCACCCCCATCGTGGTCGATGGCGTGATGTACGTCACCGGTGCCTTCTCCATCGTCTCGGCGCTGGACCCGGTCAGCGGCAAGGAACTGTGGAAGTACGACCCCAAAGTGTCGCGTGACAAGGGCCGCGACGGCTGCTGTGGTGTCGCCAACCGCGGCGTCGCGGTGTGGCAGGGCAAGGTTTATGTCGGTGCCTATGACGGCCGCCTGATCGCGCTCGATGCCAAGACCGGCGCCGTCGCCTGGGAAGTGAACACGGTGCTCGATGCCAACCGCAGTTACACCATCACCGGTGCGCCGCGCATCATCAAGGGCAAGGTCATCATCGGCAACGGCGGCGCCGAGCTGGGTGTGCGCGGCTATATCACCGCCTACGATTCCGATTCCGGCAAGCAGCTGTGGCGCTTCTTCACGGTGCCGGGCGATCCGTCCAAGCCGGCCGAAGACAAGGCGATGGAACTGGCTCTGCCCACCTGGAAGGGCGATGCCTGGTGGAAGTTCGGCGGTGGCGGCACGGTGTGGGATGCCATGGCCTACGACCCGGAGATGGATCTGCTCTACATCGGCGTCGGCAACGGCAGCAGCTGGAGTCGCGAGGTGCGCAGCCCCGGTGGCGGCGACAACCTGTTCCTGTCCTCCATCGTCGCGCTCAAGCCGGACAGCGGCGAGTACGTGTGGCACTACCAGACCACGCCGGGCGATACCTGGGACTACACCGCGACCCAGCACATGATCCTGGCCGATCTGGAGATCAAGGGCGAGATGCGCAAGGTGTTGATGCAGGCACCGAAGAACGGCTTCTTCTACGTGCTCGATCGCAAGACCGGCGAGCTGCTGAGCGCCGAGAAGTTTGCGCCGGCCAACTGGGCCACCCATGTCGATATGGAGACCGGCCGTCCGGTGGAAAACCCGGAAGCCGACTGGTCGGAAAAGCCGGCACTGGTATCACCGGGCCCGCTGGGCGCGCACAACTGGCAGCCGATGTCGTTCAACCCGGACACCGGCCTGGTGTACATCCCGATGCAGGAGGCCGTCGCCTACTTCGTGCCGAATCCGGATGAAGAGTACGGCGGCAAGGGCACCTGGCACATGGGCTCCGAACCGATTGCCCTGCCGGAGGACGAGAAGGCGCTGGCCGATGCCGTAGGGGCCCACAAGGGTCATCTGGTGGCCTGGGACCCGGTGGCCCAGAAGGAAGTCTGGCGCCAGAGCTATGTCACCGTGTGGAACGGCGGCACGCTGAGCACCGCTGGGGGTCTGGTGTTTCAGGGCACCGCCGATGGTCGCTTCGTCGCCTACAACGCCGCCAACGGCGACAAGCTGTGGGAAACCCCGGCCAACACCGGCGTAATGGCGGGGCCCGTCACCTATGAAATCAACGGTGAGCAGTACGTCACTGTGGCAGCCGGCTGGGGCGGCGCCTTCCCGCTGGCGCTTGGCGCACTGTCGGAGCCGGCCAAGGTGCATCCGGAGGCCCGCGTGCTCACCTACAAGTTGGGTGGCAAGGCGACGCTGCCGCCGCCGCGCAACGTCACCCTGGACCTGCCCGAGCCGCCGGAACTGACCGCCAGCGCCGAGGTGATCGACCAGGGCCGGACCCTCTACAACGGTCACTGCGGCATGTGCCATGGCCCCAACGCCATCTCCGGCAGCGTGTTGCCGGACCTGCGCTACATGACGCCAGAGACCCACAAGATCTTCACCGGCATCCTCGCCGGCGCCTATGCCAGCAAGGGCATGCCGTCGGTGATGGACAAGCTCGATGCGGAGCAGGTGGAGGCGATCCACCAGTACATCATCAAGCGGGCCCACGATGTAAAGGCGGTGGTGGCTCAGCCCACATCATGAGATAGCTGCACTGCCAATGGCCGGTCGCCCCTGCGGGCGGCCGGCCTTTTTTGTGCTCACACACTCAGGTGTTTCTGCACCAGACTGTCAGACAGGCCATCGATGGCACCGCCGGCCACCAGCCGCCCCTTGTCGAGAATGCGGAAATCGGTTGCCACCCGGCGGGCAAACGGCAGCTTCTGCTCCACCAGCAACACGGTGAGCCCGGTCTCGCGGTTGAGTCGAATCAGCAGATCGCCGATCTCGGCAACGATGTTGGGCTGAATACCCTCGCAGGGCTCGTCGAGAATCAACAGCTGCGGGTTGAACACCAACGCGCGGCCGATGGCCAGCTGCTGCTGCTGCCCCCCGGAGAGATCGCCCCCCCGCCGTCGCAGCATCTGCTTGAGCACCGGAAAGGTGTCGTAGATGGGCTCCAGCGCGGTGCGGTCGCGGTCCGGACGCACGTAGACACCAAGCTGCAGGTTTTCCTCGACGGTGAGCTGGGGGAAGATTTCGCGGCCTTGCGGCACGTAGCCGATACCGAGACCCGCGCGGGCCTCGGCCGGGCGCCGCAACAAATCCTCGCCACCGAAGTGGATGCTGCCCTCGCGAATCGGCAACAGGCCCATCACGCATTTCAGCAGGGTGGTTTTGCCCATGCCGTTGCGGCCCATCAGGCAGGTGATGGAGCCGGGCTGCACGTCGAGACCGACATCCCAGAGGATATGGCTGCCGCCGTAGAACTGGTTGACGCCGCGGGTCTGCAGCAGCGGCTCGAATGCGGTGGCCGTCATGTCATTCACCGAGATACACCCGCCGGACTTCGGCATCGTTCTGCACGTCGTCGATACTGCCTTCGGCCAGTACGCTGCCCTCGTGCAGCACGCTGACCTTGCGCGAAATGGATCGGACGAAGGCCATGTCGTGCTCCACCACCACCACCGAGCGCTTGCCGGCGAGCGAGGTCAGCAGCTCGGCGGTGCGTTCGGTTTCCTGCGGCGTCATCCCGGCCACTGGCTCATCCACCAGCAGCAGTTGCGGCTCCTGCATCAGCAGCATGCCGATTTCCAGCCACTGCTTCTGGCCGTGGGACAGGCTGCCGGCGCGCTGGCCGTAGTGGCCCTTCAGCCCGATGATCTCCAGCACCTCGTCGATACGATCCCGCTGCGGGCCGCTGAGACGGGCGAACAGCGCATGCCAGACCCCGCGTGGCCCGGCCAGCGACAGCTCCAGGTTCTCGAACACGGTGTGCTCGGTGAACACCGTCGGCTTCTGGAACTTGCGGCCGATGCCGGCCTGGGCGATCTCCGGTTCATCCATCTGCAGCAGGTTGAAGGTCTGACCGAACCAGGCCTGACCTGCATCCGGTCGGGTCTTGCCGGTGATCACGTCCATCATGGTGGTCTTGCCGGCGCCATTGGGCCCGATGATGCAGCGCAACTCGCCGGCATCGATGTACAGCGTCAGTGCATTCAACGCGCGGAAGCCGTCGAAACTGACCGTGATGTCTTCTAGATAGAGGATGGTGTTGTGACTGAGATCGACCCGGCTCGGACGCTCGGTCGGCCGGTTGACGAAGTCGAAGACTTTGTCGCGCCGGGTCAGCTCGTGAATCGTGTCGCGCAGGCTCATGCGCGATCTCCCTTGCGGCGGGACAGCAGGCCCACCACGCCCCGCGGCAGCGCCAGGGTGACGCCGATGAACAGCGCCCCCAGCGCGTACAGCCAGATCTCCGGAAATACCGCGGTAAACCAGGTCTTGGCGTAGTTGACGATGCCGGCACCAAGTGCGGCGCCGAACAGCGTGCCGCGACCGCCCACCGCCACCCACACCACCGCCTCGATGGAATTGATCGGCGAGAACTCGCCCGGGTTGATGATGCCCACCTGCGGCACATAGAGCGCGCCCGCGACACCGGCCAGCATGGCCGAGAAGGTGAACAGCGCCAGCTTGTAATACTCGACCCGATAGCCAATGAAACGGGTGCGACTCTCGGCATCGCGGATCGCCTCGATGACGCGGCCGAAGCGCGAGCCGGTGAGATAGCGGCAGGCCAGATAGCCCAGGGTCAGCGCCAGCACGGTGGCGAGAAACAGCCCCATGCGGGTTGACGGCGACTGCAGGTCCTGCCCGAGAATGTCCTTGAAATCGGTCAACCCATTATTGCCGCCGAAGCCCATCTCGTTGCGGAAGAACGCCAGCATCAGGGCATAGGTGAGGGCCTGGGTGATGATCGACAGATAGACCCCGCCGACGCGCGAGCGGAAGGCCAGCCAGCCGAAGGCAAAGGCGAGGAGGCCGGGCGCCAGCAGCACCATCAGCATGGCGAACCAGAACTGGTCGAAGCCCTGCCAGTACCAGGGCAGCGATTCCCAGTTGAGGAAGACCATGAAATCCGGAAGTTCGGGATGTCCGTAGACGCCGCGCGTGCCGATCTGCCGCATCAGGTACATGCCCATGGCGTAGCCACCGAGCGCGAAGAAAGCGGTGTGGCCGAGGCTGAGGATGCCGCAGTAGCCCCAGATGAGGTCGATGGCGATGGCCAGCAAGGCATAGCTGAGATACTTGCCCAACAGCGTCACCCAGTAGTCCGGCAGGTGCAGTGCGGTGTCCGCCGGCACCAGCAGGTTGAGCACCGGCACCAGCACCGCCAGCGCCGCCATCACCGCCAGAAAGATCTGGCCGCCGCGGCTGCTGCCGAGTATCGATCGGGGGGTCATCAGTGGCCCTCCGCCGCACGGCCTTTCTGCGGAAACAGCCCGCGCGGGCGTCGCTGGATGAACAGGATGAGACCGACCAGTACCAGGATCTTGGCCATCACCGCGCCCGCCGTCGGCTCCAGCAGCTTGTTGAGGACACCGAGACTGAGGCCGCCGATCAGCGTTCCCCAGAGATTGCCGACCCCGCCGAACACCACCACCATGAAGGAGTCGACGATATAGGCCTGACCGAGGTTGGGGCCGACATTGGTCAGCTGTGACAGGGCCACCCCGGCGATGCCGGCAATGCCCGAGCCGAGACCGAAGGTCATCGCATCCACCCGTGCCGTGCGCACGCCCATGGCCCGGGCCATGGCGCGATTCTGCGAGACCGCCCGCACCTTCAGACCCAGCGAGGTGCGGTTGAGCACCCCCAGCAGCAAGGCGAACACCACCAGGGTGAAGAGGATGATGAACAACCGGTTGTAGGTGACGGAGAACAGGTCGTTGATCTGCCACAGGCCCTGCATCCAGTCGGGCGAGGCGACCGAGCGGTTCAACGGCGAGAAGATTGACCGCACCAATTGCTGCAATACCAGCGACAGGCCGAAGGTGGCGAGCAGGGTTTCCAGCGGGCGCCCATAGAGGAACCGCACCACCCCGCGCTCGATGGCGACCCCCACCAGCCCCGACACGCAGAAGGCGGCGGGCACTGCCAGCACCAGCGCCAGACCGATGTGATTGGGCAGCAGTAACTGCATCACGTAGGTGGTGTAGGCACCAATCATGATCAGTTCGCCATGGGCCATGTTGATCACGCCCATCACGCCGAAGCTGATGGCCAGCCCGATCGCCGCGAGCACCAGTACCGAGCCCAGCGACAAACCGAAGAACAGCGTCTCCAGCGCGCCATAGACCTGCCGCCAGCCGTCGATATCGCCCACCACCCGGGTGGCCAGCGCGCGCACTTCGGGGTCGGTTTCAATCGCCGGATCGGTCAGCGGCTTGACCCGGTTGTAGACCAGATTGCGTTGCTCGCCCACCAGCGTCTTGAGGGCCGCCAGTCGCTGATCCGCAGTGTCGGCGGCGAGGTCACGCACCGCCAGCGCGATGGCGATTTCACGGCGCACGCGGTCGCTGTCATCGGCGTCGACCTGGGCTTCCAGCAGTGCCTCCATGTCGGCATCGAGATCACCACTGAGCTCGCGTACCGCGCGGATCCGGACGTCGTCATCGGGATCGGCAAGGTCAAACTGGGCCAGCCCGCGCTTGAGTTGTGAGCGCAGCCGGTTGTTGGTGCGCACGCGGTCACGGGAACCGGGTGCGGCATCCGGGGCCAGGGCCCCGGTCAACGCATCGCGCCAGATCGGCACCGATGCATCGGATTGTTCAGGGTCGGCGATATAGACGCCGCCGTCGGTGGCGTATAGCCGATTGTCCAGCAGCGCAGCCAGTACCGAACGCGCCTGCGGATGCCGCGCGGACACCAGGGCCTGCACCTTGTCGCCCTTGTCGCGGAAGCCAGCGTCGGGCAGCGCTCGCACCGTTTCAGCAAATGCCATGTCGGCCGACGACACATCGGCGTGCGCCAGGCCGGCACACAGTCCCAGTATCAGCACGGCGCACCAGCGGAGTATCGGTGACGGGGTTCGGGTCATGAGGTTCCAGGAAACCGTTGTTGAAACTGTTCTTGATGGGGTGGCGACGGGCAGGAGAACCCGCCGCCACACCGGGGACCGCAACAACAGCGCCAATGGGTGCCCCCCGACCGCAGGCGCACTGCTTGGCTTCTCGGACAACATCAAACGCGGGAGGCAGGCCTCAGTAGTTCTGACCCGAACATTCCTTGGTTTCGGTGTTGTAGTTGCCACACTTCAGATCGACCCAGTCGGCTTCAATGACCTTGCTGGAGGGCAGGAAGTCCGACCAGGCGTCACCCGCCACTTCACCTTCGGTTTCCCACACCACGTCGAACTGACCGTCATCACGAATCTCGCCGATCAGCACCGGCTTGGTGATGTGATGGTTGGCCAGCATCTTGGCGGTGCCACCAGTGAGGTTCGGCGTTTCGAGGCCGGGCAATGCGGTCAGCACGGCATCGACATCGGTGGTGCCGGCCTTTTCGACCGCCTGCGCCCACAGGTTGAAGCCGACGTAGTGCGCTTCCATCGGATCATTGGTGACGCGCTTGTCGTTCTTGATGAAGGTCTTCCACTGCTTGATGAACGCCGCGTTCTCCGGCGTGTCGACGCTCATGAAGTAGTTCCAGGCGGCGAGGTGACCGACCAGCGGCGCGGTGTCGATGCCGGACAGTTCTTCTTCCCCCACGGAGAAGGCGACCACCGGGATGTCTTCGGCGGAGATCTTCTGGTTGCCCAGTTCCTTATAGAACGGCACGTTGGCATCACCGTTGATGGTGGACACCACCGCCGTCTTCTTGCCGGTGGAGCCGAACGCCTTGATCTCGGACACGATCGACTGCCAATCGGAGTGCCCGAACGGCGTGTAATTGATCATGATGTCGTCCGCTGCCACGCCCTTGGCCTTGAGGTAGGCCTCGAGAATCTTGTTGGTGGTGCGCGGGTAGACGTAGTCGGTGCCCGCCAGCACCCAGCGTTCGACTTCCAGATCGTTCATCAGGTAGTCCACCGCCGGAATCGCCTGTTGGTTGGGCGCAGCGCCGGTGTAGATGACGTTCTTGGAAGACTCCTCACCTTCGTACTGCACCGGATAGAACAGCAGGCCGTTCAGCTCCTCGAACACCGGCAGCACGCTCTTGCGCGACACCGAGGTCCAGCAGCCGAAGACCACGTCCACCTTGTCCTTGGCCAGCAGCTCACGCGCCTTCTCGGCGAACAGCGGCCAGTTGGACGCGGGATCGACCACCACGGCTTCCAGCTTCTTGCCGAGCAGCCCCCCCTTCTTGTTCTGCTCGTCGACCAGCATCAGGACCGTGTCCTTCAGCGTGGTTTCGGAGATGGCCATCGTGCCGGAGAGCGAGTGCAGCACCCCGACCTTGATGGTGTCTGCGGCCTGCGCCGCAACACTGGCGGCGCCGAGTGTGGCGGCCGCAAGAATGGATTTGAGTTTCATGACAGATACTCCTTGGTTGATAACGTCCGTTCAGGACGTGGCTCAGAACGTGAACAGGGCTTCGATCGCGAACGAATCCGAATCGCCGTTGGTGTCCGACTCGTCCATCCGGTACTCCGTCACCAGCAGCAGGTTGTCGCCGATCTTGTAGCTGGGCGACAGGGTGATGGCGCTGCCATCGTCGACGGTGACGCCGGTGGCGCTCTCGATCTCGAAGTCGTGATAACGAAGCGTGATGCCGAAGGGACCGGTGGCGTAGTTGGCCATCAGCAGATAGCCATCGCCCTCACCATCAACGACAGCACTGGACGTGCCGTACTCGACCACGTTGTATTCGCCGGCGAAGGTGAATCCCGACACCGAATACGCGGTCCAGAAATTGATGATGTCGGTGTCGGTGTCCTGGTCGACGATGTAGAACGCTTTTGCAGTCAGGCCTTCCACCGGCATCAGCGCCAGGCCGAACTCGTAGCCCATCTCGTCGTCGACGCCGTCGGTGCTGTTGCGGTCCAGCGGATTGAAGGCGCTGGTGACCACAGACCCCATGGCGGCGAAGCTGCCGCCGTCGTAGTAGGCCGATACGCCGTTCTGGTAGAAGCCGTAGAAATACTTGGCATAGCCGGTGCCGCTGAACTGGAACAAACCGGTCGGCTCTTCGGTTTCCCACCCGCTATAGCTGAGGAAGCGGCCCACTTTCACACTGAACTGCTCGGTGAACGCCTTGGTGACGAACGCCTGTTCGACGAAAGTTTCGTCGTCACTGCCATCAAAGCCTTCGCCGTATTCGATGTCGACCTGGGCGGAGACCCCACTCGAACCGGCATATTTGAAGGTGGTCTCGAACTGATCGATGCCAATACTTTCCGTGCTCGATCCGCCATCCGGACTGAACGATGAATACGACATGTCGAGAAAACCGGAGATGCTGATGCCGTTCCCCAGTTCGATCTCGGCATGCGCGACGGGCATGGCGCCGACTGCGCCAACCGTCACAAGTGCCGCTGCCCGTGCCCAGGCCTGGGCCCGGTGTGTCCCTGCATATTGCTGCTTCATGTGTAATCTCCCAAAGTGTGACTGCCTTTGAACGGGCCACCAGCCGATGCCGGTGACGGGTTTCCCCTCCCTGCCTACGGTCTTCATTGCTGGCCTCTGCGGGCCGTGTGAAGCATGTGAACGGTGATCTTGCGAACCTCCGCCTTGCTTTCCTCGATGTGGCTCTTGAGCAAAAGCTGAGCCTGGTCGGCACGGCGCTGCAGCACCGCCCGGAGGATCTTTCCGTGCTCGATGTAGGTGGCTTCGATTCGCGGTGGCTTGGTGAAGTCGAGCCGCCGCACGATGCGGATGCGCTCGGTCACCGCGTGGTGCATCTGTGCCATCTCGCTATTGCCGGTGGCCTCCACCAGCATTTCGTGGAAGCGTTCATCAAGCGCCGATACGGTGACGCCATCGGTGAGGCGCTCGGCGGCCGGTACCAGCCAGATGCGCTTCAGGTCCGACAGCGGCGCTGGCGGCGTTTCGTGCTCACACAGGCGCTTGACCGCCGCCGTTTCGAGAATGATGCGGATGTCATAAAGATCCTCGAACGACTTGAAATCAAACGGCCGTACCTGCCAGCCGCTGCGATAGAGGACCTCAACATAGCCCTCGCGCTGCAGACGGAACAGCGCCTCGCGAACCGGTGTCCGGCTGACCTCCATGCGCTCGGCGATCTCGTTTTCGCTGAAGCGATCGCCGGGCAATAGCCGGAACTCGAAGATGTCCTGCTTGAGTTGGGCGTAGATCCGCTCGGCCAGATTCTCGCCACGGTCGCGCCCGCGACGCAGATTGATGACCTTGTCAGCACTCATCGGCATGTCCTCAGGCGGGGGTGATGTAGAGCAACGCATCGCCGGCGTTCACCGGTCGTCCGGCCTGACAGCGCAGCGCCGACACGGTGCCCTCCACCGGGGCCGGAACGGTGAACTCCATCTTCATCGCCTCGACGATCAGCAAGGGATCACCGGCCGCCACCGCCTGCCCGGCTTCCACCAGAAGCTTCCAGATGTTGCCGCTGATGTCGGCGAATACCGGCTGGCCGTCGGCGTCCTCCATGGGCATTGCCGGTGGCTCGGGAACGACGTCCGGCGACATCGCCGCATCGGCCCGCCAGTGCGCCACTTCCTCGGCAAAGGCGGCCTGCTGCTTGGCCTTGAAGGCGGTGATGCTGTCGGCGTTGTCGGCGAGAAAGCGCTCATGCGCGGCGATGTCGAAGACTTCCTCGGTGATGTCCGGCAACAGCCGGCCTTCGCGGAAGTCGTCGCGCATGGCGGTGAGCTCGTCTTCGCTGACTTCGTAGTACTGCACCTGGTCGAAGAACTTGAGCAACCACGGTTCGCCGTTGGCGAAGGCCCGATTTTTCAGGAACGTGTTCCAGATCGGCAGGGTGCGGCCGATCAACTGATAGCCGCCGGGTGAATCCATGCCGTAGATGCACATGTAGACCCCGCCGATACCGACGGTGCCCTCGGCGGTGTAGGTGCGCGCCGGGTTGTATTTCGATGTGAGCAGCCGGTGCCGCGGGTCCACCGGGACCGCGCACGGTGCGCCCAGGTACACGTCGCCCAGCCCCAGCACCATGTAGCGCGTGTCGAACACGGTGCGCTTCACCGTCTCCACCGAATCCAGCCCGTTGATACGGCGCATGAACTCGACATTGCTCGGCAGCCACGGCGCGGTGTCGCGCACCGACTGACGGTAGCGGGCGACGGCATCGAGGGTGGCACTGTCCTGCCAGGCCATCGGCAAGCGCACCACCCGCGTGGGAATCCGCAAGGTGGCGATATCCGGCAGTCGATGCTCGGCGGCCAGTAGCGCATCGAGCAGGGCCGCCTGCGTGATACGGCGGCTGTCATAGTGAATCTGCAGCGAGCGCACGCCGGGCGACAGTTCGAGAATGCCGGGGACCGGATCGGCGTGGAGGGCCTGCATCAGCGCGTAGATCCGCAGGCGCAGGCGCAGGTCCAGCACCATCGGCCCGTATTCCAGCAGGATGTAGGTATCCCCTGCCTGCCGGTAGGCGACCGCCGGCCGGCTCCCCTCCGGCGCAAGCTCGGCCAGCACGCATTCCGACACCGTGCCCTGCGGCCGGTGCAGGACTCGTGCGCCCCCCGGTTTGGGGATGGGGGTCAGCGTCTCGATGGCTCGGTCTTGCGCCTTCTGCAGTGCCAGCGCCTCGTCGAAATCGATGCGCTGAAAGCGGATGCGATCCCCCGGCTTGACCTGACCGATCTTCCACAGCTCGGCCTGGGCAATCGTCACCGGGCAGACGAAACCGCCCAGGCTGGGGCCGTCGCGGGTCAGGATCACCGGCATGTCACCGGTGAAATTGACCGCGCCGATGGCGTACTCGCAGTCGTGAACGTTGGACGGGTGCAGGCCGGCTTCGCCACCGTCAGTGCGTGCCCATTCCGGCTTCGGCCCCATCAGCCTGACGCCAAGCCGGTTGGAGTTGTAATGCACTTCCCAGTCGGTGGCGAAGAACTGTTCGATCGAGGCTTCGGTGAAGAAGTCCGGTGCACCATGCGGTCCGTACAGCACGCCGACGGTCCAGTGCGTGTCGTAGGTCGGGATCATCGCCGCTGGCGCCGGCGCCGCCTGCGGCAGGGTCGTGGTCTCGGTGAGCCGCAGCATGTCGCCGCCGCGCAGCGGCCGACCGGCATGGCCGCCGAACTGCCCGAGCGCGAACGTCGCCCGCGACCCGAGATACACCGGCACATCAAAGCCCCCCGCCACCGCAAGGTAGGTCCGGCATCCTGCTTCGGCCTTGCCGATCTTTAGGACCTGGCCGGCACGCACCGGCTGCGGGGTCCAGAACGGACACGGCTCGCCATCCAACGTCGCCGGCGTGGGGGCGCCGGTGAGGGCAACGCAGGCATCGCGGTGGAAGCGCAGGGTCGGCCCGAGGATGGTGCATTCGAGCCCCGCCGCATCCGCCGGGTTGCCGACGATACGGTTGGCCATGCGGAAGGCGAAATCGTCCATCGGCCCCGAGGGCGGTACGCCAACATCCCAGTAGCCGACGCGGCCGGGATAGTCCTGCACGGTGGTGTAGGTGCCGGGGTCGATCATCTCGATCACCGGCGCGGCATAGGCGAAGCTGTCGAGAAAGCGCGTGAATACCGCACCACTGGCGAAAGCCGGGCTGGCGATGATCTGCCGGAGGTAGTCGAGGTTGGTGGCGATGCCGGCCAGCCGGGTCTGGTCGAGCGCGGTCCGCAGCTTGGCAATGGCATCGTCGCGATCCGTTCCGTGGACGATCAGCTTGGCGATCATCGGGTCGTAATGTGGCGACACCTCAGTGCCGGTGGTGACCCAGCCATCAATACGCGCCTCCGCAGGAAACGCCACCTCGGTCAGGATGCCGGGGGACGGCTGGAAGTTGCGCACCGGGTCCTCGGCGTAGATGCGGACTTCCATCGCCGCACCCCTCGGCTGACAGCGGAACTGCGCCAGGTCCGGTGGCTCGCCGGCGGCGGTACGGATCATCCAGTCGACCAGGTCGACACCGGTGCAGGCTTCGGTGATCGGATGCTCCACCTGCAGGCGCGTGTTCACCTCCAGGAAATAGAAGTCATCCCGGGCCGGGTCATAGATGAACTCGACCGTGCCGGCGTTGGCATAGGCCACCGACTCGCCCAGTCGCACGGCGGCGGCAAGCAAGGCATCGCGGGTGGCCGCCGGCAGGTTGGGCGCCGGGGTTTCCTCCACCACTTTCTGGTTGCGCCGTTGCAATGAGCAGTCACGCTCGCCCAGTGCCACCACCTTGCCGTGACCATCCCCGAAGATCTGCACCTCGACGTGGCGGGCATTCTCGACATAGCGCTCGATGAACACGCCACTGTCGCTGAAGAAGTTCTGCCCCTGCCGCTGTACGGTGGCAAACGCGGCGGCCAGCTCCGCTTCGCTGTCACAGCGGGTGAGGCCGATGCCGCCCCCGCCGGCGGTGGACTTGAGCATGATCGGATAGCCGATCTCGCGGGCCGACACCACTGCGGCTTCAAGACTGTCGAGCAGGCCTGTCCCCGGGGTCAGGGGCACGCCTGCCGCTTCCGCCAGGGCCCGTGATTCATGCTTGAGGCCAAAGCGGCGGATCTGGTCTGGCGTCGGTCCGACAAAGACGATGCCGGCACGTGCGCAGTCATCCGCAAATGCCGTGTTCTCTGACAGGAACCCGTAGCCCGGAATCACCGCTTCGGCACCGGTGGCCTTCGCCGCCGCGATGATCTTGTCACCCCGCAGATAGCTGTCAGCGGGCGCGTTGCCCCCCAGCGCAACCGCCTCGTCGGCCAGACGCACATGGAGGCTGTTGCGATCGGCATCCGAGAAGACCGCGACACTGCCCACACCCATGGACTTCAGGGTACGGGCGATGCGGACGGCAATTTCGCCACGGTTTGCGATCAGGACTTTGCGGAACATGGAGAGATCCTTCAGGCCGCGCGTGCGCGCTCGGCGGCCATGAAGGCCCGCCAACCGCCGAAGTGAGTGATATCGAGGGCGTCGGCGGTGGCCCAGGCCTCGCAGATGAAGCCCTTGACGCTACGACCATCGGCCAGCGCCAGGGTGCCGATGCCCAGCGGGGCCGGAATCAGGGCGACAAAACTGCCGAATGCCTCCGTCGGCATGTCCCACAGCTCCACCTCGATGGCGGCGCCGTGGCCGGTGCGGACCAGTCCGGGTTTGGGCGGGACGGTGCCTGGCAATGCGTAGAAGCGATAGTCGTCGGCGGTGTGCGTTTTCTCGACCAGCACCGCCGAGCGCTCGGTGAGCTGGTAGTTCAACGGCATCCCGCTGAGGTGGGCCCCGACCACCGCCACCCGCACCTGATCCGGCCCCGGTGCTGCCGGTGGTTGTGGCACCGGCTCGGGTACCCGACCGCTCGTACCCAACGACCACGGCACTTGCCGCTGCCAACGCCGCCCGAAATCGAGCAGTGCGGCGTCCTCCCATGCACCTGCAATCACCGTAATGCCGGCCGGCAGCCCGTCGTCGCGGAAGCCGGCCGGGAGCGCCAGGGCACAGCCGTCCATGAGATTGACGAAGTTGGTGTAGGTCCCCAGCCGGGTGTTCAGCTCCACCGGCGATGCCTCAACATCGGCAATGGTGTAGATGCTCGGTGCGCTGGGTACCACCAGGGCATCCACGTCGCGCATGAGGCCCTGGGCGGCGCGTACCAGCTCGGCGCGGCGGTAGTCGGCGCGGAAGCCATCGCCCGCAGAAAATGCATCGCCACGGCTGATGATGGTCTGCACCACCGGATTCATGGTGACGCCCGGGCGGGTCAGAAAGTCGGCGATCGCCGCTTGCCGCTCGGCAACCCAGGGGCCGTCGTAGAGCAGATCCGCGAGCGCATGCAGCGGCGTGAAATCCAGTGGCACCAGCGTCGCACCCAGTGCGCTCAACTGGGCGCTGGCACGGTCGAATGCGGCCGCCGCCAGATGATCTCCAAAGAACTGAGGCGCCGCCGGTACGCCCAGTCGCGGCGCAGCCGGCAGGCGCCGCGCCGCCATCATTGCCGGGGCTGGACGGGCATAAGGGTCCGCGTTGTCGAAGCGTCCCAGCACCGCCGCCACCTGCGTCGCATCGTCCAGGGTATGGGCAAAAATCGATACGCAGTCGAGCGTGCGGCACGCCGGCACCACGCCAAGGGTACTGAACCATCCGCGGGTCGGCTTGACCCCCACCAGATTGTTGAAGGCCGCCGGAATTCGCCCCGAACCCGCGGTGTCGGTGCCCAACGAAAAGGCCGCCAGCCCCCGCGCCACCAGCGTGGCCGACCCCGAGCTGGAACCGCCGCTGACATAGTCCGGGTTGAACGCGTTGGGGACCGCGCCGTAGGGCGACCGCACCCCCACCAGCCCCGTAGCGAACTGGTCGAGGTTGCTCTTGCCCAGCAGCAGCGCTCCGGCTGCCGTGAGATGCTGCACCACCGTCGCCGAGCGTTCCGGCAGGTAGGCGAAATCCGGACAGGCCGCCGTGGTCGGCAGACCCGCGACATCGATGTTGTCCTTGACCACGAAGGGCACACCGAACAGCGGGAAGGCGGCCCAGTCACGGCCGGCCGCCTCGAACCGTTCCATCAGCGCCTCGGCCTGCGCCTGCAGGGCGGCGGCATCAAGGCACAGTATCCAGTCCGGCTCGGTCGCCACGCAGCGGGCCGACAGCGCCGCCATTGCCGTCAGCGGCGACAGGCCGCCCTGGTAGGCGGTGGTCCAGTCAGAGATCGTCCAGGCGTTTGCCACGTCTTGCGCACCATCTTGTGTACAAGACGGTGTTCAGCAAGGCCTGTGCCAAAACGCTTCTTCGGACTGCGCCCGACGATTTATGCTTTCAAGTCAGATAGTTGCCGGTCATTCACTGCGGCAACCGGCCGGCCATCGGGTCGTGCCAAAGCAGTGCGCGGGCACCCGATGGGTGCAGGCGTCGCGCCATCACTGCGCGGCAGCGCATGCCGACCCTGGCATCGGCTCGGCCCAGATGGGATCGCGGATGTCGTAGGTCCGTGGCTGGAGGTAATCAACCGGGTCGTGCAGATAATCGAGCAGCGGAGGATGCGGCAATGCGGCCATCTCGGCACGCCACTCAGCCTCGTAGGCTACCGAACCGCCGCCGACGACCGGCGCCCAGGCGTCGTGATGTGTGGGCAGGAACACCCGAGGATGCGCATGCTCGACATAGAGACGTGGATCTCGCAGGCCCGACAGCGGTTGGTTGAAGCCGACGATGGCGCCGACCTGCACATCGACGCAGTCCGGCAGCCCCGCCAATGCCGCCCGCACCTCCGGGCCGCCCGGCTCGGCGTCGGTGATGGGGCCAGTGGAGTCGTGCCAGAACAGGCTGAAGTCGTCGAAGCGTAAATGGTAAGCCCAGGTACCGCCCTGCCCGTCGCGCAACGTCGTGAGAAACCGCAGCAGCTCCTGCGGATCACCGTTCAGGTACCCCAGAAACGGCAACAGATTGGGCACGTGAATAAACGGCGTGTCGCCGAGCTCGAAGGTGGAGGGCGACAGTGCACTGTGGATGTGTTGCAGCACCCCGACCGGCGGCAGGTCGGCCCACACCTTGACCATCTGCAATGTCCCCGGCGTCGGCGTGTCCTCGGTGCCGGTGATGAGACAGCGGAAGTTGGCCGCATTGCCGTCGCGGGCGGCGTCCGCCTTGGCGGTATCGCAGATGGTGTCGGACCCGACCACCACCGCACCACTGCGCCCGGCGATGAAACCGGCGTCGGCGGCATGGTCGAAATGGCCGTGCCCGATGAAGATCACCTCCGGCGCGATGGCCGCGAGTTCATCACGGCCGATCGGCACGTAGTCCTTCTGGATCCCGATGGGTTCCCAGGCATCGAACAACCACAGGTGCCCGCCGCCTGTGGCGACAAAGCTGGATACGCCGACCCACCACAACTTCACCTTGCCCGGCTCGACGGCATCCGGCCCGAGAAACTGCTGCCGTGCCAGCGCCACTTCCGGCGACACCGGGGGTGCCGGCGGCAGCGGTGTCCAGGCCGCCAGCGGGATGCGTTCGGCAGAGCCCCCCAGGCCGGGGGCGTCAGTCCCGTCCGGCGGCACCAGCCCCTCACTGCCACAGGCTGACACCAGCAGACCGACGACAAACAGCGACACCGCAGCCGCGAGGCGGGCGGACATGAAACGCATCATGGGGTCTCCTCGGACACGCGCCCGGGTCATCGCCCGGACCAGATTCATTTCATGAGAGTGTGCCGTAGGTGTGCGGGGCCTGCATCATTCGGATACGGGCGCGCTATGCCCGCAACCGGGTCATCGCCTGCTGATAGCCCGCCTGCACCGGCGGCATTTCGAGGACCACGCTACCGGGCGCCAACCCGAGCTTGGTGGTGGCCGGCGCCCAGTCGGCATCGACCGCCGCCAGCTGCGGCGGGCTGTAGGTGCCGAGCTGCAACCGGGAAACGATGACGAGGTCGGTGTAATCGGGGGGGCCGCGGGTGTCGCGCATGATGTCCAGCGACGCCACCGGCACTTCCTGCAATTGTGGCGAGAAGCCCCAATGCTTGAGCAGGCGCTGCCCGACCTGCGGGTGCAGACGCTCAAGCAGCGGCAGCAACGAGGGCCGGCCGCCACCCCAGTCCGGATCGGCTTCCACCTGACGGATCAGTGGCAGCATCCCGATCAGGTGCAACAAGCCGGCGAGCATGGCAATTTCCGGTCGCAGTGGCGTGCGATATGAGGCCAGCGCCTCACTCAGTGCTGCCACCTCCACGCTGCGTGCCCAAGTGACCCGCATCAATTCAGCCAGTGCCGGCTGCCGGGTAAAGAACATCTGTTCGATCACCAGACGGCTGACCAGCGCCCGGGTGTACTGCAGACCGAGACGGGTGATGGCCGCCGGCAGGCTCTGCACCTTGACCCGGCTGCCACTGGCCGCACTGTTGGCCGCCTGAATCAATCGGGCCGACAATGCAGGATCGCGCGCCACCGCAGCCGCCACCTGCCCGGCGCTGCCACGATCACTCTGGGTGATCTCGTTGACCTGCAGGGCGAGATCCGGAAGAGACGGCAGCCGCAGCCGCCCGGCTTCGAGCTGCTCATAAATACGACTTTCGAGCTCAACGGTGGCGCAGCCCATGGGGCATCCCTCAGGCAGTGTCGCGGACCGGAATGATCCGCGTGCTGCATGGTCACCGACGCCGGGGGTGCATCGCGCAGCGAAGTCCCCCGGCGGTCGGCTGGAGCCGACGAGTGCGCGCGGCTCAGGCTGCCTTGCGGTCCGCCTCGGGCGCCGACTGCCGGATCAGATGATCAAAGGCGCTCAGCGCCGCCTTCGAGCCCTCGCCCATGGCAATGATGATCTGCTTGTAGGGGGCCGTGGTGACGTCACCCGCCGCAAACACGCCCGGAAGCGACGTCTGGCCGCGCGCATCCACCACCACTTCACCCCGCGAACTGAGCTCGACACTGCCCTTCAGCCAGTCGCTGTTGGGCAGCAACCCGATCTGAACAAAAATGCCCTCCAGCTCGACGCGGTGACTGTCACCGCTCTTGCGGTCGGTGTAGGTCAGGCCATTGACCCGCTGACCGTCACCCAACACCTCAGTGGTCTGCGCCGAGGTAATGATACGGACGTTGGGCAGGCTGCCGAGCTTGCGCTGCAACACCGCATCGGCGCGCAGCTGGTGGTCGAACTCGATCAGGGTGACATGGCTGACAATGCCAGCGAGATCGATCGCCGCTTCGACCCCGGAGTTGCCACCACCGATCACCGCCACCCGTTTACCCTTGAACAAGGGACCATCGCAGTGCGGGCAATACGCAACGCCCTTGTTCCGGTAGGTGTCTTCCCCGGGCACGTTCATCTGCCGCCAGCGCGCGCCGGTGGCGAGCACCACCGAACGCGCCTTGAGCGTGGCACCGCTCTCCAGCCCCAGTTCGAGATACTCAGTGCCTTCGCTGAGGGCATTGGCGCGCTGCAGCTTGATGACATCGACATCGTACTGGCGCACATGTTCTTCCAATGCGGCCACCAGTTTCGGGCCTTCGGTTTCCGTCACCGAGATGAAGTTCTCGATGCCGAGGGTATCGGCGACCTGGCCGCCGAAGCGTTCGGCCACCACGCCGGTACGGATACCCTTGCGCGCCGCGTAAATGGCAGCCGCAGCGCCGGCCGGACCGCCGCCGACGATGAGGACGTCATACGGCGCGCGATCCTTCAACTTTTCGGCTTCCCGGTCGGCCGCACCGGTATCGACCTTGGCGAGGATTTCCTCGACGCCCATGCGGCCGGAGGCAAACGGTTCGCCGTTGAGGAACACGCTGGGCACCGCCATCACCTGGCGGCGCTCCACCTCGTCCTGGAATAGCGCTCCATCGATCGCGACGTGCTCGATGTCGGGATTGAGGACCGCCATCAGATTGAGCGCCTGCACCACATCGGGGCAGTTCTGGCAGGACAGCGAGAAGAACGTCTCGAAGCGCAACGGCCCCTTCAGTGCGCGCACCTGCGCCATCACCTCGTCACTGACCTTCGGCGGATGTCCGCCCACCTGCAGCAAGGCCAGCACCAGTGAGGTGAACTCGTGGCCCAGCGGCAGCCCGCCGAAGCGCAGGTGGATCTCCTGGCCGGGCGTGCCGAGACTGAACGATGGGATCCGCTCATCGGGGTCGGACTGCTCGGTTACGCTGATCCGGTCGGACAACGACACCAGATCCGCGAGCAGACTGCGCATGTCACGACTGCCCTCGCTGTCGTCGAGGTTGGCGACGATCTCGATGGGACGCGTGACGCGCTCCAGATAGCCCTGCAGTTGCGACTTCAGATCAGTGTCCAGCATGACGTTCTCCGGAAAATCGGCCGGCCGATGCCCACGCCCCTGTCATCGACAGGCGCGTCCACAACGACCGGAGGGGATAAAAAGTCGCGGGCCGGGAGGGGTGCCGGCCCGCGACGCTCAACATCAGCGTGGCGCGGAGAGGGGAGGGACGGTTCGCGCCGCGCTGATATCCGAGCCTGCGGGGGCAGGGCTCAGATCTTGCCAACCAGGTCCAGCGAGGGCTTCAGGGTCTTTTCGCCTTCCTTCCACTTGGCCGGGCAGACTTCGTTCGGGTTGTTGGCGACGTACTGGGCAGCCTTGAGCTTGCGCACGGTTTCCTTGATGTCACGCGCGATGGCGTTGTCATGGATCTCGAGCGTCTTGATCACGCCGTCCGGGTTGACGATGAAGGTGCCACGCAGGGCCAGACCTTCTTCTTCAATGTGGACGCCGAAGGCGCGGGTGAGCTGGTGCGTCGGGTCACCCACCAGCGGGAACTGGGCCTTGCCCACTGCCGGGGAGGTCTCGTGCCACACCTTGTGCGAGAAATGCGTGTCGGTGGTCACGATGTAAACCTCGGCGCCCGCTTTCTGGAACTCGGCATAGTTGTCTGCCGCATCCTCGACTTCAGTCGGGCAGTTGAAGGTGAAGGCCGCCGGCATGAAAACGATCACCGACCATTTGCCCTTCAGGCTCTGGTCCGACACTTCGACGAACTTGCCCGCGTGATAGGCCTGGGTCTTGAAGGGCTGAACCTGAGTATTGATCAACGACATGCGTGCTTCCTCTTGATGGGTGAGTGGTTACGACGATGGGCCGCACCTTACGCGCGCGCCCTTCATTAATAAAGTGAATTGTTTGTATCAGCTTCATAGGCTGTAACAATGAAAAGGCCCCGGCATCATGCCGGGGCCCGTGGTTTCGCCTCGTCAGCATCCCGCGACAGCGCTACCCGGCGGCAGCCCGTGCCGGGGGTGCGGTCGCCACCGGCGCGGCGCTGCCACGAACGAACTCGAGGCAGCCGTCCTCGATATCGCCGAACCGCAGCATCGGCGCATCCCGGACGTAGTCCTGGCGCACCTGCCAGGGCATTTCCCGCCCCTGTCGCGGCAGGCGGTCGGCGGAACGGCGGATGTACCCCGATGACAGTGCGCCGAGCACAGTGTCATCGGTGAGGTTGTCGCCATGATCGCGTGGCACCACGCGGGTGTAGCCCTTGCGGTCCATGTGTTTGAGCAGGCGGCACACGTATTCGCTGGCGATGTCGGCTTTCAGCGTCCACGAGATGTTGGTGTAGCCGAAGACGATGGCGGCATTGGGGATGCCTTCGACCAGCACCCCCTTGTAGGTCAGCAGCTGGTTGATCTGCACCGGTTCGCCATCCACCGCCATCTTCACCCCGCCGAGCATCTGCACATCAAGCCCGGTGGCGGTGACGATGATGTCGGCGTCGAGATGTTCGCCCGACTTCAGCTGAATGCCGGTCTTGGTGAAACGCTCGATGTGATCGGTCGCCATCGACGCCCGGCCACTGCGCAGCGCCTTGAACAGATCGCCGTTGGGCACCACGCAGAGACGTTCATCCCAGGGGTTGTAGTGCGGCGTGAAGTGGCGCATGTCGATGGTGCCGCCCAGCTGCTTGCGCACCAGGCCGAGCAGCAGCCGCTTGACCACCTTGGGCCGCGCGCGGGCCATGCGATAGAGCAAGCGGTTGATCGCGATGTTGCGCCCGCGGTTGAGGCGGTAGGCCAGCTTGCTCGGCAGCAGCCGCTGCAGGTTGCGCGCGATCGGATCGACGGCCGGAACCGTGAGGATGTAGGTGGGGGATCGCTGCAGCATGGTGACGTGTTCGGCGGTGTCGGCCATCGACGGCACCAGGGTGATGGCAGTGGCACCACTGCCGATCACCACCACCCGCTTGCCCTTGTAGTCGAGCGTTTCGGGCCAATGCTGGGGATGCACGATCTGGCCCTTGAAGTCCTTTTCGCCGGGAAAATCCGGCCGATAGCCGGCGTCATAGTTGTAGTACCCGGTGCAGCCGATGACGAAGCCCGCGGTGTAGCGCTCGGCCTTGCCGGTCTGTTCGTCGAGCGCCTCCACGGTCCACACCCCAAGGGCGCTGGACCAATCGGCGCTGAGCACCTTGCGACCGAAGCGGATGTGCTTGTCGACGCCATATTCCTGAGCAGTTTCATTGACATAGCGGCGAATCGAGGGCCCGTCGGCGAGCACCCGCGGTTCAGTCCACGGCCGGAAGCTGTAGCCGAAGCTGTACATGTCGGAATCGGAGCGGATGCCGGGGTAGCGGAACAGGTCCCAGGTACCGCCGATCGCCTCGCGCCGCTCCAGTACCGCAAACGACTTCTTCGGGCACTCGCGGACCAGATGGCAGGCCGCGCCGATGCCAGACAAGCCTGCGCCGATAATCAGCACATCGAAGTGATTGTTTTTCATCATGTATTCCTCTCAGGTCCAGGCGCCACGGAATCTGGGGCGACCGCCAACGGCACGATGCCGCAGTGCAGCATCCGGCGCATTCGCTTTCTCGCCATCGATGACTGTCACATCAGTATGCGCCATTTGGCGCCGGGAATCGGTCAAGCATGCACGATGCTTCAGGCGGACGCGCGGTACGGCGCTTCGGGACCGTCGCTGGACACGACGTCCAGCGTCGAGCGATCCAGGACGGACTCGAGCGGGTCCCGAAGTGCCGTGCCGGGGGGCCGTGGGCATGACCGTCGCGAGGGCACCCCCGTCAGGTGGGGCGGTTGGCGACCGGGAAGCGCATGGCGAAACGTGGCACCTCGACGGTGAACAGGTCGCGGGCGGCGCCGACGTCGGGAAACACCGCCGGGTCGATTCGCGCCGCCCGCAAGCGCCCCGGCCGGACCCAGCCCTGCGCCGACGGGGTGTAGATGAAGGTCTGGCCCTCATATTGCTGCCCCAGCGTGCGCCAGGCCCGCGGCACCAATGCTGTGGTGAACGGCAGCGACAGCGGAAAGCGGCTGTAGTCGAGCTCGGCAAACACCGTGCCCCCCTGCGACAACCGCACCCGGTCGAGTCCGCCGTCGCGATAGCGCACGTCGAACTGCGCGAGCTCCTTGGGGATCCCCCAGTTGCGACGGCCGTTGACCACGCTGTCCATGCTCGACACAAAGATGCGGCTGATCGACAGATGCCGGCGCCCGTCGGCAAACGGGAAGCCGCCGGGGATGAACAGCAGCTCGTGATACGGCCCGACGGCGGACTGCTGGTAGTCGACAAACATCAGCAGAGCCTGGCGCCCCCGCCCCCGTTGCCCAGCCAACTGCGGCGGCACGAAGGCATCCTGTGCCGGATGGCCCTCGGGGAATCGCAGCAACGAGATATAGCCGCGGCCGGTCAGTGCCCAGGGCGCAGGTGCATCGGTCACGGTCGGCGGGGCGGGCGGGTTCATCGGGGCGCTCGTGGCAGGGGCTTTCCATTGTGCCCGCTGCATCGGCTCCGGCATACGACCGCAACTGAGGAATGCGGCCAATCTCTTGATGCGGCCGGCCAGCCCCTACCGTGGGCGGGCGCTTGCGATGGCATCCCCGCCTATACTCGGGGCTCGCCCGGCGGCCATGCGCATGCCGCGCGACACACAATCCAACAGCGGCACCGCCGGTCAATCCGATGCGGGGCCACGCCGTGCAAAGAGGACACACTGATGAAACTTGCGGATCACGTCTTTCTGGTCACCGGGGGCGCCTCCGGACTGGGCGAGGCCACGGTACGTCGCTTCGTTGCCGCCGGCGCACGCGCCGTCATCGCCGACTTCAACGAGGCCCGTGGCCAGGCGGTTGCCGACGAACTCGGCGAGGCAGTGCGCTTCATCAAGTGCGATGTCGGCGCCGCTGCCGATGCCGAGGCCGCGGTCAAGGCCGCCATCGATGCCTTCGGGCGGATCGACGGCGTGATCAACTGCGCCGGTATCGGCACGCCGGCCAAGGCCGTCGGCAAGGGCGGCCCGCTGCCGCTGGAACAATTCGAACGGGTGATCCGCGTCAACCTCACCGGCTCGTTCAACATGATCCGGGTGGCCGCTGCCGCCATGCAGGAACAGACCGCCAATGACGAGGGGGAGCGCGGCGTCATCATCAATACCGCCTCGGTGGCAGCCTACGATGGCCAGATCGGCCAGCCCGCCTATGCCGCCTCCAAGGCCGGCGTGGTGGGGATGACGCTGCCGTTGGCGCGCGAGTTTGCCCGCGCCGGAATTCGCGTGGTCACCATCGCCCCTGGCCTGTTCATCACCCCGATGATGGAGTCACTACCGGCCGAGGCGCAGGCCTCACTCGGCAGTCAGGTGCCGTTCCCCTCGCGGCTGGGGCGCCCCGAGGAGTACGCCCAACTGGCCCAGTCGATCGTTGAAAACGCGATGCTCAACGGTGAAACCATTCGCCTCGATGGCGCCATTCGCATGGCCCCGCGCTGAAGCGCCGGCACCCGGAGGCCGTCATGACTGAACCGACGCTGCAGACACCGTTGTCCCGTCTTTACCATTGGGAGAAGACGCGGCCCGATACCCCCCACTTCATCCAGCCCATGGGGGGCGGCACGGTGGTGACGCTGACCTGGGCACAGGCCGCTGATCAGGCACGCCGCATGGCCACCTACCTGCGGTCGCTGGATCTGCCGGCCGGCAGCCGCATCGCCCTGATCGGCAAGAACACCGCACACTGGATCATCAGCGACTGGGCGATCTGGATGGCCGGCCATGTGTCGGTACCGCTGTACCCGACACTGAATGCGGAGACCGTACGCTACATCCTCGAGCACAGCGAGGCGCAACGGGTCATCGTCGGCAAGCTCGATGATTGGGCGATGATGAAACCCGGGGTGCCGGAAGACCTGCCGGTGATCACCCTGCCGCTGGCCCCCGATACCGCGGGCGAACGCTGGGACGACATCATCGCCCGCACCGCGCCAATGACGGACTCGCCTGATCGCGGCCTGGAGGAACTGGCGACCATTGTCTACACCTCCGGCAGCACCGGACGGCCGAAAGGCGTGATGCAGAGTTTCCATGCGTTCGCCGTATGCGGCACGCTGATGCACCAGGTCATCACCACCTCCGAAGACGACCGGATGATCTCCTACCTGCCGCTGGCACACGTTGCCGAGCGGGTGGTGGTGGCCAATGCCAGTACGTATCACGGCTTCCAGGTGTTCTTTGCCGAGTCGCTCGACACCTTCGTGGCCGACCTGCAGCGGGCCCGCCCTACCATCTTCTTCTCGGTGCCACGGCTGTGGACCAAGTTTCAGCTCGGGGTCACCCAGAAGCTGCCGAAACGCAAACAGGACATCCTGTTCCGCATCCCGCTGCTGGGGCGCAAGGTCAAACGCAAGATCCTCGAAGGGCTGGGGCTGGAACATGTGCGGATCGCCATCACCGGTGCCGCGCCCCTGCCGCCGACCAGTGTGGCCTGGTACCGCAGTCTGGGGCTGGACCTGCTGGAAGCCTATGGCATGAGCGAGAACATGGCCTATTCACACTTCACCCTTCCCGGTCGGGAACGGGTCGGCTATGTCGGCCACAGCAATCCGCAGGTGCAGTGCCGGATCGGCGACAACGGCGAAATTCTGGTGAAGAGCCCCGGCCAGATGATGGGCTACTACAAAGCCCCCGAACAGACCGCAGAAAGCGTGACCGAGGACGGCTACTTCCGCACCGGCGACATGGGCGAGATTGATGCCGAGGGCCGGCTGCGTATCACCGGCCGGGTGAAGGAGCTATTCAAGACCAGCAAGGGCAAGTATGTCGCGCCAGTGCCGATCGAAAACCTGCTCGGCGCGCATCCAGCGGTGGAAGCGGTGTGCGTCGGTGGCGCAAACCAGCCCGCCACCTTCGCGTTGGTACTGCCGGCGGAAGAGGTGCGCAAACGCTGCGACGACAGTGCCGCCGCCACCCGCCTGTCGGAGGAACTGACCGCCTTGATCGAGCGCACCAACGCGGCGCTCGACCCGCATGAACACCTGCAATTCGCGGTGGTGGTGCGCGAGCCGTGGACCATCGACAACGGCGCCCTGACGCCGACCATGAAGATTCGTCGCAACGTCATCGAGAGCCGTTACGAATCGCAGGTCGACGACTGGTTCAAGCGCCGTGAAAAGGTGATCTGGGAACGCTGAGATCGCCGCTGCCGCGGCCGCCCATCAGGCGGTCGCGGTAGCGGTCGGCACCGTCCGGTAGGCCGCGAGGTCGGGCATGGCAGTCCGTTGCCGATACTCACGCATCAGACCCACCCAGTTGTTGGTGTTGCGGCCATCCGCGGTCTTGTACCAGCTCTGACAACTACCACTGAAGGTGGTGTCGGCACTGCGCGCCTGCATCTCGCGGGCGAACGCGGTCTGCGCTTCCGGGCGGACCTCTACCGGTGCGCCGCCTTTGCGGGCCGCCAGAATCAGCTGCCCCAGATAACGCTGCTGGCATTCCAGCATGTAGATGATGGAACCGGAGCCAACATTGGTGTTGGGGCCGTACAGCAAGAAGAAGTTGGGGAAGCCTGACACCGCCATGCCCAGATAGGCCTCGGCGCCGCCGGCCCAGTCCTGATGCAGATCACGACCCTGGCGGCCGGTCACCTGCATCGGCGTCAGGAACTGGGTGGCGGCAAAGCCGGTGCCGTAGACCAGTGCATCGACCTCGCGCAGCTGACCGTCGGCGGTTTGTACGCCGGTGTCGGTGATGGCGGTGACACGGTCACTGACCACCTCGACGTTCGGCCGCACCAGCGCCCGCAACCAATCGGTGGTGAGCAGCAACCGCTTGCAGCCGATCGGATAGTCCGGCGTCAGTCGCTGACGCAGGGCCGGGTCGCGCACCTGGACCCGCAGCTGCAACTTCGACAGCCCGGTGATCAGGCGCTCTGCCCAACGATGTCCCTGATAGGCATAGGCCAGCGCCTCGGTGATCCAGTAGATGCGTGCGCGATCGAGGTCGTAGAGCCATGGCAGCCACTTCAGCAGGCGGTGCTCGAGCGGCGAGAACGCCTTGTCGAATTTCGGCGCCACCCATCCGGGGGTGCGCTGGAACACATGCATCTGCGCCGCCTCACGCGCCAGTTCCGGCACGAACTGCACGGCGCTGGCGCCGGTGCCGATCACCGCCACCCGCTTGCCGCGAAAGTCGTAGTCCGGGTCCCAGGTGGCCGAGTGGAACTGCCGGCCCTTGAAGGTCTCGCGCCCGGGGATCGCCGGAATCGCCGGCCGGTGCAACTGGCCGACCGCACTGACCACGGTCACCGCCTCGAGTGTCTCGCCGGAGGCCAGGGTCAGCTGCCAGAGCCCGCGCGCTTCATCGAAACGGGCACGCTGCACCTCGGCACCGAAGCGGATGTGACGCATCAGGTCGAACTTGCGGGCGCAGTGGCGCTGATAGTCGAGAATCTCGCCCTGCTTGGCGTAGCGGTGCGCCCAGGGGTAGCGCGACTCGAACGAGAACGAATACAGGTGCGAGGGCACGTCGCAGGCCGCCCCGGGATAGCGGTTCTCGCGCCAGGTCCCGCCGAGGTCCTGGGCTTTCTCCAGCATCACGAAATCGTCGATGCCGAGCTGTCGCAACTGCCAGGCCATGCCCAGCCCGCCAAAGCCGGTGCCGATGATGGCCACTGCCAGAGGTGCGTTGCCGGTGCTGCCGTCCATATCTCTCTCCTCACGCCGAAGTGTGCATGGTGCGGCACTGCAGCCCGAACCAGGGTGACGGCCCCGGCCCAGTGGTTGATACTTGCGGCCAAATGGCCGACCCCGCCGCCCGCGCCGATCCGCAGGTTTCCCGCAGCATCGTCAGTGTGCAGCTGATGATGCGGCTGGCCACCGATCATGGCCTGGACGTGGTACGCGGGCTCGCCGGCAGCGGCATCTCAGCCGCCACGCTGATGGACCCGCAGGCCGAGATTCAACCGCAGCAGGAGCTGAAGGTGATCGAAAACCTGGTGGCCGGTCTGCCCCGGGTTCCCGACCTCGGCCTGCAGGCCGGCTTGCGCTACCACCTGTCGCTCTACGGCGTCTGGGGCTTTGCGCTGGCCACCAGCCCGACCTTGCGGGAGTTGACCGATGTGGCCACGCGCTACCTTGATCTCAGCTTCGCCTTCATCCGTTTCGACATCGGCCTGCGCGACCAGCGCCCCACCGTCGACCTACAGACCGATGCCCTGCCGCCGGCGGTCCGGCAGTTCGTGCTGGAGCGCGACTTTGCCGCTATGGTCAACGCGCTCACCGAGGTGCTGCCGGGCGCTTCGCTGTTTGAGGCGGTCGACTTCAGCTTTGCCCAACCCGCCTATGCCGACGCCTTCCGCCGGCTGTGCGGAGTCACCCCGCGGTTCGGGCAGCCCGACAACCGGGTGTTCCTGCGGCCGGCCTCCCTTGACCAGCCGTTGCCGCAGGGCAACGCCCTGGTGTCGCGCGCCTGCGAGGATTACTGCCGCCGCCTGCTGGCCCGCAAACGCGAGCACGTCGGCCTTGCCGCCCGCGTCCGCCAGCGGCTGTTGCGGGACCCGCAGCGGATGCCCGGTATCGAGGCGCTGGCGCGGGAATTCAACATGGCGCCACGCAGCCTACGGCGCCGGCTCGACGAGGAGGGCACCCGGTTCCGCGACCTCACCGAGGACGTCCGCCAGTCACTGGCCCGGGACCTGCTGCGCAACGCCGACCTCAAACTGGATGAAATTGCCGAACGTCTCGGCTATGCCGAAGCCGCGAGCTTCATCCACGCTTTTCGCCGATGGACGGGTATGACCCCGAGCGTCTTTCGCTCAACGCCCCGCTCTGGCTGAACCCGCTCCGTTCAGCGGTGTCGAAGTGCCGTCCGTCGGGCGCCACCGAACGGGAACCCGATGGCTCCGTAGGCTCGACCCCTACACCCCCCGGGAGCTGCCCATGGAATACGTCGATCACTGCGAACCCCCCGAGCCCGGCGGCCGTCACGAGGCTGCGACCTCGACCCAGAGCCGCGACAATGCGCTCCGGGACGAACAGGTCGCGCGCGCCTGCCAGGGCCTGGGGGCCGGGCGCCCGCTCGATCAGGTCTGCGACGAACTCGGGCTGACCCCGTCAACCCTGGTTCACCGGCTGACCCAGCAGCTGCAGCAGCTCGAAACCTTGCAGTTGTCCGTGGCGCCATCCACCCGGCACAGCACCGACGCCGACCGCATGGCAATGGCCCATTTCGTCTACTGACAGCGTCCCGACCGATAGCCGCGCCCCAAACCCCCGCGTAGACTGACACTGAGACGGCCGCACAGGCCGCGACCCGGGGGAGTGTCACCACGTGAAACGCCAACTTGTTGCCGCCCTCGGCCTGGGGGCCCTGTTGTTGTCGTCGGGCTGCGACGGCGACCCGCTGTCGACCGGGCCAGCCCCACAGACGTCGGCACCGACGGCTGAAACCGGCCAGCTGGCACTCAACTGCGCCTGGTTGCTGCGCAGCGACCCCGATCTGCTCAATATCGCGTTTCCGGACGAAGCTGCGACCTATTGGGTCGCCGCGGTGCCGGCTCTGCCGGGGACCCGGTTGCGCATCGAGGGCGATTTTCCGCAGGCCCGATACTTCTCCTTCAACACCTATGACGTGGCGCTGCGGCCCACCGATGTGCTGACCGACTACCAACTCGACCCGGTCAACGGCGGCAACCCCTATCGCAGCGAAACATCCGAGGGGCACTATCAGGCCTACGCCCAGCCCGGCGCAGTGCCGGTCACCCGCGACGACAACACCCTGTATGCCGGCAGTCTCGCGCTGCCCGGTGGCGCCGCTCTGCCCAATCCGGCCTGGGCCATCCTCTATCGCGTCTACCTCGCCGAGGGCGATCCGGCCGGCGGCGTACCGCTTCCGACCCTGACGCTGGAAGCCGCGGGCGGCGACACGCCGATCCGCCTTCAGGGCTGCAATCCGTTGCCGCCCGAGGGCGTGCCGAGCCTGCTCAATGACCTGATCCGCCAGGCGGATGTACCGGATCTGGTTAACCTGCTGCCGTTCCCGCTGGCACCGGATCAACCCGAGCTGGTGCGCTTCTACGGCCTGCCGGAAACCCTGAGGCTACTGCTGTCGAATGCAGCGGGCTTCAGCCTGCCCTTGCAGGCGATCACGGCGGCCGACACCGGCGGGGGCTTTCTCAGCAACATCGACAACGCCTACGTGACCACGATGATGAGCCGCCAGCAGGGCGATCTCTACATCCTCCGCGGTCGCGCTCCACGGCAGGCGCGACATCCCGGCGAAGCGCCACTGGGCAGCGCACAACTGCGCTACTGGTCGCTGTGCACCAACGAGTTTCTGAGCCAGCGCTACGTCGGTTGTCTGCATGACGACGAGGTGCCGCTGGATCGGGATGGCTTCTTCACCCTGGTGGTGTCGGACCCGAAAGACCGGCCCGACAATGTCACCGACGCCAACGGCATGGCCTGGCTGCCCTGGGGCGCGGTCTACCCCGATTCGGTGCTGATCTACCGGCACATGCTGCCATCGCCGCATTTCGCTGAGGCGGTCCACAACGTGCCCTACGGCACCCCGGCCAGCGACATCATGGGCGATTACCTGCCGGCGATCCGCTACTGCGACCGCGCTACCATCGAGGCGGCCGGAGCCGCGCCTGCGGCGGTCTTCGCTGCCTGTCGCGACGGTTGACGATTTTTGACTGCAACCGGTTGTTTCAGAAACGATTTGGGAATGGGGTAAGCGGGGTGCGACAATGTGCGCCCTAGATTTTCACCCCGCAGGACGCGCAGGACGCGCATCGCCAGCACGCCGCCAGCGCCCCCGCAGAACGGTGGTTTCCGGTCATGGCGCCTGCCTCAACGAGTTGAACTCCCAGGCCCTATGAACACCGAATTCCGCACCTCGCTTCCCGGTACCGACCTCGACTACTTCGACACCCGTGCCGCCGTCGATCGCCTGCAGCCCGGCGCTTACGACAAGCTCCCCTACACCTCGAAGGTGCTGGCGGAAAACCTGGTGCGGCGCTGCGATCCGGCAATTCTCGACAAGGCGCTGCTGCAGTTGATCGAGCGCAAGCGTGATCTCGACTTCCCCTGGTTTCCGGCGCGCGTGGTGTGCCACGACATTCTCGGCCAGACCGCACTGGTCGACCTCGCCGGCCTGCGCGATGCCATCGCCGACCAGGGCGGTGACCCGGCCAAGGTGAACCCGGTGGTGCCGGTGCAGCTGATCGTCGATCACTCGCTGGCGGTCGAGCACGCGGGTTTCGAAAAGGACGCCTTTGCCAAGAACCGTGCGGTGGAAGATCGCCGCAACGATGACCGCTTCCACTTCATCGACTGGACCAAGAAGGCGTTCAAGAATGTCGACGTGATCCCGCCCGGCAACGGCATCATGCATCAGATCAACCTGGAGCGGATGAGCCCGGTGATCTACGTCAAGGACGGCGTCGCCTTCCCCGACACCTGCGTCGGGACCGACAGTCACACCCCGCATGTCGATGCCCTCGGTGTCATCGCCATCGGCGTCGGCGGCCTCGAAGCCGAGAACGTGATGCTCGGGCGGGCCTCGTGGATGCGACTGCCGGATATCGTCGGTGTCGAGCTCACCGGCAAGCCGCAGCCCGGCATCACCGCCACCGACGTGGTGCTGGCGCTGACCGAGTTCCTGCGCAAGGAACGGGTGGTCGGCGCGTATCTGGAATTCCGCGGTGAGGGTGCTGCCGCGCTGACCCTGGGCGACCGCGCCACCATTTCCAACATGGCACCGGAATATGGCGCCACCGCGGCGATGTTCTTCATCGACGACAACACGCTGGACTACCTGCGCCTCACCGGCCGTGAGGACACCCAGGTGAAGTTGGTGGAGCTGTATGCCCGCCACACCGGGTTGTGGGCCGACAGCCTCAAGGATGCCGAGTACGAGCGGACCCTGCACTTCGATCTTTCCAGCGTGGTGCGCAACATGGCGGGGCCTTCCAACCCCCACAAGCGACTGGCGACTTCGGCGCTGGCCGAGCGCGGCATCGCCAGTGCCTGGGCCCGACCGGAAGACGGCAGCATGCCGGATGGCGCGGTGATCATCGCCGCCATCACCAGCTGCACCAACACCTCCAACCCGCGCAATGTGATCGCCGCCGGCCTGCTGGCCCGCAACGCCAATGCGCGCGGCCTGGTGCGCCAGCCGTGGGTGAAGTCATCGCTGGCACCGGGCTCCAAGGCCGTTCAGCTTTACCTGGAGGAAGCGGGTCTGCTGTCGGAGCTGGAGCAACTCGGCTTCGGTGTGGTGGCGTTCGCCTGCACCACCTGCAACGGCATGAGTGGCGCGCTGGACCCGAAGATTCAGCAGGAGATCATCGACCGCGATCTCTACTCGGTGGCGGTGCTCTCCGGCAACCGCAATTTTGACGGTCGCATCCATCCCTATGCCAAGCAGGCCTTCCTCGCCAGCCCGCCGCTGGTGGTGGCCTACGCCATTGCCGGCACCATCCGCTTCGATATCGAAAAGGATGCGCTGGGCACCGATGCCGACGGCAAGCCGGTGTTGCTCAAGGACATCTGGCCGAGCGACGAGGAGATTGATGCCGTCGTCAAATCCAGCGTCAAGCCGGAGCATTTCCGCAGCGTCTACGAGCCGATGTTCAACTTCAAGATTCTCGACGACGAGGGCATCAGCCCGCTGTACGACTGGCGTCCGCAGAGCACCTACATCCGCCGTCCGCCGTACTGGGAAGGCGCGCTGGCCGGCGAGCGCTCGCTCACCGGCATGCGGCCGCTGGCGCTGCTGCCCGACAACATCACCACCGACCACCTGTCGCCGTCCAATGCCATCTTGCTGGACTCCGCTGCCGGCGAGTACCTGCACAAGATGGGCCTGCCGGAAGAGGACTTCAACAGTTACGCCACCCATCGCGGTGACCACCTGACGGCGCAGCGCGCCACCTTTGCCAACCCCAAGCTGATCAACGAAATGGCGGTGATCGACGGCAAGGTGAAGCAGGGTTCGCTGGCACGCATCGAGCCGGAAGGCCAGGTGGTGCGCATGTGGGAAGCCATCGAAACCTACATGCAGCGCAAGCAGCCGCTGATCATCGTCGCCGGTGCCGATTACGGCCAGGGTTCGTCGCGCGACTGGGCGGCCAAGGGCGTGCGGCTGGCCGGGGTGGAAGCCATCGCTGCCGAAGGGTTCGAACGCATCCACCGCACCAACCTCATCGGCATGGGCGTGCTGCCGCTGGAGTTCAAGCCTGGCACCACCCGCCTGACCCTGGGTCTTGACGGCACCGAAACCTACGATGTCACCGGCGCGCTGAAACCCCGCGCCGATCTCGACCTGGTGATTCACCGCAAGAATGGTGAAACCGTGCGTGTGCCGGTGACCTGCCGTCTCGATTCCGACGAGGAAGTGTCGGTCTATGAAGCCGGCGGTGTGCTGCAGCGCTTCGCCCAGGACTTCCTGGAATCGGAAAAGGCGGCCTGAGATGACGCATCTCCCGCAGATCCGCATTCCCGCCACCTACATGCGCGGTGGAACCTCGAAGGGCGTGTTCTTCAAGCTCACCGACCTGCCGGAGGCCTGCCAGGTGCCGGGTCCGGCACGCGATGCGCTGCTGCTGCGGGTGATCGGCTCGCCCGACCCTTACGGCGCGCAGATCGACGGCATGGGCGGCGCCACCTCGTCGACCTCGAAGACAGTGATCCTCGCCAAGAGCACGCGCCCCGACCACGACGTCGACTACATGTTCGGCCAGGTTTCCATCGACAAGCCCTTTGTCGACTGGTCCGGCAACTGCGGCAACCTCACCGCAGCGGTGGGTTCGTTCGCCATCCGCAACGGCCTGGTGGACTCAGCGCGCGTGCCTGACAACGGCGTCTGCGTGGTACGCATCTGGCAGACGCAGATCCAGAAAACCATCATCGCCCACGTGCCGATCACCGACGGTGCAGTGCAGGAAACCGGTGACTTCGAACTGGATGGCGTCACCTTCCCCGCCGCCGAGGTGCAGATCGAGTTTCTCGACCCGGCCGACGACGGCGACGAAGGGGGCTCCATGTTCCCCACCGGCAATCTGGTCGATGACCTGGAGGTGCCGGGCATCGGCACGCTGAAAGCGACCATGATCAACGCCGGCATTCCCACCGTGTTCGTCAATGCGGCCGAGGTGGGCTACACCGGCACCGAGTTGCGCGACGCCATCAACGGCGACCCTGCGGCGCTGGCGAAATTCGAAACCATCCGTGCCCACGGTGCCCTGCGCATGGGGCTGATCAGCGACCTCAGCGAGGCGGCCAAGCGCCAGCACACGCCCAAGGTCGCCTTCGTCGCACCGCCAGCGGACTATCGGTCCTCCAGCGGCAAGGACGTGAAGGCCGACGAGATCGACCTCAACGTGCGGGCGCTGTCGATGGGCAAACTGCACCACGCCATGATGGGCACGGCCGCCGTCGCCATCGGCACGGCAGCCGCCATTCCCGGCACCCTGGTGAACCTCGCCGCAGGCGGCGGTGACCGCGACGCCGTGCGCTTCGGTCACCCCTCCGGCACCTTGCGCGTCGGCGCCAAGGCGGTGCAGGAAAACGGCCAGTGGGTAGTGAAGAAGGCCATCATGTCGCGCTCCGCCCGCGTGCTGATGGAGGGGCAGGTCTATGTGCCGGGTGCGGTGCTGAGCAGCTGACCCCGTCGTATGGATGATCGCATCGGTGGACCGGGGCTTTTCAGCCCCGGTTTTCGTTTGGGTATCCCTCGCCCATCGCTCCTGCAGGGTCGGTGTACTCCGTTTGGCCGAAGGTGACGCCGACCGACTTATCCACAATCGCTGCATTCCAACCAACAACACGGCCGGCAGCGGCGGAGGGGAGCGAGATGCAGGACTCGGGATGGCGGTATCGCGGCGGCTTGGCCCTGATCACCGCAGCGATGCTGATCACCGCGGTGCAGGCCGCCACGCCGCCCGCCGAGCATGCGCGCTTCGCTGACGACAACGATGGCCGCGACTGGGCCGCCTGGGGCCGCAGCTTCAGCGAGCAGCGCTACAGCCCGCTGGACCAGATCAACCGCGACAGCGTGGACCGGCTGGGGTTGGCCTGGTCGCTGGACTTCGATGACGTCTGGAACGTCTCCAGCCAGCCGCTGGCGGTGGACGGGGTGATCTACACCGCCGTCGGCTACAGCCGCATCTACGCCATCGATGCCCGCAGCGGCACCGTGTTGTGGCAGTACGACCCGAAGGTGGAGTCGCGCAAGATGCGCATGGCCTGGGGCAGCCGCGGGCTCGCCTACTGGGAGGGCAAGATCTACGCCGGCGTGCAGGACGGCCGGCTGTTCGCGCTGGACGCGAAGTCGGGAGAACGGCTGTGGGAAACGCAGACCACCGAGCCCGGTGACAACCGCTACATCACCGGTGCGCCGCGGGTATTCAACGGCAAGGTCATCATCGGCCACGGCGGCGCCGACTTCGGCCACGTGCGCGGCTATGTCACCACCTACGATGCCAACACTGGCGAGCAGCTCTGGCGCTGGTGGGTGGTGCCCGGCAATCCCGCCGACGGCTTCGAGAATGCGGCCATGGAGATGGCCGCCAAGACCTGGACCGGCAACTGGTGGGAATTCGGCGGCGGCGGCACGGTGTGGAACGCCATGACCTACGACCCGGAGTACAACCGCATCTACCTGGGTACCGGCAACGGCTCGCCGTGGAACCACAAGCTGCGCTCGCCCGAGGGCGGCGACAACCTGTTCCTGTGTTCGGTGGTGGCGCTGGATGCCGACACCGGCGAATACCTCTGGCACTACCAGACCACCCCCGGCGAGACCTGGGACTTCAACTCCACCATGGACATGGTGCTGGCCGACGTGCGCCTTGATGGCGAGGACCGCAAGGTGCTGATGCACGCGCCGAAGAACGGCTTCTTCTACGTGCTCGACCGCGAGGACGGCGCGCTGATCTCCGCCGAAAAGATCGACAAGGTCACCTGGGCCGAGCGCGTCGATCTCGACACCGGCCGCCCGGTGGAGGTGCCCGGGGCCCGCTACGAAAGTGGCGAGGCGCTGATCTGGCCGGGCTCCGGCGGCACCCACAACTGGCACCCGATGGCCTACAGCCCCGACACCGGATTGGTGTACATCCCCGCCCGCCACATGCCGGGCTACTACAACGATGAGGGGCGCACCCCGCAGAACTGGCAGATGAAGCCCGGCGACGTGCTGGGTCTGGCCGGCTTCTACGATGACATTCCCAAGAACGCCGGCAGCACCTCGCTGCTCGCCTGGAACCCGCTGATGCAGACCGAGGCCTGGCGCAACCCGACCCCCGGCGCCACCGCCGGTGGGGTCATCGTCACCCGCGGCGGCCTTGTGTTCCAGGGCCGTGCCGATGGCGATTTCGTGGCGACGGATGCCGCGACCGGTGAAGAAGTGTGGCGTGCGTTCATGGGTGTCGGCACCCAGGCGCCGCCGATGACCTTCGAGGTCGACGGCGTCCAGTACGTTTCCATCCTCGCCGGCTGGGGCGGCGCAACCGCGCTGCTCGGGTCGCTGTCGGCACAGCACGGCTGGGTCGGCCGGCAGTATCCGCGCCGCCTGCTCACCTTTGCCCTCGATGGCAACGCCACGCTGCCACCCTCGCCGCCCCCGATCGACAAGGTGGAGCCGATCGACGATGCCGACTTCATCATTGACCCGGTCAAGGCCGAACAGGGCAAACATCTCTACAGCACCTGCGTGATCTGCCACGGCACCGCCGCCGTGGCCGGCGGCTACGCGCCCGACCTGCGGGCCTCGCCGGTGGCGCTGTCGCCGGAGGCCTTCAAGGCGATCGTTCAGGGCGGGGCACTGGAAAGTCGCGGCATGCCGCGTTTCGATGAATACACCGATGCCGAGCTGGAAGCCCTGCGCCACTACATCCGCGAGCGCGCCCGCCACCAGCCGTCCGTGTGGGATCAGATCAAGCAGGCCTGGGACTTCATCGTGCTGCTGATCAAGATGCAGTGGGCCAAGTATTCATGAACGAAAAAGGCCCGGCATGAAGCCGGGCCCTTGAACAACCACGACCGCGCGATCAGTCGCCGAACAGGCGCCCGAAGAAGCCCTTTTCCTCGGTCTTCACTTCGGCATCAGCCTTCACCGCGGCGCCGGCCGCCGCATTGTCCTGCGCCTTGGCGTTGGCATTGGCGCTGGCATTGACGTTGACGTCGGCCTGCGCGTTACCGGTGACGGCCTGTGCCGTGCCCTTGACGCCACCGGCGACCCCGCCAACCACGCTGCCCACGGCACCCGCGCCCTTCTTCACGCCAGTCTCGGTCATGTCGGCGGCCTTGCTGGCACCGGCCTTGGTGGCATCCACAGCTTTCTTGCCCGCTTCAACGGTGGCATCGGCGGCCTTCTTGCTGGTGTCGACCACCGCATCCTTGGCTTTGCCGGCCCCTTCCGCGGTCGCCTTGGCGCCGGCCTTCACGCCGTCGACCGCCTTGGCGCCCAGGGCCTCGCCCTTGGCAGCGCCGGTCGCTGCGCCAGCCTTGACGCCTTGCATCACCTGCGCACCCGCGGAGGTGTCCGCCTCGACTTCAACGTTGGCTTTGGCGCCAACCTGGGCATGGGCCTGCGCTGCGAACAGGGTGGCGGCGGCAATCAGTGCTTTTGAGTACGTCTGCATGGACTTTCCCGAAGGGTTGAATGTGAGCGCCCAGACTAGGCACCGGTGATGAACCGGGTCTGAACCGCTACCGCGCAAAGGCACCACACGCTGCCGCAGGGGTATTTTCCGTGCCGTCACTTCTTGGCGGTGAGCTTGACCATCATCTTCGAATAACCCCGCACGAAGTTGGACTGCACACGCTCAGGTTCCTCCAGAACCTTGATGTCGTCGAAGCGTGCAAGCAGTTCTTCCCACAGGATCTGCAACTGCATTTCGGCCAGACGGTTGCCCATGCAACGGTGAATGCCGAACCCGAATGACAAATGGTTGCGCGCGCCCTTGCGGTCGATGATGAGCTGATCCGGATTCTCGATCTTGCGTTCATCACGATTGCCGGAGGCGTACCACATGACCACCTTGTCGCCCTTGCGGATGGTCTGGCCGCCGAGCTCAACGTCCTGCTTGGCAACCCGCCGCATGTACGCCAGCGGTGTCTGCCAGCGGATGATTTCCGACACCATGTTCGGAATCAGGCTCGGGTCCGCCTTGAGCTTGGCAAACTCGTCCGGAAACTGGTTCAGCGCCAGCACGCCGCCACTCATCGAGTTGCGCGTGGTGTCGTTGCCGCCAACGATCAGCAGCACCAGATTGCCGATGAACTCCATCGGCCGGTTGATCAGGTCCCGGGTGTCCTCGTTGCTCTGCAACAGGCTGATGAGATCAAAGCCGCGCGCTTCACCCGCCTCATGCCGTGCCTGCTTGTCGCGCCACAGCTGCGAGAAATGCCAGGCCATGTCGGCGGCGGCAACAAACGGCTCATCAAGATCGTCATAGGCACCGCCGGTGGTTTCTGGCGAGCCGGCGACCAGATCCGACCAGTACACCAGCTTGTCTCGCTTGTCGTAGGGGAAGTCCAGCAGCGTGGCGAGCATGCGGCCGGTCAGCTCGATCGAAACCGTCGGCACCCAGTCGAACGGCGTGTCCAACGGCAGTCCGTCCAGCACCTCCTGGGTACGTTTGCGGATCAGGCCTTCCATTTCCTTCAGATTCTGCGGCGCCACCACACCCTGTACCGCCTTGCGTTGCACATCGTGTTTGGGCGGATCCATGGCGATGAACATTTCCAGCGGCAGCCCTTCGGGCGCATTGCCGATGATGATCAGCGGTTCGGCGGAAAACAGTTCGTGGTGCTTGTCGACATAGACGATGTCGTCGTAACGCGTCACCGACCAGTAGGGGCCAAACTGGCTGTTCTTCTGGTAGTGCACCGGCGCTTCATCGCGCAGTCGCTTGAAGTACGCACCCCACTGACCCTGCCGGAACAGGAACGGGTTGCTGACGTCGATATCCTCCAGTGCCAACGTGCCGACATCGGGAATGGGCGCTTCGGCGAACTTGGGAACCCGCCGCGCCCCGACCAGTTTCTTCTTCGCTTTCACCAGCACCTGCATCGCACGGATCTGCCAGTGCATCGGCACGATGCGGGCCGCAGTGTTGACCGCGCGGGTCTGCAGGGCATTGAGCACTTCAACTTGGGTCGACATGGGGCTCTCCTCGTTTACATCTGGAATTCGGGCAGGCGGACCACCATGCCGTCCATCGCCTCGGTGATCGTGACCTGGCAGGCCAGACGGGAGGTCTCGGCATACTCGGGCGTCATTTGCAGCATCTGTTGCTCATCGTCATTCGGCACGCCGGTCTTGTCGAACCACTGGCGGTCGACGATGACATGACAGGTGCCACAGGCGCAGGACCCGCCACAATCAGCGTCAATCCCCGGGATCGCGTTGTCCACCGCGGCCTGCATCAGCGATGAGCCCGCCTCGAACGTCGCAACATGTTCGGTGTTGTCGTGCGCGACAAAGGTGATTTTCCCCATCGTTGGTCTCCAGGCTTCTATTGGTTTTTGATGCCTGCACAGTACGGCGAGCCCGTCGTAGGCCGCGAGGTCATTTTTTGACATTATGGGGTCATTTCATGACACTTGAGTCCATCGTAGACGGACACGCAGGCACGGAGGACGTCGTGGACCCCAGCAGCCCGCCGCACAGCACCCCGGCCGACATGCCGTCCAACTATGCGCGGGTGATCGCCCGTGAACTGGGCCTGACAGCGCGACAGCTGCCACGGCTGCTGAACGGAACCGGTCTGCGGCCCGCGCAGTTCCTGCAGGAAGATCAGCTGCTGAGCACGGACCAGCAAATCCAGATTCTGCGGAACGCGCTGCGGCTGTCACCCCATCCTGATTTCGGCCTGCGGCTGGGGCGACGCCTCACGCCCGCCACCCATGGCGCCATGGGGTTTGTCGCCAATAGCAGTCCCGACCTGTTCACCGCGGTGCAGGCGGTGCAGCTCTATCTGCCCACCCGCATCAGCTTCGCCCGGTTCAGCCACCAGGAACACAGCGGCTGGCTGGAGTGCGCGATCACCTTCATCGTGCCGATGGACCCGGAAATTCGCCGTTGCCTGTCCGAAACACTGGCCCGCGCCTACTTCGAGATCGCGGAATTCATCGTCGGCCGCCCGCCGATCGAAGCCGAAACCCGGTTTTCGCACGCCGCACCCGCCTACCATTCCGCCTATGCCCAGTACCTGCCGGGCGCGATCCACTTCGGGTGCGAACAGCTGATGGTCCGCTTGCCGATGACGCTCTGCCGCGAGCCGAACGCCTCGGCCAATCATCAGGATTATCTGCTCGCCCTGCAGCAGTGTGAAGCGATGCTGGCGAAGCTGCCCGGCCAAGCCCAGCGCTACCAGACACGCATCCAGAGAATGATGCTCTCGCACCCACCGGGCACCTTGAGCGAGGACGAGGCAGCGGCCGCCCTGTTCATGAGCACCCGGACCCTGGCGCGACATCTGGCCCGGGAACACACCGGCTTCCGCCAGATACGCGACGCCCTGCTGTCACAACAGGCGGCCGACTACCTGTGCCGAAACCGCCTCTCGGTCGAAGCCGTCGCAGCGCTGCTGAACTACCACGACAGCGCCAACTTCAGGCGCGCCTTCAAACGCTGGTTCGGCGCCTCGCCGGAGCAGTACCGCCGACACGCCATGCAGGTACAACGCGGACAGCCTGCGTAGCCGGATTGCCACGCCTGGCGCACAAGTCGCGCTTCGACAGCACATCCGAGAGCCTTGCGCTAACCATCATCACAACGTATATACATCGTCATACCTTGTGATCAGTGCCATGACCAAAGAAGCCGTCTTCACCATGAAGCTCGAGTCCGACCTGAGGTCCGCGTTCCTTGCGGCCGCTGCCGACGCCCATCGCCCAGCCTCGCAAATCGTCCGGGACCTCATGCGCGACTACATCAAACAACAGGCAGACCGACGCGAGTACGAAGCGTTTCTTCACGCCAAGGTCGCAGCAGCACGCACCTCCCTCAGGGAGGACGGCGGCCTCGACCATGACGACGTGGCCGCTGAGTTCGCCCGGCAGCGAGGCACTGCGCAACCGTGAGAATCAGATGGGCCAGGGAGGCCCGCCAAGACCGGATGGAGATCTTCCAGTACATCGCCGGTGAAAACCGCGGTGCGGCGATCGCCCTCGATCGGCGCTTCGAAGAGGCGATCAGTTCGCTCTCTGCATTCCCTCAGCTCGGTAAGGAGGGCGTTGTGCCAGGCACCCGAGAGCTCGTCCCCCACGAGCACTACCGCGTCGTCTATGAGGTGGCTGACGACGCGGTGAATATCCTTGCCATCGTCCACACCGCCCGGTGCTGGCCGCGATGACCGCCGCTCGATCATTCAGGCACGACTCACGTGGGAACGACAGTGCGGTCTTTCCCAAAGATTTGCTGACTTCAAGCGCCAAGACGAGAGGGTTCGATGTTCAATAGCTACTCTTCTGACTACGCCAATCAAGTCCATCAGCTCTCGATCTCCGTTTCGAAGCACTACTGGGTGACAAAAGACGAAATCGTTAAGTACCAGAAAAAGCCTTTTGAGGAACGACTCGTGACCCTGGGCACCTCGCCAAAAGCTCACTTGGTTCTATACGTCGTCCGCGACCATTTCAGCGGCTTGTTCTACTCCAAGGCGGCGGCCTCATCATCACTAATATCGCCACTGGACTTTCTTCTGGATGCTTGGGCAGACAAATCGGACTTCGTCTTCTGCGGCCTACCAGCCTATGTCTCCATTCCAGATACGATCGAAGCGGCGTTCCCCGGAACCAGGCAGGCCGTCTCAGCACTCGGCGTTGACACTCCAAAAGTAACAAGCGGATTTCACGGTGGCATCCGCGACATCCGTACCATAGAAGACCGTTTGGGGTCTTCACACAATCAGCCCCTGGAAGCTGCGAAAAGAAATTGTCTGCACATCGGGAAGCATTCGGAGCGTGAGATTTGCCGAGACAGCCACAGAACCAAAGCTGAAGTATGGGCCACACATCGACACCACCATCGCTCACATGGCCAGCAACCATCTAATAGCATCGATTGAGGAGAACTCTTTGATGATTACGGGCATGGCAATGAGGACGTACCTCTCTATTCAGCATGCAAAATCCGCTGCGTACTTCGCCCGCCGTGCCCATGAAGAAGAAGTTACTTACACAGGAGACTTACAGTCCCCACAACTCAGCATAATCAAAGCATATGCATCGTCCGCATTGCTCTTTTCGGTGGCCTTTTTGGAAGCACTGATAAACGAGCTATTTGCAGACGCCCGATTGATGGACGGAGCAGGACGACTTCACATGCTGCAACATAGCGAACGTGTCAGGCTCGCCGAAATTGGAACGGACCAATATCTCCAAAGGACAAAGCTCCTGGAGAAATTAAGAACCTTTCTGGTAGTTGCAGGAAAGACAGCAATCAGCGTGAGTCAAAGCCCAGGTCAAGATGTTAGGTGCTTAATCGATCTCAGAAATAGCCTTCTGCACTATAAGGGCCCATGGCTTGACATGGCTACGGAGAACATGTCCAGACCAGGGAGCTTTAGAAGTAGCGACCTATACAGAATCATCTTGGGCAGATTTCCGCCGAGGGCGGGGGCTACACCACACTCTGGGGACTACTGGTTAGGTGCTGGCTGTGCAGCCTGGTCACTTCGCTCTTCACTGGCCTTTGCGGATCAGTTTTTCGATGAGCTCGGCATTGAAGCTACGTTCAATCATGTGCGAGCAGATCTAGAGTATGAGCTTCAACAATGCCGACATTGAGCACACTCTCAACAGTCGACTTATTAGAAACCCTTAAAAAGAAGTCCGGCCCCGTTGTGGGGCCGGGAAAATGTAGGTCAGCTCACCACCGATTCCGCAGCCCTAGCGACAGGTCGAGATTCTGGTAGTCGCTCCGAAACCTGACAGCGCTGGCGGGTTCTACCCCGATAGCACGGACACTTTCGAGAAGGCCGACAATGGCCAAAAGGAGTGTTCATGTCGAAGCGAAGGAAGTTCAGCCCGGAGTTCAAGCGCGGGGCTGTTGAGCAGTGCCGCCAGCCGGGTGTGAGTTGCGCGCAGGTCGCCCGGGAGTTGGGCATCCGGGACAGCCTGCTAACCCGCTGGAAGCGCGAGATTGAGGGCCAAGGGCAAGTCGCCTTTGGTGGCACGGGCACCGCCCGCGATGAGGAGCTGGCGCGGCTCAAACGCGAGCTTGCCCGGGTGAAGAAGGAGCGGGATTTTTTACGCGAAGCGGCGACGTTCTTTGCCAAGGGGTCGTCCTGAGATATCAGGCGATCGAGCGTTGCCGCGATGATTTCCCTGTTCGCCTGATGTGCCGCTGCCTGCGGGTGTCGCCGAGCGGTTATTACGGCTGGAGTACGCGCCAGCCCAGCGCACGTCAGGTCGACAACGATCGACTGCTTGCACGCATCCGTGAGCTTCACGAAGACAGCCGTGGCGTTCTGGGTGCGCCTCGCATGCAGGAGGATCTTGCCGAAGAAGGTGAGACTGCCAGCGTCAATCGCGTGGCTCGCCTGATGGCGCTGCACGGCGTGCAGGGCTGGCCGCGCAGGAAACGGCGCGGCCCGCGCGGTCAGCCGGGGCTGCCGCCACCTGGCGTGCGCAATCTGCTGGAGCGGGATTTCAATGCTTTGGAGCCCGAGACCAAGTGGGTGACCGACATCACCGAGATCAAAACCGACGAGGGCAAGCTGTATCTATGCGTCGTCCTCGACCTGTTCAGCAAGCTCGTGATCGGGTGGTCGATGCATCACCGGCAGGACCGTCAGATGGTGATCCGGGCCGTCGAAATGGCGATCTGGCAACGTCAGGGCGGATGGTCAGTGATCCTACATTCGGATCGCGGCAGCCAATTCCGCAGCAGTGACTATCAACGCTATCTGACCAGGAACACGCTGCTGTGCTCAATGAGTGCCGTTGGCCATTGCGGAGACAACGCTGCCTGCGAGGGCTTCTTCGGCATGCTCAAGCGGGAGCGCACGCACCGTGTGAAGTATCCGACGCTCGATGTCGCCAAGGCGGATGTGTTCGACTACATCGAGCGATTCCACAACCCGAGAATGCGGCGTAGAGTCGCCAAGCAGGATCAGAAGTTTTCAGCTCTTTCCAAACCGTCCGTGGTTACGGGGTAGAACCCTTCGGCTATTTTTCGCAGGAAGGCCCCCTGTGACTCGTCGTGTCTATCCCGAAACAGCGAGATGGAAGAGGATTTTTGGATGAGCACAGAACAACCTGAATCGCAGTTCTTTCAGAGTGAATTGTATCAATGGCACACCAGGATAAAAGCGGTCGCAATTGAGGACGAACAGGCCTTTCGAGATGAAGCGCTCGCCGCACTTCGGAAATCGTTAGAAATGGGGGATATAGACAGCATTGACGGGATCGATAGCCCGCTTTCCAAGCGAATCAAGGCGCACCACAAAGCAGAACAAGTCGAGATGAACTCGAACTGGATAAGATCACCTCAAGGTTGGTCGTGCCCCTGCTGCCTGAGGAGCAAGTTTCAAATATCCAGACTCGGAAGACAACAGCAAATCATAGCTAAGCTTGTTATTCATCACGATCACATGGATGAAGCTCTGTCAGTCGCATTCAATAGCGCTTTCTCTGAATCGGGAACGAATTCAGAGCAAGTTGAAGGGCAACGTTTGGTTTATAGAATGGGAAAGGCATTTTCTGCTTACGAGGAGGTATTGATCTGCGAGGACTGCAACAACGCTGATGCTCGTGCCAAACGTGTCGTCAACGCTCCAAAGTACTTTTCGTTCTCGCCACAGCAGATTAGTCGCTTTATTCGATGCGCTGATCACACCCCGCATCATGTTGATCCCACGGTGGCCGCAACAGTCTGGCAGGAAGCTTGGCCAGCCTACGATCTCCGCATGAAAATCATACGTACGATTGGGCACGCTGCCGCGACCGACACGCATTGGTATGAGCCCCACCCACCTGGTGCGCCCGCCATCCCGCTCTTAGGTACTCGGAGAGGCCCAGATTTCCAGTATGCCGACACCATTCTCCAGCGATGGATTAACGTCGATACGCTTTGCGAAGCACTTGGCCCGCGGCCGGTCACGGCGCGGAACCTCTCACGATGGCGAACCACGAACGCCTTTTGCCCCCCTGGTCGCGCACTCCCGCCCAACTTTCTGGCGATGTATCGCTCCATGCCGTCGTGCGCCGAAACTTGGGACGCCGTTGATGATACGTGGCGATGCCCGACCTGCAGCCGTTCCAAAGTGGAAGCTACTTATGTCGGACGCAAGGGGCAGATTAGCTTCCACCCAAGGCCGACCCGCGGAGGGCCATCGTGGACGCGGGCGCGCTTCATCTGCGGCCACTGCTTCTCTACGCTCACAAGCTTAAAATGGGAGGTTGAGGAGGCAATTTGTCGAAAGGTATCCAACAGCTTTTCATTTGTTGAACCATCTGAGCTGAGCCCCATCATCGAGCCTCGGAAGCATTCACCTCACCGCATCGACCCCGCTGAGGCCGAAAAACTTCTTCTACTGCTTATCGAGCGCCTTCGGGAATGAACGCCGACAGCGCGCTCGGGCGGCTTTATTTTGCCTCCGCTTCGATACTCACCACATTGGTCGGAGCCTCACAAAACACATCGGGCTTCCGCAGCAGCCACTGCAGCAAAATGGAGTCTGAGTGAGGCTTCGTGGAAAATTTCAATATCGGGGGACCAGAGCCCCAACCATCGGGCAGCTGGGTGAGGCACTGCGGATTTTCGCTCCGGCCGGTTGGATCCTTCGATCTGCCCACATCTCCGTCTTAGACGTCATCCCCAAATCCATCACACAGGAGGCGGCGTGAGCGGCCCTCTGGCAATCAGTCTGGATGCTGGATTGAAATATCTCACCCCGGTCATTCCTGGCGCGACATCTGGCCCGGGAACACACCGGCTTCCGCCAGATACGCGACGCCCTGCTGTCACAACAGGCGGCCGACTACCTGTGCCGAAACCGCCTCTCGGTCGAAGCCGTCGCGACGTTGCTGAACTACCACGACAGCGCCAATTTCAGGCGCGCCTTCAAGCGCTGGTTCGGCGCATCGCCCGAGCTGTACCGCCGACACGTCATGCAGGCCCAGCGCGGGCAGCCTACGTAGCCGGATCGCGCACAGCACTCATCCCTCAAAACTCAAGCTTCACCCCCACACTCCGCGCCTCGAACTCGCTGCCGGATTTGTCGAGGTACAGCATGTAATCCGCCGTCAGCCGCAAACGGCCATCCATCAAGCTGCTGAACACATCGAACTCGATGCCGCCGCCGTAGCTGTGGCCGGACTCCGACTCACTGAAGCTGTCGCGGTTGAGGGGCGTGCTGCCAGCGGTGAAGTTGGCATCGCCTTCGAACTCCGCCTTCACTCGGGTGTAGCCCAGCAGGCCGTAGAGACTGACCCGATCATTCACCGGATAGCTCGCCCGCACATAGCCCCCGACCAACTGATCCAGCCCCAGCTCGCCATTGACCGCGACCGGCGTCGGACCGGTGGTCATCAGGGTGACGTTGTCATCACCACCCATGCCGCCGTGCAGCTCCATGCTGAGGTAGTCGCTGAGCTGTTGCCCCAGCACCAGGCGAATGCCACTGCCTTCGGCAAAGTTGCCTTCCAGTTGCCAGTTGAGACTGCTGAGGCTGGCGTAGCGGGCCGGGGCCTCGTCCTGTGCCGACGCCGGCGCGGACATCAGACCCGCCAGAAGCATCAGCGGGATCATCTTCTTGTTCATCATTGATCTTCTCTCCATGAATTACAGGCGCGCGGCGAAGCCGAATCGTGCCTTCCGCCGTTCCGATTCCCAATTCCCGATTCCCGGCGCGCACTGCGCGCTCACCACTGAAACCGGAACCCCGCCGACGCCCCGAGCATGTCGTAGTCGTCCGCCATCTGGCTCTTGAGGTTGATGAAGCCGCTGAAGGCGCCGCTGTCGTTGGACAGGTTCAGCCCCAGGGCCAGCTCGGTGAAGTCGCCGCTGAAGTCATCCACCAGCGGTGTCTGGGTGTTGCCGTTGGGGATGGTGACCACGGTCTCGTTCTCGGCATCGGACTCATTCCACCAGCGGGCGGTGAGGTCTACCCCACTCTTGAGCCCCAGTACCCGGCTCTGCAGCCCGGTACGGAAGCCCACGCCGAGGCGGGTGCTGTCGCCATCGAACTGGAAGGAACCGCCATCGTTGGGGACCTCCATGTCGTCGGCATCGGTGCTGGACTTCGACACGCTGGCCAGCGGCTGCAGATACAGGGCTTCACCAAGGGCCAATTTCCAGGCCACATCCACGCGGGCGCCCAGGGTGCTGTAGTCCGACCGCAACCGGGTATCCGGCCCCAGGCCCATGTTGGTGGACTCCAGGCTCTGGGTGGCGAGGGTGTAGTTCAGCAGGCCATCCACCGACAGCGGGCCGGCGAGGTAGCTGCCATAGAAACCGGCAGCAAAGCCGCCGACTTCCAGCTCCAGTTTGGTGGCGTCGTAGTCGACGGTGGAGAACACGTAGCCGGCGGTACCACCGAAATTCCAGGCGCCGGCATCGGTGGTGCCGCGCAGGATGTCACCGCCAAAGGCAAGGTGGGTAATGGCGATGTCCTGCTGCAGGTTGTAGTCATAGGCGTTGCCGCCGATGTTCACGGTCCGCATCAGGTCACGCTCACCGCGATTGACGTTGAGGGTGCTCCACAAGCCGGCAGTGCCTTCGCCGACACCCGACGACGAGCGGAGCTGGGCCTGGCGGTCGAACCAGGTATCGCCGGTGGTGCGCCACACTTCCTGCGCCAGCGCCATGAAGGTGCCGCCCTGGGCGCCTTCGTCGGCCAGCACGCCGGTAAGGGTGTGCTGTTTGGCGGCTTCGTCGTAGGTGAAGCGGTACGTGACCAGCCCCTTCTGAATCGCAGGACCGGTGGAGGTGTTGGCCACATAGCCCCGGCTGTTGGGGTCGAGTACAAAGTGCTCGGCCGCCGAGGCGCCCTGGATGATCACCATGCCTTCGTTGAAGGCGGCGCTGCTCACCGCAGGACGGGCGTCCGACAAGGTCAGCAGCGTGGTGCCGCTGGTGGTGCCGCCGGTGAAGTCGACACAGTCGGCGGCTTCGGCGGTGGTGCAGTCGGGCTGGGCCAGCTCCGCCAAGGCGGCGTCCAAGGCGATGCGGCTGTTGGGGCCTGCGATGAAGTTCGTGCCTTGCATGAACAGGCGGCTGCCGGGCTCGAGATCAGAGGTCAGACCCAACTGAGTGTTGGTGTCATATCCGACGCCGAGCAGAATGAGACCGTTATTCTGGAATTGCTCAAGATTCGTCAGCGTTATGGCGATTCCCCCTGGGGGTACGAAGCCGCTGTTACGAAGCATGAACCGGCCGTCGTTGATCAGTACGTCTTCGCCGGCTCCAAAATCGATACTGGCCCCAGGGTCTCCACCTATCACAGCGCGCGCCGAGTTGATCAGCTGATCGTCGCCGCCTCCTAATGTGCTGGCACCTCCGAATACCCATCCGCCGTTCCCCGGATTTCCGAGCGGACGATCCGTATTGTTGATGATTGTTATCGCTCCGCTTGCACCCGAGAAGTTTACGTTTCCTCGAAGTCTCAAGTCGTTGACAAACGTCACTGCTCCCGCCCCAGATCCTTGCGCCCACGTGCTGATAGTACCCGTTCCTACCCTGCCGCCGATATTGACAACGACGGACCCACCAGCAGTGGGTGACAGATCAAAAGCATCGACCGAGGTGTCGTCACCGAGATTGATTACGCCACTGCCACCTCCAGATGTTGTTAGCGTCCTAACGATATTGTTGAAACCGCCAAAGGGATTACTGTCAGGGTTGTTGTCAATCAGATTGATCGCGAACGCACCGCTACCGTTGATTATGTTCAGCGCCGTTACACGGCGTGACAGATTCATGGTGGTAGACCCTGCGCCTCCACTGGTGTCGGCGGTAAGCTCGGCGAGGAAGGAGTTTCCTGGCGTCAGCGTGACGTTGACGTCGCCGCCTGAGGTACTCGCGCGAAGGCCCCCATTCACGTTGAAGTTTCCGGTATTGAGGATGGTGACATCACCTGCCTCGGTGACGAGGTCGACGCCTCCCGTCCCCGTGATACTCCCCCCTTGCGTGAAGTTGATGGATGCGGCATCGGTTGTGGTGACATCGAAGCCCACGGTCCCAGCATTGATGCTGCCCGACGTCGTCATCTCAAAATCAACAGCCGAGCTGTAGGTCACCCCATCCGGCTGATTGCCAGAGCACGTCACTATTGGACCAGGCCCGCACTCATCATTCGCCCATGACGCCTGTGGCAAGACAGCCGTCGTAACGATAAAAGCTGAGAGAAGCGAAGATTTAATTTTCTTGAGATTCATTGTTTCGTCCTCCCTTAGAAGCGCTTAGTGATCGACACGCCGATCAGGCGTGGATCAAGCGTGAAGATATTGGTCGTCAAGGCCGTGTCATCGGAATTGAGGAAGGCGCCGGTAATCGGCGTCTCGTCAAAGACGTTCTTCACATAGGCTTCAATCTTGAGGCCCCACTGCTCCTGGTTGACCCAAACGGACAGGTTGGTGTTCTGCCAGTCCTTCAGGCGGTCGTATTCCGTGTTGTAGATACGATGGAAGGACTCATCCTGCCAGTACCAGTCGACACGCCCGGTGAGGTCCCAGTTGCCCGGCAGATAGAAGGTGTGTTGGGCACCCAGCGCGACGGTGAATCGGGGTGCATTGGGCAGTTCATTGCCACTGAGGTCAGCGAACATTCCGGCGCTGCCATTCGGTGCATCGAGGATCGGGTTGTAAAAGATGCCGCCGGCATCCGGAAAGATCGCAGGGGTTCCCCACACGATCGTGTTCGTGTAGTTGGATCCGAGCAGCGGGCCGCCGGGGCAGAACGCAGCAACGGCATCGGCGGGTGAACCCGGCACATTGGCCGCAGCGACTGCAGCCAATTCAGCCGGGGCGACACAGTTGGATGCTTGAGTAACCGAAGGCTTCACCACCAACCACTCATCGAACGCGAGGAACTGCTGATCAGACGGCGCATCCAGGCCTGCCACATAGTTAGCTCGGTCACGCGGCGTGGCGCTCGGATCGAAGTTGGGGTTCTCAATGGTGGTGATCTGGAAGTACGTGCCCCCCTGGGTGCGATCAATCAGATCAATGGACTGCTCGCCATCGGCGATTCGGGTCCGCAGAAATCCTACCGCCGCATTCAGCAGGGTGTCCTGAGTCAACGCGAACATGGCTTCCAGCTCTAGGCCCCAGACCGTGGCATCAACATTCTCATTGGCTGCACTGCGGTCCACGATCTTCGAGATCTGATAGTCCTGATAGTCGTAGTAGAAGGCGGACATGTTCAGGGTCAGCGCACCATCGAGCAGCGTGTTCTTGGCACCTAGCTCAATCGCATTCACATACTCGGCCTTGAACACCTTGGGTGAAACCGCACCCTGCGCTGCCGCTATGAAAGCGCCCTGAGGCGGTGCAATACCGGGCGGATTGGCACCGCCGGCCTTGTAGCCTCGGGTGAGGAAGCCATACAGCATGGTTTCGTCTGTGAAGCCAGTATCGACCTTCCAATCGAAGCCTAGGCGGCCGGTGGGTTCGAGCCAAGACTGAATGATATCGGGCTCTGCGACAAAACCTCGCCCATCGGGTGTGCTGCCGAAGATCGGGCAGAAGGCAATGACGAAGCTGTCCGTACATTGAGAGGGATCCTCATAGGGAACCCCGCCCAACGACTGTTTGTAACCCATCAGCAGAGTTTGCGAAGGAACTGGCGTGAAGGACTTTCGGTCCCACGTCACACGCAAACCAGCAGTCACCTTAAACATGTCGGTTGCCTGCCAGTACAATTCCCCAAAAGCTGCGGCAGAGTTCAGTTCGTACGGGTTTCTGCTCAGGAAGTAATTGTGGCCCTCTGGGCTATCGTCATTGATCAGTTCGTCCAGACTTTGAGGATCGGTGTAGACGCATGATGCATAGTCACTCGGACCAAGCCCCCCCGTATTACAAAGGCGGCCGCCTGGCAGACGACCATCACCTGTGAACGGTGGCGTCCGTGCCAGTATCGACAGCGCATTCGACATCACGAAGTAATCGTTGGTGGTCTGAAAGCGCGTGTAATTGGCGCCGATGCTGAAGTTCACGTCGCTGGAGAACGCAGACACCAGACGTACTTCCTGGTTGAACTGGCTGCCACTGGCGCGAGACAGGTCCATGAATTGGAAACGGTCAGAGCATCCCAACTGCGGATCGCAGAAGATGCCGTCTGGGGTGACGTCCGCGAAAAAGCTGGTTCCCAGTAAGTCGATGAATGCCGGGTTGTTGCATAGGCCAAACGGCCCGGACCCACTCAAGCTCGTTGGGCAGGCGTTGGAACTGTCGGAAAAGAAGTTTCTTGCCGTCTCGTAGCGGTTGAAGTCCTGTGTGGACAGCACCGAATCCTTGACGTAGACGGTCTGTGAGGAGAACACCAGCCCATCTGCGATATCAATATCGACCGAGAGTTCGAAGATATCGGACTCTGCCTCGTATCGCGGCTCGATGGTGGAATAGATCTGCCGCAGGTTGCGAGACTGGGTGGCGTTGGCGAACGGATCGCCCACACAGGGGTTGATCAGCGAGAGGTACTGGGCCACTTCGGCGAGATCACATTCGGCTTGGAGGTTGATGCTGCCGAAGTAAGGGTTATCTCCCAGCCCCCCGGACTGACCAGGCGTACGCGTCGCCGCCACAAAGGGGATTGCGTATCCATTGGGCGCATCGAAGGCACCCTGAGCATAGAGTGATCCCGGCAAACAGCCCTGCGACAGCGCATCCTGAAGGATCACACCAGCCTGCTCGCCATTGCCGCCTGTCAGGGTATTGGTGAGCGTGCTGAAATCCAGATCGCCAATGCTCGTCGGCCCGTCGTCACGATGACAAAGCTGCTTGACCGAGCGCACCCGCTGGTCGTCTTCTTCGAAGCGCTCGTACAGCAGGTTGAAGCGCACGCGGTCCGACGGCTCCCAGCCCAGCGTCAGACGACCGGACCAGAGGTCTCGGTTGTCGATATCGCGACTGGGGCGATCGGCAGCAGGTATGCTGAGGTCGTCTGCAGCCTCGTTTATGCCATAGCCATCCCGCACCGTTGAAGCATACGCCGCACGCAATGCGAAGGTGTCCCCCAGCGGAATGTTGTAGTGGCCGCGGAGACGCCGCGCATTGAAGTTGCCGCTTTCGAGCTTGATCTCACCAAACGCATCGCCGAGCACCGGCTTGGCGGTGATGACGTTGATGACCCCCGCCGTCGCGTTGCGCCCGTACAAGGTGCCCTGCGGCCCACGCAGCACTTCGACCCGCTCGATATCCAGATACTCCTGTTCGAACAGGCGGTTGACGATGAGGGTGGTGTTGTTGAACGACACCGCCACCCCGGGGTCCGTGGTCGCCGACACCGCCTGGGTGCCGATGCCGCGAATCTGGAAGTTGTAGCCGCTGAAGTTGGTTTTGCTGAAGGTGACGTTGGGCACGGCCTTCAACAGGTCGAAGCCCCCTTCGATCTTCTGCGCGTCTAGGGTTTCCATGCTGAAAGCGCTGATGGCAATCGGAACGTCCTGCAGGCGCTCAGCCTTCTTCTGGCCGGTGACGATGATTTCTTCAACGCCGGCACGGCGGGCGTCGCTGACATTGGTGATGGGTGCGGGCGTCGGTGCCGCGTCACCATTGGCGGCCAAGGCGAAAGGGACGCTGTCTTCCTCACCGATCCGCACCACGGCGTAGACGCCGTTCTGCGTGGGGACGTAGGTCAGGCCGGTGTCGGCCAGCAACATCCGGATGACAGCTTCCGGCGTGTAGTCGCCCTGCACAGCAGCCGCGGTCTTGTCCTCGACCAGCTCGGGTGCGAACACCAGTTGGCGGTCGGTTTCCACCGAGAACTGGTTGAGCGCGGCGGCCAGACTCTGGGCCGGAATGTCGTAGTAGCGAGCAGCTTCATCCGTGGTCTGCGCGTGCGCGACCAGCGGCGTGAACGCGAGTGCCAGCACCAGCAACAACCATCGTGGCAACACCCGGTTGCGGGCACTGACAGACGGAAGGCGCAGCGTGAAAAAGACCCTTTGGGCCATGTGTAGCGTCATTTTTAATCCCCTTCGCACAGGGCCCTGTGTCCTCGGGCCATATCCGCTAGACGCGCTGGGGGGAGGTTACCCCCCCTCAGGGGGAAAGACCGTGCTGGGTGCCGGGTGCTGAGTGGCGGCATGGCAACCCCGTGTAGCCTGCAACGAGCAACGGCATCCGAAAGCACTGGCGCTTGCTTAAGTCATCGTCTCTGGCGTAGCGTCCGCGTCCCAGGACTCAGGATGAGAGCGGAGGAGATGATGGCCGATCCCGAGCAGAAGACGGCAGGCACAGGACCTGCTGCAGGCGCTGCGCGACCGATGGCGCCACAACAGTTGGAAGCCTTGGCGCGTCGCTATCGTGGGGCGCTGGTCAGCTATTTTTCCAAACGTTTGAGCAACACCAGCGATGCGGAAGATCTGACGCAGGAGGTGTTTATCCGCATGGCGCGCCATCAGCATGTGGATGACATCGCGCACATCGAATCCTATCTGTTTCAAACCGCTTCAAACCTGTTGCGCGACTACCTGCGGCGCAGTGTCACGCACCATGTGACCGACCATGTCTCGATCGAGGACTGCGGCTACGACGGGGAGGTGCCGTCGGAGGAGCGCGTCTATGAAGGTAGGGCCGCGCTGGACGATTTCATGGCCTTGCTGGATGAACTGCCGCCGCGGCGACGCGAGGTTTTTTTGATGCACCGCTTCATGGGCATGAGCTATGGCGCTATTGCGCTGAAACTGGGAATCAGTGTCAGTGTGGTGGAAAAGCACATGATGAAAGCACTGCTGCAATTCAGCGAGCGGCTGGGACCGCTCTGACCTGTTCGACGACGATCCATGACCCCTGCACCGCCGCCATCCGCGACCGACGACAACACCCGCGCCCGAGAGGCTGCGGCGTGGTTCGCGCGGCTGCGCGCCGACGACGTGAGCGGGGCCGACCGCGCCGGTTTCGAGGCGTGGCTGAATGCCGATGTCGAGCATCGCCGCGCCTATTCAAAGCTGGAGCGGCTGTGGAGCCAGGCGGGCAGCTTTGCCGAAGACCCGCGTTTGGCTGAGGCGGTGCGAAAGACCCGCGCAGCGGTGGCGCCGTCCCCGGTGGTGGCCGCCGCGCCGGCACGCCGACGGCGCAGTGCGCGCTGGCTGGCGGTGGCGGCCTCGCTGGCCGTGGTGGCAGTGGCGGCCTGGTGGGCGCAGCCGTGGCTGATGGGCAACCGCACGGTGACCACGGCAGTGGGTGAACAACGCTCACTGGTGCTCGCGGATGGCTCGCGGGTGACGGTGAACACCGACAGCCGCCTGCGCATCGGCTACAACGAGCGCCGCCGCACGGTGACGCTGGAGCGCGGTCAGGCCTACTTTGAGGTGGCGAAGGAGCATCGCCCGTTCGAGGTGGTCACCCGCAGCGGTGTGGTGCGCGCGCTGGGCACGGCCTTCGACGTCTTCAGCGGCCGCGAGCGATTCGTGGTGACGGTGGTGGAGGGCAGCGTGGTGGTCAGCGATGCCGATACCGAGGCGACGCACGCCGCTGACGACACCCTGGCCGGCACCCCCGCCAAGCCTGCCGGCGGGCAGGTACTGCGGGCGCGGGAGCGGCTGGCACGGGCCACCGATACTGCCATCGCTGCGGCAGCCGCCCGCCCCGATGCAGCTGCTACGGTCGCACCGGTCCAGATCGAAGCCGCGCCCATTGAGCGCGACATGGCCTGGCTGCGCGGCAAGCTGATTTTCGATAACGAACCGCTGGCGGCGGCGGTGGCCGAGATCAACCGCTACACCCGCAAACCGATCCGCATCGCGGACCCGGCATTGGCTTCATTGCGGATGAGCGGCGTGTTCCGCGTTGGCGAAGTCGGCGACTTCGTCAACGCGGTGAGCGGCTACTTTTCGCTGCGGGTCGATATGGCCGCCGATGGCGGCTACGTGCTGCATTCCGGCTAACCTGCCCGGCAGCGCGCACGGCTTGCGCCAAAGCAGGCCAGCTTGTTGATTGAGAACGCCAAATAATGGTGGCCAAGGACGGAATCGAACCGCCGACACGGGGATTTTCAATCCCCTGCTCTACCGACTGAGCTACTTGGCCAAAACTTGCTGAAAACCTTGGGCGTTGCACCCGAGGGCCGCGTATTAAAGCGGCGCGACGCCGGGGCGTCAAGCCGAGGGCGGCGGGGTGTAGCCGGTTTCGGCGAGATCACCGCCGCCAAAAAAGTACTTCTCCAGCTCCTCCATCAGGAACCGCCGCGACTTGGCATCCGACAGCACCAGCCGGTACTCGTTGATGAGGCGGGTCTGGTGTTCGACCCAGCCGCGCCAGGCTTCCTGCGAAACCTGCTCGTACAGCTTCTTGCCGAGTTCACCGGGGATCGGCGGACGCGGGAGGCCCTCGGCCTCGCGGCCCAGTTTGATGCAGTGGACGGTACGGCTCATGCGATCAATTCTGCCTGCGCGGTAGCGGTGAGTTGAGCCTGCAGCACACGACGCACCGGGGCCGGCAGGCCGCGTTGCAGGGCGTCGCTAATTGTAGACCATGTGCCTTCGGTACCCGGCGGCGCGACGGTGGCGATGCCGTGGCGGATGGTCAGGTCGAGATCGAAATGGGTGAAGGCGTGATGCACCATGGCGCCCGGTTGCGCCGCCATCTTCAACGCCGGCCAGCCTTGTTGCCAGGCCTGCCACTGATCGTCGCCTTCCAGCACTGGCGGGCACCACAGCCCGCCCCAGATGCCGCGGGGCGGCCGCCGTTCAAGCCACAGGCGGCCATCAGGGTGGACCACCAGCGCCAGCCGGGCGGTCCGCTGCGGACGCTGGCGCCGGGGTCGCGGACCCGGCAGTCGGGACTGTGCATCGTGGTGCACGGCGTAGCAGTCGTCGCGCACCGGACAGGTCGCACAGGTGGGTCGGCGGGCCGTGCAAACGCGATGCCCGAGGTCCATCATCGCCTGCGCGTAGTCGGCATGGCGCGCGTCGGGCAGCCGCGCTTCGGCAATCGTCCACAGGCGATTGAGCACCGCCGGTTGGCCCGGCCAACCGTCAACGCCGGCATGCCGGGCCAGCACCCGCCGCACGTTGCCATCCAGCACGGCGGCGGGGCAGTCGAAGGCCTGGGCGACGATGGCGCCGGCGGTGGAACGACCGATGCCGGGCAGCGCTTCCCAGTCGTCAACAGTTTCCGGGAAGCGACCGTCGCTACGGGCATTCAGCGCCTGTGCGCAGGCATGCAGGTTACGGCCGCGGGCGTAGTAGCCGAGACCGGACCACTCCGCCAGCACATCATCCACCGACGCTGCGGCGAGCGCGGTGACATCGGGAAAGCGCGCCATGAACCGCTGGAAATAGGGGATGACGGTGGCGACCTGCGTCTGCTGCAACATGATCTCGGACACCCATACCCGGTAAGGCGTGCGCGGGTGTTGCCACGGCAGGTCGTGCCGGCCGTGGCGGTCAAACCAGTGCAACACCCGGCCGGCAAACCCGGCAACATCGCTCACGTGCCGGCGGGTACGGCTTCAGCTTCAGCGGCCGCCGGTTCCGCGGCTTCCGGCGCTGCGGTGGGGGCAGGGGTGGGTGTCGGTGCCGGGGTCGAACGTCTGCTGCCACCAAACAGGCCGCGCAGGGCTTCGCCGGCATCGGGGCCAAGCTTCTCCTGCAGTTTTTCCTGCAGCTGGTCTTTCACCCGGTCCTTTTCTTCCTCGATCTTCTCGCGGGCGCCGTCCAGCGCTTTCTGCTGCAACGCCTCCTTGATATCCAGCCGCACCTTGGGCGCGAACAGGCTGCCGGTGAGCTGGATCGGGATGGTGAGACCCTTGAGGTTGTCCAGCGCCTTGCCATCCTGACCGGTGGAGGTTTCCACCACAGTCGGCTTGGCGAGGAAGTTGATGGTTTCCTTGGCCAAGTCGATCTCGCCGCCACCGGTCAGCCGGAACAGCGGGCTGGCAGCGTTGAGGCTGTCAGTCTTGAGCACGCCGTTGACGATGCGGGCGGCCGCACCGAAGGTGGCGAAGTCGGTTTCTTCCGAGGTGTTGGCCGCCGCCCGCGCCGCCACCATGTCGCCGGCCAGCATGGCTTCGCCGCGGCGCAACACCTGCGCCAGATTGAAGCCCTTGACCGCGCCATTTCGCACTTCGAACGACAACTGTCCGTTGAGCGCCTGCCGCAGCGCACCGACCGTGCCGCCGGCACTGGTCAGGTCGATGCTGAGTTTGCCGAGGCCGGACACGTAGTCTTCCCCCAGCAGGTCCTTGAGGAACGGCGCGGCCTTGAGCGCGTCGAGCTCGGTCTTCAGCGCGTAGGTCGGCGTCTTGCCCGGGGAGTAGCGGTTGTCGAGGTTGATGGTGCCGCCATAAAGCTTGGCGCTGATCTGTTGGCGCTTGGGTTGGCCGGCCGGCCCGCTGAGGGTGACGCGGGCATCGCTGAGGGTCAGCCCGCTGACCTTCAACTCGCCGATACGCAAGGTGCCGTCGGCATTGAGGTTGTCGAGCGCCTGGGTGGGCAATTCGATGTCGTTGATCGAACCCTGGTCACCGGCAGGCTTGTCTTCCTTGTGCGCACTTTCGCTGGCGGGGGGCAGATAGCGGTCGACATCGATGGCATCGACGTTGAGGTCGAAGGCGACCGATTGACTGGCGATATCGCGAACCGTCACGTTGCCACTCGCGGTGGTGTCATCCAGACGCAGTTTCACGTCCTTGAGGGCGATGCGTTTCGCCGTGCCGTCGAAGGCGGCCGACAGCTGGGCGTTCGACAGCACCTCGCCGTCGGCGGTGGCGTAGGCGATGCCCAATTGGTCCATCACCTGGCGCGGCGAGAAACTGCCGATATCGAGGGTGCCGCTCACCTGCGGGGTATCGCCGTCGAGTTGGCGAGCGGTCATGCCGCCACGCAGGCCGACGCCGAGACTGGTCAGCACCAGGTCTTTCACCGAGGCGGTGCCGTCGGCACCGTTGTAGCCCAGTGCCGCTTTCAGCGACAGCTCGGCCGGCCGTGACAACGGGCCGCCCGCGGCTTCCCCGGTCAGCGTCAGATCATTCCACTGCAGGGCCATCGGTTCCAGCGACAAGGTCGGGTTGCCGATCAGCGTGGCCGAGGCCTTCAGGCCCATGGGGTTGGGGGTCTCGCTGCCGCCGGTCTGGGCTGCCAGCGACAGATTCTTGACCGCAACCTGGCCGCTCTTGAGATTGGCGTCGACATCCCCGTTGAGGGTCACTGCAGCACCCAGCGGCTGGCCATCCATCAGGGTGTTGCCGCTGCCGGTGACGGCCAGCTTGAGGCCGCTCGCGGTGAACACCTGATCGGTCAGCCGCGCCACCAGATCGCCGTCCAGCGTGATCACGGCGGCGACATCGCTGCCGTCCACCACTTGCTTGCCATCGGCCGTGACCTTGAGCTTGAGGCCTTCCAGCGCGATGCGGTCGAAAGCGTCATCCGGCACCACGCGGGTCGACAGGGCAATGGCGGCGGTCAGCGCCGGCTCGCCGAGGATGAGGTCGAGCGAGGTCTCGACGTCCATCGGCGCGCCCGGGGCCAGCGCCCCGGTTTCCAGCTGCAGGTTCTCGATCAGCACCGACAGCGGGGCCTGGGCATCCTCGTAGCGCAGCGTCGCGTTGTCGATGCTGACACCGGCGATGTCCAGTTGCTGCAGGTCGAAACCGCCTTCACCGGGCTCGGCCTCGGGTTCTGGCGCGGCATCCGGGTCGGCCGGTTTGGCCAGGTCATCCCAGTTGTTGCTGCCGTCCTTGCGTTTCTCCAGGTTGAGCACCAGCCCGCTGAGGGTCACCGTGCTCACTTCCAGCCGCTGGTCGAACAGCAGCGGCAGCAGCCGCGCGCCGACATCCGCCGTTCCCACCCGGGCGAACGGTTGATCGCCAAAGCCGGCGGCATTGCCGAGTTCAGCGTCGTTGACCCGCAGCTTGATCCAGGGAAACACCTTGAGCTCGATCTCGCCGAGCGTGAAGCTACGGCCGGTGTTCTTCTCCACCGCCTCGGCGATGGTGTCGCGGTAGTCGTTGGGGTCGATCAGCATCGGCAGGGCAATGGCGGCGCCCACCAGCAGCACCAGCAGCAGGCCCAGCACGGACAACGCGATCTTGAGTTTCTTTGCCATGGGGAAAAGCCTTGTAAGCGAGGGCACGCGGCAGGCGCGCCACAGAGGACAGGCGCAGTCTAGTAAATTCATCCTTAACTGGGGCTTTACCGCCGCCGGACGTTGCAGATATGTGACGATGCGCCCTCACGGACGTGACGCCCACAGTCACGGAGGAGCTCCCATGTATCTGAAAACCCCCCACGGCGCACTGCGCGCCTGCCTGCTGCTGGTCAGCGCCACCCTCACCGCCTGTGGCAGCGATGCCCTGTCGCCCGGGGCGGGTACCGGCGCTCCGCCCAGCGTGCCAGTAACGGAAAGCCGCGCCGGCACCCAGGAGCATGTGGTGCTGGCGTCGCCGGTGGACGGCGTGGACATCTCCTTCGAGGTGTTCGAACCGGATCAGCTGGTGGCCGGCCAGACCTACCCGTTGGTGCTGCAGGGCCATGGCTATGGCGGCGCCCGCCAGACCGAGCGCAGCGGCTTTATCGCTCGCCTCACCGAGGCCGGCTACTACGTGATCTCGATCGACCAGCGCGGCTTCGGCGAGTCCGGTGGCGCGGTGCGGGTGATGGGCCCGGATACCGAGGGCCAGGACCTGATCGCCATCCTCGACTGGGCCGAAACCCTGCCCGGCCTGCGCCGCCGCGGCGACGGCGCCATGCTGGTGGGCAGCTTTGGTGGCTCCTACGGCGGCATGTACCAGCTGTTGCTGGCCGGTGCCGACCCGCAGCAGCGCCTGCGCGTGCTGGCGCCCGACATCACCCCGCATGACCTAGTGTATGCCCTCAACCCGAACGATGTGATCAAGTCCGGCTGGGTGCTGGTGCTGGCCGCCGGCGGTGAGGCCAGCGGCGTGACCTCGCTGCTGGGCGCACTGGGTGGCGTCGCTGCGGGTGACGTTGCCGGCCTGCTCAACGCGGTTTCGCCGACCCTCACCAACCAGGACCCGGCCATTGTCGAAACCCTGCTGCAGGGGGCGCTGACCAATGTCTTTCCGGAGCCGGGCCGCAACTATTTCACGTATCACAGCGTTGGCTACTTCTGCGATGGCATTGCGGCCGGCCCGCAGGATTTCCTGCTGGCCCAACCCGACCCGCTGAACGTGCCGCCACGGCCCTACGCACCCATCGACGTGCTGCTCACCCAGGGCTTCCGCGACACCCTGTTCAACTTCAACGACGGCGTCGGCAACTACGAGTGTCTGAAGGCCGCCGGCGGCGACGTCCGTCTGCTCACCCACCAGACCGGCCATCTGCTGCCGGTGGCGCTGCCCGAGGGGGCGCAATCGGCGCTGGACCCGTTCTATGCCGCGCTGACGCTGCCCGGCTTTCAGGACGGCGGCGGCTCGCGGACCTGCGGCGGGATCAATCTGGACGACGCCCAGTTCGCCTGGTTCGAGGAAAAGCTCCAGGGCAAGGCCGGCGCCGTCGATGCCGCCCTGCCGATTGGCGACGATGTCTGCCTGAGCCTGGCCGAAGGCGACGCCATCAGCGTCGATACGGTGAAACGCGGCGGCGATCCCTTCGACATCGACAGCAGCACGCCGCAGTTCAACAGCGTGCTGGGCGTGGTGGGAAGCCTGCTCGGCAGCAGCATTCGTGAGCTGCTGTTGGCGGATCAACCGCTGATGCTCGTGCCCGAGCAGGGCGCCGTCCTCGCGGGGGTGCCGATTGTCGAGATCACGCTGGCACCAGTCGGCGGCCTCGGTCTGGAGGAGTGTCCGACGCCGCTGGCCCTCGGCGCCTGTGACCCCATCCTCTTCCTCGGGCTGGGCCAGCGCCTGGCGGGGGAGCAGCGCTGGGACCTCATCGACGACCAGCTCACCCCGGTGCGGGGTTTCGGCACCCAGACCCTGGACATGACCGGCATTGCCGAGCGGCTGACCCCGGGCGCCGAGCTGGGCCTGCTGATGTACGGCTTCCATGCCCAATATCCGGTCACCTGGTCGCGTGACCTGGTGTTGCCGGCAATGACGGTCAGTGGGCAGGTGCAGTTGCCGTTGCTGAGTAGCAGTGAGATTGTCGGCGACGGGGTCTGAGGCGTTGTCATTGCGAGCCTGCGCAGCAGGCGTCGCAATCTGGTGACGATGGCCGTGCCGACCGGACGAGATCGCCACGGGGCTGTGCCCCTCGCGATGACAGCCCTTTGCTTGTCATTGCGAGCCTGCGCAGCAGGCGTGGCAATCTTGCTGGAGCGGCAGTACCTTTCGGTGACGAGATCGCCGCGGGGCTGCGCCCCTCGCGATGACAGCCCATTTCCCTGTCATTGCGAGCCTGCGTAGCAGGCGTGGCAATCTTGTCAGGTCGGCACGACCTTCAGGCGGACGCGCGGCGCGGCGATTCGGGACCGTCGCTGGACACGATGTCCAGCGTCGAGCGATCCAGGACGGACTTGAGCGGGTCCCGAATGGCCGTGCCGCGTGGCCGCCGGCACTAGGGCGATCCGAGTGCTGCTCGCCAAATAACTGTTGTATCGCTCATACGTCTTGGGTTGTGCCGCTAATGCACGGTGGCGCTGGCCATCCTGGCGACACGTCATCTTGCTAATCCACTCCGGCCCGGACTTCCATGTCCGGTCGTTCACCCCACCCGCGAGCAGTGCTCGCAAAAACGGTGGGGTTCACCCATGTCGGGTCGTTCGCCCAGCAGCGAGCAGTGCTCGCTGCTGGGCTCACCCCCCTCCAACCGCCTGGATCACCTCGACCCGGTCGCCGTCCTGCAGTTGACGCTCGGACCAGCGCGAGCGCGGCACGATCTCGCCGTTGATCTCCACCGCCAGCCGGCGGCCGGGCGGGGCGAGGTCGGCCAGCAGCGTCGGCAGGGCTGTCGCTTCGGCCAATTTTCGCGGTTCCCCGTTCAACACGATCTGCATTACACTCTCCGGTCACGCACGCGGGTGTAGTTCAATGGTAGAACTTCAGCTTCCCAAGCTGATAGCGTGGGTTCGATTCCCATCACCCGCTCCAGTTTCCTGTTCACGGTCGCCGTCGCGGCCGTTTTTCCGCGCTGAACCCGGCCATGACTGAAACAACGCCCCTGATGATTGCGGGCCGTGCGTATGGCTCGCGCCTGCTGGTCGGCACCGGCAAATACCGCGACCTCGACCAGACCCGTACCGCCATTGTCGCCAGCGGCGCCGAGATCGTCACGGTTGCGATCCGCCGCACCAACATCGGACAGAACCCCGATGAGCCCAATCTGCTCGACGTGATTCCGCCCGACCAGTTCACGCTGCTGCCCAACACCGCGGGCTGCTATACCGCGGCCGATGCCGTGCGCACCTGCCAGCTCGCGCGGGAGCTGCTCGACGGCCACACCCTGGTCAAGCTGGAAGTGCTGGGCGACCCGAAAACCCTCTACCCCGACATGCCCGCCACCCTGGCCGCGGCCGAAACGCTGGTAAAGGACGGCTTCCAGGTCATGGTGTACTGCACCGACGACCCGATTGCCTGCAAACGGCTGGAGGAACTCGGCTGTGTCGCGGTGATGCCGCTGGCGGCGCCGATCGGCTCCGGCCTCGGCATCCAGAACCGCTACAACATTCTCACCATCGTCGAGAATGCCGGCGTACCGATCATTGTCGATGCCGGCGTCGGCACCGCCAGCGACGCTGCCATTGCCATGGAACTCGGTTGCGATGGGGTGCTGATGAATACCGCCATCGCCGAAGCGCGCGACCCGGTGCTGATGGCCAGTGCCATGCGCAAGGGCATCGAGGCGGGCCGTGAGGCCTTTCTGGCCGGCCGCATGCCGCGACGCCGCTATGCCTCGGCGTCGTCACCGCTCGAAGGCCTCAGCGGATGACGGTGGCCGGCACGGCGATGCGCCCGATCCGCTCGTTCGTGCGGCGCGAGGGGCGCATGACGGTCGGCCAGCAACAGGCACTGGAGACCCTGCTGCCGGCCTGCGGTCTGGACCCGCGCACGCCGCTGGACCCGCAGGCGGTGTTCGGCCGCACCGCTCCGCTTACCTTCGAGATCGGCTTCGGGGTTGGCGACTACCTGCTGGCGCGGTTGCTGGCGGAGCCCGAGCGTGACTTCATCGGTGCCGAGGTCCACCGCCCCGGAGTCGGCCATCTGCTGTCGCGGGCCCATGCCGGCGGGGCCACCAATCTGCGGGTCTACACCGATGATGCGGTGGACGTGCTGCGCCACTGCGTCGCCGCCGGCGCGCTCGACGAGTTGGTGATCCAGTTCCCCGATCCCTGGCACAAGAAGCGCCACAACAAGCGTCGGCTGGTGCAAGCGCCGTTTGCCGCCCTGGCGGTACAACGGCTGGCACCGGGCGGGCGCCTGCTGCTGGCCACCGACTGGGCCGAGTACGCCGAACAGATGGTGCAGGTGCTCAACGCCACCGCGGGCCTGCGCAACCTGAGCGATGACGGCACCTATGTGCCGCGCCCGGCCAACCGCGCCCTGACGCGCTTCGAAAAGCGCGGTGAACGCCTCGGGCACGCCGTGTTCGACCTCGCTTACGTGCGCGACTGAACCCCTCATGTCCGCCCGTCACCCCATCATCGGCATCACCGGCGCCAGCGGCGCCGGCACCAGCACGGCGATGAAGGTGCTGCAGCAGATCGCCGACACCCTCGGCCTGAAACCGGCCATCATCGAGGGTGACGCCTTCCACGCCTACGACCGCGAGCAGCTGCGGGACGCGCTGGAGCGGGCCCGCATCCGCGGCGAGAACTTCTCGCTGTTCGGCCCGCAGGGCAACTTGCTGGAGCGGCTCGACACCTGTCTGGAATCCTATGGCAGTGCCGGCAGCGGCAAGATCCGACGCTATCTGCACACCGACGCCGAGGGTGAAGCCGCCGGTCAACCCCCGGGCACGTTTACGCCTTGGGAACCGCTGCCCTCCGATACCGATCTGCTGTTCTACGAAGGCCTGCACGGCGGTTATGTCGGTGACGACGTCAACATCGCGCGCCACATGGACCTGCTGATCGGGGTGACCCCGGTGATCAATCTGGAGTGGATCCAGAAGATCCGCCGCGATACCGACGAGCGGGGACACCGGCCGGAAGACGTGATGGCCACCATCCTCCGCCGCATGCCGGACTACGTCACCCACATCACGCCGCAGTTCTCGCGCACCGACATCAACTTCCAGCGGGTGCCGCTGGTGGACACCTCCAACCCGTTCATGGTGCGCGACATCCCCGCGCCCGAGGAAAGCCTGGTGGTGGCGCACTTCAACCCGCAGGGACGGTTCAAACCCGACGTGCTGTCACTGCAGGCCGGGCTGCCCGGCGCCTTCCTGTCGCAGCCGCAGACCCTGGTGATTCCCGGCGCGCTGATCGGCGAGGCGATGACCCGTATCCTCAAGCCGGTGGTGGAGGCCCTGATCGCCCGCCGCCAAGACCCAGGAGCCTGACGATGGACACCCGCCCGCTCGGCGACACCGACCTGCGCATCAGCCTGATCACCCTCGGCACCATGACCTGGGGCGAGCAGAACACCGAAGCTGACGCCCACGCGCAGATGGACCGGGCCGTGGCGGCCGGGGTGAACCTGTTCGACGCGGCCGAGATGTACCCGGTGCCACCGCGTGCCGAAACCTACGGCCTGACCGAGACCTACATCGGCACCTGGCTGAAGAAACACGGACGCCCGGATGGCCTGATGATCGCCAGCAAGGTGATCGGCCCCGGCGCCTTCCCCTACATTCGCGGCGGCCCGCTGCTGAAGCGCGATCATGTCATCGCCGCCTGCGATGCCAGCCTGAAGCGGCTGCAGACCGACGTCATCGATCTCTATCAGATCCACTGGCCGGAACGCGGCACCAACTACTTCGGCAAGCTGGGCTACGTGCCGGACGAACGCGGCAGCACGCCCATCGAGGAAACGCTGCGGGCGCTGGCGGAGCTGCAGCAGGCCGGCAAGATTCGCCACGTCGGCATCTCCAACGAGACCCCCTGGGGGTTGTCGGAATACCTTCGTCTGGCGCGGGATGCCGGGCTGCCGCGGGTGGTCAGCGTGCAGAATCCGTATTCCCTGCTCAACCGCAGCTTCGAGGTCGGGCTGGCCGAGTTCGCCCACCGCGAGCAGGTCGGCCTGCTGGCCTATTCGCCGCTCGCCTTCGGCATGCTCAGTGGCAAGTATCTCGGCGACACTTGGCCCGCCGATGGGCGGCTGACCCTGTTCAAGCGCTTTGGCCGCTACAACGGCGAACAGGGGATCGCCGCCACCCGCGCCTACGTGGCGTTGGCGCAGGAACACGGGCTGGACCCGGCGCAGATGGCGCTGGCCTTCGTCAATGCGCAACCGTTCGTCACCAGCAACATCATCGGGGCGACCACCCTGGCGCAACTCGAGTCCAATCTCGGTTCCGCCGATATCCGCTTGAATGTGGACGTATTGAAGGCCATCGAGGCCCTCCACCAGCGCTACACCATCCCCTGCCCCTGAGTGGGGGCCGCCCCCACCGCTTGTCGCCAGGGTCAACCGAAGGCGGTTGAAAGCCCCTCACAACCGGCGTAGAACCGATGGTGTGATTCCATTGTGATCACCGGAGGGTTGGCACATGGCGGAATGGCTGAGTGAGGTCTCCGTGGGGCGCTGGTACCGCACCGACGGGGAACCGTTCGAGATCGTCGGCATCGATCTTCACGGCGAGATCGTGCTGGTGCAGCACTACGACGGTACGCTGGAGGATTTCGACTTCGACAGCTGGCTGGGCCTCGCCGCCCGGCCCTGCGCCCCGCCCGAGGACCTGGCCGGCGCCTACGACACGGCACGCGACGACTTCGGTCTGGAAGACGAGCTTGGCGGCGGCGGCGATCAGTGGCGAGACCCCCTCGACAAGCTCGATCAGCTGGGCCTCTGAGCCGGCACCGGCAACCGCCGCGACAGGTAGATCACCAACACCAGGCTGGGCAGCCCCAGCAGTGAGGTGTAGGCGAAGAACACCGGGTAGCCGAAGGCATCGACCACCGCCCCCGATGCCCCCATCAACAGCTTGCCCGGCAACGAGAACAGCGACGAGAACAGCGCGTACTGGGTCGCCGTGTAGGCGATGTTGGTGAGCCCCGACAGGTAGGCGATGAACGCCGTGCCGGCGAAGTTGTAGGCGAAGTTGTCGCCACTCACCACCATGCCCAGCGCCAGCAGGCCGGGCTGCTCCTGCAGGGCCAGGGTGAGAAAGGCTAGATTCGAGCCGATCACCAGTACGCCGCCTACCACCAGCGCGCGGATGGTGCCCAGCCGCAGCACGCCCCAGCCACCGACAACAACGCCGATGATCGACGCCACCACGCCGTAGCCTTTGGCCACCAGCGCGATCTCTTGCAGCGTGTAGCCGACGTCGAGATAGAACGGGTTGGCCATCACGCCCATGGTGTAGTCGGTCAGGCGGAAGCTGCCGACGAATGCCAGGATCAGCAGCGCCGAGCGCACGCCGTTGCGGGTGAAGAACTCCGCCAGCGGCTCCCAGATCGCCACCCGGAACAGCTCGCGCAGATTGCGCCGGGGCGCCTGTGCCGCGGCCTCTGCGGCCACCGCGCTGGCGTCCGGCTCGGGGATCAGCAGGGTGGTCAGCAGCCCCAGCCCGACCGCCGCCGCCATCGCCAGATACGCCGTCTTCCAGTCGTAGGTGCCCGCCAGCCACAGGGCGCCAGCGGTCGCCATCATCAGGCCCAGGCGGTAGCCCAGTTGGTAGGTGGCGGCCATGGTGCCCTGCAGGCTCTGCGGTGCCGCCTCGATGCGCCAGGCGTCGATGACGATGTCCTGGGTGGCGCTGGCAAAGGCCACCGCCACCGCCAGCGTCGCCAGCAGCGGCAGCGCGTTCACCGGGTCGCCGTGGGCCATCGCCGCCAGCCCGGCAATCAGCGCCAGTTGCGCCAGCAGCATCCAGGCCCGCCGCCGCCCCAGCCAGCGGCTGAGCAGCGGCAGCGTGGCGCGGTCCACCACCGGCGCCCACAACAGCTTGAAGGAGTAGGCGAGCCCTACCCACGACAGCAGGCCGATGGTGGTGCGGTCGATGCCGGCCTCGCGCAGCCAGGCCGACAGCGTCGAGAACACCAGCAGGAACGGCAGCCCGGCCGAAAAGCCGAGAAACAGCATCGCCAGCGGGCGCGGCTGCAGGTAGGCCAGCCAGGCGCGCCAGCCGGCGGCCTCAGTCGGCATAGTCGAGAATCAGGGGCGCGTGATCGGAAAAACGCTGGTCCTTGTAGACCGTGCCGGCGGTCAATCGGGCCGCCATGCCGGGGGTGACAATCTGGTAGTCGATACGCCATCCCACGTTGTTGGCGTAGGCGTTGCCGCGGTTCGACCACCAGGTATAGGCCTCGCCTTCGGCCTCCGGATAGAGGTGACGGTAGGCATCCACCCACCCCTGCGCCAGCACCTGGTCCATCCATGCCCGCTCGTGCGGCAGGAAGCCGGAGTTCTTCTGGTTGGACTTCCAGTTCTTCAGGTCGATCTCGCGATGGGCGATGTTCCAGTCCCCGCAGAGCACGTACTCGCGGCCACCGGCCCGCATCGCCGCCATCTGCGGCAGATAGGCGTCGAGAAAGCGGTCTTTGGATGCCTGCCGTTCGGGGCCGGACGAGCCTGACGGCAGATACAGCGAGGCCACCGACAGGGGTCCGAACCGGTATTCGAGATAGCGGCCCTCGTCATCGAATTCGGGCAGCGCGAGGCTGTCGATCACTGCGTCAGGTGCCTGCCGGGCGTAGATGGCGGTACCGGCATAGCCCTTCTTGAGTGCACTGTGAAAGTGCACGTGCCACCCGGCAGGACGGAAGCTGTCATCCAGATCCGCGGCCTGTGCCTTGGTTTCCTGGACACAGACGACGTCGGCGCCCGAGACTTCCAGCCAGTCGAAAAAGCCCTTGCGGGCGGCCGAACGCAGCCCATTGGTGTTGACACTGACGATACGCACGGATGAGCCGGCCCCGGGGGATTCGTAGAATGGCGATAGGGTAGCGTTCCCGCGCGCACCCTGCCCGATCCTGAACCCGGACCCGATCATGCTGCCTCATCAACGCGACTTCCTCGAACTGGCGGTCAGCCATGCCGTGCTGACCTTCGGCGAGTTCACCCTCAAGTCGGGGCGGAAATCGCCCTACTTCTTCAACCTCGGCCGCATCAGCGGTGGCGCTGCCATGCGTCGCCTCGGCCAGGCCTATGCCGCCGCACTGACCGCCAGCGGCATCGAATTCGACCTGCTGTTCGGCCCCGCCTACAAGGGCATCCCGCTGGCCACCGCAGTCGCCGTGGCCCTGGCCGAGCAGGGCCGCGACGTCCCCTTTGCCTACAACCGCAAGGAAGCCAAGGACCACGGCGAGGGGGGCACCCTGGTCGGCGCCGACCCCCGCGGCAAGCGGGTGGTGATCATCGACGACGTGCTGACCGCCGGCACCGCCCTGCGACAGGCCGTGACGCTGCTGCGCGAGGCGGGTGCCGAGCCGGTGGCCGCGCTCATCGCCCTCGACCGCCAGGAGCAGGGTCCGCTGGCAGGTCAGTCTGCAGTGGAGGCGATGGCGGCCGATACCGGGGTCGGCGTGCAGTCGCTGGTCAACGTGCGCGATGTGCTGGATTATCTGGGCACCGGCGCCGAACACGCCGCCACCGCGGCAGCGATTCGCGCCTATCAGGCCGCCTACGGAGTGCAATGATGAATCTGCGTCACACCCCTGCCCTGGGTCTTGCCCTGTTCGCAATCGCGACTACGGTTCATGCACAGAGCACGCCGCGCATCGTCTGCTGGACCGACGACAACGGCCAGCGCGCCTGTGGCAACACGGTGCCACCGCAGTACGCCAGCAAGGAACGCAAGCTGTTCAACGACCGTGGTGTGGTGGTGGAAACCCGCGCCCGCGAGGCCACGGCGGCCGAGCGACAGGCGGCGATCGAGGCTCAGGCCCGCGCCGAGGCCGATGCCGAGGCCGCCGCCAAGCGCGAGGCCTACGACAACTTCCTGATCCAGACCTACCCCGACGTGCAGGCCCTGATCGACCAGCGCGAACGCCGCCTGTCCGACCTTGCTGGCCGCCGCGTGCTGGCCGAGGAGGCGCTGGCGGAGACGCGGAAATCGCTGGCCGACCTGAGCCAGCGCGCGGCCAGCCTCGGTGAGGCCGGCAAGGCGGTGCCCGACAAGCTGCAGCAGCAGATCAACAGCTTTGCCGACGCCGAAAAAGAGCATCAGGTCGCATTGGATGCGCTCGACGCGAAGGGCGCCGAGCTGCGTGAACGCTATGACCGCGACATTGCCCGCTTCCGCAAGCTCACCCCCTAGCCGCGGATCAGGGTGCCGATCCCTTCATCGGTAAACAGCTCCAGCAACACCGAATGTTCGATGCGGCCGTCGATGATGTGGGCCGACTTGACGCCGGCATTCACCGCATCCAGCGCGCAGCCAATCTTCGGCAGCATGCCGCCATAGATGGTGCCGTCGGCGATCAGCGCCTGCACCTGCGGCACCTTGAGGCCGGTGAGGATCTTGCCGTCCTTGTCCAGCAGGCCGCGGATGTTGGTGAGCAGCATCAGCTTTTCGGCCTTGAGCACTGTCGCCAGCTTGCCGGCGGCGATGTCGGCGTTGATGTTGTAGGCCTCGCCGGCAGCGCCGACACCGACTGGCGCGATCACCGGGATGAAGCCGCCGGCTTCCAGGTGGTTGATCACCCGCGGATCGATCTGCTCGACCTCGCCGACCTGACCGACATCCTGACCACCGGGCATGGTCATCTTGCGGGCGCGGATCATGCCGCCATCCTTGCCGGTGAGCCCGACCGCACGACCGCCCTGCTGGTTGATCGCAGACACCACCGCCTTGTTGACCAGCCCGCCGAGCATCATCTCCACCACATCCATGGTGTCGGCATCGGTGACCCGCATGCCGTCGATGAACTCGCTCTTCTTGCCCAGGCGTTCGAGGTGGGCGCCGATCTGCGGCCCGCCGCCATGAATGACGACCGGATTCATGCCGACCGCCTTCATCAGCACGATATCGCGCGCGAACGACTCGATCATGGTGTCGTCCTTCATCGCGTTACCGCCGTACTTCACCACCATGGTCTTGCCATGGAAGCGCTGGATGTAGGGCAGGGCTTCGGTGAGAACCCGGGCGATGTTCTGGGCAGTGGCGAGGTCGATGGTCATGCCGTGTCGGGCGACGGGTCAGGGGTGAGGGGGTTCTATCAGGTCCGGCCGGTAGAGCCAAATCCACCGGCGCCGCGGGCAGAGCCCTGGCCGAACGCGTCGACCACCGTCAGCGCGGCGCGCACCACCGGCACGAATACCAGCTGCGCGATGCGCTCGCCGGGTTCGATGGTGAAGGGGGTCTGGCCGCGGTTCCAGCAGCTCACCATCAACTCACCCTGATAATCAGAGTCGATCAGGCCGACCAGGTTGCCGAGCACGATGCCGTGTTTGTGGCCGAGCCCGGAACGCGGCAGGATCACCGCCGCCAAGCCGGGGTCGGCGATATGCACGGCGAGACCGGTCTTGATCAATTGCGTCTGGCCCGGCTGCAGTTCCAGCGCTGCATCCAGCAGCGCCCGCAGGTCCAGCCCGGCACTGCCGTCGGTGGCATAGGCCGGCACGCTGGCGCGGGGGTCCAGCACTTTCAGTTCGATCGAGGTCATCAGGGGTTCCGGTAACGGTCGGCAATGAGAGCGGCAAGGGCACGGGCGACGTCGGCCTTCGGCCCCTCGTCGAGGGTGGCGCTGCCCCCCGGCCAGAACACCTGCAGCGCGTTGCGATCAACTTCGAAAGCGCGGCCGTCGCCGACCTGGTTGGCGGCAATCATCTGCAGGCCCTTGCGTTCGAGCTTGCCGCGCGCGTGGGTTTCAAGGTCGTCGGTTTCGGCGGCGAAGCCGACCATGAACAGCGCCGGGAACTCAGCCCGCAGCGTGCTCAGGATGTCCGGGTTGCGGTTGAGCACCAGCGGCAGGCTGGCGTCATGCTTCTTGATCTTGCGCGGGGCCACGTCGGCAACATGGTAGTCGGCCACTGCCGCCACCGAGACGAACAGTTGGGCACCGGCCACCGCGGTACGGGCGGCCTCCAGCATCTGCGCGGTGGTCTCGACATCGACCCGCTTCACCCCGGCCGGGGTGGGCAGGCTGACCGGCCCGGCCACCAGCGTCACCTCGGCGCCCAGCGCCTTCAGCGCTGCCGCCACCGCAAAGCCCTGCTTGCCGGAGGAGCGGTTGCCGATGAAGCGCACCGGGTCGATCGGCTCGCGGGTCGGGCCGGCACTGACCACGGCCCGACAGCCCTGCAGCGGGCCGGGGGTGGTCAGGCGTTCGATCACCGCATCGCGGATCTGCACCGGCTCCAGCATCCGGCCTTCGCCGGTCTCGCCACAGGCCTGGTCTCCACTGCCCGGCCCCAGCAGCTGGATGCCACGAGCAAGAAGCGTCTCGACATTGGCACGGGTGGCGGGGTTGGCCCACATCAGCCGGTTCATCGCCGGCGCCATCGCCACCGGGCGATCAGTGGCCAGCAACAGCGTCGACAACAGATCGTCAGCAAGCCCCTGGGCAACCTTGGCCATGCAATTTGCGGTCGCGGGCGCCACCAGAATCAGGTCGGGCCAGCGCGCCAGTTCGATATGCCCCATCGCCGCTTCGTGGGCGGGGTCGAGCAGCCCGTCGCGCACCGGCTCGCCGGACAGGGCCTGAAAGGTCAGCGGCGCGACGAAGGCGGTGGCATGGGTGGTCATCACCACCCGCACCTCGGCCCCGGCCTCCTTGAGGCGGCGCAGCAGGTCGGCAGCCTTGTAGGCGGCGACGCCCCCGGTGACACCCAACAGGATGCGACGACCGGCCAAGGGTGTGAGGAGCGTGTTCATTCGGGCACTATTCTATCGCCGAGCTGGTTGATGAGAATTCACGACAGGAGTCAGCATGCCCCCGATCCGCGATTGGCCTGCCGCCGAACGCCCCCGCGAGCGCTTGCTGGCCGCCGGCCCCGGCGCGCTGTCCGATGCCGAGCTGCTGGCGATCTTTCTGCGTACCGGCGTCCCCGTCGAGAGCGCGGTCGATCTGGCGCGCCGGCTGCTGCGCGACTTCGGCGGGTTACGTGCCCTGCTGCAGGCTGACGCGCAACGGTTCTGCGCGCAGGCCGGGCTGGGGCCGGCCAAGTACGCGCAACTGCAGGCGGTGCTGGAGATGGCGCGCCGGCATCTGGCCGAGAGCCTGCAGCGCGGCGATGCGCTGACCGACCCTGACGCGGTGGCCCACTACCTGTGCCACCAGCTGCGCGACCTGCATCACGAGGTGTTCGCCCTGCTCTATCTCGACAACCAGCATCGGGTACTGGCCTTCGAGCGCATCAGTGAGGGCACGCTGGACGCGGCGGCGGTCTACAGCCGCGAGGTGGTGCGCCGCGCCCTGCAGCACCATGCCGCGGCCGTCATCCTCGCCCACAACCACCCCAGCGGCGTGGCCGAGCCCAGCCCCGCCGACCGCGCGCTGACCCAGCGCCTGCAGTCGGCCCTGGCGCTGGTGGACATCCGCGTGCTCGACCATCTGGTGATCGGCGACGGCCCGCCGGTCAGCTTTGCCCGCCGTGGCTGGTTGTGAACGCCGGGGTAACGCTTGCGGCCCGACGAACAAAGCTGCTATAAAGCGCGCCCTTTGTGTGCTGGCCCACCGGCTGGCAGGGCTCAGGTCATCACTGACCGGCCACCCGATTTTTTTGAGGGCTGTACTCATGTCCAAAGTCTGTCAGGTCACCGGCAAGCGGCCGACCACCGGTAACACGGTGAGCCACGCCAACAACCGTCGCCGCCGCCGCTTCGAACCGAACCTCCACAAGCATCGCTTCTGGCTGGAATCGGAAAAACGCTTCATCTCGCTGCGCGTTTCCGCCAACGGCATGCGCACCATCGACAAGAAGGGCGTCGAAGTGGTGATCGCTGAACTCCGCGCCCGCGGCGAGAAGGTGTAACCATGGCCGGCAAGACGAAAAAAGACCGTGAGAAGATCCGCCTGATCTCCACCGAGGGCACCGGCTACTTCTACACCACCACCAAGAACAAGAAGAACACGCCGGACAAGTTCGAGTTCAAGAAGTACGATCCGGTGGTGCGCAAGCACGTCGTGTTCAAGGAAGGCAAGATCAAGTAGTCCAGCGCGTGCCGGTCGGCCCGCGTTAGCGCGGCTCCGACAGGCCAGATGCCCTGGCTGCAAGCGAAGCCCGCCATCCGGCGGGCTTTTTGATTTTCATCTGCTGCAGGAGTGGGGTATGGCTCAAATCGGGTCAGACAATCCTGAAGGCGCGCAGGGCCGGGCCCACCACCGGCACCTGGAGCAGGCACGCGCGCAGGTGATCGAATTGCTGTCGCGGCAGGCCATCGAACGCGACCTGGTCTCCCGCGACGACAGCCCCCGAAGCGATGTCGTGGCGCAACTGCTGCAACGCCAGCAGCAGGCCCGGCTGTCGCAGCGGCTCGCCAGCTTCCACCCCGCCGACATCGCCTTCGTGCTGGAAAGCCTTGCCCCCGAGGCCCGGCAGATGGCCTGGCAACTGGTCACCCCGTTGCAACGCGGGGCGGTGCTGCTGGAGATGGGGGAAGCGGTGCTGCGCACCCTGTTGATGGACATGGCGCCGGAATCCATCGCCGCCGCCATCCGCCATCTCGAATCCGACGATATCGCCGACCTGCTGGAACAGCTGCCGGGCGACCTCAGCCAGCAGGTGCTGGCGCATCTTGACCGTGATGACCAGGCCGAGGTGCGGTCGGTGCTGTCGTTCCCCGAAGGCACGGTGGGGGCGATGATGGACCTCGACTACATCACGGTCCGCGACGATGCCAGCCTGGAGGCGGTGCAACGCCTGCTGCGCCGCCGCCGTCAGGACCTGCCGCACGACTGCAACCAGATCATCGTCATCGACCGCGCCAGCCAGTTGCGCGGGGTGATGCGGTTCGAGCAGCTGCTGTTCAACGAACCGGAACAGCAGGTCGCCGAGGTGATGGACACCGGCCCCCATTACTTCTACACCGATGACCCCGCCCGCGAGGCCCTTGATGCCTTCGAGAAGTACGACCTGATCGAGGCACCGGTGCTCAACCTGCACCGGCAGGTGGTGGGGCGGCTCACGGTGGACGCAGTGGTCGACGAAATCAACGAGAAGGCCGAGGCCGACAGCCTGCGCCAACGCGGCCTGTCGCACGGCGAGGACCTGTTCGCGCCGATCGCCAGCAGCGCCCGCAATCGCGGCCCCTGGTTGGCGCTGAACCTGTTCACCGCCTTTCTTGCCTCGCGGGTGATCGACGCCTTCGAGGGCGTGATCCTGGAGCTGGTGGCGCTGGCTGCGCTGATGCCGATCGTCGCCAGCATCGGCGGCAACACCGGCAACCAGACGGTGGCGCTGGTGATCCGCGGCCTGGCGCTGGACCAGCTGGGGCCCTCACAGTTACGGCAGATGTTCGCCAAGGAATTCAGCGTCGCCACCCTCAATGGCGTGCTCTGGGGCAGCGTGCTGGCGGTCGCCACCCTGGTGCTTTATCACGACTGGGCGCTGGCCGGCGTCATTGCCCTGGCGGTGCTGCTCAACCTGTGGGTGGCGGCGGGCGCCGGCGTGGTGATTCCGCTCACCCTGCATCGCTTCGGCCGCGACCCGGTGATGGGGTCGAGCGTCATGCTCACCGCCATCACCGACAGCATGGGCTTCTTCATTTTCCTCGGGCTGGCGGCCCTGCTGCTGGTCTGACCCGCCCTGCTGGACAAGCATTGCAAGCTGGTCAATAATTTCAGTCATTACTGAAATTACAGGATGTCATGGCCTCCCTCACCGACCAGTTCATCATGCACTTCGGCGAAATGGGCTCCCGCTGGGGTATCAACCGGACCATCGGGCAGATCTACGCCCTGCTGGTGGCGCACCCGCAGCCGCTCACCGCGGACGAGATCGCCGAACGTCTGTGCTTCTCCCGCTCCAACGTCAGCATGGGGCTGAAGGAGCTGGACGGCTGGCAACTGCTCAAGCGCAGCTACCGCCCCGGCGACCGCCGCGAGTACTTCACCTCGCCGGATGACGCCTGGGAGATCTTCCGCAAGCTCGCCGAGGAGCGCCACAAGCGTGAGATCGCCCCCACCCTGACCATGCTGCGGGATGCCCTGCTGCAGCCCGAAACCGATCCCGGCGAAGCCCATCTGCGCCGCCGCATGCGCGAGATGCACGACCTCATCGAAATGCTCACCGGCTGGTTTCTGGAAGTGCAGCGACTCGACCGCGGCACCCTTGAGCGCCTGATGCAGCTCGGCGCCGGCGTCACCAAGCTGCTGGATTTCCGTGACCGCCTGGGCGGCGCCAGTGTCGCCCGCAAGCCCCGCATCGAACCCACCCTGACCCCCGCCCACGCTGCCGAGAACGTCGATGGACTTTGAACCCGCCACCCTGGCGCGCATCCAGTTCGCTGCCAACATCACGTTTCACATCCTGTTCCCCACCATCACCATCGCGCTGGGTTGGCTGCTGCTGTTCTTCAAGCTGCGCCACAACGCCACCGGCAATCCCGCCTGGGCCGGGCTCTACCGTTTCTGGATCAAGGTGTTTGCCCTGACCTTTGCGCTGGGGGTGGTCAGCGGCATCACCATGAGCTTCCAGTTCGGCACCAACTGGCCGGGGTTCATGGAAACCGTCGGCAATATCGCCGGGCCACTGCTGGCCTATGAGGTACTGACCGCCTTCTTCATGGAAGCGACCTTCCTCGCCGTGATGCTGTTCGGCCAGAACCGGGTGTCCAACCGGGTGCACACCCTGGCCACCTTCCTGGTCTGCATCGGCACCACCCTGTCGGCGTTCTGGATTCTGGCGCTGAACTCATGGATGCAGACCCCCACCGGCTTCGAGATGCGCGACGGCGTGGCCCATGCCACCGACTGGTGGGCGATCGTCTTCAACCCCTCGCTGCCCTACCGCTTCAGCCACATGCTGATCGGCTGTGGCCTGACCGGCGCCTTTCTGGTGGCCGGCCTGTCGGCCTATCGCCTGTGGCGGGGTGACCGTGCCGAGGAAGCGCGGCTGGGCCTCAAGGTGGGCGTGGTGCTGGCGGCCTTGCTGATTCCGCTGCAGATCGTGATCGGCGACCTCCATGGCCTCAATACGTTGAAGCATCAGCCGGCCAAGGTGGCGGCGATGGAGGGCATCTGGGAAACCCAGCCACGCGCACCGGCCATCCTGTTTGCCCTGCCCAACGAGGCCGAACGCCGCAACGATTTCGAGGTGGCGATTCCCGGGCTGGCCTCGTTCTACCTCACCCATGACTGGGACGGGGTGGTGCAGGGCCTCAACGACTTCGACGGCGAGCACCCGCGGGTGGCGCCGGTGTTCTGGGCCTTCCGCATCATGGTCGGCGTCGGCCTGCTGATGCTGGCGGTGTCGTGGCTGGCGACCCTGCTGGTGTGGCGTCGCGGCGAGCTGCCGCGGTGGATGCTGCCGCCGGTGATCGCCATGACCTTCTCCGGCTGGCTGGGCGTACTGGCCGGCTGGTACACCACCGAGATGGGCCGCCAGCCCTGGCTGGTGCAGGGTGTGCTGAAGACCGTCGACGCGGTCGCCCCCACCATCGGCAGCGGCATGATCGCCAGCTCGCTGGCGATGTACCTGACGCTCTACCTGTTTCTCACCGCCGCCTATGTGTCGGTGGTGTTCTACCTGGCCCGCAAGGCCGACGCCCGCACGCCGGCACCGGCTGCCCCGGCCATCGCAGGAGCCTCCGCATGATTCCCGCCGAACTCACGGGCGAAGCCCTGTGGCTGCCGCTGATCTTCATGATGCTGATGGGCGTGTCGATGTTCGCCTACGTCATTCTCGACGGCTATGACCTCGGGGTGGGGATGCTCCTCCCCTGGGCCGGCAGCGAGGCGGAACGCGACCTGATGATCGCCTCCATCGGCCCGTTCTGGGATGCCAACGAGACCTGGCTGGTGCTCGGCGTCGGCATCCTGCTGGTGGCGTTTCCATTGGCACATGGGGTGATTCTCACCAGTCTCTACCTGCCGGTGGCCGTCATGCTGGCAGGGCTGATCCTGCGCGGCGTCGCCTTCGACTTCCGGGTCAAGGCACGCGCCGCCCACAAACCGTTCTGGGACCGCGCCTTCTTTGTCGGCAGCAGCCTCGCCGCCCTGTCCCAGGGGGTGATGCTGGGCCTGTTGGTAACCGCCTTCGACCACAGCCCGCTGAACTGGCTGTTCGCGCTGGGGATCGGCGTCGGGCTGGCCGGCGGCTACACCCTGCTGGGTGCGGGCTGGCTGATCATGAAAAGCGAGGGCGCCCTGCAGACCCGCGCGGCCGGATGGGCACGCAAGGCGCTGCTGGTGGCCGCCCTCGGCATCGCAGGGGTGTCGCTGGCCACCCCGCTGGTGAGCCCGCAGATCTTCGCCAAATGGTTCAGCTTTCCCAACATCCTGGCGTTGGCACCGATCCCGCTGATGACCGCCGTGCTGGTCGGCCTGTTGTTCATCTTCAGCCGGCGCTTGCAGGCGGACCTGCGCGCCGGCAACACCCACGGCGTGGAGCGCTGGGTGTGGACCCCGTTTGCCGGCGCCGTCGGCCTGTTCACCCTGGCCTTCTTCGGTCTGGCCTACAGCCTGTTCCCCTGGCTGGTGCTCGACCGCATCACCGTCTGGGACGCCGCCAGCGCCCCGGAATCCCTGAAGATCATCCTCTGGGGCGTGCTGGTGGTACTGCCGGCGATCCTGCTCTACACCGTCTACGCCTACCGGGTGTTCTGGGGCAAGACCGAGGGCCTGTCCTACGAGTGAACGGGGATGGCGGCGGGCTCAGTTGTCCTGGTGATAGCTGACGACCCGCTCCACCTCGTTGCGGGAGCCCATGATCACCGGCACCCGCTGATGCAGGGCCTCCGGCTGGATCGCCATGATGCGCTCGCGGCCGGTACTCGACTTGCCGCCGGCCTGCTCGATGATGAAGCTCATCGGGTTGGCTTCGTACATCAATCGCAGCTTGCCGCCCTGGGCGGCGGTCTTGGCATCCAGCGGATACATGAAGACCCCGCCGCGGGTGAGGATGCGATGCACGTCGGCTACCATCGAGGCCACCCAGCGCATGTTGAAATCCTTGCCCCGCGGCCCGGTCTTGCCGGCAATGCATTCGTCGATGTAGCGCGTCATCGGCGCTTCCCAGTGCCGCCGGTTCGAGGCGTTGATGGAAAACTCCTGGGTATCCTCGGGTATCCGCACGTCACGCTGGGTGAGGGTGAAACTGCCGAGCTCGCGATCGAGGGTGAACACGTGCACCCCGGTGCCCAGCGTCAGCACCAGCAGGGTGCTGGGGCCGTACACCGCATAACCGGCCGCCACCTGCTGTGTCCCCGGCTGCAGAAACGACTCTTCGCAGGTGGGCTCGACGCCCTCCTTCACCCGCAGCACCGAGAAGATGGTGCCGACGCTGATGTTGACGTCGATGTTGGAAGAGCCGTCGAGCGGGTCGAACAACAGCAGGTAACCGCCGGTGGGATATTCGCCGGGGATCAGGCTGGGGTGGTCCATTTCCTCCGACGCCATCGCCGCCAGATGGCCGCCCCAGGCATTGGCTTGCAGCAGGATCTCGTTGGACAGCACGTCGAGCTTCTTCTGCGCCTCGCCCTGGATATTGCCGGTGCCGGCCTCTCCCAGCACGCCGCCGAGGGCACCCTTGCTCACGGCGATGGAAATGCGCTTGCAGGCGCGAGCCACCACCTCCAGCAACAGCCGCAGGTCGGCGTTCAACGAACCGTGGGCGCGTTGCTCCTCGATCAGGAACTGGGTGAGGGAAACCGGGTTGTTCAAGGCATCAGTCCTTTTTCAGCAGGTCGCGGATTTCGGTCAGCAGCTTCTCTTCCACCGACGGTTCCGGTGGCGCGGGCGGCGCGGCAGGCGCGGCCTCTTCCTTCTTCTTCAGGTTGTTGAACAGTTTCACGAACAGGAACACCGCCCAGGCGATGATGATGAAGTCGAGCACGGTCTGGAGGAACTTGCCGTAACCGATGGTCACCGCCGGCAGGTCGCCCTCGGCTGCCTTGAGCACGATCACCAGGTCAGCGAAATCAACGCCACCGACCATCATGCCGATCACCGGCATCAACAGGTCGCCCACCAGTGACGACACGATCTTGCCGAAGGCGGCGCCAATGACGACCCCGACCGCGAGGTCGATCACGTTGCCGCGCAAGGCGAACTTCTTGAATTCTTCGAGCATCGGAGCGCTCCAATTGGAAGGTGGGCGAAGTGTAGGCGAAGTGCCGTGGCGGCTTCACCCGGAACCCGAGAGGCCGGCGGCCAGATCGGGATAGGCAGGGACGAAACCCAGCTCTTCACGCGCGCGGTCCACCCGCAACCGGCGCGCGCCCTCGATGAACGACCACTGTGCCGGGCTGAAGGTCTTGCGCGCGGTCTCGAAGTCGACCTGCGGCGGTGGCGGCAGCCCGAAATGCGCCGCGCAGCGCAGGAAGTAGTCGCTCATGGTGGTGGGCTGGCCGTCGCCGACGTGATAGACCCGGCCGGTCGCGCCGCGCCGCGCCGCCAGGATCGCCACATCGGCGAGGTCTTCGGCGTGAATCCGGTTGGACGGTGGCGACTGGTCTTCGCGGATCACCGGCGTGCCCGCCTGCAGGCGCGCCAGCGGCCAGCGGCCGGGGCCGTAAATCCCGGGGATGCGCAGGATCACGGTCTCGATCCCGGCCGCCTGCAGCGCCTGCTCGGCATCCAGCCGGCGCCGGCCGCGGTCGTGCAGCGGCTGTGTCGGCTCGTCCTCGTCGATCCAGCGCCCGCCGCAGTCGCCATACACTGCCGTGGTCGAGCCGTACACCACGCGGCGCCCGGCCAGCGCCGGCAGCCAGCGCCGCAGCCGCCGGTCCTCGACGCCCTCACGGGGAGGTGGCGCACACCAGAACACCCAGTCCGCCGGGGGCAGGGGGGAATCGGGGGCGGTATCGAGGTCGCGGACCTCGGCCGCCACACCTTCGGCCTCCAGGGCGGCGGCGGCGCCCTCGCGGCGGACGATCCCGGTAACCTTCACCCCGGCATGGTGGAGCCGGCGCGCAATGCGCGTCCCGACATCGCCACATCCCACGATCAGGGCCCGCTGCGGCCACTGCGTTACCCACTGAGACTGCATGTTCACCATTACCCTGTCAGACGGTCGTACATTCTCCGCCAAGCCGGAACATACCGTGCTGGCCTCGGCCCGCGCTGCCCATGTGGTGCTGCCGTACGGCTGCGAATCCGGCAGCTGCGGCGCCTGTCGCCTGCCCGGCCGCGGCACGGTGGCCTACCCCGGCGGCGCACCCGCGCTCAGCGCCGCAGAGGCCGCCGCAGGGCAGATGCTGACCTGTCGCGCCCAGCCCCGCAGCGACCTGACACTGGACCTGCCGGCACGCCTCGCCGGGCTGGCGCCGCGACGCATCACCACCCGGCTGCTGGCGCGCCGCTGGCTCAGCGCCGACGTGCTGGGGGTGAGCCTGAAACTGCCGCGCGGCGCGCCATTTCGTTATCTGCCCGGCCAGTATGTCGATGTGTTGCTGGACGACGGCGGGCGTCGCAGCTTCTCGCTGGCCAGTGCGCCCGACGGCGAGACCCTGCAGTGGCATGTCCGCGTTGTCCCCGGCGGCCGCTTCGCCCAGGCGCTGGCCGCCGCGCCGGATGGCCAGATCATCCGACTTGAGGGCCCACTCGGCAGCTTCTTCGTCCGCGATGACGATCGCCCGCTGCTGATGGTGGCCGGCGGCACCGGCCTGGCCCCGGTGCTGGCGCAGCTGGAGGCGCTGCTGGCCGAAGGCGACCCGCGCCCGATCGACCTCTGGTGGGGGGTGCGCAGCGAGGCCGACCTCTATCATCACGAGGCCCTGAGCGGGCTGGCGATGCAGCATGCAAACCTTCGTTACCACCCGGTGCTGGGCGCGCCCGGCGCGGGCTGGACCGGCGCCCGCGGCTTCGTCCACGAGGCGGTCGTCGCCGCCCATCCCGACCTGTCGGCCTACGCCGTCTACATGGCCGGCCCGCCGCCGATGATTGATGCCGCCAAGACCGCGTTCCCGGCCGCCGGCCTCGACGCCGCGCAGCTGTTCTACGACCGCTTCGAGGATGCCTTCAAGACCTGGCCAGGCCGATGAGCCCGAAAGGCCCCCGCTGCCGCCCATGAAAAACGCCCGGGCGGTCTCCCGCCCGGGCGTCCCCACAACATCGCTGTCAGTCGATCAGATCAGAACAGATCGATCTGCAGCGTCTCCCCCGCAGCCCCACCCCGCCCATCCGTCACCGTCACCCGTGCCGCGATCTGCTGCAGATCACAGTCGGAGGTGACGAAAATCTCGGCTTCCGCGGTATCGGCCGCGTTCAGCTGTGCCACGCAGGCCGCACCCGAGACGATCTCCCATTGGTAGGTGAGCTCGTCGCGATCGGGGTCGGCGGCACGTGCGATCAGCGGCACGGCACCGCCCGCCGTCACCTGCGCCGGCCCCGGCACGTTGACGAACGGCGCCCGGTTGCCCGCGGCCCCTGAGGCCACATCGGCCGACACATAGTCCCGCGCGAAGCAGGGACGATCACCGCAGACGTTGACGTAGGTGTCGTCGAGCAGGAAGGCCTGCCGCTGGATGCCGCCACTGGGTTCGGCTCGCGGATCGCTGTGCGGGTCGCGACCCAGGCGCGGCGGCACGTTGGTCGCCGGCGAGGTCGCGGTTCCGGGGTTGAAGTCGTTGTCGAGCGGCCCGATGTCCCAGACCACCATCACCGAACCGCTTTCGCCATCCTGCGCGGTCCGCAGCCCCCAGTAGGGATTGACGTTGGAGTGCCGCCCGGGCTCGGTGCCCGGCAGATGCACCGCGCCATCAAAGCTGCGCGCCATGATCTCGGCGGTGACATCCGCCACCTGATGGTCACCGAAGGCGACATTGAGCATCACCTCATGATCCGGCGTCGGGTGGCCCAGGGCGGTGAAGGCATCCGGCCGCCGCAGATGGTTGGCGTAGCCGTTGGTCTCGGCACGGTCCCACAGCATCTGGATCAGCGACAGGATGAAGCTCTGGTCGAAACTGTTGGGGTAGGCCAGATACAGCAGCGAACCGTAGGCATCGAAGTCGACACTGCGACGCAGCAGCGTCGAGTAGTTCATGCCCGGCACGCCCAGCGACGCGCGTGTGAGGTCGGTGCTGGTGGCCACCACCACGCCGCCGATGATGCCGCCCTGGCTGTTGCCGTCATAAACCAGTCGGTCGCGGTTGATCACCGAACGGCCGTCGATGGTCTGGAACGCGGGATCAGCCGCGAAACCGGCGGGATGGGTGAGAAGCCGCCCGAGGAAGTGGAAGTTCACCACGCTCTGCTGGACCCGGTCCGGCAGCGTCGGGAAGTTGCTCATGTCGAGCAGGAAGGTGACCACCGACGGCACGTCGCGGGTCGCCATGCCGACCCAGTCCACTGCACAGTGCAGGATGTTCTGCTCGCGCAGCCGCGCGGTGCTGCCACCGCCAACTTCGCCCTTGCTACCGAGCAAGCCGTGACCATAGAGCGTCGGCGTGGCCGGGCGCAGCCAGGTCGTGGCATCGGTGAAACTACCCACCGCCGTGCGCGGAATCTCGCACTGGAAATCGAACTGCTGCGTCGGCATGGTGGGGTTCACCTGCGGCACGTCACTGGCGCTGTTGCCGTAGTAGAGCCGCGAGAACGGAATCTGCCCCAGCTCCTGCAGCAGCCCCAGAGCATCGGTGACCGGCCCCAGCACCTGCGACAGCACCGGCACCTCGGTGCCGCCGAGGGCATCGCCGAGTTCGTTGAGCGCCGAGCAGTAGTCGATCAGGTTCTGACTGACCGGCGGCACCAGGTTGTCGCAGATGCCGTCCGGCAGCGTCAGGAAGTTCGGCACCGTCATGGTGCCGCTGACCCGCCGTATCGACGGCCCGCTGTCGAAATCCTGGACCTCGGTCACTTCGAACGCCGGTGCCGACAGGCCCAGCGCAAAACGGGCGGTGTCACGCATCGCCAGCACCCTGCCGGCAGTGTTGCGGACGCTGGCGACGGTGAAATCCCAGGCCATGTAGAGCTCATCCCGCGCCACGCCGTTGTCGGCCAGCGTGGCGAACAGCGACTCCATGTGCTCGCGGCGGGCGTTCACCGGCGCCAGTTCGCTGCGGTGACGGTCGCGGTAGACGCGGAAGCCCGGCGGCGCCTCCAGCAGGTTGCCCTCGGCGTCGCGCAGGTCGCGCATCACCACGATATAGCGGTGGCCGTCCTTGAAGTTGATCCCCGGACGCATCAGCAGTGCCGGCGGGTCCACCTTGAAGGCGCTGTTGGGTTCGATGCCGCTGGCGCTGAGCGCCTCGCCCAGTGCCGCCAGAATCGGCTGCAGTGTCAGGGTGCAGCCCTGGTCGAGGCCATCGGTCACCGTACCGACCACGCCGTCGAGATTTTCCAGCAGGTCATCGAGCCCGGCTTCGCCCGCCACCAGGTTGACCAAGTCCGCCGCCGTGCCCGGCGCGTCGCAGAGGCTGCCGGCGGTCTCGCTGGCATCGATCTCGGCCCAGATCGGATGGCGCTCACCGGTGTCGGCATCGATGACAAAGATCGGCGCATCGTCTTCCAGCGAGGCTTCGATGTCGGTCACATCGGCAATGCCGGAAACCGCCGGGTCCAGCCCGGGCACATGGGTGACGATCAGTTGGCCGGGGGAGAAGCCGTCATTGCGGTTCCACTCATCCGGGCGGATCGGCAGGCCGACCAGGTTCATCGGCATGCCCAGCAGATTGAGATCGACCCGGCGTCCGGTGGGACTGGTGGCGTCTTCGGTGGTGAAGTAGTCGCTGGGCCAGGGGAACTGGCAGTAGTCCGGGTTCATGAAATCGCAGCCGCGCAGGGTGGTCTGCGTCATCAGCGGCTGTAGCTCGGCGTCGAGCGTCTCCTCCCGCAGCGGTGGCAGGTCACCGCCGCCGCCGAAGGCCAGCGGGTCGCTACCTCCGCAGGCGGACAGCAGCAAGGCACCGAAAACGGCAGCGACCACACCTTTCGGCATGAAGAGGGCAATACGGGCCATGGGTTCCTCCTGGCATTGACGCAGCCGCGGTGGCGCCAAGCGCCCCACGGTCATTTGTGTTGCAGGAGTATGACATGGGGCCTGCAAAGCCCGGCAAGTCAGGATATTTTTACCAAGCCCCCACCGGAGCCCCAATGCGCCGCCGTTCCGTCCCGCTGATGCTGATGCTGATGCTGCTGTCGATGCTCGCAGCGCCCCTGGCGCAGGCGGTCGACCTGGTGCGGGTGGTGAAGTCGGAGCGGCAGCTCTACCTGCTGGAGAATGGCACCGTGGTCGGCCAGTATCCGGTGGCGCTGGGACGCCAGCCGCGAGGCCACAAGCAGCGCGAGGGGGACCTGCGCACCCCCGAAGGCCGGTATGTCCTCGACAAGAAGAACGCCGAGAGCGCGTTCTACCGCTCGATCCGCATCTCCTATCCCAACGACGACGACCGCGCCCGCGCCGCAGCACTGGGCGTCCCGCCGGGGGGCGGCATCATGTTGCACGGGCAGAAGAACGGGTTCGGTGAATATGCCGCCTACGCCCAGCGCTTCGACTGGACCGAGGGCTGCATCGCCCTCACCGATGCCGACATGGACGCGCTGTGGGCGCGGGTGGCAGTGGGGACGCCGATTGAGATCGTGCCGTGAGGGCAGGATGAGATCGCCGCGGGGCTACGCCCCTCGCGATGACAGGCTTTCCCTTGTCATGGCAAGCCGGCGCAGCGGGCGTGGAAATCGTGCCATTTCGGCAGGACCCTCAGGCGGACGCACGGCGCGGCGATTCGGGACCGTCGCTGGACAGGACGTCCAGCGTCGAGAACCCCACCGGCGCCTCGACGTCCGCCGTCACCTTTACCGGCACGCCGTTTAGCGCGGCATTGCCCGACAGGGCATCGAGAAACCGGTCGTCGGTGAGGTCGTTGACGCTCTGCCCGGCCAGGGCGCCGGCCACTGCCAATGCCACACCGGGGCGCGCATGGCCCCAGCCGTGCGGCAGCGACACCACGCCGCGCATGATGTCGTCGGTGGCCTGTACCGTGACCGTCACCGTGCCCACCCGCGATTGCACGCGCACCTCGGCGCCATCGGTCAGATCGCGGGCAGCCAGGTCGGCCGGGTGCATCATCAGTTGATGTCGGGCCTTGCCCTTTACCAGCCGCTGGCTGTTGTGCATCCAGCTGTTGTTGCTGCGCACATGCCGCCGGCCGATCAGCCACAGCTCGTCGGCGGTTGGCAGTGGGGTCGCCGTCAGCGCGGCGTCGTAGCGCTGCAGCTCGGCCCGCAGGTCATCGTTGAGGCAGGGGATGGTCTTGTCACGGGTGAACAGGCGCTTGGGCAGCGTTGACTGCAGCGGCCCGAGGTCGACGCCGTGCGGCGCCGCCTTCAGTGCCGACAGCGACAGCCGGTGCTCACTGCCCTTGCCATACGGCCCGTTGCGCAGCGCCAGATCCAGCAGGCGATGCGGCGCCATACGTTGCATCACGGCGTCTTTCATCCGCGCACCCAGTCGCTTCATCAACGGCCGGCCGGCATCCGGTTGCAGGCGTTGGCGCAGCCGTCGGCCGAGCGCCGAAAACACCTCCCAGTCGTGCATGGCGCCGTCCGGCTTGGGGAAGATGGCGGGGTTGTAGCGCGCCGTATTCCGCACCGCGAAGTGGTGAAAGATGATGTCGTAGTGGTCATGCTCCAGCGCGCTGGTGGGCGGCAGGATGTAGTCGGCGAAGCGGGTGGTCTCGTTGCGGTAGTAGTCGAACGACACCATGAAATCGAGCTGCCCCAGGGCCTGTTCCAGCTGTCGCCCGTTGGGGGTGGACAGCACCGGATTGCCGGCGATGGTGATCAGTGCCCGGATCTGCCCGTCGCCGGGCGTGAGGATCTCCTCGGCCAGCGCCGACACCGGCAGCTCGCCGCCGAATTCCGGCAGCCCGCGTACCCGCGAGCGCCAGGCGTTGAAGTGGCCGGGCTTGGAACCGGGGCCCTTGACCAGGTCCATCGCCGGCTGCGGAAAGCACATGCCGCCCTCGCGGTCGAGGTTGCCGGTAACGATGTTGAGCATCGCCAGCGCCCACTGGCACAGGGTGCCCTGGGCCTGGGTGGAGATGCCCATGCGGCCATAGACCGCGGCGGCCGGCGCGGCGGCGAGGTCCCGTGCGATCTGGCGAATGTGGTCGGCGTCGATGCCGGTCACCGCCGCCGCACGCTCGGGGGTGAAGGCCGCCACTGCAGCGGCCACTTCGTCGAGCCCGGTGGTGAAATCCGCCAGCCGGCCCGGCGCGGTCAGCCCTTCGGCGAACAGCACGTTGAGCAGCGCCAGCAGCAGCGCGGCGTCGGCGCCCGGGCGGATGAAGTGATGGGCGTCCGCCACCTCGGCGGTTTCGGTGCGGCGCGGGTCGATCACCACCAGTTTGCCGCCGCGCGCCTGCAAAGCCTTGATGCGCTTCTTCACGTCCGGCACCGTCCACAGGCTGCCGTTGGAGGCCAGCGGGTTGGCGCCCAGCATCAGCAGGTAGTGGCTGCGGTCGATGTCCGGCACCGCCACCATCAACTGGTGCCCGTACAGCCAGTACGACACCAACTGGTGCGGCAACTGGTCGACCGAGGTGGCGGAGAACCGGCTGCGGGTTTTCAGCGGCCCGAGAAAGGCCGAACTGTGGGTGAGATTGCCCCAGTTGTGCACGCTGGGATTGCCCAGATACGCGCCGATGCTGTTGGCGCCATGGGCCTTGTGGAGTGCGGCGAGGCGATCGGCGATGTCGTCCAGCGCCACCTTCCAGCTCACCGGTGCCCAACTGTCGCCGGTGCGCTTCATCGGCTGGCGCAGGCGGTCCGGGTCTTCGTGCAGGTCCTGGATCGCCACCGCCTTGGGGCAGATGTGCCCACGCGAAAGCGGGTCGGCCTCATCGCCGCGGATGCTGCTGACATGGCCGTCGCGCACCTTGATCTCGAGGCCGCAGATGGCCTCGCAAAGGTGACAGGCACGGTAGTGGGTCTGCTCGCGGGTGGCTGGCATCACCGGACTCCTCCAATCGTTGTGTCCCGATCATAGCGCCCCCACCGGGCACTGCACCTTGAGCCCGCCGTCCGGCACCGGCATGATCAAGGTGCGCAGGACGCCAGGAGGCCGCCCGGGATGGCAACGCAGACATCACCGCCCCACACCCAGCACCGCTGGATCGATCGCTTCATCGACATTGCCGACTGGCCCGCCAGCCGCAAGACGCTGTTGATGACCGTGGTGCTACTGCCGGTGCAGACCGTCGGATCAGTCGGCGCGGCGGCGGCATTTCACCTGTACCCACTGTGGGGGCTTGAGGCCCCGCTGATCGACACCGCGCTCAACGACGGCTTTCTGGTGCTGTGGCTGGCCGGAACGGTGATCGCCCTGCTGGCGGCCTGGCTGCCAGCGCGTGCCGGCCGCGATGCGCCGTGGACGGTCTACCTGTTCGTCATTCCCTTCACCACCGGCCTGTGCGGGCTCACCTACCTGTTCGGCACCATGAGTTCGCCGTTCATCGCGGTGTACCCGGTGGCGATGTTCCTGCTGGCGCTGTACTTCGAGGGCCGCGTCGGCCTGTTCGCCTTCGGCTTCGTCACCGCGCTGTATCTGGTCATCGGCACGCTGGAGATCCGCGGGGTGATTCCGCACGCGCCGATCCTGCGCATCGACACCCTCGCCGCACAGAACCAGCCGGCGTGGTTTGCCATTCACCTGTTCATCGTCAGCCTGGCGCTGGCCTTCTGCACCCTGCTGGGGCTGGCCATCGTGTTTGCCCGCCGGGTGCAACAGGCGCGGCTGCAGCGCGCGCATGCCGAACTGCAGCGCGCCGAACGACTGCTGGCACGCGGCAACCGGCTGATCCGCCGATACGTGCCGGCGCAGGTGGCCGACAAGCTGCTGTCGGATCGCTTCGAAGACATGGAGCGCACCCGGCGGGTGAAGCTGGCGCTGTTTTTTTCCGATGTCGAGGGCTTCACCGCGCTGGCCGACCGGCTGGAGCCGGAGGAACTAACGCGGCTGCTCAACGAATACCTCACCGAGATGACCGCCATCGCCGCCGCCCACCACGGCATCATCGACCAACTGGTGGGCGACGGCATCATGATCTTCTTCGGCGCGCCGGATGCCACCGATGACCGCGACCACGCGCTGCGCGCTATCCACATGGCGCAGGCGATGCAGGCGCGCATGACGACCCTGCAGCAACGCTGGCGGGATCAGGGCATCGAGCAGCCGTTCCGCATTCGCATCGGCATCAACAGCGGCTATGCCAGCGTCGGCAACTTCGGCTCACCCGGGCGCATGGTGTATTCCGCCATCGGCCATCAGGTGAACCTGACGGCCCGTATCCAGGCCGCCTGCCCGGCCGGCGGCATTCTCATCAGCCATGCCACCTGGGCGCTGGTGAAAGACCGGGTGGACTGCACGCCCCGGGGCGAGATCAGCGTCAAGGGCGTGCAGCATCCGCTGCGGGTTTACGCAGTGGCGACCGCCAGCGACGGATAGTCGGTGTAGCCCTCAGGCCCCGGGCTGTAGAGCGTGCGCGGGTTCATCTCGTTGAGTGGTGCGCCTTCCGCGAAACGGCGCACCAGATCTGGGTTGCCGATGTAGGCGCGGCCAAAGGCCACCGCATCGACACGGCCGGCCACCAGCGCGGCATTGGCGCTGTCGCGGTCATAACCACCATTGCTGAGGATGACGCCGGGGAAGTGCGCACGCGCAACCTCCGCCAGCGCCCGCTCTTCCGGCAGGGCCTGGTCGGCATGGCGCATTTCCAGCATGGCGATCTTGCGGGCCGCCATCTGCTGCGCCACGTAGATCACCAGCGCCTCCGGGTTGCTGTCGGACATGTCATTGACCCCCACCAACGGCGAGATGCGCACCGACACCCGGTCTGCACCCCACACCGCGATGGCCTGATCGGTCACCTCTAGCAGCAGCCGCGCCCGCTTCTCCAGCGTGCCACCGTAACCGTCGTTGCGGTCATTGGCGCCATCGCGCAGGAACTGGTCAACCAGATAGCCGTGGGCGCCGTGAATCTGCACGCCGTCAAAGCCGGCCTGCAGCGCAAATTCGCTGGCGGCGCGAAAGCGGCCGACGATGCCGGGCAGTTCATCCTCCCGCAGACGCCGCGGCGCCTCGTAAGGCTGCTTGCCCTGCGGCGTGTGGATGTGACCGTTGCCAATGGCGCGGTCGGTGGATGAGATCGGCTGCACGCCGCCATTGAGCAATGAATGCGCCGCCCGGCCCGGGTGCCAGATCTGCAACACGATGCGGCCACCGCGGGCATGCACCGCATCGGTCACCTGGCGCCAGGCCGTTGCACGATCGGCGTCGAAGATGCCGGGTTCTGCGGTGAACGCGCTGGCATCGGGTGCCACCATGGTGGCTTCGGCGATCAACAGCCCGGCATCCGCACGCTGCGCGTAGTACTCGGCCATCAGCGCGTTGGGCACATGTTCCACTCCGGCGCGGGTGCGCGTCAGCGGCGCCATCACGATCCGGTTGGGCAGCGCCCAGGCGCCGGCCTGAAGCGGGGTGAAGAGATCGGTCATGGGGGTCCTGAAAAACAGAAGGCCTCCAGAGATGGTGGCGCCGCGCCATCATTCAAGTGCCGTCAGAAGCCGCCACTGCCCGCATCCTCACGCCGTAGCACAAACGGAAACGACAGCCGTCGCAACAGCGGCAGGTTGATCACCGTCATGCACAACCAGGTGTCGTCATCCAGTACCCGCAGTTCATCACGCACCCAGCGCCAGGGCATGGGCGCAGGGCGCCCCGCCTCCGGCAGATAGTGCAGCGCCACGCCGGGCTGGCCATCCACCTGCGACGGGCCGGGGACCACCTGCATGGTCATCGCTGCCACCTCGCGGCCGGCACGACGCACCACATTGGTGGCTGTCGTCGGCCCGAGGAATCGTTTGCCCTGCCAGCCCGGCAATCCCGAGATCGCCAGGCTGGGCGGCGCCGTCCACCGCAGCCAGGCCGGCCCCACAAACGATGCCCGGAAGAACCCCCGCCGCTGCACCTCCGTCGGGGGCGGCAGCGACGCGAACAACGCCCGCAGCCTGCGCAGCGAGGCGGTGCGGATATCAGCGGGCACGACGCGCCCGCATTTCCACCAGGCTGCCGCCAATCTCGCTGATCACAAACAACAGCACCACCGGCGACATGCCCTGTGCCAGCACGTAGTAGACGATCAAGGCCGCCACGGCCCAGCGGGCAATGATGTTGTAGCGAATCAACAGGTCGGCCCGGGTGCGCAGGATGGCGAGGTTCCAGCACACCCCCAGCACCCCGGCGAGGTTCACCAAGAACATGGCGAACGATGAGAACGGCTCGATCGGTGCCGCCAGCCCGGTGACCACGCCGAGATAACTCACCAGCGCCACGAAGCCGTGTGACAGCCCCGGCACCGCCAGAATGGCGGTCACCACCAGGTCAAAGGTGCTCACCGCACGCAGGGCGGGGCTTGCAGGCACGGCGTTCATGATTGCGCTCCAGGAATTCGATACGCCGATTATGGCGCCAAACTCCCTGTACACCGGACCCGGAGTGCAAGGGTCTATGGTGATGGCGTTGTCCTATGTCAGCTTTTCGACGAAGGATTTGGCGCCGCGGCCCGCATCGTGGCTAACAGTCAGCCGGGAATTAGGCGGTTGAAGCCGTAGAGATAGCAGCCTTCGTCGAAGGGATGGCTTTGCTGTGCGACAGCTGAGGATTCGCACAGCCAGATTGCCAGCGCCATGCCGTCGTTGGAACGAATGGCGCGCCCCTCCAGTCCTGCATCCGCTAGCGTCCAGATACCAAAGGACTGGAGCGTAAAGCCAAGGGGGGTGTCGGGCGTGCCCGATAGCGTGCACGTGTTGCCCTCGCAGCTCATGGACGCCGGCAATGTCCCCCCAGACGAATCTGCCGGGTTGTACACGACGCGGTGGCCGGACCATTGGCCGTCCAATGTCTCGGGCCCCTCAAAACTGTCTGGCACGCTTTCACATGAAGCACCGACCGGGAAGTCGTCCGCCGGTTGCATGACCCGCATCTCGAGATCACGCAGCGCCTGAGACCCGAGCAGTCGTATTTCGACCTGGAACTGCGCCAACCGCCCCTCCGCCAAGGGCAATACCAGCGACACATCCGCCTCTGCCGTTCCGGGCTGCCGACCGTCATCCAGCACGAATCCTTGCTCGGGCAAGGCCTCGAGACACAACGGCCCACCGGGGAGCTCCGCACACCACCGCGATTCCGAGGCCTCCGTCACCACGCCGCCCTGCTGTGCCACTGCGCGCTCGGTCGACGCACGATCCACCGGCAACTGCCGATAGCAGATGCGGTCAGGCGGCTCAGTCTGTAGCCCGGGCCCATCGGCGCGCACGCCGCGGAAGTCCCCCGCCAGAACGTCGGAGTACGCCGCAAACAGCGGATCAGCCGGCGACGTGCCGTCGCCACCCTCGCTACCACCCCCACACGCCACCAGCGCCACGGCCGACAACACCATCAAAATCGAATGTCTCATAAACAATAAGACGCATGAGCGCGCCGATTCCGCACCCGCCATGACCCGCAGCAACCGCCTCCGAAACCGCTGGCCGATCCCGGTGTAGTCTTTCCATCAGCGTCATACACAACGAGAGGAGACCCCCATGTCCGACACCGACCGCACCGCACCCCCTGCCCTGCAGGTCACGCCCTCTGGCCAGGCCTGTGGTGCCAGCGTGACCGGCGTCGATCTGTCGCAGCCGCTGACCGCCGACACCGTGGCCGCCATCCGCGCCGCCTGGCTTGAGCATCACGTGCTGGCCTTCCCCGACCAGCATCTCAGCGATGACGATCTCGAACGCTTCACCACCTACTTTGGCGACTTCGGCGACGACCCCTTCATCGCCCCCATCCCCGGCCGCCAGCACATCATCGCGGTGGAGCGGCGGGCCGATGAGAAGTCACCATTGTTCGCCGAAGCCTGGCACAGCGACTGGAGCTTTCAGGCGCGGCCGCCGTCTGGCACCTGCTTGTACGGCATCACCATTCCGCCGGTGGGCGGCGACACCCTGTTCGCCAACCAGCATGCCGCACTCGACGCCATGCCCGCCGAGCTGCGCGCCCGCATCGACGGCCGCATCGCCATCCACTCCGCCAAACGCGCCTACGCCCCGGATGGCATGTACGGCAACCACGATGCCAAGGGCCGCTCCATGGTGATCCTGCCCTCCAGGGACGCCGACAACACCCAGCTGCACCCGCTGATCCGCAAGCACCCCGAAACCGGCCGCGAAGGCCTGTTCAGCTGCTTCGGCTACATCATCGGCATCGACGGCATGGCCGACGCCGAGGCCATGCAACTGCTGATGGCGCTCTACCAATGGCAAACCCTTGAGCAATTCCAATACCGCCACCGCTGGCAGCCCAACATGCTGGTGATGTGGGACAACCGCTCCGTACTGCACGCCGCCACCGGCGGCTATACCGGGCATGACCGGCTGCTGCATCGGACCACGATTGCGGCGGTGTGAGGGGGGATGTGAAGCGTGTTGCATGACGCCCGGAAACAGGCGCGCGCTTCAGGTGGTCCAGTCCTCAATGCGAAGCCCGGCCACGCGCTGAAACTCTTTCGTGTTGTTGGTCACCACCACCAATCCACGTGATCGTGCATGGCCGGCAATCATCTGGTCATAGGGCCCGATCTGGGTGCCGGCGACTTTCAGTTCAGCTCGAATCTGCGCCGTGTGCGCAGCAGCGGCCGCATCGTAGTCCAGCACATCCAGACGGGCGATGAAGCCTTCCACATCTGCGAGGTTCCGCTGCGTTTGTGCCGACAGCTCCACCCCGTACAGCAGCTCCATCACCGTGACGGCGCTGATCCCCATGTGCCCATGATGCCGATTGAAAGCGGCACGGAGCCCCGCCGGCCGGTGACGGATCGTCTCGATACACAGATTGGTGTCCAGCAGATAGCGCAACATCAGAACGCATCGCGCTCCTGCGCCGCAGGCTGCTCACGCTCGGCCAGATAGTCGGCGCTGACGCCGGCACCCTCAAACCAACTGTCCCAGGCCTCTCCGGCCGGCGTGATGATGCGTGTACGCCCGATCGACACCACATCCACCCGTTTCACATCGTCCGGCAGCGCCGCCGCCTTGGACAGCCGAATGGCCTGACTGCGATTGCTCTTGAAAACGGCACCCTGTTCCATCTGCCTGCCTCGCTTCAAATACGCCGTAATCATTGGGCAGGGCACAGGATATGTCAATGGGATATACAGCCACCGGCGGTGATCGGCCGTACGTAGCATCCACACAGCTCGGCGTCGTCATGCCGGACTTGATCCGGCATCCGGAGCGCCGTCTCGCCTCGCACTCGGTGCCGGGGCAGAGAGGTAAGCGATACGTACGTTGATATGTATGATTTTATGGTCTGTGGTATGGTTTGGTTACGTGACGCCATCCGAATTTTCGGCGCCGGTTACTGGCGCAAGGGCAAGGCACTTTATGAGCAAGCGAATCCAGTACACCGATGAGCCGATGGGCCGCGTCGAGATCACGGCCGACACACTACCGTCTCCGGCCGAATTGGCGTTCCGAGAGGAAGGCGTGAAGATCACGTTGGCACTGAGCAAGAAGAGCGTCGCGTTCTTCAAAGAAGAAGCCTCCAAGCACCACACGCACTACCAGCGGATGATCCGGCGACTGATCGACAGCTATGTCGATGCGCAGCAACCGCCGCGGTAGACGACATCATCCACTACGGGCTTCGACATCAAGCTGAGCCCACTCTAACCGTCGTCATGCCGGACTCGATCCGGCATCCAGCGCGCCGTCACGCCGCCATATCCTTCAAGGCCGCCGTGATGGCTTCATCAGAAACGCCTCGACGCCGCAGAGCTTCTGCGAAGCGTTGGGTGGGGCCAAAGCAATAGAGCGCTTCATCGCGGCGCAGGCCCTCGCCCACGTACGCCTTGAGCGATGCTGTTGCGGTTGCAGAAGTGACGCCGATCGGATGCTATATTGCACCGATCGTATGCGATTCCGTGCGGGAGCTCATCATGACAACAGTGCGTAAGACGATCACGCTGACCGACCAGCAGGGCGCATGGGTGAAGGCCCGTATCGCCAACGGGGACTTCACGAATGACAGCGAATACATCCGTGATCTGATCCGCAGAGACCAGCAGAGCAAGGCCGAGGTCGAATCCATTCGTACCGCATTGATCGCCGGCGAGAACAGCGGGCTGAGCGACAAGAAGCCCGGTCAGATCCTGCAGGCAGTCATAAAGCGGAAGCGCAAACGTGGGGCGCTTTAGGCTGACCAAGGCGGCGGAACAGGATCTCGAACAAATATTCGACTTCGGGATCGATCGATTCGGCCTGGATCAGACCATGAAATATCAGGTCGGATTGGATCAGCAGTTACATGCGCTTGCCGACCAGCCACTGGTGTATCAAGCCGTAGACCATATCCGGCCAGGCTACCGACGCGGCGTCTACCGCAGTCACGCGATCTACTACCGTGTCGAAGGCAACGGCATTCTCATTGTGCGCATCCTGGGGAACCAGAATCCCGACACGGCATTGAGCGGGTGATCAATCTCACCGCTCGGCCAATCGTGATGAGAACCTCTTCATCCTGTCCGACTCGTGTGAGCGCTACGGCTTAGCGTGGTAAGGCTGTTGCAGTTCTGCTGTGATCAGCCGGCGCTGATAAGGTGTGCGTCCCATTTTCCACATTTTCCGTGCGTCGAGAGAAATGAAGAAGGCCGGGATGATAGGTCCCGGCCTTTTTTGGTCTGCGTTGCGGTTGCTCGACACTCACCGCTCTTCACTCAGAACTGAAGCTTCACCCCCACACTCCGCGCCTCGAACTCGCTGCCGGATTTATCGAGGTACAGCATGTAGTCCGCTGTCAGCCGCAGCCGGCCATCCAACACACTGCTGAAGACGTCGAACTCGATGCCGCCACCATAGCTGTGGCCGGATTCCGACTCACTGAAGCTGTCGCGGTTGAGCGGTGTGCTGCCAGCGGTGAAGTTCGCATCGCCTTCGAACTCCGCCTTCACTCTGGTGTAGCCCAGCAGGCCGTAGAGGCTGACTCGCTCGTTGAGCGGAACGCTGCCACGCAGATACGCCCCAAACAGTTGCTTCAGACCAAGCTCGCCATTGACCGCAACCGGGGTCGGGTCGGTGGTCATGAGGGTGACGTTGTCGTCTCCGCCCATGCCGCCGTGCAGCTCCACACTGAGGTAGTCGCTCAGCTGCTGGCCGAGCACCAGGCGAATGCCACTGCCTTCGGCGAAGTTGCCTTCCAGTTGCCAGTTGAGGCTACTGATGCTGGCGTAGCGGGCCGGGGTTTCGTCCTGCGCCAGCGCCGGTACTGAAATCAGACCGGCCAGCAAGACCAGCGGGATCATTTTCGTTTTCATCATTGTCTGTTTCTCCATGAATAGCCGCCGAGTGGTGAGTGATAAAGGCCGACAACCACCAACGCTTCTGCCTCTACTCAGCACTCACCACTCATCACTCAGCACTGTCTTGCGCTCACCACTGGTAGCGGAAGCCGGCACTAAGGCCGAGGCTGCTGTAGTCATCGCCGCTGGTGCTACGGGCATCGATGTAGCCACTGACGTTGCCACTGGCATCGCTGATGCCGATACGCCCGGCCAGATCGAGGAAGCTGCCGTCGAAGGTGTCGGCCAGACTGGCAGCGGGGCCGATACTTTCGATGGCGATAGCAGTTTCGCCGTCGAACTCGTTCCAGTAGCGGCCGGTGAGGCCGTAGTGAATACGCAGGCTGCTCAATGGCATCTCGAAGCCGATGCGTGCGCCGAGGGCGCCGCGCAGGCTGACGGCGTTATCAAAGCGGGCCGTATTGCTCGTAGCGAGCGGGTTGTCGGGCGAGGCGATGACGAGGTCATCGACGTCGGCCCGCACCCACGCCAAGGTAGCTACTGGCTCAATCGTGAAGCTATCGGACATCGCCAAACGGAAGCCAGTATCAAACCGCAGACCTTCGGTGCCGGCCTTGGTGTCGGCACCGGAACCTGTGGTGGACAGGTTGTAGGTGTCGACGTAGTGGTCCACCTGGAGGAAGGACTGGCCGTAGGCGGCATTCAGGTACCAGGACTCGGTCTGGTAGCCGCCATGCAGGCCGAGCACGACGCCTTCGAGTTCGGCGTTGTTGCCGCTGGTGTCGAAGGCGAGCTGGGAGCGGGCGTAGCCGATGGAGCCTCCGATGACCCAGGCGGCCTTGCCGGTGGTGGGGATGAGGAAGTCGCCCCCCAACACCATGGTGCTGGTGTCCTGGTCGAAGTCGTTGTTGAAGGCGAAGGTTTCGCCCACCGCCGTGATCGGCTGAACGACGTCGCGTTCGGCTTCGTCCTGCTGGAGCTCACCCCAGAAGCCGCCGCGCAACTCAGAGCCTGACCGCAGGGCGGACTGCCAGCCCTGGACGCGGCCTTCCAGGCCGACTCCCATGGTCTGCCGACCCAGGGCCTGGGCGGCGTGGGTCATGAGGGGGAGCTGGAAGGCGCTGGCGCCGGGGATGCCGACGAGCTTGTGTTGCTGGGTGGACTCGTCGTAGATCAGGGGGAAGACGAACAGGCCCTTGTCGATGACGCCGCGGCCGCCAACGGTGGTGCGGTAGCTGTCCGACTCCGGGGAGAGGGTGAAGTGCTCGGGCGCACTGGTGCCGCCGGCGACGTCGATGATGACGATGCCGTGGGGGTTGTAGACGCCCTGGTCTCCCGAAAGTGCATCGCGCACAACAATCTGCGTGCTTCCCTCGGTACTTCCCCCTCTGAAATCAACGCAATCGGCGCCTGGCATCCTGAAGAAGGTTTCTTCTCCACCCACACGGTCTTGGCAGTTGCGCTGGGCCAAGCCGAAGCCGAAAGCGGCGTTCAACAGAAAGGTGCTGTTGCCACTTCCAGTGAATGCCGCACCTGGAGCCGAGAGAACGTCATTGATAAGCAGATCCGTGTCATTGATCAGCGGAGACGCAAGGCACGGGAATCCGTTTGGCGGAGGGACTGCGAGTCCAACCCCTCTGAATATCTGTCGGCAAAGCGAATCGCCGGTCGCATCGGCCGCAAAGAAGCGCGGGCCGTCGTTGTTATCTCGGAACACCCATCCGCCAAGTACGATCAGGCCGCTGTTGTTGAACGTCTCGACGTCCTGCATTACCAGTTCCGATGCAACCGGCTTGCTGACCGACTCTGGACGAACATTCCCGAAGCCATCGTAGTTGAGGCCGATGCTGCCGCCATTGCTTCTGAACCCCGCATCACCGATCACTATCGTGCCGGCGTTGACGAAGGCGTCCTGCCCTGCTCCGAAAGCAATGGTCGTCTGTCTGAATACTTCCGGATAGCCGGTCAGCAACCCGCCTGACAGGAGACTGCGCCCCGCAGTTGGCAGGAGTAATCCTTCATTATTGATTGCATCGTCGCCGGAACCGAGTTTCACGGCGTTTCCGAAAAATGCCCAGCCGCCGCTCGTGCCTCCGTCCGGATCCGACATGTTGTTGATCGTGACGCCCCCAGAGTTCTGCGAGAAATCCACTCCGCCATGCAGCCGACCGGTGGCCAGGTTGTTGACGACAATGCGTCCCGCTCCTCTACCCGCGAGAACAGCCGAACTCAAGGCGGTCTCTGTGGTTTGGCTCTCGGTTATGGTGATGCCAACTTTCCTACCGATATTGAGCGTTGTGGTCGTTTCGGCTGCTGCCGTCATATCGACGGCAAAGCCGTTACTTCCGAATCGTAAGGTCTCATCCGTTTCCCTTCCGCTAACACTATTGTTTAACGTGTTCTCGAAAAGATTAATAACCGCGTCACCGCCTGCATTGGTTCTGATCGCACTTCCGGTACCGCCATTGATCTGGCCCAATCGTCCGTCGTAAACATTGACCATGAGCAGCCCGCTCCCGGACTTCAGATCGATTGCTGCTATGCCGCGCGCGTTGTTCGCCGTAATTGCATTCCGAACATCAAAGGTAATACCACCTGCTCCAGCAGTTTCAGCAACAACTCCATACTCATCACCCGCTATCGGGTCAGCAGGATTTGACGAATTGGCATCGATACGGATGTCGCCACCGGCACTGCGTAACTCAATGGCAATATTGCCGGTCGTCGCATTGGTCGCACGGACAGCGCCGAGCGTCTCAATATCAACATCACCAGCTCCGGTTGACTGAGCCCGAATACCATGCGTTACCCCGGCTGCCGTTCCGGTGATTGCGCCTGTCACAATATTGATATTTCCGTCTTCGGCTAACATGTCGAGAATCGGCCCTGCTGTCCCGGTTCCGCCAGTGATGCCCCCCGCAGCCGAATTCCAGATCACTGAGGCATTACCCGTGCCGCTCAAGTTGATACCGTTATTGGTGATGGTGGTGACGCCGGCTGATGTTTTAGTTGCGCTCAAGTCCATGGCTGAGAAATACGTGATTCCATCGACGTAGGCTGCCTCATTGCATTCGACGATTGGTCCAGGTCCACACTCATCGGCGGCCAGTGCCGGAAATGGCAACATGCCGGCAAGACCAACCGCACCGATCAAGGCGGCAGCCTTAGCCTTATAGGCAATCTTTGTATGCTTCGAGCAGGTGCGCCCGTTATGCTTCGCTTTCATTGGCGTTCTCCCGTCTCAGAACCGCTTGGTGATGGACACGCCCACTAGGCGCGGGTCCAGCGTAAAGATGTTGGTTGTCAATCCCGTATCGTCGGAGTTGAGGAATGCGCCGGTGATCGGTGTCTCGTCGAAGAGGTTCTTGACGTAGGCTTCGATTCTCAGATCCCAGTCCGGCTTATCAACCCAGAGCGAAACGTTCGTATTGGCCCAGGCTCGGAGACGGTCGTACTTGGTGTTGTAGACCCGAGCGTAGGACTGATCCTGCCAGTACCAGTCCATACGTCCCGTTAGGTCCCACGCTGCCGGAAGGTGGAAGGTGTACTGCGTACCCAGAGACACGGTGAAGCGCGGTGCGTTTGGCAGTTCATGGCCACTCAGATCGGCAAAGAATCCAGCGCCGCCATTGGGCGCACCCGCTATCGGATCGTATCCAGTGAAGACGTCACCGATGATGTTCCCGCCCGCGCAGTACTTGGTCAGATCCAATGCCACCTGTAACGCATTGTTCTGACCAATTAGCCCGTCGGCCACCACGTCGGCAGGCGCAACGCAGTTGGAGCTCTGTGCGGCGTTCGGTTTCACAACGACCCAATCATTGAATGCAAGAGCGGCCTGGCCTTCCGGCGCAACTAAACCTGCCACATAGTTTTCACGCGCGATAGGAGCGGCATTGGGGTCGAACGCTGGATTGGGTAGGTTCGTGATGTAGAACTGCGATCCTCCCTGTGTTCTGTCCATCAAATCGATCGATTGCTCACCATGATCCAGCTGCGTGCGCAGATAGCCAACCGCCGCATTCGATACCCATTCCGGTGTCGGCGCCACTGTCACTTCGAGTTCGGCTCCCCAGATTGCTGCATTGAAATTCTCGTTTGCTGCCGTCCGATCGACGATTTTGGAAACCTGATAGTTCGTGTAGTCGTAGTAGAAAGCAGTGGCATTGAGGACGAGTCCCCCACCCAAAAGCGTGTTCTTGGTTCCGACCTCGAATGCATTGACATATTCCGCATCGAATGTTTTTGAAATGACAGCGCTTTGTGCCATCTCAATGAAATTTCCCGCTGGCGGCGCAATGGACGGCGGATTGGCACCACCGCCCTTGTAGCCTCGGGAGTAGGACGCGTAGATCATCGTCTCGTCCGTGAATGGAAGGATTGGAGACCAGTTGACGATGAATCGGCCCGTCGGCTCGCGCCACGTCTGAATGATGTCGGGATCCGTTGGATATCCGATGCCACCCGGGGCATTCCCGAGAATTCCGCAAAGGAGCGTCAGAGTAATGCACTGATCGGGTGTTGCGTTCGGCGTCGGAACGGAAGGGTTGTCGAAGAATGATGCCTCGCGGTAATCAGCCAGCAACGTCTGGCTTGGCGTCGGCGTGAACACCTTTCTGTCCCACGTAAATCGCAATCCCAATGTAATCTTGAGGCTGGGTGTCACCTGCCAGTAGCTCTCCCCGAAAAGGCCGGCCGAATTGAGTTCGTACGGATTTCGACTCAGAAAGAAATTGTGCCCGTACGGATTTGCGGCGGTGCCATTGAGATCATCTGTCTGCACGGAGACGCACATTCGCCCTTCGAGGGTGCAGGGATGTCTGGAGCCATTGAACGGCGGTGTCTGCGCCAACGCCGTCAACACATTCGAGAAGAATAGATAGTCGACCTTCGTCTCGAAACGGGTGAAGTTCACGCCGAGGCTAAAGTTCCAAAGCCCGTCGAAGTCGGATACGACTTCGAACTGCTGATTGAACTGCGAACTCTTCGACTGTGAGATATCTTGCGCCCTGAAGCTGTCGGAACAACCCAGTTGGGGGTCGCAAAAAACTCCTCCGGGCGCAAAGTCAGCATACTGAGGTTGAACATCGTCGCCGCCGATGTCGGTGAATATGCCCGGCGATGCCGCAAAGCGCGTGAAATCTTGCGTGGAAAACAGCTCGTCCTGCGCATACACGGTATAGCTGTTCAACGTAACGGCGTCGGTCCATGCCAAGCTCAACGAAAGATCGAACACATCGGCCTTCGCCTTGTATTGAGGCTTGATTGGGGAATAGACGGTTCTCAGGTCGTTTGACTGCCGCGCGTTTGCGTAAACATCAATGTTGGTCAGCAGCGCCGGTCCGCCAAAGAAGCCCAATCCGATCGTGCCCGCGGGCGCCTGCAGAAGAAACTGATTGTTGATTCGTCCTGCGGTAACAAACGGAAGCGCGTCACCGTTTGGAGTACCGTATGCTCCATTGCTATAAAGCGATCCCGGCAAACATCCTTGCTGCACGCCTCGACGGACTGCCTGGGCCACGTCGGCCGGTATTGTTGCAAGATCGAGATTTGCAATCTGCTCAGGGCCATTGTCTCGGTGGCATAGATTCTTTGCACTGCGTAGACGGTTGTCATTCTCGTCAAACCGTTCCCAAGAAAAGTTTGCGGTGAGGGCGCCGGTTGGCTGCCATCCCAGCGAAATGCGCGTTGTTGCCAGGTCGCGGCCATCGATGGGCTTGTTATCGAACTCGTTGGTCACGTAGCCATCCCGAACGGTGCTGGCATAGGCCAACCGCAGGGCCAACGTATCTTCGTTCAGAGGGATGTTGTAATGACCTCGGATGCGCTGGGCGTTGTAATTTCCGGTCTCCAGCTTTAGCTCACCGCTGTACTCGCCGAACTCCGGCTTGGCTGGGATCACGTTAATCACCCCCGCGTTCGCGTTGCGCCCGTAGAGCGTCCCCTGCGGCCCACGCAGCACTTCCACCCGCTCAATGTCGAGATACTCCTGCTCGAACAAGCGATTCACGATGAGCGTGGTGTTGTTGTAGCTCACCGCCACACCGGGGTCGGTCGTCGCCGAAATGGCCTGCGTCCCAATCCCGCGAATCTGGAAGTTGTAACCGCTGAAATTGGTTTTGCTGAAGGTGACGTTGGGCACGGCCTTCAACAGGTCAAACCCGCCTTCGATCTTCTGCGCATCCAGCGTTTCCATGCTGAAGGCGGAGATGGCAATCGGCACGTCCTGCAAACGCTCGGCCTTCTTCTGTCCGGTGACGATGATTTCTTCCACCCCGGCACGGCGTGCGGTATCAATGTCTGTGATCGGCGCTGGACTTGCTGCGGGCGCTGTCGCCTGCGTGACGGCGCTGGCATCGGAGGTCTGCATGCGTTCGCGGTAGGCTGCAATGCCGGCTTCGTCGCCGATGATCATGCTGCCGCTTTCGTGCATCTCGAATAGCAGGCCAGTGCCGTCCAGCAGTTGCTGCATGGCGGCGGGGCGGCTGAGGCGACCGTTGATGGCGGTGCTGGTTTTGCCGGCGACGGTGCTCGGTGCGTAGAGCATCTCTTGCCCGCTCTGGCGGGCGAAGTCCGCGAGGGCTTCGCCGAGGTCTTGTGCGGGGATGTCGAAGCTGGTGGTGGCGGCCGTGCTTGTGCTTGCGGCCTCCGCACTGACTTCGTTCTGTGCATGAGCCGGTGCGGCCAGTACCAGTGCCGCGGCTCCCCAAACCATCAACAAGGCGCCGACCCAGCGGGCCGGACGCGTGCGTCGTGCAGACATCGGACGTCTCCTCTTGGTTTTTCATCGGGTGGCCGTGGCAGCCACCTCGTCCCAGGGGTTAAGACGCAGGGGAATCAGGAAACCATAAAGCGCGCCTTGGCGCGCTGGGAATCGGGAATGGGGAGTTTGTAGCGGGCGCGCATCAGAAGCGCCAGTGACGCTTCTGAGCCCGCGGAAAACGGGCGGCAGCCCTGGGCGAAGCAACGGCAATCCCATCCTGTCGTCATCCCCGACGTGATCGGGCATCCAGTGCGGACCGTTGCGGCTGCCCCACCGGTCGAGTCGAGGGACGGGTGTTAGGCGTCGGGGGATCGCGGGGCCAGCACAATGCGGGTGGGCGTGGCTTCGGTGATGTGGACGTCGAAGTAGGCGGTCAGCGTGCTGACGAAGCCCTGGGTGTTGCCGGTGTTGAAGGCGCCGCTGATGCGGAGCTGGGCCAGCGCGGGGTCGGCGAGGACGATGGTGCGGCCGCCGTAGCGGTTGATTTCGGCGACGGCGAGGTCCAGCGGGTCGTCCTTGAAGATGACCTGGCCGGTGCGCCAACTGGTGACGCGCTCGGTGTCGGTGGGGCGGATCACGGGGGCGGGGGCGGCGGTGGTGACGAGAAGTTGCTGACCGGGCGTCAACACGTGAGGGGTGAGGGGTGAGGGGTGAGGCGTGGGGACGGCAGCGCCTTTGGCGGCTGCCTGTGGGGCGCTTTCGGCGACTTCCACTTTGCCTTCGACGAGGGTGACTTCGAAGCGGTCGGGTTGGTAGCGGACGTCGAAGGCGGTGCCGAGGGCGGTGACGGTGCGGTTGCCGGCGGTGACGACGAAGGGGTGTGCGGGGTCCTTCGCCACTTCAAACAGGGCCTGGCCGTGGTGCAGGGTGAGGGCGCGGGTGGTGTCGGTGTAGGCCACCACCACCCGGCTGTCGGTGTTGAGGGTGAGCTGGGTGCCGTCCTCCAGGTTCACCGCAAGCCGCTCGCCGGCGGCGGTGTGGTACAGGGTCTGGCCCTGCAGGGCATAGACGGCGCGGTCGCGCAGTAGCTGCAGTTCGGCCCATGATCCACCGGAAAGCACGACCGCGCTCACGCCCATCACCACCGTGGCGGCCAGGCCGGCGGCCACCAGGGCCACCCGGTGGTGGCGTTTGCGTTGACGGGCGGCGACGCGGGCCAGGGTCTGGCTGTGCAGGGCGGTGATGCCGGCGCTGTGGCGGGCGGCCAGCACCTGCGCGGTGCTGTGGTCGACCTGCTGGAACGCGCTGGCGTGCTCGGGCACCGCCTGCCAGGCCTGGAACTGGCGGCGCAGCACGGCATCGGTGGGGTGCTGGCGCAGGGCGTCGCTCCAGGCGGCGGCATCCTGCGCCACATCGCCGCTGAGGCGGATGCGGTCTCGCTGGGTGTCGCTGCTGGTGCCGAAGGACTTCATGCGCGGGCGGGTTCGGGATTGGGGTTCGGGCTGGGGTTCAGGCTGGGGGGTTCAGGTAGTGGTTGATCTGGGCGAGTGCGCGGGCCATTTCCTTTTCCACCGTGCTTTTGGAAACGCCAAGCATGCGGGCAATGTCGGCAAACTTGCAGCGTTCCAACGCGCGCAGAAAGAAGACATCGCGGGTGCGTTGCGGCAGGCCGGCCAGGGCCTCGGTGACCCGCGCCACCGACTCTTCTCCCAGTAAGACGCGCTCGGGCGAGATTTCCGTTGCCAGTACGTGAACGTCTTCGTCGTAGGCATCGTGTTCGTCGGCATGGCGTACCTGGCGACGGCGGCCCTGGTCACGCAGCACATTGGCGGCCACCTGGAACAGATACTGCTCGACATGCTCGATGGGCCCGCCCTCGGCGCGGCGGATGAGCTGGACGAAGACATCCTGCACCAGGTCATCGACATCCGAGGGGTTGCGCACGCGGGTGGCAAAGAAGCCGCTGAGGGGGCCGCGGAAGCGGCTGGCGATATGCGCCCAGCGGGTGGTGTCGTCGTCGCCGAAATCACTCAGCGCAACGGGGTCGGACGGCTGCGATGTACGGGCCATGCCGGTCTCCTCCTTGGGGAACGGGGCCCGACATCCGTGCGCCGGGCCTGCACCCTCGCCGGCTGGCGAGGGCTTGTGGGGCCGGAGCGTACGCCCGGGATTGACTGGCAGGCAAGCGGGGCCGTCAGGCCCCTTGCCGTCGTTCGCGGAAGAACCAGGCACCCAGCGCGGGCAGCAGGCAGATGGCGCCGAGCATGTTGACCAGGAACATGAAGGCCAGCAGCAGGCCCATGTCGGCCTGGAACTTGAGGGCCGAGAACATCCAGGTGGCGACGCCCACCGACATGGTGACGGCGGTGAAGACCGCGGCGCTGCCACGTTCCACCATGGCGCGCTCGAAGGCCTCGCGGAACTTCACGGTGGGGTCGGCCATGTGGTGCTGGATGCGCTCGAAGAGATACAGCCCGTAGTCCACACCGACACCGACGCCGAGCGCGATGACCGGTAGCGTCGCCACCTTGAGCCCGATGTCGAGCATGGCCATGAGGCCGTTGCAGAGCACGCAGACCATGGTCAGCGGCACCATCACGCACACCACCGCGATCCACGAGCGGAAGGTGACCAGGCAGAACAGCACCAGAGCGCCGAAGATCGACAGCAGCATGCGTGCCTCGGCGGCGCCCACGGCTTCGTTGGTGGCGGCCATGACGCCCACATTGCCGCTGGCCAGCCGCAGCTTGACGCCCTCCACCGGGTTGTCATTGATGAAGGTTTTCAATTCCTTCATGGCATGAGCGATGGTGGCGCCTTCGTGATCTTTCATGAAGATCAGCACCTGGATCGCCTTGCAGCCTTCGGTGTTGAGGCCGAGGTTGGGGTCGAAGGCCTTGGAGCCGGTGGACAGGCCCACCTGGGTCCGCGGCAGTGCGGCCCACCGCGGATTGCCTTCGTTGAAGGCGGAGATCACCAGCTTGCCGACGCCGGCCACGCTGATGACCGACTGCACGCCCTCGATACCGCGCACATAGAGCTCCAGACGGTCGAGCAGACCCACCACGTCGTGATGCAGGCAGGAGTCGCCCTCGAAATCCTGGGCTTCGGCGATCACGGTGAGCACGTCGACACCGATGTCGTAGCTGGAGGCGATCTTGGCGCTGTCACGGTTGTAGCGGGAATCGGCGTGTAACTCGGGCACGCCCTGGCCGGTGTCGCCGATCACCAGGTTGCGGCTCTCCCAGGTGGCGGCGGCCAGCAGCGCCAGGCTGGCAGCAAACACGATGAGGGCACAGCGCGGCTCGGCACAGGCCCCGATCATGCGGATGAGCTTGCTGCGGCCGCGTTGCTCGGCGCGCTCGGCGTGGGCGCGGCTGCTGTCTTCCAGCCGCAGGTGGCTGAGCAGAATGGGCAGGATCATCTTGTTGGTGATGATCATCAGCAACACGCCGAGACAGGCGGTGATGCCCAGTTCGTGCACGATGGGAATGTCGATGAACATGATCACGCCGAAGCCGAGGGCCTCGGTGAGCAGTGCCACGGCGCCGGGGATGAACAACTTGGTGAAGGCACCGTGAGCCGCTTCTGGTGCGCTCTTGCCGGTCATCACCTCGGCCCGCCAGGCGCTGGTCATCTGCACCGCATGCGACACACCGATGGAGAAGATCAGGAACGGCACCAGGATCGACATCGGGTCGATGCCGTAGCCGATCAGCGGCAGGATGCCGATCAGCCACAACACCGGCAGTGTCGCCACCACCAGCCCCACCACGGTGATCCGCACCGAGCGGGTGTACCAGTAGAGCAACACCACGGTGATGGCGAAGGCCAGGCCAAAGAAGGCGAAGACGCCGATCAGGCCCTTGATGACATCGCCCAGCAAGCGGGCGAAGCCAATGATGTTGACTTCGATGTTCTCGTTTTCAAACTGGGCGCGAATCTCTTCCAGCTTGTTCTGCACCTCCCAGTAGTCGACCTTCACGCCGGCTTCGGGGTCGTATTCATGCAGGTCGGCGCGGATCATCGCGCCCTTCAGGTCGGTCGCCACCAGCTGGCCGATCTGACCCGACAGCTCGACGTTCTTGCGTACCCGGTCCAATTCTTCGGGCGTGCCGGAATAACGCGCCGGCACCACCGGTTCACCGTTGAAGCCGGACTCGGTGATCTCGATGTAATAGACATCCGGCGTGAAGATCGACGACACCTTGGTGCGGTTGATGCCGGGGATGAAGAACACTTCATCGGTGGCCTGGCGCAGGGCCTCCATGAACTCGGGGTTGTAAATGTCCCCCTCGCCGGTCCATCGCAAGTTCACCAGGATGGTATTGGCCCCGGAGAAGTCGTCCATGTAGGCCATCATGGTCTGCATGTATTCATGCTTGACCGGGATCAGCTTGAGGAAGCCGGGGTCCAGCCGCACCTGGGTGGCGCTGACGCCGAAGCCCAGGGTGACCAGCGCGAACAGTACCGCCAGGCTACGACGCCAGGCGATCAGGAAGTCGGCGCAGCGGTTAACGAAACGATCGGTGCGGCTCATGGCGCGGCTCCCGCAAGGGCTTGCACTTTCAGGCCCTGGTCACCGGCGGTGAGCACCTGGCGGTCACCCAGCACCAGCACATCGGCGAGGTTGGCGCGGCCATCGGGCACCGCCGGCTGGAAGCTGCGGCCATCGTCATCGGAACGCCAGACGCTGTTGCTGGCACCCACCAGCACGATGCCGCCGTCGGCCAGCGGGGCACCGCCGAACAACGACAGGGTGCCGGGCACGGTGGCGGCAGACCAGCTGTCACCCCCGTCATCACTGCGGAACACGTTGCCACGCATGCCGAACACCAACAGCGCGTTCTGCGGCGTCACCAAGGTGCCGAAGAAGGAACCGGCATAGATCTCGTCGAGCCGGGTCCAGGTGTTGCCGCCATCGGCCGAGCGGGCCAGCAGCCCGCGTTCGCCCACCAGCAGCAAGCGGCCATCGGGCAAGCGGGTGAGGGCGTTGAGATGCAGGTCACCGATGCCCACTTCTTCCACAAAACCGGCAAACGGGTCATAGGGGTCGGCTTCGGCTGCGGGGGGGGCCGCCGTGTCGTCGTCGGTGGTGGCGGCAGCAGTCACTTCGACCAGCGGCTGCAAGGTCCAGCTCCGGCCTTCGTCGGTGGAAACCATGAACAGGCCGAAGGCGCCAAAGGCGAACAGCGTGCCGTCATAGGGGCCAGCCAGGCCCAGCAGGGGGTCGGCACGGTCGGTGTTGTAGTGCACCTCGGCCCAGGTTTGGCCGCCGTCTTCGCTGCGCACGATCCAGCCGTCGTGGCCGATCGCCACGGCCACCTTCGGGGAGACGAACTGCACCTGGGTGAAGGTGGATTCGCGCTGCGGCGTGACGGTGGCCTGTTGCCAGGGCCCCTCCACCGCGTCGGCGAACAGGATGTGGCCGAGTTCGCCGGCCGCCACCAGACGATCGCCGCTGGCCGCCACGCCGGTGACCAGCAGACCGTCCGGGCGCACTTCAGTGGGCGCGAACGGCGGCGGCGGGCGAATCGAGAACGAGTAGAGCGCCGCCAGAATCACCAGCGCCGCGATCACCAACGCGGGCCCCCCGCCGAGGACCGTAGGGGTATGGGTAGGGCGTTGCGCAGCTGCGCCGCCCGGCCTGTTGACCGACATGGGGACCCTCTCCTCGAGTAACGTCGTTATGCCGCTTTTTTAGTCGATGCCCCGGGGCGAGACTTCGTCCGTTCGGTTTAAGGAACCTCTGCACAACTGCTGCGCTCGGCATCTTGAGCGCCGGCGGTGCTCGGAATGCTCATGTATTGCCACATACACTGCGCTTCCTGCGCTCCGGCGGCGCTAAACCTGCCTTCGCTCGCGACGTTGTGCAGAGGTTCCTGGCGATATCGAGGCTCCCTGCCCCCGCCTACCCCACCTCGAACAGCGACGCAGCCCCCATGCCGCCCCCGATGCACATGGTGACCACCACGTAGCGCACGCCGCGACGACGGCCTTCGATCAGGGCGTGCATCACCATGCGGGCGCCGGACATGCCGAAGGGATGGCCGATGGCAATGGCACCGCCGTTGACGTTGAGGCGGTCGGCCGGAATCCCCAGTCGGTCGCGGCAGTAGATGACCTGGCAGGCGAAGGCCTCGTTGAGTTCCCACAGGCCGATGTCGGCCACCTTCAGCCCCTGCTGCTGCAGCAGGCGGGGAATGGCGAACACCGGGCCGATGCCCATTTCATCCGGCGAACAGCCGGCCACGGCGGTGCCGCGATACCGCCCCAGCGGGGTCAGGCCGCGGCGCTTGGCCTGGGCCGCGCTCATCACCGTGACCACGGCGGCGCCGTCGGACAACTGCGAGGCATTGCCGGCGGTGATGTGCTGGCCTTCCTTCACGAACTGGCCGTTCTTCCACACCGGCTTGAGGCCGTTCAGGCTTTCGAGGGTGGTCGACGGGCGGTTGCCTTCGTCCTGCGCCAGGGTGACGGCTTCGGTGCCGGTGGGATTGCCTTCCTTGTCGAACAGCTGCTTGTGGCTTTCCAGCGGCACGATCTCGTCATTGAACCGGCCGGCGGCCTGGGCCTCGGCGGTCCGCTGCTGGCTTTGCAGGGCGTATTCATCCTGCGCCTGGCGGGAGATGCCATAACGTTCGGCCACCACCTCGGCGGTCTCGATCATCTGGATGTAGGCCTTGGGCTGCGCCGCCAGCACCGCCTCGGAGACAAAGCGATAGCTGTTCTTGTGCTTGTTCTGCACCAGCGAGATGGACTCCAGCCCGCCGGCGATGACGATGTCCTGCTCGCCGGCCAGAATGTTTTTGGCGCCGATGGCGATGCTCATCAGCCCGGAGGCGCACTGACGGTCCAGGGTCATGCCCGGCACCGTGTCCGGCAGCCCGCCGGTGTAGGCGCAGAGGCGGCCGAGGTTGTAGGCCTGGGTGCCCTGCTGGGCGGCGCAGCCGAGGATGACGTCATCCACTTCGCCGGGGTCGATGCCGGCGCGGGCAACAGCGGCACGCACCACATGCCCGCCGAGCACTGGCGCCTCGGTGTCGTTGAAGGCGCCGCGATAGGCCTTGCCGATGGGGGTGCGGGCAACCGAGACGATGACGGCTTCGTTCATGAGGAGATCCTTTGGAACGGGAATCGTTAGAAGTAATACCGCGACAGGGTATCGGCAATGCAGGCGGGCTTGGCACCGCCGTCGATTTCCACGGTGACGCGGATGGTGGCCTGCACGCCGCCATCCTTGGTGCGCTCGGCGGCCAGCAGTTCGCCGACGCCGCGGATACGGCTGCCCACCGGCACCGGCGCCGGAAAGCGCACCTTGTCGCAGCCGTAGTTGACGCCCATCTTCATCTTCACCTCGATGATCTGCGGCAGAAACCGCGACACCAGCGACAGCGTGAGATAGCCGTGGGCAATGCAGGCACCAAAGGGGCCGTCCTTCGATTTCACCGGATCAACGTGGATCCACTGGTGGTCGTCGGTGGCGTCGGCAAAGGTGTTGACGCGATCCTGGGTGATGGTGACCCACTCGCTGGCGCCCAGCGGCTGGCCGACGGCGGCGAGGATGGCGTCGATGGAGTCAAACACGTTCATGGCAATCAGGCCCGTTGGCTGGAAGCGGAAATGACCTCGCCCACCAGATAGGAGGCGTAGTCGGAGGCGAGAAACACCATGATGTTGGCGATCTCGAAGGCCTCGGCACCACGGCCGAAGGCTTCGCGGCTGGCGAGTTCGTTGAGCAGGGCTTCCGGCGCGCTCTTGCGCAGGTGGTCGTGGAAGACGATGGAGGGCGACACCGCGTTGATGCGGATGCCGTACTCGGCCGCTTCCAGTGCGGAACAGCGGGTCAGCGCCATCACCCCGGCCTTGGCAGCGGCGTAGTGGGCCTGCTCCTTCTGTGCGCGCCAGCCCAGCACCGAGGCGTTGTTGACGATGGCACCGCGACCACGCGGCTGCATGTACTTGAGCATGGCGCGGGTCATGCGGAAGGTGCCGGTGAGCGTCACATCGAGCACTTTGTGCCATTCCTCATCGGCCATGTCGACGACGCGCTTGCTGCCGCCGAGCCCGGCGTTGTTGATCAGCACGTCGACCCCGCCCAGCGCCGCCTCGGCGCCGTCGACCAGCGCCTGCACGTCGGCTTCCACCGCCACGTTGCAGACCTGCCCGGTGACCGGCTGGTCGGGGAACTGCGCCTGCAGGGTAGCAGCGGCTTCTTCAGTACGGCGGGGGTGCACGTCCGACAGCACCAGCGCCCGGCAGCCTTCTTCGAGACAGCGCTTGGCGGCGGCGAAACCGATGCCCCCGCCGGCGGCGGCGGTGATCAGCACCGATTTGCCTTTGAGCAGCCCGTGGGGCGGGATTTCAGCAGGGGGCGGCAGCGGGGTCATGCGGTGATCCTCGGTTCGCGCGGCATGCCCAGCCCGCGTTCGGCAATCAGGTTGAGCTGGATCTCGTTGGTGCCGGCATAGATGGTATCGGCGCGGGAGAACAGGAACAGCTGCTGCAACGGCCGCAGCAGCGGGTCGTCGCTGACGACATCGCCGTCCGGCCCGAGGATATCCATCGCCAGCTTGCCGAGCTCGCGGTGCCAGTTCGACCAGTAGTACTTGTAGATCAGCGCCTCCCGCTGCAGGCCCAGCCCGGCGCCACCGCCGAGGGTGCGCAACGCGTTGTAGCGCATCACCCGCAAGCCACACCAGGCGTGGGCGATGCGGGCGCGCAGCGCCGGGTCCGCGGTACGGCCGGCGTGCGCGAGGGCTGTGATCACCAACCCGAGCTCATGGGTGAAGTGCATCTGCTGGCCCAGGGTGGAGACGCCGCGTTCGATCTCGAGCAGGCCCATGGCGATCTTCCAGCCTTCGCCGGGCGCGCCCACCACATCGTCCGGCGCCACCCGAGCGTTGTCGAAGAACACCTCGTTGAACTCGCAGCCACCGCCGAGCTGACGGATCGGCCGGATCTCGATGCCCGGTTGGTCCAGCGGCAACAGCACGAAGATGAGCCCCTTGTTGCCCTTGCTGCCGGGCTCGCTGCGTGCCAGCACGAAGATCCAGTCGGATTCATGCGCCAGCGAGGTCCAGATCTTCTGGCCACTGATCTGCCAGCTGCCATCCGCCAGCGGCACCGCGCGGGTTTGCACGTTGGCGAGGTCGGAGCCGGCACCGGGCTCGGAATAGCCCTGCGCCCAGAAGCATTCGCCGCGAAGGATGGGGGGCAGGAATCGCGCCTGCTGTTCGGGAGTGCCGAACTCGATCAGCGCCGGGCCGATCAGGCCTTCGCCGATGTGGCCCATGCGGCCGGGGCCGCCGGCGCGCGCGTATTCCTCGTGGAAGATCACCTGCCGGTCGATGCTCAGGCCGCGGCCGCCCGCTGCGGTGGGCCAGCCCACGCCGACCCAGCCCCCGGCCGCCAACGCGCGTTCCCATGCCTTGCGCAGCACGGGGTCGGCCTCTTCGTCGCCGGGCCCGCCGCGATGCCGGAGCGCGGCAAAACGAGGGTCGGCGAGATGCGCATGCATCCAGCTCGCCACCTCGGCACGGAAGTCGGCATCGGGGTCATGGGCGGCATCGACCGCCGCCGCCACCGGCACACCGTCGTCGATCAGCGCGCAGGCCAGCTCCTCGCGCAGGGCATCGGCATTGCCCAGCCAATGGCTGGCCGCCTGGGCGCGTTTGAAGTAGAGCTGCGGGTCGTATTCCCAGGTGAAGCCGACACCGCCGTGCAACTGGATGGCCTCCTGCGCACAGAAGAAGGCGGTGTCGGCGGCCAGCGCACGGGCCATCGCGCACTCCATCGACAACGTCGTCAGTGCCGGCTCGCCGGCGGCCACTGCGGCGGCGCCGAACACGGCAGAACGCAGGGCCTCGATCTTCACCATCATCTCGGCACAGCGATGCTTGACCGCCTGAAAGCCCGCGACCGGGCGGCCAAACTGCTTGCGCCCGGCGGTGTAGGCGACCGTAAGGTCAAGACACTGCTGGGTGCAGCCCAGTTGTTCGGCCGCCAGATACAGCCGCGACAGCGCCAGTGCCCGCATCATCCCGTCGTCGGCGCGGGCCGGATCATCGACCCGCAAGCGCGCCGGCGTGTCGGCGAACCCGACATCGGCAAACCGCCGGGTCCGGTCCCAGGTGTCACGCGGTGTCAGGGTCAGGCCGGGGGCGTCGGCCGGGACCAGGAAGAGCCCAAGTCCACCCCCCTCTACCGTCGCGAACACCAACAGCGCCTCGGCGCCCTCGGCACTGGCGACATGGCGCAAGGGGCCGTCGAGCCGCCAGCCTCCGGCCTCCGGTCGCGCCCGCAATGCACGGGCCGCGCCCAGCCATTCCTGCTCGGCGGTGGGCAGGGGCACGCCGATGCGCAGGCTGCCGGCCGCGATCTCCGGCAGCAGGGCGGCCATCGCCGCCTCGGTACCCATCTGCTGGATCACCGTGGCCGCCACTGCAACGGTGGGAAAGAACGGGGCGCACAGGAGGTGCCGTCCGGCCTGTTCCTGGACCAGCGCCAGCTCCACCGGCCCCAGGCCGAGCCCGCCATGGCCTTCGGCGATGGCGATGCCGCACCAGCCCAGTTCGGCACCGATGCGTTGCCACACGGTCGGGTCATAGCCGGCCGGCAGTTCCATCGCCCGCCGCACCGCGGCACTGTCGCTGCAATCGGCGAGGAAGGTTTCGGCGGCATCACGGATCAGCCGCTGGTCTTCGGAGAGGGTGAAATTCATGGCCTGGATTATCCCGGGTGCACCCCGGCAGGCTCTTCATCCGTTGGGGTGATCGAAGGCTGCCGTTAAGCCGTTTTCTGACATGACCGGGACACGCCGACGTGCTACAACAATGGGCCTCAGGGACGTGCCATGCCAAAAATTGTTCAGCTTTTCCCCGACAAGGACGGGAGCCCCACTGCAACGTCGGTCGCTGTCGCGCCCGGCGAGCTGGTGGCGTTGGCGCTGCGCGAGCCCCTCAAACAGATGTTGGTGGCAGCTGACGACGTGCTCTTCGACTGGGCAAAGCAGGCCTCGGGCGACGACGCGCATATCTGTTTCGCCTACATGCGGCGGCTGCGGGTTGAACGCGACAAGGTCCAGCAGGCCTTCGAGTCGCGCATGCGCGACGGTGTGGCGTCGGCGGCACCGAGCTCCGACAGCGAGCTCGAGTTCGACCTTGATGCGCTGTCGCTGCAGGACGACGACGCGCTGGAAGAAGACATCGCCATCGGCAACATGGCCAATCGCGGTCGCGACTTCTCGCGCGACGTGCTGGCCGAACTCGACCGTCGGGCGCGCTGGGCCCAGGACAACGGCCAGCTGATTCCGGGCCTCGACACCATTCAACCGACCAGCATCTGCCAGGCCTTCGCCTCAGCACTGCAGGTATCGGAACCGGCCATCACCATGCGACTGGTGATGCTCAAGCTGTTCGAGCGCGCTGTACTGCCCCATTTCCCCAAGGCCTTCGCCACCCTCAACCGTGCGCTTGACGAGGCTGGCATCAAGGTTGCGGAGCCGCCCCGCGCAGCGATGCCGCCAACCTCGGGTGGCGCCGCAGGCGATGCCCATGCAGGTGGTGGTGGTGGTGGCAATGCCGATGGATCGACGGCCGCCGCTGGGCCCATCGCTGCCGGCGCAAGTTCCGCCAGCCCTTACCCGGCCATGGCCCCGGGCGGTCATCCGCTGTTCGGCGCAGCCGGCCCCCAGAGCTGGAGCGCCGCCGCCCCGACGGCCAGCGGCAGCTTCGGCGGCAGCGGATTCAATGGCCTCGATTGGTTGGCACCGCAGCACACCTCGCAACTGAAGGCCGAGTCGCAACTGGCACAGGAGCTGGGTGAGCTGCTGTCGCTGCATGGCATGCAGCATGCACCGACCCCGTTGGCGCAACGGCTGGATGTGGTCAACCGGCTGTTCAGCGGCGTTCGTGATGACCCGATGGTGCGGCCGGAGCTGAAGCCGGCACTGGATGCCCTGCGCTTCCCGCTGTTCAAGGCGGCACTCGGTGACCGTTCACTGCTGACCAATGCCGACCACCCGCTGCGGCGGCTGGTGGACGATGCGGGGGTGCTGGCCACCGCTCGCAACACGCCGCTGGATGAGCTCAACGAGGTGCTGTCGGAGCTGGTGCGCGTTGCGCTGCTGCGGCTGTCGCCCAGCGCTGCCCAGGCTCGCAAGGGCATGGCCGACGGTGAGGTTCTGCCGGATTCGGCGCTGTCAGCGCTCGACGGACAGCTGCAGCAGTCACGACAGTCACGGCGGCGACGGCTGATCGAACGGGCCCGCGATGGCGCGCGCCAGGTCCTGGCCGATGCCCTGCCCGAGGGCCGCAGATTGGCGATGGAGGCGGAGGCCTTTGTCGAAAGCGACCTGCTGCCGCTGCTGGCGCTGGCCGACCTCAACTTCGGCCGCGACAGCCGCGCGTATCACGAGGCTGCCTCGGTCGGTACCGCCTGGATTCGCGGCTACTGCGACGCGCCGCTCGACAATCCGGCGGTGATCCACATCACGGCCCAGCTCGACCGGGCGCTGGCCTGGGCGCAGTACCCGGCGTCGCGCCGACAGCGCGCGCTGGAGACCGCTCGCGCGCTGCTGCAGGGGCACCCGGAACCGGCGCACGCCGGCGAGGTGATCGACGCCCTCGATGCCGACCACCATATCGATTCCGCCGTCACCGGAGCCGATGCCGCCGACGGGCAGGCCGTGGCGCCGTCGACCGAAGTGGCCGAACCTGCGGAAGCGGTTGCGGTTGAGGTTGAGGTCGACAGCGCCGGTGCCGAATCGCAGCCCGAGCCCCCGCCTGCAGCGGCAACCCCCACCGCACCCCCGGCACCGGCTGCAACTGCAGAGGCCGGGGTGCTGTCGCTGCGCCGCCCGCCGCACCAACGGATTCAGGTCGGCAGCTATGCCGCCGTGTTCGACCACAAGATCGGCCAGACCCGCTGGCTGCGGTTGGCACAGCGGGCTGCCGCCGCCCGCATGCTGGTATTCAGCGACTTCTGCGAGGAAGTCACCGTCCGCGTGCGCTACGACGACTTCGACTGCGACGTCACCGAAGGCCGCAGCCGACTGCTCTGAGGCGGGCGCCACCTGCCACCCGACTCTCGGATTGGGATGTGCAGCCTCAGGTCCCGTAGACCTTCTGCGCCGGCGGCGCTTCGGCGATCAACCCGGCAACCACATCCGTCAGTTCCGCCGGGTTCCAGCGCGCCTTCTTGTCGGTGATGGTGCCGGTCTTCCAACCGTTGGCAATCGACAACCGGCCGCCCTCGACTTCGAACACCCGTCCGCTGCAACCGGCAGACGCTTCACTGCACAGCCACACCACCAGCGGCGCCACGTTCTCCGGGGCGTAGTGATCGAAACTGCCATCGGCGGGCGGCTTCATCATCTCGCCGAAGGGCCCTTCGGTCATGCCGGTGCGGGCGGCGGGGGCCAGCGCGTTGGCGGTAATGCCATACCGCCCCAGTTCGGCGGCCTGCACCAGCGTCAGCGCAGCGATGCCCCCCTTGGCTGCCGAGTAGTTGCTCTGGCCGATGTTGCCCTGGAGACCCGCGCCGGAACTGGTGTTGATGATGCGACCGCTCACCTTGTTGCCGGCCTTCACCTGGTCGCGCCAGCGCTTCACCAGGGTGTTGGCGATACAGAAGTGCCCCTTCAGGTGCACCTTGATCACCATGTCCCATTCGTCCTCGCTCATCGAGGCGAACATGCGGTCACGGACGACGCCGGCGTTGTTGACGACGCCATGAACCTCACCGAAAGCCTCGACGCCAGCGGCAACGATGGCGGCTGCACCGGTCATCGAGGTGATGTCATCGCTGCTGGCAATGGCGCGGCCACCGGCGGCGGTGATCTCCGCCACCACCGCTTCGGCGGCATCGCGGCGAATGTCGTTGACCACTACGGCGGCCCCTTCGGCGACCAAGGCCAGCGCGTATGCGCGGCCCAAGCCGGCACCGGCGCCGGTGATGATGATGTTGCGGTTGTTGCAGAGGGTCATGGTGTTGGTCCGGGAATGATCGTCAAAGCCGTTCGATGATGGTCACGTTGGCGACGCCGCCGCCCTCGCACATGGTCTGCAGCCCGTAGCGGCCGCCGGTGCGTTCGAGCTCATGCAGCAGCGTGGTCATCAGCTTGACGCCGGTGGCGCCCAGCGGATGCGACAGCGCAATGGCACCGCCATTGACGTTGGTCTTTTCGTGCGGGTAGCCGATGTCCTGCAGCCACGACAGCACCACCGGGGCGAAGGCTTCGTTGATTTCGACCAGGTCGATGTCATTCATCGACATACCGCTCTTCTTCATCGCATGGCGGGTCGCGGGGATCGGCGCGCTGAGCATGAAGATGGGATCGTCGCTGTAAACACTCATGTGATGAATGCGTGCACGCGGGGTCAGGTTGTAGCGCTTGAGGGCCTGTTCGGACACGATCAGCATCGCCGCCGAAGCATCGCCGGTCTGGCTGGAGACGCCGGCGGTGATCGTGCCACCGGGGGCCAGCGGTTCCAGCGTCGCCATTTTCTCCAGCGAGGTATCGCGCACCGTTTCGTCGACCGTGAGGCCAGCCGTCTCCAACAGCTCGCGGTCGAAGCGACCTTCGGCCTGTGCCTTGCGGGCACGCTGGTGCGATGCCAGCGCGAAGACTTCCATCGCCTCACGTGAGATCTTCCACTTGTCGGCGATCAACTGCGCACCGTGGAATTGCGATACAGGCTGGTCACCAAACCGGGCCTTCCAGCCGGTCGACCCGGAGAAGGGATCGTCGAAGCCGAGCGGCTTGGCGCAGAGCATGGCCGACGAGATCGGGATCTGCGTCATCGTCTGCACCCCGCCGGCAATCACCACGTCCTGGGTGCCGCTCATCACCGCCTGCGCGGCGAAATGCACGGCCTGCTGCGACGACCCACACTGGCGATCAATGGTGACACCGGGCACGTGCAATGGCAGGCCGGCGGCCAGCCAGGCGGTGCGGGCAATGTTGCCGGCCAGCGGGCCGATGGCATCAAGGCAGCCGAAGATGACGTCGTCGTAGTCGCCCGCCGGGATGGCGTTGCGCTCCACCAGCGCCTTGAGGGCATGGGCGCCAAGATCGGCGCCGTGCAGGTGGGCGAGGCTGCCCTTGCGCTTGCCGGTAGGGGTGCGCAGGGCGTCGACGATATAGGCTTCAGGCATGGGGCTTTCCCGGTGAGGATCAGATGAAGGTGTGCTGCGGACCCAGCGGTGCGGCATCCGCGAGAATGTGTTGGTCGATGCGGCGCTTGTGATACTTGCGATCGCCCCAGGTCGCATCCAGTGCCCAGGCGCGCTTCATGAACATCTGCAGATCGGCTTCCCAGGTGTAGCCCATGGCACCGTGCACCTGGATGCTCTTGCGGGCGGCCAGCCGCGCCGCCTCACCCGCCGCCAACCGTGCGTGCGAAACATGGACAGCGCGCAGCGCATGTCCACTGTCGAGGGCATCGGCGGCGCGGTAGACCACCGGTTCGGCAAACTCCACCTTGACCGCGACGTCCGCCATGTGGTGTTTCACCGCCTGCATCGAGCCGATCGGCTTGCCGAACTGCTTGCGCTGGGCGGCGTAGTCGACACCGAGATCGAGCATGCGATGTGCCAGCCCCAACAGCTGGGCGCTGACGGCCAGCCCGGCCTGATCGATCAGCCCCTGCCACAACGGTGCACCGATGGCGGCGGTGCCGATGCGGGTCTCGGCCGACGGCGTCCAGTCGACGTGATAGAGGCGCCGTGACAGATCAATGCTGGGATTGATGCGCAGCGTCGCCTGCGACGGCGGGACGGCGTGAATCTCGTCGTCATGCCACAACAGCAGCAGGTCGGCCGCTTCAGCGTCGGCGACCAGGGGATTGATCGGATGGCCGATGGCGACCCGGGCACGGCCCTCGGCAATGCGCGGCAACCAGGCCCGCTTGAGCTCGACACTGGCCGGCAACTGGTTGAGCAACCAAACCGCCAGAAATGCGGTATCGACAAGCGAGTCAGGGATGCCGTGATAGCCAAGCTCCTGCTGCACCATGACCCAATCGGTGGCGCCAAGGCCGATGCCGCCAAACGCTTCGGGCACCGACAATGCGGTCAGGCCCTGGTCAGCCAATTTGCTTCGCAGCTCCGCCGAACGGCCGGTCTTGGTGGTTTCCCAAATGCCGCGCAGCATCTCTGGCGCGGCTTCCACCACCAGGAACTTGCGAATGGCATCGCGGAAGGCGAGCTGCTGGTCGTCGAAGGTAAAGTCCATGCTATCGCGCCCCCGGCGCGTGGGAATCGGGAGTCGGGAATCGGGAATCGGTGGGGGTCATCGGCGTGCTCATGCGCGGGGCAGACCCAGCATGCGCTCGGCAATGATGTTGCGCTGAATCTCGTTGGTACCGGCGTAGATCGGCCCGGCCTGGGCGAACAGGAATCCGTCCAGCCAGTGGCCGATGTCACCGGCATCCGGTGCGTGCGCCATCAGTTCCGCGCGGGCGCCCAGAATGCTCATCGCCGTCTCGTGCATCAGCAGGTCCAACTCCGACCAGAAGATCTTGTTGGTGGAGGCTTCCGCGCCGATCTGACCCCCCTTGGCCAATCGGCTGGCGGTGCGGTAGGTCGCCAGGGCATAGGCCTCGGCATCCATCCAGCTCTTGAGCACGGCATCGCGGATCGCCGGATCCGCATCGGCTGATTCGCGATTGGCGCGATAGAGATCCACCAACTGTCGCGCGGTCTGCTGGAACCGGGCGGGTGAGCGCAGCATCAGGCCGCGTTCGAAGCCGGCGGTGGCCATGCAGATTTTCCAGCCTTCGCCTTCGCCACCGAGGCGGTTTTCCACCGGCACCCGGACGTTGTCGAAAAAGATTTCGGCAAAGCCCGGCAACCCGTTGAGCTGCTGGATGGGGCGAATGGTGATACCCGGCAGGTTCAGCGGCAGCAGCACGAAGGTGAGGCCGTGGTGACGCTGTGACTCCGGCTCGGTGCGGAACAGGCCGAACAGCCAGTCGGCCCAGACCGCGCGCGTCGACCAGGTTTTCTGGCCATTGATGACGTAGTGGTCGCCATCACGCACCGCTTTACTGCGGATCGCCGCCATGTCGGAGCCGGCACCCGGCTCCGACCAGCCTTGCGCCCAGATGTCATCGCCGGCCGCCATGCGCGGCAGGAACCGTGCCTTCTGCTCGTCGGTGCCGTACTCCATCAAGGTGGGGGCGAGCAGGAAGACGCCGTTCTGGTTGACCCGCAAGGGAGCCCCGGCGGCCCAGTACTCTTCCTCGAAGATCAGCCACTCGATGAGATCCAGGCCGCGACCGCCAAGGTGCTTCGGCCAGGTCACCGCGCTGAAGGCGTTGCGGTTGAGGGTGCGCTCCCATTCGCGGTGCGCGGCAAACCCCGCTTCGGTATCAAAGCTCGGCAGCGGCGCCGCCGGCACATGGTCCGCCATCCATGCCCGCACTTCGGCACGGAAGGCCTTCTGTTTTTCGGTATAGGCCAGTCTCATGATTTTCCCGAAAACTGGGCGTCGCGCTTTTCGACAAAGGCACGGCGGGTTTCAGCGGAGTCCTTGCTCATGTAGGCCTGCAGGGTGAAGCCTTGCTCCCAGCGGTACTTGTCTTCCAGGTTGCCGTCCTCGATGCCGTTGAGCGATTCCTTGGCGAGCCGGATCATGTCCGGGCTCTTGGCGGCAATGGTGCGGGCAAGGGCCAATGCGGCCTCGCGCAACTGCTCGCGTGGGACCACGCACTCGATGGCGCCGAGCCGATAGCCCTCGGCTGCGGTGATCGGCGCACCGGTGAAATACATGGCACGCACCTTCTGTACCGGGAACAAACGCTGCAGGTGCGCGCCACCCCCCATGGCGCCGCGGTCGACCTCGGGCACGCCGAAGGTAGCGCAGTCGCTGGCGACCACGATATCGGCCGCGCCAGCGAGGCCGATGCCGCCACCGAGCACGAACCCGTGCACGGCGACGATCACCGGCACCGGATTGCGGTGGACCGCCTCGAAGCTGCGGTAGTTTCCGGCGTTGACCGAAACGATGCGCTCGGGCTCGCGGTCGAGTTGCTTGATATCGACCCCGGCGCAGAAGCCGCGGCCTTCGCCGCGCAACACGATGACGTGCGTCGCGGCATCACGCCCGACCCGTTCAATCTCGTCGGCCAGCGCGTGCCAGCCGGCATCGTCGAGGGCATTGACCGGAGGTCGGTCGATGACGATTTCGGCGATGCCGTCATCGTTGAGGGTGGTGTGAAAGCCGTGACTCATGCGGGTTCCTTGGCGGTGACGGTGCCGGTGAGCGCGTCAAGACGCGCCTGCGCTTCGGCGACGATGCCGGCGATGACCTCGGCCACTGGCGGCAGCCGATCAATGTTGGCGGCGGCCTGCCCGCTGGGCAGCACGCCTTCGTCGGGGTGGCCCTGCACCATGGCGCGCTGGATCAGCACCGGCGCATTGGCCGCCATCATTGTCTGGATCGCGCCGTCGCCTTCGCGTAGCGCGGCCAAAAAGGTGCGGGCCATGTGGCCGATGGTCATGCCGGTCTGACCACGCCACTGCCAGGCGCTGGCCAGCGCCACCAGTAGGCGCCGCAGCAGGCCGCCGCGTTCCAGTCGCAGCAGGGTGGGGTTGTCGATCATGCGCTGCGGCATGCCGTCGACGGCGGTGGAGGCGCGGATCTGCGCCGGGTCCCGGACTTCGACGTACTTCTTCAGGGTGGCGGCGGGCACCGGCGACTCCGCCGTCATCAGGAAGCGGGTGCCCATGGCAATGCCAGCGGCGCCAAAGGCGAGCGCCGCAGCCAATCCGCGACCGTTGTAGAACCCGCCCGCCGCCACCACCGGCACGTCGACGGCGTCGAGCACCTGCGGCAACAGCAGGGTGGTGGGCACGCTGCCGGTGTGGCCGCCACCTTCACCGCCCTGGATGGTGATGATATCGGCACCCAGCTGCACCGCTTTCTGCGCGTGCTTGAGCGCCCCGACGGTGGGCATGCAGAGCACGCCAGCAGCCTTGAAACGCGCAATGGTGGCGGCATCGGGCCCACGGCCGTAACTGATGGCACGAACGCGATCGGCGTTTTCGAGAATGACCTCGATCACCTCGCGGGCATTGGCCTGGAACATGTGGAAATTGACGCCGAAGCAGGCCGTCGTGCCGGCACGGATGGCGGCGATCTCCTGTCGCAAAGTGTCGGTGGACATCACGGCTGCAGCGAGAAAGCCGAAGCCACCGGCCTCGCTGGTGGCGATCACCAGCCGACTGTCGGCCACCCAGCCCATGGCGGTCTGCACCACCGGATAGCGACAGCCGAGCCGATCACACAGCACCGTATGCAGACTGGCCATCAGCTGTCGCCAGCGGACTGCTTGTTGGCGGCGGCCATCGACTTGGCGTCCTGTCCCCCCAACGGGTTGCCCTGCGTCAGGTCGCTCTGGGCGTGCGCAAAGTGATGCATGTGGAACACCGCGTCCATGGCGGTGCGCTTGCCGCGCAGTTCTTCCACATGGTTGATCGCCTGTTTGGTCAGCCACAGGCCGAGGCGGCCCTTCTGCTTGAGGTTGTCGGCCATCGCCTGCACCTCTGCCTGCAGCTGGTCGCGTGGCACCACGCGGTTGACCATGCCGAAACCATAGGCCCGCTGCGCCGGCATCCGCTCACCCAGCAGCAGAAACTCCTTGGCCACACGCGGCGGCAACTCGAAGGCGTGGGCAAAGTACTCGACCCCCGGAATGCCCATGCGCTGCACCGGGTCCTGGAAGAAGGCATCGTCGCTGGCGACGATGAGGTCGCAGACCCAGGCCAGCATCAGGCCGCCGGCAATGCAGGCGCCTTGCACCATGGCGATGGTGGGCTTGGTGATGTCACGCCAGCGGCGGCACATGCCCAGATATACCTCATGCTCGCGGGTGTAGAGCAGCTCTGCGCCGGGTTTGTTGGTGTGGTCCGGCAGCAGGTGGGTACGGTCGAAGGTCTTGTGTACGTCGCGCCCCGGCGTACCGATGTCATGCCCGGCAGAGAAATGCTTGCCGCTGCCGGCGAGCACGATGACCTTGACGCTATCGTCGCTGACGGCGCGCTGGAAGGCCGCGTCCAACGCGTAGGTCATCTGCGAGTTCTGCACGTTGTGGAACTGCGGCCGGTTCATCGTCAGCCAGGCCACGCCGTCGTCGACCCGGTACAGCACCGGCTCATCGGTTTCGTAGGTGATGTCCACCCTTTGGGGATCGACCAAGTCGGTCATGCGGTGCCCCGGATGCCTGAAGGATTGTCTTTCAACTGCTTCGCCCGCACATCCCGCGGGTCCAGCTCGCGAATAATCGCCAGTTGTTCCTCGGTGGGGTGCGCGGTCTCGCTGATCTCCGGCGCCTCGATCAGCGGAAACCCGGTGGCTGCCTGCACCTCGGCAAAGCCGACACCTGGGTGCAGCTTGACCACGCGGATGGCGTGGTCCGGCCCACCGAAATCCATGACGCACAGATTGGTCACGATCTGATGGATCTTCATCAGGTCGCGCCGCACGCCGGCCGGCCAGCGCTCGTCGCGATAGCCCACCGAGCACACCACATCGACCTCGCCCTCGACGAACACCCGCGGGCCATGGTTGGGGACGAAGAAGGAGTTCGCATGATTGATGCTGTTGCCGGGGAAGCCGCGCAGCCCCAGCAGCTGGCGCTTGGGCTTGGCGTAGTCGCCGATGCAGGCAATGTTGGCCTGTCCCCAGCGATCGACCTGAACCGGCCCGACCAACGCATGGCGGCGCCCGCGCCACAGGTTGTCGAACACGCGCGAATACGGCATCCAGCCGCCATAGGCGCGGCCTTCATGGGATTTGGCGCCAATGCTCACCGGGGTTTCGGTGAGAAAGGCTTCGCCGTCAGTGATCATCAGTCCGGGACTGTGAGTGCGTTTGGCCAGCCCCTGGGCCAGCCGCGGAATGATGCCGATACCGGTGGCGAGCACTTCGCCTTCTTCACGCCAGACATCGGCGCAGGTGCAGATCAGCAGTTCGGCGAGGGAAAAGGTCGTCGACATGATCAGAACACCTGCCGCGGAAGGGATCGAATGAATTCCGCGCCGCCAACGGCGTGCTGGTAGGCGGCCTCGTCGCCCCCGAGGAACTCGGCCTGGTACTGCGCCCAGCCGTCGTCACCTTCGGCCGCGGTGCAATACCGCTGGATGTGTTTGGCATCCCAGCCATAACCGGCGCCCTGCAGTGCCACGTTGGAGGTGGGATGGGCGCCACCGGGCACACAGCTGACGCCGGTCACCAGGTTGCGCTCGAAGGGGTTGTGCTGGGCATCGCGCTCGTCACTGTCGATGTGGTCCACCAGCGTTTCGCAACTGACATAGCAACGCTCGGCCGCGCGCGCGAACAGCTCGTCGAAGAACGGGTCCGGTGCATACAGGCGGGTGTTGCCCAGGCGGTCGGCGCTGTGGACGTGCAGCAGCGCCACGTCGAGCGGGATCGCTGGCATCGCCAGCAGCACCTCACCGTCGGCATACGGCGAGGTGACGGTCTTCAGACCGGGGTTCACCTTGGTGACCAGGTCGGTGGCCATGCCAACGCGGGTCGGCAGAAACGGCAGGCGCATCGCGGCGGCGCGCAGGCCCCAGTGCAGCAGGCCTTCGTCCAGTTCCATCGCCTCGATGGTGCCGGCCTCACGGGCCTTGCGGAAGAACGGCTCCAGCGGGATGAAGTCCAGCGAGACGAAGCCGTAGATCAGCTTCTTCACCTTGCCGGCGGCGCAGAGCATGCCCATGTCCATGCCGCCGTAACCGACCAGCGTGAGGTCCTTCAACGGCGAGCGCAGGATCTCGCGAACCAGCGCCATCGGCTTGCGCCGCGGACCCCAGCCGCCGATGCCGATGGTCATGCCATCGCGCAGCTCGGCAACGATCTCGGACGGCGTCTTTTCCTTGTTGATGATCACTTAGCGGAACCCGACCGAGAAATCGTGACCCCAGATCGATACCTGCTTAGTCTGCGTGGTCTGCCAGGTGGCGGGGTCGACTTCGATACCGCCCCAGCCGTACTCAAGGGCGAAGTTGCCGGGCGTCGCCATGTAGAACGACGTCATGCGATCGTTCTCGTGCTCGCCAAGGGTGGCCATCAGCTTCACCTCGGCCTTCTCGCGACGGTCGTAGGCCTTGCCGACGTCAGTGAGCTGATCGACCTCGAGCATGGCGTGCACACAGCCGGACGGGCTCGGCATCTCGGCCAGTGCCAGGCTGTGGTGACGGCCACTGGCGCCGTGGAGGAAGTAGATGCGCATCACCGGCGCATCCGGGCCAGGTTGGAAATTGAAGACATCCGACAGCCCCATGCCGAACACCTCGGTAAACAGCTTGAGGGTGGCATCGAAGTGCGCCGGCGCCGGCAACACGGTGTGCCCCATGCCGAACTTGCCGGTCACAAAGCCGTTGACGCCGATGGGCGAGACGAACGGCGTGTCGTCACCGGCATACCCGGTGACCAGCTCGTGACGGTTGCCATCGGGGTCGGCGAACACGGCCAGCCGCCGGAACCCTCGGGCCGTGGCCAGCCCACCCTCTTCGCGAGCCGCGACGCCGGCCGCAGCCAGTGCCTGCAGTGCGGTGTCGAATGCGGCGTCATCGGCCACTTCCCAGCCGGAGGCGACGTAGCGGTCGGCATCACCGGCGACCACGTGGATGCGGGCATCGCGGCGGTCGACCTTGACGCCGACGCCGCCGTCGGCCCGCGGCATCACCATGGCGCCAAGCGTCTGCTCGCCATACTGCTGCCAGCGGGCGGCGTCGGTGGTTTCGGCCACGATGTAGGCCAGAGCCTGAATGATCGGCATGAACAGCCCCTCTTGCGGGTTTGTTTTGGTGGCCTGAATTATCAGAACGCGAGGGTGGCGAGGCTTCACCCGTTGGGGTTAGGGAACCTCGGCACAAGGACTGCGCTCGGCATCTTGAGCGACGACGCGCGATGCGCCTGCGGTCACTGCGCGTCGGATCACCTGAACGGACGAAGATTCGGCGCGGCGATGGCGAATAATCCGCCGGGACCCCCGACCGGCAACACACGTACGCCCATGGCCCCTTCCCCCGACGTCCGGACGCCCGATGGCGTTCTTCCCGTGGACGCGCCGCTGGCCATCCCGCAACCCGACAGCTTCGACTGGGACGATCAGTGTGACGTCCTGGTGGTGGGCTTTGGCGCCGCCGGCGGCGCCGCCGCACTGACCGCCAGGGCCAACGGTGCCGATGTCCGCATTGCCGAGCGCTTTGACGGCGGCGGCGCCACCATCAAGAGCGGTGGTGTCGTCTATCTCGGCGGCGGCACTCGCTACCAGCGGGAAGCCGGCTACGAGGACACGCCGGAGGCAATGTTCAACTATCTGCGTCAGGAGTGCGGCGACGCCGTCAGCGAGGACACCCTGCGCGCCTTCTGCGAGGGCAGCCTGGAAATGCTGGCCTGGCTCGAGAGCCTGGGCGTGCAGTTCAGCTCGCACCCGGCGCCGCCGAAGACCTCGTATCCGCCCAACGGGACCTACCTGTATTACTCCGGCAGCGAAACCGCACCGACCTTCGCCGCCGAGGCCAAGCCGGCCCCACGCGGGCACCGGGTGAAAGCACCGGGCATCGACTCCGGCCGTGAATTGTTTGCCGTGCTGCGTCGGCAGGTTGACCAGCAGGGCATTCCGGTGATGCGTCAGACCAGCGTGCGGCGACTGATCACCGGGGTCGGCGGCCGCATCATCGGCGCCGAGCTCTGGCAGCTGCCGCCAGGTTCCGCCGCCCAGTTGAAACACCAGAAGCTGATGCGCAGCGCCGAGAAATGGCACAACGTGGCGCCGGCCAAGGCCGACCGCCTGCGGGCCGAAGCGCGCGCGCTGGAGCTCACCGAAGCCAAGCCGCTGCGATTGCGGGCCCGGCGCGGCGTGGTGCTGGCCACCGGCGGCTTCATCTTCAACCGGCAGATGGTGACCGAACACGCGCCCAACTACCTGCCAGCCATGCGGCTCGGCGCCACCGGCTGTGATGGCAGCGGCATTCGTCTTGGCCAATCCGTGGGCGGAGCGGTACAGCGGATGGAAAAAGGTTCGGCGTGGCGCTTCATCAACCCGCCGACGGCCTGGCCGCGCGGCGTGGTCGTCAACCAGCAGGGCCAGCGCTTCTGCAACGAACAGGTGTACGGCGCCCGCCTCGGGGTGGCGATGGTCGATGGTCAGGGCGGCAAGGCCTGGCTGATTCTCGACAAGGCGCTGCGCTGGAAGGCAATTCGCGAAGCCCTGTCGGGCAAGCTGTGGTTCTTCCAGAGTGTGCCCGCCTTTTTCATGATGCTGTTCGCACCCCGCGCCCGGACACTGACAGCGCTGGCGGAGAAGATCGGACTTCCGGCTGCCGCACTTGAGCAGACCGTGACGCGCTACACCGCAGATGCCCACAGCGGTGCCACCGATGCACTGCAAAAGGCGGATGACATGCGCGCACCGCTGGATACCCCGCCGTACTACGCGCTCAACATCTCGGCCGACAGCCGCAGCTTTCCCTGCCCGACCATCACGCTTGGCGGCTTGCGCGTGCGCGAAGCTGATGGCGCGGTGCTGGATGGCCGTGGCCAGCCGTTGCCGGGGCTCTATGCCGCCGGCCGTGCCGCGGTCGGCGTCGCCTCCAACGGCTATGTCAGCGGGCTGTCGCTGGCCGACTGCCTGTTTTCCGGTCGCCGCGCCGGGCGTTGCGCAGCCGCCACCGAACACCAGGCACACGCGGCCTGACGGCGGCGACATCACCACAACAAGGAGAGGGTTTGATGGGACGGGTTCAAGACAAGGTTGCAATCATCACCGGCGGTGCCAGCGGCGTCGGTCGCGAGGATGCGCTGTTGCTGGCGCGTGAAGGCGCGCGCGTGGTGATCACCGATGTCAGCGAGGAGGCTGGCCAGGCGCTGGCCCAGGAGATCGGCGAGCAGGCGCTGTTCGTCAAACATGACATCGCCTCCGAAGACGGCTGGATCGCAGCGATCAAGGCCGCCACCGACGCCTTCGGCGGGGTCGACATTCTGGTCAACAACGCCGCCATTCTGGCGCAGGCCACCATCGAGGACACGTCGCTGGAGCTGTGGGAGAAGATCCAGAAGGTCAACAGCACCGGCTACTTTCTCGGCTGCAAATATGGGCTTCTGGCCATGAAGGATCGTCCGTCGGGGTCGATCGTCAACATGTCGTCGATGGCCGGCATTGGCGGGGTGTCCTCGTTTGCCGCCTACAGTGCCTCGAAGGCGGCGGTGGCCGGGCTGACCCGCACCGTAGCGGCCCACTGCCGCGCACAGCTCTACAAGATTCGCTGCAACTCCATCCACCCGGACGGTATCGCCACGCCGATGGTGTTCAACCTGCACAAGCAGCAGGGCGGCACCAACACCTCCTACGTGCGCGAGAAGGATCCGAAACAGCTGCAGGCGCGTTTTGCCCAGCCGGCCGACATCGCCAATCTGGTGCTGTTCCTCGCCTCGGACGAGTCACGGTTCATCAATGGCGCCGAAATGCGGATCGATAACGGCTACCTGATGTGGGCGGATTGACGGCGTGAGGCGTGAGGCGTGAGGCGTGAGGCGTGAGGCGTGAGGCGAAGGAGCTTGGTATGGCGGTAACGGTGGCGGCGGCGTTTGCGGAATCGGTGCAGCAGTTTGCCGGCCGTACCGCCGTGGTTGGCGAGGACGGTACGCGGCTGACCTACACCACGCTGGAGGCCCGTCGTGTCGAGGCCGCACGCGCGCTGCGGGCGCTCGGGGTCGGCCACGGCGACCGGGTGGCGATCTGGGCGCCCAACAGTGTCGAGTGGATCGTCGCCGGGCTGGCGCTGCACAGTCTGGGGGCAGTGCTGGTGCCGGTGAACACGCGCATGAAAGGCCCGGAGGCGGCCTACATTCTCGAACGCAGCGGCGCCCGCGTGCTGTTCTGTGCCGGGCAGTTTCTCGGCCAGCACTTCCCCAGCGTGCTGGGCACCCATCGGCCGTCGACACTGGAACACGTCGTGGTCATCGGCGAGACGCAGGCCGGTGATCTGGGCTGGGCGGATTTCCTCGCGGGCGGCACCGCCATCCCCGCCGCCGACATCACGACGGCCAGTGCCGCGGTGCAGGCCAGTGACCGCATGGATGTGATGTTCACCTCCGGCACCACCGGCCACCCCAAGGGCGTGGTCACGACGCATGCGCAGAACCTGCGGGTGATCCGCGCCTGGTCGAAGGCGGTGGGGCTGCACCCCGACGACCGCTACCTGATCGCCAATCCGTTCTTCCATGCCTTCGGCTACAAGGTGGGCTGGCTGGCTGGCCTGATGGCCGGCCTGACGGTGCTGCCGCACGCGGTGTTCGATGCCGGCGCCATCCTCCGGCGCATCGAGGCTGACCGCATCTCGGTGCTGCCAGGGCCGCCGACGCTGTTCATCTCGCTGCTGAACGATCCGGCGCGGGCTGGCACCGACCTGTCGTCGCTGCGCGCCACCATCACCGGCGCCGCCGCCATCGCCCCCAGCCTGATCGAGCGCATCCGCGCAGAGCTGGGCTTCCAGGTGGTGCTCACCGGCTACGGGCTCACCGAGACCTGTGGCGTGGTGTCGCTGTGCGACGCCGAGGACGACGCCGAAACCATCGCCCTGACCTCGGGCAAGGCGATCCCCGGGATCGAGTTGCGTTGTGTGGATGAACAGAACCAGCCGCTGGGGCCGGGGGAGTCCGGCGAGATCGTGGTGCGCGGCTACAACGTGATGCAGGGCTATCTGGATGATCTCGCCGCCACCGACGAGGCCATCGACGCCGACGGCTGGCTGCACACCGGCGATGTCGGCAACCTCGATGCCCGTGGCTACGTGCGCATCACCGACCGCCTGAAGGACCTCTATATCAGCGGCGGCTTCAACTGCTACCCGGCCGAGATCGAACGGATGATGGCGGCCCATCCGGCCATCGCCCAGGTCGCCATCGTCGGCGTGCCGGACCCGCGCATGGGCGAGGTCGGCAAGGCCTACGTGGTGCCCCGCCCCGGCCAAACGGTGGACGAAAAAGCGCTGATCGGTTGGTGCCGCGAGCAGATGGCCAACTACAAGGTGCCACGCCAGATCGCGGTGGTGGAGACGCTGCCGATGAATGCCTCCGGCAAGGTCACCAAATTCGCGTTGCGGGGGGACTGAGGGCGGGCTTCGTCCCCCTTCGTGCCCGCTTCACTCCCTGGGCGTGCCCCACGGCGAAGGCCGCGGCGCTGGGGCGTTGGCGACCGGCGCTTCCGCGGCCGGTTCCGGCACCCGCGCCTGCGGCTGCGCCACCGGCGCCGTTTTCCCCATGGCCGCCAGCCGACGTGACAGCCGGAAGGCGTAGGCCTCCACCGCCTTCCAGTCCCAGGCCGACACCGGGCCCAGCTCCGGATAGCGATCCTGCCGTGCCAGCGACCGCGCCTCGGTGTTCACCGCCAAACGGCACTGCAACGTGCCCGGCTGCGCGCAGTAGAGATGAAGGCGGATGATCCCCCACCCACTCAGCGAGTACCGAAACGTGTGGCCGTCACGCGGCGGGTCCAGCACCACCATGCGCTCGAACACCTCGCCCTTCATCGACGGGTACCACAACCCGAACGCATAGTTGTGCACCCGCGCGGCGATGCATGCCGCCGCCTTGAGGCGGATCGCCTCGGGGCTGGCGAAGTGTTCGAGCTCGGCGCCGAGTTCGGATTCGGACGCCGCCACCGTGGGCGTCTCGGTCTGGAACGCGCCTTCAACGAGATCATGGAAGTCGGCAGCGGTAATGAGGGTGGCAAGCGTCACAAAGCATCCTTTTCGAAATGATCAGCCCCACACACGGGCATCGTCAGCCATCAATGATGGCGGTCTCGTGGCGGCGGCGAAACAGCAACTTGTCGATGCGGCGGCCGTCCAGATCCAGCACCTCGATGATCCAGTCGTCGAGCTCGACGGTCTCGCCGACCCGGGGCAAGGTGCCCATCAACGCCAGCACCATGCCGGCGGCGGTTTCGTAGTCGCGGCCCGCGGGCAGGTTCAGCTGCAGGGTATCGGCCAGGGCGTCGATCTGAAGATCCCCATCGACCAGCCAGCCGCCATCGGCACGCATGACGGCCGCGGGTTGCTCGCCGGCATCGTCCAGCAGGCCGCCGGCGACGGCCAACAGGATGTCGCCGACGGTGACGATCCCCTGCAGCGAGCCGAACTCGTCCACCACGATGGCCGACCGCAACGGCGCCGCGCGCAGCTTGGGGATCATCACCAGCGCATCCACCGTCTCCGGCACCACCAGGGCTTCTTCGACGAACTCGCTGGGGATCAGCTGCTCGCGCCCGTCGAGCAGGGCGTCGAACAGGCGTTTGACCGATACCCAGCCGACGAACTGGTCGATCTGCCCACGAGCGGCGAGCATCTTGCTGTGCCGACAATCCTTGAGCTGCTGCAACTGTGTTTCCAACGGATCGTCCAGATCGATCCATTCCACATCCTGCCGCGGCGTCATCAAGCCGCGCACCTTGCGGTCGGCAATCCGCATCACCGCCGCAATCATCTGCCGCTCTTCGGGCTCGACCACGCCGGAGGACGCCGCCTCAGCCACCAGGGCGTGGATCTCCTCGTCGGTGATGCGGCTGCCTTCGCTGCGCGCCGGCATCAGCTTGAGAATCAGCCGGGTGGATACATCCAGCAGCCACACCATTGGCCGGGCCAGCCGCGCCAGCCACTGCATCGGCGGCGCCACCAGCGCGGCCACCCGCTCCGGGTTGCGTAGGGCGATCTGTTTCGGCACCAGCTCGCCGATGATCAGCGACAGGTAGGTCACCGATGCCACCACCACAAAGAAGGCCAGCTCGTCTGCAAAGCGTTCGGTCATGCCCTGCGCCAGCAGCGCGTCGGCCAGCGGCTGCGCCAGCGTGGTACCGCTGAAGGCGCCGGCAAACACGCCCACCAGGGTGATCCCGATCTGCACCGTGCTGAGGAAGCGCCCGGACCGGGCGCGCAGCGCCAAGGCCGCCCGGGCACCGGCCACCTTGCGTCGCGCCATTGCCTGTAGCCGCGCATCACGCGACGACAGCACCGCCAGCTCCGACATCGCCAGCAGGCCGTTGAGCATGATCAGCAGCCCGACAATCATCAGATTGAGAATCAAGACAGGGACTTCGGCCAGGGAGGCAGACCAGTATGCCGCATCAACGAGCGGCCGCCCCTTCACACAAACTGACGAGGTCCGCGCTCGTGACGGGCGCTAAGGTCCGATGCGAACAATGTCGGGCTTTGAGCCCGGCCCATTCAAGACCGAGGACCTGGAATGAATCAGCCGTTGAAGGGTGTGGTGGCCGTGGTGACGGGCGCGTCGCGTGGCGCCGGCAAGGGGATCGCCGAGGCGCTGGGGGCGGAGGGCGCCACGGTGTATGTCACCGGGCGGTCATTGAAGGAAGGCGACGCCCCGCTTCCGGGCACCATCGCCGGCACCGCAGAGGCCGTGACGAAGGCGGGCGGCCAGGGCATCGCAGTGGCCTGTGATCACGCCCGGGACGCCGACGTGAAGGCACTGTTCGAGCGCATCGCCCGCGAGCAGGGGCGGGTGGACATTCTGGTCAACAACGCCACGTTTCTGCACGACGATCTGATCATCAAGGGTGGCTTCTGGGAGAAGTCGGTGGATCTGGTCGATATTCTCGATGTCGGCCTGCGTTCAGCCTATGTGGCCAGTTGGTATGCAGCGCCCCTGATGGTGAAGCAGAAGAACGGGCTGATCGCCTTTACCTCCAGCTTCGGCGCCAGCTGCTACATGCACGGCCCGGCCTATGGCGCGCAGAAGGTCGGCGTCGACAAGTTCGCCAAGGACATGGGCGTGGACCTGAAGGCCCACAACGTGGCGACCGCATCGATCTGGATGGGCATGCTGCGCACCGAGCGCACCAAGCGGGTGATGGATAGCGAACCCGAGAAGTACGCCGGCTTCTGGGAGATTGCGGAGACGCCGCAGTTCACCGGGCACATTCTGTCGGCGCTGTACCGGGATCCGCAGCGAATGGAGAAATCCGGCCAGGTCCACATTGGCGCCGAATTGGCCGAGACCTACGGCCTCACCGATGAGGGGCGGCAGCCGCCGTCACATCGGCCGATGCTGGGAGCGCCGACGCCGCCACATCCGGCGGTCGTGGAATAGCGACATCCCGCAAACAAAATGGGCGCCTGTTGGCGCCCATTTTTTTGCGCCCGCGGAGGCTACCAGCGGATAACGCCGCTGATGCCGAACGTCCGAGGTTCGACGAAGTTGGCAATGGTGAGGTTGCCGAAGCCAGGGCCGAAGTCGATGAAATTGGTGGCTTCATCCTCGTCCAGCGCATTGCGGGCCCACAGTGCGAGTTCACCCACGCCGAGGCTGCCCAACGGCGCATCGACAATTGCCAGCCGCAGGTTGAGCAGACCATGACCTTTCACCTGGCTGTTGTCGGCCACCTGGGCGCCAGGATTGCTGCCGTCCAGCTGGTAGGTGTAGGTGTAGAAGTCATCGGTGTAGGCGTAGTCGACGATGGCCCGCAGCGTTCCCCAGCTGCGGCGCAGCAGCTCGCTGTCGAGGGCGACGTTGTAGCTGTAGTCCGGCGCGTGGACGAAGGCGCGGTTGTCGGCGACATCCACCCCGCCGTCGATGTACTCGTCGTACTCGGGGTCAAGCAGCGCCATGTTGGCGCGCAGGGTCGTGCCGGGGAACAGCACAAAGGCGGTTTCCAGTTCCAGACCTTGGATGGTGGCCTTGCCGGCATTGCGGATCACCGTGGCGGCAGCACCACTGCCGAGGAAGATGGAGGTCTGCAGATCGTCGATCTTGTTGTGGAACACGGCGGCGTTGATCTGCGCGCGGCCATCGGCGAGTTGGGTCTTGATGCCCAGTTCAAACGTCTGCGACTGCTCGGGCTTGAACGGCGTCTGCGTCTCGGCAATGTTGAGGGCGATCAGCGCCGGGATGTCCTCCACCGGGTCGCCACTCGGCGGCTGGCTGAACTCGCCGTTGAAGCCGCCGCTCTTGAAGCCTTCGGCGTAGCGGGCATACACGTTCACATCATCGCTGAAGCGCCAGGTGGCGGAGAACATTGGCGTGGTGGCGGAGAAGGTGTCCTCGGCCGAGGTGCCTTCGGGAATGATGTAGAAGAACGGGTCCAGCGGGTTCTGCCTCAAGCCGAAGGCCCGCTCCAGCTGCTTTTCCTCGTGGGTGTAGCGCAGGCCCGCGGTGAGCGTCAGCGGGTCCAGCGGGCGGACGTCCACCTGGCCATACACCGACCAGGCATCGGTCTTGGTGGCGTAGCGCGAGTCGAAGTAGGCCGCGTTCATCGGGTCCAGCGCGAAGAAGCTTTGCGGGTTGTCGGTCGCGCCGTCATCGCCGAAGTAATAGAGGCCGGCGACGAAGTTCCAGGTATCGAAACTACCGAGGAACTGCAGGTCCTGCGACAACTGGTCGTAGTCGGTAAAGCGCTGGGTAACCACCACATCCAGCGGCGAGCCGTCGAGGTCGAGCGAGTCATTCCACTCCAGCTTGCGATAGCCCGTGATCGACTTCAGTTGATAGCCGTTGTTGAAGTCCTGCGTCAGCGTCAGTGAATGGCCAAGGATGCGAGCCTGCTCGAACGACGGCGCGTTGACGCTGGCCTGCTCCTGCCGCTCGGTCGAGGCGAAAGGCTGCAGGAAGGGAATGTCGATGCGGTAGAGCTGGGTGAAGTTGTTGGACTGGTCGACGTTGGACTGGTCGAAACGGTACTCCGCGAGAAGGCTATCACTGAGGTCATAGTCGACGGCCAACCGCAGGCCGTCGTTCTGGCGATTGTTGAGGTCCTGCCGCGAACTGAGACGGTCGGTGTCTACCCAGCCGTCGCGGCGCTCACTGCGGGCGGCCAACGAGATGCGGGCGTTGCCGATCTGCGGCAGGTCCACCGACACCCGCTGCACCACGGCGTTGTAGTTGCCGACCTCAAGGCTGGCACTGCCGCTGAAGCTGCCGGACGGGGCGCGGGTCACCAGATTGATGGCGCCGGCCAGGGTGTTGCGACCATACAGGGTGCCCTGCGGGCCGCGCAGCACTTCGATGCGCTCCAGGTCAACGACGTTGAAGATGGAGCCCTGCGACTTGCCGATGTAGACGCCATCCACATACACGCCCACCGCCGGGTCCCAGTAGATGGCCGGGTTGATCTGCGTCACGCCGCGGATCGAGATTTGTGAGATGGTGGTGTTCGACGGTGTCTGGCTGATCTGCAGGCCGGGGGCGATGGCGTTGAGGTCGCTGAGGTTTTCCAGCCCGCGGGACTCGATCTGGTCACTGGAAAACGCCGACAGTGCCATCGGCACATCCTGCAGCCGCTCTTCGCGGCGCTGGGCGGTCACCACGATCTCTTCGATCTGTCCCGCTGACGCGGCGCGGGCATCGGTCGCGTCTGGGCTGGCGGGGTCCTGGGCAAAGGCATTGGTGCTGCAGGCAGCGGCGATGAGGCCGCCCCACAGGGGAAGTCGGTTGTGCATGGTTCTCCTCGCGACGGTGGATGTTCGGTGGGTGCCTCTTGCGGGCACTCCGATGTTCTTGTTACGCCTCTGTCGGTGCTGCGGCCTCCTCCGTTTCGGTGAGTTTTGGTGGAGTGCCGCGCCACGAGCCGATGTCGCTGTTGGGTGGTGCCGCTAATGCACCTTGGCGCTGGCCATCGTCGCGATACGTCGCTTCGCGATTCCACTCTGGCCCGGGCATTCATGCATCCGGACGAAGCCGTGAACCGGGGCTGGGTGCGACCGTTCGGCTCCCGGGCCCAGAGAGGTCCATCCTGGTTGGAGTGATCGCATGTCCCGTCTTGCCGGCAAGGTTGCCATCATCACTGGAGGCGCCCGCGGCATGGGGGCCGCCACCGTCGAACTGTTTGTGCGCGAGGGCGCCAAAGTGGTCATCGCCGACCTGCTGGAAGCCGAAGGTCAGGCGCTCGCCGACCGCCTGGGTGACAACGCTCACTTTCTGCGTCACGACGTTACCGACCAGGCAAGCTGGCAGCAGGTACTCGCGACGGCGCAATCCCGTTTCGGTGGTATCGACGTGCTGGTGAACAACGCCGGGGTGTTGCTGTTCCAGACGCTGCAGACCACCGACAAGGCAGCCTTCGAGCGGGTTCTGAGCATCAATGTGACCGGTGCGTTTCTCGGTATGCAGGTGGTGGGCGGAGCGCTGCTGGCGCAGGGGCGCGGATCGATCGTCAACATCTCGTCGGTGGACGGCATGAAGGCGGCCAATGGTCTCGGCGCCTACTGCGCCAGCAAATGGGCGCTGCGCGGGCTCACCAAGGTAGCGGCCATGGAGTACGGCCACCGCGGAGTGCGTGTGAATTCGGTGCACCCGGGCGGGGTGGATACCGCCATGGGAAACCCCTACGGCGAGACACGCGAAGACGTCAACAAGCGCTACCAGATGGTGCCGATGCAGCGGGTCGGCGACCCGATGGAAGTAGCACGCACCTCGCTGTTCCTCGCCAGCGACGAGTCCAGCTATCTCTGCGGTGCCGAGATCACGGTCGACGGCGGCATGGTCTGCGGTCAGTACTACGTCGGGTTTCCCGGCGCGCCGGGGGTGGATTGATCAAGGTTGGCGCCGCGGCCAAGGGCCGCAGCCCGCCTTGGGCGTACGCTCGATCGATGTCCCGATCTGAACGCGTCAGCCCCACCGCCTATGCCACTGGCCACTTTTGGGTGCGCCACGGCCTCTCCGATGCCCGCCTGTCGACCCCGCAAGGCAGGCTGCTCGATGGCGGCTTCAGTGCCTTCACCCAGCTCACCCAACGTCTCGGCGGCGGTTCGCTGGAAGCCCTGATGCTGGCCCGCCATGCCGGCATCGACGCCCGCCTCGACCACGCTATCGAGACAGACGGCATCTCACAGGTGGTAGAGCTGGCAGCAGGTCTGTCCGGCCGCGGCCTGCGCTATCGGCAGCGCCACGGCGAGCGGCTGACCTATATCGAAACCGACCTGCCGCACATGGCCACGCTGAAGGCCGACCTGCTGGAACAGGACGGGCCGTTGCCCGCCCATCACCAGGTGCGCCCGGTGGACGCGCTTGCCGACACTGGACCGCGTTCACTGGCGGCCATAGCCGATACCCTCGATCCCGAGCGCGGTCTGGTGATCATTACCGAGGGTTTGATGAATTACCTGCCGCCGGCCGCGGCAGACCGGGCCTGGGCCCTGATCGCGCAGACGCTGGGCCGCTTCCGTGCGGGGGTGTATCTCTCGGATGTCTATCTGCTGGGCCACAACCGCAGCCTGGCCATGGCCGCTTTCGGCTTGATGCTGAGCAGCTTCGTGCGCGGGCGTCTGCATCTGCACCTGCACTCGACCGAACATGCCAAAAACCGGCTCACGGGCCTCGGCTTCGCCGAGGTCACCGTGTGGTCACCACGAGACTTACCGGGCGCGGAAGCCCACGCGGCACGTGCCGGTGGCGACCGGGTTCGGGTGCTGGAGGCGCGCAACGCGAGGCCGCAGGCACCTCGAAAACGCGCTACTTCTCGACGAACGCGCGCTCGATGACGTAGTCACCCGGCTGCCCGATATGTGGGGAGATCTCGAACCCTCGTGCATCCAGCAGGCCCGCCGTGTCGGCCAGCATGCTGGGGCTGCCGCAGATCATGGCGCGGTCGGTGGCCGGGTCCAGCGGCTCGATGTCGAGGTCGCGGAACAACTTGCCCTCAGTGATGAGGTCGGTCAGCCGGCCGCGGTTGCGGTAGGGCTCGCGGGTGACGGTCGGGTAGTAGCGCAACTTGCCCTGCAGCAGTGGCCCGAACAGTTCGTCCTCCGGCAGAGTGCGGCTGAGGTATTCCTCATAGGCCAGCTCGCTGATGCGGCGAACGCCATGCACCAGAATCACCTGCTCGAAGCGCTCGTACATCTCGGGCTCCTTCACCAGGCTGAGAAACGGCGCAAGGCCGGTGCCGGTGCTGAACAGGAACAGCCGCTTGCCCGGCTTGAGGTCATGCAGCAGCAGGGTGCCGGTGGGCTTGCGACTGACCAGAATCTCCTGCCCCGGCCGCACGTTCTGCAACAGTGAGGTGAGCGGGCCGTCCGGCACCTTGATGCTGAAGAATTCCAGATGCTCCTCGTGATTGGCACTGGCGATGCTGTAGGCACGCATCAACTTCTTGCCGCCCACTTCCAGCCCGATCATGACGAACTGACCATTTTCAAACCGCAACCCGGGGTCGCGGGTCGTGCGGAAGCTGAACAGGGAGTCGTTCCAGTGATGAACACTGAGGATGCGCTCGGTACCGATGGCCGCCATGGAGTCCTCTCAAGGAGATCGCTGCGCGGGGCCGGATTGCCCCGCGAGTCCTGGCAGTGTAGTCAGTTGAGAATGACTCTCAAAATGGTTTCAGGCGATATCTATATTCCGATAATCGTCTATTTGGCCCATTCATCATAGAAAGCTGGCATATCGGTCGAGGCGCGGCCGGCGTAGGCCGGATCGCGCTTTTCCAGAAACGACCGCACCCCTTCCTTGCCGTCGCCGATGCTGGTGTAGAACATCGCCAGCGAATCGATCCGGTGGGCTTCGATCGGATGCGGTTGCGCGGCGTTGCGGTACATCATCTGACGTGCCAGGGCGACGGCCACCGGTGACCGGTTGGCGACGAACTTGCGGGCCAGCGCGGTCGCCTCCGCCAGCAGCTGGTCGGGGGCCACCACGGCCTTCACCAAACCGCCCGCCTTAGCATCTTCCGCGCTGAGAATATCTGCGCCATAGACCCATTCCAACGCCTGGGAGATGCCGACGATGCGGGGCAGGAACCAGCTGGAGCACGCCTCGGGGACGATGCCGATCTTGCCGAAGACGAACCCGATGCGGGCTTTCTCCGACGCCAGCCGCACATCCATGGCGAGCGTCATGGTGGCACCGATGCCTACCGCCGCACCATTGATGGCCGCAATCACCGGCTTCTTGCAGTTGTAGATCGCCAAGGTGACGCGACCGCCGGTGTCGCGCACCCCGGCATGGATGGCGGGATCGTCCAGCCGCGCGTGCATGTCATCCAGCGTCGGCTGCTGCGATTCATCGAGTCCGAACACGTTGCCGGGCACGGAAAGGTCCATCCCGGCGCAGAAGGCCTTGCCACTGCCGGTGACGATGATGGCCCGCACCGCGTCGTCGTCGCTGGCACGAGTGAAGGCAGCCACCAGCTCGTTGGCCATCTCCACGGTGAAAGCGTTCATCTGCTCGGGACGGTTGAGCGTGAGGGTCAGAATGCCGTCCTGAACGGCATAGTCGAGCGTGTTGTAGGTCATGCGGTCTCCTTGTGAATGAACAGCTTAGGCGGTTTTCGCGGCCTCCGCTGATGACCCGGGCTTGCCAGTCCAGACGACGACGTTTACATTGAACGCTGTCACTATTCCCGAGGCCCGCCGCCATGCCCGCGAGCGCCCGCACCACCATCGAACCCACGCTGCACACGGTTGCCTCTGGCGACGTCACCCTGGCGCTGTACGCCTGGGGAAAGGTCCGCAAGGGCCAGGCGCCGATCATCCTCGTGCACGGCTACCCGGACTCGGCACGGGTGTGGCACGCCACCGCCGAGATCCTCGCCGTCAACCATCGGGTGTATGCCTACGATGTCCGCGGCGCTGGCCATTCCAGCCGGCCGACGAAAACCGCCGACTACACGCTCGACCACCTGATGGCCGATCTGGATGCGGTGATCGACGCCGTCAGCCCCGATCAGCCGGTCCACCTGGTGGGCCACGACTGGGGCTCGATCCAGTGCTGGGAAGGCGTGACGTCACCGACCCAGCAATCCCGGATCGCCACCTACACCAGTATCTCCGGTCCATCACTGGACCATGCGGGTGACTGGCTGCGCCGACGGCTGCGGCGGCCCCGCCAATGGTCACAGCTGGCGCGGCAGTTCGGGCACTCGTGGTACGCCATGTTGTTTCAGCTGCCCGGGCTGGCGCCGGCCGTCTGGCGATACGGCCTGGACCGACGTTGGCCCGGAATCGTGTCGCGCCTGGAGGGGATCGAGCCCGACGCCAGTCCGACCCAGGGCGAGGACGGCCGTTGGGGCATAGAGCTGTACCGCGCCAATTTTCCGGCACGACTGGCGCGGCCCCGGCCGCGGCCGACCGATGTCCCGGTGCAACTGATCGTGCCGACCCGAGACCCCTTCATGGTGCAAGAGATCTGGGATGACCTGCCGCACTGGGTGCCCAATCTGACTCGCCGTGAAATCGACGCCGGCCATTGGTTGCCGCTGACCGAACCGGCGTTTCTGGCCGACTGCATCGATACCTTCATCCTCACCCAGCCGGAGCCGGTGCAGACCCCCGTCGGACGTCGAAAGTCCCGTCGCAAGGAGACCGTTGCATGAGCCGACAGACCCGTAACCTGCCGCCGCTGGTGCCGCGCAAGGTGGCCTTCGACTGGTCGAAGACGCCGCTGGAATGGATTCCCGGCCAGCCCTTCGCCAGCCATTTCGTCAACGAGATCAACCTGCTGTTGCCCGCCGGCGAGTTCTGGTTCTGCCGCGTCTACAACCAGGCGCTGCCATTGGTCACCGATCCCAAACTGCGGGACGACGTGCGCGCGTTCATGCGTCAGGAGTCCATGCATGCCCGCGCCCATGCCAGCGCCATCGAGGATTACTTGCACGCCCGCGGCATCGAAACGCGAACCAACACCGAGCAGGAGGACCGACTGTTCGAAATCCTGCTCGCCGATCAGCCATTCGGGCGCAAACTGCCGAAATGGGCGGAGCGTCGCTGGCTGGTGTTCCGGCTCGGGGTGATTGCCGCGGTCGAGCACATGACCTGCGTGCTGGGCAACTACATCCTGCACAACGAAAGCTGGGAGGCAGCCGGCGCTGATCCCACCCTGCTCGACCTGCTGCGCTGGCACGGTGCCGAAGAAGTCGAGCACCGCTGCGTCGCCTTTGATCTGTATCGACACCTCGGTGGCGGCTATCCCTCGCGCTACTACCTCGCGGCCATCGCCATGCCGGCGGTCTTCGGCCTGTGGGTACATGGTGCCGCCCACCTGATGAAGCAGGATCCGCGCTTTGCCCGCCACAAGCCCAGCGTGTTCCGGCCCTGGATCTGGCGCGAATGGTTCCGCAACAGCCGCGAAGGTTGGCTGCCCTCTCCGCTGTGGATCGCGCTGCGTGAGCTCCCCTTCTTCAGTCCCTGGTATGACCCCGAGACCGAAGGCTCCACCGAGGAAGCGCTGGCCTACCTGGAACGCTCGCCCGGGGCGCTCGCCGCCGCCGCCTGATCGGCGTCCGCGGCGACGAAGGCAGCGCCATTGGGGATCGGCCCGCCGCGCGCCACACCAAGAAATTCCGGCACCTCGATGATGAGCGTGGCCAGCACGCCCAGGGCGGTCAGGGTCAGTGCCAGCCGGTCGGCGAGGAACGCCGTGTCGAGCACCATCAGGTAGGCCACCACCGTCAGCCCGCTGGCGACGAAACCACCGCTGGCCATCCAGAAAAACTGCCGACGATTGTTGCGATCGCTGTCCCAGCGGAATAGAAAGGCCTGGTTGATGCCGGGCGGCAGGATCACCGAGGCGCGGCTGATCAGGGCGCCGCACAGGTGTCCCCATTCGTGAATCAGATAGCCCGCCAGCGCCAGCAGCAGTGCCGCCAGTCCTGCGGACGGCCAGGCCCAGCCACTGTCGCTGAGTTGCTGGCTGCGGGCCCACAGCAGCGTGGCAACCGCCAGCGCGATCAGCGCCGCGTCGCGGGCCATCACATGCAGTGGAACGCGTTGTCGCAGAGCATCGAACATTCGGGCAGACCCTCAGAGCAGTGAACGGTGTGTGAGTTGCTCGCAGAGCTGCCACAGCCGTGCACAGCGGGCGGCATCTTCGGCGGATGGCGACAGCGGCACCCGGGTCGGCGCACCGCCCATCTCGCCGATGCCGTCGGGGCCCCAGAAATCGCCACCGCGGACATCCGCCCCCACGGCCGCCTGCAGCAGGCAGCGGGCACCGGCATCAGCGGTCTGTCCGAACACCCGCATGGCGATCCAGAAGGCGACGTCGGTGAGATGGTCGGCAAGACTGCGCCGCGGTTGTCCGACGCGGCTGTTGCCGATACCGGTCCGGGCAATGCCCGGATGCGCCGCCACCGACACCAGCTTCGGGCAGCTTGAGCGGCTGCGGCGGTGACCTTCCATCGCCAGCATCAGGCAGGCCAGCTTGGCCTGGTTGTAGGCACGTTGCGGCGCATAAGCGCGGGTGGCCTGCAGGTCGTCGAAGTCGATGGTCGCACGCCGGTGGACCAGGCTGGAGGTCCACACCACACGGGGCGCTGCGCTGGCCGACAGCGACGGCCACAGGTCCGCCATCAGCGCGAAATGGCCGAGGACATTGACGCCGAACTTCAGCTCGAAGCCATCGGCCGTCTCCGCCCGCTGCAGCGGCGGCAACAGCCCGGCATTGGCCACCAGCAGATCGATCACCGGCCATTCGGCACGCCAGGCGGCCGCCTGTTCGGCAATGGCGGCCAGCGAACCGAGGTCGAGCGGGCGAAACGTCAGCCGGGCTTGCGGATACTCGGCGGCCAGCGCGGCGCAGGCCGCTTCACCGCCGGCGATATTGCGATCGCTCATCACGACGGTGGCCCCCAGCGCCGCAAGCCCCCGCGCGGTTTCCAGGCCGAGGCCGCTGGCGGCGCCGGTGATGAGGGCGGTGGGGGTCATCGAGGTGCGCCCCCGTGGCGTCGGTCTAGCCGCGCTGTCTCAGATGACTGCATTGTCGCGGACCAGGGGTGAGCGCTTGTGCGCGGTCGGACACGGACTAACGGGTTTGTCATCACGGGTTTCGCCCTGCTGGGCGAGGCACCTTTCTTTGCTTGTGCAAAGAAGCCCCCGCACGACTCGGAGCGTGCGAAGCACGTTGGAGCGGGAGTGCGGGTGTGCGGCTGCATCTCGCTTGGGCACGGGGGGCGGCGTCTGCCCCCGCACCCATGCTTCGCAACACCGTGGGGCAGCCGCCCCCAAAGAAAGCACGCCCCGAGGCGTGGACTGCGGATACATCGTGGTGCTGGCCATCCTGGCGAGCCGTCGGTGCACGAGCCAACCCCAGCCCGGACGTCCATGTCCGGCCGTTCACCCCGTCAGCGAGCGATGCTCGCAAAGCGACGGGGTTCACCCTGCGCTGCTCACGTGCTCGGGGTCGGTCTGAGACGACATCCTTGTCGTCGCATCCCTCAGCCGGACATCGTGTCCGGCTGACCCCTGTGCGCGCTGCGCTGCTCGGTCCACGCCAAGGGGCCCCAGAAGCAAAAAGCGTCCCGGTCCGGTCGCTGTGGCTTTTCGTCCCGTTAGAGGGCGCCGGACGGTCTGACGAGCGCAGGGGAGAGCGGGACACGATGTCCCGCTCAGGGCCAGCGCGGCAGGAGCCGCTTTGGCCCGGCCCCGAGCACGGCAGAGCGGCCGGGGACCGGCGAAGCCGGCGCCCTCTCCGGGTGCCCTTTCTTTTCGTCTCTTTTCTTTGGGCACGCAAAGAAAAGGGACCCGCCCAGCAGGGCGGAACCGCTGCAACCGAAATACGAAAGCGTGTCGACGAAGTGGCGTCCACTGAGCGGCGCTGGTGATGAGCGTGGCGGGCGGGGTCACAGCGCCGCCGGCACCTGATTCAACCCCACATCCGGCGCCGGTCCCAACACACAGTGTGTTCCGGCGGCGGTATACATGCTGGTGACGCACTGGTTGCAGGCAGTGCAGCCGGACACGGTGGTGCGGCCATCGCGGAACTGGTTGACCAGGTCGGGCGCGTGGATCAGCGCGCGACCCATCACCACCGCATCGAAACCGTCTGCCATCACCTGTCGCACGCCCGCCAATGACTTGGCGCCACCGAGATAGGCTAGGGGCATTTGCACCGCCTCGCGGATCTGGCGCGAGTGTTCATGCAGGTAGAGCTCGCGGAACGCGACCTTCGGTTCCCACAGGCGCGATAGCCTTACCGCCACCCGCATCAGCGGATTGTCGATGCTGTCGGTGACGGCGCTGGCCGGCATGTTGCTGCCGAAAATCGCCCATGGCGCTTCGACGTTCATGCCGCCGGACAGCACCAACAGATGGGCACCTGCGGCTTCGAGCCGACGTGCGGTTTCCTGCACGTCTTCAATCGAGGCGCCACGTTTGTGACCTTCGGTAACGCTGAGCTTGCAGACGACGGCAAGATCTCGGCCGACCGCCTCCAGCACTCGCGACAGCACTTCGACAGGGAAGCGGGCACGGCGGGCGGCATCGCCACCATAGTCGTCGCGACGACGGTTATAGGCCGGCGCCAGAAACTGGCTGAGCAGGTAGCCATGTCCCATGTGCAGTTCGACCGCGTCGAAGCCGGCCGATCGGGCGCGACGGGCGGCGGCGACGAAGGCTTCGGCCACCGCGTCCATGTCGGTCCGGTTCATCTCCGTCTTGCGCCAGCGGCCCACCATCAGGCCCGGCGGGTTGAAGCCGCCGGAGGCACTCAGCGGATATTTCGTCGCCAACTGCGGCAGAAAGGTGAAGGCGCCGCCGTGGGTCAACTGGGCACTGGCGGCGCCCCCTTCACGGTGCACGGCTTCGGTGAGCACGCGCAGGTGCGGCTGGCTGGCGCCGTCCATCAACACCTGGTCTTCGAAGGTGCGGCCATCGGCGGTCACCGCACAGTAGGCGACCGTGGTCAGCGCGGCGCCGCCGGCGGCCATGCTGCGATGGTGTTCAACCAATGCCTTCGAGGGCACGCCGCCCTTGGCCATGCCCTCGTTGGTAGCCGATTTGATGAAGCGGTTGCGCAGGGCCAGCGGCCCCAGTTGCCAGGGCGCGAAGGCGTCCTGAGTCGACACCGTCACGCCCGGCCCCGCTGCAGGAAGGCGGCCAGCCGGCTGGCAAACAATGGCGTGCCGGCATTGCGCAGGAAGATCTCGCGTTCGCGATCGAGCTGGGCTTTCAGGGCACCGGCATCGGCGCCGTTGAGCAGGTGCTTGAAGCCCTGCAGGACCTGCACCGGATGGCGCGCCAGGCGCGCAGCGTAGGCGCGTCCGGTAGACACCAGATCGGCAGCGGCAGCGACCTCCAGCACCAAACCAAGCGACTGCGCTTCGGCGGCGCTGATGTGATCGCGGGCGAGCAGCAGGTCGAAGGCCCGCATGGCGCCGACGCGCTGCGGCAGGAAGTGACTGAGGCCACCGTCGGAGGTGGTGGCGAGGCCCGGGTAGCCTGGGACGAAGCGGCTGTTGTCGGCCGCCAGCACGATGTCGGCGCTCATCGCCAGCGAAAACCCGGCGCCGGCGGCGGCACCGTTGACCAACGCAATGACCGGCTGTGGCAGCGCCCGCAGGCCAACGACCGCCTCGTGAACGGCATCGATGATGGCGGACAACAGGCGCTCGCGGTCGGGGCCGGCGCCAGCCTCGTGCATGGCGTGAATATCACCACCGACGCAGAACAGCTTGCCTTCGGACCCAAGCAGAATGACGCGGCTGTCGGGGTCGCGGGCAAGCTCCTGCACGGCATTGCGCAAGGCCTCGGCAGCCGCCAGATCCAGCGCCGGGGCGCCACCGGCCGGCCCCAGCCAGAGATGGGTGACGCCGTCGTCCAGCCGTTCGATACGGATACTCATCGGTCTTATCCGAGAAACGCCTGGCCACCATCGGCGGCGATGCTCTGGCCGTTGACGTAGCGGCAGTCATCGCCGCACAGCGCCACCACCAACCGGCCGATGTCCTGCTCGCAGTCCCCAACCCGCTGCTGCGGCACGGTGGCGATGAAGGCAGCGGATTCCTCGGGGCGCTCGCGCGTCCACCAATCCATGGCGGGGGAGTTGGCCAACGGCAGCAGACAGTTGGTGCGAATGCCGTCCTTGCCCCACTCGCAGGCGGCGGCGCGGGTGAGCTGGCGGATTGCTTCCTTCACCGCGCCGTAGGCCCCGTAGCCGCTCATGTCCCAGCGCTTGGCAGCGGGTGAACCGAGGTTGATGATGCAGCCATCGCCCTTGAGGTGGGGATAGCACTGTTTCATCAGCCGGAACGTCGCCAGCGGGCCGGATTCCCAGCCGGCTGTGAAGGCCTCGTCGCTGACCTGTTCGAGCGTGCCGAGCGGGACCTCCTGGGCATTGTTGACGAGAATCTGCAAGCCGCCGAGTTCACGCACCACGGTATCGACACAGGTGCTGATGGCGGTCGCGTCCTTCACCTCCAAGGCAACCGCCAGCGCCCGTCCGCCGCGGGCCTCGATCAGTTTCACGGTGGCGTCGAGCTTGGCGCGGGTGCGCCCGGTGACCGCCACTGCCACCCCCTCGGACGCCAGTGCCAGCGCGATCCCCTGTCCTACGCCTTGCCCGGCGCCGGTTACCAGCGCCACCTTGCCGTTCAGCCCTGCCATCGGGTTCTCCCCCCTTGTTCGAGCCCGCAGTGTGCGAGTGCAAAACGCCGCTTTCCTAACCCGGGTGGGGTAGATCGGACGGGCTCCGGGCGGGAAACCCACTACACTGGGGCGCCCATTGCAATGGAGGCCTCATGGCCAAGCCCAATTACAACTTCGAGAAACGACAGCGGGAACTGAAGAAGAACAAGAAGCAGGAAGAAAAGCGGCAGAAGAAGCTGGCCCGCAGCGGCGGCACCGAAGAATCGAACGAACAGGACAAGACCCCGTGAGCAAAGGCATGGATCGCAAGAAGGAAACCAAGAAGAAGCCGGCGCTGAGCCTGCTGGAAAAGCGCGCTGCCAAGGCAGAAAAAGCCAAGAAGCGGTAGGCGTCCAGTCGCATGCGTATTCCGAACGGGCTGCAGCCGCTGGTTGACGAGGGCATCGTCGACGAGGTGCTGCGCCAGCTCAAGAGCGGCAAGGAGGCCTCGGTGTTCATCGTCACCAGTGGCGGCCACACCCGCTGCGCCAAGGTCTACAAGGCGGCGGAACAGCGCGGCTTTCATCGACTGGCGGAATACCAGGAGGGGCGCAAAGCCCGCGGCAGCCGTGATGCCCGTGCCATGGGCCGGCGCGGCCGCCACGGCCGCAAGGTGCAGGAGGCCGAGTGGAAAAATGCCGAGATCGACGCGCTCTACCGCCTCGCCGCTGCCGGCGTCCGGGTACCGCAACCGCAGGGCGTCTATGACGGCGTACTGCTGATGGAACTGGTGCTGGACGCCGACGGCCGCACCGCACCGCAGCTGCATGCGGTCGACATGACCGCCGAGCAGGCCCGCGAGGCCTTCCGCTTCATGATCGGCCAGATCGTGCGCATGCTCTGTGCCGGCCTGATTCACGGCGACCTGTCGGAATACAACGTGCTGGTCGACGCCGACGGCCCGGTCATCATCGACCTGCCGCAGGCGGTGGATGCCGCCGGCAACAACAACGCCTTCCGCATGCTGGAACGCGACGTCAACAACATGCGCACGGTGTTCGCCCGCTTCGCCCCCGAGCTGGTCGACACCGACTACGCGCATGAAATGTGGGCGCATTACCAGGCCAGCACGCTGACGCCGGACACGCCATTGACCGGCCAGTTCGTTCATGACGACACCGCTGCCGATGTCGACGCGGTGCTCGATCAGATCGAGGAAGCGCGACTGGAAGCCGAAGCCCGGGAACGCGGACGGCTGGCGGCCGAAGCGGCGGCGGCCGCCCGCGACTGACCGATGATCCGCGACATCCTGCGCTACGGCGACCCCCGGCTGCTGGCCATGTCGCAGCCCGTCGCAGCCTTCGACACGCCGGCGCTGCACGCGCTGATTGACGATTTGCGCGACACCATGATCGCCGCCAACGGTGCCGGACTGGCCGCGCCCCAGATCGGCGTGCCGCTGCGGGTGGTCATCTTCGGTTTCGACCACAACCCGCGCTATCCCGATGCCGAGGCGGTGCCCTACACGGTGCTGTGCAACCCGACGCTGACGCCGCTCAGTGATGCCGAGGATCTCGACTGGGAAGGCTGCCTCAGTGTCCCCGGCATGCGCGGTCTGGTGCCGCGGCACACGCATCTGCGCTACACCGGTTTCGATGCCGGCGGCCAGGCCATCGACCGCAGCGTGAGCGGCTTTCATGCCCGCGTGGTGCAACACGAGTGCGACCATCTCGACGGACTGCTCTACCCGATGCGGATTCGCGACCTGCGCCAGTTCGGCTTCGCCGACGCGCTGTTCCCGGGCCAGACCCTGGCCGACGACTGAGCGGCAGTTGAGCCCGGCGCCGCCTGCGGCTAAGGTCAGACCTGACCCCGCATCCGATGCCCCATGGTTCGCCCCCGAAGCTTCGCGCTGTACTGCGCCCTGATCGTGTCGGCCTGCGGTGGCGACGAAACTGCCGCCCCCCATGGACTGGACGCGCGCGAGGCACCGGTTTCGGTGGCCTTCACTGCCAACACCGGCGCCGATGCCGACGTCGCGGTGGTCAACGCCTACCCGCAGTTGCAGTTCGACCGCCCGGTGGACTTTGCCGAAGTGCCGGGCAGCAATCACGCGGTGGTGGTGGAACACCCCGGCCGCATCCGGGTGTTCGCCCGCGACAGCACCACCATCCACACGGACCTGTTCGCCGATCTCAGCGACCGCGTGCGTTTCGACAACAACGAGCAGGGGCTGGTGCGTATCGCCTTCGACCCGGACTACGCCAACACCGGCCGGCTCTACCTCGCCTATGCCGGTCGGCAGGCCGACGACCCGGCGCGCTGCGCACCGCTGTGTTCGGTGCTGTCGCGGTTCACGCACGTCCCCGGCAACCCGCTGCTGCTGGACCCGGCCAGCGAAACCCGGCTGATCGTGCTGCCGCAGCCGGGCGAAGGTCACAACATCGGCAACCTGCTGTTCGGCGCGGATGGTTATCTCTACGTCGGTGTCGGCGACGGCGGCTTCTCGTTCACCCCCTACGTCAACGCCCAGGATCGCACCACCCTCTACGGTAGCGTGCTGCGGCTGGACGTCGCCGGCGACGGTGCCTACGCGGTGCCGCCCGACAACCCCTTTGTCGGCGTCGGCAACGAGGTCGCCGGCGTGGTCGGCGCCGGCCAGCCAGTGCGTGAGGAGATCTGGGCGTTCGGCCTGCGCAATCCGCACCGCTTCAGTATCGACCCGGTCACCGGCACGATGTGGCTGGCCGACGTCGGCCAGTCGGCACGCGAGGAGGTGAACCGGATCACCCCCGGTGGCAACTACGGGTGGCCGGCCTACGAGGGCGAGATTTCGCAGGGGCGCAGCGACATCGGCCGCGACGACAGCGCCTACCGTGCGCCGGTGCTGACCTATCCGCGCAGCGATGGCAGTTCAATCACTGGCGGACTGGTCTATCGCGGCAACCAGTTGCCACAATTGCGGGGGCGCTACCTGTTCACCGACTACGTCAGCGGCACGCTGTGGTCACTGGACCCGGCGACGGGTTCTACCCCGTAACCACGGACGGTTTGGAAAGAGCTGAAAACTTCTGATCCTGCTTGGCGACTCTACGCCGCATTCTCGGGTTGTGGAATCGCTCGATGTAGTCGAACACATCCGCCTTGGCGACATCGAGCGTCGGATACTTCACACGGTGCGTGCGCTCCCGCTTGAGCATGCCGAAGAAGCCCTCGCAGGCAGCGTTGTCTCCGCAATGGCCAACGGCACTCATTGAGCACAGCAGCGTGTTCCTGGTCAGATAGCGTTGATAGTCACTGCTGCGGAATTGGCTGCCGCGATCCGAATGTAGGATCACTGACCATCCGCCCTGACGTTGCCAGATCGCCATTTCGACGGCCCGGATCACCATCTGACGGTCCTGCCGGTGATGCATCGACCACCCGATCACGAGCTTGCTGAACAGGTCGAGGACGACGCATAGATACAGCTTGCCCTCGTCGGTTTTGATCTCGGTGATGTCGGTCACCCACTTGGTCTCGGGCTCCAAAGCATTGAAATCCCGCTCCAGCAGATTGCGCACGCCAGGTGGCGGCAGCCCCGGCTGACCGCGCGGGCCGCGCCGTTTCCTGCGCGGCCAGCCCTGCACGCCGTGCAGCGCCATCAGGCGAGCCACGCGATTGACGCTGGCAGTCTCACCTTCTTCGGCAAGATCCTCCTGCATGCGAGGCGCACCCAGAACGCCACGGCTGTCTTCGTGAAGCTCACGGATGCGTGCAAGCAGTCGATCGTTGTCGACCTGACGTGCGCTGGGCTGGCGCGTACTCCAGCCGTAATAACCGCTCGGCGACACCCGCAGGCAGCGGCACATCAGGCGAACAGGGAAATCATCGCGGCAACGCTCGATCGCCTGATATCTCAGGACGACCCCTTGGCAAAGAACGTCGCCGCTTCGCGTAAAAAATCCCGCTCCTTCTTCACCCGGGCAAGCTCGCGTTTGAGCCGCGCCAGCTCCTCATCGCGGGCGGTGCCCGTGCCACCAAAGGCGACTTGCCCTTGGCCCTCAATCTCGCGCTTCCAGCGGGTTAGCAGGCTGTCCCGGATGCCCAACTCCCGGGCGACCTGCGCGCAACTCACACCCGGCTGGCGGCACTGCTCAACAGCCCCGCGCTTGAACTCCGGGCTGAACTTCCTTCGCTTCGACATGAACACTCCTTTTGGCCATTGTCGGCCTTCTCGAAAGTGTCCGTGCTATCGGGGTAGAACCCGCTGAGTGCCAGAAGGAGAGATCGATCACATTGTAGGTTGGGGTGAGCGCAGCGAACCCCAACGGGGACTTCTCACAAACCGACGTTGGGGTTCGCTGCGCTCACCCCAACCTACGACACGGCGCCTCGATTCCAGTTCGACTGTCTGGTTCGGGCTGGACGGCGCCCTTCTGCTTAGATCCGTGAAGGTCAGCTTCCATCCTTCTCTACCCACGATAAGGGCAGAGAATCGGAAGTTCCCTTCAACACGCTCTTGTTCGGGGCAGGCTGCCGGCTCGCATCACTCTGCGTCCGCTTGATTCGCCGGATGCGCATCTTGGAAAGCCCTCAGAGAATTGCAGGCCTGCGCGATGCACCGCAGCGTCGGATAGGCTTCCAGTGACATCCCGAAGCGCTCTGCATTGAACAGTTGTGGCACCAGGCAACAATCCGCCAGGGTTGGTCGGTCGCCGAAGCAGAACGCACCGCGGCGCGGCGAAGTGGCCAGCCCGATCTCTAGCGCTTCCAAGCCGAGATCGATCCAGTGGCGTATCCAAGTCTGCTTCTGCTCCTCCGACAGACCCATCGGTCCGGTCAAGTACTTCAGGACGCGCAGATTGTTCAGCGGGTGAATGTCGCAGGCAACGGCCAGCGCGATCTGTCGGACCCAGGCGCGGTCGGCGGCAGCGGCTGGCAGCAATGACGGTTCTGGATGGCGCTCATCGAGGTACTCGATGATTGCCAACGACTGGGCAATGCGTTCGCCACCGTCCTCGAGCACCGGCAGCAGCGCCGCGGGGTTAGTGGCACGAAACTGCACCCGGAACTGCTCGCCCCCATCTCGCGTCAGATGCACTGGCAGGTGTTTGGCCTGCAGGCCTTTGAGGTTCAGCGCGATGCGGACACGGTAGGAGGCGGAACTGCGGTAGTAGGTGTGGAGTTTCATAGAGGCAGGGTTCGGGGAACGTAGTCAGGATCCCGGGCACGCAGCCGCGCCAGGCCGATGATCGCCGCGGCCGTGATCAGCGCGGGGATCGCGCAAGCCAGCACCAGTTGGTCCGCGGACCATCCCCAGCCCAGCAGCACGCCACCAAGCAGCGGACCGGTGACGGAGCCTGTGCGGCCAATGCCCAGCGCCCAGCCGACACCGGTCGCGCGGATCGCGGTCGGATAGGCTTCGGCAGCCAAGGCGTTGAGGCAGAATTGCGCGCCGACCACGCCCGCGCCGGCCAGGAAGATCGCCGGCAGTGTCAACCGTGGTAGCGCGGTCACGTTGGCCAGCGCAGCCACGATGCCGGCGACCAGCACGAAGGTCGTTCCCAGCGTCCGGTATGGCCCATAGCGCCGCACCATGCCGGCCAACAGAATGCCACCGCCGATCCCGCCCAAGTTGAGCAACGACGACGCCAAAATCGCCAAGCTAAGCGAGTAGCCGGCCAGCGTCAGCAGCGTCGGTAGCCAGTTGACCATGAAGTACATGACCAGCAGGTTCATGAAGAACGCGATCCACAACAGCACCGTGACCTTCGTGCGCGGTCCGCGGAACAATTCCCGCACCGGAAATCCCGGCTCTGGCGGTTCGCCGGCGGTGACGCCCTGCAGGTCATGATGTCTGCCTGGGTCCAGCCGTTCCAGCACGCGCTGGAGTTCGTGGCTACGCGCGCGCCGCAAAAGCAGGAACCCGGGTGACTCCGGCAAGCGCCAGGCCAGCACCAGCGCCAGCAGCAGGGGTACAGCACCACCCAGCACGAAAAGCGCCGGCCAGCCCTGGCTTGGAATCCACAGCGCGCTAAGCACGCCACCGAGGATTGAGCCCAGCGGGAAGCCGCAGAACATCAGCGTCACCAGCATGGTGCGCAGTCGCGCCGGAGCATACTCGGAAGTCAGCGCGATCAGGTTGGGCATCGCGCTGCCCAGGCCCAGCCCGGTCAACAGGCGCAAGGCCAGCAATTGGCCGGGTGTCTGCGCCCAGGCCGTCGTCAGTGCGAACGCGCCGAACAGCAAGGTCGAAACCACGATCGTCCACTTGCGCCCCCAACGGTCGGCCAGCGGCCCGCCGATCAGAGCGCCGGCCATCAGGCCCAACAGCCCGGCGCCGAACACCGGCCCCAACGCCGACGGCGCCATACCCCATTGCTCGGCAATCGCGGGCGCGACGTAGGCGATGACCTGGGTATCGAAGCCGTCGAGCAGGGCCACCAGAGCGCACAGCGTCGCAACCTCGAACTGCAGGCGTCCCAGCGGGCGTGAGTCGATCAGCTCGGTGATCCGGAGCGCACCGGTCATGAATTTCCTAGATTGGGTAGATGATCGCGTTGGGGATCATTTCGCTGTCGTAGATGCAGGACCGCGACGCGAACTTCAGCGCACCCTCCACCCTGACCACCTCGTCCAGGTAGCGGCCGACATTGAACACCGTGCTGAGTTCCCCAAGCTTGGTGCGGAACACCGCGTAGTTCGCCTCCAAGAACCAGCGCCCGCCGTCCACCGAAAGGACGCGCGGGAGGCTTACGACATGCCGCTGGTAGTAAGGATCATGGAACAGGGTCTCGCGGATTCCGTAGACGCGATCCTGCAGCATGCCCTTGCTATGGAAATGCAGCGTCGCCAGCGGCAGCCCACGCTCATGGTTTTCGCGCGGCTGCAGCTTGTAAATGCAATCCTCGGTGAAGAACTCCGGCCAGCGGTCCCAGTCGCCCGCATCGATGGCGGCCGTGTACTCTGCGTAGAGCTGCAGCAGTTCGGTGTAGGCCTGCGCTTCGAGTGCCTGATTCATACGCCCATCACCCGGCGCCAGTATTGGTACATGCCCCGGATCAGCGTCTCCGAGGCAATGTTGGTTGCCTCCTCACTGCCGTGCCCACCCATTTCCAGCAGGCATTGCTGGTCGGGCTTTTCCTGGAATCCCATCTGCGAGAACTCGATGACCTCGCCGTCGTCCGCTGAGACATAGCCGGACGGGCCGAACAGGTTGGCCTGCAGCAGGCGGCGCTGGATCATCTCGTCGTTGTCGTCTTCGAAAGCGAAGTGCGTCCACACGAAATCGAAGACACCGGGCCCGCGCGGCTGGATGTGCCGCATCGATAGACTGTTGACCTGCTGCTGGATGATCAGGCTCGGGAACAACGTCAACATCACCGCAGTCGGTCCCTTCCACCATTCCTCTGGCACGATGTCGAGCTGGCGCGGGTCACGCAGGCTCATGTCGGCCTTGTAGCTGGTCACGCCGGAGACGACGTCTCCGGCCGGCTTGCCGACGCTGCGTACGCCGATCATCGCAGCGTGGCGCTTGTGCGCATCCATCTTCAGCGAGGTCTTGCTGTCGGCGCGCCACAGGCCGAAGGTTACGAACCAGCTGTGCAGCAGACCCGGGTGATACGGATCCTTGATGTTTTCCTGCATCAGCTTCCAGTTTCCCGGGATACGCTGTCGGTTGTAGCCGAGAACCTTCAGCTTGCGACCGTCGAAAACGCGGTCGAAGTAGGACAGGATCGTCGGACCGAGGTAGTCCTCAAAGGACTCCAGCGAGTGGTCGAAGCTGGCAAACACCACGCCGCCGCGCACCGCGACCTTGAGCGAGGTCAGGCCGCGGCCCTCCATCTGGAAGTTCGCCGGCATACCGCCGTTGAGCTGGCCGTCCTGGCGGATGCCGCGGCGGTAGGGAATGCCGCGCAGCTTGCCCTCCAGGTCATAGGCCCACTGGTGGTAGGGGCAGACGAACTCCTTGCGGTTGCCCTGGCGCTCGCGGCAGAACTGCGCGCCGCGATGGGCGCAGACGTTCTCCAGCACGCGCACGCTGCCGTCCTGCGCGCGCACCATGATGACCGAACGCTCGCCCACGGCCGAGCGGCGAAAGTCACCCGGGTTCGGGATCTCGGCTTCGAGGCCGATGTAGCACCAGTGTCCGGCGTAGTAGAAATGCTCGAGTTCGCGGCGATAGGTGTCCGGATCGGTGTAGACCCAGTAGGGCACGCGGTGTACCCCCTCGCCTGGCCAGCCCGGCGACGAAGGGAGAGTGATGGGGGCGTCGTTCATGGCGGTTCTCCTGTGCGGTCAGCCCGCCACACGTACCTGGATTTCGCCTAGACCATCGATCCGTCCCAGCATCAGGTCGCCGGCGACCACCGCGCCGACACCTTCCGGCGTGCCGGTCATGATCAGATCGCCCGGCTGCAGGGTCTCGAACTGCGACAAGAAGGCGATGCACTCCGGCACGCTCCAGATGAGCTTGGCGATGTCCGAAGCCTGGCGCGGCTGGCCATTGACAGCGACCGATATGGAAGCGGATTTCGGATGGCCAACGTCGGCGACGCGCCGGATCGCGCCGATCGGTGCGGACTGCGAGAAGGATTTGCCGAACTCCCAGGGGCGACCCTTGTCGCGGGCTTCCAGTTGCAGGTCGCGGCGCGTCATGTCCAGGCCCACGGCGTAGCCATAGACCAGCGATTCGGCCTCCGCCTGCGACACCGCCGTGCCCTGGCGGCCGATCGCCACCACCAGTTCGATCTCATGGTGGAAATTGCCGGTCATCGGCGGATACGGAATCTCCGCGATCTGGCCGTTGACGGCCACAGTCGCGGAGGCGGGCTTCATGAAAAAGAACGGCGGCTCACGCTCGTCCTGACCCATTTCGCGGGCGTGGGCCGCGTAGTTTCGGCCGACACAGAAAATGCGATTGACCGGAAACTGCTCGTCGCTGCCGGCCACCGGCAGCACATAGCCCGGCGCGGGCGAAAATGTGTACTTCACCAAACTCTCCTCGAGTACTGTGAATCGGGTTGTGAACCTGGATGTGTTAATCAGGCCTTCTGCTCGCGCCACAGTCCCAGCAGTCGCTGGACCGGGCGGTCGGAATAGCTGAACAGGATGGTTTCGCAAGTCACCTGGAGACGCAGTTCATTCCAGGAGGGGACGACGAACACGTCGTTCTCGCCAAAATCCAGCTCGATCTCGCCGATGCGCGCCACGCCGCCGCCCTGCAGGCAGACAAAGATGCTGCTGTCGGTGCTGCGGCACCCGCGGGTCTCGAAGCCGGCGGGTAGTAATTGCGCCGCCGCGCCAATCGTCGGCATCGGGGAACCTCCGGTGGCCGGGTTGACGTAGCGAAGCTTGTAGCCGTGATGCGGGTCGATGTCGCCTGCGGCGATGCCGCGCAGGGCCTCTTGCGTCCGGGCGTAGGGATAGACGAAGACCCTGGTCGGATCCTGGCGCTGAGGCTCGAAATCCACCGGCAGCATGTTGTACCCGTAGCGCGCGAGTGCATCGCCCTCGCGCCGTGTCACCGCTTGCTCGTCCTGCTCATTCTTCTCGGCGAAGCCGGCGTCGAGCAGTTGCACGATCGGGATATCGAGGCCATCGAGCCAGATCACCGGCTGCGTGCCGGAGTTTCCGTGATCGTGGAAGGTCCAGGCCGGGGTGATGATGAAATCACCCCGGCGCATCGTCGTGCGCTCGCCGTCAACCGCGGTGTAGGCGCCCTCTCCCTCCAGCACTAGGCGCAGCGCCGACTGCGTGTGACGATGCGCCGGCGCGACTTCACCCGGCAGGATCAGCTGCAGGCCGGCATAGAGGCTCTGAGTGATGCGCGACTGCCCTCGCAGGCCGGGATTCTCCAGCACCAGTACGCGGCGCTCGGCCTCGTGCGCGCTGATCAACCCGCCGGCTTCAAGCAGGTAGTCGCGGGCTTGCTGGTAGCGCCACAGTACCGCTTGTGCCGGGCTTCTCGGCGTCGGCGGCACCAGCGTACCCAGCACTTCCCAGAGCGGCGTGAGGTGGTGGCGGTCGATGCGTTCGTAGTACTGGCGGCGGGCATCGAGGCCAGCGGGGTCGATCATGGCAGCGGAGGTCATGGGAGCCTGGCTAGTTTCCGGTGATGTAAAAGGGTTCGGCGTAGATGCTCTGTTCCGCCATCTGCTTTTCCCGCAGCGTACGCACCGTCGCATCCACCGCGTGCGGCGATCCAAAAACGTAGCCACGCCAGCCCGCGAGGCTGGGGAAATCCGCCGCGATCACGCTTGTCAGCAGGCCACGCCTCATGCCACGGTCAATAGATCCGGCGGCGACCACGATGTGCGCACGCGCCGCCGGCAACTGTTCCAGCGCCGCCGCCAGTTCGTCCTGCCCATAGACATCCTCTCGGCAGGTGAATCCCAGGTAGACCTGCAGCGGATTCGTCATGCCTGCGGCGGCAATGCCGCGCAATATCGACAGCGTCGGCGCAAGGCCGGTACCGGCACCCACACAGATGATTGGATCTTCGTTGCGCGATCGCAGGAACGTGACCCCCAGAGGCCCACGCAGCTTGAGCATGTCCCCGGGCTTGAGCTCTTCGGACAGGCGGGCGGAAGCACGGCCACCTGGATGAAGGCGCACGTGAAACTCCAGTTCGTTGCCCGGCAGTCCGCACATCGAGTACGGACGAGCAAGGCCGCGCTCAAATTCCAGCTCGACGTACTGTCCTGGGGAAAATGACAGCGGCGACTGTGGCCGGACCCTCAACCGCAGGGTGTCGCGGCACAGCGGCGCCACCGCCACCACCTCGGCCTTCATCGTGCGCGCCGGATGAACTACCACATCTTCCGGCGCAGGAATCTCGATCACACAGTCTTCGGTCAGCACGCTCTGGCAGGCCAGCACGCAAGATGACCCCAGTACCGGCGACGGACGCATCTGCCGCGCCGGCCCCACGACCTTGCCGCGCAGAAGCCGGCAGCGACAAACGCCGCAGCGTCCGTCCTTGCAGCTGTGCGAGATAGGGACCTGGTTGCCCAATAGCGCGTCCAGCAGGGTCTCCCCCGCCTGTACTTCCAGGACACGCCCGCTGGGTCGCACCACCAGTTCCACCCTCGCTCTCCTCTGATCCGCTTCGATTGCAGAATCGGAGATGCCCCACCATAAGTAAATCGTATGGGGTGAATGATGCAGTTCACTCTCGTGAATGTTGCGCCCGGAGGATCGCGGGCTAGTCTGCGCACTCCGACATCGACAGGGATCAACGATGAGCAGCGACGCACGTACCGACCCGCCGCCTCTGACAGGGCTCAAGGTTCTCGAACTGGGACAGCTGATAGGCGGTCCCTTCGCCGGCAAGGTCCTCGGTGACTTTGGCGCCGAGGTGATCAAGATCGAACCACCGGGACAGGGCGACCCGCTGCGCAACTGGCGCTTACTGCGCAACGGCACTTCGGTCTGGTGGCAGATTCAGTCGCGCAACAAGCGCTCGGTGACGCTGGATTTACGCCAGCCGGAGGCGCAGGACATCGCTCGCCGGCTCGCGGCAGAGGCCGACGTGTTGATCGAGAATTTCCGCCCCGGCGTGCTGGAGAACTGGGGACTGGGCTGGGAGCAGCTGTCGGCGCTCAACCCCGGCCTGGTGATGCTGCGCATCTCCGGTTACGGCCAGAACGGCCCTTACCGGGACCGTCCCGGCTTTGGCGTCATCGGCGAAGCCATGGGCGGCCTGCGCCACCTCAGCGGTGAGCCCGGACGCCTGCCGGTGCGGGTCGGTGTCAGCATCGGCGATACCCTGGCCGCACTGCACGGCGCAATCGGCGTACTGCTGGCGCTGTACCACCGCAAGGTCAACGGCGGAGCCGGCCAAGTGATCGACGTGGCGCTGTACGAGGCCGTGTTCAACTGCATGGAGAGCCTGCTATCGGAGTACAGCGCCGCCGGCGTCATACGTGAACCAGCGGGCAGCGCGCTGCCGGGTATCGCACCCAGCAACGCCTATCCCTGCAGCGACGGCCACGTCCTGATCGCCGGCAACGGCGACAGCATCTTCAGGCGGCTGATGGAGACGATCGGCCGCCACGACCTGGAACAGGACACGGCACTAGCCGACAACGAAGGCCGTGTTGCCCGCGCCGCGCAGCTCGATGAAGCGATCGGCGCCTGGACCCGGCTACGCCGCGTCGAGGAGGTACTGGGGGCACTGCAGGCCGTACGCGTGCCCTGCGGCCGGGTCTACTCCGCCCGAGACATCGCCGAGGACCCGCAATACCGTGCACGCGGCATGATACAAACCGTGACCACGCGGGACGGCGACATGCTGGAGGTTCCGGGCATCATTCCCCAGCTGTCGCTAAGTCCTGGCGGAATTCGCTACCCCGCGCCGCGGCTAGGTGAGGACACCGAGGCCGTGCTGGCCAGCCTTGGCATCGAGGGCGAGCGCCTTTCTGCCTTGCGCGGGGCGCGCATCGTATGACCCATGCAATGAATCCGCGTCCCCGCATCCACCTCACCGAGGTCGCCCCGCGCGACGGCCTGCAGGCCGAAGCCTGCTTCGTGCCCAGCGCAGACAAGATCGCGCTGATCGACATGCTGTCGCGCAGCGGCCTGGCCAAGATCGAAGTCACGTCCTTCGTATCGCCCCAGGCCATCCCGGCGCTGGCCGATGCGGGCGCCGTGCTCGGCACGATCGACCGCGCGCCGGAGATCATCTACACGGTCCTGGTACCGAACCTGCGGGGAGCCGAACGCGCACTGCCACTGCGGCCGGACGAATTCAACCTGGTGATGTCGGTCAGTGAGAGTCACAACCGTGCCAACCTGCGACGCAGCTGCGAAGAGTCCTTCAGCAGCTTGCGCGAGGTCGTCGCCCTGGCACGCACGGCCGGCATCGCCATCAACGTCTCGCTGTCCACCGCCTTCGGCTGTCCTTACGAAGGTGAGGTCGCTCAGGCGCGGGTGCTCGACTGGGTCTGGCAGTTCTTCGATCTCGGCGTGGACGGCCTTGCGCTCTGCGATACCACCGGCATGGCCTACCCCGCCCAGGTTTCCGCGATCTGCGCTGCCTGGGCGCGACGATGGCCGCTGGAGGCGCTGACGCTTCATTTCCACAACACCCGCGGCATGGGCCTGGCCAACGTACTAGCCGGCGCAGCTGCCGGCGTCAGGCGCTTCGACGCTTCGCTGGGCGGACTGGGCGGCTGCCCATATGCGCCGGGTGCCACAGGAAATGTCTGTACCGAGGACGTCGCGCACATGCTGGAGCTGGAGGGCTACGATTGCGGCATCGACATCGACATCCTGCTCGCCGCTTCCGAGAGGCTGCAGAAGCTGGTCGGCCACGAAGTACCGGGGCAGATCCTCAAGGCCGGGCGCCGCCTGGAACGACGCCCCGCGGCCATCGTCAGTCGGTAAACAGTTCGAACATCAATCGCCGCAGCCACTGGTTAGCCGGTTCGCGATGCAGCTTGGCATGCCAAAAAAGGCCGATAGAGTGCTCCGGTAGTTTGACCGGATGCGGCACGCCTTTGAGCTTGAACGGACCTTCGAGGCGCTTCACCAGACGCTCCGGCAGGGTCGCGATCAGGTCGGTTTCCTGCAGGATATGGCCCATCGCCACGAAATGCGGCACTGACAACTGTATCTTGCGCTCGGCGCCCTTCCGGTCAATCAGCTTGTCCACTTCTCCGTGACCGGTGCCAGGGAACACCACCACGGCGTGCTTCGCCGAGTAGAAATCCTCCTTGGTCACCACTTTCTTTTTTGCCAGAGGATGCTGCTGCCGGAAGGCACAGACAAAGCGTTGCCGGAAAAGGCGCTGGCGGAAGAAACTTCCCTGCAACTGCGGCAGCAGGCCCACCGCGATGTCGGCGCGGCCGCTTTCAAGGTCCTCTTTGAGGCTGGCCGGATTGTGCCGCATCGTCGAGACGGTGACGCCGGGCGCCACCTTCAAAAGTCGATTCAACAGAGTCGGCACGAAATAGATTTCGCCGAGATCGGTCGACGACACCGTGAAATGTCGGGTGCTGCTTGCAGGATCGAAGACGTTCTCCTGGCTCAGTGCACTGCGGATGGTGTCTATGGCGTAAGCGATCGGCTCAGCCAGCTGCAGCGCACGAGGCGTGGGTTCCATGCCCTGAGAGGTACGAAGGAACAGGTCGTCGTTGAGCAGCTTGCGCAGGCGGTTAAGCGCATTGCTCACCGCTGGCTGCGAGACACCCAGGCTTTCGGCTACGCGCGACACGCGCCGCTCGATTACCAGCTGGTTGAACACAAGCAATAAGTTCAGGTCGACTTTATTCAGATCCATGGCGCCTCCATTTGAACCTGACGCGCGCTGGACCGACATTCAGCGGAGTGATGAGGTCCATTACTCTCATTCTATTGAATGATGCTCCGCCGTTCACGATCCTTTGGCAACAGCTGACAGACCAACGGTCGCGAATCGGAGCGCGCACTTCCATGACAAAGAAAATACGGCTTTGTAGCAGGGCCGACGTCCCCGCTGCCGGCATGCTGCCCCTGGACATCGCCGGCCTTCCGCCGCTTGCCGCCTTCGACGTCGGTGGCGAAATCTACGTTACCAGCAACGTCTGCACGCACAACGTCGCCTTGCTGAGCGACGGCTTCTTCGAGGGCGACACCATCGAGTGCCCCCTCCACGGCGGCTGCTTCAACGTAAGGACCGGGGAGGCCACGCAGTTCCCCTGTGAAGTGCCGCTGCAGACCTTCCCGGTGATCGTCGAGGGCAGCGATCTCTACACCGAAATCTAAGGATCACTGACGGACAAGCCGCCAGTCGAACGAGGAGACCACGAATGACCAAGAGCGAACCCCGGGACCGCAGCGGCGATGCCGCCCAGGCAGCGAAGTACTTCCAGAAGGAGTATGGCCACTTCATCGACGGCAAATGGGTCCAGGGTGCCAGCGGCGAACGCATCCCGATGATCAACCCCGCCAACGGCCAGGTCCTGTCGCACATCCAGTCCGGCAACGCCGAGGACGCGCGCCGCGCTGTCGACGCCGCAGCGCAAGCCTTTCCGGCCTGGTCGCAGACGCCGCGCTCCGAGCGTCAGCGCGTCCTCTACGAGATGGCGCGCCGCCTGCGTGCGCGAATGGCCGACTACGCGATGATGGATTGCCTGGACAACGGCAAACCCGCGATGGAGGCGATGCATTTCGACCTGCCGATGGCGATCGAACAGTTCGAGATATTCTCCGGAGCCCCTTGGTTCCTGCATGGCCAGTCGATCGACGCACCGAACACCCTGGGTATCGTGCTGCGCGAACCGCTGGGCGTGGTGGCCCAGATCATTCCGTGGAACGTTCCGCTGATCATGATGGCCGCAAAGCTGGCGCCGGCGCTGGCCGCGGGCAACACCGTGGTACTGAAGCCCTCCGAGATCGTCTGCCTGTCGGTGCTGGAGTTCTTCCGCGAGATGGCAGATCTTCTGCCGCCGGGCGTGGTCAATGTCGTCACCGGATATGGCCCCAGCGTCGGCGAGGCACTGGTGACGCACCCGAAGGTGCGCAAGGTTGCCTTCACCGGATCTCGTCCGACCGCGCAAAAGCTGATGCAGTACGCCAGCGTCAACATCATTCCCCAGACCATGGAGTTGGGCGGCAAGTCCGCCAACATCGTCTGCGAGGATGCCGACCTGGATGCCGCCGCCGAGGGCGCAGCGATGTCGACGGTGCTCAACAAAGGCGAGGTCTGCCTGGCCGGCAGTCGCGTGTTCGTGCACGAGAAGGTCAAGGATGTCTTCCTCGACAAGTTCACCTCCCTGCTCAAGCGCGTGAAGGCGGGAGACCCGCGCGAGCCGACGACGCAGATCGGGCCGCAGGTCTCCAGGACGCAATACGACAAGATCATGGGCTACCTCGAACTCGGCCAGCAGGAGGGCGCCAAGCTCGCCGCCGGCGGCCGCAAGGCCACCCCGGCCGGATTCGAGGATGGTCTGTTCATCGAACCGACGGTGTTCTTCGACGTCGACAACAGCATGCGCATCGCCCAGGAAGAAATCTTCGGGCCGGTCAGCTGCGTCATCGGCTTTCGCGACGACGAAGAGGTGGTGCGCATGGCCAACGACTCGGTCTACGGCCTCGGTGGGGGCCTGTGGACCAGGGACCTCTCTCGCGCTCATCGCATCGCGCGGGGCTTGGAAACCGGCACGGTCTGGGTCAATCGCTACTACAACTTCCTCGGCGGCATGCCGGTCGGCGGCTACAAGCAGAGCGGCTTCGGCCGCGAGTTTGCCGCCGAGGTGATGAACCACTACACCCTGACCAAGAGCGTGATCATCAACCTTGCCGAAGGTCCGATCGGCGTCTTCGGGCAGCAGTAAGCCTCCCTTCTCCTCCCTTGGCGGCCACGCGGGCACTGTCGACGCCGGCCGCCTTTTCTATGCCATGCACAAGACCAGGCACCTGATTACCCTCGAAGCCAGCGGGCAGAGCTTTCCTTGCGAGGCCGGCGACACGGTGCTGCGTGCCGCGCTGCGTGCCGGCATCGCCTTCCCCTACGAGTGCAACTCCGGTGGCTGCGGATCCTGCCAGTTCGAGAGGGTTTCCGGAGACCTCGAAGACTTGTGGGCGCAGGCCCCCGGCCTCTCGCTACGGGCCCGAGAGCGCGGGCGGCTGCTGGCCTGCCAAACGGTCCCCAAGGGTGACTGCACGCTGCGCGTCCGGCTCAAGCCGGACTGCCAGCTGTCGCTGCGACCCACGCGGCGTCGCGCGACCTTGGTGTCGAGAACACGGCTGACTGCCGACATGGCCGAATTCAGCTTCCGCGCGGGGGACCCGGCGCACTTCCTGCCCGGCCAGTACGCCTTGCTGGACCTGCCAGGCGTCGCCGGCGCTCGCGCCTACTCCATGTCGAACCTGCCGAACGACGATGGCCTCTGGCAGTTCGTGATCAAGCAGATCGGCGCCGGTCGCGGCGGCATGGCCCTCTTTGAGGATTTGCAACCCGGCGACACGATCGGTCTGGATGGCCCCTACGGCCTGGCGCACCTGCGCCCGGAAAATGACCGAGACATCGTCTGCGTGGGCGGCGGCTCGGGTATTTCGCCGCTGCTGTCGATCCTGGCCGCTGCGGCGCGGGCACCGCAGCTGGCGTCACGGCGGCTGCTGCTGTTCTACGGCGGCCGTACGCCGGCGGACCTCTGCGCGCCGGCCCTGCTGGCGCGCGATGAGGCATTGGCCGCAAGGGTCGAGTGCGTCACCGCGATCTCCGACCCAGCGTATGCCGGGGCCTGGGAGGGCCAGCGTGGCTTCGTGCACCAGGTGCTGCAGGGCTGGCTGGAGTCGGCAGGCGATGCCAGCGGATACGACTACTACTTCTGCGGCCCGCCGCCGATGACGGACGCGCTGCAGCGACTACTGATGCTGGAAAAGCGCGTGCCAACCGCACAGCTACATTTCGACCGCTTCGTCTGAGCGGATTCACCGCGCCGGCAAAATGCCGGCGCGGTGAATGGAGACGAGCCTTCTGTCCGATCAGGCGTAGCGGTCCGCCACCTGGATGCTGAAACGGCCAATCTGCGCGATCTCCGCGTCCACCCGGTCACCGGGCAGCAACGGCCCCACCCCTTCCGGCGTACCCGTGAAGATCAGATCGCCCGGATGGAGCGTGTAGAAGCTGGAGGCGTACTCGATCAGGCGCGGCACATCGTAAATCAGCTGGCGGGTGTTGGCCGACTGCCGCAATTCGTTGTTGACCCAGAGGCGCAGGTCCAAGACCCCGGGATCCGGGATTTCGTCGCGCGTCACCAGCCAGGGGCCGCAGACCGCGTAGGTGTCCGGCGACTTGCGAAAACTCTGCAGCTCGGGGCCGCGGATCGTGATGTCCAGGCCGATTGCGTAGCCGGCGACGTAGTTCAGGGCCTCCTCGCGGGACACCTGGTGGCAGCGCTGACCGATAACCACCGCCAGTTCCACCTCATGGTCATTGCGGCGCTCGGGAAAGCGCAGGCGAATCTGTTCGGAGGGACCGATCAGCGCGCTGCTGGCCTTCAGGAACAGGCCCCAGTCCCAGATGCTCCGGGTCATGTCGCGCCCATGCGCGATAGCTGCGTTCTGGCTGGTCTCGTCGATGTGTGCCCTGTAGTTGATCGGCGCATTGACGATCTTGCCGGGATTGGCCACCGGGGAATCCAGTGCCAGGCCATCCAGCGGCAGGCGCGGTGCCGCGGGCAGCAGCTCCGACACCCGCTCCAGCACGGCGTCGAGATTCAGAATCAGGGGATCGCCCTGTGCCAGCGGCCAGTGCTGCAGGGGAATCACGGCCAGCGCCGGCGTCACGTCCAGCACGTCGTCTCCCACGAGAACTCCTAGGCAATTGCCGTTGAATCGACAGAGTTTCATGCCATGCCCCGCGCTTCAGGCGACGTCCTTCAGCAAGCCCTCCGCTCGCAATGCGGCCTGCACCGCTGGGCGGGCGGCGATGCGCTGCTGGTACTCCCCGATCACCGGCCAGCGGCCAAGCTCGAAGCCGATGAAAGCGCCCCAGCCATTGACCGTGAACAGGTAGGCGTCGGCGATCGTGAAGCGATCGCCGACCAGATAGGTGCGATCGCGCAGCTCGTCGGCCAGCCAGAGGTAGCGCCGCTCCAGCGCGGCTGTCGCAGCCTGGCGCTGCTCGGCGGTGCAAGCCGGGTTGAACAGCGGGCTGTACTGCTTGTGCAGTTCGGAGGAGATGAAGTTCAGCCAAGCCTGTAGCTGGTAGCGCTCGCGGCTGCCGACCGGCGGCGCCAATCGCAGTTCCGGATTCTGATCCGCGACGTACTGCAGAATCGCCGGCCCCTCGGTCAATACCGAGCCGTCGGCAAACTGCAGCGCCGGCACATAGCCCTTGGAATTGATCGAGAGATAGTCGCCGCCGGAGGCGGACCGGCGGCTGGCCAGGTCGACCTTCTCCAGTTCGAACGACAGGCCTGCCTCGCGCAGGGAGATGTGTGCCGCCAGCGAGCAAGCGCCGGGACTGTAATACAGCTTCAGCATGGGTTCTTCCCTATGTAATGGAGCTACAGGTTCTCGCCGCCGCAGACATTCATGATGCCGCGCACGCCGAAGCCGCCGTCGCTGTTGATGACGACACCGGTGATGGGCGCCGCGTTGTCGCGCGAGGCCAAAAGGACGTAGGGTCCGCAGGTCTGTGCCGTCGTCGGCGCCATGCGCAATGGCGTGATGCCGACGATCATCTGGTCGAAGTCGTCGATCTGATTCAGCGCTTGCTGCGCGGTGCCGGTCGCGGCCAGGCCGCTCAGGTTGGTGCGCAGACCGCCGGGGGCGACGCCGTTGACGCGCACCTTCGGTGCCAGCTCGTGCGCCAGCTGCTTCACCAGGCCGACCAGCGCATGCTTGGACGCGGTGTAGATCGGGCCGCCGCCGCCGGCGTAGAAGCCGGAATTGGAGATCGTGAAGATGATGCTGCCCCGAGTCTTCAGCAGCTCCGGCAGCGCGGCCCGGGCACCGAGCAGGCCGCCCTTGACGTTGACCGCGAACAGTTCATCGAAGGCTGCGGAGATCTTCTCCGGCTCCAGCTGCGGCAGTGCCTGGAAGAAATCAAAGATGCCCGCGTTGGCGATAAAGGTGTCCAGCCGGCCAAAGCGCGCGGCGGTCCGTTCCACCACACGGGCATTGTCCGCCCAGGTGGTGACGTCGCCCATCACGACCTCGACCTGATCGCCGAACTCACGCCGCAATTCTTCGCCGCGCTCGGCGCTACGCTCCAGCACGCCCACCCTTGCGCCTTCCTTGATGAAGCGCTCGACCAGGGCCCTGCCCAGGCCGGAACCGCCGCCGGTGACGATCGCCACATTGCCTTCAAGCCATCCCATGTTCCGCTCCGCCATGTTGTTTCCCGCCCGTCAAAGGATCATCACCAGATTGCGCCCAGCCACCGAGCGCTCGTCGAAGTCGATACGTCGCTGCACCAACCGCAGCGTGCCGAAGGGGCAGCGCCGCAGGACGTCCTCCCGGCAGTACACGAACTGGTCGATCTCGTAGGCGCGGCGCGTGCGGACCGCCAGGCAATTGCTGCGCGCCGCGAACTCGCCGTCCTTGCCGGTCTCGAACACCTCGATGTTCGTCACCAGACGCCGGTAGCGCTCTGGCGGATCGACGCGCCACTGCATGCCGCTGTGGAACTGGTCGACACGCGCCTTGAGAAAGTCATAGTCGTCGTCGTACATGAAGACTTCCGCCGGCTGTCCATAGCGTTTTTCCTTGCGGAAGCGCAGTTCCCTGCTCACCACCATGTAGCGGATCGTCGGATCTACGATCTGCTCCAGCCAGTCGGACAGGCGCTCGGTGTCGAGCAGCCGGGCCTCGCGGTACAACAGCCGCTCGGCCTCGCGCCAGATCGCGTCCGGCGCGTACTGTTCCTGCGGCACAGATCCGGCAGGGTCCGGCTTCACCGCTACCGTTGCATCGTTTGCCATGTTCGGTCTCCGGGGATCAGGCCGCTGCCGCGGCAGGGGTCGGCTCGGCTCCTGCCTCGATCAGCTGGCGCTTCCACTGCGAGTCGTTGGGATCCATGTCCTGCCAGTCCTTCGCAGCCATCACTTCCTGGTAGAAGCGGAAGTAGCCACGGTAGGAGGTCTCGCCGATGGCCGACTCGCCGACCACGCCCGGCAGTTCCGGATCCTCGCGGTCGCCGCCGATGCCCATTTGCGCGTTCATGAAGCCTTGGCGCGTGACATAGCCACGTGACAGCTGGCTTTCCGATTCCATGTTGTCGTTGTCGTCCGCCTCCCAGTAGCCCGCCACGCCGAAGGTGCGATGCATGGAGTTGGCGATGCGCTGCTTGAGATCCGCCGGCATGTCCTTCTCCACGATCGCCCAGGTGAAGCATTCGGTGCGATCGGGCCCATGCGGCTGCCAGACCTTGAACAGGTTGGATCCCCAGAGGTAGGTATTGTTGGGAAATACCGAGCCGTTGATGTGCGAACCGTAGTAGCGCGCGCGCAGGGCGCCCACCGCTTTCTCGATACCGGGACGCTTCTGGGCCTGCCAGGCCAGCAGGTCGGCGGCCAGCTTGCCGTCGTGGGCGCCGGGGGCGACGTCGTAGAGGATGCCCAAGCCGTGGCCGTAGCGCGTCGCCACCTGCAGGCCGGCGCCCTCCGGCGGCAGACCCGCGTTGCCGGCCATCGGCGCCAGCATGCCGCCACCAGCCTTCAGCGCCGCCGCGTGGGTCCAGCCGACATGGTAGGCATCGCCGACGAAGTTCTCGCTCGGCGCCTTCCAGTTGCAATGCACCATAGAGCGTCCGGGTGGGCCGATGAGTTCGACACCGCCGCTGGCTTCCATCCAAATGTCCAGGTACCAGCGCGACTCGCCGAGATAGTCCTCGAGACTCGGCGCGGCCTCGTCGAAACAGCCGTAGACGAAGCCATGATAGCTCTTGATCTTGGCGACCTCGCGCAGTCCGTGCGTGGATTTATCGAGGCGGCCCCTGTACAGCTCCTTCTCGAACGGCACCGACTGCAGTGAGCCGTCGCTGCCGTAGGACCAGCCGTGATAATTGCAGACGAAGCCGCGCGAATTTCCGGCTTCGACCGGGCACAGCCGCGCGCCGCGATGGCGGCAGACATTGAGGAAGGCCTTGATGCCCATGTCCTTCTGCCGCACGACGATGACCTCGTCCTGGCCCATGCGCGCGGTGACGAAGTCGCCGGCATTGGGAATAGCGCTTTCGTGCGTCAGGAACAGCCAGCAGCGCGCAAAGATGCGCTCCATTTCCTGTTCGTAGATGTCGCGGTCGTGATAGATGCGTGCGCTCTGCAGACCGCGCTGCACGTCCACCAGATTCTTGATGCTCATGATGTCTGTCTCCTCAAGCTGTTTGCTCATGACGCTGCCGGGCCTTCCCGGTCAGGAACGCTTCCAGAAAATCGAGGCGGTCATTGCCCCACCACATGTCGTCGCCGATCATCATCGTCGGCGTACCGAATACACCCCGCTCCTGCGCGCCGCGGTTGCTCGCGTCGTAGCGCGCCTGCCCTTCGGGTGAGTAGACGAAGTCGAGCACTTCGCCGGCATCCCAGCCAAGCGCCAGCGCCAGCGTGCGCAGCAGGGCGGGATCGCTCATGTCGCTGCCCTCGCCCCAGACGGCGTGCCAGGCATGGCGCACGAAGACTTCGGCCGCGTCGCGGTCGATCGCGAAGAACACCGCCTTGTTGAGCAGGGTCGAGTCCAGCGAAGGCGGAAAAATCAGCGGCACGCCATAGCGCTGCGCCCAGCGATCGAGATCTGTCTTCAGGTAGCGCAACTTGACCGGGATCTTGACGTTGGGCGGGCCGCTATTGCCGGCGGCGCGCTTGGCGGCAGGCAGGTCGATCGGCCAGTACCGCAGCGTGTAGCCGTAGCGACCCGCCAGCCCGGGCAGCCGCTGATGCGCCAGATAGGCGAACGGGCTCATCAGGTCGAAGTAGAAGTCGAGCTGGCGGATCACGGCAGCAGCCTCAGGCGGCCTTGAGCTCGGCGAAACCAATGCCGGTGATCCACTGCGGCACCGGCTCGTAGAGCATCAGTTCAGCGCGCACGCGCCCGAGGATCGACATCGCGCAGATCCAGTTGCGGATCTCCAGCGCGCCGTTGCCACCTTCGCGCAGGATCTCTTCGTCGCCGAGCGCGATCATCGCTTCGATATCGCCGCGGCCGGCCATGTCGAGCACGCGGCGGTCGAACACTTCGTTGACCCGGCCCATTTCGGCGCTGCCGACCCAGTGGCTGATGCCGCCAGTGCCGAAAACGACGACGCGTTCGGAGCCGGACCAGTTGGCGATCGCGCGGCCGATGCTCTGGCCGATCTGCTGCGCGCGCCGGCCCTGTACCACCGGCATCACGCCGCAATTGAGATAGACCGGGATCGTCCGCAGTTTCGGATTCGACTTGACGCAGTAGTGGTGCGGCACGGCGACGCCGTGGTCCACCGTCAGCGCCTTGGCGAACGACCAGTCGATGCCGTCGTCGTAGCCGCCGAACATGATGTGCTTCGCCAGCGGCTCGTTGTTCTCTATCACTCCGGTGTCGAAGCCGAGCCATTTCTCCGCCGGCCCCTCGACGTCGCCGATGCCGATCAGGCAGCGCGGGATGCAATGCGGGCCGAACAGCGCGTAATGGTCGTCGCCGATGATGATCGCGGTATCGGCGTCGAGTTCGTCGACGCGACGCGCGATCCGCTCGAAGGCACCCAGCACCTTGTCGCGCTGCACCGGATCGGCGGCGTCGGTGATGCTGGGAATCAGGGGGTCATGCGGCATCAGGAAGCCGCCTACGATCGTTGCCATGTCTATCTCCTTGGTGGCTGTACTCAAGCCGGACGGTGCATGCTCTGCATGTACTCGCCCATCGAATCCGGCCCGCGCACGGCGAGGAAAGCCATCATCAAGAGCAGCGTGCTGGTATCGCGTCGCGCCATCGCGCCGACATCGAGCTCGGCGAGGATCGTCCGTTCCGCGTCGTCGAGGCGGAAGGCGGCGGCATAGGCCTGCGGATCGGCGCGGTAGCGCTCGGTGTCCGCCGGGCTCGTGCCGATCTGCCACAGGGCTTTTTCCAGTGCATTGGTACTCATGTCAGGCTTCCTTGGTGTCATATTCGCGGTGCAGCTGTGCCCAACGCCGGCCGGACTCGCGGGCGCCTTCGAGATAAGCCTCCGGCACCAGCGTGTACGGCGGCCGGGCCGGGCCCGCGCGCATCCAGCCGGCGGCGTCCATGCGCGCCTTCTCCAGGCCGATGTTGTAGAGCGAGAACTCCTTGAACGAGCCTTGCGGGAACAGGGTCTGGTAGGTGCGGCCGATGGCGCCGGTGAGCGCCTGCGCCTGGGCCCAGTCGCCGGATTTCTTCGCCCGTTCCACTTCGTCGCGCAGCCGCAGCACTGGCGCCGGGCCGCAGACTGCGCCGCTGGTCCAGAACGCGGTGCAGGCCTCCGGCGCGATACGTGCGGCGGCGTAGTAGTCGGCGTCAATCGGCAGGAAGCGGATGCGCCCTTTGGTCAGGTTCAGATCCGCCATCAGCGCGCCGATGCCCAGGTACTTCGCGGTGATGACCTGCGGAATCTCCGCAACCTGCGCCCAGAACGGCCGCGGAAAATCGAACTTGAAGGCCTCCGGGTTGGCATAAATGCAGATCGCCGTGTCCGGGCATGCCTCGGCGACGTCGCGATAGAACTGCACCGCGGTCGGCACGTCGGGCGCGCACCACATCGGCGGTCCGAGCATGACGCCGTCAATGCCGATGTCGCGCGCCTCGCGCGTCTGGCGGATGGTCTCGCGCGTACCCAGGCTGCTGGTGCCGCCGAACAAAGGCACGCGGCCGCGCACGGTCTCGACCAGCATCCCCAGGTAGGCGCGCTTCTCCTCCCAGGTCAGCGTCGCGCACTCGCCCAGGGAGCCCAGGGTCACGATTGCATCGACCCCTGCGGCGATCAGCTTCTCGGCCGTTCGCGCGGTTTCGTCGAGGTCAACGGTGTCCTGGACGCGCCAGTCGCCGGCGTCCGGGGTCGCGGGTGTGGGCATGATCGCCCAACACCCACGAACCTCATCGACAGTGAGCAGCTGCCTGCCCATCAGGCGCCGCCGCTGCGCATGAACTGCGGGTTGAACATGCGCACGGGACTCTTGCTGCCGTCAATCTCGGTACGGAACTGCCCGGTGGTGCAGCGCTGGTTCTGCACGTCGAACATGCCGAAGCTGTCGTAGATCGCCGCAAACTTGCCCTTGTTGCTCGGCAGGTGGTGCTCGGTCGAGGTGTGGCCGATGGTCCAGGACTTCCACAACTTGTCGGCGCGGTCGTAGATCAGCGTGCGCGGCGCGACGAAAGTCTGGGAGTCGAGGTACATCACGCGGCGACCAACCGGCGAGGATTTATCAACCGGCGTCATCTCCAGTTCGTGCACCTGCCGCAGCTGCCAGGTGACGTCGGGGAAGCACTCGCCCTTTCCGGCCATTGCAACGAACTTGTAGCCGTCCGGCTGCTTGTACTCATCCGAGAGCTTCTGCTCGTTGTGGCGGTACAGCGGCATCAGCAGGGTCTTGGTTCCCTTGAACTTCCAGTTCATCTCGGCCACGCGGCCGAAGTAGCCCTCGAAGTCCTGGATCATCAGGTCGGAGCCGAGGAAGGCATCCGTGGTCTGGCTGGTCTCCAGGCGACGCACGCGGCGCTGGAAGCCCAGATACAGGTAGCCGTCGCTGGCCTTCTGATCCTGGTCGGGGAGCAGAATCATCAGCTGCGTGTCCTGTACGTCCTGCGGGCTGAAGGCCTTGCCGTAGATGCCGCGGAAGTAGTCGTTGGGGTTGGGCGAGACCGCCGGGATCGGCTCTTCGGCGACGCGGTGCTGGAAGTTCAGAAAGTTGAACTGAAATTCGACCGTGCGATCCACCTTTCCGGTGGCGGCGTTGCGGTACTTCCAGTAGAACGGCTTGATCTGGACGTTGTCGCCAGCCGAGAAGGTGTGACGGAAATTGAACGCCAGCTTGCGGCCGGCGTCGGCATCGCTGCTCGACGGCAGCTTCGGAAACGGTCGGCCGGCGATGTAGCCTTCGAGGTTGCCATCGACGATCTTGACCTTGCCTATGTTCTGCCGTGTCGCCTCCACGTACTTCGGATGCACTTCGAAGGAATCGGTGGGGCCAACCTTGATTGACGGCTGCACACCTTTCTTCAGCAGGTCATAGGTGACCGGGTCCAGCACCGCCTTGAACTGGTCGGCGTTGTTCTTGTCGATCAGGACACCGACGTTAACGCCCGCCGCCGTCGGCGCGCCGGCCTTGTAGGGGTAGAAGGCCTGGTTGATGACGTCGTCGGCGCTTTGCGCCAGCGCCGGAGCGGTGAACAGCGTGCCAGCGAGCATCGCCAATACGGATCGGGTGATTCTCTTCATCTTGGATTCCTCTCGGGGGTTTCTGCGTAGGGCCGGATCAGAAGAACTGGTAGCCCAGGGTGATAAAGACCTCGTCTTCCTTGTCCGAGGAGCCCAGGGGGCCCTGGCGGAATCGGCCCAGCGGTTCAAAGCCGGTGAGACCGATGGGGCCGGCCTCCAGCAAGGGGCCGCCGGACGAGGCGTAGGCGGTAAACGGCGGATAGGGGTTGCAGTCACGGCAGTCGTTGAACTTCTGCGCACCGTCGCCGAACTTGACGTTGGCACCGATTGAAACCTTGAAGTTCTGCGACAGCAGGTAATCCACCGAAGGCTGCATCGCGTAGGCCCCGGCCTTCCAGTCGCGCGCCATCACGAATTTCGGCTGCAGGCGGTCCTGCAGGTACCAGGTCTGTATGAAGAGCGTGGCGATCCAGTTGTCCTTCCAGTCTGGCATGCCCACCTGCCCCAGTTGACGCTGCTCCAACTCGTGGTCGAGCAGGTGCTGGCCAAAAATCTGCAGCGAGAATAGGAAGGTGCGGTTGGCGTTCAGGAACGGAATGAAGGTCAGGCGATCCAGACCGACGACGTAGCGCGCAACGCGCGACTCGCTATACAGGCTCGGCCGCAGGGTGTTGGGAAACTGCTCGCCCCAGGTCATCGCCGCCTCGATGCGCGCCACCGTCTTGATTGGCGCGATCGCAAAGTCCAGTGAGCCACCCAGCATCTTGACGCGCGGGAAAGCGATGTCGAAAGCGATCAGGTACGGCACTTGGCGCGGCTCGGTGTTGTACTGGCCCACCCCCGGCAGCAGTTCCGGCAGCTCAAGGTCCACCGGCAATAGCAGGTTGGCGAAGGGGCTAATCGCTGGCGGGCCCTCGGAGCCGCCATGCAGACTGGGCAGCTGCGAGCGATACAGCAGGCCGTTGAGCGAGAAGCTGACGTCGCCCAGCACGCCCTCGAACTTGGTACCGATCTGGGTGTTCGACAGCGTCCAGTTCGGCAGCTTGGCCTCGCGGATACCGACTTGGTTGGGGCCGAAGTCCGTCGTCATGGCCCTGCCCGGCTCCCCGAGGATTGGCGGCACCAGCGCAAAGTTGGACACCGTTCCGCCGTTGTCCCACAGGTTCTTCATGCCGCGGAAGAAGCAGCCGGCATCCAGGATGACGTTGGCGGTGCCGCATTGGCCCAGGCTGTTCGGGCGGAACTTATCGAAGTTCCATACCACCTGCCAGTTGAGGTCCTGCAGGGCCGCCACCGGGCCCATGCGATACTCTGCCGTGGCGATCCACATCGGGATGCGGATGTCCTGCAACTCGTCGTAAATATTGTTGCGGGAGAAGTCGACCGGGTTGATCACATCGAGCACGCGAAACAGATCGGTGCGGCCCCAGATCACCTGCTGCTTGCCGACACGGAAGAACAATTCCTGCTCGTTATCGCTGAACGGCGAGAAGAACATCAGCGAAGTATCGAAATAGACCTCGCGCATCCAGTCGAGACGCTCGGGCTCCGCGAACTCGGGGAAGCGCAGATCGTCTTCGTCATAGTCCATGTAGCCATTGAGGCAGCCACGCGGATCGACATTGCACGGTCGTACCGGAACGCCGAAGGCGACGCCGCCGTTGGGTCGGTGCAAAGGCTCTCCCAGTACAATCATGCCGTCGTTGGGATTGCGAGCCAGGTTGAAGCCGAACTGTCCCAGCCCCACGCCCGGCACCCCATTGAACACGCCGTATCCGAGGTTGTTGCCGCCAAAGGCGCCCTGCCCATGCGGCACACAACCCGCCGGGATCAGGCCCGAAGTGTCCTCGAGACAGATCGAGCCGCCAGCATCCTTGCCATACTGATCGGAGTTGAGATCGTAGACCGCGTCGTAGGTACCCCGCAGCTTGAAGGTAAACGAGTTGCCGATGAATGAACCGAAGTCATCGAACTCGCGGTTCCCCTCGAGCCTGACGGTGTTGCGCAGCTTCGACAGTCCCACGTCCTTGCGGTAGCGGGTGTCGTTCTCGAGGAAGCCATTGATGCGCCACTCTCCGGCCTGTCCCGCCTGCGCCACCGGACTGTGCAAGGCCATATGCCATGTGCAAAATCCAATCGCCAAGTATCCCAATGCCTTTATAGTAAAGTTCATTGCGCTCTCCTCCTTTTTTTGTCTTAGCTATTCGGTGAACGCCTGGCGGCTGCAGCCAGGCTCGGAAAGATCCGGTGATCGGGCTTCGCTGGAAACCGCCCCGGTGTGTGCGAAGGACGCCGTGACAAAACGCGGCCTGAAAGCGAGAATCCAGGCGGGCACCACGACCATCGCACCGATGGCGTTGAGCACCAGCATCACAATCAGCAGCAGTGCGGCCGAGGACTGAAAGCGCAGGTCTGAGAAGAACACCCACATGACCACACCGGCGACAAGGGTCGCGGCGGTGAACATCACCGCAAGGCCGGTGGTGCTGATGGCATGCGCCACGGCATCGGAGAGATTGCGGCCTTTTTCGATCTCGTCGCGAACGCGGTCCATGACGTAGATCGCGTAGTCGACTCCTACGCCCATTCCCACCGCGACCACCGGAATGATGTTGACGTTGATGCCGACGTTGGCGATACCCAGATAGCCGTAGCTGAGCACCGTGGCGAAGATCATCGGCAGGATCATCAGCCAGCCGGCGTGCGCCGAGTTGTAGTAGATCGCCACCATCAGGAACGATGCGATCAGCACGAAGGCCGTGACCACGACACTGTCATGGAAGTTAGCCTGGTTGATCGCGGCGTTGACGCCGACGACACCGGCCGCCGGTTCGATCGTGAAGCCCTCTATGCCCTTGCCGAAAAGCTCGGCGCCCTGCTTCGCGCGCTGCACCGCCGCCTCGATCGTCTTGGCCTGCAGATCCGGCAGGTAGAAGCTCAGGTTGGCCAGCGTCTCCTCGGGGTTGACGTACTCACGCAGGGCTCCGGGTACCGGGCTGGAGTACTCAAAGGCGTACATCAGGCTGCCGACGCCGCGCGCATCTCCGGGAATCTGCAGCCAGCGCGGATCGCCCTCGTGGGTCAGACGGTTGACCTGCTTCACCAGGTCAGGGAGCCCATTTGCCGCCCCCACCACCGACTCTTCGAGCATGTAGCGCTCGAATTTCTCCATGGCGGCCATCGCCTCAGGCCTGCGCAAGCCCTCGCGCTCGCTGGAGCGGGCCACCACGAACAATTCCTCGCTGCCGGGGAAGCGCTCCGAGATCAGGTGCGCCGAGCGGTTGTAGTCGTGGTCACGCTGAAGAATCGGTGATCCAGGCTCGGACTCTCCGAACTGCACCTGGGTCGCACCCCATGCGCCCAGCCCCACCAGCGCCAGGGCGCCCAGTAGCACCGCACGGCCGACGCCGGGGCTGGAGACCGGCTCCACTATCCGGTGCAGCGTCGCCGAAGTCTGGTCGCGGCTGTTCTCGGTGCGCCGGGGCTGCGGTAGCACGGTCAGCGCCAGCGGCACCATGAAGTGCACTGTGAAGATCACCGAGAAGGCCCAGAAGCCGGCAAAGGCGCCGAGATGCTTGTGGAACGGCGCCGCACCGATCGCTACCGCGGCGATACCGATGGCGTCGACGATGATCGCCAGCGAGCCCGGGCGGAACAGCGCGTCCAATGCATTGCGTGCAGCCTGGCGACCGTTCTGGGTGCGCGCCAGTTCGTAGTAGTAGCGTTCGACCAATTGCACCCCGTGTGAGGTCGCACGGGCGGCAATCAGAAAGGGTATCGGCATCGACAGTGGATCGAGATGAATGCCGACCAGATTCATGAAGCCCAGGCCCCATGCCGAGGACAGGAGAATGCCCAGCAAGGGCAGCACGATGCCGTAGAGGCGGCGGAAGTATCCCGCCAGCAACAGGACAATCAGGGCCGCGGTGTACAGCAGAATCTCGACGATCTGCGGCAGATAGGTGTAGACCCAGCCGGTCAGCACCGGGTTTCCGACCGCATGGATGCGCAGGCCGTCGCGTGCTTCCGCCTCGCGGATTTTCTGCAGCCCGGCGAAGGCCTCGATCAGTTCGTCGGAGGTCGAACTGTTCATCTGTGCCCGGATGATCGCCACTTTGCCATCGGCAGACACCAGGCGTCCGCTGATGCGCGGGTCCGCCTGCACCTGCGATTGCAAGGCCTTGAGTTGCGCCGCCGTCAGGGTCTCGGCATTAGGGTCATAGTAGGGCTCGGAGCGGATCGTGCCGGCCTCGTTGATATAGACCCGGCGCGTCGTGCGATGGGTGATGCTGGCCACGAGGTTGTGATTGACGCCGGGCAGCATGTCGATGCCCTGGGTGATGCGTTCGATCGCGGCGAGTGTTTCGCTGTTGAAGATCGTGCCCTGCTCGACCTCCACCGCAACCGTGATGACATTGGCGCCACCGAAGATCCCGCGCACCTCGTTATGCAGCTGGATATAGGGATGCTGCTGCGGCAGGAGGTCCTCGAAATCCGAAGCCATCTTCATGCCGGGGATCTGGCTGGCGAAGAACGCCGACAGACCAAGAATCAGCGCGAGCACGAAGCGCGGGCTGGCAAAAATCCACTCTTCGCCCCGCTGCAGCGCGACGATTATCTTCTGGCGGATCATTGGACCCCCTGCGGTTCGATGCTCACCATCGCTGGCGTGCTGGCGCCGGAACCGCCGACCACGATGAGGGACGAGCGCTCCGGCACGGCGATACCGCCGCGCAGGTAACCGCTGCCCGAGGTGGGGCTCGGCAGGACCCGCCATGTGCCGTCGGATCCGCGCTGCTGGACCAAACCGAGTTCGCCAACGGCAAACAGGTGGCCATGACCGCCCGACAGAAAGCCGTACATCGGCACACCGGCGGCATTCGGCTCCGATGTCCAGCTATGGCCGCCATCGCGGGTGCCGAGGATGATTCCGCCGCGGCCCGTCAGCCAGCCGGTATCGGTGTCTGTGAACCAGGCGTCGAAAGCGTAGAAATCGTCCGGAACGGGGGGCAGCATCTGCCAGCTGGCGCCGCCGTCACTGCTGCGCGCAACGATGCCAAACTCTCCGGCAACAACCGCGTGGCCGGCGTCGAGGAAACGGATGGTGGTGAGGATCGCGTCCTCGCCGAACTCGGTCTTCTGCCAGCTCTCGCCGCGATCGCTGCTATGCAGCACCGTGGAATAGGTTCCAACAACCCAGAATCCACCGTCCGGCGCACACGCCAAGGCCATAGGGGTGAAGTCCTCGGGCATCGAGCCCTCGGCGAGGCGCCAACCGCTACCTTGTGCGTCCCCGGTCCAGACATGACGATGGAAGTCGAGCGCAACGAAGCTCTCGTCAGCGCAAGCCGCGACGTCAATCAGCGCCGCCCGCCTCTCGAGCTTTTGCGCCTCCCAGGTCTTGCCGGAATCGGTCGAACGGGACAGCACGTCATTGCCGACGGCCACAATTGCCCGGCCATTGGAAGCAATTTTCTGCAGGTCGTCTGCGACATGCGCGGCGCCATGAACGATTGGCGAAAAGGCGGCAGCCGATGCAAAGATGGCCAGGATCGCGCAGGGCAATCCACGATGGGGCGCCAGCGGCGCGCGACGGCTCATTGCTGAGTCTCCTCCGAGTAGTTTTAAACTGCGGAAGGAGAATCAGTGAAGCAGCGATATAAGTGAACCCAATTGCGGGAATGATCGCCATCATTCAGATGAATAATCTAGTGTCACCACCGGTCGACAAAGGGCACTACGTTTTTGCATGAAGAAGTGGATCTCGGAGTAACATATTTTTTTGCGCCTGCTTAACCGGTTGACTAGAACCGCATTCGGCGCCTGCCGAGGAGGCGGGCGATCGCGATCGCCTAGGCCTTCCCTACCGAGGCCTGTCAGCAATTGAGGCGAATCGATGTGGCGGTCTGGCTTGACCGTAAGCGGGCCGCGCGTTGCTCTGTTACTCCGATCAGGCGACGGCACAAGCGAAATGACTCTCAGCGCAGCTTCTTCCCCGCTTAGTTGGCCTAGTCAGCGCACCCTCAGTTAGCGCTTGACTGCTCGCATGTAGGCCATTACCGCAGTTCGACCTCTCGCTTCCCGACCACCCGAAGCCTGCTTTCGGCGAAGTGACTCAATCGGCACGACAGAGACGATCACCCCCGCTCTACCGGTGATAAGGGCGTGTTGTCGTATGTCGCCTGCGGCGCCAACATCGGCCGTTGCGCTGCCCAGCTTCACCGGCTCAATCGTGCCAAGTCCGGCCATTGGCAGCCGGCAGCTTCCGGAAAGTGTGTACCCAGGTGAGAAGCAGCCCATGGCGCCCGGGCATTGCCGCACACGAGGTCACTCATTTGCTGCTCTTGCAGTAGCCCCTCATCGGAGTATGGTTCGCAGTTGATGGGAGGTGCTCACTACGAGTTCCGATAGGGCACGTATATGTAATCCACGAGTGGAGAAATCAATATGGGCAACACTCGGAAGCTCTGGGCCAGCCTTGCTGTACTGCTGATCGTCTCATTCGCAGTGCTTC